>CAZJQQ010000040.1:0-59279 GCA_964548075.1 uncultured Clostridia bacterium | reverse complement strand
AAGTACTCACCGGAGAGAATACCGTGGTTAGTTTCATAGACGACGCCGTCGAGCAATTTGCTCACGATCACACCAAACCTGAATCTGATTTGTACGTTCGTTTGCGCGAAGAAACTTATCGCGACATGAACTGTCCGCAGATGCAGGTTGGCCGTATCGAAGGCCGCTTCCTTAAAATGCTTGTGCGCTTGACTGGCGCGCGGCGAATTCTTGAGATCGGGATGTTCACCGGCTACAGCGCACTGATGATGGCCGAAGGGCTTCCCGATGACGGACATTTGATCACCTGCGACGTCGATCCGAAGGCTGAAGCCATCGCGCGGCGCTACTTCGATGAGAGCCCTGACGGTCACAAGATCGAGATTCGAATGGGTCCTGCGCTCGAGACGATAAAGACGCTGACGGGTCCAATCGACCTGGTCTTCATCGATGCTGACAAGAGCAACTACTCAAACTACTACGAAGCGTGTCTTCCGTTGGTAAGGCCGGGCGGGCTGATCGTAGCCGATAACGTCTTGTGGAGCGGCCGCGTGCTTAGTCCCGAGAGCGTCGACGACCATGCGATTGTAGCGTTCGACAAGCTTGTGCAAGCGGACCCGCGAGTCGAGAATGTCTGCCTGACCGTGCGCGACGGGATGATGCTGGCGTGGAAGCGGTCTTAGCGTCGTCGTGGGCTAGGCGACGCTTTGAATCTATTTCACCCAGGAAGGCTTGGGAATTCCATCCAAAAACCACTCGGCATATATCAGGAGTACAAAAACCAACACCATTACAATCAAAAAGACTATCTGGGCTGCTCTTTGGCGCCGACCGTACTTCGCGGAGGCCGTGACTGCCTCTTTGTATCTTTGATTGTTCTCTTGTGACAACTGTAGCTGATGGTTCTGCAGGTCTCTAATCTCTTCCAACAGCTTCACAATCCGTTCTTCCGACACAAGACGACTCCTTTTGCGAACTGTAACCTATCATAGGCGGATGGGCTTTGCTTTCAAGAGAATTGTGTTCGCCCCTCATCGAATGACTCTCTCAGAGCTACAAACAAGCGGAACCTGATCCCGTACGATCAATTCGCTGTAACCAAACGTCGCTCGCGGGCGTTTTGGCCAGCAGCGGAAATCTTATCAGGTTCTATCAGCATTCAGTTGTAAGTCTCCGCGAAGGATTCTCAGTACACCTAAGGAGAGAGTTGATTATGAAGAGATCTCTAGTATTGCTAAGCCTATTTTCTGTTTTGATGGTCGGCTTCTTGTCAGTGAGCGCAGCTCCGCCGACAGATTTCACTGGCACCTGGGCGCTCGATAAGGCCAAGAGCGAGGGATTGCAAGGACGAACGGCCAGCCTGGACCAGACCTGGGCAGTGACGCAGGACGCTAAGACGTTCACAGTCGAGTCCAGTTTCAGCGGTGGCGAGCAGCCGATGCCTCCACAGAAGCGAAGCTACAACCTGGATGGCAGCGAAACCACCGTGGATGTGACTGGCCGGATGCCCGGTAAGGCTACGCTGAAAGCCAAGTGGCAGGGCGACGGCAAGATCCTCGAGCTGTCGCGAGTGCAGACTGGGAACTTCCAGGGGAACGATTTCAAAGTCACCACCACCGAGCACTGGGAGCTTGCCGACGGCGGAAAGACGCTGAAGGTCCATCGCGTCTCGGACAGCCCGCAAGGCGCTCAAGACGCGAAACTCGTTTTCGCGAAGAAGTAACGCTTCCTTATGAAGCCGTGAAGCTGGCTTGAAGCCTTCTCATGCCGCGAAGCCATCGATCGTAATCGGTGGCTTTGCGGCTGAAGTATTCTGCTACCTCGGGGTGCGGCAAGACCAGGAACCGCTCTTCGTCTAACGCCTTCACAACGGCGTCGGCGACATCCGAAGGCTCAAGAGCATTGGCCCGCAGAAACTCGCCCGGCCCACCCGCCGAACTTCTCAGCAAATCTGTGTTAACGCCTTGCGGACAGAGACACGACACTCTTATGCCCGCGTCGCCGTGAGTGATCGACAGCCACTCAGCAAACGCGACCGCCGCGTGCTTGCTCACCGAGTAAGGAGCCGACCCGATCTGCGCCAGCAATCCTGCCGCCGACGCTGTTGCCAGGATGTAACCTTCGCCTCGGGCAAGCATGCTCGGCAAGACGTGACGCGCAGCGTAGATGTGAGCCATCACGTTCACTTCCCAGATGCGCTGCCAGATCTCGTTGGGTTCATCGATACCTCCGGGGGTGCCGATGCCGGCGTTTGAGCAGAACAGGTCGATCGCGCCGTAAGCTTCAATCGAACGAGCTACAAGATTGACGATGTCAGCTTCGACGGCGACGTTGGTCTTGATCGCCAGTCCGCCGATCTCTTTCGCGAGCGCTTCTGCGCGCTCGGCGTCGAGGTCCGCGATAACTACGGCTCGCGCTCCTTCCGCGGCAAAGCGTTCGCATAGCGCTCGCCCGATCCCGTTAGCTCCACCGGTCACGACTGCGACTTTGTCTTTGAGTTTCATCGTCCCCTATAGTGGCTGAGGATTAGACCGCGGACAAAACGGATTCGGCGGATCGGCACGGATCTGATCTGTGATTATCCGTCCGATCCGTTCTATCCGTGGTCTATTCGTACTTCTTCAACTCGAGCTTCGCGATCGCCTCACGGTGAACCTCATCCGGTCCGTCCGCGAGTCGCAACGTGCGAGCGCCCGCCCACGCCGCCGCAAGCTCGAAGTCCTGGCATACGCCGCCGCCGCCGCAGGCTTGGATGGCGCGGTCGATCACTCCCAAAGCCATGCTCGGGGCGATGACTTTGATCATCGCGATCTCGGCGCGCGCGGCTTTGTTGCCGACGGTGTCCATCATATAGGCCGCCTTCAGAGTCAACAGCCGCGACTGCTCGATTTCCATGCGCGAGTTAGCAATCTCGGCGCGAATCGTTCCCTGCGCCGCGATCGGCTTTCCGAACGCCACGCGCGAGCGGACTCGCTTGCACATCGTTTCAAGCGCGCGCTCCGCCAGCCCTACCAGCCGCATGCAATGGTGTATGCGGCCCGGCCCCAGCCGCCCTTGAGCGATCTCGAATCCACGCCCTTCGCCCAACAGGATGTTCGACGCGGGAACGCGGACGTTTTCATACGAAACTTCTCCGTGACCGTGTGGCGCGTGATCGTAGCCGAACACGGTGAGCATCCGCTCGATCTTCACCCCCGGCGCGTCCATCGGCACAAGTATCATCGACTGTTGTTTGTGAAGCGGCGCCGTGGGATCGGTCTTGCCCATGAAGATCGCGATCTTGCAGCGCGGATCGCCCGCGCCTGAGCTCCACCACTTGAGTCCGTTGATGACGTAGTGATCTCCGTCCCGAATGATGCTCGCTTGAATGTTGGTCGCGTCCGATGAGGCGACCGCCGGCTCGGTCATCGCGAAGCACGAACGAATCTCGCCGTTGAGCAGAGGCTTCAGCCACCGCTCTTTTTGATCGTCGCTGCCGTATCGAGCGAGCACTTCCATGTTGCCCGTGTCTGGCGCCGAGCAGTTGAACACTTCGGGGGCCATGGTCGAGCGCCCCATGATCTCGCACAGCGGAGCGTATTCGAGGTTTGACAGGCCTTCGCCAAAAGGGTTCTCAGGAAGAAACAGATTCCAAAGACCCGCGGCGCGGGCCTTCGGCTTGAGTTCCTCTATGATTGCAGTCGGCTGCCATCTGTCGCCTTCATTGATTTGTTGATAGAAGACCTTCTCGTTTGGATAAACGTACCCGTCCATGAATGCGAGAAGCTTCTTCTGAAGCGCTTTGACTTTGTCTGTGTATTCGAAATGCATAACGGTTCCTTTCTGGGTTATGAATGAGAGGCCATCACGATAGTTGATGAATGCCGAGAGTTCAACCTTGCTTGCGCAGAGTCCGTAGTCAGTAGTCAGTAGTCCGTAGCTACGGACCACGGACTACTGACTACGGACTATTTTTTCCGTTTCCTTCCACCGCTGCACGGACGTGGGCCAGATACTCGGCCTCGGGCAACGCGCCGACGAACTCGGTTGTTTCATTGATCACAATCTTGGGCACGCCTCTCACACCGTAGCGGCGAGACAGGTCCGGAAACTCCATCGCTTCGATAACATCAGCCGTCACGTGTTCGCTTTCGACCGCCATCTGATGGGCCAACCTGGCCGCTGCCGGGCAATACGGTCAGGTGGGCGTCGTGAAGACCTTGATGTTCACGTCCTCGGTTAGCGCGCTCAGGTACTCTCGCGTCTCATCCGAGAGATCGGTCGCGCCGGTGGAAACATCGACCAGATCTGCGATCAAAGCAGAGAACTCATAACCCGATGGTATACCGAAGAACCGGACCCCGCCGCGCGCCGCCCCCTCGAAGACAAACGCCGGCACGCGATTGATCCCCAGCGCGAAGGCTTGCTCTTTTGCGCTGGAGATTTCGTGCACGGTCAGCGTCAGCTTTTCTGAAAGCGATGCGACTTCTTCGAGAAGCTCCTCAGTCTGAGCGCACATTTCGCAAGGCTGCTTGCCCGGAATGATGATCGGCGATTCGCGCTCGGTGAACATCACTATCTCGACGTCGCCGGTGAGGCTTTCGTCAAAGTGTGTCCGTATGGTCTCGCGGTCCGCGTCGGATATTAGTCCCATCGTCTCCCCCTTGCGAGAGTTCGTAGTTCGGCCTTCAGGCGGAAGTTCGTAGGTTTACGGGCGAGCCGGTCTCAGGTGAGTCATTCCGAACTTCCGCCTGAAGGCCGAACTACGAACCTCCTCCGGTTTCAATTATCGCGTCAATCTTCTCAGCCAGCGCAAAGTCGTATTCGGTGACGCCCCCGGCCGCATGGGTCCAGTTTCTCAAGGTCACTTCGTTGTACCGAACGATGATGTCCGGATGATGGTTCATCGACTCGGCGACATAGGCAATCGCATTCACGAACGACATCGCGCGAAGGAAGTTCTTGAACTCGTACTTCTTCTCGATCCAGTTCTCGGCGCGCGACCACCCGCCGAGACACCTCAGCCGCTCTTCGATTTCTTCTTCGGTTAGTTTTGGCGTAGCCGCGCTGCAAGTCATGGCTTCAATGAGTTGGTATCTTCTGAGTTTCAGCCAGCGAGTTGAAGCGATGCGTTACGGCGCCGTCTTCAAGCCTCGAGATCGCAAACGGAGCATCGCTCGCGGACATGCCCTCGGTATATGACTTCACGAGTATGTGCCGGTACTCGCCTTTGCGGTCGGCGATGATGGATTCAACTATCGACTTCACGTTCGGTTGCGTAGCCGGGCCGGATACTTTGATGACAAGCGTCAGGCTGCCAGCGGCTGGATCGGCTTGCTCCGAGATGATGGAGAACGGTTGTGCGTTGGAGCGCGTCGGTGCCGGCGCTGTGCCACAAGCGGCGAGCGCTAACAGAAAAAGCACGATGATCGCGGTCTTAACCATTCAACCTTCTCCGTAGGTCAGCCGAAGGACCATTGTGTTACCCCGTCCAGCGCGAGTCAACCTCGACGCCCTTCGCGCCTGTGCCCCGCACATAACTGACCGTCGAATCCTCTGCAACCTTTCGAACTATCCTGCCACTCACTCGGCGTAGCAGTAGTGAAAATGTTTCGGGAGGAGTTCTACCACAATGAACAGAAAACTAATTCGATTTTCGATTGCGACCGCGGTGGCGGCATTTGCCCTGGCTGCTACCGCTTCCGCTCAGGACTTTCAGAAAACCTACCGGATCGGCGCGGGCGGCCAGATCCGAATCGGCAACGTATCAGGCGACGTAATAGTAACCGGCTACGATGGTGATTCAATCTTGGTGACCGGTACGAAGAAAGGCCGCGACCGTGACCAGATTGAGATCGAAGACCGCAGCGGCACGGCCAATGTAGACGTCGGAGTGCGTTATCCCAAGAACTGCAACTGCGACGCGAGCATTCGCTTCGAAGTTCAGGTGCCGCGTTCGGTGAAGTACGACTTCGATCACATCGCGTCCGTCAGCGGCGATGTTCGAGTGACCGGAGTAACCGGCCGGTTGAACGCCTCGGCGGTCAGCGGCGACGTTCATATCACCGACGTATCCGGGTCTGTCAGCGCGTCGGCGGTAAGCGGCGATGTGCAGGTCGAGATCAATCGGCTTGACGGCTCCGACGACATGAAATTCAACACGGTGAGCGGCGACGTAAGCGTGATGCTTCCCGGCAGCCTTGACGCTGATGTCGATATGTCGAGCTTCAGCGGTTCGATCAAGACTGACTTCGCGATTGAGGTTAAGTCGGAGCGATACGGCTCGCGCAACTCGGCTCGCGCGAAGCTTGGCGAGGGATCAAGGCGCTTGAAGATGTCGTCGGTATCGGGGGATCTCACCTTGCGGCATCCATGAGGCGTGTGGACCCGCAATACTCTAGCAGGAGAAAGGGTAGGTTCGCGCAAAGACGCCAAGATATTTTCCATTTGTCATTTGCCATTTATCATTTGTCATTGCCGGAACGCACTCGATATTGATTGGGCAGTAGTTGAAAGCGCCTCCGGCAAATGACAAATGATAAATGGCAAATGACAAATGGAAAATATCTTGGCGTCTTTGCGCGAACCTACAATTGGCATTCAGCCCCATCAAGTTGCCTGTCCCCCCTCGTTGACGCTCAGTACTCCCGATGATACGCTTCGCTCCGTGGCTGCCGAGAAGGAACCCGAACAACACAATGCCTCGCGAAAATTTCAAGGTCCTGGTGGAACCCCGGGCGGAGCCGGGATGTTTATCTTCGGGCTCGCGCTGGCGATCGCCGGCGGCTACTTGATAATGAATCAGGTGCAAGTCGCCAGCGCCTACTGGAATTGGTGGGGTACGAACACCTTTGGACTCACGCTCATTCCGCTGGTGATAGGAATTGGGCTCTTGTTCTTCGACGGCAAGTCGATAGCCGGCTGGGTGCTGGCTGGCGGCGGAGCGGTGATCATTTTCGTAGGCATCCTCGCAAACCTGACGATCTACTTCCGCCAAACCAGTCTCTTCAACGTCATCCTGATGCTCACGATGTTTGCCGCCGGGCTTGGGTTGATGGCCCGCGCGGTTAAGAGCTCGTGAACGATGCGAATTCATCTCTCGTCTGACCAACTTTTCTTTTCGAGTTCTCGCCTTATCATTTATCTGTTGTTGATCGGAATTCTGGTGAGTTTACCTGGGAGCGCATTTCCCGGGAGCGCAGGCATCCCTGCCTGCCTCTTCCCGCTCGACGCCAGGCAGCAGGCAGGGATGCCTGCGCTACCAGGGAAGATCGACGAACTGGTCCGTGCAAGTGGCGCTGAAACGGTCGCGGTCGCTTACTATGATCTGGCTACTGGCAAAGAGTTGTTGATCAACCCGGACGTCAGCTTTCACGCGGCGAGCACGATGAAGGTGCCGGTGATGATGGAAATCTTTCGTCAAGCGGCTGCCGGCAAGCTCTCACTCAATCAGCGCATCCCGATCAAGAACGACTTCGCGAGCATCGCCGGCGGCAGTCACTATTCGCTAACGCCCGACAGCGATTCCGAGCTGTCGCTTTACACCAGGGCCGGTCAGACCGAGACGATCCGCGAGCTCATTCGCTTGATGATCACCGTGAGCAGCAACCTAGCGACGAACATCTTGATCGAGCGAGTCGCGCCTGAGCGAGTGATGGATTTGATGCACACGATTGGCGCGGAACAAATTCGCGTGCTGAGAGGCGTGGAAGACGGCAAAGCGTTTCAGCAAGGCTTGAACAACACGACTACGGCGCGCGATCTGATGATCATCCTGCGCCGGATAGCTGACCGGCGAGCGGTCTCAGCGAAAGCTTCCGATGCAATGGTCAAGATCATGCTCGATCAGAAGTTCAACGAAGGCATCCCGGCAGGTTTACCGCGAAACGCGCGAGTCTCCCACAAGACAGGTTCGATAACCAGGATCAATCACGACGCGGCGATTGTGTACCCTCGGGGCCGAAAGCCTTACGTGCTGGTGGTTCTAACGCGCGGGATTGAAGATGAGAAACTCGCGCACAAGTTGATCGCTGACATTTCGCGGGTTGTCTATGAGGATGCCACCACCGGCCCAGGGAAGAGTTTAGGAAGAAAGTTCTTGTAAGATCCCGAGCGCTATCAAAGACGGCCAGGAAGAAATGCTCTCCGCGTCGCTTTATTAAGGCCATGATCAGTTGTGAACTCAATGGAATCAGGGTCAATCCAACAATCAGTCCTTCACTGATATTACTCCTCATATCCGCACCCATCTTGGCTGCGGGCGTCGGTCTGTGGTCTATGTCATCCGGAATCGGTGTAAGTCCCGATTCGGTGATCTATATCAGTGCTGCCAATAGCATAACAGCCGGCCAGGGCGTAAACTCGTTGGCGCCTCACTCGTTTCCTCGATCAACGAGCGGTAAGCCGCTAACCGTTGTCCCACCCACGTATCCAATGCTACTTGCATTGAGCAGTCTATTTGGCACTGATCAACTGAATAGTTTGAGGTGGCTGCACTCTCTTCTCTTTGCAATTAACGTCCTTCTTCTTGGGATGAGTGTCTATGTGGCCACAACCAGGTCTGTTCCGGCTAGCCTTTGCTCCATTTTACTCTTTCTAACGTCTCCGGCTATGCTCGAGATACATACGATGGCGTGGTCTGAGCCGCCCTTCATTCTCTTCGCCCTGGCTGCTTTTCTTTTGCTCGCGCTACATATTGAGAAACCGAATAGTTCATTCTTGATTGGTTCCGCACTGTCGGCAGGTTTGGCAATGACGACTCGCTATGTTGGCATAGCACTCCTCCCGCCGATGCTATTGACCGTTCTTCTTCTCGAGGATAAAAGGCGCAGAGATCGAATCAAGGATTGCCTGATCTTGCTGGTCACAGGAATGTTGCCATTGGCCGTTTGGCTTGTTCGCGATATTGTGGTTGCCCGTTCTTCAACCAGCCGCTCTATCGCACTTCACCCGATAGGTATGTCTCATATCAAAGACCTCATTTATTCGATGCTGGCGTTCGCGGTCCCCCTGCCGGGCAATTTCTATCTTAAAACAGTTTTGTTATTTTTGTTCGGTGGTTTGGTGCTCTCAGGGATGGTACTTGCACTAAGACAAAGCCTTTCGCGTGGGCAGAAGGCTGATCCGAACTTAGCGGCGCAGATATTCGCGGCCGCGTATGTAATCACATACTGGTTGCTCTTATTCTTTTCGATATCTTTGATCGACGCCCGTACCCCCTTTGATACCAGGATTCTCTC
This sequence comes from uncultured Clostridia bacterium, assembly GCA_964548075.1. Lineage (GTDB taxonomy): Bacteria > Acidobacteriota > Blastocatellia > UBA7656 > UBA7656 > Onstottus_A. The sequence continues at coordinate 50,082 of CAZJQQ010000040.1, read as the reverse complement.
ACCGGTTTGTGTGTTTGGGATCATCCTGGTGGTTTCGGTTGCGCATAAAGTAAGCGATCTTATGAGGATCAAGGCCGTTTGGTACGGATTTTGTGCTCTGTCATTTGCGCTAATATTGCTAAACGCCGTCCACGCCGTCCCTTTTGCGTTGTCTCGCCATGATGATGGAAGTGGATATACAAGCCGAGCCTGGATGGGTTCGGAAAGCATGAGGTACCTTAGATCTTTGCCAGAGGGTAAGATCATATACTCTAACGGCACAGATGCCGTTTATTTTTTGACAAGAAGGACTGTTTTGCCTATCCCCGCCAGGGTTGATCCGGGTAGTGGGAGGGATTTCGCCGATTTCGGCCATGACATGAATGTGATGTGCAACGATTTGACGGAGAATGGAGCTCTGGTTGTATATCTGGATTACATAACGTGGCGTTGGTATCTGCCGTCCAAAGCGGAACTGGAGAGTGTATACAAGATCCCTATAATGGTTCGACTGGGCGATGGTGTCGTTTACGGACTCAAGTAGATCAAGTCCATCGGCGTTGCTGGGAAGATTAGAGCGATTCTATGAGCGTGAAGCGAAATATTGATTCGATTGTGTTCGCTCCCCCTGCCATCGCTGGAGGAGTGAAATCGCTCTATTCTGTCTGTGCGTGGCTAAGTGAACTTGGACGCAGCAGTATCACGCCGTTCGATGAACCAACACTAGCTTCGTGGTTTACTCACCACTGCGAGCTTTACGATTATTCTTATTCTCCCGACGTTCTGATTTACCCGGAGGTTTATCAGCCACATGTTAGTGGAGTGAAATATCACATTTGTTTCGCTCTAGGGCACCGCCACATTGAGCCTCATGCAGATCTAACTGTTTGCAGATCGTATGGCATCCTGAACTGGCTAAAAGAACAGCAACCAGAAATGCCGGCTACTCTCATTCTACCGGGTATTGATCGGTCTATTTTTGAATATGACAGGCGTCCAAAACAAGACATCATTTGTGTTATGAGCAGGCCCCATAAACATCCCGAAACAGCGCGCCTTCTTCGCGACGAATACGGCGATAAGGTGATGGAGATCGTCGATTTTTCAGAGGCTGCAGTCGCTGAAGCTTTAAGAAATGCCAAAGTCTTTGTATGGCGTGGGGCTGACCAGGAAGGTTCACCACGACCTCCCAAGGAGGCGCTTGTTGCCGGGTGTGTCGTTGTAGGTCTGGAATCTGATTTGGATGAAAACCATCATATTGATTTTGGGATACGATGCTCCAGCGTTGACGAGTTGATTCGAATGGCAGGCGAAGCCTTACAAATGCCGGTGCCAACCGACGAGCAGCGTTCGGTAATCCGGGACAGCACAGAAGAGAAACAGGATTGGCTTGCGCTTCTTCAGAACCTTGAAATTAGCGGGTCCGAATTGGAAGACAGGCCTTCGATGATGGATCGTAGAGAGGGCGGTTACAAATTGCGCGAGGATCAGGTTGCTCCAATGTATGTGGTTCAGACGCTGACGGAACGCGTTTTAGAGAAGGAGGCCAGAATATGCCTGCTTTTGGCTGAGTTCGCGGAGAAGGAACAAGCAGTACAAGAACTGTCGGGGCGGTTAGCCGACCATCGGCAATCCCTACAAGAACTGTCGGGGCAGTTAGCCGACCATCGGCAATCCCTACAAGCACTGTCCGCTCGGTCTGCCGATGATCAACACTCCATAGAGACGCTGTCGCGGATGTCGGCGGCAAAAGAGACTGAGCTCAAGAGGATAACCAGTACTCTGGGTTGGCGCATATTGAGCCTGTACGGGAGAATCAAGTACCCATATCTCTTACCGCTGTACCGATTACTTCGTTTAGATTCGAGTGAGCCGAAGAGATAAATCTTAGTCGCCCACGATAAACCGATCACAATGTGCGCATGCTCGGAGGTGTTGAAGATAGCAAAGCGTTCCAGCAAGGCTTGAACAACACGACTACGGCGCGCGATCTGATGATCATCCTGCGCCAGATAGCTGAACGCCGCGCGGTCTCAGGCAAGGCTTCGGATGAGATGATCAAGATCATGCTCGATCAGAAGTTCAACGAAGGCATCCCCGTAGGAGTACCGCGAAACGCGCGAGTCTCACACAAGACAGGTTCGATAACCAGGATCAACCACGACGCTGCGATTGTGTACCCTCGGGGCCGAAAGCCGTACGTGCTGGTAGTTTTGACGCGCGGTATTGAAGATGAGAAGCTCGCGCACATGGCCGCTAATGTATCGTCTTGAGCATCTATGGTAGAGAGACTATCACCTTCGCCTCTTCTAAAGAGAGTGATCAGTTGGATATCGCAACATCTCGCGATGCGTGTGACCCAAGATCATACCTTCGGAAACGCTTCGACTACACATTCGCGACCGCATCGTGATCGGCTCGTAGTCTGCGCCATCTTATTCTTCAGCGCTCTCGGTGTGAGACTGCTGCACTGGCAAGACCACGGCATATTCGTGTACTACTGGCCCGAGGCGCAGCGAATTCTAGATGGGGGAGGCACTTTTTTCCCAAATAGCGCGCCACAGTCTGGCGATGCGACAATGGTGATTCACCCGCCCGGTTACTCCATATTAATGGGAGTAATCTTCACAATCTTCGGCAGCTCGGATTCAGCGATTGCGATTGTGCAGATCATCGGTGATGCACTAGCAGCCGTGATGGTTTTTGTTATCGCATCGGAGTTATTGCCGCTCACTGTTGCAATTATTAGCGGAATACTTGTTGCGCTCTCGCCTCACTTCGCATCTTATTCAATTCATCTCTCTCCCGAGTCTCTGACAGTGCTGCCTATTCTCCTTGCAATCTACTTTTTGGTTCAGGCAAACAAACGACCTCGGCTCATTAGTTTCATAGCGGTCGGAGCGTTTATCGGCTTGTCGTGTTGGCTGAGGTCCAACGTGCTGTTGCTGGCGCCGTACATTGGCATTGCTATCATTCTCTTCTTCGGGCATCGCAAGCGAGTAGGACACGCAGGAGTAGTAGTTCTCACAACTGTACTGGTGATCGCACCGATCACGGTTCGCAATTGGATTGTCTTCCATCAGTTTATTCCATTGTCAATTGGGGCAGGAGTTACCTTGATTGAAGGCATCGCCGATTACGATAGTGAGGACAGATTTGGGTTTCCAAAGCTGGACGGGGATGTTCAGACGCAGGAGGCTGAGCTATATGGCCGCCCCGAGTATGCCCGTAACCTTGAAGCGCCTGATGGCATCGAACGCGACCGTGCCCGCTTCGCTCGAGGACTTCAAGTCGTCAGATCAAATCCAATATGGTTCTTAGGGATCATGGTGCGCCGTGCCGGTTTTATGCTCCGGTACAATGACTCGGGTGCAAACGATTGGCCGTTTTATACTGCCGTAGTCCCAATAATTTCAGCAGAACCAACTCCTCGCCGCTCGCTTAGGATTACGGATGAGATGCAGCCTGTCTGGGTGAATTCCCCTGGTGATTTCATAAGAGGGGGCAAAATCATACCTCAGCAGGCAAAGGTGGTAATCGATGATAACGCATGGCATCTGGAAGGCGATGACTCAGACTATGGTGACCAGATTGTTTCTGCAGTGATCAATGTGCAAAAAACCACGGATCACGTGCTCGAAATCCCGGTAAAGCTCGATAAAGGGCAGATGGCAGTCAAGGTGACAAGTGTCAACGGAAGTATTGCACTAGCTTCGGCAAACATAAATTCGATTGTGGAGAAAAGCGCGCTTTTAGAAAAAAGAAGAAAGAAGAAGAGTGGTGTATTACTTAGCGATAGAACTGATACGAGAGATGAACAAAATTCAGTTATTCAACTGACTTTTGCAAGTGGCAATAGAACGCAAGTACGTATAGCTCTAAGCAATAATGGACCATCACCTACGCGTCCGGAATTGAGTGTGGGTGAGGCGAAAATCTTTGCGCTTGGAACAACACCGTACCTATGGACGCGTTTCCCTCGAGTACTCATCAGAGGCATTCAGAAGAAACTTTTTACAACGACGCGTATGCTTCCGATTATCATCGCTGGAATTGTTTTGCTTGCACTGGCCGGTCGTGGTCGCGCGCTTTCAATCTTGCTCACAGTTCCTATTTACTATCTGGGCATCCAATCGGCATTGCACACGGAGTACCGATACATCTTGGCAATCCATTATTTTCTCTTTGTGATGGCGGCGGCGGCGCTATTCTGCTTGGGCTCGGCGTTGTGGCAAGGCATCGGAGCGGCGGTTACGGCATTCCGCAAGAGAGCGTAACCGCTCACCGTTGATTTTATACGAGCAAGAAGTTCGTTGAATTGCGACCACTCTTACGCGCCGTGGTGGGTCAAGGCGGCTGTTAATCTGCAGGCTCTGAAAGCTTCTCCCACCTCGCCTTGAGGTCTTCAAGAATATCCTTGAAACGCGGTTCGTCCCGCAGCGCTTCCCAGTTCGGGCTCCCCGAGATCCACGGATAATTCTCGTTCCCCATCGAGATCGATCGTTCGAGCCATTCAATCGCTTCATTATTCATGCCGGCGAGCGCGTACACCGTCGCCAGCCGAAACGCGATGTCTTGATCTGCGCGGGCGATATCAATTACCCGGTCGTCTAGCAATCCGAATGCGCGATCGCGTTCGCCGCGCGCGAGGTAGCAGAAAGCCAGGAATATCTTCTGCGATTGCAGATCAGGATTCTTCGCCAGGATGTCTTCCATCGTCATCGTGGCCTTCTCGATCTGCCCACGATAGTAGTCAACAACCGACGAGTAAGTGCGAAGCAGCGGATGATTCGGCTCGAACGCAAGGCCCGTCGCCAGCTCGGCCTCGGCTTTGTCGTAGTCCCGCTGATAGATGTAAATGCGTGCGCGGTTCGAGCTTGCGTACACGATGTCGGTCGGCGAAATCTTCAGCAGCCGATCCCAAGCCCCGAGCGCGCGCTCATACTGCCCCGACACTCGATAAACGTAAGCCGCAACCGAGTAGACCGAAGGCTCATTTGGCGCGCGCCGCACAAGCCGCCGAATCTGCTGGCGCGCTTCTTCCGATCGCCCCTCGATCAAGTCGATGTAGATCATCCTCACGCGCGGCTCGATCAGGTTTTTGTCCAGCTCGAGCGCGCGATCGAAGCACTGTTTCGCCTTGCGATAATGCTCCAGGCCGCCCATGCCTTTCAGCACGTAGTTGACCTGGCAGACGCCAAGCCCGCTATGCGCGAGCGCAAAGTTCGGGTCTTGCTCGACGGCTTCGGTGAACAAATCGATCGCCGACTCGAGGTCCGCAGCGTCGAGCGTCTGAGTGATGAACTTGTAGAGCAGCGTGCGCGCCTTCAGATAACACTCGTAAGCTTCGGCGCTTTCCGTGGGAGTCTTGACCAGCCGTTCCTGCTCCTTGGTGCTTGTCTTCACGCGGAGCCCTTCGACGATCTGGCGCGAGATGGTGTCCTGAACAGTGATGATGTCTTTCGACTCGACGTCGATCTTCTCGCTCCACACGATCTCGCCCGAAGCGGTGTCCACCAACTGCGGAGTCAGCCGGAATCGATCTCCGGCTTTCAAGTATCCTCCGATCAACACCGCGTCTACAGCCAATTGGACTCCGATAGCGCGCGGGTCCACGTCCTTGTTCTGATACTGAGCTACGTAAGACGAAGGGCGCACAACCAGATCGTGAAGCTGCGCGAGTTCGGTGATCACGCTGTCGGCGAGACTGAATCCATAGAAGTCATTCTCCGGGGCTCCCGATAGGTTCTTGAACGGAAGTATCGCGATCGCCTTCTTGTCGCGCGACTGCCACATCGACGGCGTGACGTCGGGAGTCGCCGATGACCCGCCGGAGCTTGATTCTTCTTTTGGCTGCGACCCGGTCAACGTACGCGAGGCCCACGACGAGATGCGGCCCAGAAGTCCTCCGGTCTTTTGCTGCTGCTTCGACGCGCGAAACGAAGCGGATTTGTCCGCGGGAACAACGCCGCTCTGCGCGTAGTGACTGCGAACAAGACCGCGCAGGTCTTCGAGCAGCACTTCGGTGGATTGATAACGGGCCGTAGGGACCTTTGCGAGCGCCTTCGAAACGATCTGTTGAAGCCGCTGCGGCGCGCCGTCAAGCGGAGGCGGATCGTTGTGCATCACGCAATGCATCACGTCAACCGAGGTCTTGCCTTTGAACGGCAGACGGCCGGCGATCATCTCGTACATCACGACGCCAAGCGAGAATATGTCCGATCGTGCATCCGCCCGCTCGCCGCGCGCCTGCTCGGGTGACATGTAACTTGCGGTGCCGAACGGCGTGCCGAGCGCGGTCAGATCGGCGGTCTGATGATCCCCCGAGGTGCCGGTCGAGGGCGCGATGACCTTTGCCAAGCCGAAGTCGAGAATCTTCAGTTGGTTTCGCTCGTTGAGCATGATGTTCGAGGATTTGATGTCGCGGTGAATGACGTTGCGGCGATGGGCCTCTGCCAGCGCGTCGGCGATCTCGAGCGAGAACTCGAGCGATTGATCGAGCGGGAGCGGACGCCCGCCTATGAACTTCTTGAGCGTCTTGCCGTCGATGTACTGCATCACGAAGAAGAGCACATCTTCGGCTTCGTTAACTTCGTAGACCGTGCAGATGTTCGGATGATCGATGGCCGATGCGGCGCGAGCCTCGCGCAAGAAACGCGCACGAGCTTTTTCGTCCCCGACCAACTCGGCTGAAAGCGCTTTGATGGCGACGGTGCGGTGAAGCTTGGTGTCTTCCGCCTTGTAGACCACACCCATGCCGCCTTTTCCAATCTCTTTCAATATGCGGTAGTGGAGTATGGTTTTTCCAACCATCGGCTTGAACCCGAGCGTGACCTCGACGCTTGCGACGATTATACACTCGCGAGGATTGCGGGCAAGAGAGGATGGCTGGGCAATCCCACCCACTGCCGAAACCGTGTGAAGGCCCGGGGAATACCACCCACGGCAGTGGGTGGATTGTTCAGGTACGGCCTACACAGGCGCGCACCCGGATTCCCGTTTTTCCTCTCCTTCTCTCCCCTCGCGCCGCGAGGGGAGAGAAGAGAACAAAAACAAAGGGGGCGGGCGGCTCTCTTCGTAGGCTGGAACTGAACAATCCACCCACTCCCGTGGGTGGTATTTCAGCAAGACACTTTTTTTGGTCGTCCCAATCCTAATCAAACCCAGCGCGTCGTCGCCAGCGAGCGCGATTTGCCGCCGCAATCGCCGTTGTGGTATAGCGTTGTGGTGCAAGCATGTCTGCGAGACCGATCGAAGAACGATGGCGGGTTCTATCTGGGTCTGAAATCACGAAAGGATGTCGCAATGAATTCTCATCTGCTTTTCAAGCCGCGAAAACGCGCCATCCGATACGCCGGTCTGATATTTGGGATCGTGTCGCTTTCGTTACTGCCGGCATCCACGACGGAAACCAGCGACGCCTCGGACACGCCGCCAACTGTTGCGATGGTTGTGCAGACGGGCGCAGCAATGAATTACTGGCCTCACTGGCGCGGCCCGTCGGTCCAGGGGATCGTAGACGGCAAAGGCTACCCGGATCGCTGGTCTGAAACTGAGAACGTGCTTTGGAAAGTCCCCGTGCCGGGGCGCGGCCACTCTTCGCCAATCGTCTGGGCAGATCGAGTCTTTCTGACGACGGCTGCGCCGGATGGCTCGCGTCGTTCGGTCCTTTCGTTCCGGCGCTCTGACGGAAAGTTACTCTGGGATACCGCCGTGTCGGCGTCGGCGGCCGAGAGGTTGATTCCGAAGAACAGCTATGCCTCCTCCTCTCCCACGACTGACGGCGAGCTGGTCTACGCCTACTTCGGTAATTCCGGGGTCGTGGCCGTCAATTTCACCGGCAAGGTCGTCTGGCACATCACCCTGGGGGAGATCAATCTATACCACGGACCGGGAGGCTCTCCCTTGCTCTACAAAGACCGGCTCATCCTCTTCCAGGACCAGATGACTCTCGGTCGCGATAGAGCAGGCGAGCCGCCGCCAGGATTCATCGTAGCCCTGGATAAGAAAACTGGACGTGAGTTCTGGCGCAAGAACCGCAGCCCGCGGCCGGGGTGGGGGTCGCCTATCGCCATCCAGGTGGGCAATCGCGTCGAGATTATTGTCAGCAGTGGCCGGTCGATCGACGCCTACGATCCCGACACCGGAGAGTTGCTTTGGACAGTCAAGGGAAACATGCCGGAGACCATTCCGATGCCGGTCGTCGGCCACGGCCTCTTATATTGCAGCTCGGGACGCGCGGGTCCGACTTTCGCGGTCCGTCCGGGCGGCAAGGGAGACGTTACCGGGTCTCACGTCGTCTGGAGCAGCCCTAAGGGGTCTCCGTTCGTGCCTTCGCCGCTTGTTCTGGGAGACTACCTTTACACGATCAATGACATGGTTAGCATCGCGTCGTGCCACAACGCCCGAACCGGAGAGATTGTCGGCCAACTGCGTCTGGGCGAGGCGCGACGCGAGAGTTTTTCAGCCTCTCCGGTCGTCGCTGAAAGGAAGGTCTACTTCACGAACGACGACGGCGAAACTTTCGTGCTGAGTGCGGCCCCCGATTTCAAGCTGCTCCACGTCAACCGGCTGGGCGAGCCTACTCTGGCGAGTCCCGCGCTTGTAGATGGCCGCTGGTACTTCCGCACCGCCGGTCATCTGCTCTGTATCGGCAGTAAGTGAATAATTGACGTCTACATGCCGACAGACTAGAATCACCGTGAACCGTGGCGATTTGTAGCTGAGCCCCCAACGCTGACGCCCATACGTTTTCAATGCGAACATCCAGGGAAAACAGAATAAGCCAGATTTTCGACGAGGTCGCGCGCGGCTCGAGCTTGTCTCACGCGCTAGGCTTGATTGCCGACCAGCTCGCTGCCGACATCGGCGCGCCTACTTGTAAGATATGGGTCGTCAAGCGCGGCGACATCTGTGATCGCTGCCCGCTTGCCGACTCCTGCTCGAACAAGCAGATGTGCATGCACCTGGTAGCCGCCAGCGGCGCAGCAGTAGAGCGCGAGTATCCGCGAATACCGCTCTCGGTTTTGAGCGCGCCGTTGATCACACGCGGAGGGATCGCTGACTTCCGCGATTTGCAGGGCGCCGGTGACAAGCTGTTTGGCTTGCAACGCAGCAGCCCAAGTCAAAGCTCGGACTCGTACGCGCTTTATCCGTTGCGAGGCGTCTCGGGCACGGTCGGTCTGATCGGAGTGTTCAACCAGCGCCGGTTCCGGCAACAGGAACTGAGAATGATCGAGGACCTGGCGCCGGCCGCGGTTGCTGCGATTCGCGTCGCCGAGCTTCAATCGCGATGCGTAGCGCTGCGCGCCAGGATCGACAAGGACGGCGCAGCTTCGGCTTCGGTTGAACAGTCGCCGACAGCGCGCGAGAACGAGCTTGAAGATGCGGTCGCTCAGCTCACCCGGCAGGTCGCGCAGCTTCAAGTCGAGCGCGAGTCAGTGCTCAAGACTTCGGCATACAATGAAAAACTGAACCGCGAGCTTCAAACACATGTAGATAACCTCGTCGACGCCCATCAGCAAAGCGGCCGCGAGGCGTCCGCCAGCGCTTATGAAGGTGAAGCCGCGCGCCTACGGTTAGAGGAAGAGAACGCGCAACTCAACAGCCGTTTCGCTGCGCTTGAAGCGAGCCTCAGCAAGCTCAACAAAGTGCGCGAGAAACTGACCGACGAACTGGCAGAGCGCAGCCAGCAGGACGAGCTTTTTAAGGCGCAGCTGGAGGCGCTTCAGGAGCGCAACTCGGCGCTTGAAGTGACCAACGTTATGCTTCGCGGTGAGAGCGCTTCGGTAGCCGACAGCGTGCATGATCTCGAGCATTCGCTTCGGATGGCCGAAAACTCGCGTTCGCGATTCGAGCAAGCGAAACTCGCGCTTGACGAAAGAGTAAGCGGCTCGATCGAAGAGCTCGACCGCTTGCGGATCGAAAGCAGCAGGATCGCCGGTGAGAATGAACAGCTCGTCGCTGAAACCGATCGGTTGAACAGCGAGATCGGTCGTTTGCAAGCCGGCGGCACTCGCATCAGCGAAGACAACGCGCGGCTGGTCAGCCTGAACGCTGAGCTGGCCCAGGCCCAGTCTCGCGCCGAGAATCGCGTAGCTGAACTTGAACATGAGAATACGACACTGACCCAGGCCCACGCGGAGCTTCAAGAAGTGGTTTCGCAGTTCGATTCGTTGACGGCGCGTTTGGAAGACAGCGCGTTCAAGCTTCGCAGCCGAGCAGAGGCGAGCGAAGCCGCGCGCGCCGAGCTCGAACAACGCAACCGCGTGCTGGCTGAGCAGAACCGCCGGCTTACACTTGAAGGCCAGACCAAGGCTCGATTCCTGGCTAACATGTCGCACGAGCTTCGAACCCCGATGAATGCAATCATTGGGTTCACGTCGCTGCTCTTGGATGATCGTTCGCTTCAGATGAACGAGCGTCACCGCCGAAGCCTCGAACGCGTGTCGCGCAACGCGCGCGATCTGCTCGAGCTGATAAACAACGTCCTTGATCTGTCGAAGATCGAGGCCGGGAGAATGGACGTCTACTCGGAGCCGGCGGACGCGCGCGACCTGATCGAGCGTGCGATGGCCGTCGTCGAGCCGCTCAAGGACGCTCGCCCGATCAAGCTCAGCTTCAATGTAGAAGATGGGCTGCCGGCCATGCGCACCGACCGGACAAAGCTTCAGCAGATTCTGATCAATCTTCTCTCGAACGCGATCAAGTTCACTCGCGAAGGCGAAGTCAGGGTTACCGCCGAGCGCGCCGCGCCCGATCGCATTCGAATTGCCGTGATAGACACCGGCATCGGCATCGCCGAATCTGACATCACCAGAATCTTTGAAGAGTTTCGGCAAATCGCGAGCGGCGGGCGAGGCGCAAGGACCGGGACGGGTCTCGGCCTCTCGATCACCCGGCGACTGGTGGAAATGCTCGGCGGCGAGATTAGCGTGTCGAGCCGCGAGGGCGAGGGTTCGCTCTTTGCTGTGACGCTGCCGTTCGAAATCGAAGGCCGCGTGGCGCCGGCCAGCGAAACTGAAATCCCGTTGACCGATCCCGAGCGCACCGCGCTTGTGATCGACACCGATCCGGCTTCGCTTTACCTGACCAAGAAGTATCTGACCGAAGCGGGCTACTCGGTCGTGGCTACCGATGATCCAACGCGCGGAGTTGAAATCGCCGGCAAGGCGAAGCCCGCGGTCATCACTGTTGATCTCGACGCGCTTGATGGGGATGCCGGGATAATCGAGCGCCTGGCGAATAGTCACAACGAAGGCATGGTTGTCGCCTTCTCAGCCGATGCTGGAGCCGAAGGCCCCGCGATTGGGGCAGGAGCGAGAATCTTCATGCGCAAGCCGATTGAGCGGACGGCGCTGATCGCGGTGTTAGAGCGTGCGAAGTCGCCGTCGCAGAAGTGCGTGCTTGTCGTTGACGATGATCCTGATGCGCTGGATCTCGTGGTCGCGATGATTGAAGACAGCGGCTACGACATACTGACTGCGACCAGCGGCCGGGAAGCTCTGGACTCGATCGCCAGACGGCGGCCCGACGCGATTATTCTCGATTTGATGCTGCCGGAGATGGACGGATTCGAGGTCGTGCATCGCATGAGCCTCAAGCCCGATTGGCGGAGCATACCGGTAATCCTGCTGACGGCGCGCGATCTGTCACACGAAGAACGCCGCGCGCTCGACATTGGGACAGCGCGAATAATTCAAAAGGGAGGTTTCAGCCGCGACGAGTTGCTGGCGGAGATCAGAATGGTGACCGGAACGAAAGAACCAACCACAGCATCGATTGTCGAAGTAGCATAGACTTTAGAGCGAAGGGCGGAATATTTTTGTCGTCGCCTCATGGCGGCGCAAGAAACCACGGCTTCGCAGAGCCGTCGGTCTTGAAGAAATCCATAAGCATGTCAGCGACCTTCCTTCGAGCCGGCGTCGCCGGATGAGTGCCGTCGTCGTTGTACTCCGCACAAGCCCATGTCAGTCCATCGCTACGCGGTGCGAGTCCGTCGGCCCACAGATACGGGCCCCACGCGAGCCACGGCGCTTTCACCTCGCCGCGCGATGGATCGTAGTTCAGCTCCGGCGCGCCGTTGATCTGTTTTTCGATCATCCACTTCACCGCAAAGCCCGACTGGTAAGCGAACGGTTCCGGATTCAGACTCGTCGACGCGTAGCCGCCGTAGATTCGACTCGAATAGTAAGCGATCTTTATCTTCGGGAATCGCTCGACCAATATGTGAGCTATCTCTTCGAGTTCTCTTTGAAGAGCCAGAGCGTCATCGGGGAACGGCGCGGTTGGCCGGATGTCTGCCTGTTTCACCCATACGATCTGCACCTGCCTCGGCGAGACTCCCGCCTGCTCGAGCCGATCGTCTACGGTCTGCCAAAACTGCTGATACTTTGGATCGTTGGGATTGGCAATGATGTTCGCGGCCATGCCGCCCTGCGCGCCGTCGACGATCACGAGCTTAGGGTTCTTGTCCGGGTCGGCGTCGGCTATCGCCTTGAACGCGGAGAACTCCATGGTGGTGTTCGACATCCCGATCGACAGGAGCACGATGCTGCCTTTCTTCTTGGGCTTGCCGTTCCATTTGAGCGGCCCGATGGAATTCGCGGTCTGAAGCCCCACTTCCAGATGGGCAGCGGGACAGGTGTTGCTGCCGTCAGGATAAAGCCCGCCCTGTTTACCCTGGTAATGACCCGGGCCGAGTTCGGTGAGTGGAACGAGTCCGGTCGACGTGTTCCCGCAATCGGAAGCCGCAGCCCGCCACACAACCGCGAAAACCAGCGCGGCGCACAACAAACTCAGCATGAAGCCTGATAAAAGAGTTCTCTTCATGGTTATCCTCCGTGCAAAACAGGTGAACAAAGCGGGGCAAATCGCGGTGAATGAGGACAGATTAAAGGACTTGTTATTGTTTCCAGCTAGATTAAGACCCTACGCGGTCAGCGAAGGTTTGAAAATCTCGACCCTGGTACTCGTAGCTCGAACTGATTGAAACGCCGCCTATGGAGGTGATAGATTTCAGCCCGCCCTCAAGTGGAGACGATTTGAATGGTCAGAGGTAGACGCAACACAACGACAACGCGAGTCGAACCCTACAAGCATCCCGAGGCCGATAGCGCCATGCGTCCGGAGGTCGGGACTCAGGCACGCTTCAAGAAGAAGAAACCGCCTCAGACTTATCGTTACGATTCGTCCATCGATGATGAAGATATGACTCGCGAGCCTGAGATGGTGCAGGCGTATCGCGACACGTGGGAGCTTGGGCTTCATTCGTATCTGACTTACCTTCGCGACCGGTTGTATCTCGCCCATGACTTGCTTGCACCATCCGGGAGCATCTTTGTTCAGATCAGCGACGAGAATTTGCATCATGTTCGCGAAGTGATGGACGAGGTTTTTGGGAAGGAGAACTTCGTTTCGCAGATAACCTTTCAAACGACCTCTGGCTTCGAGACAACGACAATTGCCTCGCTTGGTGACTTCTTGCTCTGGTACCCAAGAGATATTGAGCGTGTGAAGGTGCGTCAGCTCTTCGAGGAGCAGCCTGCTGTTCCGGGGGAGGGTAACGCGAGATGGATACCGCTTGCAGACGGCACATATCGCGGTGTCTCAGCGGCCGAGAGGCGGGGCGAAGCTTCGATACCAGAAGCCGTGCGACTGTACAAGCCCGATAATCTTCAAGGACAAGGAGCAGCAAAGGCGCCACAGCCCTTCGAGTTCGAGGGAAAGAGCTACGAGCCAGGGGCAAGCTCTCACTGGAAAGCGAATTACCCAACAGGGATGGAGAGGTTGGCTGAGGTGGGCCGCATCCACGTTACGATCTGTGCTTCCACGTGTGCCAGGCCTTCTTCCCTCGCACGAGCGCGTGGGACAGCTTGAAGAAAGCTTTGAAGGGTCAATACGAAGAGAGCGTATGGGATCACTTGTCGGGAACTACGAGCGCGCCCTTCGAGGCTGGCGACCACAAGCAGATCGCGGTTAAGGTAATCGACGACCGCGGCAACGAGTTGATGGTTGTGAAGAAGTTGGATTGAGGTGAGGCTTGAGCGAACCGATTCTATTATCAGGATTGTTAGAGGGCCTTGAAGAGACCCTACGGGAAAGCAACCCTTGGTGGGGCGGCGAGGGTCTCTTTGCTCTACCGCCAATCCGGCGCTGGGCGTTCAAGGAAGTCCTGTGGGGAGTGAAGCAGGGTCTAACTCCCATCACGGTGCTGCGCGGGCCTCGACAGGTTGGGAAGAGTACCATCATCAACCAGGTTATTCAGACCCTATTGGACGAGGGTGTAGCGCCCGAGCGAATCTTTCGAGTCCAGTTTGATGAGCTGCCAACAGTGAAGGGCGTGTTGGAGCCCATCCTTGGGCTCACGCGATGGTACGCAGAAAATGTGCTGGGCAGCTCATTGAACCAAGCGGCGTGGGACGGCCGCCAAGCTTACCTCTTCTTCGATGAGATTCAGAATCTGGATGCCTGGGCGCCCCAACTCAAACACCTTGTCGACATGAACCCCGTTCGAGTAGTTGTAACGGGGAGCTCGGCGCTGAGGATTGAAGCTGGCCGCGACAGTCTCGCCGGACGAATCAGCACGTTAGAGATGGGCCCGCTGTTGCTGCGTGAGGTTGCCGAGTTTCGCAACTTCGGATCGATCGCGCCACTGTTGCCACCAAACGGTCTCGCTCCTCTTAAGCAGAAGTCGTTCTGGCAGGATCTGAGATCTCACGGCGAGCAAAACACGGATATTCGATTCGGCGCATTCAAGGCATTCTCGGAGCGAGGGGCCTACCCTGTCGCCCAGGTACGTGCAGAAGACCACTGGGAACGAATTGCTGACCTTCTCAACGAGACAGTAATTCGGCGAGCTATTCAGCACGACCTACGCATTGGCCCAAGAGGACAGAAACGGGACGAGCATTTGTTGGAAGAAGTGTTCAGACTCGCGTGCCGCTATATCGGACAGTCACCCTCTCAGGCGCTCTACGTCCAGGCACTCAAGCAGGCGCTTGGCCGGGAGATCGGCTGGCAGAAAGTGCTCGCCTACCTGAGATTCCTGGACGGGACCCTGTTGTTGAGACTCATCGAGCCGCTGGAGTTGAGGCTTAAGAAACAGCGTGGCGCTTCTAAGCTGTGCATATGCGACCACGCTCTGCGTGCAGCGTGGTTGCAGGAAGTGGTTCCTCTAACGCCGGAAGGCCTCGCTGCACATTCTCATCTCGCAGATATCGCGGGCCGCATAGCGGAGAGCGTTGTCGGATATTTCTTCCGGTCCATCATCAATCTCGATGTGGCACACTTTCCCGAGCGGGGCGCCGAGCCGGAAGTTGATTATGTGTTAACCGTCGGTGAGCAGCGAATACCGGTCGAGGTTAAGTACCGGCGCCGAATAGACCACAGGGACACGTTCGGGTTGCGGGCTTTCATCGAAAAGGCCCACTACAACGCGCCGTTCGGGATACTGGTCACGCTGACCGACGAGGTCGCGACGGACGATCCGAGAATAGTGTCGCTGCCGATGTCCTCTCTGTTGTTGATGCGTTAGCAATGAGCAATTACGAAGTTCCAGAACCCATACTCAACTCGCCGTACGAAGAGCCGCAACAATACTGGCGAATCGAAGAAGGCGAGACGCCGGAAAAAATGACCGGGCGCCGGCCCGCGATGTATTTCTATCGCGACCCCAAAGCCAAACCCGACACACACGGTCATCATCCGATCGCAATGCTTGGCGGGTTGTGGGAGAAAGACGCCGAGGATTGGAAAGCGAATCGAGATGACCCCCGGCCACCCGTCTTCATCCTCGTCTGCAAGAACACTCAGATTGCTCGGGTGGTCTACGATTGGATCGCGGAAGGAAAGGCTCCGACCGGTATTCCTCCCGCCAAGATCGAAGGCTTCAGGAATCGCGACGGGGTGATCAACACGATTCGCGTGGACATGAAGGTCGTGCATGAGACTGACTGTGACTCACATCGTCGGCTTGCGGCCGTTTATGTCCCAGCTACTGTTCGAACAGGTAGTCGGCCGCGGATTGCGCCGCAAGAGCTACGAAGTCGGTGAGGACGGCAAGTTTACTGAGGAGGTCGCGAAGGTGTTTGGCGTTCCGTTTGAGGTGATTCCTTTCAAGGCCACAACAGGCGCGCCTGTGCCTCCAGTGAAGCGTCATCATATTCACGCCGTGCCATCGAAAGGTGAGTTCGAGATCAGGTTTCCAAGAGTCGAAGGGTACACGCAGGCAATCCGCAATCGCGTCACTGTAGATTGGCCGAACGTACCGCCGCTTGGGCTTGAGCCCGACCGGATTCCTCCCGAGGTCGAGGTGAAAGGGCTCAGCGTCAGCGAACATGGGCGGCTCTCGCTGGGCGGTCCCGGTCGCATCGACGAGGTCAATCTGGACGAGTTCTGAGCCAAGCGCCGGTTGCAGGAACTGGTTTTTGACCTTGGCAAGACGCTGGCAGAAGAGTATCTGAAACAAGGGCTCAACTACGTCGTTGCAGATACCAGGCAATGGGAACAGTCCGCAACGTACTACATAGACAAGCACAAAGGAGTCGATGCGTTCTTGAAGAACGCGGGTCTCGGATTTGCCATTCCGTACCTTCACAACGGGCAGATGCACGACTACATGCCTGACTTCATCATTCGCTTGCGCGCCGACGAGCCGCATCACCTGATTCTGGAAGTGAAAGGGTACGACCTTCTGGAAGAAGTGAAGGCGGCAGCGGCCGAGCGTTGGGTCAGTGCTGTTAATGCGGACGGTAAGCACGGGCACTGGCGATACAAGATGATTAAGAAGGTGACCGATGTCAGCTCAGCGATTGACAAGGGCGCCATCTAATCTTTGCCCGTCACTCTTTGATCACCAGATCATCTTGGGAGCAACGCAACTATGACTGAATACAAATCGCTTCGGCTGGAGAAGCACGAAGGCGTTATTGAAGTAGTACTCACCGGGCCGGGCAAAGGCAACGCCATGGGACCGGACTTCTGGCGCGAGATGCCTGAAGTGTTTGCTGAGTTGGACCGCGACGAAGAGACTCGCGCGATCATCGTTCGAGGCGATGGCGGCAACTTCAGCTACGGGCTCGATCTCGCCGCGATGATGGGCGATCTCGGGAGGCACTTCGGCGCGGGAGAGAACCTCGCCGCCGAACGCACTCGTTTGCTCGATCTCGTTGTCGAGATGCAAAAAGCCTTCGACAACGTAGCCGCTTGCCGCAAACCGGTCATCGCAGCCATCAACGGCTGGTGCGTAGGCGGCGGGCTCGATTTGATCGCGGCGTGCGATATTCGTTTGTGCTCGGCCGACGCGCGTTTCAGCTTAAGAGAAGTCAAGGTTGCGATAGTCGCGGACCTTGGCAGTCTTCAACGTCTGCCTCGAATCATCGGCGAAGGCGCTACGCGCGAACTCGCGTTCACGGGCAAAGACATTGCCGCGTCGCGAGCCTTGCAGATCGGCTTGGTGAGCGAGGTGTACGAGACAAAAGACGCAGTGCTTGAAGCCGCGCGGAAACTCGCGCGTGAGATTGCCGACAACCCGCCGCTCGTTGTGCAAGGGATCAAGCGAGTGATGAACTACTGCGCGGATAAGTCAGTAGCGGACGGGTTGGGTTACGTCGCCGTTTGGAACTCAGCTTTCTTGCAATCCGCGGATCTTGCGGAAGCGATGACCGCGTTTCGCGAGCGCCGCGCTCCTCAGTTCAAGGGCGAGTGATCCGGGGCTTAGAGTTCAAGCTCTAGCCTTGCCGGCTGAGTACGTGGCCGAGTCAACATTTTTGCCTCCAGTCGTCGATCGGCGGATGCGCTAACGCTTGCGGTCGCCCGGTAGCGCGCCTGTGAATTTCGCGATGCGCCCGCCTTCTCCAACGGCCCAACCAGCATCAACACCGCCAAAGCTAACAGCATGAAAACCCGTGCTGCCAAAGCTCACCCAGCTTGCGCCGTTATCGACCGAGTAGTCCGAACCGCTTGGCCCGACTGCTACAAGCATCGGGTCTTGACGTCCCGGTACGTAGGCGACCGCTGATCTGAATCCCGAAGGCCGCGGACCTTTCGCGAGCGTCCACGTCGCGCCTCCGTCGGTCGTCGTCGCAACGTTGTCGCCCGTTTCATTCTCTTTCCTGTAGTCGCCCCCAACCATCACTCCGTTCCTGGCGTCTTTGAACGCGATCGAGAAAATGCCTGACGAAGCGTTGCCGGCAGTGATCGGCGTCGAAGCAACTCTCCATGTGTCGCCGCCGTCCGTGGACCTGAACACTCGAGCCGTCGCAGCGCCGCCGGTTCCAAACCAGACATTCTTTTTTCCTTGAACCGCTATGCAGGTGCCACTGGCGGCGAACCCGCCGTCGCCTTCGATCGCTGGAGGAAGACTCTCACGAGGAAGTTCTTTCCAGGTCGCGCCGCCATCAGTTGTTTTGATCAAGATGAATCGCCCCTCGACCGGGTCGCTCATGGCGATTCCGGTTCGAGCGTCCCAGAATGCGAACGCGTCAAAGAAAGCCTTCCGGTTGTGGTTGGTGAACTGCAGCACCCAAACGTGACCGCCATCGGTAGTCTTGTAGATTCTCGACGCTTCCCCGGGGCCGATGCTGAGCAGATATGCGGTGTTGGCGTTGACGGCTTGCACATCGCGGAAGTCGAGCTGCGACGCGCCGGGTATGACCGCGGTTTGCCACGTCGCGCCTGCGTCAGTGGTTCGCGCATACGTGCCAATACTGCCGCTCGCCCAGGCGATCAAAGGGCTGACCGCGCTAACGCCACGGAAGCGCGCTGTGGTGCCGCTTTGCTGCGGCGTCCATTGAGCGAGGCCGGCCGTGCAAAGGAGAATGACGCATAGCAAAGGATAGGTTGTAGTTTTCATTGTTCGTGTTCGCCGTTCGTCCAGGATTAGTCGGTCTGGAATCCGTGCAAATCCGTCGAATCAGTGTCATCCGTGATCTATGCGTTCGGAAGGAAGCGCTTTGATAGCGCCGCATCGACCACGGATGACACTGATCCGACGGATTTGCGCGGATACCACATCTCACTGGTGAAAGGTCCGTTACCCGTCACTAAAGGTCAGCCGGAAGTTTGTAACACGCAACAGGGTGGTTTACCAACTTCCGCCTGAAGGCCGAACTACAAACTCCGGAGAAGTTTGAGCGCAAGACGCGGATAGATTCAATTCCGCGCTTTGCTTTAGTATGCTCGTGGAGGCAACAGAGTGAGCGAGGCCATACCATTGACCAGGCAGCGAAGCACGCGAGCGGGCGCGGAGAGTTCCGACGACGAAGCGTGTTGGCAAGCCGTGCTCGACAGAGACAGACGCTTTGACGGAAGGGTTTTCTTTGGGGTGCGCTCGACGAAAATCTACTGCCGCCCGTCGTGTCCGGCGCGACGTCCCCGCCGCGAGCAGGTAGTTTTCTTTCGCATTCCCGAGGCTGCCGAACGCGCCGGCTTTCGATCGTGCCGCCGTTGCCGCCCTCGCAACGCCGAGATGACCGATCCGCAGGTCGAGATGGTTCGGCGAGCTTGCCTTTACATCGAAAACCATGTCGACGAGGCGCCGACTCTCCAAGACTTGAGCGCGCATACCGGCGTGAGCCCTTATCATTTGCAGCGCGTGTTCAAACGCATAGCCGGGATCACCCCGCGCCAGTACGCCGAGGCGATGCGGCTCGATCAATTCAAAACAGGCGTCAAGAAAGGAGCAACTGTGACTGGAGCAATGTACGAAGCTGGATATGGTTCGAGCAGCCGGTTGTATGAGCGCGCGCCCGCTCAACTCGGCATGACGCCCGCCGACTATCGCCGAGGCGGCAAAGGCGTGCAAATCAGCTACACGATAGCCGGTTGTTCGCTGGGACGGCTGCTCGTGGCCGGCACCGAGAAAGGCGTTTGCTCTGTGCGTCTCGGCGACTCGGACGCAGCACTTGAAGCAACCCTATTAAGCGAGTACCCGGCGGCCGACGTTAACCGCAACGATAAGGCCCTTAGCGAATGGGTCGAGCAGCTTTTGAGTCATCTCAACGGCGAGCGGCCTCATCTTGACCTGCCGCTTGATGTGCAAGCGACGGCGTTTCAATGGAGCGTGTGGGAGAAACTTCGAGAGATTCCGTATGGCAGCACGCGATCGTACAGCGAAGTAGCTCGGGCGATGGGACGCCCCACGGCGACACGCGCGGTGGCTCGGGCGTGTGCGACCAATCCGGTTGCGTTGGTGATTCCGTGTCATCGAGTTGTTCGCGAGGACAAGAGCCTCGGCGGATACAGGTGGGGAATCGAACGTAAGCAAGCGTTGCTGGAGGGCGAGCGCTCGGCAGCAGAAGAATGATGCATCAGGGACCGCAGGGCAGGTGTTTCACTTTCAGGTTTAGTCTTCGATCTTAGTCTTCGATCTCACCTCGGGGCGGCTGGCCACGTTAGCGGTCTGTAATATAGCATTACCCTTTTCCGAGAACGCCATAACGAAGGAGATCGAAATGTCCCCGGCCACAGGTCCTCAATCAGATAACCGTTTGACGATTCATCGCCTCGCCCTCGGCGGAGACTCCAATGCGTTCGCAAGCGACGTCCGCGCCGGACTAACGCGAAAACCGAAGGCGCTGTCGCCAAAATACTTCTACGATGAGCTCGGGTCGCGGCTGTTTGAGGCGATCTGCTGGCTGCCCGAGTATTACCTCACAAGGGCCGAGAGCGAAATATTGCAGACCAATGCCCTTGAAATAGTCTCGTCAATTGAAGGACCTGTTCGACTCCTGGAGCTTGGCAGCGGCAGCGCTGAGAAGACCCGCTACCTAATTGAGGCGTTGCTTGCAAAGCAGCCGGAGCTTCACTACTTACCCGTGGACATTTCTGATTCGAGTCTCGAGCTTGCGAGCCAGAGACTCTTGCGGCTGTACCCGGGGCTTCGCATCACGGCCTTCGCGGCCGATTATTTCACCGCGCTCCAAGCTTTGGCTACACGTGTGCCGGCCGACTCCCGTTGCCGCACAATCGCGGTTTTTCTGGGATCCAACATCGGAAACTTCGGCCCCGACGAGTCGCGCGAATTTCTGCACGCGGTCAGAAGACTTCTGCACCCTCAAGACGCACTGTTGCTCGGCGCCGATCTGAAGAAATCTCCCGAAGTCCTGGTACCTGCCTACGATGATGCGCTCGGGGTGACCGCGGCGTTCAATCTCAACCTGCTGGAGCGAATCAATCGCGAGCTTGATGGGAACTTCGATGTAAAGAAGTTTCAACACAGCGCGATCTACAACGACGAGCTTGGCCGAATCGAGATACACCTGGTGAGCCGCGAGCCGCAAATCGTTCGCATACGGGCGATCGATCTCGAAGCATCTTTTGACAGAGGCGAGACGATTCGCACTGAGAACTCCTACAAGTTCGATCGGGACCAATTGGCCGTCCTCGCGCGAGACACCGGGTTCGCGCTTGCGAAGACCTGGTTCGACAGCGCCCATCTGTTCAGCTTCAATCTGTTCGTCGCGCAACAGAATAATTGAGGTGATGACGCGGTGAGCGAATCCCCACAGCACGAAGCGCAATCCGAAATTGACGATACGAAATTGGCAGGCGACTCCGCGATTCAGTTTCTAGATGTAAACGTGAAGATCAACCACAAGGCTCTAGTCGAGCAGTTGCGGTTCGATATTCTGCGAGGCGAGACGCTGGTATTGCTTGGCCGAAGCGGCTCCGGAAAGACTACTACGCTCAAGTTGATCAATCGCCTGCTCGAACCAACGGGCGGCGAAGTTCGAGTCGAAGGCAGGCCAGCCCTCGACTGGGATCCGATCGAGCTTCGGCGGCACATAGGTTACGTCATTCAAGACACCGGGTTGTTTCCGCACTTCACCGTCGAACGCAACATCGCGGTGGTCCCTCGTCTGAAAGGCTGGCCTGAGGACAAGACTCGCGAGCGAGTCCGCGAGCTTCTCGACCTGGTTGGGCTCGACGCCGAGGTGTTCGCTCAACGGTATCCGCGTGAGTTGTCGGGAGGCCAGCGCCAACGCGTCGGGGTTGCCCGAGCGTTAGCCGCGGACCCGCCGATTGTGCTTATGGACGAGCCCTTCGGCGCGCTCGATCCGTTGACGCGCGCGGAGCTGCAACGCGAGTTCGCCGCGCTTACGGAGCGATTGAACAAGACCATCGTCTTTGTCACACACGATATTCGCGAAGCGTTCACGCTGGCATCGCGCATAGGGCTGTTCAAGGATGGTCACCTGATTGAGCTTGCGACGCCTGAGCAGTTCGCGGCTTCGACTGATCCCGAGGCAAGAGCGTTCAACGAGTCGATGGAGTGATGCGTAGCATAGACTTAGCCTGGGAGCGCAGGCGTCCCCGCCTGCTCCGGGACTTACGAATGCGAAGAAGCAGGCGGGGACGCCTGCGCTCCCAGGTTAAGTCTATGCTACTTCGGTACTGAAGCATGAACCTGATTGACTTCTTTATTCGCAACCGCAGCGAGGTGCTGCAGCTCACCTTCGAACACCTGCTGCTCGTGCTCGTAGCGACCGGGGCCGCGGCGGTTGTCGGAATACCTGTCGGCATAGTGTTGACTCGGCGCGTTTCGCTTGCGAAGCCGGTGCTTGCCGTCGCGAACGTGTTGCAGACGATCCCGAGTCTCGCGCTGTTCGGATTCTTGATACCGGTACTGGGCTCGTACGGCATCGGGCGCGTGCCTGCGATCATCGCGCTGTTTCTCTACTCGCTGCTCCCGATAATTCGAAACACGTTCACCGGTATCAACGGCGTCGATCCGGCGGTGCGCGAAGCAGCGCGCGGGATGGGGATGACCGACTGGCAGATGCTGACGCAGGTTGAGCTTCCGCTGGCGATGAACGTGATCATCGCAGGCGTGCGTGTGGCGACTGTGATCTCGATTGGAACGGCGACCATTGCGGCCGCGATCGGAGCCGGCGGCCTGGGCACTTACATCTTCCGCGGTCTGCGGATGAACGACAACACGCTGATACTTGCTGGGGCGCTGCCCGCCGCGATAATGGCTCTGGGAGCCGATTTCGCGTTAGGCTGGATCGAGCGCGTGCTTTCGCCCGGAACGGCCGCGGCTGCCGGCAAGGCTAAGACGTGGGCGCTGGCGACAGTGGCTGCTGTGATCGTCGCGGTCGCCGTGTTTTCTCTAACCAGCGGTGCGCTGTCGAAGAGCGCGCGACGGGTCGTAGTCGGATCGAAGGACTTCACCGAGCAGGTAATACTCGGCGAGATGATCGCGCAGACAATCGAGAGCAAGACTGATCTACAGGTCGACCGGCGCTTCGAGCTCGGCGGCGATTTGTGCCATCGAGGGCTGCTTGCGGGCGAGCTCGACGCCTACGTTGAATACACCGGGACTGCTTTCGCGGCGATACTGAAGCATCCGCCCATCAGCGATGCGCGAGAAGTCTACGACCAAGTCAAACGCGACTACGAATCCCGCTTCAATCTTGAATGGCTCGAGCAGCTCGGTTTCAACAACACATTCGCGATTCTGGTTCGCGGTGACGACGCTCGCCGGCTGCGCCTCAAGACGATCTCGGAGGCCGCGAGATACGCGCCCCAGTGGCGTGCAGGATTCGGGCAGGATTTCATGTCGAGGGAAGACGGCTATCCTGGATTTGCTCGGGCTTACGGGCTGAAGTTTTCGCAGGCGCCGCGCGAGATGGATCTCTCGCTCACTTATCGCGCGCTGGCGGCGGGGCAGGTTGATCTGATCGCCGGCAACTCGACTGACGGACTTATAGACAAGCTCGGGCTCTACCAGCTTGAGGACGACCGGCATTACTTCCCACCTTACGAAGCTGCAACGGTCTTTCGCCGTGAGACGCTCGATCGCTATCCGCAGCTTCGCGATGCAATCAAGAGTCTTGCGGGAAGGATCACGAACGAGCAGATGCGAAAACTTAACTACGCAGTAGATGGTGAGAAGCGCGATGTAAAGGAAGTCGTCCGCGAGTTTCTTTCGCAATTGTCGATCGAGAAGACGTCCGCGAGTTTCGCGGCCGGCTTATCAAACCGATGAAACGCCTTTCAAGTCTGGAAGATTGGTAGGGCCAGCGGCGGGGGCGATAAAGTAGACATCTTGAAATTGATTGCACGTCTCGCATTTCAAACGGATAACGGTTAGCCGCCGGCCGTCGAAAACCGCAGACTCAGCCTGCGGAGGACCATCCTCGTTTGAGTACGAGATCCCACACACGCACTTAAAGCTCGCCAGGTTTCGCGAGATCTCCCCGTCCTCTTTGAGCGGAATGGCCGTTGCGGGCGTCTCACCCGGAGCCAGTGGAGGACGCTGTTTGAAGCTCGTCCGCCGCCGGCGAGCACGCGTCGATTTCACAGCCTTGTAGATTCCGAAAAGCAGGAACGGGCCGAGCACCAATGCTAAAGGGAGCAGGCTGCCAGTGTTCGCATCGGCTAGCGAACCGTCTTTTGTTATTTCGTATCCCAGCGTTCTTCGGATTCGATCGACGTCAGCGAGATGTTTCGCGACCTTGCCGGCAGGGATGTGGTCGCGCAGCGTGCGAAGCTGATAGCTAAGCGTTATCGTGTTTCCATTCGAGCCGTATTCATATCTGAAGCGCATCGCTTCGTTCTCAATCGTCCGCGCATCCCTTTCGATCGCGAACGGCTCGGGCAGGTGCGCCTCGATGGTCTGGCTGACACGGGCCGGATACGACATCGCCAACGGCATCGAGCGCTTGCTGACGCCCGGTTTGCCCAACTCTTCATCGATTCGCCCGGCATAGAACTCCCGGGTTTTGTTTTTCCAAAAGCTCGGAATCTTATACTTCTCGGTGATGACTATCGTGTTGGTAGTGGGGTCGTCCGATATTTGAGGCAAGGTGGCGGCTTCAATGTCGGGGTCGAAGTGTGCGTAGTAGTTGAGGAACGACTTACCCAACTCGGAAAGCGTTTGCTGGGCGATCCAGCTTCGCGCCCCATCCGCGTCCACGTTGCGATATGTCGTGCTGACTTCCAGGAGCGCGGGAGCCTGATAGCTCTGTACCGTGTAGACCTCCCGCACTGTCGTCGTAGTTCCTTCGCTCACATCCTTCGGGATTTCTTCCAATTCCCCGCCGCCTTCGCGCAGCACCAGCGCACGCCCGTAATTGGGGTTGTAGAGTTCGGCCAGTCCTCCCCGCTGAAGGCTGGCAGTCGCATCAATCCAATAGCTCTTCTCATTGAGCGTTGCCCGCACGATAACGTGGTCGAATGCGAATGGCGAAGGCTGCCAGTCGTCGAGCGTGTGTTGCGCGCTGGTATTCACCAGTGCCGGCCGGGCCTCAATCCCGAGCGAGTTTAGAATCGTAGCAAGCAGCAGCGACTTGTCCTTGCAGTCGCCAAATCGCCTTTCGAATACGGCCGGCGGTTGAGTCGGCGTGTGCGAGTAGGGTCCAAGCTCGATGCCCATGTAGCGCACGTCATCCTGCACGAAGCGCAGCGCGGCAAGCATGCGTTTTTCCGGATCAGCAGACTCAGCTCGCCAGCGTTCGATTTGCTTTATGAGCGGACCATCAATCGGATGCTTCAGCGCATACAACGGCAACGCCCATTGCACAACGTCCGCCCAATCGGAAAACTCGCTGAGCTGAACTGCCGGAATCGGTCTGAACCAACCAGGCGTACTATCCTCGAACTCGATAGCCGCCACGTTCTCTTGTTTCCAGGTGTATTCAGTTTCCTCTCCAAGGTTTTGTGTGGCGGGCAGTGCTGCAGTGTTCAGTCCGCGATATCGAAGCTGTCTTTTCGACGGCCACAGCAGCCGCCATTGAAGCTTCTCAACAGCCTGACTCGATGCAAGATCGAAGGTGTCGGCAAAGCGGCCTCCAAGGACGGGATTCTGGCCAATAACCGAAAATGCATAATCAACTATGTCGCCCACTCTCACGTCGTTGAGAAAGATCAAAGCTGAGAGCGTGCCGTTGTACTGCCGCTGATAGAGGTCGGTTTCCTGTTGAATGATTTTCACTTCGCCGGGTTTCAAAGCGTCAATGATCACATCGCCGCGCTGAATCTTGACGTAATGGATCACCAGCTCCTGGTAGGAAGGTTCGAACTCAAGTTGAAGCTGCGACAGATCTTCGAGAGCCGAAGCGTTCAGCACCTTCTTTACGCGGCGGGCGTATTCTTCAGTTGAACCGCCATTGACGCGAATCTGATGATCCGAGAGCAAGTACAGGCTTCCCGAGGCTGTTTCGTTTGAAGCGGCGCTTCCCGATTGAGTCACCGAGAGAGGCTTGACCCACGGCCGCGGCGGTTTTATCACGAAGGGCCGCTTCGCAGGCGTGGCTGGCGCCAAAACCCACACGAGAATGGCTACAAGCGTCAGACGCAATGGCAACAACCTTCTGCCCGCCGAACGCCGAGGCCAGGAACGGGCGGCAGGAACTCGTTTGATTCCATTCTCGATTTCGATCATCGGTCCGTTTCAGCTTTGTTAGATCGTGAGAGGCTTGAAGCCAAGCCGAGAAGCATGCCGGGAGAATCCATTACCGCTGATGTTTGAGGTGGTGGGTCTGCCCCGCCCAATCACTTGTTCTCGCCGCGCAGCTTTGCGATTGCTGCGCGAATCGTCGCGCCGTTCTTGGCTTCGGGGACCGCTTTCAGGTAGCTCTCGAGGTCAGCCGCAGCGGCCTCCTTCTGACCGCGTCGTTCGTGAATGCGAGCCCGTTGCAGGTAGACCTCGGTCAACCGCTTCTCGCTTCTCTCCCAGGCGCGATCCAACTCCTTCTCCGCCGCGCTTAGATCGGTATCGCGCTGCCGCTCGTCGTTACTTCGCACCGCGAGCTCGATAAGGGTCTGCCCGTGATAGAAGCGCGACCATACGTTGTTAGCGTTCAGCCGCGTCGCTTCACGGAAGGCGAATTCAGCGACGGCGTATTTGCCTTGTTTCATCATCACCAGGCCGAACATGTAGTATACCGCGTCCTGGCGGTCGTTAATCTGTCGCGCGCGTTCTAGCGCTTCAAGCGCCTCATCATCTTTGCCTGTGCGGAACAGTTCCATGCCGAGCGCGTAATGCGCGTCGAAGTAGTCATTGAAACTGGCGATGGCTTCTCGCAGCGCAGCGACCGCTTCATCGGATTTTCCTTCTCGCAGCCGAGCCCTGGCTTTTTCGTAAGCCGCGCGTGCCGGCCTCGGAACCTCCTGGGCGAAATTCGTCCCGGGTGCGGCAAGCACCGTGTCTTTCTTAGGTCTTATCAGGACTTCGATGTTGATGACTTCAGAGAAACCCATCCGATCGTTTTGATTGAAGCGAGCCATCTGGACAACCGGCTCGTATCCGGCGATTGTGACCGCCACCTCGTACTCACCGCCTGTCAGGCTCGAAAAGGCGAAGTCCCCATCGTTGCGAGTCACGGTCTGAGAGATCATTGCGCCCCCGCCGACTCGCAGCTCGACAATTGCGTTGTTGACGGTGACGCCGTTGGTTGCACGGACCTTGCCCCGCAGCGTGTTGCTTTGCGCAAAGGCGCTTCCGCCCGACACGAATACAAGAGCGAAAGCCGTTATTAGTGTCTGCCGCTTCATTGTATCGGAAACCTCCGCCCGCCTCGGATGGCGGCATTATAAACCAAAAAGACGAATGTCAATAATCAGAAGTCAGGAATCAGGGCTTGATACGTCTTGTCACCCTCGAACTCGATCAGTAGCATAACCAAACGCGAGCTTGAAGGGTCGATGAACAGTTCGTAGTTCGGCCTTCAGGCGGAAGTTCGTATCGCTTCGCCGGAGAGACTATCATACCAACTTCCGCCTGAAGGCCGGACTACGAACTCTTCTTAAGGAGGTCACGATGTTCTGCCCCAGATGTGGCGTGGAAGGTGGCGCCGCGAAATTCTGCAGATCGTGCGGCACCAACCTAACCGTAGTGTCGAACGTACTCGAGGGGGGTGAACCCTCTCGCCAACGCACCATAGCCCTTGGCGGTCGAACTACGTTGAATCTGTTTCAATCTTCGAGTCTTTCAAACGAAAGGGACCTCAACGGACACACGGCAGTGTCAGTGTTCGGCGGCACGCGGATCGATTTGACCGCAGCACCCCCCGGACCCGGGGAAACGAGGATAAACGTGATTTCAGTTTTCGGCGGAACCGAGGTCTTTGTGCCGGATGATGTCGCCGTTCGCGTCACGGGCGTAACGATTTTTGGCGGGGTCAAAGTGCGAGGGCGCGAGTTGAGCAACGGGATATTCGGCGTGAACGAGTACGAGACTCCTGGGTACGCTCAGGCCACGCGGCGATTGCACATCGATGCGATCTCGATTTTCAGCGGCGTCAAGATCAAGCGATAGCCTGGGAGCGCAGGCATCCCTGCCTGCCTCTCACCGCACTCCCAAAGCAGGCAGGGATGCCTGCGCTCCCAGGATAGGGGTACGATTGACACCCGCAAGTTTCACGAGTATTTTAGTTGCCGGGATACGATAGCACCTTGGGCAGGCTCAGCAACAACCAGGCCCCAACTCCAAACGGAGCGAGAGGTACCTGACCTGCTATTCACGTACCCCTCAGACCTCATATTTCAGACGTTAGCTCCCGCTCGTCGGTGATTCTCTTAGCTAGCCCCCTGGAAGGACAGGAAACCTTCCGGCGGAGGTAAGTATGGAACGCATTCGTAAACCGATTTGGTTTAAGTCGCTGCTCCTTTTGATCGGCCTTCTGAGTTGCGCCCAATCTTCTCTGGGGACCACAGTCATAATTCCATCCGACGATGAGATGATCGTCGAAGCGCGAGCCATCGTCAGGGGCAAAGTCCTCGCGATAGAATCCGGCCTCGATGAGCGACAAGACAGTATTTATACCTACGTGACAATCAAGGTACAGGAAGTCCTCAAGGGGCAGATAACCCAACGCAAGATAGTGCTCAAGCAGCCCGGCGGCCAATACGGCAGCCGGGGGAGCATGGTCTTCGGCGCGCCGGAGTTTGTGGTCGGCGAGAATGTCATTCTTTATTTGGATACCTGGCATGATGGAAGTCTTCGCGTTCACCAGATGTTGTTAGGGAAGTTTGCCGTCATCGAAGACCTGGATACGGGCCTGCTCTTTGCTGTGCGAAACTCGCCGGACGCCGGCGTACAAGTACTCGGTCAGTCGCCCAAGGGGCCGATCACCAATCGCATGGAGTTGTCCGCTTACATGGCAATGGTGCGCGACCGGCTCAACGCGAACCGAAGGGCTGCACGGGAGTTTGAAGCCCGGGCGTACGGCGCCGTTCCTGTGCTGGAGCGGCCCGCGGGGTACATTCTCGGGTCCCCAAAAGGCGACCTGGAGGCGCAATTTCATTTATGGAACCCTCCAACCCGATGGTTTGAACCTGATAGTGGCCAGTCGGTCGTGTTTAAGGTTAATCCAGACGGCGCGCCTCCACAGGTGGAGAATGACGTCATTGCGGCGACGAATGCCTGGTCAAGTGTAGCGGGATGCTCGCTGCGGGTCATCGACGGCGGCACGACGAACACCTGCGGTCTGTTTGCGATCGATGGTGTGAATTCGATCTCCTTCAATAACTGTGATAATTATTTCCACGGTACTGGAACTTGCAGTAGCGGCGTTCTCGCCGTCACAAGCATCTCGAATTATGATCGCAACCAAACGCGAGTGGTGAACGGCGTAACTTTTTACAAGGCGCTCGAGGCCAATCTCACCTTCAACCCATTTTCGGCGTGTAGTTTTAGCGATCCCTGCCAACTCCAGGAGATCATCACTCACGAGATGGGTCACGGATTGGGCTTGCATCATTCCTGGGACTCCACGTTTGGAGGGGCCCCTTCGGCGAGCGACCAGGCCGCGACCATGTACTGGATCGCTCATTTTGATGGCCGCTGCGCATCGCTGCGGCAAGATGACATGAATGGGATCACTTTTATTTATCCGGCCACAGGCGGCGGACCTGGCCCGCTGACAATAGTGAGCACGTCGCCTCTCGGGACCGGCACCGTGGGCAGCCCCTTCTCTAGACAGCTAATCGCTACCGGAGGCACAACGCCCTACGTTTGGAGCCTGGTTTCGGGGTCGCTGCCAGTCGGGCTCGGCCTCAGCCCAGGCGGGCTGATCGTCGGCACGCCTACGGCAATCGGAACTTCTGACTTCACCGTCAAGGTTACGGATGCTGAAAACACCTCCGTCCAGAAAGCCCTGGTGATCACCGTAATCGCGCTCGGGACAGGTTACGACTCGCAGTTCGTATCGCAAAACGTACCGTCAACGCTTCAGCCGGACCAGGTGTTTGTGGCAACCATCAGATGGTTGAACACCGGCTCGACCGTCTGGAACGGAGGGGGCGGATTCTCGATCGTTTCACAAAACCCTCCGAGCAACGTTGAGTGGGGAGGGAATACGGTACCGTGGGTCGGCTCGCCAGTGCCTCCCGGCGAGCAGATCGAACTGGTGTTTCAAGCGTTCGCGCCCAGTCGTTCAGGCTTTTACAATTTTCAATGGCAGTTGTATCAACAAGGCGCCATCGGCTTCTTTGGCCAGATGTCGGCGAACCTCAGCATCACGGTAGGGGATCCAAACCAGCCTCCCCCGCTATCGATCGGCGGCCCCTCGTCCCTTTCCGCAGTGAAGGGAACATCCTTTACCAACACTCTGCCGGCAACGGGCGGCACGCCGCCCTACAGTTGGCAAGTTGCAACGGGCACGCTTCCGGCAGGCATCACTTTGAATTCCTCCACCGGGACCCTCGCCGGTACCCCGACCACGCCGGGCAGTTTTGCCGCAACTATCCAGGTGACGGACTCGAGGTCCCAGACGGCGCAGAAAGCGCTGACGTTCACGGTTACCGAACCGGCGCCTCCGCCGGTTCCGCCAGTCCAGATAGGGACATCGACCCTACAAGGCGCCACAAAAGGAGCCGGCTTCAATCAGCAATTGAATGCAACGGGAGGCAAGCCCCCTTACACGTGGACGGTGACTGCGGGCGCGCTGCCTGGAGGGTTGGGTCTCGCTGCAGCGACCGGGATCATATCCGGGGCGCCTGAGGCATCGGGGAGCTTCAGCTTCACGGTTACGGCAACCGACTCCGAATCGCGCACAGCGAGCAAGGCTCTTTCAATCAACGTCGCCGCGCCGCCGCTTTTGGTGGCGGCTGTCCCGGCGCTTGAGACACTGATGGGTCTGTCGTTCAACTACCAGCTCAGCGCCAGCGGAGGAACGACTCCCTACGCGTGGTCGGTTGCCCCGGGAGCGCTTCCGCCCGGACTGAACCTGAATGCAACGACCGGCCTGATCTCGGGCACTCCAAGTGGCGGTGGTCTGTTCACGTTCCCCGTCAATGTTCGCGACGCCGCGTCCGTCAGCGCAACCGCAACCGTTCAGATCAAGGTCATCGACCCGGCAACGATACCGGCGATCAGGAAGGTCAAGTATAAGAACGGGAGAAAGCTCTTCGTGATCGGAGACCGATTCAACCCCGCTGCCGTGTTGCTGATAGATAGCAATCAGATGTCATTTACGCCAGACGATGGCCAACTAATCGTGAAGCCGATCGTGCTCGCTTCCGGGCGCCACGAAATAAGAATAGTGAATCCGGGCGCCGTGTCATCGGCGACCTACGTATTCACGGTCGAGTGACGAGTGTACGGGCGCGCGCGAGAGTTCGTAGTACGGTATTAGACACCCTCGAACCGCTTAGTTCTAACAACTCCTACCGGAGAACAGCTACGGCGTAAACCGCCTACGGCGAATAATCGTCGTTGCCGCCCGATCGCTTTCCGCGCTTGCGGGCGCCGCGGCCCCCGCCCAGTTGCGAAAACTGGTCTGAGCCGTAGCTGCCCAGCCCCGCCAGGTTGAACGTGAATGACCACGCGCTCTCGTTGCGCAGCCCCGCCTTGAATGTGTTGTAGTTGAACTGCACTCCGCAGCAGTCCCACGAGTAGCCTAAGTAACTGCGTGAATTCGTCAGCCGTCCCTGCGAGACTTCCGTGTCGCTGATGAACCGGTTCGTGAAGTCGTAGCCGATCCGCGAACCCCCGTACCATCCGCGGATGTCGTCGCCGAGCTGCACGGTCGCGTTTACCTGATCGCCCGGGAACGTGCCCGGCTCGAAGCCGTTTGGGTCGAGCTTGAGCCGCCGTGAGAGATAGTAGGCTGCCGAGACTGACACCTTTCTTGTTCTCACTCCGCCGCCGACGGTAACATTGCGAACAACCCCGTCGTCGTTGCCCAGGTCCATCCGAAGATCACCGTAAACCGATGAGAGCGGGCGGTAGCGCACTGCTACATTCACCGGGGAGAAGCTGCGCACGCGGCCCCCGAATGTGAACCCCGACAGCGTGTTGATGGGATAGAACTGGTTCCGGCGGCCTTCAACCAGCGCGCCGCCGAAGTTCCGGTCGAAGAAATATTTCTGTGCGACTTTGACGGTTAGGATTTCATAAGCCTGCGGAGTTTCGCTCTCGTTGCTCGCGTCGTTTTCAGATGTATTAGCTTCAGTGGCATTGGCCTTCTGTTCGCCTGTCCGGCGTCCGGTTGTTTGTTGCTGCGGCGATGCGCCGTCCTTTGATTTCAACTCATCCTGTTTGCCGGTTTCGAGCTTTGATTTCGTTGCGTCCATCTGTGCCTGCTCGGGTTTTGTCCGCTCTGTTTCCTCAGTTGTCGGAGCCTCTGTCTTCGCTGAAGGCTGGGTCCTGGTGTCCGCTGTGGCGGCCGGCGGTTCTTTCTCGCGATCGACCTTGTCTTTCTCTTTCGTCTGAACGGGCTTCATATCGGAGGGCAGTCGACGTCCCTTCGAGCGCTTCCGCATCAGATCAGAAGCGAACTGCCGCGTGAAGAATCGATTGACGATCGCATATTCGAACTCGTTGGTGTTCGCGACCGCGTCGGTATCATCGAAGCGGATGATGCGGTTGAACTCGCTGCCTATGCCGCTTATCAGTCGATAGGTTATGTAGGGCTCGATCAAGTGCTTGAACCGAGCTGAGCCATCCTCGTTGGTGTAAGTCTTCTCAAGCGCGGGCGGCCTGACGTCCACCGCCAGTTCGGCGTATTGACGTGAGATGTCGATGGGAATGATCGGGTCAAGCCGGCTGCGATCGAACAGCTTGAGCGTAGGCGCAAACTCGATTCGTCCCGGATCGAGCCGCGGATCCCCGGGATCAAATGTGAGTGTATCCGGATCAAAAGGCGGCACGCTGGGATCCATACTGCTGGTGTAGTAAGTCTCGCGCAGAGTCAGGCTCGGGGTGATCGCGACACCCGCGATCGTCGCAAGCGGCACGGTGATCTTCGGCTGAAAATCGAATCGCTGAACAGCCGCCGGAGTCACCAGCGTGACGTTGCTATCGACCGTCTCCTCCTTCTTGAGCGCGCCGATGCTCGAGTCGAACGAGAAATAGATCGGGATGCGGTCGAAGAAACGGCGCGGGTACACGGTGATATTGATCTCGGGCGCCTGGCGAATCTTGACGTCGAAGTTGGTCCCCGCGCCCGGCGTAAGCGGATTGCGGCTGAGGCTGAACAGGGTCGTGGTTTCGTTAGACGCCAGAAGGTTGAAGCTGAATCCGTTTGTGTTGTTGTTCGCATAGAAAGTGGATTCGCGGCGCGGATCGATGACCTGTGCGATGTCGTCAGAGAAGACCTGGCGAAAGTCGAGGCTCGTAACGAGCGAAACATTACCGACTGCGAGCCAGCCGTGACCCAGGTGCTGCACTCCTTCACCGATGAAAGCTGTCCCGCCTTGATTCTCGCCGGGCGGCCCAAAGAGCCTGTCCTTCACCGTGAACACACCGAGTCTCAGAAATGAGTTTTCGTCGGTCTGCGCTCGAAACTCGGCGCCCATCCCGAGTCCGCGTTGAGTGTAGATGTCCCCGCGAAACGTGATGTCCGCCGATTGACCCAGCGTCTGGTAATAGGCCAGCTTGAGCGTTCGTCCTTTCTGATTCGAGTTGCCGGTGCTGGGCAACAGGAAACCTGACTTGCGCTCTCTCCTTGTCGCGGGTATCCACAGATACGGCAGCACGAAGGCTGGAAGCGTCTTCACTCGAAACACGGCGTTGCTCATGGTGACCCGGTCGCCCATCTTGAGTTCCGCGTGCCTGGTCTTGAAGCTCCACTTGGGAATAACGTCTTCGCAAGCGGTGACGGCGGCGTCGAACAGCTCATAGGTGTCCGGTCCTGTCTTCTCGACTCGCGCCGCGGTGAAGAAAACATAATCGCCGGTCTGTGTGCGGTTGGTGAATCCGGTCGTGTCCCAGAAGACGCCTCTCTTGGTCCTCCAGTTGATCTCGGCGCGATGCGCAGTGACTCTCTGGTCGGCGCCTTGATCAAAAATGACATTGCCTTCGGCGATCATGTCGTCGGTCGTGCTGTTGAAGGTCACGCGATCAGCCTGCAAACGAATCTCGCCCTGAGTCGCGTTGACGTAACCTTCGTAGAGGAAAAGGTCGGCATTTTTGGATTGCTTGTCAGAGACGATTTCGACGGTTTCTTCGGCAGTCGCTGCGCGCGGTTCGCGTTTACCGGCTTCCTTGTCGGCTTCTGCCTCCCTCTTGCGCTCGGCCTTTCGAGCGCGTTTGTCGTTCCTGGTATCGGATTCCTCCTGACTCCTCTTAGTTGGTTGCGGCTGCTGAGGGATAACAATCTGGCGCGCGAGTATAGATCCCGAGTTCAACGCGATCAGAAGAGAAAGTGAAAGTGTGATTGAGAGCGGCTGCGGGAAGCGGACCATTGAATTAAACCAGCCTCTTCACGGGTGAGTCGATACTAGCACGCCGGTTTTGCGCCGGCAATGTCGGTGGACTCGCGGCGCACATCGTCGTACTATCGTGCCTGAACCCAAAGCTAGCTTGCCAGGAGGAATCGATGGCCGGCAGAACACCGAATGGAGCGTTGGATGACGCTCAAGCTCGCCGCCTGCGCCAGCGGTTTCGCAAAGGCGTGTTCGTCATTCCCAGCCTGCTTACCACCGCGAATATCTTTTGCGGGTTTTATTCGGTGATGGAATCGCTTGCCGGTATAAAAGCACTTGCGGTTGTTTCAATGTGGGGTGGGTTAGACTTTGTGATCGACCCCGGAGCCCTTAGCGCGGCCACCGAGCACTTCGATCGAGCTGCTATAGTAATCGGGTTTGCCGCGTTGTTTGATTTGCTTGATGGGCGTGTCGCGAGAATGACCAACTCGACTTCGGAGTTCGGCCTCGAGCTGGATTCGATCGCCGACGTCATCTCATTCGGCGTAGCTCCGGCGCTGCTCGCGTTCGCCTGGGGATATGGCGCGATCCCTGACTTGCACAACATCGGTTGGGCGGCTTCGTTCCTGTTCGTGATCTGCGGCGCGCTCAGGCTGGCCCGTTTCAACGTGCAAGCGCGGCGCCCGCATCCTAACCTCCCCCCCAAGAATCCCAAGGTCGACAAGAAGGCTTTCGTCGGGATGCCCATCCCCGTAGGCGCGACGATGATAGCCTCGATAACCCACTTTTCGCCGAGGCCGCTGGGTTACGCTGAACAGACTCGTCTTTTTTCGCTCTGGATTGGGCCGCAAGCCTATTCGACCGCGCTTCTGGTTTTGGTGGTGTGCCTGGCCTTTCTTATGATCTCGACGCTGCGGTATTCAAGCCTCAAGAACATCGGCGTCGGTGACCGGAATCCGCGAATCTTGATAATCGGGCTCGCACTGGTCGTGGTCTTGATCTGGTTTTATTCGCGGTGGTTCTTGCTCATTATCTCGACGGTCTACGTTTCTCACGGAGTGTTAGCGAAGCTGTGGTCGCTCGTGAAACCGCGACGAGCCGGAGATGGGCACGCGGAAATCGAGCTCGATACGAAGCCGTCGCCCGAGGTTCGAAGTTAAGGAAGTTGCCAGGCAAACGACCATGCTACTCGGCTAGTAACTCATCCAAACGCACTCGACTACCCAGCAGGCAAGCGTGCCCTGCACCCTTGATCACCCTCACTCGCGCACTCGGCATTCGAGCAGCCATCGACCGCGCCTCGTTGACGGACGGGACCAACAGGTCTCGATCGCCGGCGATGAATAGCGTGGGAGTCTGAATCTCAGAGAGTCGAGATTCGAGGTCGAGTTCGGCGATGAGCTGAAGCCGCCGCGCGTAAGCTTCGCCGCTGACTGTGCGGATGGCCCGCCAAAAGACTCGCCGGTCTTCGCGATTCACCCCGTCAACGAGCAACCCCAGGATGCTCGCCGCGCGGCGCACCGGCCATAGCCAACGAAACGGCAGGCCCGATGCGAGCTTCACGCCGAGATTGATCGTTAACCGTTTTCGGAAGCGCGGAAACGAGTTGACTACTACCAGCCGTTCGACCATGCGTGGATATCGCAACGCGAAGCTCAGCGCTACTGTCCCGCCGAAGGATTCTCCAAGGATAGTCGCTTGCTGTTCTCCGAGATCGCGGATGATCGCGGCCAGATCGCCGGTGAGGTCCTCATAGGTGAACCGGCCGTGGCCGCGTGAGCGAAAAGTTACAATGCGATAGGTGCGCGCGAGCCGCGGAGCTTGCTTGAAGAAGAGCTGGCCGGTGCCGTCCAGACCGGCAACGTAGATGAGCAAGGGGCCCGAACCTTCGACTCGATAGTGCGGGGAGGCGTTGGTGGCCACGGCTAGTGACCGCTGATCTCTTCGAGGATCCGGTCGGCGGCCGCGCGAGGATCGGGATGGTCTGTGATGGCGCGGCCGATGACTATGAAGTCGGCGCCGTCGCGTAAGGCATCTGCCGGGGTGGCTATGCGTTTTTGATCGCGCTTTTCTGACCACGCCGGACGTATGCCCGGTGTGAGGATGATGAATCGTTCCGCGGTAATGCACTCGCGGATCAGGCGAATTTCATGAGGTGAAGCGACAATGCCGTCGAGTCCTGAATCGCGCGCGAGAGTCGCCAGGCGCACAACTTCGGCTCTCAAGTCTGACGTGATGCCAACGTCGGCTAGATCGCCTTTGTCCATGCTGGTGAGCACTGTCACGCCGAGCACTGCCGGTCGGGTGATCCACAGCAGGCCGCGATCGCCTACCGCGTGGGCGGCCGCGCGCATCATCTCCGATCCCCCGAGCGTGTGCACGTTCAGGATTGAAACTCCAAGCCGCGCCGCCGATTCGACAGCGCCGGCTACTGTGTTGGGAATGTCGTGAAACTTGAGGTCGAGAAAGACGCGCTCGCCGGACGCGATAACCTCGCGGACTAGTTGCGGACCTTCGGCGGTGAAAAGCTGGCTGCCGATTTTGAACATGCCGACCGCCCCGCTCAGCCGCTCGACGAGCCGAAGAGCGCTGTCGCGATCCGGAACGTCCAGAGCGACAATGAGCCGGTCCTTGACGCTTGAAGGGATTGGGTTGGTATTGGTCGCCAGCGTCATCGCTTCCTCGGAGAAGGACGCGGGCAGAAGCCTACGTTATCTCTTACTACTGGCTGAGGGTCGAACGATTAGGCGCCACTAGCTTGTCGGCGGCCCTCGGAGTCAGCTTCAGTCAGCCGGACGTCTTCCAGCAGGCGGCCCCCGGCTTCCTGCGTCATCCGAATTGCACCGTTGAAAACTGCGCCCTCTTCGACCAGCAGCACGGGGGTAATAACATCTCCGTGCACGCGGCCGGTCTTGCGAATCTCGAGCTTGGATCTCGCGATAAGATTGCCTTGAATCGCCCCATGAACCACGCAGACGCCGACGTCTATCTGGGCCTCGATTTGACCCGACTCGCCGATTATGAGAGTCCCGCTGTCGGATGTGAGCTTGCCGTTAATCTTGCCGTCTACCTGAAGCCGGTCGGCGAATGCTATATCACCTTTGACTTCGATGCCTCGACCTATCCACCCGAAGTCTGAGTTGCTGGGTTCGCTCTTCACTAGTTTCATTCTTGATATCCCCGCCGTCGATTAGTTCGCAAGAAGCTCGTTCAGCACTTATGTTTGTAGCGTGAGGGACCGGACCCTAATCCGAGAAGCCGCTTTTTTCTTTGATCTAAATGCTTGTCTTAGAATCAGGGCAGACAGGTTATACGCCGAGCGGGACGCGAAGTCAAGTTTTCGTGCATTCCAAGGTCAGACCGACGAGCCGCTGACTTCCTCGCGGACAAAAAAGGCCGCAGCCCAGTTCCAGGCTGCGTCTTTTCTACGGGGTGCTGTTTGCCTCGCCTATTCGGTGGTGATTGAGCCGATTAGGGAGCTTAACGCCTCGATGCCGTGGCTTTGGCAATACGTCGAGAGGCCGTCAATGACTTTCATGGTCACCATCGGGTCGTAGTAGTTGGCGGTTCCTATTTGAATCGCGGTTGCGCCGGCGATGATGAATTCGAGCGCGTCGGCCGGCGAGGCGATTCCACCGATGCCTATTAGCGGCACATCGACGGCTCTTGCTACTTCATAAACCATGCGCACGGCGATCGGACGAATCGCAGGGCCCGATAGCCCGCCCGTTCCATAGCTCAAGCGCGGACGGCGTGTGTTCACGTCGACCGACATACCCACAATCGTGTTGATCAGCGAAAGACAATCTGCGCCGGCCTCGACGATCGCGCGCGCTAACAGGCTCACGTCAGTGACGTTGGGCGAGAGCTTGACGATGAGCGGTCGTGTGGAAGCAAGCCTGGCTTTCTCCGTGAGCCGGGCAGCCGCGTCCGGCGAATTGCCGATCACGATGCCCCCTTCCTTTACGTTGGGGCACGATATGTTCAGTTCGTAGGCCGCGATGCCTTCGCCGTCGTTTAGCATCCTGATTGCTTCCAAATACTCGTCGTCCGAGTAGCCGAAAACGTTGGCAATGATTCGCGTGTCATAGCGTCTAAGCAGCGGAAGCTTTTCCTCGACGAACGCCCGCGCGCCGATGTTCTGAAGGCCGATCGCGTTCAACATGCCACCGTGCGTTTCAACAATTCGAGGAGGCGGATTGCCGGGCAGCGGCCGGGCAGAAAGCCCTTTCGTAGCGAATCCACCAAGCCGGTTCAGGTCTATCAGCTCCGCGAACTCGAGGCCATATCCAAACGTGCCCGATGCTCCGATGACCGGGTTGTTAAAACGGACGCCGGCGATCTCAACCGCGAGTCTCGGATCGTGATTAGTTGCGCGTGGCATTATTGATGACGGCCGCTTCGACAATTCGAAGTCGGCGATTCTGTTCAATGGGTTATTGCATTGCGTTGACTTCCCACCGAATCATCTCGGCCGGGAAGATCGAGCCGTCAGTGCAAACTCGTTTATACGAGTCGTACCCGAGCGGTCCGCCTGTTTTGACCGCGACCACGCAGCCCACGCACACGCCGAAGCCGCAGCCCATAGGCGCTTCTAACGAAACAAGGCAGTGCGCTTCGAACTGGGCGGCTATTTCGGCGACGCGCCTCATCATCACCCACGGCCCGCAGGCATAAATCGTAGCGCCCGCGCCGCCGCCGTCCCGAAGGTGCCGCTCAAACGGTGCGGTAACGAATCCGCGTTCACCGAGGCTGCCGTCATCCGTAGTCAGCGTAAGCGGAAGTCCCAGAGTACGGAAGTCCTCCAGCCCGCAGCCGGCAGCCGCGTGTTCGGTTGCAGCGCCGAAGAACAATTGCGAGTCAACCTGGGAGGCCGCGAGTTCTACGCAAAGCATGAGCACCGAGGCCGAGCCTACGCCTCCCGCGACCACAACCGCGCGTTGATTAGCTGATCCTTCGATCGGCCAACTGTTGCCAAGCGGTAGAAGCGCTTCGACTGCGCCGTCCGGTTCGACCTGTGACAGCGCTTCGGTTCCGCGCCCGAGCACCTGATACAAGAAGCTGAGCCGTCGCGGGCCGTGAACGCGGTAAACAGCGAGAGCGCGTCTTAGCAGAGGCTCGATCGAAGCGTGAGCCTTGAGCATTGCGAATTGTCCAGGGCTCACCTTGACCTCCTCTTTGAGATCCAGAGTAAGAAGTCGATAGCCGGGCGCAAGCTCTCGGTTGCTCTCAACGGTGGCTAAAGTCTCGATCATTGTCGCGTTTGATCCCGGGCTCTTGATAGAAGCGCCGGGCGCTGGGTTCTTATTCTCGCCAGTGGTTAAGGGGCAGTCTAGCAAGATGACCGGCCCAACTCAACGAACGCCGCCCGCCGGCGCGGAGCGCGATCGTCAGGCGGGGGTTTCCGGCGACCTGCCTTGCATTAACTATTCTGGAACAATATTCTGAGTGTTCAAAGATACCAGGAACGGAGCCAGTGAATAGATGAAGACTGCTGACGAGATTGTGTCCCAAGTAGAACAAATGGTTGATTCTTCGGCGCCGCGTGATGAAGTGCTTAGGTACGCGGTGCAGATTCTCAAACAGGAACGTGAGCATTACAACTGGGCAGGCATTTACCTGATCGAAGGCGACACACTTGTGCTCCACAACTACATAGGCAAGCCAACAGAGCACACGCACATCCCTATAGGCAAAGGCGTGTGCGGTGTAGCGGTGGCAGAAGGGGCCAATCAAATCGTCGGCGACGTTACCAGGCTCGATAACTACCTGGCTTGCAGCGTCGAAACGCGCGCCGAGATCGTGGTGCTTATTCGCCGCGAAATGGACGTCCTCGGCCAAATAGATATCGACAGCGACCTCGAGAATGCGTTCACCGAAGAAGATGAGGAGTTGTTGAGCAGAGTTGCGGATGTGCTTGCGCTCCGATTCTGACCTTTTTCGATTGATTGGATCTGCGTGCTCCAAGGCTCGCGCACACGATTTCGTGTGACCTCATACGATAACCAGAGCAAATGCGACGGGCGATCCTCGAGTCGCGGTGCTCTACGCCCCTGATAAACTCAGTACGGGTTCGAGTTCGCTCGGACTCGCCTGCCAACGTACGCAGATGGCACGTCAGTCGCTCTTCCCTAAGCCGACTCACTTGTTTCGAGCAGAAGAAGTCGAGCGGACACTCGGAGGAACGACTAATGGCCACCAACGCAATTTCGATTCAATCAGACGCCGGGCTTAAAGCCGCATTGGCCGGCGATAAGATGAGCGGGTTTGAAGACCTGTATCGAAAACATTATCGCAGGGTCTACTCGATATGCCTCAGGATGACGGGCAACATGGCCGAGGCGGAGGACCTGACGCAGGAAGTTTTTATTCAGCTCCATCGGAAGATCGGGTCATTTCGCGGAGAGGCGGCATTCACGACGTGGCTGCATCGGCTGACCGTGAATCAGGTGCTTATGCATTTTCGCAAGCGCTCGGTTCGGTCCGAGCTGACCACCGATGACGGCGAGATGCCCGACTCGATCGACCCCCAGACGATCAACCCGGAAGCCATGCCGATCGTCGATCGGATAGGGCTTGAGAGCGCGATCGCCCAGCTCCCGAACGGCTATCGAACGGTGTTTGTGCTGCACGATGTCGAGGGCTACGAGCACGAGGAGATCGCAAAGCTGCTCCGCTGCAGCGCAGGGACATCGAAGTCGCAGTTGCACAAAGCCAGATTGAAACTCCGCCGTCTGCTTCTCCAGCGCGCGAAAGCGGCGTGAGCAAGGCCCAATTCAAGGCTGCCCGCTCGTATGAGCTGGCAGCCTTTCGAGTTTTTGGCCTGATTTACGCACCTTGCACCCAACCTGCATCTGCCTGCTTCACGAACGAGCCTTGCTTTGCTAAGATACCAACGTTTCCTCACCACGCTGGATACGTGCCCACATCCTGAGGGGATTACCCTGCAATGAAGAACAGCGCCGTAACGGAAGCGCCTGCGGATCTCGCCGAGCGTGATGATCGCACGTTAGTCGGCGCGTGTCTGGAAGGGGATCACTCCGCGTGGGAGGCGCTGATCAGTCGCTATCAGCGATTGATCTATTCTATTCCGATCAAAGCAAGGCTTTCTCAAGATGATGCGGCGGACATTTTTCAATCGGTGTGTCTTAAGCTCTACGAGAAGCTCGCGACGATCCGCGACGGCGAAAAGCTAAGCTCGTGGTTGATCACGACGACCTCGCGCGAGTGCTGGCGATTGTCGGCTCGCAATCGTCGAGAAAGCGTCCCAGGCGGCGGCGGTGACGACGACGACAGTTTTCTGAAGGAGATCCCCGCGACTGGCCCGCTTGCGGACGAACAGCGTGAGATCCTCGACCAGCAACATCAAGTTCGCCAGGCTGTGGGAGCGCTTCCAGAGCGGTGCCGCGAACTCATCACGATGCTCTTCTATCAGAAGGACGAGTTAAGCTATGTCGACATCGCAGGCCGGATGAGAATGCCGGTGCCGTCGGTTGGCCCCACCCGCGCGCGGTGCCTGGAGAAGCTGAGAAAGCTCTTGGAGGGCAGGATTTGACTGGCTCGAAGATGTATTTTTTTGCTTGTATGCCGCTCTACAGAGATGGATGGATAGGACTCAGGAGCCAAAAACGATGAATTGCCCCAGTTTTGAGCGATTAGTTGATTTCCTGGACAAGCGGCTCGAGGAGGCGGAGGCGGCAACCGTCGCGACTCACCTCGCGACCAGTTGCGCGGTCTGCGCCGAAACAACCGGCTGGTACGAGCGCGTGCGGGTCGTAGCGGCGAGCGATGACTCGGTCGCGCCGCCGCCCTGGGTTTTCAAGCGCGCGCTGAGGATTTTCGACACGCCGCGCCACCGCTCCAGGTTGACCGAGCGCATCGGACAAGCCATCGCCTCGCTGGTATTTGACAGCTTTGCACGCCCGGCACTTTTGGGAGTGCGTTCGACTGAGACAGCCAACCGGCAATTGCTCTACCGCGCGGGCGATTACTGCGTAGACTTGCAGATCGCTCCGTCCGAGCACGCGCACGCCGATCTGATTGGGCAGGTGCTCAAGGAAGGTGAGCCGTCGTTCGAGTCGGTTTCCGGGTTGAAACTGGTCATCGCGCGCAGCGGAAGGATTGTTTTCTCAGCGGTCACCGATGAAATGGGTGAGTTTAAGTTCAGCGGAATCGAGCAAGGGGTGTACGATCTGCGAGTGCAGTTGCCCGAAGGTAGCATAACCGTTCCCGATATGCCCATAAGCGAATCCTAGCGAGTTTGCATCCCGACCCGCTACGGGATGGATAGCCGCAAGCTCGAACCTCACGCTGGAAAAAGATACGTAGAAGACGTATTGCCTCACGCAGGCGTCAAGTGAAGATGTGAGCAGAGAATTGGCTGAACAGTTAATCAACTCCGAGAGCGCCACAGCCTTTTTGCGCGATCAGCCTGTCGTCTCGACATGGGAAACGGTCTCGGCGCTCAAGGCGGAGGTGGATCGCTTGATAGGCTCCGACCTCAACGCGGCCCGGCGTCTTTCCGAACGCGTCGACCAGATCGCCACGGCGCTCGGCGATCCAGTTTCGAAAGGATTTGCCGACGCGAGCCGCGCCCGCGTCCTGCATCACGCCGGCCGTTATACCGAAGCTGACTCGCTGTACGACAGTGCGATTCGGGCCACGCGCACGGCAAGGCTTACAACCGATACAGCAGTCATCCAGATGCATCGCGTGTTCGCGCTTACGCAAATGGGTCGCTACGACGAAGCGCTATCGACCGCGCGCGCGTCGCGACGAGTGCTTTCCACGGGCTCGCCCGTTCATCTCGCGCAGCTTGAAACGAACATCGGCATCCTCTACTACCGGCTGGATCGTTACCCGAAGGCGATCGAGCATTACGAGCGCGCGCGGGGACTCCTCGGGCCCGCCGGCGACGAAACCATGCGCGCAGTGGTGGACACCAACCTCGCCCACGCGCTGATGGAAACCGACAGACACGGCGAGGCGCTCAGTTTGCTTGAAGGAGCGGCAGTCGAGATGGAACGCTCGGGGCAAATGCTTTGGGCTGCGCAGACACGATTCCACATCGGTTATCTACAGTTCCTGCACGGCGACTACAACGCCGCGCTGACGACGCACTATCAAGCGCGCGAGGAACTGACACGGCTCGGGAGCGCTCAACTCGTTGCGTGGTGCAATCACGAAATCGCCGAGATACTGCTGGCGTTGAATGCGTTTGACGACGCCGCAGAGATCGCCGCCCTCGCGCGCGCGAGCTTCACTGAGCTTGGCTTGCCTTACGAATCCGCGCAGGCTGGGGTCGTTCACGCGCTAGCGGCGATGGGCCGGCAGCAATTCGATGT
The DNA here is from genome assembly GCA_964548075.1 of uncultured Clostridia bacterium. GTDB lineage: Bacteria > Acidobacteriota > Blastocatellia > UBA7656 > UBA7656 > Onstottus_A. The sequence continues at coordinate 6,163 of CAZJQQ010000040.1, read as the reverse complement.
GGCGAAGCGCGATCTCCTTGTAGCGCGGCAGGTGTTCGCGCGGAGCAATAACTCAACGCTCACGGCGCTGATTGACGCCTACCTTGCCGAGTTGGCCCTGCGCCGCAGCGACCAGTCGGAAGCCTCCAGTTATGCGGCCTCATCATTGCGCGTGTTCGCGCGGCAGAAGCTCTCGACGCGAGCCGCATACTCGCGCTTGCTTTCCGCCCGGGCTGCTTATGACTCGGGGGATTTGAACCGTGCCGCGCGAATGGGAAGAGCGGCTCTTAAATCGATCGAAGGTTTGTCCGCTCCGGCGGTCGCTTACCAGTCGCATCACCTGATGGGCCGCATCGAGCGCGATCGCAAGCGCAGCGCGCCGGCGCTTCAGAGTTTTCGCCTCGCGATCGAGACGATCGAGAAGATGCGGGGCGGCATCGCCGCGGACGAGTTCAAGGCAACATTCCTGCACGACAAGATTCACGCCTACGAAGACGCCATCACCGCGTGCCTCGACGACGGCAGCGAAGAGTTGCTGGAAGAGGCGTTCCAACTTGTTGAATCGTCGAAGTCGCGAGCGCTGGCTGATCTGATGGCGCGCTATGTGCGCGGGACGGCGGATAGCCCGACGGGAAGCGCGCTCGCGCCCGCGACCCGCGAGCGGCTATCGAAGTTGATCGAGGATCTCAACTGGTACGGTTCGCAAGCCGGGCTGGCCGAGGACAAAGGCGATCAGCGAAGTGCGGAGACAGCCGACCGGTATCGTCACGCCGTCGCGCGATGCGAACGCCAGATAAAGCAGCTTTTCCGCCGAATCGAAACTGAAGCCCCGGCCTTTGCTGAGATTCAGCGTATGGAAGGCGGGTCTCTCGCCGATTTGCGCGAGGCGCTGGAACCTGGTGAAACACTCGTCGAGTATTTCACCACCGGCGAGCACGTGTCCGCATTCATCGCCTCGCGTGACGGAATCCAGGTCGCGCGCCGCATCGCGCGAAAGAGCGAGGTCGAGCAACTGCTCTCAACGCTCAGGTTTCAGATAGAGAAATTCAACTACGGCGCTGAATACGTCGAAGCTTATTTTGGGCAACTCCGGCGGGCGACAAACGAGATTCTGTTGGGGCTTTATAAAGCGGTCTTCTTGCCGATTGAAGGAATGCTCGACACCGACCGGGTCATCATCGTACCGCATGGCCCGCTTCATTACTTGCCATTCCACGCGTTGTACGATGGTAGAAAACACCTGGTTGAGCGGTACGAGATTTCTTACGCGCCGAGCGCTTCCGTACTCAAGCTCTGCCGAGCCCGAAGCAGGAATCAGAGTCGCCCACCAGGCCCCGGCACGGTTGTCGCTTTAGGCCTGCCCGAATTGGGTACTCCCAACATAGGAGATGAGATTCGAACTCTGGCCGCTCTCTTTCCAAACTCGGTGATGCTGACCGAAGGCCAGGCGACCCGGGAGAATCTGTTTGAAGCCGCGCCCCACGCGCGCTTCCTGCACCTGGCTTCACACGGCTATTTTCGGCGCGACAACCCGATGTTTTCTTTTTTGAAGCTCGCTGACGGGAACCTGCACTTTTACAGTTTGCTTGATTTGCGGCTCAACGCGGAGATGGTGACCTTGTCGGCGTGTCACACCGGTGTGAACAAGGTGTTTCCGGGCGACGAACTGCACGGCCTTGTGCGCGGCTTTCTGTACGCGGGCGCGCCTTCGGTGGTCGCAAGCCTCTGGGCAGTGAGCGACCGCTCGACCGCGGACTTCATGCGCGAGATGTATTCACAGATTTGCGCAGGCGCAACCAAGCGTGCGGCGGTGCGTCACGCGCAACTAGCAATCAAAGACGCCTACGGACATCCCTATTACTGGGCTCCATTCGTGTTGATGGGGAACCCTGAGTGAAATTTCGTGATGGCTGTATGAGGAACTTCATGTCTTTAAGATTTTGCAAAGCGTTTTCCTTCGCGCTGATCTTCTTTGTTGTGACCGCCCTGTTTGCGACGCGGTCGCGGGCGCAGGACGGCATCGATGATTTTCGTCGCGGCGAAGTCCTGGTCGAAATCAAGCCGGGCGCCTCGATCGATGCCATCAACGAGCGTTACGGCACGTCCACGATCCAGCGCATCTACGGCACAAATTTTTATCGGCTCGGTACGCCGAAGCGCAAGAAGGAAGTGAAGTTTCGAAAGAGACTCGCCAACGATATCGATGTCCTCAGCGCGGCGCTCAATCCGGTCATCACCACCCCGATCAACGTCTTCGGACGCGCGGTCATAGGCTTTCCCGGCGATCGCCCGGCCACCGGGCAGCTCAGAGCGAGCTACGTTGCGCAACAGATGGTAGGCGATCTTGTCGCGATCCAGCTTCGCGCGCGAGGCGCCGGCGTGATCGTAGCCGTCATCGACACCGGCATCGATCGCAATCACCCGGACATCAGGGACCACATTTGGACGGATTCAGGCGAAATCCCCGGCGATAACATCGACAACGACAACGACGGTCTGGTCGACGATGTGTTCGGTTGGAACTTCTTCGACAGCACTCAAGACACGATGGAACTTCGGGCCAGCGCGCAAGCGAGCATAGCCGGTCACGGGACGTTCATCGCGGGACTCATTGCGCTGATCGCCCCGAACGCAAAGATCATGCCGATTCGCGCGTTCTCGCCCGACGGCGTTAGCGACGCGTTCTCAGTCGCGCAGGGTATCAAATACGCGGTCGATCACGGCGCGCAAGTGATCAACCTCAGCTTCGGCTCGACGGAAGATACACCGGTGATGCACGACGCGGTGACGTACGCGCACCAGCGCGGCGTCTTGCTTGTAGCGGCGGTCGGCAACGAAGACAAAGGCAACGACTCAGCTCCACAGTTCCCGGCGAACTGGAGCGCCGAAGTGATGGGCATCGCGGCGCTTGACGACGACAACCGCAAAGCCACTTTCTCCAACTTCGGCAACAACGTCTCGGTCAGCGCGCCGGGAGTCAACTTAATCAGCCTTTTTCCGCAAATCAACAACACACCTGACTACGCAACGTGGAGCGGGACCTCTTTCGCGGCGCCGCTCGCAACCGCGGCAGCCGTGCTGCTCCTGGAAGACAATCCGCACCGAAATGCCCGAGACCTCATCGAGAGCACGGCTGCCAGCATTGATAGCAGCAACCCGGGACTCGCGGGCAAGCTCGGCAAGGGCCGCATTGATCCACTGCGCGCGCTTCAGAGCTTCGACGCGGTTACCGGAAATCACAGCGAAATCGCTCTTCTTCCCACAGGCGTCGAGCCTGCAGCGGTCGGGAAAGCGGAGGTCGAGGTCATAGGCGCGGAGCAGAAATTTGAGATCGAAGCCGGCCAGCTCTTGCCGCGCGCGGCGTACAAGATAGTCGTTGACGGCAAAGTGATCGTTGACGGCGCGAGCGCAAGCGATCCTAATGGCGCCAGAGCAACGACGACCAACTTCGGCACCTTCAAGATCGAGTTCAAGACCACACCGTCGAGCAATGACCTGCCGCTTCCCGCCGCGCTCAATCCGGTGACTAACATCAAGAAGGTCGAGGTGCGTGACTCGCAGGATCGTGTGGTGCTGTCGAACACTTTCGGCGCGCCTGCGCCCGGCGGTGGCGCCGGTCAGACGGTTGAAAAAGAAGCAACCCTCAACCCAACCGGCGTGATCCCGCAGGCGAATGGCAAAGCGCGCGCCGAAGTGGAGCCCGAACGCGAAAAGTTACGAGTCGAAGCCGACCAACTTACATCAGGAGTCTCGTATAGCATTTTTGCCGACGGTGTAAACATCGGTTCGGTCACCGCTCAGACCGGCTACCTGAAAGTCGAGTACACGAGCGATGGATCGAGCGGCAGCACCCTTCCTCAAGCGCTGAGGCCGGTCACCAACATTAAGGTGATCGAGATTCGCAATCCTGCCGGTCAAGCAGTTCTCCGGGGTACGTTCCAGGCAGGCGGAGATGATTTCGGTGGTGGCGGAGGAGGAGGAGGAGGCGGTGATGACGGCGGCGGAGGCGGCGAAACAAGTTTTGAAGGGGCAATCGAGAGCCTGCCCAGCGGTGGCTTCATCGGTGACTGGCGAGTAGGTGGGCGGACAGTTCACGTCTCGGCGACTACGGAGATTCGACAGGACAAGGGTCCTGCGGTTGTAGGAGCGCAGGTCGAAGTCAAGGGAACGACCCAGCCCGATGGTTCAACGAACGCGACCCGCGTCGAGGTGCTCTCCTCCGGCGGCGGTGGTGGCGGTGGCGCGGAGATACGCCGCGAAGCGGAACTCAACCCAACTGGCATAGACACTGACGCAAAAGGAAAAGTATCAATACGGTTCTCGTCAGCCCGCGAGACGCTCGAGATTGAAGGAGAGAAGCTATTCCCCAACTCTCAGTACACGGTGCTGGTTAATGGGTTCGTGCTGAGGACCTTAACGACCGGCAGCGGCGGTTCCTTTAATATCTCGCTCAGCACTGAGACCGGCACGCTGCCCGCCCAGGTGCGGCCGGTGTCGAACATTCAGAATGTGAACGTACGCGACTCGCAAGGCAGGACAGTTCTGACGGGCGGTCCGCCAGTGTGATCCCAAAGGTAGCATAGACTAAGAGTCCATGCTCCGCTTTGCGGGTTTGCGCCGTTGTGCTAAACCTCTTAGCTGGTGCGAAACCTTCTAGCAAATTCAATCCTCATCGCAGTTCTTCTGCTTTCGAACGCTGCCCGTTCTGGCAATCCCGCCTTCCCCGTGGCGCCGATGTTCGCGCAACAACCGAGTCGCGCGCAGTTGATCGCGGCGGCTCGAGCCGGCGGGGATTATCTCGTCCGCATGCAGAAACCCGACGGAAGCTTTCATTACTATTACGACGCAGCCACGGACCGCTTTGAGCCGCGGCGATATAACATAGTGAGACACGCGGGCACGGCCCTGTCGCTGCTCGATCTCTATGCGGCGACGCGTGATGACCGTTATCTCAAGTCATCGCGCCGGGCGATAACGTTCCTGAAGACTCGGTTTCGATCGGCGCGGTCCGGGAAAGCCCTGTACGTGCTCGACTACGACGGTAAAGCGAAGCTTGGAGCAAGCGGGCTGGCGCTTGCCGCGCTTGCCAGACAGATTCAGCTTGATCGGAGATTCACCGATCGGCGCAGCGCGATGCGGTTGGCTAATCTGATCATCGCGATGCAACGCAAGGACGGATCGTTCGAAATGCGCCATCGGCTACAAAGCGACGACGAGCAAGCGTTCGAATCGCTTTACTATCCAGGCGAGGCTTTGCTGGGTTTGATTCGTTTGTTCAAACTCAATGGCGACCAGCGGTTGCTTAAGTCCGCGCGCCGCGGAGCCGGATTCCTGATCGAGTCGCAGCGGCGGATGGACACGCTGCCCGCCGATGCGTGGCTCATGCAGGCGCTCGGAGATTTATACGAAGCCGGCCCACAGAAGCGGTACGCCGGCCATGCGATTGCGCTCGCCGAGGCGATGATCGCCGAGCAATACGATGGCAGCGATCACGCCGACTATGCAGGCGGTTTTGGCCCAGGGCCTCCTCGCGCAACGCCCGCCGCGTCGAGAGCTGAAGGACTCGTGTCGGCGTACCGGCTCGCTCGCGCAACTGGCGATTCTCGCGCGGCGAAGATCGCAAACGCGCTCAAGGGCTGCGCGCGGTTTCAACTCGCTCAACAATTCACGCCCCAGAACAGCGGGTCTTTGCCGAACCCGGCGCGAGCAAGAGGCGGATTTCGAGAAGGGCTGGCGTCGCCCAAGATTCGGATCGACTTCGTTCAGCACAACATCTCATCATTGCTGGGCATTGCAGAAAGTCTCTATTGATTGCGGATTGCCGATTGCCGAATTAAGATTGGCGCGATGTCCGCGAATCGGCAATCGGCAATCGGCAATGGGCAATCATGCGCGGCCGTATTCATCGACCGCGACGGCACGCTCAACGAAGACATCGGCTACGTATCCACGCCGGACGAGTTGGTCCTTTACCCGTGGGCTGCCGAAGCCGTGCGCCTGGTCAACGAGTCCGGATTGTTGACTGTCGTCATAACCAACCAATCGGGTATCGCGCGTGGGATGTACAGCGAAGGAACACTTGCTGCGATTCACTCGCGAATGCTCGAAGAGCTTGCTCGCAAGGGCGCGAGAATAGATGCGGTCTACTATTGCCCCCATCATCCCGAAGTCGGAGACGCGCGAT
>CAZJQQ010000039.1:35059-74508 GCA_964548075.1 uncultured Clostridia bacterium | reverse complement strand
CGCCAAATCGATGTGCCAGTCAATATACGTCATCGTATTTATGAAACTATGTACTAAGCTTGATGGAACGGCGAAGGGCGGAATCGTGATAGCGATAGCTAAGGAACTTGGGATTCCGATTCGGTATGTGGGTATTGCCGAAAAGATGAACGATCTGATCGAGTTTTCGCCCGAAGCTTATGTCAATGGCTTGTTCGCTTGAGCGCACTAGTATTCGCCGCGCGTTGCTTTTGGCTCATCTTCTCCCATTGCTGAGCGCCGGCGGAACCAGCCTCTCTAACAGACGCGAGCGTGAGTTTCAATTGATCCGGTGTGACCGCGACGTCGAGTTCAAACTCGCTTATGATGGCAGCGCGCACTTCGGATTGCAGACGCGCGGAGGGACGAATCGATATTGATGTCGCTGCCTCCGATGTAGAGGAAGGTATCGAAACGAGTGAAGCCCGAATCATTGGAGGGGACCCCCCTTCTTGTGCTTACTACCGGGCAGGGCTTCCGCTATTCGGTTCGGGAGTTTAGCCGGACCATTTTACAAGCCATTCCGGTGTCGAACCGGCGAGCCGATAGTTACGACGGACCTCAAGTTAGAACCGCAATGCTGATAGTACAAGTAGCACCGCAACAGTTACGAGCTCGCCACCTGCGACTCCGAACACTTGCTTTGCCAGCTTCCGGGAAGGCTCGGGCATTTTCGAATATTTGACCCCCTCCAATACTCCCGCAATCCCAATGATTCCCAGAAAGCTGATTGTGACGACTGCCACCGCCACCTTCCACTGCGGAACGATCATAATTATCAAGGCAGCAAGTAGGGAGAGACCAAGGGTTATTCCGATACCTTGGACAATGTTCAATCCGAACGATTCAACCTGCCACAGTTTATGCCCGTTAGGGCATTGTCGCCTGCGGTCCTGCATCCGTACCAAAGAGTCATCAACTATCGCATTGCAACTGGGGCAGATGTACATTTGATTCACCTCCCAAGGCGACCGATGCTCAAGGGCGGTGACCGATAAGGATGCCCATCAACGTCAACTGTGGCTCTCCAAATTGCCAGCCCCTGTCAACCAGTCGCTTCACATCTGGAAACTTGTCAGCATGGATGATCGGCTTCGTACCCGACACGCGTAGGTACTGTGCCACAATCACCTTGCCCACAATCGCGATGCCTAACCAGATTGGCAGGATTAACAGAAAACTCCCGAAACCCTGCTTCGTATACGCCGCAAAATACCAGATGCCCGTAATGAGCCCAAGGCTGGCGAAGATCCAGTTGATCCGGTAAGAGATTCTATGCCTGTGCAGGCACGCTGAGCACCTCGGCACAGCAATCTCATTCTTGCGATACTTGACGTATTCCCCGGTTCCCGTCTGGCCCCTTGAGACCACTTCGGCAACGATAGCAGAAAACCAATTTGACTCGTGCGACGTTGCTCCGCCACAAAACCAACAGTCCAATGAGGAGGGCCCCGTTTTCATATGCGGGGGAGACATCGTTTGAGGCACCTCTCTCGGTGGTGTGATTGCGATTTCCTCGGGTATATCCAGGTCGGCTCTGCAATTCGTGCAGAACAGTGGCGCATCAGAATTGTGATAATCACATCTTGGGCAGGTTGTTTTGAGCATGGTCGCCTCCATTCAACCTTGTCGTGATGAGATCGGACAAGCTGGCTTTGCCTTTATTTCGTGTCCTATCTTACGGTCGGCCGACGGACTCCCTTTAGGCTGTTTAATTCCTGCGATAATTCAAGAGATTCTGGATAAACTTTGGCCAGTCGTATTCGTTCCCTCGAAACCGACGATAGCCCACCATCATGCCGGTTCCATCGAATACAACCAGTCCGCGGCCGTATTGCCAGAAGCCCAACACCGTCACAAGATCTTTCTCGCGACTTGATGGAGCAATCTTTAGAACTCCCGAACCGATAATCTCTCTCGCCACGTCAGAATCTCGGAAGGTTGGGTCAGGGGCAATGACGGGTACAAACCGACCCAAGTTGGTGTTTTCCACCCACCCGAACCGTATTATGGGAAAGAATTCGTTGGTAACGTTCCTCGCGCGGAAACCTGTTATCTTGACTTCTTGGCGAGAGTAGAACTGCTCGTAGTAAATATTCTTCGTGAGCGTCTTAGAAACATCGACACTCTCTGTTACCTGAACGAAAGTGGCTCTGTATCCGCAAACATACAGGGAGCGCACCCCTTGCATCACGGGATGACTTGTGATTGCTGCATACGAAACCACGTCCCGGACAACAAGTTCACCGAGGCAGTCACCACCTGCCGTATTACTCTCGAAAAGTTCATTGCTCTCTTTCTCGATGATACGGAACCAATGCGGTTCTACGATGTCCATCTTTCTGAGCAAAGCGCCGTGAGACGCAATCCCGGCAAAGTAAGCGATGCCACCATCCTTCACCCACTCTCTAAACAACGCAAGGTGCGAAGAGGATACCTCCTCTCCGCCCAGTCTCTGGAAGACTACCATTCGAATGCCCTTCGACCTGAGGTCCAAGAGGTCATCAACTCTGCTAAAGTCGAAGTCTTCTATCACCCCGCTTCGGTTAGGCAGATTGGATTGAGCGGGTGCGAGAGCTGGTATTGCCAGACAAGTAACGACAAACCCGAATGTGATTAGACATCGCATCTCGGCTCTCCTTGGCCAGGACACAGGCGCGTTCTCACAAAGTTGCGTCTGAGCGTTGGTAAAACGCTTCAGTTGCAATAGGCACGTTCGGCGAGCACGTCGTAGACATCGACCTTCCCCGGAATGATGTGTCCCTGGATCATGAATTGTTTGCTTGCCTCGCCTCGCTCCAGGAAGAACGTTTTGAAGGTCTGGCTGGTTAGTTCTGTTCTATACTGCGTTCGATAGTAGAATTTCACGGTCACTGAAATGCTTCGCGTTCGATCCGTATTGTCTGCAGATATTCCCAGCCGCGCGCTGCACTTTGTAGAGAGGCCGTCGTAGCTGCACGAATAGTTTTCGACGCTGACCCGAACGCTGCAGTCGCCTGGCCGCGCAGAACTCACAACGGTCAAACCCACAAGACAGATAACAGCAACGATTGCTTTCAAAGAAGTGTTCACCGCCTTACCCTCCCCTCTAGTCCGAGATCTACAATCCTTCGGTCACTGATATGTGATGGGTCGCTCTACAGTAGTCTCTTAAGTAAAACATGAATGACTTCCATTGCGGATTCGCACCCAGTAGGACACTTGACCGAATTGAACGAGATTGGAGCCGTCGGTGATAGCCATACAGTTTCCCTCTCCAGTCCTATCCCGGCGGCGTGGAAATTGTATCGTTCTATTCTCTCTTTCGTACCCCGTAACACACGGACGCTTATGTGCAGGCGCCCAGCCTTTTGGGGCTCAAATTTCACCTCCGCGATCCTGCCTATAGGCACCTCCAAATTCTTCTCACGCGCATTCGTCGACTCGAACTTGAATGTGTTCTTCGACAACGTGATGACACCCGCGCACACATTCTGATCCATGAACTCGGCGTGATGATGAGCAACCGGGAAAATGGCCGAGTATCCAGCATCCATTATCCTGGCGAAGTATCTCCCACTCTCGGCGTACATTGAAGTAGCCTTAACTGCGTTAGTTTCGGCCATCGCTAGGTGATAATAGCTTGGCGCCAGCAGCAGGAGAGCTTGTTGCTGATCGGCGTCTATCTTCAGTATGTTTTCGCACAGTACTATAACTTTGTCGTACTGCTTATCATCAAAGAAAGTCTTCTTTGCCTCAGCGATCAGACCTGGAATTGCCGCGCGCGGATTGTACCGTTTAGTTCTGACTACGAGCCGGCTGGTTGCGGTTCCGGACAGAGCGCGCAGGGCGCTCTGCTGCGTCACGTTTTTATTCTCCTTCTCCCACAGCCTGAGGAACTCAACCGAATGCACATCATTCGTCGGCGAGTCCTTCAACGCTCGTATCGTATCCGAGTCCGGCGCCAAGTCTTTCAACCCTGCCGCTACCGACCCTGCATGGAGATCACTCCCCTCAAGGGGAGAGTTGAGAGTAATCACTCTGACTATTCTTCCTTCAGCAGATCTGACCTTTGTTGCAATCCACTCAGCGATCAAGCCTCCTTCCTTGTTTCCCAGAAGGACGAAACCTGCACGGGGGAACCGATTATTAAGGGAGTTGAATATGCGTGGCGCGGCTTCCGATATCTTGCCGTTTCTCCAGTTGTAACCAATCACAACGACCCTTGAAAACATCTTTGTGTCATGGCTTGCCTGAGCCAACTCGCGCACATCGTCTCGAGTTTCGTCTGCACCGTGGAAGACCACGAGAATGGGCTTTGGGTCCTGCGCGGCAGCGGCTGAAAAAGCTAAGAGACTATATGCGGCGATGAAAAGTAGAACGCATTTACGGCGAAGTTTGCGAGTAAAAGTCTTCATGGTTTCCTTCAGTTTCGTTTCTCTCTGGTCTCTCCCCTTAGAGGTGATCTCATTCGACACGAATCGGCTTGGCTCAACCGGAGACAAATGAAACATTGGCAGCACCCACCGCATGCGTTGGGGAGATCGGTGGCAACGCGTGCTAGATGGGTGGTGACACCATCCGCTGCGGATGATGCCTGCTTTTAAGACTTCACGCATTCGCCAATTATCTTGTTGCAAGCCAACAAGCCGCCTCTGCTTGGCTAAAGCCAATTGATCCTTTTTTTATCCTAGGCAAGTATCCTTCGAGGATTTCCTTCTCTCCGTACTCCAAATGTATCGGTCTATCAGAACCCATATAAGTTCGGAGGGTCACACGATAACCATAAAGAAAATCCTCATATCCTTTGATTTCCCTTTCCGCAGTGCTAGGGCAAGAAACCTCGATACTTATTGCTGTGGAAGTATATTTTTTAGCTTCCTCTGCACCCAGAATCCTGGTTAGGTAGCGCATCGTTTCCTCCCTTTTTTCTCTCCCAACTTCATTATCAAGAGGAGTCATCAGAACGACGGCTTCAACATTCCCATCCGGATGTTTGCGGATTCTTCCCGTGCTTATATAGTAGCTATCGGAGTCGGTGTTACCTAAGAAGGCTGTTTCTGGAGGATTGCTTTTCTTCCATTCAGGTTCAGGATCCGGACGTAGATAGTAGGTTGAGACAATTAATACAACCGACGAGGCAATAATGAGGAGAACTACGTTTCGCTTGTTTGTTCTTGACGCTTCCATACGTCCTCACGCTATATCATCCCATTCAGTAGGTAGAGACCCTGAGAACAACAGATCTGCCGCGAATCTAACTACCATTGGCTCATGGACAGTTGAAGGCTGGATCATGAAATTGCCTAGTCCTGCCTTCTTTGTCTCTGATGAATACCCCGAGATTTGGATGATCCCACGGGCATTGACACTCAACCCAACCGCGAGGAACCTGCAGCAGGTCAGTTACCTCCTGGTCAGAAACCTCTAGTGGTCCTTGTTTGGATTCAGGAGGCACATCGTTTCCGAGAACGCGCTGCAGGAACTTTGGGTGCTTCGCAATCCACTTACTCAATTCAGTCTCTTTCCCCGTCTCCAGGAGTTCTCGCGGAGGAACGGCTGTTACCTTGGACATCGACGCCGTCCTTCTCTTAACAGCCTTCAAAAAGTCCTGGTGCTCCCGAAGCCAGTTTTGCGGAGCTTGCCCCTGAAGATCAGGCGGTGGCGTTTCAGTGGGAATGCCATCACCCTCATAGTCGAGGTAGATCGGCCCCACGTCGCGACTCACGGTCTCAATCTTGTGCGATATGCTGCTGACTAACTCATCGGCTGATTGTGGACTATCCATAATATGTTTACGCTTCGCACTATTCCTGTCAGCCCCAGTACTGTCCGCGTGATCACCTGGTTGCGGTCGTCCCGCTGAAGCTCCCATCTCGTCAGCGCGCTGTCTCTCTTGAATGGCTCGTATCGCGTGCTGGAGGTGGTCGTTCCACTCCAGCAAATGCGTTAGCCTTTCGGCTGCTCCTCGCGCTTCGAGTATATTGTCGACAGCGTTGATGGCTTCGATCCCAGTGGCAAGGGCTTTAACCGCCGAATAGGCTGTGGGATATTCCAGCTTGAGCGGCGGATAGGAGTCGAACATGGCATCCAAGAGGCTGACTGCCGCTTCCAGGACTTCTGGTAGCGCGGCCCAATAGTCTCTATCCATTACCGACCCTGTGGCACTATAGGAGTTAATAAAGCCTCCGATTGCTTTTGCGGTGTGGCTTATCTTCTCCGATCCCGACCGCTCGATGATATCGAGGAGAGTCTCACCAGAAGCTTTGGCCAGTGTTTCAAGCTCGTCCCTCATCAGGCCTAGATTGCGCCTCTGTTGATCTTGTATCTTCTTGAGGATCGTTTGATTAGAGGGTTTGCGTGTGCCTTGTGGCTCCGAGTGAGGTTCGTAGACGCCACCAGCAATCGCAGCTGCGTTTGTCGTAACAAGGAACACCGCCAACAACGGGATACTTGTTTTCTGAATCGCGCGTTTCATGTTGCCTCGCTGAGTTGTCCGCTTTTCGGCGTCTACGGTCGTCTTCCAGTCAACACGTGGCTATTTCAAGAACTTCACTTGCACCCTTCCAGCTTTCTTAGCTCCCGTAGTGGTTTGTCGACTGATGAGATCCCTATCGGCTTTGGCAGTTGATCGCAGTAATGGTCCTGAAGGATGTTGGCGATTCTTGGGTTTTGCGCTCTGATGGTCCTGATCATGGTTGAGTCAGTTACCCTTGCACCGCGGCCCAGTAAGAACCTGACCGTTTCTTCGTAACCGCCAGCAGCCGAAATGTAAAGTGGGGTAGTGATCGAGTTACCGTTGATGTCGCCGCCGTGATCCAGGAGCACTCTCAACGTCTCAGTATGACCGCGTGAAGCCGCAAATATGATGGGCGTGAACCTCCGGGTCCTCAAATCATTTGTCTCTGCATTGACCTCCGCTCCTCGGTCGATCAGAAGCGCTGCAACCTGGCTCCGTCCCTCAGCCGCAGCCCACATTAGGGCGGTCATAGTGTGCTCATCTTTTAGATCGGTCTTGACACCAGAATCGAGCAGCAGTCGAACGATCTGAGTGTGTCCTTCCGACGCTGCGGTGTGCAGAGGAGTAACTGACAATCGGCCATCCAGGGAGTTCAGCGTGCGAGCATCGAAGCCGTTACTTATCAGCTCAGATGCCGCAGCCACATCGCCTTTGCTGGCTGCGTCAACCAGCTTCGCAGTCCCCTCTCCTGCCCCTCGGCGTGCGGCGTGACAGCCGCAGGAAATGCTGATCGCGGCCGCAACGGCTACGGAGACCAAAGAGCGCATACAACCCCCGGAAATGTACTTGCCACTTGCCCGCATTCGTTGATCCCTCCATACTCAACTGCTTATGCTCTTCTTCCTCACGGCCAAGAGCGCTTCGAGGACCACCCAAAGAACCACTGTTACTATCGCAGCCGCGTTGACGCTCATAAATTGGGACAAGAATCCAGCTGCAAGAAGAACCAGCGTCAGCACAATTAGATGGGCCAGATAGCCCGCGACGTGTTTGCCAATTCTCGTTGACATTTTCTCCCCATTACCGCGCGGAGCTGGGTTGATCACCGCCCTACGCAGCGAGCATATGCCGTTTCCTTGTCCCGAGTAGAACCGACGAAGCCGGCGCCGTCAGAGATGCAGCGGTAAACCGAATACCACTTCCAGTCGCCCGCCGTAGATTCGAGTGTCGCGGACCAAAACTCTTTATCGTCTTGCATGCCTGGAAGCACCTTCCCAACTTTGTGATCAATTGCGGTTTCGTATTCAGTGCGCGTGGGCAGTCTCCAACCGATAGCAAGACCTCCTGTAATGTCCAGGCTCCTCTGTGCGGCATTGGTGCACGTTCGAGAACTGTCGGCAAACTCAAGTTTTTCTGCCGAGCTATCACTCCAAATCAAACCTGTGAGTTCATCTCTCCAAACCTGCCTCCCGTTACTCGTGCGCGTCACCAGTCTCCAAACCGCCTTGTCATCTCGATCAAGGGGATCTGAGGAGCCCTCTTTGTTTGGAAAAACCCTAGTGGCTCTGCTCACAAACACCCTCGCACAGTCAGCGATTCTTTCCTCTACGCCGCCTCCCACGCCACAAGGACTTGCCTGAGCAACGTCGTACGTGCTTCTTGTACGCGTGGCGTCTCGTTGCCGCTTTTGTTGTTCGGGGGAAGGCGATCCGCTTGCGTCCGGGCTAGTCGGGCGTAAAACCCGAGTTCGAGTCTTGCGGTTTTCATAGCCCCACACGGCCCCGCAAGAAGGGCACCGCTGGCCTACCCGCGAACTAAGTGGCACCTGACGCCCGCATCTACTGCATCGCTTAGTTTCCACGTAGACTTGTGCCGAAGTAGTTGAGGCGTGGAACATCATAGGCACGGTTGCCAGCGCGAAGATCACTGAGAACGCCAGAAAAAATCGCCTCAAGGTCGCGCAGCTAAACATGCGAACTGTCTCCTTCAAACCACCACGACGGGCACTCATCGCTTCGATCTATTCTGAAGTGCTCTGTTCTGAAGCCATGGATACACTTCTGCATCCTGCAGTCCGTCCCGCCTCAAAGCGTTGAGGATGCGGTTCCGGTCACGCCAAATAGCTTTTCTCGTTATGTCGATCCCTGCGTCATCGCAAGCCTTCATCGCGCCGGCTGCGTCGCTTTCATTGATGGCTCTTAGGCCCGGGCCCAGTTCGTACGGAAGGCGTGTGCGGAGGATACCCAGAGCGGCGTAATCGGCATTGTCTGTCACGATCCAGACCCCAGCTTGTTTTGCATCAGGTCCGACACCGGCTTTTTGAAGTACAGGCATCAGTTTCTGTAATTCTGCTTGTCTTGGAGAGCGTGTAATAGCGAAGCTGTCGTCTCCAGCGGGAATGTGCTTGGGTCTATTTGCGCACGCAGCCGGTACGTCGACCTCAACCCAATCATTCTGGTTCAGGGCTACTGGCCGTTCGGCAGTAGTCACCATGTTTTGGGCAGATGCTCGACGAGAAACAAAGAAAGTGCCCACTGGTATATGCGCAATAATGACTCTATCCACGAGGCGTCGGACTTTGAGTCTTACTGTTCTGATTCCGGAACCCTGAGTTGCGACGGCAACCCTTCCCTGTTCCATCAGGTCAACAATGTCACGCTCCTCAACGTCGGCAGCCTTCGTGTTTGGCTGCGCCGAGATTCGAGCATTCCCAGGAGAACTGTCTGGCGTTTGCACTCGGCCAGGTGCGCAGTATTTGTTTACGATCAGAAGCAGCAGAACGCCTGCCGCAAAGAGCATTAGCTTAGTCTTGGAACTATTGGGCATTGTCTGCACCGGTCAAAAAAGATTTCATTGCCTAGGTGCCCGCCAGCAGGTTCACTTTCTATTGCTGCGCGAACTTACGAGTGGCGGCGATTTTCGAGCTTCCCATCTTCGTCTCCTTGTTCTCACTGGTGAGACCTAAGGGGCGCATCCGCGCCTTGAGGAAGTGCCCTCGCAGCATATATCAAGTCGACCCTTCGCGCATCGGAGGACCCTCCCGGTCGCCTATGGGAGGATGCTCCCATATCAATCTGGTTTCCCGTGTGGTAAAAGTAACCCCTGCTCGTACACGAATCGCAACAATCCGACTCGGTCTTTGACATCGCACTTGCTGAAAATAGAAGTCAGATGGTGGCGCACTGTTGCCTCTCTTAAGCCTAAGCGGTCCGCTATCTCCTGGTTCTTCAGCCCTTCGACAACCAGGGATGCAACTTCGCTCTCTCGCGCAGTGAGCCGGCTGAGGGTTTCGAGTTCTTTATCCGCTGCGAGAGCTTCTCTATTACGCAATAGAGTCCGAAAAGCTAAGGCGGTTGCGCCGCGCTCCAGCCATAGCTCACCTCTGTGAACCTTCTCAATTGCCTTGACCAGCGATTGAGGAAGCTCGTGCTTGGAGACGATGCCTCTAACGCCGTGACTGAGGAATGCTTGGTGCATCTCTGGGCTTTGCTCGTCGGCCAGCAGGATGAGTTGCGCCTTGCTTGCTGCGTTCGCCAAATCGCGCAGCAGGCGGAAGTCCTTTCCCATTGGCACGTCAGCATCGAGCAAGATCACATTTGGCTGCTTTCGCCTGGCTACCGAAACGGCGTCGACATGGCTAGCATTCGCCAACACGGTGAGGTTCTTGTGACGCTCGATCATTGCGAGCATGCACTCGCCTATGAGTCGGTATTTCGTGATGATCGCGACGCTGATTCGTTCCATCGAGCTGTCTGAGCTTCGGTTCTAATGAACTTCTTTCGGTTGCGCTAAGGGTCCTGAGAGTTCAAGCTTCAGCTTGCTTGATTCAGATGGCAACCTGAAGGTTGAACTCTGAACTTTAGAGCTTCATCGAGTCTTCATTACGTAAGGCGACAGATCGGTTTACGGACCACCATTCCTTTGAAAGTTTTCGGCAAAGATTCTCTGGCCGTAGCGCGAGCAATGTTATAATCCGTGGCTCCTGCGGCTACCCTCCGCGCTCGAATGAGGTGACATCGCTGACATGACAGATTCCTCACGACGACAGATCACTCAACTGCTCGTTGACTGGAGCAACGGCGATCAGGCGGCGCTCGACAGGTTGATGCCGCTCGTCTATGAAGAGCTGCGCAGGCTGGCGCGTCACTATATGCGCAATGAGCGCGCGGGCCACACGCTGCAAACTACTGCGCTAGTCAACGAAGCTTATCTGCGACTCGCCGATTACAAGCAAATTCAATGGCGGGAGCGCGCGCACTTTTTCGCCATCGCCGCGCAGATCATGCGCCGCATACTTGTCGAGCACGCGCGCGCTCACAATCGCGCTAAGCGCGATGGCGGCGCCATCAAAGTTCCTCTTGACGAGGTAGCCGTTTTGTCTCAGCAGCGTGGTAGGGAATTGATCGCTTTGGACGACGCGCTCACAAACCTGGCGGCCAGTCACCCGCGCAAATGCCGCGTTGTTGAGATGCGTTACTTCGCCGGATTGAACAATGAAGAAATCGCTGAAGTGCTCGGGGTTAAGCCAAACACCGTGATTCGGGATTGGACCTTTGCCAAGGCCTGGCTTCACCGGGAACTCTACGACTCAGTATGACTGAGGATTCCAGACAAAGAATTGAGACGCTGTTTCACGAGGTGCTTGAGCTCGAACCGATGGAGCGCGCCGCGTTCCTCGATAGCGCCTGCGACGGCGATGAGACGCTGCGAAGGGAAGTCGAATCGCTGCTGGCGCATAACACCGAAAACTTCCTGAAGTCCAATCTCGCTCAGGAAACATCTCGCTTGCTTGCGGACGATCACAACAGGTCAGTAGAGGGACAGACTGTTGACCACTACAAGATTCTCTCTCTGCTCGGCGCTGGCGGCATGGGCGAAGTATATCTGGCCGAAGACGTGCGACTCGGGCGAAAGGTCGCGCTCAAGCTGCTGCCCACGTTTTTCACCCGTAACGCAGACCAAGTGCGCCGGTTTCACCACGAAGCGCGAGCAGCCTCATCGCTCAATCACCCGAACATCGTCACGATTCACGAACTCGGACAATCGGATTCGCTGCATTTCATAGCGATGGAGTTGGTAGATGGCGAGACTTTGCGTCAGCAAATGGAACGAACTCGAATTGCGTTTCGCGACGTTCTTAACGTTGCCCTTCAGGTTGCAAGCGGACTCTCAGCGGCGCATCAGGCGGGCATAATCCACCGCGACATCAAGCCTGAGAACATTATGTTCGGGAATGACGGATATGTGAAAGTCCTGGATTTCGGCATTGCCAAGTTCAAGGAGCAACAATCCGCATTATCCGACCTTCAATCAGAACTGGCATCTACCGGCAACACGCAAGCGAGTGCTATAGCTGGCACGCTGAGCTATATGTCGCCCGAGCAAGCGCGGGGCGAACCGCTCGACGCGCGGACGGATATTTTCTCCCTGGGCACTTTGCTTTATGAAATGGTCGCTGGGCGAAGACCCGTTGAACGTGGAACTCAAGCAGAAACGCTTCACGCGATTCTCAATTGCGAAGCTCAATCTCTCCGCGCCCTTCGCCAAGACGTACCGCCTGATTTGGAACGCATAATCGGCAAGGCGCTCAAGAAGGATCGCGATGAGCGATACCAATCTGCGAAAGACATGCTTGCCGACCTTAGAGAGTTCAATGAAGAAGCTGACACAGCGATGGATGCGAAGGAGCGCGCGAATCGAATGCTGAGGCAGTACTTGTCGATATACGCTGCGGACAGACGTGCTCTTATTCCAATCGCGAAGCTGTGGTCCATCCGACGCTATTCGGATCTGGAGAGAGGCGAGCGCGCTAGAGAGTTGTTGAAAAAGAGTCTGCGATCAGGATTGTTGAAAGCGGGTGCACTCGTTCTCGTGCTCTCGGTAGTGACGACGGTTGCGGCTGCGGCTCTGTCGATGAGCGAAGAATGGGAAGGCGTCAAGCTGAGCGACGGTCACACTCGCGCCGCTAGACAAGCGGCATTTTCGCCGGACGGCAAACGCCTCGTCACGGTTGGCGAAGACGCGACGGTGATTGTTTGGGATTTCGAAAAGCGCCAGCGGCTGGCAACTTTCACGGATCATACGGCTTGGGTCGTCACAGTCGCTTTTTCACCTGACGGAGAGTGGTTTGCGACCGGGAGCTGGGATCATACCGTGATCGTATGGGAGGCCAACAGACTTGAGAAAGCACGAACGCTGACTCAACATCAGGGTCCGGTTATCGCCGTAGCTTTCTCGCCCAACGGGCAACTGCTGGCTTCGGTCTCAACGCCTCCACCTGATAACAGAGAGGTATCGTCGGTAAACCAGATTGCGCTGTGGAGCGTCGAGCGAGGAGAGAAGCTTCAGGAGATACAGGGAACGTCTCATGAAGACTTTGGAACCCTTTTCTTTTCTCGCGACGGGCGCTGGCTCTCGTTTGAAAGTGGGGAACACTGGGATGTCAACACCGGGCAGAAAGTGTCCGACGAGGTTGTGGGCTGGAGCGGCAGGAGAAAGGCAATCTCGCGCGACGGAACGCGCCAGGTGGCCATGGGAGGCAGTGGAGGTGTCGGCATCACTGATCTGATACGGCGCAAAACCGTGGAGTTCTCTCCTCGGCAAGCCCATCAGGACAGCGGGCGCGCAGCGGCATTTTCGCCCGATGGCCGATTACTTGCAACCGGAGCGGACGATATTATTCTGTGGGATGCAGACACGCCGAAGATTATTACTCACCTTGAGTACGACGCTATTGTCTGGCATCTCGCGTTTTCACCGAATGGACGCTGGCTGGTTTCGTCTCACGGAGACGGCTCCATTCTGGTTTGGGACGCTGCCGAGGGGAGGCGAGTCGCCGCTTTCAACGGCCACAGCGGCGCGGTTCGTGGCGTTGCGTTTTCACCCAGTGGAAAACAAATCGCTTCAGCAAGCGAAGACGGGTCGGTGATTATTTGGGACGCCGATGGCTCGCGCAAGGAAGCTGTGCTGGTTGGAGACGGCTTGCGAGCGAACGCCGTTGCGTTTTCGCAGGATGGCGCACAGGCTGCTCAGTGTGAAAATGGCCACAGCATCTTTCTCTGGGATCTGAAGCAGCAGCAGCCTCGAATCACCGTTAGAACAAAGTATGGAAGCAGCTATTGCATTGCGATTTCACCGGACGGTCGCTGGTTGGCAAGCACGCAGGGGGTCTACGACAGTGCTGATGGCCATCAGGTCGTTGAATTCGGCCGCGTTGTCCCGCAGAGCTGGCAAATGTACGGCGTGGCTTTTTCTCCTGACGGGCGATGGCTTGCCTGCGTGACACCTCTTCGATTCATTCATCTGTTTGACACCGAAAACTGGCAACTGCGTAGTAGCGTCGAAGTGAGCGATGCGCAGTTCATCTGTGTGAGTTTTGCCGGTGACAACAAGCATCTGGTCACAGGCGACGATGAAGGGACAGTGCGGCTGTGGGAGATAGAGCCCTTGCGACAAGTGGCTGTGCTTGGCCGTCACACTTCGCGCATAAAGTCGGTGGCTTTCTCGCCTGATGGACGCGAGGTCGCCTCAGCGGGTGACGATCAGACTATTCGTCTCTGGGACGTTGGGCGGCGCCGTCTAATCAAGAACATTGGCACGCACACGTCGCCAGTGCTTTCGGTCGCCTTCTCGCCTGATGGAAAGAGATTGGTCAGCGGAGAGCACGATCATTCAGTTCGCTTGTGGACGCGCCACCGTACACTGTGGGGCCGCCGGTTGGATTGAACAGGGCTGTTCCGAATGAGACAGGCGAGAGGAACAATATGAACACAACCCATTTTCTTGAACCCTGAGTTGGTTGTTGGTACGAGTTGTTGGTACGATTGGAGCGTAGGTAGAGGAGAGTCAGAGATGAGCAAATCAATCCCGTTGACCATCACCGAAGATGAACGCGCTGAGTTGGAGGCGTTGCTCGATCTTTATTTGGCTGAGGTCGATAAGGACAAAGGCGAACACGAGCTAGTAATGGCCCGGATTGATCAGAATCTGATTGAGGCAACGCAACACTTGGCTTTGCTTCGCGAAAACCTGGAGAAGCCGTGTGGAAGAAACTGATCAAGCTAGTCCGAGATGTTTTCGACATACGCCGTCAGTTGAAAGAACACGAAAAGCGCCTCGATGATTTTTCCGCGTTCGCGCGTGAAATGTCCGCCGCTTTCAACCGGCTCTCTGAAAGAGTCCTAAAAAGTGAACTCGAACTCCAACACCAGAAGGAACAACAAGCCGCTGAACGCGAAAACTTCCGCTTGCAACTGGAGAACATCATCCTGCGCTCGCAGCGCGGGCTTCCGCCGGGCGAGAAACAACCGCCGCCAAACACTCAACAAGAATAGCGATGAGGGCACGACGCAGAAGCTCTCTGGGCGAGCCCGAACCTGGGCACGTACTTCAACGGTCTGAGCGACGCGGTTCGCCAGTGGAAGTGAACAATCGACAATAATTCCGGCAACCGTCTGTCCGATTCTTCATGAGGCTTATGATACTGATCGGTATCGCCAAGGAGCTCGGCATTCCGATGCGTTTCTTCTTATTTCGCGCAGTTCTGTTCGTTTCAGGACGGTGTTTGCCACGCTGACCTGAAGTCGCGTGAGCCATGGATGTGCGATTTCATCCAGGTCGTGCGAAGCCATTTCGGTCCAGCTCACGGTTCGAGCCATTTTCCCATCCGGCGCTCAGCCTCCTCGTCCGTAAGCACTCTACCTTCATCGACGTCCTAGAGTCCCCGGCTGACCTGTTGCCTTACGTAGATGTGGTATTGAATGTCCTCGAGCGTCGCATCGTCGGGGATCACGTCCAAGATATGCCGAACCTCCTCTTTCGCGGGACTCATGGCGATGGCTCTCCTGTTTGGTTATCAATCGCGAAGCTTTATCATATGCCCGCGACACGATCGTAAGGCACACGCTGCTCATCCACTTGGACAGAGCCACTACTAACGGGCCTCAAGGCCCTTATTCCAGCCCGCTTCGCATCTCTTTCAATCTTTTTTCACCGAGCGGTCCGTCGCCGGCCTCGATCTTGAAGCTTGCTTTCATCTCTTGCCAAAATCCGGCCTGATACCTGAGGTTGATCAGCGCGATAATTATCATCGCAAGCAGCGCTCCGATCCCGGCCATGCTCATGTCTTTCTGCGCGTCCCACACGTCGCCTTGCGATCCGAGGAATGCGAGGCCTGCCGCCGGATCCACGTTCGCCGCAGCAAGCCACTCGATGATCTCGTACGCCGCTGAAAACGCAAGTGTCACGTCGAACGGAAGGTAGTATCCCCAGAAGCCTTTCACGCGGGTAATGCGGAGAAAGACCTCTCGAATCGGATATGCCAGCAAGAACCCAAACGAAAAATGCACCAGCCGGTCGTACATGTTCCGGCTCGCGCCCAGCCAGTGCTGGAGCACGTCACCGAACGGAACCTCCGCATAGGTATAGTGCGAGCCGATGACGTGCAAGATCATGAACAACGTGATCAGTGTGTAGGACGCGTCCGACAGTCTGAAGTATCGGCCGGTCAAGAGGATTATCGGAACGAAGATGAAGACCAGGTAGTTCTCAAGCAACCAATCGTGACGATAAGACGGATTGATTGCCGCCCACACCCAGACTGCGGCGAATACCAACAGCAGAGCCTTGAGGTATCGAGTCATAAGTTAAGGAACTGGATCGCACGTGCTAGCTTTGCAGCGAATCTAGTCGAGGATGCCATCTAGCTTTAGCACGAAGCCTTTTAGCAGAGGATCGCCGGGGATCTCCGATGGAGCGTCCAGTACTTGAACTTCTGCGCCCATCCGGTAGATGTGAACTTTCCTTTCGCGGGGGTCGATCAGCCAACCCAGTTTGGCGCCGTTCTCGATGTATTCCTCCATCTTCTCTTGGAGATGTTTGAGCCGGTCCGACTTGGAACGCAACTCCACCACGAAGTCCGGACAGATTGGAGCGAAATCGTTCCGTTGTTCCTCAGAAAGCGCTTCCCAGCGTTCGTTGCGAATCCAGGACGCATCGGGCGAGCGCTTCGCTCCGTTTGGTAACGTGAATCCTGTTGAAGAGTCGAATCCAACGCCGGTCCTATCCTTTTCGACCCAGGACCCAAAACGAGTGGTCAGCGTGAAGGTTCTTTTTCCACCTTCGGAGACGACTGGAAGCATGATCATCATCTCACCCTCGCTGTTCATCTCGATACGCAGTTCAGGGTATTGCGAGCAGTACTCGGCGAACTCGTCATCGCTGAATGGGCGCAACCCTGGCCGGATGATTACTGCCTGCGTGTTTTCGGGCAACGGAATCGTTGCAACTGAAGCGAAATCGACGTTCATACCGTTGTGTCTCCTGTCTAGAGCGCAGCATAGCTCGCGGCGCGCGCCTAATCAAGCTAGCTGGCACGCTAGTCGAGACCTCCGCTCAAGGCGTCTTGGACTAAGACCGAGTGGCGGCCAGAGCCAAGAGTGTTCGCGCGCGATGCGTACCGCGGCCGCCGTAGAGTTCTGAGGCAAGCGAGAATCCCGTTGCCATGCCTCGCTGATCGTGGTACAAATCGACCAATATGGTAAGCGCAGTTGGAGGTGTCATATGAGCACTTTAAGTACACGCCTCACAAAAGGTGGCCGGATTGTCATACCTGCCGAATTTAGGAGAGAGCTTGGGTTGCAGACCGGCGATGAAGTGATCTTGCGCCTGATTGATGGTGAGGTTCGCATCAAAACCAGACGCGAAGCTATTAAGGAGGCTCAGGCAATTGTGCGCAAGCATGTGAAGAAGGGCCGCTCTTTGGTAGAGGAACTGAAGCGGGAACGCCGCACGGAGACTGAACGTGAGTAGCGTTGTTCTCGACGCGTCAGCGCTGCTTGTGCTCCTCAACGAGGAACCCGGGAAGGATCTTGTTGAGGAGGCGATTGGCGATTGCTCGATCAGCGCGGTCAACTACTGCGAAGTGATTGGGAAGCTTATCGATGCGGGCGTCCCAGAGGACGCTGCTCGCCATACGGTTAACTTGCTGAACATCGAGATAGTGGACTTTGACGAGCAGCTCGCATTTCGCGCGGCCTCGCTTCGCCTTGCCACAAAAAGATTTGGGTTGTCGCTTGGAGATCGATGTTGCCTTGCTCTTGGGACCGCGCGAAAGGCGACCGTTCTCACGGCGGAACGTAGCTGGTCGAAGCTCAAGATCGGCGCAAAGGTAAAACTGATTCGTTGACCCGGCTCGAGTAAATAACGCCCTCCTGACGATCTAATCGCTCGATCCTCTCCGAAAGCACCATTCGCATCCCGTACTTTGGGCGCAGCGTGATCATTGCCTTTGGCTCGACACGCTGCCCCGGAGCCAGCCTCATCTTCCATTGCTGCCCGATCGTCGCGATCAGCAATGCCCCTTCCATCCACGCGAACTGTTCGCCTATGCACACGCGAGGGCCGCCGCCGAATGGGAAGTAAGAGAACTTCGGCCGCGCTTCCCGGGCCTCCGGTGTCCAGCGTTCGGGGTCGAACTTGAGAGGATCAGGAAAGAATCTCGGATCGCGATGCATTACCCACGGGCTCATCAGAACTATCGACCCGGCAGGCACGACGTATGGGCCGATTTGATAGTCGCTCAACACGCGGCGACCCAGAGTCCACGCAGGCGGATACAGTCTCATCGACTCAGCGAAAACCATCTCGGTGTAGCGCAGCCGCGCAACGTCAGCGGCTGTTGGAAGCTTAGCCGCCAACACGTTGTCGATTTCTTCGTGGAGCTTCTCTTCAACGTCGGGATGCTGTGAGAGCAAATACCACGTCCACGTTAGCGCGTTGGCGGTCGTCTCGTGCCCGGCCACAAACAGCGTCATCGCTTCGTCGCGCAGTTGCTCGTCGGTCATGCTGCCGCCGTCGCCTTCTTCGTCCTGCGCGAGCAAAAGCATCGACAGCAGATCACCGCGATCCTCGCCCGAAGCCCTGCGCTCGTTGATAATCCGATAGATGGTCGAGTCGAGCCGCTCTTTGGCTCTGAGCCAACGGATGTTGGCGGGCAGCGGCAGTTTGTCGAGCAGCCCGCTCAGTGGATTCGTTATTCGCTCAAAGAGCTGCATTACGTCGGTGAGCGCTTTGCCGATCTCCGGCGCCTCGGATTCAACGTCGGCGTCGAACAACGTTTTGCCGACGATCGCGAGCGTGAGCCGCATCATCTCTTGCCAGATGTCGAGCGTTTCGCCGTCTCGCCAGCGCTCGCGAGTTCGCGTCGCATGACCAGTCATTACTTCTGCGTACGCATTGATGCGCTGACGATGAAACGCCGGCTGCGCTAGCCTCCGTTGACGGCGATGAAACTCGCCTTCGCTGGTGAGCAGGCTTTCACCCAGAAACTTCTTGGCCATCTCGAGTCCGCGGCTCTTGACGAAGTTGCGATTGTGCGTGACCAGCACGTCTCTGATGAAATCGGGATGATTGAGCAGATAGATGTCCTGTGGCCCCATCTTGAAGTGAACAATGTCGCCGTGCTCGCGAGCGAGCCTGGTGAGGAACCTGGACGGATCGCGCCGGAAGTCGAGCAAGTGGCCTACGAAGGGTTTTCCAGGCGAACTCGGTGGACTTGTGACGGTCTGAATCATGAAGAATCTCTTTTACTGTTTCGTGATGATTATGCACGGCGTCTTAGCGATACCGCCAGACAAAGCATACCGCCTGCTAACTTGCATAGCGTTCCTCAACGGTTGCGGCGAACACCACCGCTCCAATCATTCCGACTATGCCGGCCGTTATGAAAGGCACTTCAGGCGCGATCCTCCAGAGCAGTCCACCGACCGCCGCTGCGGGTGAGATCGAAAGGCCTCGAACCAGGTAGTAGAGCCCGACTGTCCGCGCTCGCAGGTGAGGAACCGCAAAGTCGACGATCATCGCTTTGCGTGAAGGCTCGCCGATCTCACGCAACCCGCCGATGACGAATGCAACAACCAGCGAGGCGAAGCTTGAAGAAAGAACGATAGCAACCGGGAACAGCGCGAAGCATACGAACGTCGCGATGACGAACGGCTTCCGCCCGACGCGGTCGGCGAGCTTGGCGGCCGGAACGTAAACCAGAATCGAGGTCGCCAGTTGTATCGCGACCAGGACTCCGTATCCCACGACGCTGACGCCAATGACGTTCGTCACATAAAGAATGATCAGCACGTCGGGCAAGCCTTCACACATGCGGATTATGATGTCGGAGATCAGCAGCCGTTTAAGCGCGGCGTGAAAGCTGCGCCATACGCCTCGAATGTTGACTGGTTCTCCCGGCGTGACCGGTATGTTGATCACCAGAACGATCAGCACGGTGATGGCTGCAAGCCCGAGCGTTATGACCAGGCCTGCTCTTATTCCGCTCTTCAATCCGAGCGTCGCGATCATCGCGCCTCCTATCAAAGGGGCCACGGCCATCGGCACGCGCTTTATCAGCGATTGGAAAGTGAATCCCATCGCGCGTTTGTTTTTCGGAAGGGCGTCGCCAATTACCGCGAAAATCGCCGGGGAAGCCATGCTTGCCCATCCCATGGCGAACGCCAGACCCAGGAACACGAACGGCCACGACGGACTGAACAGGTAGATAAGGTATCCGGTGGACGCAAGCGCGATGAACACAAGAAAAGCGCGGCGGCGGCCTACGCGATCGGCAAGCCAGCCGCCCGGGTATTGATAGATCGCATCGAAGAAGTCTTTGACCGTTCCAAAGAGCCCAATGACGGCGGTCCCCGCTCCGAGCGATTCCAGGTATTTAGGCAGGAACTTCTTCCAAAGCTCCTCGCCCATGCTGAACAGGAAGACCGCAGCGGAAGCGGCCACGACGTTGCGTTCCAGAGCCAGCGCGTCTCGGATGCGATCGCTCTTCCGCTGCGTTTTGATCGGTGTTGCGGCTTCGTCATTCATATGTGGCAAGGCGAACCGTTCGACCGTCGACACCGTGGAGCATGAACGGCCTATGCTACGCGGGAGGCTGTTGGGGATCAAGGGACAGAAGACGATGGGTCAGCGCGTTACGGCAATCAGCTTATGCATTATTCTCGCCTTCTTTGGCGTCATGTATAGATGGCGAAGTTCAGTTGAACTCCTCCGAAAGAGAGGTAAACGTAAACATGAGTAGCAAAAAGTCAAACATACACAGAGGTACCCAAGGTGACGTGCAGCCACCTGCAAAAGGCCGTGGTAGCAGGAAAACCATCATGTGGGTAAATCATCTCGATCTGCTGGCTGGTGACCCAAGCGTGATCACGTCATTCAACGCCATCTCGTCCGGCGTCGGGGGCGGGCTCAGCGGTTTAATCATTCAGTCCACTACGACTGGAGACACAGCACCAAGTGGCGGCAACAAGGTTGTGGAAATGGGTCTTGAAGTTCCTCCTGGCTTCATCATCAAGGGAGTTCGGGTCTGTTACGAGTTGTCGAATCGCAGGAGCTTCATCACTCAAATCCGGCTCGCACAGGTACAAGATCCACCAGGCTCCGCGCTGGTGCTCCTGGATGATGGCACCAATCAAACCAATCCGGGGCCAGTCTGTGTCGACAGCGCCACTGCATCAGTGGACCCAAGCCTCGGCTCGGTGCTCCTTAGTCTGCGCGTGAACTTTGGTAATAGTAGCGACCGAATAGTTGTGCGTGCTGTTGGCTTGCATCTGAAGGCTGCTTAGTAAAAAGCGGGCTCGCCAGCGTGCGGTTTGACTGTTCGTTAGCTCGACTCTTTTCGGTCCTGCAAGTTCCCGCCTCCTCGGCGAGCTAGAGCGGGTGTGTATTCTAATCGCGGCGCTCGTTTGGGCGACAGTTGATGTCGGCGCGCGGCTCACATATGCGTTGACTGATACCTGATCGGGAACGCGCAAAGACTACCGACTATTGACAGTAGTTTTATCCGTCCAGTATTCTAACCAACCCTTTGAGGCGAGTATGAAACTACCCAGAGTAACGTTGCGCGGTCGATGACGTGCGCTCGGCAATCAACCGGAGAGTGCTGCTCCCGCAAGGCTACTTTGTGCAATACGGCGGGCAGTTCGAGTCGCAGGAAAAAGCGTCGCGACAGATCACGCTCCTTTCCCTAGTCGCGATAGCCGGTATTTTTCTGTTGCTCTATATCGCGCTTAAGTCGGCGCGCTCAGCAATCCTGGTAATGGCCAATCTGCCGCTCGCGCTCATCGGAGGCGTGGTAATGGTCTTTCTGTCTGGCGGTACGCTTTCGATTGCTTCGCTGGTCGGGTTCATCACTCTGTTCGGCATCTCTAGGGAAAGGAGAGCCCGGCAAAGAGATTCAACAACCGATGGCCATTGTCATTCTCGGAGGAATTGTCACTTCGATGTTTCTGAACATGATCGTGATACCGGCTCTCTATTTGAAGTACGGCCGCGCAGTCGAGTCGGCACGGGACGAGGACTACCCGCTAGAAGGAGAGCTGGTCCCCGCCGGCGATTAGGCGTCGACCGAAGGACATGTCGGAGCCCGTTAAGAAATATCGGTTTGACATCGAAGCCTAAGTTCTTAAACTAGAGATAATGCGATCATCCCTTTGCAAGGTTATTGCTTCAATCCTCAATTCTCGAACAACAATCACAAGGGTCCTAGTCTCAACCACGCTATGTGGAGTCTGCCCCTTGGTTTGTGCTGGACAGATGCTGAGCGAATGCCCAGTGGCTGTTGGCTCACCGCCTGTTCAAGAGATGCGAGGCAGCTTCGCGCCGATGATTTCCGTTCTAAAAAACCGGAGCCAGGCTATCGAGTCCTCCGCCGCCGTGGAAGTTTCGACCAGGGACGAGGCCGTCGTTACTCTGACCCCGAAGAACGGCCTTGCTGTTTCGCCCTACGCGGACGCGGTCAGGTGTTATCCGCCGCGGTGTAGCGCAGACAATCCGCTTTGGTCGCCAGCCATGCCTGTCTTCTCTTTCTCTGACAACGCGGGCGCCGGCCAGAGCAAAGAGACTGTGCGCAAGGACGCTTTTGACTGGAATGGAGCCTTAAGACAATCGCTTCTGTTCCTTGGCGCCCAGCAGACACTCAGATTAGCGATCGAAGCTGACACCCGCGCAGGTCTGAAAGGACTCTACTGGAAAGACTACTTTAGGACGGTTAAGAATCTGCGCGGCTGGAACGACGGCGATAAGTTCGCTACCAACTACATTGGGCATCCAATCATGGGGGCGGTGGCCGGCTTCATCCAGGTACACAATGATCCCGCTGGACTGAGGCAGGAGCTTGATTCCGGCAGTCAATACAGGAAAAGCCGGCTCAAAGCGCTTGCGTGGTCGACAGTCTACAGTTTGCATTTTGAACTCGGCCCGCTAGGTGAGGCGTCCATCGGCAATGTCGGTAAGGATCCACGAAAGTCCACTAACCATCCTATGGCTTATGTTGATCTCGTGGTCACGCCGGTGATTGGCACGGGCTGGTTGATTGGAGAGGACGCTATAGACCGATACCTGATTGCGAGAATCGAGCGTTGGACTAACAATCTCACCGTCCGGGTGCTTGCGAGAAGCTTTTTGAATCCTGCCCGGAGCCTTGCAAATCTGCTTCGGCTCAAGAAGCCATGGCGGCGTGATACTCGTCAAATGTCTTGATGTACCCCCAGGGCACTCACGCGGATCATCAGAGTAAGTCATGTCGCTATCCGGTCCGCTTCGTGCCCTTCAATTCCTTGTACATGTCTTCAATGTTCGGCTGGGCGAAATTCTGAAATGCGAAGCTCTTGTACTTGTCCGGCAGCTTCAATTGTTCCTTTGCCTGTTCGATCGTCAGGCCATCTGCGATTCCTTTCTTGACGCGGCTCCGCAGATCGTCGAGATAGTCTCTGAAGTCGCGCATCTCCGTTGCCGTTGCGACATCACCATGGCCTGGGACGAACCTCGTGCTCGGATGGTTCGTGAGAATCTTGTCGAGCGACGGCACCCAATCATTCACCGTAGCATCAACCAGGTTGGGAAGCGTTTTTGCCCAGCCCATATCGCCCGTGAACATCACGTTGGCATCCGGCACGAAGACCAACACGTCGCCACCGGTGTGGCCCGGCAGCGAGAACAGAACAACCTCACGAGTGCCCAGATACAGATGCGTCGTGCCAGTGCTGAATGTCACCGATGGATTGGTCAGCTTGATCGTCAGCATCACGTCGAGCCTCCGCAATTGCCTCTCCAGTTGTGCTCGCTTGTCTTTCTGGTCTTCGGGAGTTTCCGAAAGTTGTTTTGCCGCATCCGCCCTTCGCTTCTGTAACTCATCGGGCATTGGAAGAAAGCGCCGATTCTTCGTCGTCTGCCAGCCCACGACGTTATCGTGAGCGATGATGGGCACGTTGCGGGCAGCGAGGACTTGATTGCCGCCGGTGTGATCCAGGTGGTAGTGAGTATTGACCGCGTACTTGATCGGTTGCCCGGTCAGCTTCCCGATCTCGCCGATGAGCTCCTCGACCGCGACCGGAGTATAGAACGTGTCAACGATGAGCACTCCGCCATCTCCGACGATGAACCCAGCATTGCCCGACGCAAGACCGCCAGGCTTGGCGATGCCCGCGTAGATGCCCTCGGCGACTTTGACCAGTTGAAAGTCGTCCTCCGCCTTGGGGGAGGCCGGCCGAGCCATCCCGACCGCGCTCAACAGCGCCAAAACAATTATTGTTACGATCGATGTTCTTCGCATTGTGCCTCCAGTGTTGACTTGCCGCTTGAAGGCCGAATGATATGACAGATGATGCTCGCCAGGTAAGGGACAAGAAAACGTCTTGCTGCCGATTGAGCCAAAGCGGGTCGCGGGCTATCGCCGGGATACTCTAGCTCCTTCCCTGCGGCTCGTCATCGCCGCTGCCAGCAAGCGGTCCACGACCTACGCTAAGAGGTTGGTGATGACCGCCAGGGCGTTAAGAGCCAAGCCTACCTTTCAGCTACGTAGCACGGAAACGCCGGAGAAATGCCACGTCAGGCATCCGTCCCGTAAGTCACTCTAGGGGGTCGGAGGTCAGTATGTATTGATCGGGGAGCGTTAAGTTGATACTCGGATCGATTTGGAAAAGAGCGATCAGGCGCGAGGAGATTTCCGTTATCTTGCCCAACAGAATGCATTCTGCGAACGGTTTTCGGTCAATACTACCTGGTAGAAAGCCGCATCAATCAGCTGGATCATTGGCTAACCCTAGGTATCACAGTAATTCACGTCAACTCTAAGATCAAGGGGGTGTCGCGAAGGTTTGATGAAGTCTGCCTTGGCTCTCATCTGCGGGTTCGCGGTGGCGACAGATTGTCACGCCGGGATGATCCGATCTGTTGGGCTTATGTTCAGGAATTCACTTTGGCTATTTGAATATCGGAGGCAGGTGAGAGTAGCCACGGCCCTCATCACGCTAAGAGCGAAGCCTGTCTTTCAAGTAAGTAGCAGGGAAACGCTGGCGAATTGCGACGCCAGGCATCCGTCCCGAAGTCACTCTAGAGTGTCGGTGGTCAGTATGTATCGACCCCCAAGAGTTAAGCTAATACTCGGGTCTATTTGGAAGAGAGCGATCTGAGAAGACAAAAGATGCCCGAGGGGAAGAAGAGACTTTGGAAATACTCCAATCCTTAACGACGGCGTGGAAATGCAAGTGAACCAATGCCGGATCGAAGGTGCGTCGTCTGTCGGTGCCGATATCGAGGGTGGCCGGAATCTCGGTTCTGGCGGCGATCCTATTTCCTTTTTCGGTCGCCTCCTACAACCTCAAACCTGGGCGGATGCCATCCTGCACTGACCCAGTTCTGTCTGACAACCAAAGCGATCTCGTTGTTAAGGTTCAGTGCCACGACGGTTGCCCGTCCGCAGGTCGTACGCCCTATCAACCGCACCCCATCATCACTCCAGTAGAAGTGGCGGCGCCAATTCTGCCTTCTTGGATTGAAGAGTTGGACCCGTCGACCGGTTACTGGGTCGTATCCGTGAGTCTTCACTCCCTTTGCGTTATTGCAGAGACGACACGCAAGCCAGAGGTTCTCTTCGTCGTCGGTCCCAGCGGCTGCTCTTGGAATGATGTGCTCTATATCGAGGACCTGCATGGCGTAACGCTGAGGAGTCAAACAATACCCGCAACGGTTCTCGGCTGTGGCTCGGATGCGGGCTACCACCGCCCCAGAGATTCCTCTGCTGGTCATGGCTCGAGTGGTGGTCTGAGCCCCCGACGCACCGCTTCGGCCAGGGCCTGAGATTGGCGTAGCAGGCCCATCTCATAGGCTCTCATCAACGCAGCAAGCTCGGCACGTTCAAGATCGGTCAACTCTCCGGCCTGCTGACGACCGAGCAACGCGCTAAGCCGCAGGTCGGTTTTGCGTTCCATCCGCAACTCGGTCAGCGCCACTATCTCTTCGTCGGGTAGCTTCGATATACCACGAAGCTGATCAATCGCATCCAGGGAGGGGAGAGAGGACGCCAGTGCCGCCGCGATGATCTCGGAGACATCGCGATGAGCGTAAGCAGCGTACTTCGTGGCACGCTCAAAGGTGTCGTCCGGCAGATTGAGAGTCAACTGTGTGCTCATCGCTCCGAATTATAAGTTAGATAGGACAGACAACTCAATGATTGGAGGCGACGTGCTGTTTTCCCTCGAGAGGTGTCCCACGCATGATAACTTATTTCCGCAGAGCTTCTTCTGCTCGACGATTCACCTCTTCCCATTTCACGTTTTGCATAAATGCCTCGACGTACTTCGGCGCCGCCGCGCCGTAGTCCATGTGATAGGAGTGCTCGTACATATCCAGCGCGAGCAGTGGCCGGCTCATCGGCGCGTTGTGCATATGGTCCCACGCCCAGTAGTTGTGCGCTTCGCCGGTGTAAGCGTTGTAGGCGAATATCACCCAACCGGAACCTCCACCAAGCGCGTTCGCAGTCCTCTTGAACTCGGCTTCCCATTGTTCGTAGCTGCCAAACCACTGTTTGATCAGGTCCAGCACCGCGCCTCCGGCTTTGCCGTCCCCACCAAGATTGGCGAAGTAGTATTCGTGGAGAATCACCGAACCTGTCCTGACCAGTTCCTCACGCTTGAGGTCGCCATAGACATAAGCCGGGAGGTCTTTGTCTTTCATCGTCGCATCGAGCCGCTGTTCGACTGCGTTGAGCGCTTTGACCGCTCCCGTGTAGTTGTTCTCGTGATGAGATCGGATCAGCTTCTCGGAGATCCCTCGCAGCTTCGCCGGATCGAACGGCAACGGCTTCGGTTGGTGCTGGCCTCGAAAGGCCCTCGCAGGCTGGGGAGCTTCGGCACTCTGCGGACTGCTACTAGTCACGGATGCTGCTTCCGAGGCAATCAGCCCGCCAAGGGCAAGTCCTGCGCCACCAACAAACATCCCTTTCATCGCGTCGCGTCTCTTAAGTTCTGACATAGCATCCTCCATTGTTGGACTCGATTATGATCAGGCCGCGGCATCCTAGCAACTCGCTTGACAGCAACGAGCAGGGGCTTGCGGCGCGGTGGGCTTTGATATAGATTATGCGCGCCACAGTGGACGCCGCGCAGGCGCGATCAGTCACACGGCTGGCGGCTCAATCAGTCTTCTTAATCTAATGCCAAACATCTTGCAGGAGACCATCGCAATGGCAGAAACATTTCGTGCGCGCCGCGAGCGCTCATCCTTCGCGCGAGCCGCGACCGCGCGAGCCACGACGCTCAAGCGCGCGTGCGCGACGCTTGCGGTTCTTGCAGCCGTAGCGCTCGTGGTGTTCACACACGCGCCCGTTGCCCGGCTTGATGCGCCCGACGCCTTCGCGATCAAAGACGCTCAGATCGTCACAGGCGCGGGCAAGACCATCGCGAAAGGCACAGTTGTTTTTCGCAACGGGCTGATCACCGACGTCGGCGAAAGCGTCAAGATACCAGCCGACGCGCGCGTGATTGACGGTGCCGGAATGACCGTGTATCCGGGCTTGATCGACGGATATACGAGTCTCGGACTCGCAGCGCCGGCGCAGGCTCAAGCTCCAGCGGGAGCGGGAGGCGGCGGCCGGCAGGCGGCGGTTGCTGCTGCGGCGGCCGGCGCGCAGCCTTCTCCTGAAGCGCGACTCGGCGATCCTTCGCTCGCGGCAGCAGATCAGGTCAAACCCGGCACATCGTTCGAGGACCCACGGTCGGTTGGCGTGACTTCAGCGCTGAGCAGTCCGCGACAAGGGATCTTTGCCGGGCAGAGCGCGCTGATTAATCTTGCCGGTGAAGAGGCTTCAAAGCTTGTCATTCGCGCGCCGGTTGCACTGACGGTGCAGTTCGGCGGAGGCGGCGGCTTCGGCGGCGGATATCCGGGCTCGCTGATGGGAACAGTTGCTTACATCCGCCAGTCGTTCTACGACGCGATTCGCTACCGCGATGAAGTAGACCGCTACAATCGCATCAAGCGCGGAGTCAACAGGCCCGAGCACGACAAGCGGCTCGCGGCGCTTCAGCCTGCGCTCAAAGGCGAGTTGCCGGTGCTGTTCGTCGCGAACTCAGACGGCGACATTCGCCGCGCATTGATGATCGCCGACGAGTTCAAGCTCAAGCCGATGATTGCGGGTGCGATGTACGGCTATCGAGTCGCGGACATGCTCAAGGCCAAAAGCGTGCCGGTGATTCTCTCGGTGGATTTCCCTAAGCGCTCGGCTGATCTGCCCGACGATGAAGATGAAACACTGAGAGTCCTGCGTCAACGCGCCGAAACGCCAAAGGGAGCCGCCAGGCTCGCGCAGGCGGGAGTGAAGTTCGCTTTCACATCCGGCTCGCTTCGGCCGCAGGATTTTATCGCCAACGTGCAAAAGGCGGTCGAGAACGGCTTGTCTAAGGATGAGGCCCTGCGCGCGCTTACTATCAACGCGGCTGAGATCTTTGGCGCAGCGGATCAGCTCGGCACGATCGAGGTCGGTAAGATTGCCAACCTCGTTGTCGCGAACGGCGATCTTCTCGCGAAGGACACAAAGGTCATGCACGTCTTCATCGATGGCGATCAGATCGAGTTGAAGAAGCCCGAGGCTGCGCCGGCGCGCGGTGGAATGGGCGGCGGGCGGCCAGGAGGCCCGCCGAGTGGACCGACGGTCGATCCGTCTGGAACGTGGTCGCTGGTCGTTCAGTCGCCTCAAGGCGATATAGGCGCTCAACTGACTCTGACAAAAGACGGAGACCAAATCGGCGGCACGCTGGGCACGCCGATGGGCAACGTCGCGATCAAGAGCGGGCGAATGACTGGGAATCAGATCCGGCTGACCGCAACGGTCGACATGGGCGGTCAGTCCATTGACGCGATAATCAGCGGCACAATTGAGGGCGATTCCATGCGCGGCACAATGGTGATGGGCGCGATGGGGTCGTTCGAGTTCACCGGCACGAGGGCGAGGTAAGAACATTGCCGATTGGCGATTGGCGATTTCCGAATTCCGAATGTGAATTAGGAAGGATCAGTAATCTAACGAATCGGCACTCGCCAATCGGCAATCGGCAAATTGAATTGGGGGGAATGATGAAAAAGTTTAACGCGGTTCTGTCATCAATATTGACGTTGACGATGGTCGCTTCAGCATTTGCGCAAACCGGTGGGAACGCGACACTGGCTGCTGGAGCGGGTTCTGCGGCTGCCGCGCCTGCGCCCGTAGAAACGCTGATCAAGAACGCGACTATCCTTACGGCTTCGCACGGGACGATCAACAACGGTTCGATCCTGATTCGTGACGGCAAGATCGCCGAGGTCGGTCCCAACGTGAAAGCGCGCGATCCAAACGCCCGGGTGATCGATGCCACTGGCAAGTTTGTCACGCCGGGGATCATCGATTGTCACTCGCACACCGGAGTTGAAGGCAGCGTGAACGAAGGCTCGCTTTCGGTGACAGCAATGGTGCGCATTCGGGACGTGATCGATCCTTACAGCCCGAGCATCTATCGTGAGCTTGCCGGCGGCACGACCACGGCCAACGTTCTGCACGGGTCGGCGAACTCGATAGGCGGGCAGAATGCCGTGATCAAGTTTAAGATCGGGAAACCCGTTGATGAGTGGCTTGTGCCCGATGCGCCGCCGGGCATCAAGTTCGCGCTGGGCGAGAACCCTAAGCGCTCGAACAATCAGGGCGGACCGGCTACGGCGCCGCGCCGTTACCCTGCGACTCGTATGGGCGTCGAAGAAACCATCCGCGAGGCGTTCGTCAAAGCGAAGGATTACACGCGCGAATGGCAGGAGTACGACGCGAAGAAGGCTACGGATAAAACCGCGATCCCTCCGCGGCGAGACTTGCAGCTCGATGCGCTTGTCGAGATTCTTCAAGGCAAGCGGATGGTCCACTCACATAGCTACCGTGACGACGAGATTTTGATGCTGCTCAATCTCAGCGATGAGCTGGGCTTCCACGTACAGACGCTTCAGCACGTGCTCGAAGGCTACAAGGTGGCGAAGGAAATGGCCGAGCACAAGACTGGCGGCTCGACCTTCTCCGACTGGTGGGCGTACAAGCTCGAAGCTTACGACGCGATTCCGTACAACGCCGCGCTGATGGCGTCGCGCGGAGTGATCGTCTCGATGAATTCCGATTCGGATGAGCTCGCCCGACGGCTCTATTTGGAAGCGGCGAAGGCAATGAAGTACGGCGGCGTGGGCGAAGAACAGGCGCTGCGGATGGTGACGCTAAATCCGGCAATTCAACTTGGCATAGACAAGCGCGTCGGCTCGATTGATGTCGGCAAAGACGCAGACCTGGTGATCTTCAGCCAGCATCCGTTTTCGGTCTACACAGTGGCGGAGTTGACGATGATCGAAGGCGAGGTCTACTTTGATCGCAGTGAAGACCTCAAGCAGCGTGACCTGCTTAAGCGCGAGAAGGCTGACTTGATCAAGCGCGAGCGAGATCAACGGAGCGGGCCGCGGTCACCACGCCCAGAAAGACCCGATGAGCCTCAGCCTCGCTCAGGCGAATCGCCTCGGCCAAATGAGAGGTAGCCATGACTTCGATGTCCGACGAACTTCAGTTTTCGTCGGGCAAAGCCGATACGCGACTGCGAGCGACAGACTAATGACGACAAACTAAAGTTTGTCGGACTCTTTGGAGACGAACGATGAAGAGCAAGAGAATAGTTTTCATACTCACCGCTTTAACCGGGGCTGTTGCGCTTGGGCTCTTTGGACTGACCGGATCAGGCGTGCGCGTCGCTTCGGCCCAGGGTCCGGCGGACACTTACGCCATCCGCAACGTTCGAATCATAACTGTGACCGGGCCGGCGATTGAGAGTGGTACGGTGGTGATAGCTAACGGGAAGATCGCGGCTGTCGGCGCGAATGCGTCAGTTCCGTCGGGCGCTAAGGTCATCGATGGGAAGGGCCTGTCGGTCTATCCCGGAATGATGGATGCAGACACGGAGATTGGCTTGACTGAAATCGGGTCAGTTGCCGGCTCCGTTGACACGAACGAGATAGGCGACAACAACGCGAACATTCACGTAGACGTCGCGATTCGCCCTGACAGTTCGCACATCGCGGTGACTCGCGTTAATGGAGTCACAAGCGCGCTCACGGCGCCGCGCGGCGGTTTGATTGCCGGGCAAAGCGCGATCCTGAATCTCGACGGCTGGACTCCGCGCGAGATGGTCTTGAAGTCGCCGGTCGCGATGCACATAAACTGGCCCGGCGGAGGCGGAGGGCGCGGGTTTGGCGGGGAGTTCGGCGGGCAGCAGCGGTCGGCAACGGAGCTGCGCCGGGAACAAGATAGGCAGATTGAGAGCTTGAAGAAGATTTTGCGCGACGCGGCGGCTTATGGTGATGCGAAAGACGCGCGAGCGAAAGATCCAAGCCTGCCGAAACAAAACGTCGACTTGAAACTCGAAGCGTTGATCCCTGTCGTTCGCGGCCAGATGCCCGTAGTGATAAACGCCAACCTCGAGCGCGACATCAAGAGCGCCATCGCGTTTGTTGGCGAGATGAAGCTAAAGGCGATCATCTCGGGAGGCGCCGAGGCCTACAGAGTCGCAGACCAGCTCAAGGCTAGGAACATTCCGGTGATCGTAGGTCCGGTGCTGCGTGTGCCGGTCCGGGAAGACGATCCGTACGACGCGGCGTTTACCAACGCGGGATTGCTGTCGAAGGCTGGCGTGAAGATCGCTTTCCAGACGAACGATTCAGCCTATTCGAGGAACCTGCCTTATCACGCCGGAATGGCCGCTGCGTTTGGGCTGCCGAAGGAAGAAGCGCTCAAGGCCGTTACGATTTATCCGGCGGAGATTTTCGGGATCGCTGATCGCGTTGGATCGATCGAGCAAGGTAAGATCGCGAACCTGATCGTGACTGACGGAGACCCGCTCGAGATAAGAACTCAGATCAAGCATGTGTTCATCAACGGACGCGACATACCGCTGACAAGCAGGCACACGGAGCTGTACGAGAAATACAAGGCCCGGCCCTGAGGGACCAAGCGCAGAAGGCAGTAGGCAGAAGGCAGAAAGCAGAAGGCAGAAAGCAGAAAGCAGAAAGCAGAAGGCAGAAAGCAGAAGGCAGAAGGCAGAAAGCAGAAAGCAGAAAGCAGTCCGTCCGCCTACTGCCTACTGCTTTCTGCCTTCTGCCTTCTGTTGCTGAGGTGTTCGGTAACAGGCTGCGTCTATGAGCAGCCCATTCCCTGCCAGTTGCCCGCGTTGAATTCTGCGCGATACCGAAGCTTTATTCTCCAATCAAGTTTAGGAAGAGACCTTTTCGGGCAGGGAACGAGCCTTGCTCGTGGCATCCAAGCTTCAAACCAAGAGAGGGGTTCTGGCCGGTGCGAACGGGCTAGGGATGGATTTGCTCCAAATTGAATCCAGTTGGTGGTGGTGGTTCGTTGCTGCTGTTGTTCTCTTAGAGCTTGCGGCGTTGGCGTTCTTGATCTATCTGGGAAAGCTGAGGCGAAGGCGGTGGCCAGGGGGCCCTAGTTTGGGCGGAGTTGACGTGGCGTTGCACCGTGATCCGAAGTGGGTGTCGCGCGAGATTGAACGGCTGTGCTGCGGTCAAGATCCCAACGAGTCGCTAATCAAACAGATGTCGGCTGAGGATCGGGCGCTGTTTGAGGTATCAATCATCGACGCACTGAACAACCGCACGCGCGAGGGCCAACACCGTATGCGATCAGCACTAATCAAGTACGGCTACGATGAGCAATGCGCGCGACGCGTTATGAGCGAAGACCTCTCGGATCGAGTTCGAGCTACCGCGCTCCTGAACTTACTGCGTCCGCGATGGCGAGAAGAGCCCATTGATCCCGAGCGGCCCTCAAGCCAGAACGGCCCGCTGCGAGCCCGTGCGGCCGGCAGCGCAACCGGACCTGTCGACACGGATTGAGTTCGGAATTAGAGCGTGAGATTGCTGCTGGAAGCCACACTGCCGAATCAAGCGTCGACTTCGACTGTCACTCGGTTGTGGTGTGGCCGTTTGACTGTTGGATTTGAGATTGGGGCTTGTTGACCGGACGCTTGAACATTTCTAAACGATTGCCGCACTGGTTAAAACGGACTTCATCCATGATGTGATTGATAAGCAGGAGTCCGCGCCCGCTGGGCTCGAGCAGCCTGCTGGGCTCGGTAGGATCAGGCACGTTCTCGCGCTCGAATCCCGCGCCTTCATCGGCGACGATGAATTTCACTCCCTCGACGCTGAATTCAGCGACGATATGAACGGCCTTTCGCGGATCGCACTTATTGCCGTGCTTGATCGCATTCACGATGGCCTCGTCTAAGGCGATCAGCACTTCCGAGTCGTCGGCATTAACAATTCCTAGCCGAAGCATTCGCTCGTTCAAATAATCCAACACACCATCAAGGTGCCTGAGCTCGCTGGGCATCTTGAATGCTATGCGTTCTTCGAGAAACGGAAGCAGCGCGTCCAGATGTATGCGCTCTGATTTCTCGCCGGTGTGGTTATCGAACTCGGTGGTTTCGTAGCTGCCGCTAATGTCGCCGTTGTCTCGCTGTGGCGCGTTGTCCACGCGCGCGGAAACCTGATCGGAGTTGACTTCGCCTTTGTGCATCAAACGAACAGCTCTTTTATCGAATCAACCTGACTCACAGGGGCCGCTGAAAGAGCATCAATGCCTGCCTGCTCCGTCAGATCGATCATTTTATAACATACGCTGGAGGATTTATCTACGCCGGCGCCTGCCACCGCAAACTACGAGCTGGAGTTGTAAATGTTCCGGTAGACTAGACGAGGCTGACTCATCCTCTAACGAGGAGATGCCGAAGTTCCTTCAGGCCGCGGTGCCGTATCGCGAGAGCCCCGATCGTTCACTTCTTATGAAGCAAGATGCGCCCGGCGTAGGCGGTAAGAGTGAGCCGGGAGCCGCCCTTGAGGTAAGTGCCCGAGACGCCTTTCGGCCCGCGAGACGAGCCAGAGAGGTTTGAGAGAAAAGAGCCGAGGTTGATGTTCTCACTGAGAGCCCGAGCATTGAGGTTGAAGGGCGTCGCGCTCGGCAGCGTAACGTCGAGGTCGCCCTTCATCGATTGAAGGCTGTAGGAACCGCCTTCGTGCAGCTCACCGTCGAAGAAGATGTCCCCGCTGGTCACCAACACATCAACTGCTGGGCTGTTCACCTTGACGAGGCGAACATCGCTGTCGATCGAGTGAATGCTCACGTGCCCGGTGATCCCACGAAGTTCTATGTTGCCCACAATGTTCTTGATCGTCAGCGATGTTTCGGGCGGCACCGAAACGTCGAAGTCCGCGCGGCCCAATCTGAGGTTGAGTTTCGTCGAGATGGTGATATCGTCGCCAGCGACCCTATCTTCGATTGAAACGTAAGCAGCGGCATTGGCGCGCGCGTGGATTGCCTTCTTGTCCCAGGAGACGACGTGAATGCTGCCGTTAACGTTTGAGATCGTCAGATGGGCAGGGCGTTGTGAAGCGTAGGTTCGTTCGAAGCGCGGCTGCGAGTCAGCGGAGATCTCAACGATCGCGAAACAGAAGAAGACGGCGAGACAAAGCGGTATCGAGTATTTCTTCGTTGTGCGTCTTGTGTGGCTGCTGTTATGGACCATCGTTCGCGACACCAGACCCCCAACGCAGGAGCTTACCGCGCCGTATCAGAACTTTTCAAAGCCTTCCAACAGTCGGACCTTCTCCCGGTATGCGTTGAGCATTAACTCCTGCGACACATCATCGGCCGGATTGTTGTTCAACTGATGCCGACACTCGACCAGCGACTGGTCAATGTACAAGAGATTTCGCTCGAACGCGGTCCGAAGCTCGGGGTCCCAGGAGACTTTCCGTTGCTCGACGGTTTCACTTAGCTGGGTGATTTGCTTTTCGAGCTGCTGCAGGTCCGTTTGTGAGAGTGGTCTTACTTCGGAGGGCGCCACACGGTCGGCGCTCGCCGACAACTGAGGCTGGCTGCTGTCGCGGCGCGAAACAATGACGCCGATTGAGACTACTATTGCCAGAACCGCCGCGCCGGCGACCAACTGCGGGACCGAAAAATTGACGTTGAGCGTCCTGAAGCTGACCAACCACCTCAGCGGGCGCGACCAGAAGTTCGGCTGCAGCTCGGCGAGATCCGAGCTAATACGCGGCCACAAAGCCGTAGAGGGCGCCTGCATAGGAAGCTGCTGGCTGAAGTGAACTATCTGAAGCAAGTCGTCGCGGACTGCCCGGCATGGCTCGCAGTCACCGAGATGGCGTTCGATGTTAACCTGTTCGCCAA
Source organism: uncultured Clostridia bacterium (assembly GCA_964548075.1). Classification (GTDB taxonomy): domain Bacteria; phylum Acidobacteriota; class Blastocatellia; order UBA7656; family UBA7656; genus Onstottus_A. Next base: position 39,466 of record CAZJQQ010000039.1, on the reverse strand, counting down.
GCTCAAGCGCTCCATCGATGTATTCGGATAGTAGTTCCTGACACTGCGTGCAAACCATTTGATCTTACCTGATGCTCCCGGTTACCTCTTGGTCAGCAACTCTCGCAGTCGCATGCGCGCCTTATGGAGCTGTGACTTCGAGGTTCCAATACTGACATCCAGGAGGTTCGAGATTTCTTCATGCTCGTAACCCTCAACGTCGTGCAGGACGAAGACCGTTCTGTAGCCCGGAGGCAATTGCGAAATGGCCTTCTCGAGCGCCAGCCTGTCCACCATCGAGATTCGCCGTGTGCTCTGCAGCGGGGTTTCGACGACGTTGGTGAAGTCGCCTTCCTCGCTCGTGTGCTCGAGCTTAACGCCACGCCTACGGAAGTGCATCAGCACTTGATTCACCGTCAATCGGTGCAGCCAGGTCGTAAAGGCTGAATCTCCGCGAAAGCTTCCAATCTTCTTGTAGACTTGCAGGAAGACTTCCTGAGTAAGATCTTCCGCGTGCGTGCCGTTCCCCAGCATTCTCAGACAGAGCGAATAGACTCGCCTATGATGCTGCTCATACAGCTTTTCAAACGCAGCCGAGTCACCAGCGGCCGCTGCCCTGGCCAGCTCCAGGTCCGACGCTGGTTGAGTTCGTTCGCCGGTCACGGGCATTGTCAACGTGTTTGTGATGTAGGCCATGACCTCACAGCTTGTGATGCGATGACCCTAAATCCGGTTGCTCCAGGATTATAGCACTTAAAATGAAAAGAATTGACTCCCCCACCTCCCAAGGTAGAATTGGACCGAAGCCGTTTCAGTCCCCACGCGCCTAACCCCGTAATCCAGAGACGCCCGCTTTCATGCATTCGCTCTACTATGTGCTTACCGACCAGCACCGCGAGGAGTTCGCTCCGGTGCGCTGCAACGAACAAACGGTTTCGCGTCTCGTCCGGTACTTTGAAGACATCGTAACTGAGAACAAACTTTCGGCGCTTGTGATCGAAGGCCGTTGCTTGAGCGGCGAGCCCTTGCGAGAGAAGACACGCCTGGGAACACTGGCCGCCGCGTCCCGCCGCGTTTATCTCTTCTCCTGCGACTCGGAATGCGGCGAGCGTGCGTGGCATCCCGAGGCAGCCTTAGGGCTCACGGCACTGGAGGAACACGACTATCACAGTATCGAGACCGGTCCGTTCATACTCGTGATGGAACCCCGCTTCTGCGGGCTGCTGACGTCTTGTGTGGTTCCTGATGAGATGAACGGCCACACACGCGCTTATGACGTGGTTTGGACGTTTGATCCTAACGTCGTGTTCACCGCGATCGAATATCTCATGGCGCGTGTTAGCGTTCAGACACTAGACGAGCGCGAGAGGTTCGAAACGCTAGTGAACGCCTGCACGCCGCGCAGCTCATCTTTGAGACTCGCGCTGACTTTCACCACCAAGGTAACGATGCTTATGCAGCGCCAGAACGAACTCGAGATGGCGACAAACCGCATCAGCTCGGCGATCTCAGGCACGCTTGAAATCGAGCCCATACTTCAGGCCGCGGTCGAGGAAGTCGGCCGTGCGTTAAGGGCGCGCCGTGCAGCTCTTGTGCTCTGGCAAGTGGGAACGAACATGCCCGAGGGCATGAGTATCTACGAGCGGCCCGAAGATCCGCAGCGTAACGGTAATGAAACCGGCGGGCATCTCAACGCATCAGGCAAAGGCTCGGCGACCTTCGGGCCGCACGCGCCCGAATGTGTCAGCAGTGAGCGGGCCCACGAGATCTTTCCAGCGAACCCGCCGACCGCCGAGGATAACGATGGGCGGTCAGCAACGTCGTGCGCGCTGGAAGTGCCGATCGCATATCGCAACAATGTCATCGGGGGCTTGCTGATCGAGGACGATACAGCCTCCCGCAATTGGGAAGATGAAGAAGTGCTGATGGTCAAGACCGTTTCCGATCAGCTCTCCGTCGCGATAACTCACGCGCGCCTCTTTCGTCAGGTGGAGAAGCAAGCGATGACCGATGCGCTAACCGGGCTGTTCAACCACGGATACTTTCAGGATCGACTAGATCGCGAAACGAAGCTCGCCGATCGCAACAACGACCAGGTCTCGCTCATTCTGCTTGACCTCGATCATCTCAAGCGCATCAACGACACGCACGGTCATCGTTCCGGTGACGCGACGCTGTGTCATGTCGCTTCAATAATGAAGACGACTGTGCGTGATACGGATGTTTGCGCGCGCTATGGGGGCGAGGAGTTTGTAGTAATTCTCCCGCAGTGTCACCGCGAAAGCGCGTTGGAGGTAGCCGATCGGCTGCGAGAATCGATAGCTTCGAGCCCGGTGCCCAAAGTGGGGCAGGTGACCGCGAGCATTGGAGTAGCGACTTATCCGACGGGCGCGAAGAACAAAGAGGAGTTGGTCGAGATGGCGGACCGCGCGATGTATCTTGCAAAAGCCGCAGGACGCAACCGTGTGCGAACGCTCGCCCACCGAAGCTACTCGGGCATCGACGTTATGTGAGAACGGGGAACTGAGAATTGAAACTTGAAAATTGAAAATTGAAAATCTGAAATTGTAAATTGATCAGCCCGCGTAGACTCCTGCTTCAATCTAGAATCTCCGATTTCAGATTTTCAATTTTCAATTTCAATTCTCAATTTTCCTTCTCCGTGAATACACCGTTATCTTCCCCGCCGAAAACTGTGGCGAAAACTCCGCCGCCAGGCCACGCGCCAGCACAGGATTTTCACTTATTCGCAGATCGAGCGGATCACCCTGTTGTAGTATTACCGTCGCCACATCTCTAGGGATTCCGTCGCCGAGTTGATGCCAGCGGACTGTGCCTTCGTGAATAATGTCCGAGAAGCGCAACCCTCCCTGTGATACAACCGGACCCAGCGCGCCGCTGTGCATCAGTATCAACCGATCCGGCGCATTCGCTTTCAAGAACGAAGCCACCCGAGCGCGTTCCCGTACGGGTCGCGCGTTCACTCCGTTGCGATACCCTTCTTGATAGACCGCAAGCTGCGCGGGTCCCTCCGAAAGCAAGTGTCCATATTGTGCTGCGACAATCACGCCCACGATGGCGCAGGCCCATCGCCGAGCCCGACCTTTGAAGAGCAGAACTGCTGCAGGAGCAAACAGCGCGACAGCCAGCAAGTGGGGCAAGCCATATCGAACATTGAGCAGGCCGAGGGCGCTCAGGGGGATGACCTGGATTTCTCCGCGGTACAGGCTGAACGCGTGAAAGAAGAACGGCAGAATAAGTAGGATCAGCGGTGAGTGTTCCAGTAACGTCTTGCGTTTTGCGGCGAGCGATCTTACGAAGCCGGCCGCACTCAGCAACAGGACAAACGGACCGGCGCACACGGCGGTGGCGGCTGCCATGGTCAAGACGTCCAGCCCGGCATGCCCGACGAATATGGCCGACCAGTTGAAATTCACTCGATTCTGTAGAGCGATCCCTCGCGCCGAGTTCGGCCCCGAAAGGAATTCGATCGCGTTGCCATAGATCGCCCAGTTGTGCCAGAGCCAATAGACCGGACCGATTGCTACGAGCATCGCGAATAGCGCGCTGCTTTTGATCTTCGCTCTCCAACCGCCGTTTGACGTCAGAGCGACGATGAGAATAGAAAGCAAAGCGACCGGCCAGGCTTCGTACCGAGTCAGGGTAGCCACGGTCATTGCTGCGGCCGCGATTGCCAGCCGCTTCGCCGTCTGCTCGTTAAGCCATCGTTGCAACAAGTAAACCGCCGCAACCAGGGTTGCCATGAAAACGAGTTCGCTCATCGGCGTCGTCTGCATGTAGAGCGCGCTGGGGTTAAGCATGAAGATCGCGGCCGACAGCGCCGGCAGAGCTTCTCGCCAACGACCGTCCTCTTTGCGAAAGAAGCTCCTGGCGAGCAAGTAAAGCGCCGCGGCCGCGATGACGAACGCGATCATTGAAACTATGCTGCCCGCGACCCCAGTTCTCCACATCCAGTCGTTGACCACCAGTGGCAACATCGAGACAGTCTGAAGTGGAAGCCAGGGAGAACCAATCTGAATGTAGCGCTGCCACAGCAAGTCGTCTGGCGAATCGACTACCTTGCGCGCGATGTTGACGTGAGCGACTCCATCGCCATAGACGTTCGTCATCCCGTTAGCGAAGAAGTACAGGAATGCGGAGAAGGAAAGAAGCGCTGCGATGATTGCTACCGCAGCGGCCGGACTCAACTTGAGTGGCAGAGTCCGCTTGCGGGGAATCGTGGGCTGAGTTTGAACGTGTTCTTCCAATGGAGTTGATGAGCCAAGGTCTATTCCGACACCACCGACTTCAGAGAATGTGTGAAAAGCCGAGGAATCCCCCAACCGGAAAGTTGGGGAGCTTTCATTCCAGCCTACAAGAAAACCGCCGGACCTCGCGCCGCAATCCCCCAACCGGAAGGTTGGGGAT
>CAZJQQ010000039.1:0-34959 GCA_964548075.1 uncultured Clostridia bacterium | reverse complement strand
AAAACCGCCGGACCTCGCGCCGCAATCCCCCAACCGGAAGGTTGGGGATCTTTCATTCCAGCTTACAAAAAACCGCCGGACCTCGCGCCGCAATCCCCCAACCGGAAGGTTGGGGATCTTTCACGCCAGCCTACAGTTCGGCAGCGTGGGGTCCGTGTGCGTTTTTAGACGGCCCCAACAAGACTTACCCCTCAGACAAGCATTGAGACCCCAGGTCACACACCGCGCGCCTCGGCTTCCGCAATCACCTTGTGTATTGCTCGAACGTCGGCGACGAGTTGCTTGAACATTTCGGGCAACAACGCCTGCGGTCCGTCCGACAGAGCTTGCTCGGGATGATTGTGGACTTCGACCATGATGCCGTCGGCGCCGGCTGCTACCGCCGCGCGCGCCAGAGGAATCACCTTGTGGCGTTTGCCCGTTCCGTGTGAAGGATCGACGATGATCGGAAGGTGAGAGCGGTTCTGCACAGCCGGCACGATCGACAAGTCAAGTGTGTTGCGCGTGTGATCGGCGAACGTGCGGACGCCTCTTTCGCACAGAATCACGTTGTAGTTGCCCTCGGCCATTATGTACTCAGCCGCCAGCAGCAGCTCATCGAGCGTCGCCGACATTCCGCGCTTGAGCATAACCGGCTTGCGCGCCTGCCCAACGCGTCGCAGCAGCGAGAAGTTCTGCATGTTGCGCGCTCCGACTTGCACGATGTCCGCATATTCTTCGACGAGATCAACCGTGTCCGTGTCCAGAACTTCTGTCACGATGCTGAGCCCGAATCGATCCCGCGCCTCCGCAAGAATCTTCAAACCCTCCTTTCCCAGGCCTTGAAAGGAGTAAGGCGAGGTGCGAGGTTTGAAGGCGCCGCCTCGAAAGAGCTTCACGCCACACGACGCGACGATTTCCGCGATCGCCATCGTTTGCTCATACGACTCAACTGCGCAGGGTCCGGCGATGATTGCCGGCTCGGGCCCGCCGATCTCGACGTCTCCGACTCGCACGACGGTGTCGTCGTGCTTCAGGTCTCGTCCGACGAGCTTGTAGGGCTTCGAGACCCTGATGGCCTCGGCGACACCCGTGAGCATCTCGAAGTGAGCGGGATCGATCGCGCCCGGATTTCCGGTTATCCCGATCGCGGTGCGAGTAGCCCCGGGCATCGGATGCGGCTTGAACCCGAGCCCGCGTATGACGTTGAGCACTTCTTCCACCTGAGCTTCGGTGGCTTCTGGTTTCATTACGATGAGCATGATGTTCCTTGCACTCGCACAGTGTTCAGCAGCCAGAACCTGATTTCCTCACTGAGACACACGCTTACTCAATTGCTAAGGATAGCGCCCTCGTCTTGCCAGCGCCTCCCGCGCCTCGACCCTCGCGGGCAAGTTCAATTTCAAAAGCCGCACTGTGGCCGACGCGGTCGGAGTCAGGGCTATGATCAGGCCGCCTCCTAATGAAAAGTGTTTGTTCCATTCTTGGGTTCGCGGATTAAACAGGGCTACAAGGTTGCCCGTATCGGGGTCAATCGAGGCGATATCAGATCCCTTAAAGCGATTGCAGTCAAAGCACGCCAACGCAAGATTCTCAATTGTCGTAGCGCCACCATGTTTCTCGGCAATGACATGATCGGGCTCGTGAGGGAAGAACGCGTCCTCCTGTGAGAGAAGACAATACTCACATCTGCCAAGAGCTCGCTGATGGATCTCGCGGCGCAGTCCGCTCGACACGTAGCTCGGGCTCACGACTGGCTCTCAACGTACTGGTGGGCGCGGGCCTTGACGAGTTGCATGAAATGTTCGAGGTCGCCGAAAAGTTCTAACTCAGCCGCTTCCTCGGGCGACAGCGTGCCGGCTTTGTTCTTCGCCAGCAGATAGCGCGCCCGCTCCTGCGCCTCAGCGGAAGGATGGTAACCGAGCACGGCTGTCGAACTGGTTCCGCGCGCGAAGAAATCGACGATCTCGTCGTAGGCCTTTCTATGGACTGACATTGCTGACCACCTTCTTTCGCGAGCTAATTATACAACCGCAATCGGGTCACTTCGCAAACCGCGTGCCTTGTCCTTCACATCCTCTCCGGAGCCTCGATTCCCAGAACATCCAATGCCCGAATTAACTGGCGGCGAACGACTGTCGTTATCGCAACCAGCAACGCGCGGCGCGCGGGATCTTGTTCCGACAGAATGTGATGATTGTGATAAAAGATGTTGAACGTCTGCGCGAGCTGAAACGCCCACTTCGCGACAACCGCCGGCTCGAGTGCCGCAACTGCTCCGCGCACAACGTCGGCAAGCCGCTCCGCTAAATAAACAACCGACCACAAATCATCGCCGCCTTCGCCGGCGAGCAATTCACTTAAGCGCTCACGGGTCACTTCGCGAATATCCGCGGCGCTCACGTCTATGTCGGCGTCTGTCAGCTTTCGGAATATAGAGTTCGCTCGCACCACCGAGTACTGAAGGTAAGGCCCGGTCTCCCCGTCGAACGCGAGCGCTTCTTTGAAGTCGAATGAGATTATCGAGTTGCGTGTGAACTTCAGCAGGAAGTAGCGCAGCGCTCCCACTGCAATCTTGTGCGCGGCTTCCCGCTGGTCCTCATCGCTCAACTCCGGGTGACGGCTCGCGACCTCAGCCAGAGCGTTCGCTTCAAGCTGATCGATGAAGTCGTCAGTCTTCACGCCGAGTCCTTTGCGCCCGGACATACTGACTACGCCGCGCTTCCGGTCTTCTTCCGACACTTGCTGTCCGAGCTGCTCCGCCGTCGCCGTCGTCAGTACCACTTTCTCGTACCCGAGATGCGCGCTGCGCTCGACTCGTTCGTCGTGATCCACCGCCATCACGCCGAGCTTGACGTAGTGCTGCGGGTAGGCCTGCCCGATGTCGATCACGTTGAAGTAGGCGGCCCCATTTCCAAACTTCGGATGCGTTGGATCTTCGTCGTTCGGGTTGGAACTCGTGATCCACGCGACGTGCTGGTCCGGATACGCGTGAAACTTCCTGTAATAGAAATCAATATCGAGCTGTCCAAGCTTCCAGAGATGAAAACTGATGTCCTTGCCGGTGTAGGTCACCGTGCCGTTCGATCGCACGATTACCTTGTCCAATTCGTGCTCGGTCTCGTCGCCTTGGTCGGACTCATCAGCCGAGCGCATCACCCAACACCCGGCGAGCTTGCCTTCGGTTGCGTACTCGACAGCCCCGCGCTGCTTGAGCAACTCGAAAGTCCGGCTCCAGAGATTCATGTGCAGCACATCCGACTCGCGCGGCAGCAAATCGTATTCGATTCCAACCCGGGCCATCGTATTCAGATGACATTCGAGGATGCGCATCGAGATGTAATCGGCCATCTCGTAGATGTCCCCTTCACCGGCTTCGAGCCCGTGCAGAGCCTCGGTTCGAAACGCAAGGCGCGAGTTATCCTCTTCGTAAAAACTCCCGACCCGGGCGTACAGGTCCCAACAGTAATAATCGAACTTATCCTCGATGTCTTTGATCTGATCGAGCGTCATCTGCTCGATGTGTTTGAACCCAACAACCACGTCTGCCACTTGCACACCGGTGTTGTCTATGTAGTTCTGAATCTCGACCGTCTCGCCGGCCGTGCGGAGCATCCTGACCGTAGTATCGCCGAGCACGGCATTGCGCAGGTGACCGATGTGCGCGGCTTTGTTTGGATTGACGGCGGTATGCTCGACGATGATCTTGCCCCCCAACTGAGGAGCGAGGGCCTGCGGCTCATCAAGCGAGCGCAACAGGAAGTCGGCCCGATCCAGATAAAGATTCAAGTAGCCTGCGCCGGCTACTTCGACGCGCACGACTCCCTCAACACCGCGCATCTCATCAGCGAGCCTCGCGGCAATTTCTCTCGGGTTCTGCTTCTGCCCGGTCGCAGCCTTGAGTCGTTTCGCAAGTTCGAACGCAACAGGAAACGCAAGGTCGCCGAGTTCAGTCCTCGGCGGGACCTCGACGGGAATTTCGGCCAGATCGATGTCGAACACCTTGTTAATCGCGGAGCGGACTCGCTCGCGCATTGTTTCCTGGATGCTCATTGCCTAATCAGTTCCCCGTGTTGCTCGCAGAAAAACCTCTGCTGACTATTGAAGTCAGAATACTATCAGCGGGGTATGTTGTTTTGGAAGATGACGGCTCTGGTTTGGTAATGGTGATGCGACGGTTCATGAGGCAAGGATTCATTGAAGCCAGGTGATTCATTGGCAGGTATCCTCCGCGGTGTTCCCTGACAGGTCATCTTTAATGTAGTATTGCGGACTAATGCGTCGTGTAGGCACGAGAGCAATGTCGCCTAGCTGGTTCCGATTCTCGATAGCAACCCCATGAGTACCAACGAAAATCTAATCCGGACGGGACAGATTCTCAGCGGACCTCTCTTCAACGAACCGATGCGAGTTGAAACCGCCCGAGAGGCCGGCCTTGATTCGTGGGTGTTGGGGCTCGTTGGCGTGAGGTCCGAGCGATTCCGAAGTGTCACCCTTACCCGCGGAGATTTGCAGTCCTTAAGCATAATCGATTCTACGGCGACGTACGCAGGAGACGGCAAGTTATTAAGGCTGGGATTGCAGGCCTATGGGCTCGGTATTGCTTACGAGTTCGATCCGTACTTCGGCTTATCGATCTCACGCGTGGACCCGCTGCCGCACCAGCTCGAAGCCGTCTACGACTATCTATTGAAACTTCCGCGTGTTCGCTTCTTGCTTGCCGATGATGCCGGCGCGGGTAAGACGATCATGGCTGGACTGTTGATTCGAGAGCTAACGCTCAGAGGTCTCGCCGAGCGCATACTAATCGTATGTCCGGCCAATCTCGCTTTTCAATGGCAACGCGAGATGAAGGAAAAATTTGACGAGAAGTTTCACATTCTCAGAGGCGGCGATATCCGAGAGCAGTTCGGGATCAACCAGTGGCTCGAACAGAAGCACATTATCACATCGCTTGATCTCGCAAAGCGCCTGGATATCCTACCAGGGCTTCGCCAGGTCAACTGGGACTTAGCGATCGTTGACGAGGCGCATCGGATGTCGTGGACGCCTCCCGGGCGCAAGACAGCGAGATACGCGCTTGGAGAACTGATCAGGGACACCTCCGATCACATTCTCTTGCTCACTGCGACGCCTCACAAAGGCGACCCGACAAACTTCACTCTCTTCCTCCAGCTTCTGGATTACGATGCCAATTCCGATGTTAAATCGATTCGCGAAGCGATGAACCAGCGGCGCGCTCCTTTTTATCTGCGACGGACAAAGGAGGCGATGGTCTACTTCCCCGAGCTTCAAAGCGACGGCTCGTGGATCGCTAAGAAGATATTCACTAAGCGCAGGGGCGTGGCCCGAATGCCGAATGGGAGATCGTTCGAGGTTGATAAGATAATCACATCACGAGAACGTTTCGTGATAAGAATAGGCAGTTAAGTGTTGAAATGATTCGGCCGCAAAACGGGATCGACAGTGCTCCGGGCTCGACCTTAGAATTGGGTAAGACCTAATTCATTGGGTAATGAATTAGGTCTTTGTCGAGCCAATTGGAGAAAGAGGGTGAAACCCTCATATGATGCTCTCTAAAAGGAGGAGCTGTAATGGCAAGCAATCCAGCAATCAAACGCAAGCAGTATGCGCTGAACGAGAAGAAGATCAAGCGCGCGCAGAAGCTGCTCGGAACCAAATCCGAAACGGAGACCATCGAACGCGCGCTTGATGAGGTTATCAGTGATCGTGAAGCGCAACGACGAGCGTGGGCGGCAACCGAGCGCTTCATCAAGAGCGAAGCCGTGATCAACGATGTCTTCGGCAGGCTCGATGACGCCAGGGAATAGCCATTGTCAGGCATTCTGTTCGACACGTCGGTCTACATCGCGGCCCTCCGCCAGGGCGACGCTTCGATTCTCAGCCTGCGTCGCGCTTCTCGCGCGGGCGAGCAATACTCGCGCCCTTTGTGGCTAAGCGTCGTGGTGCTCGAAGAGTTGTATGCGGGCGCAGTGAACGCGAAGGCCCGTCAGGACTTGAAACGAATCGAACGTGAATTCGTGAAGGTCGGCCGCTTGCTGATTCCCGGACGAACCGAATGGACCTCCGCCGGAATAGTGCTCTCAAAGATCGGGCGTAAGCACGGATTTGATTTGATAGGCAGAGCCCGAATGACCAACGATGCGCTGCTCGCCATGTCGGTCGCAAGTCACGGCTTCACCGTTCAAACCAAGAACCCGCGCGACTTCAAACTCATCGCTGAGTTCCGTCCTTTCAAATGGGAACCAGTCTGACAGGAGCCGCATGATCCCGAAAGAATGCAAGCGGCTGGCGGAGGTCGATTTTCCTATCGCTGTTGTGTCGAAACACGCGGCGAGGGAGAAGTCTATCCGGCACGGGCATCCTTCGACGCTTCACCTCTGGTGGGCGAGGAGGCCGCTCGCTGCTTGTCGCGCGATGCTGCTTGCTCTGTTGTTGCCTGATCCTTGCGACGACGATTGCCCCAACGAGTTCAAAGAGGAAGCCCGCGAGCTGCTGGCGGAGATTCCAGGAGAGACTAAGAAACTAGCGGCGAGCGCGAGCGACCAAGACCTTCGCAAGGCGCTGTTGAAGTTCATAGGTGACTTTGCAAACTGGGACCTCTCAGCGAATCGAGATTACCTCGCGGTCTCGCGCGGGCTGGTGAAGGCGGCTCACGGCGAAGAGCCTCCGCTGGTCGTCGACCCATTCGCAGGCGGCGGATCAATTCCCTTAGAAGCGCTTCGGCTGGGTTGCGATGCGTTCGCAAGCGATCCGTTCTTAGCGCTGTGATGGCCAGCAAAGAGCTTGTAAAATCCAAGCGCGCCGGAGGCCTAGCACCGATTCCAAATGAGCCTCTCCCCCTGGAAACATGGGCACCGGTCAATCGGTTCGCCGCGAATCTATGGAATGCAAACTTGGGGAGACTACTTCACCGCTCGGCAGAGCTTGGCGCTAACGAGGCTCGCTCGCCTCTCTCGCGTCTTCACAGATAAGAGCGGGGATCGAGAGCACGCTATTGGCCGCCTTCTGGCTGTCGCGCTATCCAAGCTTGCGGAGTTGGCCTGTGCCAACTGCCGTTGGGAACCAGTTGCGGAATGCCCTCGATCAATAAGAACTCATCGCAAAGCGACGACGCTCGATCGAGTTCACGCAGCGATGATCTTGCAGTCGAGCGGCCGGGCTCACGCCCTCCGAGCCTTGTTGAAGGCGGAGCAAGAACGCGGCCTCGACTTCATACGGCTTGCCAACGCGCTGTCAGCTCTTTACCCTAAAGACTGCGAAGAAAAGCGCCTGCTGGACGCGATGCTGCTCGCGGTCCCGAGGTAGCGGGGAGCAACTATGACGAAACGGAATCGAAAGATACCGAGCGAGATTCGAAGAATGGCGGAGCGAATCGTCGAGCGTTTCGACCCGGAGAGAATCATTCTGTTCGGATCGCAGGCGCGCGGTGAAGCAGGCGCCGATAGCGATGTTGATCTGCTAGTGGTTATGTCTGTTTCGGGATCGAAGCGCGATAAGCAGCTTGAAATTCGCACGGCCTTGGAAGATTTCACCGTTGCGAAAGATGTTATCGTCACGACCCCGGAGGACTTTGCGTGGCGACAAGAGATTCCTGGCACTATCGAGCGGCCAGCGGTGCTGGAGGGAACGGTTCTGTATGCCAGACCGTGAAAAGATTCTCTTGGTTGTGCGAGAGTGGCTGGTCAAAGCTGAGGGCGACCTGCAAGCAGCGGCACACTTGCTCAGTCTCGGCCCGAAATGCCCCTGCTTTATTGTCTGTTTTCACGCGCAGCAATGTGCGGAGAAGTACATGAAAGCGATGCTCGTGCTGGAACTCATTGACTTTCCGAAGACGCACGATCTCGAGAAACTGATGACGTTGTTGCCGGCTGCCGCTCGCCCCAAACTGAATACGCAAGAACAGAAGACTTTGACGGAGTACGCCACGGTTTCCCGCTATCCTGGACGGAGTGACATCTCGCTTTCGGAGGCACGGCGGGCTGTAGCGATCATCCGCCGTGTGCGCAAGTCGATTCGCCGACTTTTGCCCGAAGAGGTTCTGCAAACGAAGAGGTCCTGATGGAACCCTGGTATAAAGTCGCGACGCCAAGGAAAGAAGTGCGCGAAGGCCGGTCATTCAATCCGGACGAATTCGCCATTGCTCTCGAGCGCGTTGTGGCTGGAACCGCGCCTGAGGACTACAGAGACCCGAAGAAGTTCTTCTCGCGCACGTTCTTCACTCGCGCGCTTAGTGAGCACATAAGAACCGTACTGCGGCGCTTGGACGGTAAGACGGAAAACAGCGCGCCGGTTCTCACATTCATAACTCAGTTCGGTGGCGGCAAGACTCATACCCTTACGGCTCTATACCATCTCGCAACGAACGCCCGAGTATCGGCGAGCTTTGATGGAGTCTCATCGTTGATCAGCGAAGCTGGTATCGCGCAGGTTCCATCAGCGAAAGTCGCTGTGTTTGTGGGGAACGCCTGGGACCTGCGCGAAGGCAGCGAGACACCGTGGATTGATGTCGCTCGTCAGCTTGCAGGAGAGCGCGGCGTAGCCGCGCTGGGAGCAACCGCCAAGACTTCGCCGCCGGGCACTGATGCAATTTGTCGTGTGTTTGAGGCGGCGGGCGGAACTGTGTTGATCCTTTTTGATGAGGTACTCAACTTCATGAACCGCCACCGCGACATGGCAGACAGCTTCTACGCGTTCTTCGACAACATTAATCGCGCGACGACGGGGATGCCTCGCTGCGCGGCGGTGATGAGTTTGCCGCGAAGCCAGGTTGAGATGACCGACTGGGACCTCCAGTGGCAGGAGAAGATCACGAAAGTTGTGCGCCGCGTTGCGAAGGATTTGATTGCGAACGATGAAGCCGAGATCAGCGAGGTCATAAGACGCCGATTGTTCGAAGACCTGGCATGGAAGCGGGTGGCGAGGGAGGTCGCGGAAGGGAGTCTTGGAGCAGACTACGACAAAGCTGACCGGGCGGAGATTGAATCAAAGGTTCGTGACGCAGAAGAAGCCGCGAAGGATGAAGTGTGGGGAGGCTATCGGTTCGTCGTTCTTGCCGACAGCCGGGAACCTGACGGCCTGAAGACTATCGATCTCGGTGCAGGCCATTCGAGCGGAGCCGAGACTCTTTGTGGGAGAGTAATCGCGGCGTTGAAGTCGAACACTTTGCTGAACGAATCGGTAGGCGCAGGCTACATCGATCGCAATTGGCCGCCGGCATTGAAGGAGTCCGGCGCGTGGCCGCTCACGAGCCTTCGACAGAGTTTCCTCAACGGTGCTCTAACGAGACTGCTCGATCCCGACGCGACACTTCGAGGAAAATTCGTTGAGTTCGTAGGCCAGGGCGACTTTGGTCTCGGTTCGGACCAGAACCCCGACGGAACCTACGGACGAGTTTGGTTCGACGAGTTGCTTGCGCCCGATGAGGTGACATTCGATGCTGGCGTGTTCTTGCTCTCGAAGTCAAAGGCAAGACTCCTCAAAGGTGGCGTCGTCGATGATAGCGTGCCAAGGTTACCTGGCGAGACTGTGACATAGCCACCACTCTTGCCCCCCGAATCGCCTCTGGACGACGGAACAGTAAAGCAGCCGTTCGTCGGCCCCCACTTAAAAACGTTCCGATTAGTTGGCACTATCCCGCCTGAGCTATGGAACCGGCTCGGCACAAAGTTGATCACTAAGCTTCGGTCCGGCTCCAACCTCTCGCTCGGAATCGATTTCTCGGTGAACGTCAACTCGGAGCTTGCCCGCAGTATGGAGAGTGAGCTTCGCCAAGCTCTCGAAGACCTCGGGCTCGCATCTCAGATTCGCATCGAAGAGAACTGAAGCACGTCGCTGCTAAACAGCCTTGAAAAAATCACATCGCTTGACTCGAGAAGCTAATCCAAACAGTCGTAGATCGCATCCTTGCCGTAACGCGGCCGGAGCGAATCATCCTGTTCGGGTCAGCAGCTACAGGGCATATGGGGCCAGACAGCGATCTGGATCTCCTGGTGATCGAGCGAGGTTTCTCTAACGCGCGCGAAGAGAGCACGCGGTTGCGTGAAGCGCTCATAGGCGTTGACATTCCCGTCGACATATTCCCGATGGAGCTTGAACGGTTCGAAGAAACAAAGAACGTCATCGGCGGATTGACATTTCCGGCAAACAAGTACGGAGTAGTGATCTATGAAGCGTTCTGACGAGGTGAAAATCGAATTCACTCGGGAACACACTCCGGCGAGCGATTGGTCGTAGGAGATCTGGTAGAAAAAAGCCGAAAGTAGTTACTCCGTATTGTGATACCCTTTTCGTTCGCGGTCGCGCAGCGAATGAGCGAAGTCGCGGCGCCGTCACAAGAGACGAATAACAGTGAAGCCTTCACCTTCTGCCGCGTCCGACAATTTGTTATCGGCGCCTATGAAGACTCGCCCCCGTGGGTGGTTGCCACACCAGATCAAGGCCGCACTCAGTTGAAGCGCATCCGCCGCGCGGAGCTGGTGGCTGCTCAATAGACGCTCCGCCCGGTGCCTGACCTCTTCGGTTGGTTGAATCTCATTCCATAGATTGCGAAGGTGTTCAAGCCGCTCCAACGCCTGCCTGCATTCCTTCGGCGTCAAGTGCCCATCGCGTTTCAGACGACTAAAAGAACTGACGGCTTCGACCCCGGTGGCCCACCACACAACCTGCCGAGCGTAGATGCGAGAGGTTTGTCGAGCCTGCGCCGACTGCGGCTGGAAGCAGCACAAGGGAACGATCCCGCTCGTGTCCCAAAAAGCGGTGAGAGGAGTGGCAGCCGCCGCCTTGCGTTGCCGCTTAGTCTTCATCGCGCTCTTTCTCCAACGCGGATCGAAGGAGCTCAGGCGCAACCCTCGGTGCGGGGAGCTCCCAGAAAGAATCGTCAATTACCCCTTCGCCGAGACGAAGCTTTCCCTGTGCGGCAAGCACCCTCAGTTCATCATCCTGGTCAGCAGAATGGGTAAGCGGCACGATCCTGGCGATAGCA
The DNA here is from genome assembly GCA_964548075.1 of uncultured Clostridia bacterium. Lineage (GTDB taxonomy): Bacteria > Acidobacteriota > Blastocatellia > UBA7656 > UBA7656 > Onstottus_A. The sequence goes on along the minus strand of CAZJQQ010000039.1, from coordinate 23,975 downwards.
AGATCGCGATCACGTATTACGATTTCCTCCCCAGCTCTGACCTCCTTGAGGTAGAGGCTGAGACGGTTCTTCAACTCTGCGATATTGACGCTCTTCATGACTTCCACCTCATAAAGTGCAGCTCTTATGGCCATTAAGGAATTTAGCAGATGGCTATGATAGCTTGGTTAAAGTGCAAGTGCAAGACGGCGTGCCGGTAATGTAAATGGTCAAAGCAGGCTGCTTGACTTCGCAACGCGGCGGTCTATAGCATCTGGGTTTTATTCGGCATCGAGAGTCGCGATGGTTCTGACTAACGTCACCGACGAACTTCTTTCAATGTTCGACCAAGCGAGGAATGTCGCGGTGCTTACCGGGGCGGGCATATCCGCCGAGAGCGGGGTGCCGACTTTTCGAGGAGGAGGCGATAGCGAAATCTGGACCTGGCGAGGAAGGCCCGTAACGGAATTGTCTTCGGCGGAACTCATCGCGACTGATCCGAAACTCGTGTGGGAGTGGTTCGATTATCGAAGAGGAATGCTCACCAGCATCGAGCCGAACGCCGGACATCTGGCGCTCGCTGAATGGGAACGTAGGTTCGAAGGGTTTACCCTGATAACGCAGAACATCGATGATCTTCATAGGGCGTCGGGAAGCTTGAAGGTGCTTGAGCTGCACGGCAACATTTGGCGGGCGCGGTGCCTGCGCTGCGCAAGCACCTTCGAAGTGCGCGAGACACCGCTTGAAGAGAATCCACCTCGCTGCCTTGCTTGCGGCGGGCCCGCTCGGCCTGATGTCGTGCTGTTTGGCGAGATGTTGCCTGGAGGTGTCTTCGAGCGCGCGGAAGAGGCCGCCGCGCGCGCTGATCTGTTCTTTGTGATCGGAACCTCGGCGGTTGTTTATCCGGCGGCGGGGCTGCCTATAACGGCGAAGCGGCGTGGAGCGCGGGTGATTGAAGTGAATGCTGAGATGACTGATATTTCGTTCATTGCCGACGTGACGTTGCTCGGCAAGGCCGGTGAATTGTTGCCGCAGTTCTTGAGGGAACGTGGGTGAAATCAGGATTGGTTCCTGGTTTCTAGTTTATGGTTTCTAGTTTCCGGCATCTAGGTTCATCGTTACGCGGAACGGGAGCCGCGTCACGAAACCACAAACCACAAACTAGAAACCAGAAACCACAGGCAACTCAACTTGAGGAGCGAGTTTGATGCGTGCCGTGTACTTCGACTGCTTTGCTGGCGTGAGCGGCGACATGATTATCGGCGCGCAGCTTGATCTGGGCGTCGATCTGGAGTCGCTGAAGCAACAACTCGCGTCGCTTGGGCTCGGCGGTTATGAAATCAAGAGCCGGCGTGTCGAGCGAAGCAGCATCGCGGCGGCGAAGTTCGATGTTGAGGTCGACGAGACTGCTCAGCCGGCGAGGTCGCTTGCTGATATTCGTTCGATCATTGTTGGTTCGAGCGCAACTGATCACGTTAAGGATCAAGCGATTCGCGTCTTCGAACGCCTGGCCGAAGCAGAAGCTCGCGTCCACGGGACGACTCCGGACAAGGTTCATTTTCATGAGGTCGGCGCAGTCGATTCGATCATCGACATCGTAGGCGCGATGATCGGATTCGAGGTGCTCGGAGTCGAACGATTCTTCTGCTCGCCTCTTAGATTGGGAAGCGGTTCGGTTGAGACCGCACACGGGCGATTGCCGATTCCGGCTCCAGCGACGGCGGAACTCTTGCGAGGCGCGCCCGTGTACGCAGGTGAGATTGAAGGCGAGTTTGTGACGCCGACCGGCGCCGCGATCGTGGCGACGCTTTGCGAAGAGTTCGGAGCGCTGCCGCAGATGAAGATCGCACGTGTTGGCTACGGCGCAGGGTCACGCGATCCAAAAGGTTTCCCGAATGCGTTGCGGCTGATGATTGGTGAGATCGACGAAGCAGATGAAACACAGACTAAAGTCTATGCTACTTCTGACGAGACGATTGTGGTCATCGAAACCAACATCGACGACATGAGCCCGCAGGTCTACGGCTTTGTGATGGAGCGCGCGTTCGCGCTCGGAGCGCTTGATGTGTTCATGATCCCGGTTCAGATGAAGAAGGACAGGCCGGGGGTTCTGCTCACGGTGCTGTGCCAGCGCCAGACAGTTGACGCGATGATCGAGATGCTGCTGGCTGAGACTACGACGCTTGGGATCCGCTACTACGAGGCGAAGCGGCGTGTTCTGGAACGGACGATCGAAATGGTTGAAACCCAGTACGGGCTGGTGCGGATAAAGGTGGCGCGCGATGGCGCGCGCACGCTACACTTTCAGCCGGAATACGAAGACTGTGCGCGACTGGCCCTCGAAGCGAAGGCGCCTTTTCTGGAAGTGCATGCAGCAGCGATGGCGGCGTATAAGAGCAAAGTGGAACCGGACAATAAGGCAAACGGGTAAGATGCCGAACTCAAAGAAGAACAACGAACGGGAAGGACCGATCAAGCGGAACGCCTTTGATCTGGCCAAGGTCGAAGCGGGTGTGCGGTTGATCCTTGAAGGCATCGGGGAAGACGCCAGTCGCCCCGGGATCGAAGGTACGCCGCGCCGAGTCGCGCTGATGTATGAAGAGATCTGCGCCGGCCTGCATTCCGATCCGCGCGAGTTCCTTCACGTGATACCGGCCGAGACGCACGACGAAATGGTGATCGTCAAAGACATCCCTCTCTACTCGATCTGCGAGCATCATCTGCTGCCGTTCTTTGGAGTGGCGCACATCGCTTACATTCCGAGAGACGGGCGAATAGTGGGGCTGTCAAAGCTAGCGCGGGTGGCGGACCTGATGGCGCGCAAGCCTCAGATTCAGGAGCGGCTTGCCACGGAGATCGCGGACCTGCTCGACGAGATGCTGCGCCCGACGGGAGTGATGGTCGTGATCGAAGCCGAACATATGTGCATCGAGATGCGTGGCATCAAGAAGCCGGGCGCGAAGGCGGTTACAAGCGCGTTGCGTGGAGGGTTCTTGAAAGATCAGCGGACGCGCGCAGAGGCAATGTCGCTTATACTAGGTCACAAAGGATGACTCGCGGAACGAAATGACAAATGGAAAATGACAAATGGAAAATGGAAAATGAGACTGCGAACTCTTCAATCTCGATTTTCCATTTTCCATTTATCATTTTTCATTTGTCATTTCTTCCAGCCCTGAACCCAAATGAGTAGCCCTGGCATGGGAGAAAAGACCTTCTACGTAACAACCCCCATCTACTACGTCAACGCGAAGCCTCATCTTGGCCACGCCTACACCACGCTGGTTGTCGATACGCTTACGAGGTTCAAGCGGCAGCGCGGCGTCGACTCGTTCTTTCTGACCGGAACCGACGAACACGGAATCAACATCGAGCGCGCGGCTGAAGCAAAGGGAATTTCGGTGAGACAGCACGTCGATCAAGTGGTCGATGAATTCAAAGCGGCGTTCGCCCGTCTCGGCGTCGAATACGATCGTTGGATTCGAACGATCGATCCTCATCATGAAGAGACAGTTCAGAAACTGTGGCAGAAGCTAGATGAGCGTGGGTTTATCTACAAGGGTAGCTACGAGGGCTGGTTCTGCGGCTACTGCAACGAGTTCAAAGACGTTGAGCCCACGGACGACCAGCCGATTTGCCCTGTTCACGAGCGGCCCCTTGATCGCATCGCGGAGGAGAGCTACTTCTTCAAGCTGTCCGTATTTCAGCAGCCGCTCCTCGATTTGTATGAATCGCGGCCGGAGTTTGTTCAGCCCGACGTGCGCCGCAACGAAGTGATCTCGTTTGTCTCAGGCGGACTGAAGGACCTCTCGATCAGCCGTGTCTCGGTGAAGTGGGGCATACCAGTTCCCGGCGATCCGAGCCACACGATTTATGTGTGGTTTGATGCGGTGACGAACTACATCAGCGCGCTGGGTTGGGGCAACGACCATTATCAAGGATTTGATAAGTATTGGCCGGCGCTTCATATGGTCGGCAAGGACATACTCAGATTTCATGCGGTCTACTGGCCCGCATTCCTGATGGGCGCGGGTATCGAGTTGCCTCGCACAGTCTTCGTTCACGGAATGCTGCTCCGAGGCGGCCAGAAGATGGGCAAGACCCTCGGCAATGCGATTCAGCTCGACGTGTTGCATAGGTATTTCACAAACGATCAGATCAGATACTACCTCCTTCGCGACGTGGCGTTCGGGCAGGATGGGGAAGTGACTTATCAAGGTTTGATCGATCGAGCCAACTCTGATTTGGCGGACGGGCTTGGCAATCTTGCGAGCCGCACGCTGACGATGATCAGGAACTATTTCGGCGGGGTCCCGCCCCGTCCCGGAATTGACCATGACGAAGATGCGAGGGACGTGGCACTCCACATTGTAGAATCGAAGAGAAGGTTCGACGGAGAGTTTAACGCTTTGAACTTCTCACGGGCGCTGGAAGCTGCGTGGGCAGGTATCGCGCGATCCGACAAGTTCATCACCGACAAGCAGCCGTGGAAGCTCGCAAAGGAGCCATCCGCGCGGCCACAACTCGAGAACGTACTGGCAACTGCGTACGAAGCACTGCGGCATCTGGTGTTGCTTGTCGCTCCGGCGCTGCCTGTGACCTCGCGCGAGATATGGAGTCAGATGGGCCTGGCAGGTGATCCGCTTCAGATCAATCCGAACGAAGCCACCTGGGGCGAGGCGATCGATGTGTCGAAGATCGATCGCATCAGTCCGGCGTTTCCAAAACTCGACAAGGAAAAAATAATGACAGAGATCGAAAACGAAGCGGCGACGCCGGTCGTCGAAGAGGCCAGGCCGCGAGAAAGCCCTGCCGAACAACCGGTCGCGGCAGTGACTGAAAGCGCGGCGCCGCCAAGCACTCAGGTCATCACGATAGATGACTTCGTTAAGGTCGAGCTTCGCGCGGCGACGGTGCTTGAAGCCGAGAAGGTGCCAAAAGCTGACAAGCTGCTGCGGCTTATTGTCGATCTTGGAGAGCCGCAGCCGAGGCAAATCCTCGCAGGCATCGCGCAGCACTACACGCCCGAGGAGATTGTGGGGCGGAAAATAATCGTAGTGTCGAACCTGGCTCCTCGGAAGCTCCGAGGCTTAGAGTCGAACGGGATGCTGCTGGCGGCTTCGGTTGGAGATGACGGTCGCCCCGTGCTCGCGACGTTTGGCGAAGACGTTCCGAACGGCGCCCGGCTGAAGTGATGGGGTTCAACCCCAACGCCTGCACGCTTCGATGTAGTTCATAGGTTCCAACTCATCCCCTGGTTGCAATCGTTCCAGCATTTCTCGTACGACTCCTATCTCAGATGAGTGAACCGATACTGATTGGATCTCGCGCGTTGCGAACTTGACGTCGGCCAGCTCCAGCCATCCATTCTCACACTCATATTGCGATCGCATCTTGGATACTCTGCTCTCGGCGACCGCTGGAGACGACTCGACCAGCGTCTTCACGAACTCCGCATCATCGAAGCTACCAATTGAAAGAGCAGCTATCGGGAGGGTGACGCCCAGCAAGCGCGCGGCGTCTTTCAGCCTGTCCAGTGCAACGGGGAAATGGTAGGTGAACTCCGCGCTCTCATTGTAGAGCTCGAACGGTCCCGCAATGGCTTCGAACAGCAACTTGAGCTTGAGCACCCACCCGCTTGCGTATCGGCGCAGCTTGACGTTCTGATCGCTGTGTGGAGCTACAAGGTAAATGTCATCACCGCGAAGATCGCTGAGCCCAAGCCTGATCGGATACGCGCGTACCTTTGCGGCGAGCGTCTCGCTGATTGATCCGAACGCCCGCCACTCCCAGATTCTTCCTTCTTCAGGCGGCTTTGTCATTATGCGTTTGAGAAATTATAGCGGCTGCCCCAGATTTTGTAACGCTATTCAGCAGCACCACAACTTATGGTAAACTGCGCGATCAGAAAGGCGCACTAGCGCGCAGGAGTTTTGTTCCGATGGTCGAAGACAGAATCATTTCCGCAGGCGCCGAAGGCGACGATGAGAAACAGTTTGAATTGAGTCTCAGACCTAAATGGCTTCGCGAGTACATCGGTCAGCAAAAGGCGAAAGAGAACCTGTCGATCTTCATTCAAGCCGCTCGCAAACGTGGGCAAGCCCTCGACCACGTGTTGCTCTACGGTCCTCCGGGGCTCGGCAAGACTACGTTGGCGCACATCATCGCGAATGAGATGGGCAGTGACATCAAGTCCACCGCCGGTCCCGTCATCGAGAAGGCGGGCGATCTTGCCGCCCTGCTGACGAATCTTGCTGAAGGCGACGTGTTGTTCATCGACGAGATTCATCGGCTCAACCCAACGATCGAAGAAGTTTTGTACCCGGCGATGGAAGACTATCAGTTGGACATCATCATCGGGCAGGGACCTTCGGCTCGATCGATAAAGTTGGAATTGCCGAAATTCACGCTGGTAGGGGCAACGACGCGAGCCGGGCTTATCAGCGCGCCGCTGCGAGGGCGTTTCGGGATACCGCTTCACCTCGATTTCTATCCAGTCGCCGATCTGGACGTGATAGTAAACCGTTCTGCTGACATCCTGGGTGTGAAGGTAGAGCCGAGCGGCGCTCACGAGATAGCCAAACGTTCGCGCGGCACACCGCGAATCGCGAACCGCTTGCTGCGGCGAGTGCGTGACATCGCTGAGGTGCTTCACGACGGAGACGTAACCGGCGACGTGGCAGGCCTCGCTCTCGATCGTATGGAGGTGGACACCTACGGTCTCGATGAGGTTGATCGCAAACTCCTGCTCACGATCATTGAGAAGTTCGACGGCGGGCCGGTTGGGCTCGGGACGCTTTCGGCGGCCATCAGCGAAGAGAAAGATGCGATCGAGGAGATCTACGAGCCTTACCTGTTACAGGTGGGGTTTCTAAACCGCACGCCGCGCGGCCGCACGGCGACTCGCCTCGCCTACGAGCACCTAGGTCTTGATTTTCGGAAAACCGGCGGCAGCCATTCAGACCAGGCAACTCTGTTCTAATGTTCTGGACCCGGCATTTCGTTAGCGATCAAATCGGCAAGAAATCCGTGCAAATCCGTCGGATCAGTGTCATCCGTGGTCTATCCTTTCGGAGGAATTGCTTTGCGAGTGCCGATAGACCACGGATGACACTGATCCGACGGATTTACACGGATACCACCCCTTCACTCGCGAAATGTCTGTTCCACTAACTTCCACGTTCCTAAACCTTCATCGCGCAGCGCGAGGGCTACCTCCGTCAAGATGTGGTACGCGCTCGCCGCTTCCCCAGAAATTATTTGCAACCTTCTTGCTTCAAGCGCCACTTACGCCGTGAACGAAGCAGAAAAAGGGCGCAGAAAAAGTTGAACTTTCAATCCCTTTCGCCGTTTCGGAAGGCAGCACTCAGGCGGGAGCATTGATTGGGTTCGGAGATAGCGATGCAACGACTCAACAGATCAGCGCATGCCCCGGTTGGCGCGGCTTTCTTCCTGTTCTTAGGCCTCGCCATCCTGCCCTTCTCGCTAAGAGCTGCTGGGGTACAAGTCAGTTTCAGCCCAAGACTCGCCGCCGCGATGGACGCCTGGCAGCAGATTGCTGAAGTTTTCGATGCGAGCTACCAGCCTGGGACCGCGTCCGAATTAAGTGTGGTCAAAGCCTTGGACGACGACTCATCGACCTCGATTGACGGTTCCGTTAGCCCGCGCGGCAGCGAATTCGCCTGTGCGCGGAAGGCCGAGAAATGGGCCGGGAACGTGCTTGATGTGTCTGAGGCGCGCGCCCTCAAAGCCGCTCCCGCGCTACGTGCTTCTCCCAAGTTTGCGTCGCGCCGTTCTCTCCCACCGAATCGAGTCGCGCTGGCCGTCGCGGCAGAAGCAATCAAGGCAAGCTTCGAAAATCACACGCCTGCGATTGGCGTGCTCGGCGCCTCGAAGCTGGCGACGTTGAAGCGCGAAGAACTGCTCAAGAGTATCGACAAGCAGGTGTTCAACCAAACCTTCGAATCGATCGGCGATTTCCGAAGCCTCCCGGTCTCGAAGAACCTGAGGGTACTCGTTCGCCTGAAGCGAGCGGCGGCGGGTTCGTCCGCGAAGACAGCGGAATGCAAAGTGTTCTCGGCTATGGCTGCTGCGCGAAGGCACGAATGTGACCGCGCAATACTCACCGGCATGACAACCGCGAGCCCGGACAACAGCGAGTTTTGAGAGTAAGCCTGGCAGATGTCCGTCAACGATCGCCGGTGGGATTAACCCAACCACAGGATTCGTGCCGCGCGAAACCCGCCCCAGTGTCCAACGCTCAGAGAACGAGTCAACCAGGTATCAGGGCCGTTCTTCTCCCAAGCTAGTCACAAGCAATGCGGGTTCGCGACAAAGCGTGTTTGACACGGCTCTTAACGAGGCATAGAATCGTTTCATCAGAGTCCACTTGTTAAGGAGCACACCATGGGTCCACTTGGAATGCCCGAGCTGCTGATAATCGCGCTGATAATCATTATTCTGTTTGGAGCGCGTCGCATACCGGAGGTCGCCAAAGGGCTTGGCGAAGGCATCCGTCACTTCAAGACGGGAATGCGAGGCGACGAGGCTCGCGAGATCGAAGAGAAGAGGTATCGCGACGACGACCGCAAGTATCGCGATGAGCCTGCGCGCAAAGAAGAACCGCGCGCGTCGGCATAAACCACGATCAGGCACTTCTCCCCATCCCTTTCTGTTTCTGTTCCGCCCATCGATCTCCCGTGAAATACTCTGTAGTACCGCCTTGTCAGGCGGCACGTTTCGAATCTGGTCTGGCGGGACTGCGGCGTTCGCAGTTCATTCAAACTCATCGGTGAGCGGTTGCCGGCCGGTGAATCCCACGTCGGTCTCGTGCCACCAGGCTATTTCATCCTCATCGGGTTTCCAACACAGGTAGACTATGCGGCCGTCGCGATCGTAAGGGAAGTCGACGAGACCGGTGCGCAGATCCTTGACGTGCACGCCGAGGTATTCGATCTCCTGAACCGCTTCGCTGAACGCGATCAGGTGAGCAATGTAGGTAGGGCCGAGCGGACTGCCGCCACCGCCTTCGACAGCCTTTTCTCTTGCCAGGTCTATTTCGACTCGCATATCCAGCAGCACCTCGCGTTCTTTCGTGACCCGCGCCAACAGCTTGCGGAGCCGCGGTACCAGGCTGCGAGCTTCGCGCAGAGTGAATACTCTGACCTCTTCGTTTTCGTTGTCGTCGCCGTACATTGATGAGCTTTCCATAAGAGTGGTTTGGCTAAATGCTGCACTAAGCCACTCGCAAAGAGCAAGGAGCAAAGGCAAAGAGCAAAGGGCAAAGAGCAAAGCGGGGAGTTGGCCTTAGCTCTTTGCCCTTTGCTCTTTGCTCCTCACCGCTTCGCGGCGGAGTGGCCGATTGGATAGAAGCCCGGCAGTTCGACGGGGAGCTTGCCTTTGAACTCAATTTCGCCAAGCACCGCCTTCAGCGCGGCTTCTTCGGCTGCGGGGTAATACTCATAGGCCAAAATGTAAGTCGGAAGTTCGGGCACGAAGGATAACAGATAAGGGCTGCCGTAAAGCACGAACGCGAATGGCTTGTCGATCGCAGACAGTTGCTTCAAAAGATTGATCTCGCCATCGCTCATGTCAATCGAACCCTTGAATGACGAGACTCGAATAAACCCGTTGACTATGACGGTATCCGAGAACGCCGCAAGCTTCCTTATCAATTCAAACTCTGCCGGAGAAGTCTTGTCAGTCACGTAGACGTTGATCGAATTCGGATGGCGTTTGACTAGCCCTCCGAAGAAGGCGCGGCCGGGCACTCCGTCGCGCCAGCCTTCGCTGTTATCAACCATCGTGATGAATAGCACCTTTTGTTGGGGCGCCAGTTTCATCGGCAGGTCGCCTCGCTTGTCGCGCACAAGCGTGATCGCGCTTTCGATGATTTGTTGCGCGGTTCGTTGATTCTCGCTTGTGCCAAGCACCTTATCAAGCTTGCCGATATCGACCAGGCGCTCCCGATCAAGACCGAGCTTCGCCTTGGCGGTCAGGATTCGCCGGACCGATTCGTCGATGCGCGACTCTTTGATCTCACCAGATTCGACTGCCCGTTTGAGCGCGACGAAAGCCTGCTCGACGCTCGGCGGATACAACACGATGTCGGCGCCGGCTTTGACCGCACGAACCGCAGCCTCGCCTTCAGGGTAATGAGCGGCGATCCCGCGCATGTTCATAGCATCGGTGAAGATCACGCCGCCGAACTTAAGCTCGCCCCGGAGCACTCCGCTGAGCATCATTGGCGAAAGCGTGGCAGGAAGATTGCCGGTTTCAATTCGCGGCAAGGCGATGTGCGCGCTCATCACGCCGCCCACGCCTTCATCGACGGCGGCTTGAAACGGCGGCAGCTCGATGGCGTTCAATCGCGCGCGGTCGACGTCGATAACCGGGAGCTCGAGGTGCGAATCGGTTGAAGTATCGCCGTGACCCGGGAAGTGCTTCGCCGTCGCCATCACACCATGCTCCTGCGAGCCTCGTATGTACGCGCGAGCCATGCGAGCAACGAGTAACGGATCTCCCCCGAACGAGCGAATGTTGATGATAGGATTGCGCGCGTTGTTGTTGACGTCGACGACCGGATAAAAGTTGACCTGGACGCCGAGCGAGCGCGCTTCTTCAGCGGTGATGCGCCCTGCCTGATAGGCCATGTCGGGGTTCGCTGTGGCGCCCATGGCCATCGCTCGCGGCAGTCGCGTCGCGCCGATGTAACGCAGGCCGACGCCGCCTTCAAAGTCAGCGGTGATCCACAGCGGAACCCTGGACAGCTCTTGCAAGTGGTTTATGAACAGCGCTACGCCGGCAGGCTCGTGGAGGATGTTCACCTCGCCGAGCATATGATAGCCGCCGACGTGAAACTCGGAGATGTCCCGGCGAGCTTGCTTGAAAGCTTCGCTGTCCTGACTCAGGAACATGCCGACGGTCGCCGGGATGATCAGTTGCCCGATCTTCTCGTCGAGTGTCATCGAGGCGAGCGTCTTCTCGACCCAGGATTTCTCTGCGGCGGCCGGCTTTTGCTTTTGAGCGCCGTTAACGGGCAGGGAAGCGAGCACGTTCGACGTGCTCAACAGTAGAAATGCTAAGACGATTCTGTTTATGAAGAGCAAATTTGACTCCCTTATTTCCATGAATCAGTCAGGGTGAAGTTCAGAGTTCAACCCTTAGGTTGCTCCGATATTTGCCCCGTTACGAAGTTTCTTCTCGCCGGGCGCAAGCTAAAGCTTGAACTCTGAACGTAACCTCACGCGGCCGCGGCCACGTCTTTGGCTTGCGCCGGCTCATCAGGAGAAGGCTGCCAGCCTGCGCCTTTCAAGTTTCGCATGATCAACGCGCCCGCGACGACGCCGCCGAGCAGGAAACCCGCGCCTTTCAGCATCTCGCCGAAGATGACATAGCCGATGCCGAATAAGAATCCGTATATCAACACGCATCCAAGAAACCAGTTCGCAATCTGTATGGCAAGTCCTCCGCTCGCGGTTGAAGGTGCGAGACCTGCATGCCTAGTTACTCGCTTCCATCCCGGACCTTCGGGTTGGACCTTGCGATAGAAAGTCGCCAGCGTCTCCATTGGTTCTGCGCGAGTCAGCAGGGTAACTGCGAGCCAGACGACAGTCGTCACTCCGACCGTGACAAGCATCAAAAAGGCGAAGTCCTTCGGGCGATCGCTGTCCCACTTGAGATAAAGTTGCAAAAAGAGCGAGCACCCTGCGGCGGTTATCATCGCTGAGACTTCAGACCACGCGTTTATCCGCCACCAAAACCAGCGTAACAAGAGCACCGTCCCAGTGCCCGCGCCGGTCACCAGCAGTAGCTTCCAGGCCCCGCCGATCGATTCCAGATTGAACGTCACGATGAGTGAGACGATCATCAGCAGGACGGTGACCAGTTGAGAAGCGATCACGTAATGACGCTCGGCGCCATCGCGCTTGACGAAGCGCCGGTAGAAATCGTTGATCACGTAGGATGCTCCCCAGTTGAGCTGAGTGCCTATCGTGGACATGTAGGCTGCGGCGAACGCAGCCAGCATGAAACCGCGCAGGTATACGGGGAAGACATTGGGGTCCATCAGGGTTCTGATGTAACCGGCCTCCTTATCTGCGAGGTCGGGGTACAAAATGAGAGATGCCAGCGCGGTCAATATCCACGGCCATGGCCTCAGCGCATAGTGTGCGACGTTGAACCACAGCGTCGCCAGCAGTCCGTGTCGTTCGTCCTTAGCGGAGAATATCCTCTGCGCGACGTAACCGCCGCCACCGGGTTCGGCGCCCGGATACCAGCTTGCCCACCAGTTCACCGCGAGATAAGTGAACAGCGTGATCGCCGGCATCCAAACAGAATCCAATTCCGGGAAGAATGAAAGCCGTGAACCCTCCTGTCCGCTTGACGCGTCAAGCGCGGCGATCTTCATCTTGAGAGCGTCCATCCCGCCAACCGCTTTCACCGCCAGAACGGCGAGCACGATCACCATTCCCATCTTCAGCACGAATTGAAACAGATCGGTTACCAGCACGCCCCACAGTCCCGAGATCGTTGTATAAAACGCCGTGAAGATCAGAAGCCCGATGACAACCTTCAATGCGCCCTGCTTGTCGAGACCCAGCGTTATCTCGAGTATCTTCACCATCGCCAGGTTGACCCAGCCCATGATGATGCAGTTGATCGGTAGACCTAGATAAAGGGCGCGAAAGCCTCGCAAGAACGCCGCGGGTTTGCCCGAGTAGCGCAGCTCCGCAAACTCGACGTCGGTCATCACTCCCGCTCTTCTCCACAATCGAGCGTACAGAAACACAGTGAGCATTCCGCTCATCACGAAGTTCCACCACAACCAGTTTCCGGCGATGCCGTTCTTGGCGACAAACCCGGTTACCGCAAGAGGCGTGTCGGCGGCGAAGGTCGTCGCGACCATCGATGTTCCCGCGAGCCACCACGGCACGTCGCGGCCCGACAGGAAGAAGTCGGTTGTGCTGCCGCGCGCCCGCCGCGCGTAGTAGATTCCAATTCCGAGATTGAAGAGGAAGTAAGCAGCTATGACGGACCAATCTAGAAGAGATAGGTTCACCCGAGTAACCTCATCCCCTGGGAGCGCAGGCATCTCTGCCTGCCTCTCCTCTCGCAGGGCAAGCAAGCAGGCAGGGATGCCTGCGCTCCCAGGAGCGGCGTACACGCTCGTCGTTTCTTGCGACTAAGAACAGAGCGGCGATTCTAATTAGGTGAAGGAAGGGAAGTCAACCACGGGCGCTCTCACCTGTGTAAACGGTCACGCTCTGACTTTCCCCATGTGGCGACGGGGCTTTGTTGAATTCGCCTCGGCCGAAAGGCGCGCTTTCGCAGGAACGTGAACGCGGACAGCCGCGACTTTGTTGGTTGCCTTCTTGTGAGTCTTGTTCTTCGCAAGCCTTACCTGGCAAGTCGTCTGAGTTCGGGTGATGGCTTCCCGGACGCTGCGATACCCATGCTTTCGTGGATCGGCTTCGAAGTGTACCGGATCCGCCAGCCCGTATCGCCAGTTGAAACCATTCTTTTTCATTATTGCGACGATGCGCTTGCCTTGCGGTGTGAGCCGTTTGTCACCGCGCGGACCCGTGGCTATGCCGGCCATATCGACAGCGAAGCCCGCTTCGTGGATGGATCTTCCGGCAGGAAGCGCGCGATAAAGGCCCGGGTTCGCCCGTCGGCAACGGGTGCTGAGCGAACACCGATGCAGTTGCGCTTGATTATCGGACGAACGCCACACGCTCGTCACACGCGGCTTGATGCCTGCGCGTTTCATATCACGCAACGCGGCCTGGTAGTTTCTGGCGATCTTCGGATCGACGTAGTCCTTTGGATGGCAAGGAAGGTTTTTGACCGTCTTCGCGCTTTTCTTAATTGATTGGCCTTTCTTGTTCCTAGCGAGTTCCGCGGCGCAAGGCGCGCAGCCCTTTGTACCCCGCACGGTAGGGGGTTTCGAGTCCCGTGATCGCGCGCCGGTCGGAGTTCGCGAAGCAGTGATCGCCGCTGGCCGCTTGTTCGGTGCCGGCTTCCGAGATGTGCTTGCGGCGCCCGAGTGCGCGAGCGTGAGGAGTGAAAGCACGACCGTCGTGCAGACGGAAACACATCGCCTGTCCATGATCAGATCCTGTTCTCGTTGTTTTTTGTCCTGCGGGCTTTGTTCTAAGCCGGGGGGCTTACTACTCCGCGCCGAAGGTCACGCTGGCAGGGGACAATCCGGAAATAGTATAAGGCATCAGTCAATAGGCTATGGCGCCTTAAGCACGGTCGAGGCATAGCACCTGCTGCACGCCGTGAAACCGTCGGTCTTAGCCTGCGACAGAGGTACCGACCGTTTCTTCTTATCCAGAAACTCACACCCTGACTTGTGATACATCTTGTCGCCAGGCGATACCCACACGCCGAGTTCAAGCGGAGTAGCTGGCGATCCCGAGAGCGCGGGAATGTTAGCCCCGAAGGCCGACGGCGCGAGCGGCGAGAGCTTCCTTTGTTTGTCATCCGCCAGAGGTGGTGGAGTCGCCGTTGTCGATGGCGTTGAAGACAGGGTCGCTGATGAAGATGAGGAAGCCCAAACACCGCGCATAGCTTGCATCGCTTCGCGCTCGAACCCGCGAAAGTCGTTAGCCAGCCTGAACTGTTCGGCCCCACGCACGAAGGCGAAGCCAAGCTTCACCATCTCGCCATTGACCAGCGTGCCATCGCGGGTGTAGACGTAAGCGAGTGTCTGCCCCAAGTCGTCCTTATTGCGACCGGTTCCTGTGTCGAATTCAAGCCGCACGTCCTGTCCGAGCAACATCTTTTCGACGAAGCTGACCGCGCGCTGACCGTGCACGCCATAGATCTCCTTTGGAGATTTGCCGTCGGGAGTCTCTATTCCAAGGAGCCGCACGGGTCCGACACCCTCCACCTCGATTGCGTCGGCCCGCACTATTCGGGTGACCCGGTGGAACTCGCCAGCCGGCGCCTCAGCGGCCGCCTGCCGGATTGGCGGCCGAGTCTCGCTGTCAAGCGGCGGCGCAGCAGCCTCTCGGCGAGTCATGTATCTCGAGGCTATGAAGCCTGCGGCGAAACCAGCTACCAATGCCAGACCAACATAAGCTGCGACGTGCCGGCGATCGACGCCGATGCTCCACCTTGGGGGAAGCTCCTCCGTTTCGAATTGGTGCTGCTTGAACTGTAACATCTTAAACGCTCACTGAGTCGGGGAGGCATCCTTCTCGATCAGACGGTTGAATATGTTGAACGGTGCTGGGGCTGGCATCACAAGACCGAATTCTCTCACCTGCAGTAACCTCAGTCAATGTGTATTGATCTTGGTCTATCTTCGCGGGCGGTCGGCGCCGCGAGTACTTCGCGAGTTCAGGCGCCCTCAGTTGACACGAATCGTGTGCTCTATGAGGAGCCGTTTTGGATTAGATTCAATTTCACCTAATAAAATTGCGGGTTTTGTGCGGTTTTTGGTTGCAACTTCATTGCTGGTGTAGTAATCTTCGCGTCGCTGAAATCCCCTGTTTTGCTGGCTCGACAATGGGGCGGCCGGAGCAGGGGTATCTTTTTGAGCGGTAAGCGACGTGCCCTATCGAGCGAATCGCCGGGCTTCAACACCGCACCCGAGTTTAGAATGCCTGTGGACAGACACAGAAGATCAAAAATTCAGAAAGAGGACAATAGAACTTATGGCAAACGGAAAGAAGATGTCGAAGACGCAAATCGCGGCCGAGTTGGCGGAAGCCACTGGAACCAACAAAAAAACGGCGGTGGCGTTCCTTGAATCGCTGAGCAGCATCGCTTATCGTGAGGCGAAGAAGGCTGGCGAGTTCGTCATTCCTGGGATCGGCAAACTCGTCAGGAAGCAAACCAAGGCCCGCTTGGGACGCAACCCGGCAACCGGCGCCGAAATTCAAATACCGGCGAAGACGGTGATCAGGTTCCGCGTCGCAAAGGCGGCTAAGGACGCGGTGATCGGTGCCAAGAAGTAGTTTGTCAATAACCATGATGCCGCGGGAAGCGTGAGGCCTGAGTCAGGCGCTTGGGACGACTGTTGGACAGAAGCCGCTTGCAGAGGCAAGCGGCGCGGTACCAGTCGTCTCATTCCACGATTTACGTTGTAGTTGCCTCGGCGTCCCCGTCAGTATTGATTCGCTCCCCGCGCGAACGTTCCGGCAGTAGGCAGTCCGTATTAGCCAGGGTCTGCCTACTGCTCACTTCCGTTGTCGCATTCCCTCTGGTCGCTCCACATCCAATATTCGGGCAGCATTCGCCAATTGTCCTTTCGTCTGTTGTTAGAAACCAATCACGGTGAGACGTGATGTCTCGCGGTTTGCTTGTCTTGCTGGCCGGCGCCTTGAGGAGTTTCCGTCGTGCAGTTCGTGGGGGATTCGTCGAACAGGATGTCCAAATCGAGAACAGGAGCAATGACCGTGGAAATCTATCCCGGTACAATTCATCTCCGCGCCTTCCTGACGGTTGAGGAGCAGAAATCTCTGGTGCGGAAATGCATCGCGATTGGGAGCCAACCCGCTGGGTTCTACACTCCGGCGGTTCGAGGCGGAGCTTACATGAGTATCAAGATGGTCTGTCTCGGGAGGCACTGGAACGCGAAGACATACAAATACGAGCCGACTCGCTCCGATTACGACGGGCTTCCGGTGCAGGAGCTTCCCGATGACTTGAAGGACCTCGCCCGCCGCGCCGCGGCTGAAGCGGGCATGACGATCGAGCCGGACATCTGTCTGATCAATCGTTATCCGGAGGGTGGGCGGCTCGGGCTGCATCAGGACAAAGACGAGCGCCCCGAAACGATTGAGGCAGGCATTCCGGTTGTTTCTTTTTCTCTTGGTTACTCTGCAAAGTTCATGATCGGCGGGACAAAGCGCAAAGATCCGGTGCAAACCATCATACTTGAATCAGGAGACGCACTGGTGATGGGCGGTCCGAGTCGTCTTCGATATCACGGAGTCTCCGGCATCCTTGAAAGAACCGCGCCGACGGAACTCGGCATGGAAGGAAGATTCAATCTCACGTTTCGCCAGTATTGAAGGGTAGTGCTTCTCGCGATCCGGTGCGCAAGGAACTCCTAGCCTTAGGCGCCCTCACTGTCCAACCAGGGCTTTCGCGGAAAAAACTCTTGACTTGAGGACTTATATCAATAGAATAGCTGGCACCGCTTCGCCCCTTATTGTGTGTAGCATGGTTCTTCAGTGTGCCAGTTGTCCCCACTTGAACTAAGCAGAGCTGTTTGGGTCCTCCGGTAATCGCGGCATTCTAAGACTCCCTTTCGACGGCAACAGTAGCCCGCGAGGGGAATGCCCTTTGCAAATCCGAGCCGCGTGGTTATTAAAAACACGCCTTTCGGGAAGATTTACGCCTCAGGTGATGGCCCCCTCGTATGACTCAGCCCTATGTATTGAAGGAGCGACTGTGAGAAAAAAAGCAACCTCAACGGCTGCGCACCGCGAGCACGAGACGCCTGCGCGCCGGCTGCACTTAGTGGGAACTACAGACCGGGAAACATACTCAACCGATTTTGATGAACCCGAGAACGCTCACGACCAACCCGAACTGAATAACCCCGAAAAGCACCTATTCGAGAACGACGCGCAGTCCGAACCCGAGCTGATTGCTAAGGAAGTCGAAAGCACGGAGGATCTGGTAGGCGTTTATCTCCGGGAAATGGGCGTGACGCCGATGTTGACTCGCGAAGGCGAAGCTACCCTCGCGCTCCGGATTGAACGCGGCTGCCGGCGGACCGCAAAGGCGGTCTCACGCTTGCCCATCTGCATCGAGGAGATCATAGCAATCGGTGAGCGCTTGAAACGCGGCGAGCTGCACATCCGCGAGATAATAAACTTTCGCGACCAGGAGGACATCACCGAGGCAGGTATTCATGAATGTCTGGTCACGACGATTGGTTCGATAGCCGAAATATCCACCGAGTACAAGCGTGCGCTGAAGCTGCGCGGGCGAGCTCAAAACGAGCCGAAACGCTCAAAGAAGCTTCGGCGGTTGCGCCGAAAGCTCGCGCGTCAGCGAGTTCACGTCAGCCGCTTGTGCCGCGCGCTCGACCTTACTTCCCCGCAGCGCGATCATCTGGCTGGATTGATTCGGGCGGCGGTCAATCAGGGTCGCGACGCGAAATCCGCGATTCAAAAGGCTCGCGGCGCGCTCGAACGGAAAAGGAGCCGGCGCGCGAATGAGAGCGAGCTCAAGCGCGCGCTGCGACAGGCCAATCGCAATCTGGTTCAGTTGGAAGCTGCCTGGCGTGTCAGCTTCACTGAGCTTGAGCGCGCGCTCGCACGCCTGAGCGTTGGAGACGCCGAGGCTGGCTTTGCCAGGGACGAGATGGTCAGATCCAATCTCAGGTTGGTAGTATCGATCGCGAAGAAGTACACTAACCGCGGGCTCCAGTTTCTCGATCTGATCCAGGAAGGCAACGTAGGGTTGATGCGGGCGGTCGACAAGTTCGACTGGCGGCGCGGGTTCAAGTTCTCGACCTACGGCACGTGGTGGATTCGCCAGGCGATCACCCGCGCAATAATGGAACAGGCTCACACGATCCGCATTCCCGTCCACATGGTCGAGACCATCAACAAGCAGGTTCAGGCTTGCCGCGCGCTGGAACAGGAGCTGGGCCACGCGCCCACTGCGGAAGAGATTTCGAAGAGGCTCGATGTACCGGAGGCCCGAGTGCGCAAGGTGTTCGAAGTCGTGCAAGAGCCGATCTCACTAGAAACGCCGGTCGGCGCGGATGAGGATGTGAGCCTCGGCGAGTTGATCGAGGACAAATCGGTAGCCGGATTCAGCGAAGAATTGATCAACTCAGACCTGCGCGACGCTATCAATGACGCGTTGAAACACTTGACGCCGCGAGAAGAGAAGGTCCTGAAGATGCGCTTCGGGCTGGGGCACTCCGGCCGCGAGCACACGCTGGACGAAGTAGGAGGTTACTTTGGCGTCACCCGCGAGCGCGTCCGCCAGATCGAAGCGAAGGCGCTGTTCAAGCTTCAACATCCGTCGCGATCAAGCAAGCTAAAGACTTTCGCCGGTCCGAATCTTGCCGCGCCACAGTTGACCTTCAAGGGCCAACCGCCCAATCGCTTTTCTAACCCTGAGAACATAAGGAGCGCTTCATGACGAGAACAAATGCCTCCGTACTGATTGTCGATGACGACGAAGGGATTCGCAGTCTCCTCAGCGCTTGTCTGGACGACAGCCACTGGTGCGCAACGGCCGCGAGCGCGGAAGAAGCGGTCACCCTGCTCCAGTTCGGCTCGTTCAACCTTGTGTTGAGCGACATCACGATGCCGGGGAAAAGCGGACTCGAGCTTTGCCGCTACGTACAGGAGACCTGCCCGCGCACTGTCGTGGTCATGATATCCGCGATGACTGACATCGATTTTGCGGTCGAGGCGATGCGCCAGGGCGCGTTCGACTACATCACCAAACCGTTCGATCTGGCGCGCGTAACGCTCGCGGTGGATCGTGCGCTTCGTTATGAGCAGGCTATGGAAGAAAAGTACCGCTATGAACAGGTCCTTGAAGAGCGCGTGCGGATCAGGACCGATGAGCTGCGGTCGGCGAACGAAGACCTGAGCTTCATGCTTGATACCCTCTATCGGAACTATCGGGCGACTCTTCGGGGGCTGGCCGGCACGCTCGAAGCCCGAGACATCGAGACGCGCGGACACTCGGACCGCGTGGTGGCTTACTCGATGAGGTTAGGCAGGAAGATGAGGCTGCGTTCGAATGATCTGATCGCGCTCGAGCAAGGCGCGCTGCTTCACGACATCGGCAAGGTAGGAGTGCCAGACGCCGTGTTGCTGAAGCCGGGCTCGCTCACAACCGATGAATGGGTGAGAATGCGTGAGCACGTCGGCCACGGCCTGCGCATAATAGACGGAGTCGAGTTCCTGTCGGGCGCGCGTTGGGTGGTGGGTCAGCATCACGAGAAGTACGACGGAAGCGGGTACCCGAACAAGCTGCGAGGCGATGGGATTCACATTCACGCTCGCATTTTTGCGGTAGCCGATGCGTACGACGCGATCAGGAGCGACCGGCCGTATCGCGCCGGCCAATCCCACGAGATAGCGTGCGAGGAAATCGCCGCGGGTTCGGGCTCGCACTTCGACCCGAAAGTCGTCAACGCGTTCATGAGCATACGCAAAGAGGAGTGGGATGAAATACGACGGTGCGCTCAAAGCGACAAGCGAGCTGATCAGGTGATCGATAAGCGCGCGATCAGCTCGTTCATCCTATCGTTGAAATCTCCGGAAGGTATGACAACCAAACTCAAGGCGCTCTGCGCTTAACGTTTCGCATCACCGTGCCGCGCAGTTTGCGGCTACGGTGGATGCGGGAAGTTAGGCCGCTTCTCTGATGTCAACTCTGCGCGTCTTTGCATCTCATTACTTCAAGACACCTGCATCATAAACAATCTTGCCGCCAATAATGGTCAAGACACTCTGCGTCTTCGGCAACTCATCGACAGTTACTGTGAATATATCTTGTGAAAGCACGGCTAAGTCTGCCAGTTTAGCTTTTTCGATACTGCCTTTTTCTTGCTCGGCATGCTCTGCGAAAGCCGACCCGCGTGTGTATGCTTCGACTGCCTGCTCACGGGTAATAGCTTCCGTAGGTCTGGCCGGGTGAATGACAGCAAACATGATATTCAGATAAGGGTTGAGCGGCCCATCGGAACCAAACGCCACTGGAATCCTTGCATCGAGAAGTGAGCGCAGGGGTAAGAATTGGATGTCTGAGCCATAACGGCTATGCAATATCTCTGTGAATGTGAAGTGCGATGGATTCTGCACTACAACCACACCCAACCGACGAGCGCGCGGGATTAAATCACCTATTACACCATCCCCGTGCTCAACTCTCACACGCATCTGTCCCCAGTCAATCTTTGAGCTTATCCCTTCCATAGCGTTGAATAGTACTTCGACTGGTTTGTCCCCCGCGCAATGAACGAGGAGTTGATCTTTGCGAGCCAATGACTCCCTCATCATCGAAGCTATTTCTTCCGCAGGAAAATTGAGCCGTCCTGACCAACCTGCGCGATCACGGTAAGGCGCACGCAATGCCGCCCCTCGTTCCAGAGGTGTCCCATCAAGAATCCATTTTGTGCCATTGACAGTGACCAGTGGCGACGATGGCGGATGAAGCGGAAGGTTACGGCCTTCTGTCAAATCGCGCCCCCTAACACTGGTCATAGGGAAGCGGATAACACGAACGCGAATCGGCACTCTCGCTTTTGTCAACAAATGGACGTAACGACCTGCCGGTAGAAAGGACATATTCTGTACAGAGGTTATTCCATATCGAACCGCTTCATCCGCAAAAGCGCGCATGCTCTTGATTGCCTCCTCATCCGAAACAGCACTAGCCAGTCGGCGACTCAACTGCCAATCAGCATACTCAAAAGACTTGCCGTTTATTCGCTTCGATCCTGATGTGCGCTCAAAGTAACCTCCCATCGGGTCCGGCTCTTCATCGGTGATGCCCAAAGCCGGCATGGCTTTTGAGTTGATGATATATCCGTGACCGTAAAATGCTCGGAGCAACACAAGATGATCAGGCGCAACCTGATCAAGGGCAAAGCGCGTAGCTTGGGGCTCGGCCACTACCACCACCCCGATTGAGCCAAATATCCACGTTCCTTTTGGCGTTTGCTTCACAGCATTGCCAAGCGCGTCGAGCACTTCCTGCCAACTCGGCTCCAGGCTGTTGAACTGGAGATAGTACCCGGGAGGGTCTGGGGTGTGGTGATAATGAGCATCGTTGATGCCGGGAATGACAAGTCGACCTTGCAGATCAATACGCCGCGTTTTCGGGCCATCCAGAACGGTGATTTCAGCAGATGTGCCGACAGCAATAATGCGCTCGCCGCGAATAGCAATGGCTTGTGCGTAAGGACGTGCAGGATCAGCAGTGAAGACTTTGCCATTGAACAAGATCAAGTCCGCTGGCACTTGCTGCCCAAAAGCAGAGATAGGAACCATTATTCCAAGGATCAAGGTGAACAGGATTCTCTTCATTATTCCTTCCTCCCAGCGAGAACTCATACCGCGGCCTAACGATCGGCGCTCACCCGCGAGCCGCGCAGGGAAACGCCACGAACATCCCAGATCTCCATGCGCGGTTCGTCGGGTGCAGCGCCGGGTTAGGCGGCCTACTTGCCGAAAGCCGCCGCCACCGCGGCCGTGTCGGAATACTCGCGAAACTTGATGATCTTGCCACCCGCGAGTGTGTAACTGTGTGCCCAATAGCTCTCATAGGAACGGCCGGTGCGTTTGGATCGCAGCTTCTCGAAGCCAAGAACCACTACTCGGTCTCCCTGGGCCAGGAACATCTGCGGTTCGAAAGAATCTATGTCTGCTTCGGCCTCGACCGCTGCAAAGAACTTCTTGGCGCCATCCAGTCCACGGAAGCTGCCCGCCCACGGTATTTGGTTTGGGCCGGCATATTCGAACTCAACGTTGGGAGCCTGAACGCTCAACACTGCAGCAATGTCGCCCCGTCCGAACGCGGCGTACGCTTCTTTGATGATATCGAGGTTGGTGTTCTCGCCCATCTGATGCCCTCCGTTTGATGCAGCTTTGTGTGGGTACGCCTAACACAGATCACCTGCGAGGGCCGCGCCGTCTCGCCATCGCGGACCTCGTCAGGTGCATCTCGTTGTTCGGCGGCACGTCGCACCAGGCGTCAGCCTCTGCCCGCCGTCCCAGTGGGTCCTAACGCGGTGCTACGAGATGCGTGTACATGATCTCGCGAATCGCCTTTGGGAACTGCTGGTCATCAACATTCGTCAGAACCACCCACCCCAGGCCCAGGTCCGGCACGAACTCGCACCGCGTCCCAAATCCGAGAACCCCTCCCGGGTGAAAGTAGATGAGGTGTCCATGCCATTGCTCGATAAACAGGCCCAATCCGTAATGTCCCCCCGCCGTCTCAACAGCCGGAGTCAGCAACTCCCGGTACCCCTTTTCCGAGACCAGCCGCTGGCCGTCGAGCATTCCGCCGCCCAACATGAGCCGGAGCCATCCCGCCATATCCTCGGCGTTCGAGTTGATGCCTCCAGCCGGGGCGATGCCGGCAAGAAAGGCCAGGGTGTCCATGGACATCCGCTTTGGATTGACTCCAGGAGGGTAGCCGAAGGAGAAATCGGCCGCCTCCCGTAGCGCGCCGATCGAGAGGTTGCCGCCCCGCATTCCGAGGGGCGCGAGCACCCGACTGGCCATGACGGCTTCGTACGTCGCATGTTCCGCGGCGGCCATCACCTCGCCGGCCGCGAGATACATGTAGTTGTTGTAGTGAAATCGTTCGCGGAATTCGTCGACCGGCTTGGACCGCATGGCGGCCCTGATCAGCAATTCATGGGTGGGATACCGCTCGAACCAGCCTGCGGGAAGGTCATCCGGCACGCCAGTTCGATGGCTGAGCAAATCGCGCAACGTGACCCTGGCATCGGCGACAGGGTCTCGCAACGCGAACCAGGGTAAGAACCTCTTCGGCGATTCATCCAGCGACAGCAGCCCATGATCCGCGCTGATTGCCACCGCCAGGGCGGTGAACGGCTTCGTGCACGACCCGATGCTGAACAGCGTCCGGGGAGTGACGGGCAGGCCGGTCTCGACGTCGCGGAGCCCGAACCCCTTGAGGAAAATGGCCCGGTCGTCCCGCACGATCACGACGGCCGCGCCGGGAACGGCGAGACGCCGGCGCTCCGTCTCAATGGCCTTTTCTATGGCCGCGATCTCTACCGAGAGGTCCACGATATCGTGTGGGATCAGATTCTGGGACCCCTCAGGGCGCGATTCGTGTCCCGCGCAACCGAGCAGCAGCATGGTGGCAGCGAGGAAGATCGGTATGAGTGATTGCATACTCACGAGGCCTGTTGGTCCATCGGTCGGTTCACGGGTACTCGACCCTGTGTCTTACCTCGTCAGCGCTCCGCTTGAGCGAGGGGTTAGGCGCCGGCTTTGCTGCGACGTGCATGAGGG
>CAZJQQ010000038.1:0-75405 GCA_964548075.1 uncultured Clostridia bacterium | reverse complement strand
CTTCCTGGAAGGCTTGCCGTTATTATGGCCCAAGTCCCACTTTTAATCACACCCGCCAGGGAGGGGATCAGGCTTGAAATATTGACATTCTCGCCAGCGAGCAGATATTCTGGCGCTGTCATGGCTCGCAATCGCTTCCAATCAATCGCAGCTAAAGAGAAAGGCTCTCAGGATTGTCGTGAAACGGCCCGAGGACTCTGAGTTACCGCGGCCATCGGACACAGCCCGCTTTTTTGTTACCCACGATCTAAATATTTTTCGCATTACTTCACTCCCCTTTTCCGTCCTCAATCAGTGAGGGGACATTAGGATACATCTTGCAATGACGCCCCTCGGTTCCGGCCCGAACATCCATTCGCATCAAAGATCGGAAGTCAGACATTCTGAGGTCAGAGTCAAGGATCTGACGTGAGAGATCAGAAAGTCTGAAAAGCAGAGGCCGGAGGTCAGACATCGGGCCTGAGACTGAACACTTGGAAACCGATCAATCTATCGCCGGCATTCCTTCGGCTTCGCTCTGAGATGCCCATCGGCTCTTACCTATGGAGGCCCCCATGAAACCGCACACAGATCGATTAACTGCAGCGCAGAGGGCGGCGGCTAAGGCCCGCGCCCAAAAGACTAGCGATTCCGAGTTATTGAAACTGTACCTGAACGGGACAACCAAACAGCGTGAACAACTCTTTGCCGACACCGCACACGCTGCGAAATTCGCCGGCATTTCCAGACGCACAGTCCAGTTCTGGATTGGAATCGGCCTGGTGCGAGCTGTCCGCGCCGGCAAGCAATATAGGGTCAGTCTCGATTCGCTGAGTGAGTATTTTCGCAAGCTGATCGATGAGTGACCCTGCACTAGATGGACTCAGCGACTTGCTCCCACACAGGCTCATGCTACTCGCCGAAGTCGGGAGCTAGCTCTACAGACTGACTGCTCAGTCCGCCGTTGCAGCTTTCGTGTCGCTTTCCTTTCTCTTCTCGACGCCAATGTAGTCGCGCGCATCGTAGCCGAGATACACCTGTCTCGGACGCGCGATCTTCTGCTCCTTGTCCAGCAGCATCTCTTCCCACTGCGCGAGCCAGCCCGATGTGCGCGGGATTGCGAACAGCACCGGGAACATGTCGACCGGGAAGCTCATCGCTTGATAGATGATACCCGAGTAGAAGTCGACGTTCGGATACAGCTTTCTGCTCACGAAGTATTCGTCCTCGAGCGCGATGCGTTCCAACTCGAGCGCGATGTCCAATATCGGGTTCTTGCCGGTCACTTCGAATACTTCGTCTGCGATCTGTTTGATTATCCGCGCGCGCGGATCGTAGTTCTTGTAGACCCTGTGCCCAAATCCCATCAGCCTGCCTTCGCCGCTCTTCACGCGCTTGATGTATTCCGGCACGCAATCCTTCGAGCCGATCTCGTTCAACATTCGAAGCACGGCCTCGTTCGCGCCGCCGTGAAGTGGCCCGTACAGCGCTGCTGCCGCGCCGGCCACAGCCGAGTACGGATCGACCTGGGAGCTGCCGATGCTGCGCATCGCGTTGGTGCCGCAATTCTGCTCGTGGTCGGCGTGCAAGATGAACAACACGTCGAGTGCATGCTCCAGAACGCGATTCGGTTTGTACTTCACTTCGGTCATCTTGAACATCATGTTGAGGAAGTTGCCGGGATAGCTCAGGTCGTTGTCGGGATAGTCGTACGGCATCCCCACGCTATGACGGTACGCGAACGCGGCCAGCGTCGGCATCTTCGCAATCAGCCGGTATATCTGATGGCGCCGCGAGGCAGGGTTGAAGATGTCCTTGGCATCCTTGTAAAACGTGGACAGCGCGCCTACCGTCCCGATCAGCATCCCCATCGGATGCGCGTCGTAGTGGAAGCCATCCATGGCTTTCTTGATTTGCTCGTGTATGAAGGTGTGGTGAGTGATGTTCCAGGACCAGTCCTTCAACTGCCCCGCAGCCGGCAACTCTCCATGTAGAAGCAGGTAGGCGACCTCCAGATATGTGCTGTGCTCGGCGAGCTGCTCGATCGGATAGCCCCGATAACGCAGGATTCCTTTGTCTCCGTCTATAAACGTGATGTTGCTCCTGCAAGAGGCGGTGTTCATAAACGCAGGATCGTAGCTCATCAGCCCGAAGTCTTCGTCTGAGACCTTGATCTTCCGCAGGTCCATCGCCCGGATCACACCGTTCTCAATCGGAATCTCGTACTGCTTCCCAGTCCGATTGTCGGTGACTGTCAGCGTATCCTCACTCATATTTCCTCCTTGGTTCTGGTTGAATCTAGGCTTGCCGTCCAGCGCGAACGTAGCGTGCGTATCGCGGTACCCACATCTTCGCGGCGACTCGCCGCTCGAGGTCCTCTTTGGAAACCGCGTCTGTAAGTCCCAAACGCAAGGCTTCGCCGGCAACCGCCAGCGCGACGCGACGTGACATCTTGCGGACACCCTCAAGCGCCGGGTAAAGCGAGGCCGCCGGATCCTGGAGTGCAGGCGAAAACTCGGCCAGAGCGCGCGCCGCTGCGACAAACATCTCGTTGGTCACCCGTCGGGCACCTGAGGCAATCACTCCCAAACCTACGCCCGGAAACACGAACGCATTATTGCACTGCCCGATGTCGATCACACGATTCTTAAAGACAACCGGTGGGAACGGACTACCGGTGGCGACCAGCGCCCGGCCTCCGGTCCAGTTGATCAGATCCACCGGCACGGCTTCACTCTTCGACGTCGGGTTCGATAGCGGGAAGATGACCGGCCGGTCGACATGTTTTGCCATCTCGCGAATGATCTCCTCAGTGAAGGCGCCTGGCTGAGCCGACGTGCCCACCAGAATCGACGGCTTCACATTCTTGATCACATCCAGGAGCGTGATGCGATCCAGCTCAGCGACTTGCCAGGCGCTCACTCGCGCCGGGTCCTGAGCATACTTCTGCTTGAACGGCTCAAGCCCGAGGCGTCCCGCGTGCACGAGTCCGTGGCTGTCCACCAACCAGATCGCCGACCTGGCTTCTTCCTCGGTGAGTCCTTCGCTCATCATCGCGGACACTATCTGATCGCTTATTCCGGTAGCCGACGAGCCGGCGCCCAGCATCACGATCTGCTGTTTGCTGATCTTCGAACCAATCACATCCATAGCAGCAAGGAAGCCGGCAAGGGTGACCGCCCCTGTTCCCTGTATGTCATCGTTGAACGTGCAGAGCCGATCGCGATAGCGTTCGAGCAGTCGCGTGGCGTTGTTCTTCGAGAAGTCTTCCCACTGCAAGAGCACGTTGGGAAACTCGCCGATGACCGCCTGCACAAAGTGCTCGATGAAGTCGTCGTACTCCTGACCTCGCACGCGTTCGTGCCGCCGCCCGAGGTACAGTGGATCGCGCAGCAGTTCCTGGTTGTCAGTTCCGACGTCCAGGATGATCGGAAGCGTCCTCGCTGGAGGCACCCCGGCGCACAACGTGTATAGCGAGAGCTTGCCGACGGGAATGCCCATGCCGCCGAAGCCCAGGTCGCCAAGCCCAAGTATGCGCTCGCCGTCGGTGACTACTATGACGTCGACTTCGTTTGTTGGAGCGTTGGAGAGGACCGCGCCAATGTCGTTGCGTTGCGCGTATGGAATGTAGAGCCCGCGAGGCCTGCGGTATATGTGGCTGTACTGCTTGCAGCCCTCGCCTACCACCGGCGTGTAGATTACCGGCATCATCTCAGTGATGTGCTCTTGCAGCAATCTGTAGAACAGGGTTTCGTTGCGGTCCTGCAGGCTGACCAGATAGATGTAGCGTTCCAGATCCGTGCTCTTATGCTTGTAGCTTTCGTACGTGCGCGCGAGCTGCTCTTCCGTTGTGGAAACGTGCGGCGGCACCAGTCCAAGCAGTCCGAATTCGCGGCGTTCCTCTTCCGAAAACGCGCTCCCTTTGTTTAACAGGGGATTCTCGAGCAGTGACTGTCCGGTCAGCGAAATCTCGATGGTTTCTTCCTGAGCGTCTGCAGCCTTGATCGAAGTCATACGCGCCTCCTTTAAGGCTGACAATACCACGGAGCATCAAACAGCGAAACTCGGGGCTTGATCGTTTGGTGGGACTCCGAGCGATAAGCGGCCGCAAACGCCAAGGCTCCATTCGCACCGCTCGAATTATTGCAGGGATCAAGACCTCTTGGTGCGCTCGCGGCCATTACGGATTCTCCGCCCATCCCGGCCTTCGTCTCTAGCGCGGCCATCACATCTCGATGTGACGGCCGTCACCTCACATCGGCGAGGCTGCAAACTTTTCAGACGCAAGGTTCGTAGTTCGGCCTTCAGGCGGAAGTTTGTAGCGAATCACCGCACCTCAACCCGATTACAAACTTCCGCCTGAAGGCCGAACTACGAACCTATCTGGCGACGCGTGAGCCCGCGTTCGCTTTCTATTCATAGGCTTTCCGGTTCAGTATTTCACACGTTCCGTTCGGTGGCTCAACATTCAGTGATGAGCTTCACCTCCTTTGGAGTTCCCTCGAAACCGCAAAACACATATACTCTCAGCGAACGATAATCGTGTTTGTAGCCAAAACACATCGCTCGTCGGGATATGCCTGAACAACCAAAGATAAAAGTAGCAATGATCAGCAGCACGTCGCTCGATTTGCCGGAGCATCGCAAGGAAGCGATTGATGCTTGTCTGCGTCTGGGCGTCTTGCCGATTGCAATGGAACAGCTTCCGGCGCGAGACGCCGACGCGGTAAAGGTCTCGACGGAGATGGTGGATAAGGCCGACATCTACATCGGGATCTATGCTTGGCGTTACGGACACATGCCTGAAGGATCCGACATCTCTATCACCGAAATGGAATTCAACCGTGCCGTCGAGCGCGGCATTCATTCCTATCCCCGTCTTCCTCATCCACAAAGATCATCCACTCACTATCGAGATGGTCGAGGCTGAACGCCTCCATCACTCACTCACCCGTGCTCGCGCAGTCAACTATGTAGAAGAAGAACTCCCGGCCCTGACTGCCCTGGCCGAACTGCACCGGCAGAACCCGGACTGCGATGCCGCGCGCGAACTCCTCGACCAGGTCTGGTCTCCTGCCGAGCGCGGGCCGTATCCGCTCTTCCACGCCGATGCCTGCAACGTTCTGGCTCAACTCGAACGCGATGCTGGCAATTTGGAGCAAGCCATCGCCGCAGCCACCCAAGCCTATCGCCTCGCGTGGTGCGACGGGCGCCGTTCGCTTATCACTGGGGACTCGTCGCCACGCAGAAGCATCTCCGCGAGCTTGGCGCTCCCGAGCCTGAGATGCCGCCCTTCGATGAGTCGAATTTCGAGCCTATGCCCGAAGTAGAGATCGACCCGGATGATGAGTTCCACGAAGGCATACGGCCTGAGCCAATGCCGCGAAACTCGCCGAGCTCCGCGAGGCCGCGAACGATCCGCTCTTTCAAACTGACTTGCAGGAAGTAGCCGAAGACTTTAAGAACGTTGACGCCGAGGGAGACGAGGAGTGAGCGTCGAGCGGCGCAGCATTTTTCAGATCGTGCGGTAAAGCTTCCTGTAGCCGAGATGACCCTCAGATGTACCTTTTCTTGTCTGATTGATTCCCTTTCACAGTCGCTGCTACACAAGGCCGAGGTGTGGGGCCAAGGATGCCACGGGCTTGCCCCGTTGGAGGTTCACGGTCGCTGCTACACAAGGCCGAGGTGTGGAGCCAAGGATGCCACGGGCTTGCCCCGTTGGAGGTTCACGCTCGCTGCACACATGGCCGAGGTGTGGGGCCAAGGATGCCACGGGCTTGCCCCGTGGAGGTTCACGCTCGCTGCTAAACGCCGAATAGCCGTGCCGCCAAACCAGCAGCCAGCGTGAATCTCCACGGGGCAAGCCCGTGGCATCTCGCGAGTCGCATGCGATCGTTGTAGCAGTCATCGTGAACCTCCAACGGGACAAGCCCGTGGCATCCTCGGAGTTTCACACGCTTTCTTGTGAGGGGGTATGAGCGCCTCGCCACGTGCCGGACGCAAGACTCTGACACGCATTCTCAATCACACGCGCGTTGATCAAAGAGGCGCTACGGCCTTACACTTAGGCCAACAAGGAGCAGCTAATGGGCGTGACCCTCACCATTCCAGAGAGGATCTTCGAGCAAAGCGGCGGCGAAATCGCCCAAGCGCTATTGGAGACAGCCGTGCTTGAAGCCTTTCGCGCCGACGCCATTAGCCTCGGCCGGGTGGCAGAGATATTGGATTTGACCATCGACGAAGCTAATTGATTTCTCAAGACTCACAACGTGCATTCTAGAATGGATGCTACAGACATCGAGGAAGGCCGCGCGACCTTAGGATCTCTTATCGGTCAATGAGCATTAATCCTTCCGGTATCCCGAGGTCACGACGCCGCTGAGCGGTACTGTGGCCGCGTTCCCTCCAACTCGGCGAGCATCGAGTCCAGTGTTGCTGTTATCGCTACTCGGTCGAATTTCAAACCGATCATCGGAATGAACACTCGCTTCTGAGTCGCGCCGTTAATCTCTTTCAACAACAAACGGCAGAACGCGGCGACCACTTCTCTATCGAACTGCTTGTCGGTGTGCTTTCGCAAATCGGCGAGCGTCTGTTCCAACGACAAACGAGAGCGATAAGGACGATCCGTCATCATCGCGTCGAATGAATCGGCGAGAGTCACGATCTTTGAGCCGAGCGGTATCTCGTCGCCGCGCAAGCCTTGTGGATAGCCCGTGCCGTCAACCTTTTCGTGATGGCACTTGGTCATATAAGCGATCTCGTCCCATGGGCGGCGGATGTTCGACAGTATCTCGAAGCCGGTGGTCACGTGCTTGTTCAGCTCGCCGAACTCCTTGTCGGTCAGCGGGCGCGGATTGTTGATGATCGCGCGATCGACGGTGATCTTGCCGATGTCGTGCAAGTAGCCGGCTACGCCGACGTGCTCGAGGTCCAGTCCGGTCAAACCCATTTCGCGCGCGATGGCTTCGGCGTAGCGCGCGACGCGATCGGAATGGCCTTTAGTGTATGCGTCTTTCAAGTCGATAGCCGCGCCGAACGCGCGAACCGTGTCGCGGTAGATCTGGCGCATCTCGGCATATAGCCGCCGGTTCTCGTCGGCTTTGCGTTTGTGCATGACCATCAGCCGGTGGTTGTAGAAAGCGATGGCGATGCTTCGCGAGATCGCCCCGATGATCTCGATGTCTTCGCCGGTGTACTCTTCGCGAGTGAACTTCTCGGACAGGAAAATCAAACCCATCAACTCGCCGCGCGCGATCATCGGAACCGAGATGTGCGCTCGCATGCGGTTGAGCATCTCTCCGTTGCGCTCGACAAAGTGCGCGAGCCCGTCGCTTTCAGCGTGAATGGATATCGGCTGCGTACGAGCGGTTAGACGCTCGGCCTCTACGCGATCGAGCGCGATGCGCTGGCCGACAGCTCCTTCAAGTCCTTTTGCGGCCATAATCTTCAACTGCCGAGGCTTGGTCGTGTATCGCGCGATTGCGCCCCGTGGGATTGCGAGCGCGCCCAGCAATGTGTGAAGCGACGCGCGCGTGACCTCTTCGAAGTTATGCGTCGAGCTGATCTCGGCTGCTAGATCAGTCAGGGCGCTTACGTTGTGGAGCATCTTCCGGAGCGTGAGGTTCATTTTGTCTCCTATGTTATCAATTGCGAGAAGTCGCGAAAGAGAACGAGCCTATTTTCCATTTTCCATTTTCCATTTGTCATTTGTCATTTGTCATTTTTTATTTGGCACCCGGAGGTAATCGAAGCGACGCCTCTTCAATGGCAAATAAACAATGACAAAAGGAAAATGGAAAATAGAATTCCCGTGCTAAATCGCAGCGTGCGCCACTTCGCCTTCGCTGCTCAGCTTAACAAGCGCGATCTCTTCGGTGTCCACCATCTCGACGTGTGACATTAAACCCAGCATCTCAAACAACTCGCGATTCGAAGCGTTCAGATTCGAGAGCACCAACGCGCCTTGCGCGCGGTTCACCGACTCGATCACCCCGAGCAATATCGAGATGCCGATGCTGTTGATCAATTCTGTT
This sequence comes from uncultured Clostridia bacterium, assembly GCA_964548075.1. GTDB lineage: Bacteria > Acidobacteriota > Blastocatellia > UBA7656 > UBA7656 > Onstottus_A. The sequence goes on along the minus strand of CAZJQQ010000038.1, from coordinate 67,390 downwards.
TCTTCGAAATTGATCACGATGCGCCGCACACCGGTTGCGAGAAACTCCCGACACTGAGTCTCGATGCTCTCTCCTCGAAGCTGATTGAGGTAAGGCCCGGGATAGATCACCACCGCGTCCTCGATTAACCTGGCTCTGATCTCAGCAGCACTCATAGCGTTCCTCCAAGAGCAGCAGACAAACAGCCAGACACCGGCGCGTGTGCGACCAGTCTCCGCCTTGCTGCTATACGTGATGTTCCTGCTATTGACTGCCGGGGCGTTTGAGGTACTTGGTCATTACGAGGCGCGCGCCATCGTCCGTGCGTTCGAACTCCACCTCATCCATCAGTGCGCGGATTATTTGCAATCCGCGGCCGCGCGCGCCTTTCGCCGGCTGAGCGCCAAGCGCGGGGGTCGCTTGTCCATTCGCCCTGCCAAAAGTTTTGCCCTTGTTCGATACGGTGATTATAAGCTTATCTTCGTCGATTGCGAAGCGCTGATGGATTTTTCTGTCAGGACTGTCGCTGTGCTCGGCTGCGTTGATGCACGCCTCGATCAGAGCGGTCTTGATCTGATTGATCGATTCCTGATCAAAGTCGGCGGCGCGTGCGATCTGCTCGGCTGTGCGCGCGGCGATCAACTCGGCTTCTTCCTCGATTGGAATGACGAGCTCGAACTCGCTGGCGGGGCGCACTTTACCGCCCAACGCCAATCTGGTCAAGTAGTCCTGAATAAGATCGAGATGCGAATAGGTCGAGCGGTACGCGTGCAAGCTTGCCAGCCTTTCTGACGCGACTGCCGAGAAGCCTTCCTTGCTGATGTACCAGCGAACGGCGTGCGACATCGTCCCGAATTTCGCTCCTTGCCCGCGCACCGCCGGCTCGAGCCGCTGATCGATCCGCCCGAGCGTCTCGACATCGAGCGGCTCCTTCGAGTTTATCAGCGCGACCAGCCACAGCACTTCGTTGGCTTCGGTGTAGATGCCTCCTTCGAAACCGGTCGCACCGAACAAGCGCCAGTTCACACCCGGCTGCTCACCCGAGTCCAAATCGTGGACGAGCACGATCTGAGGCAGGCGGACTCGCTCCTGCTCATCATCGAGCGCGCGCCGGACGTGCACGCGGCTCGTCCCGCGATAACGTGTGTCATAAGCAACGTGGTCGAACAGGCTGGCCGGAACGTTTTGAAAATCGAAACGTGAGAGCAGCTCGACGAGCTGCGATTCGATCGCGCGATTGTAACGCGACATCATCAGGCGATATGAGTGTTTGAGCTTCTCGCGGAGCAGCTCTTCGCCGGCAACGGGCCTGGGCGCGCCGGCAATCTCGCTGCGATACTTCGCGCGCACGTAATCCGCCAGCACCTGGTCGCCGGACGCGGTCACGAGACCGTAACTCATATCCAGCATCTCGCAGGAGTGCAGGCGCCCAAGCAACGCTTCACTATCGGCCGTATGCTCGCGCATGCGTTCGGTCACGGCGTCGATCGGAACCGGAGATCCTGCTTCGATGACTACCGCGAGAGCTTCAAGCACGGCACGCCGGTCGCGAGAGTTCGGGGCTACATCGCGTAACAACTCGTCGAGATAATGACCGATCCGCCCGTTCAACACTTCGCTGGTGTAGAGCCGCTCGAACTCGATGAAAGTCTTCAGCGACCTTCCGCGCGACGCCGCCGCGTCGAGAATCGCGCGTGTGTAGAAGAAGTCGCAATTGAGCTGCTGAACGATCAACTCGATCGTCGAGTCGCTCGCTGCGATTCCGAGCAGCTCGGCGCGCCGGCGTATGAGCCTCTCCAGAGACTCGTCGCTCATTCGTTCGACTTGAATCACTTCGATTCTGTCAAAGATTTCCTGATCTGGCGGGATCAAGTCTGTCACCAGTCGCGCCAAACCAGTAAGCACATACACCGGACTTAATTGGGGCCAGGTCCCGCCGGTCCCAAGCGCTCGAATAAACTCGGGATGAAGTTCGGTGCCTGCAAGGCGGTCCGCGTTGTCAATCATCACCAGCGGCTTGAGTCCAGCGTGCGCGGCCGCGGCGGCCGGAGCCGATACAGCAACGCGCAACAGCGAAGCCCTGTCCTCAGATTGCAAGGCGCGCGAGAATGAATCGATCATCGATCTCACAAAAAGGTAGTCTTCTGCCGCCGCTGCGCGATTGATGACTGCGAGCGGCTCATCGGCGGCCGCAATCAGCTTCGGATCATTGCGTCTGAAAGCAACAAACTGTGCAAGGCACTGCGAGAAATAATCACGCGCGAACTTTTCCGGATCGAGGCTGGAGCGTCGCAACGCATAGTAGAAAGGTAAAGCCTCGCCGCCTGCGTTAAAGAGGCGGTCAAAACTCTTGCGGAGGATCTCGGTCTTGCCGGCTCTCGGCGCGCCAAGCAAGAGCGCATTCGAAACCGAATCGTGTGCTGGGGCTTCAGTGGCTTTTCGCGCAAGGGCGTACACTCGGGCCAACTCAACCTCTCGGCCGGCGAAATCCTCATCGGAGAGGCGGCTCAGAATCTGTCGTGAGTTGGAATCAGTCATCTGGTTTCACTTGTAAGGGCGTCCCGCCGTGGGCCCCTGCATCAATCAGCAGCGTGCACGTCTTCATAGACCGCCACGCAGTTGCGGCCGAGCGTCTTTGCTTGATAGAGAGCACGGTCAGCGGTTTCCATGATCGCAAGAGGGCTTTGCCGCGAGCCGCTAAACGAAGAGATCCCGGTGCTGATCGTCACCTGTCCCATTAAATCGCCCTGCTCCGTCCTGTACTCCGTCTCGCATATATTCTTTCGCAACCGCTCGGCTATGCGCGCGGCGTCACCAAGCTCGGTTTCGGGCAGCACGATGCAGAACTCATCTCCTGCGAACCTCGCCGACATATCGATCGCGCGAATCGAATTGCGCAGTAGCTGGGCAGTCTTTACCAGCACGCGGTCCGCATTCGTGTGTCCGTAGACGTCGTTGTAGCTCTTGAACCGATCGACGTCGATGATCATGAAAGACAGCGGCGTATTGTAGCGTTTGGACCGCTCGACTTCCTCAAACAGCCTGTCCTGAAGGTAACGGCGATTTGGCAATCCGGTCAGCGGATCGGTCAAAGACATTTGCTGAAACGTCTCGGCCTTTTTGGCCCACTCGGTCCGGTCGATTATCAATGCGAGATGAGGCGCCATCATCTCGAGCATCATCAGGTCCTCGTTCTCGTAGGGAACACCGTCCATGCGGTCCGTCAGGTTGATGACCCCAACTTTGCGCAACCCAAGAGTTATCGGGTAGCTGATAAACGATTTGGTCTTGTAGCGGCCGGGCCGGTCGCGAGGAATTCGCGAATCGGTGTCGGCGTCGCGCACTACGAGAGGCGCGCCGCTGGCCAGCACCGCTCCGGCGATGGGGTCGCCAAGCTTTAGCCGAATCGAACCGCCAACCTCGGGATCCGCTCCCAGAGCCGCTTCCAGGGCAAGTTCGTTTGATTCCTGGTTGAGGATCATCAGCGAGCTGCGCTCGGCTTTCATCATCTCGCTGAATTTTTCCAGCAGCGAATGATACACCTTTTGCGAGTCAAGCGAGGACGATATCCCCCGCAGAAACTCATAGAACTGCCCGATCGATCGCCGTCTGGTTTCGAGCTGATCGGTGAGCCGAACGATCTCGAGTTGCGCGTCTAACAGGCTCGTGGATCCTTCGGCGCCCTCCGCTTGCTGTTCAGACCTTCGCGCATTCTGAAAGTGATATGAAGCGGTCGAGCCCACGAGATCGGCGGCTTCGATCAACTCGCGTGTGTCGATGAACTTGATGCTCTTGAGGCAGTCGCCGCTCCCAACGGCTGCGAGATCTTCGTACCCGCGCAGGAACTCGGTGTACTCGGTAGTGGAAGCAAACGACCGCCCTCCCAGTATAACCAACTGTTTCTGGTCGATGGCCACTGGGATGGCGAAACAGTGGAGTCCGGCGTGGCACGTAAAATCGACCTGCTTGCCCGCGGCAACCGCGTTGCTGTATGCAGCCCCACAATCAGCCGCGCATAACGGCGCGTGCTCGGCCGAGACGCGCATCGCCCGGCATATGCTGTTGTCATTCTCGATGCGCCCTATCACTGCGCCGTCGCGACTGAGCGTGGTAAGGGCGATTCCGTTCTTTTCGGCGAGCGATTTCTGAAGACGCAGCCAGACCGCGAGAGAGTTATCCGGATCTAACTCGCTTGCTTGTGACCTGGCTTTCCTGGCGGTTTCTTTACTCAAGCTTTGCAGGAGCCTTCGAGCCCCAATTCTCCACGACATAGGTGCGAACAAAACCGGCTGGTCGTCTCTGCCGGCAACGTCTGGTAACGGAGCGCGCAGGCAGCTTCTGATTCTTGCACGGCGGTCAGGATCCGGCCGAATAAGTGCGTTGTGATGGCACGATAAGAACGAAACGACCGCGATTCACTCTGACGGCCAACCTCCGCGCCAACCTAGCATAGCTGTATCTTAGTTTTCAATACAAAGACAGAGTACCGGTTTAGGTAATGCTACTAGTTTGAGTTGTGTGAGCTTTGATGTGCTTGCTAACGATCCGATTGTTCCAATGCGTCACAGTGCGATTCCTCGCCACGGTCCGCGTCTGCGCGCTTCGAGTCTGAAAAGAGCTATTGATACGCCAGACGCAATTGCATAGAATTAACACCGTCAAGGGAATGCTTCCCCAAGATGCGGGCAAGAAGCGGCATGATCCCCACGTGCCTTTTGGCGCTTGTTCCTTTTGACTACCTTAATTGTGCCTCCGCGAAACTGATGACTGGTAATTCTGTTACCGTCTCGCGGTGTTGCCTTTGGCACCATCGCCCTTGTGACTGGTGGCAATTGTCCCCAACGCTGCGGGCTAGATTGATGACTAACTCTATCTTAGTGGGGACTTGAAATGTCAGACGAAACGGCACAGGGCTTGCGCTCCTCCTCGTGTTCAGAATCTACGAGCGAGGTGGCTATGAAAATACTGGTCGTCGACGACGAAGACTCGGTTCGCGAATTGGTGAAAGACGCCATGGTTGAACAGGGCTACCAGGTTTGGCTCGCGGCCAACGGCCGCGACGCGTTGGACCTGGGCGGCGAGTTCGAGTTCGATCTGGTCTTTTGTGATGTGGTGATGGACGGACTGACTGGGTTCGAGGTGCTGAAGACGTTTCGCGGAACCTTGCGGTCGCATGCGGAGATTGTTCTGATGACCGGCCAAGCGTCCGTCGAAGCCGCCATAGATGCGGTTCAGCACGGAGCGAATGATTACATTTGCAAACCCTTCTCGATCGGCGTCCTTCAAGCGATCGCTTCCGCCGTCGAGCAGCGCCGCTATCCAAGCAAACTCGTCGCGATTGAAAGCTCAAGTACCCCGCAGCAGGAAATACTCGGGAACAGTCCGGCGATGATCGACGTTGTCAAGACCGCCGCGCGCGTCGCAGTCACCGATCTACCGGTGATGATCCGAGGCGAGTCCGGAACGGGCAAAGAGCTAATCGCGCGCCTGATACATCGCAAGAGCCCGCGCGCAGAAAGGCCATTCGTGGCAGTCAACTGCGGTGCGCTGCCCGATACGCTCCTGGAATCCGAGTTGTTCGGGCACACACGCGGCGCGTTCACCGGCGCTGAGAATGCGCGCCGAGGATTATTTGAAGAGGCCGACGGCGGAACGCTCTTGCTGGACGAAGTGACCGAGACCAGTCCCGCGTTTCAGGTGAAGCTGCTGCGCGTGTTGCAAGAAGGCGAATTCCGGCCGCTGGGCACCAACACCAAGAAGCGCGTCAACGTCCGGGTGCTGTCGGCTACAAATCGTGATCCGCAGACTATGGTCGAGCAAGGTTTGTTCCGTCAGGACTTGCTGTACCGTCTCCAGGGCGTATCGATCACTGTTCCTCCGCTAAGAGACCGCAGAGACGACGTTCGTCCGATGTCGCTGGCGTTTCTGGCGCAGTACGGCGCCGCCGTACGCCGCTTATCGATCACCAAGGATGCGTTGCTCGCGCTGGAGCGATACGGCTGGCCCGGCAATGTCCGCGAGTTGAAGCACCTGATGCAGCGGCTAGCAGCGCTGAGCAGCGGCATCATCAGAATCGAGGACCTGCCGGCCGAGTTCGTGTCGACGCCCAGAGTGGCCTCGGTGATCAACGACGTTATACCCGAAGGCGAGATGCCGACGCTCGAGCAGCTCGAATCAAGCTACCTGTTGCGCGTGTTGAGCGCAGTCGGTGGAAACAAGTCTCGCGCGGCTCACGTAATGGGAGTGGATCGCAAGACGCTGTATCGAATGATCGACAGACAGGTGAACACCACGCCGGAGAAGAGGAAGGTTTCTTAGTCAGGCAAACGCCTTCAAGCATGTTGGCCTGAAGTTGACGCGATCGATCAAGTCCCGCCCGGGACACAGCTTGTCACCATAACCCCGCGTTGTTATCCTTCATTTTCGTTTGAAACCCCGTCCTCCCATGGATACACAGACCACCACGGCCAATCGCGAACACTTCGAAAGACTGGTTGGTGAATTGACATCGCTTGAAGAGAAGCTTCGTCAAGGCGGCGGTCCCGAGCGCATCGATCGGGAACACGCGAAGGGCAAGCTCACCGCGCGCGAACGCATAGAACTTCTGTTTGATCAGGATTCTCACTTTCAAGAGATCGGATTGCTGGTCGCTTGCGACCTTTACGATGGCCAGGCGCCGGCGGCCGGCGTTGTGACCGGCATCGGCCGCATCGCAGGTCGCGAGGCCATAGTCGTCGCCAACGACGCTACGGTTAAGGCCGGCTCGTGGTGGCCTGAGACGGTGCGCAAGGTCCTTCGCGCGCAGGAGATCGCAATGCGCTGCCGCGTGCCGATCGTGTATCTCGTCGATTCGGCGGGGGTGAATCTTCCATATCAAAGCGGCGTGTTCCCGGGCCAATATGGCGGCGGAAGAATCTTCTTTTACAACTCGGTCATGCGCCGGTATCTTAAGGTGCCCCAGCTTGCAGCGGTGATGGGACAATGTGTGGCAGGCGGAGCGTATCTGCCCGCGCTCTCTGACTTCATCATTATGGTTGAAGGCACATCGTTCATGGGGCTGGGCGGACCCAACCTTGTAAAAGGCGCAGTAGGTCAGATCGTTGACAGCGAGACACTCGGCGGCGCGCTGACTCACAATGAGATCTCCGGCGTTGCGCATTTCCGCGCGAAGAACGACGAAGAGTGCATCAGCCGGTTGCGCGAATTCGTGACTGAGCTTCCGCCACAACAGCCTCTCCGAGTGCAGATCAAGGATGCTCACCGTCCGCGACGGCCGCTATCTGACATCTACGACATCTTTCCGGCCGACCATCGCCTGCCCTACGATATGCGCGATGTGCTGGATTGCCTGCTTGACTCAGGTGAGTTGGATGAGTTCCAGGCGGATTACGCCAAGGAAATGATCACCGGCTACGCGCGCATCGAAGGCATCCCCGTCGGCATAATTGCCAATCAAAGAGGACTGGTTCGAGGGCCGGCCGGACGACCGCCCAAGTTCGGCGGAATCATCTACACCGACTCCGCCGAGAAGGTCGCTTACTTCATCGAGACTTGCAACCGGCACGAAACTCCGCTTCTATTCCTGCAAGACGTATCCGGATTCATGGTGGGAACCGAAGCCGAACACTCGGGGATTATTCGTGCCGGTGCTCGCTTCGTGGAAGCGATGGCTACCGCGACTGTGCCGAAACTCGTGCTTACCATCAATCACGCATCGGGCGCCGGTTACTACGCGATGGCAGGCCAGGGCTTTGATCCTGACTTCATATTCACCTGGCCAACGGGCCGGATGGGGGTGATGGAAGGCGAGTCCGCGGTAATGGCGTTGTTCAGCTCGGAGCTGGAGAAGCTCGAGCGCAAAGGCCTTCAGCCGGACGAGAAGATGCAAGCCGAAATGGAGCGCGTTCGCGCAAAATACGAGTGCGAGTTGGAGGCCCGCTTCGCTGGCGCTCGAGGATTCGTTGACGCGATACTCAGCCCTGAGAATACACGCGCCGCGCTCGAGCTTGCGCTCCGCACTGCGCTCAACAATCCCGGGCCGCACCTTGGCGTGCCTGTTTTACCCTACAGCACGCCAAGCGAGATTGACCGCTAGTTTGTGGTCGTCCCTCGAGGCGGCCGCTATGTCCGACAAACCTCAGTTTGTCGCTGACGGCTAGAGAGCACATTTCATGAATCGCGACAAACTGAAGTTTGTCGGACAGTACAAAGGAGGGTTCATATGAAATCAAGAGTTGAGTTGAGAAAGATCCTGCTGGCGGCGACCTTTTTGCTCACGTTGTCAGCGCTCGCATGCGAGAACAAAGAGACGGCTGACTTCAAGCCCGAGATTCAGCCGCTTCCTGTCGGCCTCACCCGTTATGAGGCGATGGCGATACCGGCAGACAACCCGATGACGCCGGATAAAGCCGCCCTCGGGAGACAACTGTTTTTCGACAAGCGGCTGAGCGGCGATGGATCGCGCTCGTGCTATTCGTGCCACGTGTGCGAGAAGGGACTCACCGATGGGCTCTCGAAGGCGATAGGCGCGTACAACAAAGCGTTGCCCCGCAGCAGCCCCACGCTCTGGAACATCGGATACCACACAATGTTCTACTGGGACGGGCGCAGCCCTTCACTAGAGAAGCAGGCTATGGCTGCGTGGACAGGCGGCAACATGGGCGCAAAGGACCATGAAGACGAGATCGTGGCGAAGATTAATGCGCTGCAAGGCTACCGCTCTCAATTCCAGAAGGTCTTCGGCGGTGACGCCACGAAGGAAAACATCATGCAAGCCATTTCCGCCTTCGAACGCACGATCATCAGCGGCGACACGGCCTGGGACCGCTGGCAAGCAGGCGACGAGTCAGCAGCATCCGAAGCCGCAAAGCGCGGATGGGAAGTCTTCAAGGAGGCCAAGTGCAACAACTGCCACGACGGAGTGCTCTTCACCGATCAGCAATTTCACAACGTCGGGATAGGAATGGATGCAAAAGAGCCTGACGCCGGCCGAGGCAAGATCAGCAACAAGCCTGAGGAGACGGGCGCCTTCAAGACGCCGACGCTCCGGGACGTCGCACGCTCGGCTCCATACTTTCACGATGGCGGCGTCGCTACCCTGGAAGAAGCCGTAGACCTTATCCTCGGCGGCGGCAAGCCGAACCAGTACCTCGACAAGAAGAATATTGAGAAGCGAACCATAACGCCTGAACAAAGGCGCGATCTGTTGGAGTTCTTGAAATCGCTGAACGTCGACTGCAGGCTTTCGGAGCCGCCGCTGCCACAGAAGTAGGAGAAGCAGCATAGACTCTAGTCTGTGTCCCGCATTTGACTACTCGAGGGATCAGCGCACAGAGACTAAAGAAAAAGCCAAAGGGTAGCATAGACCTTAGTCTGTGTTCCGTAACGCCGCTACAAGAGCGATCACGGACACAGACTAAAGTCTATGCTACCCTGCCAAGCGGGCCGCTTTCCCGGCCGGCTTATTTAGTCGTTGACACTGAGTGTACCTAGCACCGCCATGAATGTCCGCTGATAATCCTGGATTTCATCCTGCGGAGCGACAGCGATCAGATAAAACAGGTCGCCGCTTCTAAGCATCGTCGTGTACACAGTCACGAGTTCGGGCCGGCCAGTCAACTCCGAAATGTTCGTCAATGAGACCGCGAGCCCGTCACGTCTGCCAAGCGTTTCGTGCTCGTAGCCGCTGTTCCTTCGAAGATTCTGGTTACCTTGCGCCAGCGCACGTATCAGTTCGTCGGTCGCGGCCCTCAGCGAATTCGATTGCGCGCGCACGGCGCCAACCTGAATTCCGTGCGTGAAAACGAACTGACCCTGAACATCGCGATAAGCCCCGTCCGGAGCAAACGTCACGCTATCGTTTGAAGCCAGCTCGCGCCAATTATCGGGCACGCTGATTCGGAAGTAGCTTCCACTGTAATTTCGAAAGCGCGACGAAGGATACTCGACCTTTTGACGCTGGCCGCCTTGTTGCGGATAACGCTGATCGCCCCGGTCAGGATAACGTTGATCGTCCTGGTCGGGATAACGTTGATCGCCTCGCTGGGGATTGCGCTGTTGGCTGCGGCCGATTTCCTGCATCGAGCGAGCCGGACGCATTTCATGCAACAGGGCTTGAACGCGATTGAATGCGGTGGTGTTTCGAGTCGGATTGTTGACCCGCAGGGCGTCGGCTTCGCGATTGATGTATTCAAACCGATTGCCCGGATTTGGGTGATCGCTCAACCACTGCGGGCCTCCGCCTCCTCCCTGTTGTTCCAAAGTGCGAAACATATTCGCGAGATCGTGCGGATCGTAGCCGGCATTTGCCATTATCTGTGCGCCGAGTATGTCGGCTTGTTTCTCGTATTCGCGGCTAAACTTCAAAAAGTAGGCGCCGATTCCCATCTGCCCTAACTGCCCCGCTGCCGGAGCGCCCAGGATTGCACCCAGAATCCCGACGACTGCGGCGCCAGCCTGATACTTCTGGGCTTTTGCAGCTTGAGCCGTTCCGTGACGCAGTGCGACGTGACTGATCTCGTGAGCGATTGCGCCGGCCATCTCACCTTCGTTGTGCGCCGCTTCGATCAACCCACGATTGACGTAAGTGAACCCGCCCGGCAATGCAAACGCGTTTACGTCGCGAGCGTCCACGACCTTGAATGAATAGCGGAACTCCGGGTGCTGGAACTGGGCGGGGATGCCCTCCGCAAGCCGGCGACCGACGCGCTCAACGTAAGCCTGAACCTCGGAATCGTTGAGAAGCGGCATCTGACGCTCGACCTCGGATGCAGCCTGCTGGCCTAGCTGCACGTCTTTGGCGAGGCTGTAGGGATTTTTGGGGGCGACTACCCTCGTCTGACCCGAGACACCAATTGGCAACGCAAGCATCGCCGCCAGAATGAAAACTGTCATTCTGGCCATCAGACTTCGCAATGTTGACATCTTTACCTCCGGGATCCTTCGGACTAGCTCTGGCTCAAGCATTTTATATGATTCTCAGCCCGAACCAAAAGTTGCAGTTGTTTTGGACTGCGCCGCCTTGAGTCAACAACTCTCGCCGCTGGATCCCCGGCGGCGCTCTTGCTCGTGGTGTGTGAGTTCGGTCTTGGAGAAATCAACGGACCTATTCAATCCGTTGGCCATACATGCAGGCTTCAGACTGGCTGCCCGATTTGGGTAAATCGCGGACGTCTTGAGGGTGACTCGCAGCGCGCTTACTTGACGCCTTCCATCGTCTCGACAATGAGCTGATCAACCACCGCGTGAAGATCGTGCGTTTCATACCAGGTCTTCAGTTGACGGTCGGCGCTGGTGCCGCCTTCCAGGATCGTATGGATGTACTCAAGCTCCTTACGGCTTCCCAATTCGTCGACCACATCGTCAACAAACTCGAGCAGCTCGAGGATCAAATCGCGAACGGGAACTTCGGTCTGCTTGCCGAAGTCGATCAACTTGCCATCCAATCCCCAGCGGACCGCTCTCCACTTATTCTCCTGAATGAGCGCGCGCCGATAAAGCCGAAAGCCCATGTTCTGGCGATAGAGCTTGGACAGCTTTGCGACGATTGCCTGGATCAGCGCCGCCAGCGCGATGACTTCGTCGACTCGTGACGGGATGTCGCAAATGCGAAACTCCAGGGTTGGGAAGTGAGGATGCGGACGGACGTCCCACCAAATTTTCTTGGGTTTGTCTATGCACCCGGTTTTTAGCAGAAGATTAACGTAGTTATCGAACTCAGAATAGGAGCTGAAGTAATCAGGGATGTCGGTTCGCGGAAACTTCTTGAATATCTCTGAGCGATAGCTCTTAAGACCGGTTTGGGTTCCCATCCAAAACGGCGAGCTTGTTGAAAGGGCTAACAGGTGCGGCAGGAAATAGCGCGCGGCGTTCATCAGGTGTATCTGCGCTTCGCGGTCCTCGATGCCGACGTGCACGTGCATCCCGAAGATCAACAACGACTCGGCAAGCACTTGCATTTCGCTTATCAGCGCCTCGTAGTGTTCGTCAGGGGTGATCTTCTGGTCCTTCCAGCTTGAGAACGGGTGAGTCGAAGCCGCGGCTATGCGAAGGCCTTTGCTCTCGGCAAGAGTGGCGACCGTGCGCCGAAGCTTGATGACGTCGGCGCGCGCTTCCTGGACGTTAGCGCAGATACCGGTGCCGACTTCGATCATCGACTGGTGCATCTCGGGCTTGACCTGCTCGCCCAGGAGCATGCGCCCCTCGTCCATCATCTCGGTTATGTGCGAGCGCAGCTCTCGCGTGACCGGATCGATGATCTGAAACTCTTCTTCGATTCCCAGCGTGAAGTCAGGCATTAGAACTCCAGAATTGGCGATTGCCGATTTCAGATTGATGAATCGCGCGCACTAGTCCGAATCTGCGATCCCCAATCGCCAATCGGCAATCGGCAATTACTGCAATCGGCAATCGCCTCAGTCCACAATCATAGTCGGGACCATGCCAGCCCCGGAAGTCACGTTCGCAAGCGAAGACGACGACAACCGAGTGAAGGCCCCCAAAACCTTCCCAAAGAATAGCAGCGGGTCGAGATCGAGCAGTTGCTCGATCATGTGCACACCGGTCTCGTCGACGAATGGAAACACTTCGCGCGACGTACTCACCCGCTCCTGAGCAAGATAGTCGCCCCGCAGGGCTTCTTCGATCGCGCGGTCCCAGGCGCCTTCGTCCGATTCCCAACCAATAAAGATCCCGTGCCCGCCGTAGTCGTCATTAGGCTTCAGCACCAGCGTGTCTCGCTTAGCCCGTACGAATTCCAACAGGTCAATCTCTTCTCCGCCGTGAGTCGTCTTCGCATGCTCGATCCTGCGCGTCCAGGGCACCGACCGCCGAATCGCTTCCTGCTCCGCTTCTGAGAAGTGGTGCTGATGCCGCTCATCGGTCAGCACCCCGAAGAGCATTTTCTTATGAACGTACTTGGTCCGAAACGAATTCACGAACACCGCCGCGCCGGTCTTGTACGCATCGACGAACGCGCCGCACTCATCGACCTTCTCGAGCAGCTCAGTTGTCAGCACGCGCCGGTAAACAAGGTCGATCGTGAAATCGCCGTGTTGCAACTTCCCTTCACGCAGCTCCAGGTCGCGCGGATCGGCTATCGTCGCCGAATAATCATGTGCCTCGAAGAACTCTTTGAACAACTCGAACTCTCGCTGCGTCGGGAGTCCCTTGTAGTCCACGATCGCGATCTGAGGCTTCTCACCTCGGCCTCGAACACGCTCATAGATCGCAAGCAGCGCGTCGAGCATGTTCTGCCGGCAATACATCGGCGTGACCTTGTGATCGAGCGAGAACTCGCGCATAAGTGGTAAGCCGCAAAAGATCTCGGCGGCGACGTCCTGATAAGCTATCCCGGCAGGGCACTCCGCATTCAACTCGACAAACTGATACGTATCATCCGTCAGAAAAGAGTCTAGCCGCGATGTGACCGAGACTTCTTCATAGCCCGGATCAACAGCGACCAGCTCGCGCTCGCCTTCGGTTAAGCCTATCTGCTCGAGCATCAGCTTATCGTTAGGAGCAATGCGGCCAACTTTTTCGATTGCGCCCCACACGGTCTCACACGTTCGAGTAATTTGCTGCCATTCGCTTCGTGTGACGAAGTGTGGCCGCAGATAGGGAGAAAGCATCCGGCCGCCAAACACGAAACGCACATCGTTGAGTCGCCGCTCGAGAAAAGCGCGAGACTCTTCGAGCAGCGCCGGTTTGCGCTCAATCAGTGAGTTGTAATCGTGGGCCGCGTGGCTGGTCATCAAATAGAGTTCCGGGTTCAGAGTTCAATGTTCACGGTTTCTAGTTTCTGGTTCGTGGTTTCTGGCTCCTAGCTTCGGTTACCGGCAAAGCTTTAGCTTCGGTGACTTCAACACAGATCGAACATTCTCATAACCGGAACCAGAAACTAGAGACTACAAACCAGAAACTAGAACCCACGTTAATCCGCGCCCGCTGGCTTACTAACGCTCGGCCGCTTAATCTCGTGATTCAAGAGATCGTTCCATCTGTGACTGGCGATCGTCGGCTCTCCGTGCAGCGCGGTTTCAATCGCCAGGTCCGCTACTTTCTCAACCATCCACTTGAAGTAAATCGAACCCACCGACCACCAGTCAGCATCCGGCGCCGGGTTCATATAATCGATTGCGTAAGGCGTTCCGCCGGCAATTGCGAACTCGACCGTGTTGATGTCGTAGCCAAGCGCTTCGTTAATCTGTATCGTCTCGCGTCGCACTCGCGCGTCCATCTCGGGATCCAGATAGTTATCGACAACGAGGTACCGTTGAAAGATCGGATCGTAAGGCATCGGGCACACGTCTTTCTTGCCGATACAATACGACCTGACGTAATGAGTGAACGGCACGTACTCCTGCAAGACCATGCAGTCGGTCCCGCTGGCGTCGTACTTTTCCATCAACTCTTCGCGATTGTTCACCCGCGACACGCTACGCCAGCCGCCTCCATCGAACGGCTTGATGAACGCGGGAAAGCCGATATGCTCGATGATGCCGTCCCAATCGAGCGGGTACTCGAGGTTCCTGAGCGACTCAGCTACGACGCCTTCCTTGTACTCCTTTTGAGGCAGCAGAATCGTCCTCGGCACCGCGATCCCGAGATAAGTGGCGAGCGAGTAGTTGAAGAACTTATCGTCGGCGTTCCACCAGAACGGATTATTTATGACCTTCGCTCCCGCGAGCACGGCGCTCTTGAGGTATGCTCGATAAAACGGCACTTCATGCGAGATTCGGTCTATTATCGTGTCGTAGGGGCAAGGCTCAGCCATCCGCACACCGCCGAGCTTTATGTATTCGGCGGTGACTCCTGCGTTGCGGTGATTGATTTCGTTGATTAGAGCCTGAGGAAAAGTTCCTTCGCGGCCTACGAGTATTCCGATCTTCATTGTGCTCCTCCGCGTTGAATGACGCGGCGAATTCTATAGTACGGCTTCGAGCCGGTGCAACCGGAGGCGCCTCCATCGGAAAGGACGCCACGGCGTGCGGGTAAGAGGCGGACCGGTGCGGCACGCTAGTGCCGTTGCGTTGACATATTCCGCCGACATGGGAAGAATGCTTCGGGAGGTCGTATGAAAAGAATAAAAGCGGTGAAGGAGCTCACGGTTCAACGCCCACCTCGCGCCACCGTCTCTGAGAAGGAGGCCTTGAAGCGAATGAAAGAATTCTCCAAACGAAAGGGGCAATTCCTTGCCACTGCTCGAACGGGTAAGAGTCGAAATTTAGCTTCCTGATTTACCTTCGGCCTCCTATCGCGACCTCCTGTTGGCGTTTGAAGAAGAGTTCACGTATGCCTTTGGCGGCTGCACGATTGTGCGCGGCATTAGTGGCAGTTATCTCTCTCATACAGGCATAAAGGTACAAGACCGCATCAATCTGATTTACACCGATTTGCCCGTCGCCTTATCCACGAATTTCGAGCACGTTGCTCGCTATGCCGGCGAGGTGAGACAGGCGGCGTTCAAAGACTTGGCGGAAGAGGCAATTCTCGTTGTGGTGACCCAGGTTTATCACAGCGTCTGAGGAACAGATCGAGAGAAAAAGGAGTCTGCGTATGTTTCGACCAGAGGCCAATCAAGTATTCAACGAGTGTCTATTGATCTTGCTTCTGTGCTTTGCGGTGTTAGCTGCCGCTTGCAGCAAGACTGAGCCGCCCTCGACTAACTCCGCTGCCCCATTTTTCCCGGCTGCCTCCTCTGCTGGGGGCGACTTTGAGGGAATGATTGCGATGAAGATGGAGACCGAGAATCAAACTGGCGCGGAGATGATCTACTTCCTAAAAGGCCGGCACACCCGCATCGAGACAAAAGTCGCCAACCTTCCCGAGGGGTCAGCGGTGATGCTGTGGGACTTGGACGGGGGCAAAATAACGACACTTATGCCTTCGAGGAAAATGTACATGACGATGGATATGAAGACCGCCGCTGAAGACATGAAAGATATGAAGAAGTCTCAGGGGCAGGAAGAGGCGGAGTTTCCCAAGCTCACGCCCACGGGCAAGCGAGAGACCATCGCGGGCTACACGTGCGAGCATTGGTTGATGGGTGACAAACAAGACATGGACATGTGCGTGGCGAAAGGGCTCGGCTACTTCGGTATGGGCGGTCAATCTGGAGGAGGTCTTGGCTCGTGGAAGAATCTGGTGTTCAGTCCAAAGATGCTGGCGGCGGCGGCGACTCACCCGGAATGGGTGAAGTTTCTGGAAGGCGGCGCGTTTCCCTTGAAGCTCAGCGCGATGAAGGACGGGCAGGTCAAGATGACGATGGAAGCGACCAGGATCGAAAAGAAAACGTTGGATGATTCGCTCTTCGTGATCCCGACGGACTACAAAGAGTTCAGTATGCCGAATATTCCGAAGATGCCGACTCTGCCAAGCGGCAAACCGTAGTTCGCTGAATGTGGACCGATCCGAGAACACATCTTCGCTCAAGACAAGAACAGGGGTTGCCCAGCCGGCTCATTCCTCTCGTAGGATTCAGGTCCACCCAGATAATGTCGCCTCTCAGTATTCTGGCCATTCGCGAGGCTCCAGAGACATACCTTCCTCAGCAAGAGACTTCTCGAATTCTGGGTCAAGCTTGGCACATTCTCTAGCAAGCCGACTGCGCTCCACCCGTGCAAGCTTGTCTGAGATGGCTTGCTGAATTGCACCTGTCTTTCACAGTTCTCTGGGGTCAGGTTCGGGGCCGTGAAATCAGAAACGATTCGTATTTCTTAGAAGTGTGGCTGCGGCAAGCCGATGATTCACAACCCGATGGTACCCTACTAGGACTTCGACGACGCTGATCGCGGAAACGGTCGGGGCCTGCGAGGCAATCAAGCGCCGGAGTTCTTCGTGATCCGGCTGGGCTGCGTAGATGATGATGTTGCTGTCGAGTAGCACTTATTATGAGCGGCCGGGGAGGCCGCGATCCTGCCGGCGTTCACGCTGCCACTGCAAGGGATCTGTGATGGAGCCAACGCCGCCATTCGAGGCGATCCGCTCCAATGCTTCCGCCATGCGCAATCCCCGCTTATCGTCTGCCTCGACGGGCTGATCAGGAATGGTTACGAATACCGTCAGCGCTGCCTGGGTTCGAACCTGTTCGGGAACATCGTCTTCCCATTCGATTCGATCACCTCGAAGAATCGCTTTGTAAATCGACTGCATATCCGTTTACCTCACGCACCCATGCTCCCATCAGGCTCAGCAGATGGCAAGACGACTGTTTCCCGAATGGCGTCTGCCGGAACACCTCGGAAGGCGCCTTCTCGGCGATCCTCCAAGATGAGCTCGATCGCGTCGGCGAGATTCTTCCGGCACTCTTCGATAGTGCGGCCCTGGCCGTTAGCGCCCGCGATCTCCGGACAGTAAGCAATTAACCAGTCTTCGTCTTGCTCTATGATTGCCGTGAACTCATTTTGCATCGCAGGTACCTCCGAACTAACCTACATCCTCTGGGAAGGAACCGGCCACTTCTCCATTCGCGTCTCATGCTGCCAGTACCGGACCTGAAGCCACCAGCTTTTTCTTCCTCGGATTGACCACGAGAGTCAAGCCTTCGAGAGTTCGCGCCCCCAGAAGCAGCAGGTCTCCCTTTTCTGCAAAGACCACTTCGTCAACGGTGAAGTATTTGTCCAGCCTGATAATGGCAAAGCCAATGCTGCGAGTGATGCGCTGCCCGTTCGCCATGACGAATTCCACATCCTTCTTCTCTCGTTTGACGCCGATCTTTTCAAGTACCGTGGCTGGGACCCAAGTGTATTCGCTGCCGGTATCAACCAGCACCTTAGTTAACACCGCCGATTTCTCGCGATCTGCCATATTCTCGATCTTGCACCTGACGAAAAACGTTCCCATAATGCCGTCGCCTAAGCGGTGTTTGGTCGTTACGTTACGCGACTCTACTCGCAGGAGCGAGCCGATGATTCACAACCCGCCAGAACGTTGCCACTGCCTTTGCTTTCTGGTCGAAGAAATCTTCGAAGAACCCGGCCCTATTCAGCAGTGGTGGATATGAATACCGTTCGCCATCGTCACCGAATTCCGTGACCCAGTCACCCGGTTCTCGTGCATCAACCACTGAAAACAAATCAGCGGGATATAAGAAAGGACGGCCAGCGTTGCTTATGATCCGGAGTTCGTCGGCTTCGATTCCGATCACATCGTAGAGCTGGCCGGACGTTAGGTCTCGATGTCGCGTACGTAGTTTCTTAAGCCTAACGATCATAGTCGCTTCAGCCGCGCATTCGTTCAATCCTGCAAACTAACGCTCGCGGGGGATTCCGAGTCGACGTCTCATCTCTCCACTGGAAATACCGCCTTCTTTCCGCTGCCGTTTTCGGGACCGCTCAATGATTTTCATGAACTTCGGGTTTGTGCTTAGTGAGACGGTCTCGAGGTCTGCATTTTCAAGCGGCATCAAGGCTGCAACGGGCTTGCCGTTGATCGTTACGACAACGGCTTCTTCAGACTCAGCGGCATAGTCGGCGAGGCTCCTCTTCGCATCTTCGATTCTTATTACCTTCATAGTTCAATCTCCTCCCCGCCAATGGAAACGCGTCCTCGAGCTTTGATCCCGACTGCACGAATGTACACTACCGTTTCCGGCTCTTCTTCTACATCGTAGTATACACGCAATGTGCCCACTCGTAGCTCCCAAGGTGCAACGAGATTGGGACGCATTGGCTTACGATTCCTTGTGACTTGTGTCGGCTGATGGATGAGTTGTCTGTCTGTCCACGGCATCTAGGACAATTGCTTGCTGCCGAGCCGTCAAAGTGCGCAAATGATCTTCCGCTTCCGGGGAGTACTCGATGCGATACTGCAAGCTGCGCTCCTGTGGTTACTAAAGGAATTAGTCGCTATCGGCCACCCAGGATGAATACTAAATGCAGCGTTCGATCTAAGAATCGATCTTTAGTTTGACGTGGCGAATTCTATCGTACGACTTCAAGGCGACGCAACCGCCCGAGCCTCGGGCCTAAATGCGAGATGAGATTTCAAAAAGCGAACTTTAAGACTCTTCTGCTATAATCTCGCGTCAATAACCGAAGAGAGAGACAATATGCCCTTCACACCTGGATCGACTCTCGGACATTACAAGATACTCGAGCCAATCGGCGCGGGCGGCATGGGTGAGGTCTACAAAGCCACCGACACCAAGCTCGATCGCCCGATCGCGTTGAAGATACTTCCCGCCGCTCTCGTAACCGATTCGGATCGCGTGCGGAGATTCATCGGCGAAGCAAAGGCCGCTTCCGCGCTGAATCACCCGCACATCATCACCATCTACGAGATTGGCGAAGCTCAATTCGACGCGGAGAACCCGCAGGATGTTGCCCATTACATCGCGATGGAGTACGTCAGCGGCGCCACGCTGCACGTTAAGATTCATCGCGAGAATCTCGAACTGAAGAAGCTGCTCGAGTATTTCGCGCAGATCGCGGACGGGCTTGCCAAGGCTCACGCGGCCGGCATTGTCCACCGCGACCTCAAGCCCGAAAACATCATGGTCACCGAGGACGGTTACGCGAAGATCCTCGACTTCGGACTCGCAAAGCTGATCGAAGCCGATGAGCCCGCTGCCCCATCGAGCGCGGACCCCGGAGAAGCAGCGACCGCAGTGATGGACAAAACGCGGCCAGGCGTCGTCATGGGCACGATTGGCTATATGTCGCCTGAGCAAGCGCAGGGCAAGGTGGTCGATCAGCGCTCGGACATTTTTTCGTTCGGCTGCATCCTGTATGAGGCTGCCACCCGCCATAAGCCTTTCCAGGGTGATTCGGTTATTGACTCGTTGCACAAGATCGTCTACGGACAAGCGCCGCCAATCGCCAATATCAATCCTGATGCGCCCGCTGAGCTTCAACGCATCATTCGGAAGTGTCTCGCTAAGGACCCGGCCGAGCGTTACCAGTCAATCAAAGACATTGCGATCGATCTTCGCGATCTGATCAAGGAGTATGACTCTCAACCGAGAGTCTCCGGAATGTACGCTCCTCAGCCAACTCTCGGTCAAGGGTACCAACCGGTCACCGCCCCGCACTCGGCTCAGCTTGCGATGACCGAAGCCCAGACCATCATCACCGCCCCGAGCGGAGCAGTGACGACCGGGCCGGTGTCGGCAATCACGCAAGCGTCAATAGGCAATGGGGGCAAAGGGGGCAACGGACGCCGCATCGCGATGGTTGCAGGGCTGCTCTTGCTAACAGTCATCGCTGTGATCTCGGTATACTTTTTCGTTGGTCAGAAGCAGAGCAAGATAACCGGACCTGCTTTTCAGAACACGGCGATCAGCAAGCTTACGAGCACTGGGCGAGCACTTGGCGCCGTCATCTCACCCGACGGAAAGTACGTCGTTCACATAGTAAACGAAGCGGGCACGCAGGGACTTTGGGTACGCCAGACTGCTACGTCGAGCAACGTTCCAATTGTCGCTCCGGATGAGGGCACTTACGTCGGCCTAACCTTCTCGCGCGACGGGAACTACATCTATTTTGTCAAAGGACCGAAGGGCGCGGCCGTTCGGAGTCTTTACCAGGTTCCGGTTCTTGGAGGCACGCCAAGAAAGTTGATCGACGATGTCGACAGCCCGATCACCTTCTCTCGCGACGGAAAACGCTTTGCATTTGTCCGCCACTCGCCCAGCGAGAGCGCCCTGATTGTCGTTAACGCGGATGGCAGCGGCGAGCAGAAGCTTGCGACTTACAAGATTCCGGATGTCTTCCTTCAAGTTGAGTGGTCACCCGATGACAAAGTCATCGCTGCCGCTACCAGGAAAATATCCGGCGGTTTTCGATTCGAGATGGTCGCCGTTCAGGTGTCGGATGGCAGCGAGAAGGTAATCGGATCGCAGAAGTGGCTCGCGCTTGGCGGGTTCGCGTGGCTAGCGGATGGGAGCGGGCTGGTCATTAGTGCGTTGGATCAAACGCCCGGGTCGCGACAGCTTCAGATATGGCAGCTCACCTACCCTGAAGGAAGGGCGAAGCGAATCACAAACGACCTGAACAACTACACGGGCGTGAGCCTCTCGGCAGACTCCGGGTCGCTGGTAACAGTGCAGCAAGACGCCGTCGCCAATCTTTGGGTTGCGCCCGACGGTGATGCGAGCCGCGCTCGACAAATTACGTCGGGGTCGGGCAGATACGATCAGGTATCGTTGGCTCCTGACGGCCGCCTTGTCTACATCTCCAATGCCAGCGGCACCGCCGACATCTGGGTGATGGACGGCGACGGGAAGAATCAAAAGCAACTGACGTCTGATGCCGGCGTCAACGTTTTCCCGGCTGTTTCGCCGGACGGACGTTACGTCGTCTTCGACTCGAATCGCGGCGCCAATCCGGCGACGTTCAACATCTGGCGAGTTGGCATCGACGGGAGCAACCCGCGGCAACTCACGCAGGGAGAAGGAGAGTATTTTCCAACGTCTACGCCTGATGGCAAGTGGGTCGTGTACACGCCGCTAACCAGCGGCACCACGCTATCGTTGTGGAAGGTGCCGATCGACGGCGGCGATCCGGTTCAAATCAACGAACGCCTCGCCGTCAAACCGGTAATCTCACCCGACGGGAAATGGATCGCGTTCCAGACAAACGGGGATCAACCGGCTTCAGGCCCTAAGCTGGGCATCGTCCCCTTCGACGGCGGGCAGCCTTTGAAGCTGCTTGACGTGAAGCTCACACAATACCGCTGGTCCTCTGACGGTAAAGCGATCCTGTATCTGGACAACAACGAAGGAGTGTCAAACATTTGGAGTCAGGCTGTTGACGGAGGCGCTCCAAAGCAACTGACGAAGTTCACAGCCGACCAGATTTTCAGCTTTGATTGGTCGCGAGACGGAAAGACGATGGCGGGCTCTCGCGGAGTCGTTACCACCGACGTTGTGCTGATCAAAGATAAAGGGCGGGAGCCGAAGGAATAGACTGGGTCAATAATCAATGTATGGCAAGAGGATGGGAAAGCAAGTCCGTCGAGGACCAGATCGGTGAGGCCGAAGCTAAAAAAGAAGCCCGGCGCAAGCGAAGACTCACACCCGATGAGACCGAACACCTACAACGTAAGGAAGCGCTGCTGCTGGAACGCGCACGGATCATCCGCGAGATGGAGAGAGCTTACATGAGGCGCCACCTGGTCATGTTAGAACGCGGGCTCGCCCATATCGACGCGGCATTAGCAAAGCTGGAACAGGAAGCTCCCGCATCAGCGTCTTGAGTTGACGAGGCATCGACGCAGTGGCGGCGTCCACTGATTGAGCGCCGCCGACAATACAACCGTCTGTCGAGACGAACGCTACTCGACCACCCTCAG
This sequence comes from uncultured Clostridia bacterium, assembly GCA_964548075.1. Taxonomy (GTDB): domain Bacteria; phylum Acidobacteriota; class Blastocatellia; order UBA7656; family UBA7656; genus Onstottus_A. Next base: position 45,121 of record CAZJQQ010000038.1, on the reverse strand, counting down.
CTTGATGCTCTTCACCGGAATCTGGAAGCTGCCATCGTTTGCAGCAGGCCCAATTACAACGAGCGTCACCGAAAACGGCGTACCCGGCTGGACCAGCCTGTAAAAGTTGGAGTCCCCCGGCGGAATGAGAAGCGAAAACGTGTGGGTAACATCCCTTCCCGCGTCCTTCGCGCGGTCATCCGAGTCGAGCGCGCGAATGCGTCCGATGTAGTGAGGATCGTGGATGCCGGTCAGCCGCGTGGCATCGGGTTTGTTCACGAAGACCTTAATTGTGAACTGATCAGTGTAGGTGATCGGACCGGTCTCGATCACCAGCAGTGTCAGCGGGTGCGTCTTTGCATCGCTCGCCGCGCCCAGCAGCGCCCTCGTCTCAGCCTGGATCTCAGTCGTCAACGTTAGAGGCTTGGTAGTGAGAGTATCCGGTTTCTGCGTCAGGGTTACGATTTTCTGACTGGTCTTCCGCTGCACCGTCTTCCGCGCCGCGGTCAACAGCGGCATCTCGATCGGGGCGGGCGACTGCGGCTCCGCGTAACTGACATTCGTCATGTACTTGATGATGTCCGATACCGTTACCGTGACCGGCGAACCGTCAATGTTAGTGAAGGTGTAAGGCTGTTTGCCCCAGACGTACCCGTTTGGTCCCCACGGGGCGTCGGGATCGGGCTGGACTCCTCGATACCAGGACCAGACCCGGTCGATGTTCGAGTGGTGCATGCAAAAGATCGGGTCCAACGCGGCGTAGCGCAACGTGCCCATGTCCCGATTCTTGCCGAATCGCGAGCCAACCCAGTCGTGCCCGTTGTTATGAGGGTAATGTTCGAGCGCTCCCATTCCAGTGGAGTTTGGGATCGGCGACTGCGGCGGCACCGCCTTGCCCGCAAAGTCCTCAAACTCGAGCGCAAGCATCGCCTGGACGTACTCAGGGCTCATGTATTTGATGGTTTCCTCAATGTGTTCCTTCGAGTCCTTCGTCTTTTCATTCGCGGGATCCATCGTCGGTTGCCGGACGGTCGGTTTCCGGTAACCGTCCCACAGCGCCTGATTGTCGAATCCCAGCCCATCGTCGTCCACCATATCCTCCTTCGTAAGATCATAACCGAAGAGCGGGCTGGGAATACCCTTCATCGCGCGTTCTTTGGTATTCGGAATCTCCTTGTGTGAGATCCAATCCCAGAACGGCAAGGCGAACTTGGATCCGTCCTCGCCCAGGACCGTCGTGACTATGTTGGCGAGTTGACGTTCGAGGAACCATAGGTAACCGCGATGCCACGGCAGGAAGAACCAGCTCCAGTGGACTTGATCGACAACGCCGGGTTTGGCTTCGGTGCAGTGCCTTGCGTGGGTCATCACCCACTGATCCCATTGCAGCGGGTTATCGACGCTCAGCGGTTTATCCTTGCTGCCGTTTCGCATGTAGCTGACGGCACGGCAGAGCAGCCGGACCTCAACATCCGTGAGGTCGTAGAAGCTCTTACGCAGCCGCTGCGGCTCGGTCTTGAAGTCGATTTGATGCGCGGTCGCGTGCAGATGGGCCGCACTTCCGCTTTGAGCCGCGGCGTTAATAAGCGCTCTCGCAGGCGGCGAAGCGACCGCCAGGGCTCCCACTGTCATTCCAGCCTGGACCAGGAAAACGCGCCTCCCAGCCCGTAGTCCCTGTTGGATCATTTCAGACTTCTGCTCTTTCTTCTTCGCGGGCATATGTGAGTCCTCCTTTAGCAATTGTGAGCAAGCACCCACGTCTATTTGCGGCGCGAGTATACCAAACAACGACAATTAACAATAGGTGTTGCGGCATCAAAATCACACACCGATAACTCTGGTATCTGTGCGAATCCGTCGGATCAGTGTCAACCGTGGTCTATCAGGTACCGGCAAATCGATCCTTCCGAAAGCAATAGACCGCGGATCAAACGGATTCGACGGATTTGCACGGATCTCTTGCATATTTGATCGTTAGCGAAATGCGCGGTGCAGGTCACCAGTGGCAATCGTCCTGGCAATACTATTCTGAATCGCAGATAATCACGCTCCAGGTGCCCAGAAAACCTTATCAGCTCGGTGGGTAAGCTGATGGAAACTCTTTGGTATGATCTGTCTCATGGCATCAGGACGCTGTTTAAGAACCCGGGGTTCACTGCCGTCGCGGTATTGTCTCTAGCCATCGGCATCGGCGCCAACAGTGCAATCTTCAGCGTGACCAACGCTCTCTTGTTGCGCCCTCTGCCCTACAAAGATGCCGACAGATTGGCAATCCTCTGGAGCCGCTCCCCCGGGTTGAACGTTCCACAAGATTGGTTCTCGCCGGGTCAATACCTCGACGTCAAGACTCAGAACACCGTCTTTGATGAGACCGCCATTTCGATCGGCGCAAGCTTTAATCTGACTGGCCAGAGCACTCCCGAACACGTCGATGGGGCGCGGATCTCGTCTTCCATGTTTGCGCTGTTAGGCGCGAAGGCGATGATTGGGCGCGTCTTCCTCTCCGAAGAAGATCAGCCCGGTAGACCGCCGACGGTGATTCTGGGTTATGGCTTCTGGCAGCGCTCCTTCGGCGGCGACCAGGGAGTAATTGGAAGAACGCTGACAATGAACGGCAACGACTACACGATAGTTGGAGTAATGCCGGCGGGGTTCTCGTTGAACAAGGAGGTGATGCCAGCGGTCAACGGCATTCAGACCGCCGATCTGCTGGTGCTTCTGCCCATGAGCGAAAGCGCTCGAGCCAACCGCGGAAATGAAGACTTCAACATCTTTGCCAGGCTCAGGCCGGGCGTCTCAATCGCCCAGGCGCAGGCCGAGATGGATATCATCGCCGACAGAATGAAGCAGCAATACCCGGCGAATTACCCGCCGAACGGCGGACTCACCATCAGCGTCGTGCCGTTGCTCCAACAGGTCGTCGGCGATATTAGCCTGGCGCTCAGAGTGCTCTTTGGCGCGGTCGGATTTGTGCTTCTTATTGCGTGCGCGAACGTCGCGAATCTGCTGCTCTCGCGCGCCGCGGTCCGGCAAAAGGAAATCGCGATTCGCGCCGCGGTCGGCGCCAGCCGGGTTCGCCTGATACGCCAACTCCTCACCGAGAGCATGCTGTTGGCGTTAGCCGGCGGGTTTGTCGGGGTGGGCGTCGCGGATCTGACTATCAAAGCGCTGCGCGTGTTTGGCCCCGACAACATTCCGCGCCTGAATGAAGTGGGCATCGACGGCCGAGCTATGGCATTTACATTCTTCGTTGCGCTGCTGACCGGAGTTTTCTTCGGGTTAGCGCCGGCGATGAGAGCGTCGCGCGTTGATCTCAACGAAGTGCTCAAGGAAGGTGGGCGCAGTGGCGCTTCAGGTCGCGGCGGTCATCGGACACGTAAGCTGCTAGTTGTATCAGAGGTCGCCCTGTCGCTGCTTCTTCTGATCGGCGCAGGATTGCTGATTCGCAGTTATCAGTGCGTGTTCAACGCATATCCCGGGTTCAATTCGCACAATGTTCTTTCCTTGCGGTTGTCACTGCCCGCCGTGAAGTATCCCAAGCCGGAATCGATTTCTCCTTTCTTCCGCCGTGTGGTCGAACGACTCGACGAGGTACCGGAAGTCGAATCTGTCGCGACGACTTATTCATTACCGATGAGCACCGTCGCGCTCGCCTGGGAGCCGATCTCGATCGAAGGCTATGTCCCGAACGGCGCTCAGGAGTTGATCATCTCCAATGTGCGAATTGTCAGTCCCGGGTACTTTCACACCATGGGGATACCACTAAGGAGCGGACGATACTTCGATGAGCACGACACAAAGGGCGCGCCGGAAACGGTGATTGTCGATGAGGCGATGGCCGAGCGCTTCTGGCCGAATGAAGACCCGATCGGCAAGCGGCTGCAACGCGGGGGGTCAGGTTCGTGGCGAACAGTGGTGGGCGTGATCAGCGATGCGAAACAATACAGCTCCGAAGAGGAACCGCCGATTGCCGTCTACTATCCATATGAACAGTTCGTTGCGAGGAACATGTTCCTGGTGATTCGCACGACTCGCGATCCGGCAGGAATGACCGAGGCTATTACGAAAGAAATTCAAGCAATCGATCCTGAGATGCCGGTGTTTGATGTCAGCACGATGGACCAGCGACTGCACGATTCACTTGCCCGCCGGCGATTCTCGATGTTCCTGCTTGGGATGTTTGCGGTAATCGCTTCGATCCTGGCCGCGATTGGCATCTATGGGGTCATGGCGTATTCGGTGATCGAGCGGACTCACGAGATCGGCATTCGCCTTGCGCTTGGCGCGCAGCCCGCTAACGTCTTGCAGCTTGTGATCCGGCAAGCACTAGTCTTGACGTCATTGGGTATCGCGGCAGGGTTGGCGGGCGCGTTCGCTTTGACGCGGGTCATGTCCAGCCTGCTTTATGGAGTCAGCGCCACCGATGGCTTCACTTTTGTCATGACACCGCTGCTGCTCGGAGGCGTCGCGTTGTTTGCCAGCTACATTCCGGCTCGGCGAGCGGCAAGAGTCGATCCGATGATCGCGTTGCGGTGCGAGTGAGTGTGGCTCTCAGCGCTGGCCTCACATCGAGGTTCGGCGATGATCAGTATGCGGCCCGCGGCGATGAACGGCGAAGATTAGAACCGCAAGGACACAGAGGAACACAGGGGATGACGGAATTGGGACACTACCTTGACGTGCGATTCCGGTGATCGCTGTGCTACACTCCGGTCTGGTTGGTCAGTCTCGGATGACGCGCACATCGCTGCGCAAGAGCAACGGAGGAATGCCGAAGTTGTTATTCAAGTCGAGTTCGTTAAGCTTACCTATTGGTCTATCCGCATCCATCAGAGCAACGGGAACTGTACTGGTTTCTGCGGCGCTTTTGCTGGCGCCGACTTTGGCCTCTGTCGGACTCCAAGAGAAAGACAAGAAGCAATCGGCGCCGCAGGATCCTGCTCGAAAGGATGATGGGAAGGTGCCAACCGAAAAGGACCTGGAGAAGGCCAAGAAGCAGGAAGAAGCAAAACCAGCCGAGGTAAAGCTGACTCCCGCTGAAACCGCGATCGAGCTTGCGATCATAGCCTACGGTGGGCGCAAACAACTCGGCATCGCGCGAGCGGCTATTCAAGAAGCTGGCACTATTCGTCTCGCGACTGAACAAGGCGATCTTAGCGGGAATTATCTTCTGCGCTCGATCAAGAAGGAGAAATCGTCACAGGATTTGCTCCGCGTTGACTTGGAATTGTCGCGCGCCGAGAATGCTGAAGGTCAAACCGCGCCTGCTATCAAGTATGTGATCGGGTTCAACGGCGCGAGCGTCTGGTCCGCCCAGAACGGCCAATACGTCAGCCCGCGCGCCGGAGCGGAGGTCGCGTTCCGCGCTCAATTGACCCACGAGTACATGACTCTGCTGCGTTACAAAGAGGACGGCTCGAAGCTTGAATATGGAGGCCTGGACACGGTGGTTGGCGTTGCCTCTTTTGTCATCGATCTGATAACCGCCGATGGCGAGAAAACCCGCTTCTGGCTCAGCACCAAGACTTATCGAATCCTTCATTGCGAGTATGAGCTTCAGCTTGCTGAGGGACAGCCGCCCACGAAGTACAGAATCGATTATTACTACACTCCGTTCAGCGCTGCAGTCATTCAAAACACGCTGGTGCCCGTTCGCAGAGAGATGAAACAGGACGGCAAGTTCGTTCAAGAGATCAAGCTGATCAACATTGTCTATTCGGCTAAGCTCGTCCCCGAGATCTTCCAGCATCTTCAAGAGCAGTGAGCCCGACTCATGACAACCACCAGGATGCGACGTTCACAAGACCTCACACGAGAAGCTGCGGTTCATTGCTGGATAAGCCCTGGTGTTTAGTCAACGTCGAGATACTCGCTAACAGTCAGCCCAACGCGCTTGTAGAACTGCGCAGCAAGGGATGGGATCTCATCGACCGACTCGTCCAGGGCAACACGCTCGACCCGCCACATCGGCAGGAATACGTGAGTGAGTCCCATATTCCGTTCGCCGCGAACGATCATCTGGACCCAGTCGTCGAAGGTGTTTAGGTCTATGCCGCGCACGAACACGCCGGCGGGATTCAGCTCGCGCAACACGCCCCAAACCTTTTCGCGCGGGTTCTGGAGATTGACGATCACCGGCGCGCCCGGCTCGATACCCATCCCTGAATTCTCAATCTGAGCCATCGAAACCCTCACTTTGCGAGATTATCATTCTCCCGTTCTGCAATACTCACTTTCTATTCTCTATTTTCTCTTTTCTATTTTCTATTTGTGATTTGTCACTGCCCGGCAACCAAATAACAAATGAAAAATGGCAAATGGCAAATGGCAAATGGCAAATGGCAAATGGCAAATGGCAAATGACAACTTATGACAAATAACAAATACTATCTTTCCACCACCATCGCAATTCCCTGCCCTCCCCCGATGCACAACGCCGCAAGCCCCCGTCTCACATCGCGCCTTCTCATTTCGTAGAGCAGCGTGACCAGGACTCGCGCGCCGCTCGCACCGATAGGATGACCCAGCGCAATCGCACCGCCGTTCACGTTCACCCGCGCGCCATCCAGCCCTAACTTTGCCAAAACGGCAAGACTCTGCGCGGCGAACGCTTCGTTCAGTTCGAACAGATCGATGTCCTTCAATTCGAGCCCTGCCTTCTCAAGCGCGCGCTCAATCGCAGGCGCCGGGCCCATTCCCATGACGCGCGGATCAACTCCTGCCGCCGCGTACGAAACGATCTTGGCCATCGGCGCAAGTTCCATCAAACGCGCGCGCTCCTCGCTGGCCACTACCACAGCGGCCGCGCCGTCGTTAATACCCGAAGCGTTGCCCGCAGTCACGGTCCCTTCCTTCTGAAAAGCAGGCTTCAACCGCGCGAGCGTTTCGGCAGTTGTTCCCGCACGCGGGTACTCATCGACTTTGAATGCGACGGGCTCGCCTTTCTTCTGAGGGATCATCACTGGAACGATCTCTTCAGCGAAGCGCCCGCCGGAGATTGCCGCTGCCGCGCGACGCTGGCTCTCGGCTGCGAACGCGTCCTGCGCTTCGCGCGTGATTCCGGACGCAGAGGCGACGTTCTCGGCAGTCGCCCCCATGTGACAACCGGCCATCGCACACGTGAGCCCTTCACTCAACATCGAATCGACTATCTCGTCGGCGCCGAGCCGGTAACCCCATCGAGCCTTTCTTAACAGATAAGGCGCGCGGCTCATCGATTCCATCCCGCCCGCTACAATCAAGTCCGCGTCGCCGGCGGCGATTGCCTGCGCAGCAAGAGCGACCGCCTTCAAGCCTGATCCGCAAACTTTGTTGACCGTAAACGAAGGAACGCTGTCCGGAATACCTGCAGCTATGGCTGATTGCCGAGCCGGGTTCATCCCTGCGCCGGCTTGAAGCACGTTGCCCATTATTACTTCTTCGATGTCGGAGCGATCGATCCCGGCGCGCTCTAATGCGCTTTCAATCACGACGCGGCCAAGCTCCGTCGCTGGAACATCAGCCAAAGCGCCGCCGAATGAAGCGATCGCGGTTCGGGCTCCGCTGACTATCACTGCCTTCAACATGATCTTCCTCGCGCACACTCGATAGCGACGAAGCTGACCGGCGTGCCTCAAGTTCTATTATCGCAACTCAACTGATCTCCCGGCGCTGATCATGAATCGTACGCCGCCCCCGTTTGCATTGTATGTTGGTGTATACACCGTGTACTTCTTTCCTTCAACAAGTGCTGGCGCCAAAGCATCGTTTGTAGGAATCGTCTGATGAAAGCCCTCGGGCACCCGCCCATATACAATCTGCGGTAAATCAGCTATGGACACCTGTCCCCCAAATGGATCAATCTGCCAAATCGTGGGGCAGTCCAGCAACGAACCCTTGCACTCGGTCACATCTACCACTCGCAAAAAATAAATTCCGCCGCTGCCAGAAACACGGAACGAAGGGGGATTCTTTCCATCCATGGTCACTCTTGTGTCGATCTCACAGCCCAATATCGCAAGGGATAGGATGATGTTGAGAATACACGAATGCGGCTTAGGCATCAGTTTGCTCTCTTGGAGTACAGAGGCTTGCGTGCGGTAAGTAACTACTCGCTAACAACTCTCACATCATCGAACGCCTGGTCCTTTTGCGCATAACAGAACAATCCGACCCTACCGCGCTTGTAAGAACCATCTGTCACCTCGAACAACTGTCGTCCATCCACCGAAGCCTTGATCACATCCCCATCGGCGCTTACTTCGATCGTCATCTCAGTGCTCGTGCGATAGCCTCTTGCAACGGACCAAAGCTCAGTGTAATCGGCCCCTTCTCGCCTGTCCAACCTGGTGATCGGACCGCCGCTCAACCCGTCCTCCAGAAACAGCAGACGATAGAAGTGCTCCGAGTCTTGATACCGAAACACAACTCCAAAACCATCATCATCAGTCGGCTTCGCTTTCAGAGAGAGCGTGTAGTCTTTCCAGCCGGCATCTCCGGCGACCAGATAAGTTCCGAACCACCGCCCGATGAAATCACCGCGCCGTCCCCAGATGTTGCTGCCCTGATGCAGCCATCCATCGGGTCCGGCTCGCCAATCCGAAGGCCCTTCGATCGTGTCGGGATCATCCACAACGGTCCAGTTGTTCAACCGTGTATCGTGGAACCGCTCGTCCAACAACACGCCGTTCGCGCAGCCCCAAAGCGCGAGCGTGGTAGCGCAGACGACACTGTGCGCGCAAATGCGAATGAGTGATCTGAGAAGGGGACCGTGACTGGAAACTGATGCCTTCATCAGCGGGTCATGGCGCGACTCGAGCCGTCGAAGCGGACGGCTTGCGGTGCTTCAGCCTCTCCACTTCGGTCCTGCCTGACGGATAAGACTGGTAGAGCGTGAACGTCTCGACTTGAACGCAGGACAGCGGGCTGCCATCCTCACCGCTGGTATCAATTCCTACGCAACCATTGTGAATGTAAATGCCCCAGCGCCGGCTGCGTCCTTCGCGGGGGAGAAAGGCCGTGGGAGTGTGGCCAAAGAAACACAGCTTGCCGTCGTAGCCTTTGAAGAAGTCGAGGTCGCGCGTCCAACAAAGCACATCCGTGTCGGTCTCCGACGGATGCTCTCCCGGAACCAGGCCCGCGTGAACGTAGATTGCCTGTTCATCCTCGTGATAGAAAGGCAAGGTCCTAATGAACTCGACGTGCTCTGCTGGAATCTTTATGTCGGAAACGTCCTTCAATTGGTCGAGCTCAAAACCGTAACCGGACAGCGTGGCAAGCCCACCGTTCTCCGGGATCAGCCATTGCAGATCGCCATAGTCAAGACAATCGAGCATCATCTGCTCGTGATTGCCGCGCAGCACGATTATGTTCGCGTTCCCGTTTACAAGCTCCATCACCCGATCGACCACGCCGGGCGCGTCATCGCCTCGATCTATCAGATCGCCAAGGAAAACGATCTTGTCCCGAGCAACGTCCCACGGAACGTTCCGTATTAGCTGGTCGAGCAGGTTCGATCGCCCGTGTATGTCGCCTATAACGTAAGTCGCCATTGAGATGATTCTACCTTCTGCTTGCTTCCGGTTTGCCCGATGCGAATCTCAGGATCTTCCTGGTCTGCCGCTTTCGATCACTGATCGGCCGTGTCCTCAGTCTACTAACGAATCTTCACGATCCCCAGGCGGGCGTGACCGGTCCGCCAGACTGTTGGCCTCCTCGAACGCCGCGCCAACGCTGTCGAAGTCGCCGCTCGTGATACTCGACCTCGCAGCTTCTATTTCGCTTATCACTTCGTCGAGCGCAAGTGTTATTTCGGCGGCGTTCGTTCGGCAGATGTCTTCCCACATCGACCAGCGGCTCGCTGCCAAACGCACCATCTCAGAAAAGCCGCTCCCAGCCAGTCGAAGATCGGCTTCGTTTCGGCGTCGCGCAACGGCGCACGCCAACGCCGTCGCGAGCACCTGAGGGGCATGACTCACGCGCGCGACTACGCGGTCGTGCTCTTCCGCAGTGAGCTTCACAGGTCTTGCGCCGATGCTGCGAACGACCTCTTCGACCAGGCCGAGCGCCCGGCTTGATTCGGCCTTGGAGTCGTTGACAACCAACGCGTACGGCGCGCCGCGAAACAGGTCCGCATCGGCGTGCTCGATTCCGGCTCTGTGACTTCCGGCCATCGGATGTCCGCCGACAAAGCTCACTGGGCTCGGAAGCGCTTCACGCGCCACGCGACAAATCTCGCGCTTGGTGCTGCCCGCGTCCGTAACGATAGCGCCGGCCTTTAACGAGTTCCCACGAGTGCGCAGAAAACTCAAGATCGCTCCCACCGGCGCGGCAAGATAAACAAGGTCGGCATCGCAACCGCCGCCGGAATCGAATGAGGCTTCAGCGCTATCGATCACCCGGCGAGCACGGGCGTCATCGAGCACTTCTTTGCTGTCCCAACCCGTTATGCGTTCGGCGAAACCCGCGCGCCGCGCCGCAAGCGCAAACGACCCGCCGATCAACCCGACCCCAACGATAGCGATATGCTTGAAGTGCATCATCACTTCACCGCCGCTTGCTCCACACCGGGAGCGACTTCGCGATCCACCGCAATCGCGATCAGTCGCAGCCGGTGCATCAACTTCTCAAACTGATCGGGGAGCAACGATTGTGCGCCGTCGCACAACGCGTTCTCCGGATCGTTGTGTACTTCGATCAGCAACGCATCGACCCCGGCTGCCACAGCCGCCTGTGCGACCGGCGGAACCTTATCGCGGCGTCCGGTCGCGTGGCTCGGGTCGGCTACCACCGGAAGATGAGACAGCTTCTTGAATACTGGAATCGCCGCAACATCGAAGGTGTTTCTCAGATAAGGCTCGAACGTGCGAATGCCTCGCTCGCAGATGATCACCTCGTGATTACCGCCCGACATTATGTACTCAGCGGCGAGCAGCGTCTCTTCGATGGTAGCCGCCGGCCCGCGCTTGAGCAGCACCGGCTTGTTGATTCGTCCGACCTCGCGAAGCAGATTGAAGTTCTGCATATTCCGCGCGCCGATCTGGAGTATGTCGGCATAGCGAATGAACATCGGAATCTGCGAAGGCTCCATCACCTCCGACACGACCAGCAGGTCGTAACGGTCGGCGGCCTGCCTCATAAACTTCAGACCTTCTTCACCGAGTCCCTGAAACGAATAAGGCGACGTGCGCGGTTTGAAGGCCCCGCCTCGCAGAACCTTGGCTCCATTGCGCGACACTATTTCAGCGATATCCATTATCTGATCGCGGCTCTCGACCGTGCACGGCCCGGCCATCATCACGACTTCGCGCCCGCCTATGGTCACGTCTTTGATGGTGATCTGAGTGCCTTCAGGTTTGAAGCCGCGGCTGGCGAGCTTATAGGGGGAGGTTATTCGAAGCACCTCCTTGACGCCCTCCAGCAGCTCGATGTCTCGCCAATCGATCTGACGGTCGCCGACCGCCCCGAGCACGGTGTGCAGCACGCCGGTCGAGCGATGTATGTCGAATCCTAATCGTACGAGTTTGTCTATTACGCCGGAGATCTGCTCTTCAGTAGCAGTCTCGTCCATTACGATGACCATTCCGAATGCCTCTCCTTCTTCAATGCTTCTGAGTCTCAACTCTTCTCGCGCTTCTTCCGCTTCCCTGAGTTCTCGCCCTTCGTTTCCTTCTCAACCGTGACTCGCTCGATGCGCCGCGACTCGTCGATGATCCTCTCAAACAATCTTCGAACAGCGGTGCGATCCAACGGCCCCGGGTTGATCCCAGTCACGTGAGCGATGACTTCTCGTTCGCGATCCGGCGAGTAGATCGCCAGCCCGAGCTCACGTTTGATTCGCCCGAGCTCGATGGCACACTGCGAGCGAGCGTTGAGCAGCTTCACCAACTGCTCATCAAGCCGATCGATCTCGTCTCGCCAGTCCTCGATATTCAAATCAGTCCCCGCCAGAAGCCTCGCCAGCCTGTACGGCGTCCCTCGTGGGGCGCCCTTTTTACTCCGACGCGCTGTCACGGTAGAGAGCGGCACCCGCGCAGGGACGCCCCCACGAGCTTATGATGATCCAATTGACGATCACTAGTTTATTCGTGTGAGGCAAAAGCAGCAATGATAACCGGGGATTTGAAGACCGAAATGTGAGGATCATCAACCGGCGGATCGACTCGAAACCAGCCAGCGAACGAGCGCCCCGACCTTCTCTACCAATGCCGGATCGCCTGCGTTCCTTTCTATCTCGGCGACGATGCGGCTGCCGACTACGGCCGCGTCGGCGTGCTGCCAGACTTCCGCGACGTGTTCGGGAGTCGAGACGCCGAACCCGACAGCGACAGGCAGATCGGTGAATCGCTCGACTCGTTGAACGAGATTAGCAGCGGCGTCAGACAAGCTCTGTTGAACCCCGGTCACGCCCGTTCGAGAGACCGCGTACACGAACCCGCTGCTGGCCTCCGTCACGAGCTTGATCCGCTCGTCGGTGCTCGTGGGCGCGACTAGAAAGATCAAGTCGATGCCAGCCGCTTGCATTGCGGCTCGAAACTCATCGGCTTCTTCAGGCACGAGGTCAGTCGCCAGGACTCCATCGACGCCTGCGCTTCGAAGGTCGCCGCCAATCCGATCAAGCCCGACGGATAGAAGCGGATTCAAATAGCTGAACAGGACTATTGGGACTTCGCTGTGTTGCCGGACTCGCCGCACGACCTCAAGACAATCGCGCACGCTGACACGATTCGTAAGCGCTCGTTCGGAAGCTCGTTGAATAACCGGCCCGTCCGCCATCGGATCAGAGAACGGCACACCGAGTTCGATGATGTCAGCTCCGCTGCGTTCGAGTTCGAGAATGATCTGCTCGGTCGCTTCAATCGAAGGATCGCCCGCGGTGACATACGGGATGAAGCCCTTGCGCCCATCGCGCTTGAGTACTTTGAACTTTGCTTCGACGCGAGTCATCGGCTCATTGAAACACGTAGCTGCGAATTCCCTTCAACGGTAAAACCTAAATCCGAAGCACGCAAAAGAACTATGATCGGAAGGGGGTCAATGGCTTTCGGGCTTTGCCTTCGCCAACATCAATTAAGCTCGGTGCGCTTCAACCCGGAAAACATGCGTTGACCTGATCCATCCCTCCCCATTCACTAAACAGTCGCCCAGCTATGCTGTTTATTTCTTCGAGCGATCTGGGCCTCCCGTTGCCGGAGCCTGGAAACACCAGGTAAACCAGATCGGCAACGGGCCCGCCACGTTTCGGGTCCTTCTTCACGTCCAAGGCTTTTGCCAAGGCAATCGATCCCTCTCCGAGCTTGGTTTTTGGTCCCACATCGGCAAATATCGCAAACGAAGACTTGCCGTTCTTTCTGTTTATCACAACCGCGAAGTCTCCCAGTTTGGCCTTGCCGGTCGTCGTCGCGGCTGGAGGAAGGACCACGTAGGGCACGTTCTCGGAGTCGACATAACGGAGCGGGTCTGTTACCGCTCTACTCTTATCCTCCAATGAGGTGGTCGACACAAAGAACCCTGGAGCGGGACCGCCGGGACCTTGGATATGAGGCTTTCCATTTACGTGCACAACGGCAAATGGGAATCCGTTCGCTTTGAAATCCAACGCGATTCTGTCATTTGTCGGGTGGTAAGCTCGCGGAGACCCGTCGGCATCAACCTGCAGATCGCCCCTGAAGAAAAGCGCGGTCTTGTCCTTCAGTTTGAAGACCGGCTTAGATCCTCCGACATTCACTACCACGGTTTTGTCACAAGCCATAGAGACTCCTTCGGAGACAGTTTGTCTCAGCGTTCTGCCATAAGATCCGCGACCGTGTTAACGTCCTTGTCACCCCGACCCGAAAGATTCACAACCATCACCTGCTCGCTCGTCATCGAAGGCGCCACCTTGATCACTTCAGCTATCGCGTGAGCGCTTTCGAGCGCCGGGATGATTCCCTCGAGCCGCGCCAACAACTGAAACGCTTCGAGCGCTTCTGCGTCGCTCGCTTTCGAATAGCTGATCCGCCCTATGTCGTGCAAGTAAGCGTGCTCCGGGCCGATAGCCGAGTAGTCCAATCCCGCCGACACCGAATGCGTCGTCGAGATCTGCCCGTTCTCATCCTGCAGCACGTAGCTTCGAGTTCCCTGCAACACGCCCGGCCTCCCGCCGGCAAACCGCGCCGCGTGCTCCCCAAGCGCCTCGCCTCGCCCGCCTGCTTCGACGCCGATCATCCGCACCCTCTCGTCGGCAATGAACTCGTGGAACAAGCCGATCGAGTTGCTGCCGCCGCCGACACAGGCGATCAACAAATCAGGCAATCGTCCTTCGATGTCGAGTACCTGTTTGCGCGCTTCGCGGCCGATCACCGATTGAAAATCGCGAACCATCACCGGGTAAGGATGAGGCCCCATCACCGAGCCTAGCAGGTAATAAGTGTCGGCGACGTTCGTCACCCAATCACGCAGCGCTTCGTTGATCGCGTCCTTGAGCGTGCGACTGCCCGACTCGACGGCGACTACTTCAGCACCGAGCAACCGCATACGAAAGACGTTCAGCTCCTGCCGGCGCATGTCTTCCGTGCCCATGTAGACGACGCACTTCAAGTTCATCAACGCGCACACCGTGGCGCTGGCGACTCCGTGCTGGCCCGCGCCGGTCTCGGCGATGATTCGAGTCTTGCCCATTCGCCTCGCGAGCAAGGCCTGCCCGACTGCATTGTTGATCTTGTGCGCGCCGGTATGACAGAGATCTTCGCGCTTGAGGTAGATTCGCGCGCCGCCGAGATGATCGGTCAGCCGTTGAGCTAACATCAGCGGCGTAGGCCGCCCGACGTAGTTCGCCAGCAGGTATTCAAGCTCGCGATGAAACGCGGGATCGCGCTTGGCTGCTTCATAGGCGGCGATCAATTCCTCGATTGGATGCATGAGCGTCTCGGGAACAAAGCGTCCGCCATAAGGCCCGAAATGGCCTCGCGCATCAGGCTGCAAGTACGGTTTGTCTGTTTCTACTTTGCTCATTCAGTTGTTTCCGAGTTCGTAGTTCGGCCTTTAGGCGGAAGTTCGTAGGCTAGTTTCGCGGGTCGCAGCTACTACAAACTTCCGCCTAAAGGCCGAACTACGAACTATGTGTCGCTCGCTATTAGTGCATTAGCTCGTGCGACAATAGCCATGAATCGTCGCAGCTTGTCTAGATCCTTGCGGCCGGGCTCAGCTTCGACACCGCTGCATACGTCTATCGCCGCCGGTCTCACTTGAGTGATCGCGTCCCAAACATTCTCGGTCGTGAGCCCGCCCGCCAGAATGATTGGCGCCAGGCGTTTTGCTTCGATCGCTATTCGCCAGTCAAACCTCCGCCCTGTACCACCGTAGCTGCCTTCTATGCTCGAATCCAACAAAACCATGTTGACTCGATAATTCCCGATCAAGCTCAGATCGAAATCCTGGCCGACGCGAATGGCCTTGATCGTCTTGATCGAGCTGAGGCTGTCACAGAATTCGGGCGACTCGTCTCCGTGCAACTGGACCGCGGCGAGACCAAGCTCCGAGGCGATGTCCGCTATGCGAGTGGCTTCTTCGTTCACGAACACGCCCACTGTGCACACGATCGGCGAGAGCCCTGTGATCACTTCGCGTGCCGCATGAGGTTCGACATAGCGAGCGCTCTGCGGCCAGAAGTTGAACCCCAGCGCATCGGCTCCACAGTCCACCGCGGCCTGCGCTTCTTCAAGGGTTCGGACGCCGCAGATTTTTGTTTTGACTCGACTCATATTGTTTGGTTGGCGCAGTCCAAGTCAGGTTTCCTCGATCAAACACCTGAGCGCCTCGCCGGGCTGTTGAGCGCGCATCAGGTGTTCTCCCACCAGAAACGCGCTAAACCCGACGGACCTCAGCCGTCGAATATCGGACCCCGTGTTGATGCCACTCTCGCTGACTAGAATCGCGCCTTCCGGGGCAAGAGGCACGAGTTGAATCGATGTATCGAGATCAACCTTGAACGTGGTGAGGTCTCGGTTATTGACTCCGATTATCGACGCGCCCGCCCGGGCCGCGCGCTTCATCTCATCAGCGGAGTGAACCTCGACAAGCGCGTCGAGTCCAAGCTCGTTTGCCAATCCAATCAATCTCGCCAGCAGCTCGTCTTCAAGAATGGCGGCGATCAACAACACCACATCGGCGCCTGCCAAGGCCGACTCGTAGAGCTGATACTCATCGAATATGAAATCCTTCCTGAGCAGCGGCAGTTCGACGCATTTCCGAATCGCTTTAAGATGTTCGAGCGAGCCTCCAAAGAAATCTTCTTCGCAAAGCACCGACAGCGCCGCCGCGCCGCCCTTCGCGTAGCTCTCTGCTATTCGGACCGGGTCGAAGTCTTCGCAGATGATACCTTTGGAGGGCGACCGCTGTTTGATCTCAGCGATTACGTTCACGCAGTCTGGCCGGCACAACGCAGCAGCCAATGAACGGCCCCGAGACAACGCCGCTATCGCGAGCGCCTGGGGCGCCAGCAGCTCGATCGGGGCGCGGCGCTTGGCCTGATCCAAACGTCCGGCCTTCGTTTCGACGATGCGATCGAGAACGCCGCCCGCGCTCAACAGTCCCGGTAGGTCGATTCGTGTTTTCACAGGTGATGGCGCATTCCCGCCTTTGCGACTTGGCGTCTTTGGGTGAATGCCATTTCGGGCTAAGCCGCAAAGAGCCGCAGAGGCGCAAAGTCAGAGCCTCAAGAAATTCTTCAGCAGCTTCTTCCCGTACTCGGTCATCACTGACTCCGGATGAAACTGAACTCCCTCGACTGGGAGCTTGCGGTGCCTCAGCCCCATAATCAATCCGTCCGGCGTCGTGGCTGAGACCTCCAACGAATCGGGTAGACCTTCCTTCTCGACCATCAACGAGTGATACCGCGTCGCCTTGAACCTGTAAGGCAGCCCGCGAAAAATCGTCGCCGAGTCGTGACATATCTCAGATGTCTTGCCGTGCATCAAGTAGGGCGCCCGCACGACACGGCCTCCGAACGCCTCGCCGATCGCTTGATGTCCGAGACACACACCGAGTATCGGAATCTCGCCCGCGAACGCGCGGATCGCGTCGATTGTCACGCCCGCGTCGCTCGGCACGCCAGGCCCGGGCGAGATGAGAATTCTCTCTGGCTTGAGCCCCCGCATTTGCTCAATCGTGATCGCGTCGTTCCGATAAACCTGAGGCTCAGCGCCCAGCTCGCCAAGATACTGGACAAGGTTGTAGGTGAACGAGTCGTAGTTATCTATGACCAGAATCATGCGAGTGAATTGTAACAGAGAGAGAGTTTGTAGTTCGGCCTTCAGGCGGAAGTTTGTACTCTGTTGGCTAAAGCACAGCGACCGTACGAACTTCCGCCTGAAGGCCGAACTACGAACTCTCCTCTATTGCACCGTGATCTTCTTGATCTCGATTCGCTGCTTCGGCTTGTCGCCGTCCACTTCGGCGTCGGCGATCTTATCAATCACATCCAACCCTTCGATCACCTTCGCGAAGGGCACGTGCTTGCCGTCGAGCGCCGGGTTGTCCTTTGAGATGACGAAGAAGTACCAACTCGTCGTGCCGTCCGCGCCCTGACGCATCGAAACCGTGCCGCGCTCTTGTTTCACATCGCTCTTCTCGGCTGGTATCGGCCAAAGGCTGTACTGCCGCTTTCGATTTGCGCTGTCTTGCGGCCAGTCTCCAAGGTAGCCCACTTCCAGGAAGTAATTCTGCGATACGCGAAAGAAGGTCGTGCCTTCATACAGACCGGCCCGCGCGTACCGAACAAAAGCGCGCGCAGTGTTTGGCGCCGCCTCCGGCAGCAGTTGCAGCTTAACGGCGCCGATCGACGTTTCGATCGTCGCACTGATCGCCTTCATCTGATCGCGAGTTGGCGTCTTCTCCCGAACCGTGACTTTCTTGATCTCGATTCGGTCAGCGGCGACGCCGGCGGAGCTCGCAGCAGAAGTCGAGATATTCGAAGCGGCGTCCATGCCTTCTACCACGCGACCGAACACCGTGAACGTTGAGTCGAGATTCGCCTGAGCGGGCCCCGCATTCAGCACGAGGAAGAATTGTGATCCCGACGTGCCAGGCTTGACGTCGGTCGAGCCCGCGCGCACTGCCGCTAGCACCGACGACACAGCCCCGGGGAGATGTTTGTTTTTGTTGACTTCGTCCGCAAGCCCGGCATTCAGCCCGCCCGTGCCATATCGCGCCCGGTCCCGCGGGTTCTTCGACAGCGGATCACCGCCCTGGATCAAGCCGTACTTGACCAGTCTGTGGAACGTTGTGCCGTCGTAAGCCCCCGCGCGCGCGTTCTTTACAAAGTACTCAACGTGACGCGGCGCGTCTTTGGGGAAGAACTCGATTACGATCTGTCCGTTAGATGTGTCGAGGACGGCTTCGATGTTGTCGTAGTCGCCGCTGCCGGCGGCTTGGGGCATTGACTCCCGCAAGTTCCAAGAAGCATCTGAGGCTTCGAGCGTCCATGAACCAAGCAAGAGATAAGCAAGCGTCACGCAGAAGATTCCTACTCTTCGCATCGCAGGGTCTCCTTTGTATTGAGCTAGTCCCCGGTATTCGGGTGGTTACCGTGCGTGCTGATTGTCGCGCAAATCTGTTCGCCGCACAACAAGGAGTACAACCAAAAAAAAGGCCCGCCGAGCGGCGAGCCAGAGTAAAGGGTTGCCATGATGCCAGTAATCTCAGGGGCAAGAACGAGGCGCGCGCGCGCCTGAAGCGTATTAGTGCGATTAACTCCTTAACCACCGAACGGCCAACACGAAGCAGAACAGTGCTGCCGCCCCTTGAATCATCCAAGCTCCAACCAACAGCGACTCGGGCGATATCCCGTAGCTCTCGGCGAGACCGGCATTCCCCCTGGCGATCGCTACGGTAATAGCGCCGAAGAGAAGAAACGCCGCGAGCACGCCAAACCCACTGAACCTGCTTCGAACCCTACGCTCGTCTACCTGCGCCGAGGCTCGATAAGGCGCCCATTCTGAGCGCCGCTCCGTTTCCTTTCCTGCAAAAGGTGTGATCTCGATTCGCTCGGCTAATCCAGTCATTGGTTGTTCCGTCCGTGATTGTGAAGTTCGGTCGATCTTCGATTCCGCATAAGGGCAAAGCCGATGCCATCCAATGGCCGAAACCGCAGAGCACGGCTAAACATAAAGGTTGGCGGCGCTTGTGGCTTTCATCGTTTCGAGAGGATGTCGCCGGCCTTCTTTGTAGTTCGGTCACCTTGCTTGAAGCTCTTCATTGCGTCAGGTCAATCAGAAAGAGAGTGGGCTTGCTTTTCGGCGAGCGAATATATGAAATGACTGTGCATCGCTGAGCCTCGCATCGGTATCTACCTTGACGGCGGAGTCCAGATGGCCAGGGCACGTTGGGATAAGAAGACATGGGTAAGCCTGATACCTAACGGGATCGGGCAGGTGAAGCCCAATCACTACGGCGAGATCATCAAAACGGTCTGGCGCAACAGGGATGAACTGCCCTTTGCTCTGCGAATCCTTAGAAAAGGGGTGTGTGATGGCTGCGCGCTTGGAACGACCGGCCTGCATGACTTTACGATGGACGGCGTTCATCTGTGCATGATCAGGCTCGATCTGATGCGACTCAATACGATGCCCGCGCTTGATGTAAGAGGGTTGCAGTCTGCGAGCGAGCTTGCGCGGATGTCAGCCGCCGCGTTGCGTGAGCTTGGGCGCTTGCCTTATCCGATGCTCCGGCGGCGAGGCGAGCTCGGCTTCACGCGCGTAACCTGGGACGAAGCAGTCGATGCAATAGCTGAGGGTTTGGCGCTCACCGACCCGCATCGGATGGCTTTCTATCTGACTTCACGCGGGTTGACCAACGAAGTCTACTACGTGGCGCAAAAAGCCGCGCGTTTCCTCGGCACAAACAACGTCGATAACTCTTCTCGCATCTGTCACGCACCTTCGACTGTCGCGCTGAAACAGACGCTCGGGGTCACGGCTTCTACCTGTTCGTACAAGGACTGGATCGGCACCGACCTGATCGTTCTTTTCGGGAGCAACACTCCAAACAACCAGCCGGTAACGACCAAGTACATTTATCACGCCAAGAAACAGGGCACACGCGTCGCGGTCATCAATCCGTATCGCGAACCCGGGCTTGAGCGTTATTGGATTCCATCTGTGGTCGAGAGCGCGTTGTTCGGCACGCGAATCGCCGATGCTTTCTTTCAAGTTCACACCGGCGGAGACAAAGCCTTCATCGCCGGCGTGATAAAGCATTTGATCGATCAAGGCTGGACCGATGAGGACTTCATCGCCGCGAAGACGACGGCGTTCGATGACTTGAAAGCGGCTCTGGGAGCCTATTCGTGGGAGCTGCTCGAAACGGCTTCAGGATCTACTCGCGAAGAGATGCTGCGGTTCGCCACGATGATCGGCGAGGCGAAGACTGCGGTGTTCGTGTGGTCGATGGGAATCACCCAACATCGCGACGGCGTGGCGAACGTTCGAGCCATCGTCGACCTTGCGTTGACGAGAGGCTTCGTCGGCCGCGAGAAGTGCGGACTCATGGCGATACGTGGCCACTCCGGGGTGCAGGGCGGCGCCGAGGTGGGAGCTGTCCCAAACCAGTTTCCCGGCGGTGTCGCCGTGGATGCCCTCGGCGCTGAGCAGTTTTCCAAGTTGTGGGGCTTTCCTGTTCCAGCCTGGCGTGGGATGAATGCCGTCGAGATGATCGACGCTGCTCACGAAGGCCGGCTCGACGCGCTGTATCAAGTCGGCGGCAACTTTCTCGAGACCTTGCCTGAGCCCGATTACGTGCGCGAGGCAGTTGAACGAATCCCGTTACGCGTGCATCAAGACATCGTGCTCAGCCCGCAGATGATGGTCGAGCCTGCTGACACAGTTGTCCTGCTTCCTGCGCAGACTCGATACGAACAGCGTGGCGGAGGAACCGAGACCTCAACCGAGCGGCGCATCCTGTTCAGCCCCGAGATTCCAGGCAGGCGAATCGGGGAAGCACTGCCCGAATGGGAAATCCCAATGAGGATCGCCGAACGCGCCAGGCCCGACCTCGCGCATTTGATTCACTTCGATGACGCGCAGACGATTCGTAACGAACTCGCGCGAGCGGTCCCTGTATACGATGGCATTCAGCATCTGACCAAAGCGGGTGATCAGATTCAGTGGGGCGGCGAACGCTTATGTGAAACCACCAGCGCAGACGGCGGTTCGGTCACGCATTTCCCGATGCCCGACGGCCGCGCGAGGTTCTCGATCATCAAGATCGAGGAAGAAGCGCCGAGTTCAAAGCTGAGGCTCTCGACGCGGCGAGGCAAGCAGTTCAACAGCATGGTTCATCGAAACCTCGACCCGTTGACCGGGGCGCGCCGCGAAGACGTGCTGATGAGCAGACAGGATGCTGAGCGAATCGGCGTGGGGGACGGCGACGGCGTCCTGCTCACAAGTCCCGTCGGCCAAATGCGAGGACGTTGCCTGGTCGCGGCGATTGCGCCGGGTAACGTGCAAGTCCACTGGCCCGAAGGAAACGTGTTGATCGAACGCGGCGTGTCCGATCCTGAGTGCGGGATCCCGGACTTCAATACGGAAGTCGAGATTGAGCGAATAACTTAGTCCTTGGCGTCTTTGCGTCTTTTGCGGCTTTGCGCGAAAAAGCCGTCAGGCTCTAACGAAATGAGGAACACAATGCACGACGAGTACGCCTACTACACCGGCGAGGCGTGGCAACCCGGCGGCTCGCACGGCGGGATCGAGCCTGAGGACGTGTTGGCGCTGGTCAAGGCGAACACAGAAGGCCGCGTGCACCTCGTCAAAGGCGACGACCAGGAAGCGATCGACGGCATCAGGTTCTACACGGGCGGCCGTCACACCTACGCCTCACAGTATGTCGGTGTGAGCGCGAAGGTGGGAACTACGGTCATCGCGTCAGACAATTGCTATTTGTATGAGAATCTCGATAAGCACGCGCCCATTACTCAAACTCTGGACGCAGCCTCAAACTTGAGGGCTCAGGATCGCATGAAGCAGTTGGCATCGAATCCGCGTTTGATCGTGCCCAGCCACGACCCGGGAGTGTTCACGCGCTTCCCTGCGCCGGGAAACGGCGTGGCTAAGATTGAATAGAATGCGGATACGAAGGGAACTGCTTTCATTATCTCTGTAGTTCAACGCTTCCTATCTCTATGTGAGGTGAACCCAATGCCATCGCTCGATTCTCATTATAGCTATCGGCCGCACGGCTGTTGGAATAAGCTTGCTAACCTGGTCGGCGGTGATTACGTGAAAGTTGGGAATTCAGAATCCGTTTCCCTTCGAGTTCGCGGGGGCGTTATCGTCCTCCACGAACAACGCGTTGGGAGCTCAAGGCCACACACGCGCATCAGGGCTTCCTATATAAGCCTGGACGATTTCACCTTCTCTATTCACTCCAAGACGCCCTTTCACAGGTTCGCCAAATTCTTTGGGATGCGGAACGTTGAGGTTGGTGATTCAGAATTCGACGACAAGTTCATAATCAGAGGTAACGACGCTTCAAAAATCCAGGCGTTGTTTGCGAAGGAGACGATTAGGCAGAAGCTGTTGGCCATACACTCAATCCACTGGCTTTTTGTTGGAGTGGCTCAAGCCGAGAATCCAGGAATATCACCGGTCTTCGGAGGTCGCTACGAAATCGTTTGGGCGCGAGCGGGATTGGTGGGGTATATGGATCTGCTGAGATCTTTGTTTGATGTTTTTGCCGAGATATTGAACCAGCTCTGTGAGATCGGCTCGGCGAAAGAGGAAACCTGAAGGCTCTTACTAACTTTTTTGAGGTGCATGCTCGTAGAGAAGGCTCATGCTCGCAGTGCATGAGCCGAACAATCCGTGCAACGGAGGCGCCAAACCGCAGTTCATATCATGCCATCATTTCCGTTCGGCGGACCGGTGATGTTGGGGCCTTACGCTCGCAGAATTCCGCGCGAGGCGAAATATGCTATCCAAGCTTTTTATTTGTACTGCGATGTTCACTCTGGGTTTCCTGCCGTCCGTCGGCCGCCTCAGCGAAGCAGCAAAGCAACAGATCGGGGAGGTCACCGTTGAAGGCGCGAATGCTCTCGCTACCAAGGACCTCCTGGCTATTGCAGGCGTCAAACCCAAGCAGGACTTCAGACCAGATTCAATTGAAAGAATCATAAACAGAATCAGGAACGCATATCTGGAACGGGGTTTTATCAAGGTCGAAATATCGGTACGTAAGGACTCAACTACACAACAACCCGCAAGGAAGAAAGAGACCGTCAACTTGAAGATCAGGATTTATGAGGGCCCAAGATATTTCGTGTGCCGTACAGAGGTAATGGGTAACGAAATGACCAATCACGGGGTGGTGATGCGGGCTGCGGGATTAAGAATGGGGCCGTACAATCCAAGCCGAATAGACAAATGGGTCGAAGGACTAAATAGGTTGGGGCGATTCGAGCCGGTCAAGAGAGAGGACATAGTAATCGACTTGAATGAAACAGAACACTGCGCTGATGTTCTGTTTCAGTTGAAAGAGAAGCCTGGATTGAAGACTCGCCGGCGCTGACCGGCTATGCGTCAGTTGCAGAAAGACGTACTCAACTTCTCGCTGTAAGAGCGCGCGGTCACTCGGACGGGCGTCCACCACTGGACCGCGCACATAAGTTCATGCAAGCGACGCTAGAAACTCGCTCGCCACTCGATTGCTCTCCGCCGCCGAAGCGCTCTCACTATGAGGGCTGTGGCCGCCGCCTTCGATGATCTCGATCCTAGCGTTTGGCAGTTGCGCCCGCACAGCGTCGAGCTCTCCGGGCTCGGTGCGAGGATCACGCGAGCCGTGAATGAATAGACTCGGCACTCGAAGCGCTGACAACTTGCCATCATAAAGATCATGATTTGCGTGCGTTGCCTCGTCAGAGATCTCCAGCCAGGCAGCGCCGTTGATCACAATCAGCTTGTGCCAGTAGTCTTCGCCGTGCTCTCGAGCTAACGTGCCTGTCACGCGCTCACCCAGAAGCCCAGGGTCACCGGCCATCACCTCGAAGAACTCTCGCGAACCGGGCTTCACTCGGTAGAAGTGACACGCTTCCAGAATCAACCCTGAGACTCGATCCGGCGCCGCGAGTCCCATCTTGGCTGCGATCACTGCGCCATCGCTGTGGCCCCACAAGACCGCGCGCTCGATTTGTAGCGCATCAAGCAAGCGCATCGTCTCGACCGCGGCGTGCGCGTGAAAATCGCCGGGAAGGTGGGACAGTCGCATCGAACGGCCGTATCCGGTGCGATCCGGTATGAGGACCCTGAAGCGATCTCCAAACGCATCGATCTGCCGATCGAAAGGGTAAACCTCGTATCCCCAGCCGCCGTGCAAAAAAACGAGCGCTGATCCCGATCCAGCCTCGCGATAGTGAATCTCGATCGGGCTAATACTCGGAGCCAACGGCGATTCATCGATAGTTACGAATGGCAATTGTCCTCTCTCTACGTCGCGCAATGTACCTGCCTGGATACAGTAACGCGGCTTTGCTCTTGTTCCAACAGGCATCCGCTGCCTGGGTCGACGGAATCACCGGGCACCGACGACGAGTCTTTTGCTTGCAGCCTCCAAAGCCCTGCGTTATACATTGCTCTCCAAGAAGAAGGAGGTGTGATGATGCGATCCCTGGCAGTTGCTGTCCTCTCGCTTTGCGGTCTGTTGCCGTCGACCGTTCAATCGCCGGTCCCTGTCGCCAACGAGCCGCGACATCATATGAAGTTCGAGAACGAATATGTCAGAGTCTTTGACGTAGTCGTCCCGCCGGGCGACACGACGCTCTTTCACATTCACGCGAACGACTACGCCTTCGTTTCGATCGGCGACGCCACGTTGAAGGCAGAGGTGATGGGCGCTCAACCGGGTGATCTGATCTTGAAAGACGGCGAAGCTCGGTTCACGAAAGGCCCAATCACTCATCGAGTGACTAACGTAGCCGGCACTCCATTTCGCAACATCACGATCGAGATACTGAAGTCTTCCGGTCCGGTGGGATTTTCGACGCCCGACACCTCGCCGGGTCACTCGGTCGTGCTGCAGAACGATCGTGTGCGCATCGAGCGATTGATCCTCGAACCCGGCAAGTCGACAAACATCCACACGCACAACCTCTCTGCTCTGAGCGTGTTTCTCACAACGTCCAGGGTGCGGATCGAATCGCCCGGTGCGAAGCCGGAGACGATTGAATACAAGCCGGGCGACTTCCGCTGGCGGCCGGCGTCGGTCACGCACTCGATCAAAAACATCGGCTCCACGCGGTTCGAAGCCGTTGGCATCGATTGGAAGTGACGCCTCCGATGGGATCGGGCTCGAAGGCAGAATCAATAGCTTCGTTGCAGGACCGGATCATCGCCTGTCATCTCTGCCCCCGGCTGGTCGAGTGGCGTGAGACGGTTGCTCGCGAGAAGGTGAGACGATTCACCGATCAGGAATACTGGGGCAAACCCGTTCCGAGCTTCGGCGACCCGCGAGCCCGATTGCTCGTGTTGGGGCTTGCGCCTGCTGCCCACGGCGGCAATCGAACTGGACGCATCTTCACTGGGGACCGGAGCGGCGACTGGCTCTTTCGTGCGCTACATAAAGCGGGTTTCGCGAATCAGCCGGCTTCGGTTGATCGCAATGATGGACTCCGCTTGCGAGACTGCTATGTGACCGCCGCGGTTCGCTGCGCGCCGCCACAAAACAAGCCCTTGCCTCAAGAGAACACTAACTGCAGGCCCTACCTTTTACGCGAGGTTGAATTGCTGACGCGAGTCCGGGTGATCGTCGCGCTGGGCCGCTTCGCTTTCGACGCCGCGATCAATTCGCTCGGATTACAAGAGCACTCATCGCGGCGACCCGAGTTTAAGCACGCGGCCGAGCTTCGCCTGACCCGGGGCGTTACTCTGCTAGCCTCGTTTCATCCAAGTCAACAAAACACGTTCACGGGTAAGCTGACTGAGCCGATGTTTGATCGCGTGTTCACGCGTGCTCGAAAGATGATCGACGAAACAGTGTAAGCGGCTTGTGCCCCTGATATAGGGTAAAAAGCCTTCAGCATCCGGCTACTGTCGCGCGAACACGTCACGCTCTTCGCCAAGCTCGCGCGCGGCCGGGGTGATTATGGTCTTGCCGTTGATGTAGATCTTCTCGCGTGAGGCAAGCGCCCGTTTTACGTCTTCCTCGCAGACGAAGTCGTAGACCCGTCCGTTGCTTGTTACATTCGTTGCGGCAGTCGGCGCAGACTGCGGCGCCGGCTGCGCAGGCCTATCAAACGGCGCCGCGGCAGGAGGAGGAGGAAGCGCTGAAGCGTGTTGCGCCGGTTGATGAACGTGTCGCTCAGCCAGGAATCGATCGACCAACGCTGAAATCTCCGCCCGATCCACCGTCGCAGCCGGTCGAGCTGCAGGGCGCGAGGGCGCGTCCGGCTGATTGATTGGTTTGGTCTCGAACGCGATGCGTTTTATGTCTACGAGGTGTCGCGGCGAGATGTTGTCTGAGGTAACGTTCCCTCCCCACGATCCGCACCCAAGCGTCATCGACGGCTCGAGATCGGTCGTGAAACCGATCGCTCCGTGCGTAGAAGGACTGTTAACTACAACGCGCGATGCTGGCATGCGAATTCCGTATTCGCGCGCCGCGTCGCGGCTCCCGGTGTGTATAGAAGCGGTGTGGCCCATGCCGCCGTACCGTAGTATCTGCGCGCAGCGCTCGCAACCTTCCTCTAGATTATCCACCACGTAGTAGGCGAGTATCGGCGAGAGCTTTTCCATCGACAGCGGGTGATCGCGCCCAACACCAGTCTGCTCGCAGATCATCGCGCGGGTTCCATCGGGTATCGTGAAGCCGGCCATCTCGGCAATGACTTTTGGGCTCTTGCCGACGATCTTTGGATTCAGCGTATTTGTGGCCGTCGCAACAACGCGCGTTAGGGCGTCCTGCTGTTCTTTGTTGAGGAAGTATGCGCCCTCGGCTGCGAACCGCTCCCGCACCTGCAAATCGATGGGCCGCTCGACGACGATGGCTTGCTCTGACGAACAGATCGTCCCGTTGTCGAAGCACTTTCCGGTGAGTATGTCGCGCACGGCCTTCGTAACATTGGCCGTGCGCTCGATCATGGCGGGCACATTGCCGGGCCCGACGCCGAACGCAGGTTTGCCTGAAGAATACGCCGCGCGGACAAGGCCTATACCGCCCGTCGCCAGTATCACGGCCGTGCGCTTATGCTTCATCAACTCCTGAGTGCCTTCGATTGTGGCAATCGTCATGCAACCAATCGCGCCCGCCGGCAAGCCGGCGGCTTCGCCCGCTTCGCGCATCACCCGGGCGGTTTCGTTGATGCAGTTAGTCGCCGACGGGTGCGGGCTAAGCACTACGGCGTCGCGAGCCTTTACGGCAATGAGTATCTTGAAGATCGCGGTTGAGGTCGGATTTGTCGAAGGGATGATCGCCGCGACTACGCCGCGCGGAGAAGCGACCTCGATGATGCTATCGGTCTGGCGAACGACTCCGACCGTTCGCATCGGCTTGATGAAGTTGTAGACCTGTTCGGCCGAGAATCGATTCTTGGAAGCTTTGTCAGCCGCCGAGCCGTAGCCGGTTTCAAGGTGGGCCATCTCACCGAGGCGGTACGCATCCTCCAGAGCCGCGCGCGCCATCGCTCCGACTATCTCGTCAACTCGTTCTTGAGGGAAGGTGGCGAGCGCTTTCTGTGCCTCGTAGGCTCGTTCGACAAGCTCTCGCGCTTGCTCGATGGATTTCAGGTCCTTGTCGCTGATCATGACGACTGCTCAGTCAGAAGTCCGTGGTCCGTGGTCCGTGGTCCGTGGTCCGTGGTCCGTGGTCCGTGGTCCGTGGTCAGTAGTCCGTAGTTTCGCGGCGCGCGGTCGGCAGCATTGCTACGGACTACGGACCATGGACCGCGGACTTCTTATTTGGCTCGCTCTTTTGAAGGGGTAGAAGAAGACAGCGAGCGCTTGCCGTCCTCCTGGGTGCCGGAGGTCAACTGACCGCGGGCGCCTGATGCGAGCTGCGCTCCAGCATTCACGATCCCGCTCGATTCCAGAACCTGTTCGAGTTCCTTATGCGGACGCGGTATCACGTGGACACTTACCAGTTCGCCTACGCGACGCGCCGCCGCAGCTCCAGCGTCAGTTGCCGCCTTTACTGCGCCGACGTCACCGCGAACGAGCACGGTTACGTAGCCCGCACCGATGTACTCACGGCCAACCAGAATCACGTTAGCAGCTTTGACCATTGCGTCGGCGGCTTCCACTGCTCCCACGAATCCTTTTGTCTCGATCATCCCGAGCGCTTCGGTATTCATAGATAAGGGTCCTCCAAAGAAATGCGATTAAAATAAGCTTGAGCGCGAGCTTTGGCGAGAGTGCTCACGGAGAGACTGAAACTAACAAAACGAGCACAGTGCGTCAAGCACCTGGTCAGAAGGCAGAAGGCAGAAGGCAGAAGGCAGGCCCATTTTCCATTTCCCATTTGATATTTGCCATTTGCCGTTGAATCTTGCCATTGTCTGACTCTCTTCAATAACAAATGGAAAATGGCAAATATCAAATGGAAAATTGGTCTGGGCCTTACTTCCGCCTGAAGGCGAAACCCGCCTTCTGCTTCCCCTCACATGGGCTGTAGCTTGACACCCCTAAGTCCTTATCTTAAGATAAGCTTCGACAAATTCCCTCTTCAAGCCACGGGCAGGAGTTAGAGAGGTCGCTCGGCTAATTATGCCGACACTGGGCGAAGAACTCAGACACAAGCGAGAACAGCGCGGAATTTCGCTCGCCGAAATATCGGAAGCGACACGTATCGGCACGCGCTTTCTTAAAGCCATCGAGACGGACAATTTTTCCATCCTTCCGGGTGGGATCTTCACTCGGTCATTCATTCGCGCTTATGCAAAACACGTTGGCATGAACGAAGACGACGCCATCGGACTGTACCTTGAGCAGGTCGCGGGCCCGACTGCCGAGCAACAGGAAGCCGCAAACAAAGCGATCGCCGAAACGACGCCGGCCGAGCAATCAACCAAGCGGCCCGCCACTCCGAAACTCGTCCTTCAAAAGCCAGCGCCCGCAGTCGAGCGCTCGCGCCGATTCGAGCCCGTCACTTTTCGGCAGTCACCCTCGCGAACGAGCTGGCCCACAATCGTCATCGGCGCCGGCATTGTAGTCTTTATTGTGATCATCGTCATCGCTCTCGTTAAGCAGCTCAATCAAGGAGCAGACGAGAGCGAATCGCAATCCGCATCCGTTCCTCAGAAGAACGCGCCTCCGAAACCTGCCGTTCCGCCGAGCTCGCAGCCTGCCGCCCAACCCGGCGCGACGACGCCTGGCGCTCCAGCTCAACAGCCGTCTGCTGCACCATCAGAGGCGCCGCCCGGTCAGCCGCTGGTCGTGAAGCTCGAGGCCGCCACTGGAGATGTTTGGATCAAGTACCAGGTCGATGACGCAAAGCCCACTACTCTGGTACTGAAGCAAGGACAGTCACAAGACCTCCCGCCCGCGCAAACCCATGTCACGCTGAACTACGGTAACCGGTTGACGCTCAAGCTCAAGATCAACAATCGAGATGCGAGTTTCCCTCCGGACACGCCAAAGTTTGCGTCGCAGGTCGTCATCTCCCGCGACAATTTTCAAACATACTTTCAATAGAAAATGGTCAGAAGTCAGAAGTCAGAAGTCAGAAGTCAGAGGTCACTGATCATCATTCGTCAGCTATTTGTCCAATGCCTCTGTAACTACCTCTGACCTGTGACTTCTGACCTCTGACCTCCGACCTCCGACTTCTGCCTTCTGACCTCTGACTTCTGACGTCTGACCAATGACCACTGACAACCGACCACCCCCTTTGTTACTATCCAACTGCGAGCAAATCTGCTCGACTTCTCCTTGAAAGGCGCCAACAGATGACGACCCCGATGAACAGTCCGCTTGCCGAAGTTGATCCTGAGATCGCCGCAACCATCGCCGATGAAGAACGCCGGTTGGCCTACAACCTCGAGATGATCGCTTCCGAGAACTTCGTCTCAGAGGCGGTGCTTGAAGCGATGGGCTCGGTGCTCACCAACAAGTACGCCGAAGGTTACCCCGGCAAGCGATACTACGGCGGCTGCGAGTTCGTCGACGTAGCCGAGAACATCGCCCGCGATCGCGCGAAGCAGATCTTCGGCTGCGAACACGTGAACGTTCAGCCGCATTCGGGCTCGCAAGCAAACATGTCCGTCTATCTCGCGGTGCTCAACTACGGCGACACGATTCTGGGGATGAACCTGGCGCACGGCGGTCACCTCACGCACGGGCATCCGCTCAACTTCTCGGGCCGCAGTTACAACATCATTCCCTACGGCGTGAAGTCCGACACCGAGCAGATCGACTACGAAGAGCTTGAGCGCCTGGCGCACGAACACAAGCCCAAGATGATCCTGTGCGGCGCATCCGCATACTCGCGCGTCATCCACTTCGAGCGGATCGGCAAGATCGCTCGCGACGTCGGCGCGCACTCGATGGCGGACATCGCGCATATCGCCGGACTCGTTGCTGTGGGTTTGCACCCAAGCCCTGTCCCGCATATGGATTTCATCACGACGACCACGCACAAGACGCTTCGGGGTCCGCGCGCCGGGATGGTGATGTGCCGTTCGCAGTTTCAAAAGGAAGTGGACCGGGCTGTCTTTCCAACCGTGCAAGGCGGACCGCTGATGCACGTCATCGCCGCGAAAGCAGTATGCTTCAAAGAGGCTATGGAAGCCAGTTTCAAGGAATATCAACAACAGGTCATATCAAACGCGCAGGTGTTGGCGCACGAGCTTTCAAACGCCGGCTTCAGGATCGTATCCGGAGGAACTGACAATCACCTGATGCTCGTCGACGTGTTCGTGCGAGGGCTGACAGGCGCGCAAGCCGAAAAGGCTCTCGAGCGCGCTGCGATAACCGTCAACAAGAATGCAATTCCCTTCGACACTCAACCGCCGATGAAAGCTTCAGGCATACGGATCGGAACACCCGCGTTGACGACGCGTGGGATGAAAGAAGATGAGATGAGCCTGATAGCCGGTTTGATCAGCGAAGTGCTAGGCGATCCCGAGAGCGAGGCTCTCCAGGCGAGCGTCCGCAATCGGGTAAAAGAACTTTGCGAGCGGTTTCCGATCTATGAGAAGCGCCTGATGCGCAGCCGCGCCCACACCACATAGCTGGCAAGGGCGCATGCATAAGAGTAGGTTAACGACCATGAGTACGCAGATAACTAGTCACTACGAGATAGTCTCCCGGCTTCCGGAAGACGCGTCCGTAACGTTCCGGGACGTAAGCTGGGCCGAGTACGAGGAACTGCTCGAACAAGTCGGCGAAGCCCCGGGGCTGCGCGTCAGCTACGACAACGGGAGCCTGTACGTCGTGACGATCTTCACCGAACACGAGAAGTATTCCGAGTTCATCAACAGCGTTGTAGCCGGCATTCGTCTTAGGCTGCGTCTGAATATCCTCTCTTTTGGCTCCGCGACCTTGAAGAAACACAAGCGCAACAAAGGCCACGAACCGGATGCGTGTTTCTATGTTCAGACGGCGCCACTGATCGGGAACAGAATCCAACTGGACTTCGAGACGGACCCGCCGCCGGATATCGTCGTTGAGATCGATGTACATCACGACTCGCGTTCGAGATTTCGAGTCTACGCCGCGCTCGGCGTGCCTGAAATATGGCGGTATGACGGCCAAGCGATGACGATCTATCATCTGTCCGAAGAGGGTGACGGACAGAGATACGTCGCGGGAGACACGAGCGCAGCTTTGCCAATGCTGACGGCGCAGCTACTAAGTGAGATGATCGAGCGAATGCGAACACATGGCGAGTTGAGCGCTCTATTAGCTTTCGACGAGTGGCTGCTATCGCGACAATGAAGCGGCGTAGGAGAGCGGTCGCGATTGCATGGAAGAACTCTTTCGAGCATTTCTCGATTTACGAAAACCGTCCGGTCTGCGCCGCGCACAAAATCATACATGCTGGTTGAGGCGAAGGGCGGAAAGCATGACGAAGGGCGTCGGCGCGACATGAATGACGAGGCACTCCTTCGCGAATACTACGAGATCCTCAAGATCGTCAGCGAGTTCGACGCTCGGATCATGACTGTAAAGGGCTGGGGCGTAACCCTGGGCCTGGCGGCGCTGGCCTGGGGCTTTCAATACCGTCACTATGGGCTCTTCCTCGTCGCAGCTCTGAGCGGCCTCGGCTTCTGGATCATAGAGGGAACAATAAAGCGACACCAGATGCGATACTACTTGCGGATGCGCGAGATCGAAGTGCTCGAATACGAGCGGGGTACGGACGAGGCTGAAAAGTTGTTCTCATCTCCGAGGATCGATTCAAGCTGGTCGTATGCAGGCGTACTGTATGAAGGGAAACAGTGGTCGACGGATCGTCCAATCAGCGTTCAGGGTCCACGACGATCATACCGCTTTGCGTGGTTCTTGCCGCATGTGTTCCTGCCGCATCTGATAACCGTCGCCGCCGGCCTCGTGCTACTTCTCCTCGGTGTCCGCGGGTCTCTCGGTGACCTGACATGGTAGACAGCGCTTCTTAAACAATGGAAGAAGTATTCGGGCCCGGCGGTCTAATCGCCCAACATCATCCCAACTACGAATACCGGCCCGGCCAGGTCGAGATGGCCGAGGCTGTCAACAACATCCTCAAAGACGGCGGCCTCGCGTTGATTGAAGCCGGAACCGGTACCGGAAAGACGCTCGCTTATCTGATACCAGCCCTCGCCGCCGGGCGCCGCGTGCTTGTTTCAACCGCGACCAAGAACCTCCAGGAGCAACTGCACAAAAAAGACATCCCCTTTCTTCAACAGATCATCCCGCGCGAATTCAAAGTCACTTGCATGAAGGGCCGCTCGAATTACGTTTGCCTCCACCGGATGAAGAAAGCCGCCGGCACGCCGATGTTACAAGGCCTCGAAGAGGTCGATTACTTCGATCAAATCCGCAAGTGGGCAGGTGAGAGCGAAACAGGCGACCGCGCGGAGCTGACCGATCTGCCTGAGGACCTTTCGTTCTGGCCTCAGATCGACGCCCGAGCCGATACCTGCCTCGGCCAGAAGTGCCCCGACTTCGATGCGTGTTTCATAACCCGCATGCGCCGCGAAGCGATGGAAGCCGACGTAGTCATCGTCAACCATCATCTCTTTTTTGCGGACCTCGCGCTGCGCGGCGGGGACTACGGCTCAGTGCTCCCCGATTACAACACGGTGATCTTCGACGAAGCGCACGAGCTTGAAGACGTGGCCGCTTCGTACTTCGGAACAAGCGTTTCGAATTATCGCGTCAATGATCTGATTCAGGACGCTAACAAACTCGAGATCAAGGAGGCCGAGCAGCAAGGCGAGCTACTCAAAGCGCTTGCGAGACTCTCTCAACGATCGGATACGTTCTGGCTCTCGTTCCGCGGAGCCGAACCCGATGATGATGAGCCGGCGGGAAACAGCGAGGGGACGCAAGGCGGGGGATGGCAATCGACCAGAAGCACGTATCGACGCCCTGGCGCGGGCTCATCTGACGGCCGTTATCCGCTCAGCAACTCCCGCTTCGCGCGCGCGGATCGCGAAGGCAACCTCACTCCGACCGCAACCGGCGAAGCTTACATCGCGCTGAACAACGCCATCGATCGTCTGACGACCATGCTTGGAGTCGTAAAGGATCCGCCGGCCGAACTCGACAACATCGTCCGGCGAGCGCAAAGCCTGAAGTTCGATCTCGAGTTCATCGTTCGCGGCGACCAGCCGGACTTCGTCTACTGGTGTGAGAAGCGCGGCCGCGGCGTCTTCATAAACGCTACGCCGATCGACGTGTCGGGCATACTCGAGGAGAACCTTTTCGCGAAGGTCCAGACAGCGGTGCTGACTTCCGCGACAATGACCGCCGGAGGCAGCTTCGATTTCATCAAGGGCCGGCTTGGCATCGCCCAGGCTCGCCAGTTGATTGTCGAGTCTCACTTTGATTTCAAGAAGCAGGCGGTGCTCTACCTCCCGAGGCGCATGCCCGATCCTCGCAGCCGCGATTTCCTGGACGCTTCCGTTGGAGAGATCGTTCAGATACTCGAAGCGACTAGCGGCCGCGCATTTGTTTTGTTCACGAGCCTGGCCTCGATGCGCGAGACGCACGAGCGAGTGCGCGATTTGATCGACTATCCGACCTTTATTCAAGGTCAGGGCTCGAAGACAGGCTTGCTCGAGCGCTTTCGCAAGACCGACGGTGCTGTGTTGTTTGCGACCTCTTCGTTCTGGCAAGGCGTCGATGTTCAAGGCGAGGCGCTTTCGTGCGTGATCATCTCGAAGCTGCCGTTCGCAGTTCCGAGCGACCCGGTCGTAGCCGCCCGGCAAAAGTACATCGACGATCAAGGTGGCAACTCGTTCTATGAGTACTCGGTGCCGCAGGCGGCGATCACATTGAAGCAGGGATTGGGCAGACTGATTCGATCGACGACAGATCGAGGTGTGCTGTCGATACTTGACCCGCGAATAAGAACGAAGTCCTACGGAAGAGTTTTTCTCCAGAGCATCCCTCAGTGCAAGGTGACGGCAAGCATCGAAGAAGCAGCGGCGATCTTCGCCGACCCCGACCAATAATCAGACGTGCTTGCGATTCTCCTTTTCTCTAGCCCAGGCGTTCACGCCTGGGATGCCTCGGCCATAGCTATTCTCTTTTCCCTAGCCCAGGCGTTTACGCCTGGGTGACCGTGCGGCCGTCTCCGGGTTTAGCCCCATTCATGGGGCTTCTCGCGGCCTTTGAGGCAGGCGCGGATGGGCTCAAGCCGACTCGCCAAGCCCCCTGAAGGGGGCTCGATGATTCGGCGCTGATCATCCCAGGCGTAAACGCGCTGGGCTAAGGAAAAGGACTCCTCCAATGTTAAGAGTTCAAGCTTCAGCTTGCCTGATCTCTAACCGAGCAACCTAAAGGTTGAACTCTGAACTCCGGAGAGGTTTGAACCCTGAACTTCTGGCGTAGCCAGCGTCACGCTTGAACGCAGTCATCGCCCTTGCTAGACTGCGGCTGCTCGCCTTGCCCGCCCGCTGGCTGGCCAACATCGGGATCCTCGCTCGAGCGACAAAGGAAACAATGAGCACACCCGCAAGAGAACCCGGACTCCCGACAACCATCGATGGAGTCATCGAGCAACTGGGCGACATCATCGCGCGCTCGATCAAAGAACAAAGCCGCCTCGGTTACTTCGCGGCTCTCTATCGCAAGGTCACGGTGAAGGTCAAAGAAGGGATCGCTGAGGGCCGCTTTGCAAACGGTCCTCGAATGGAACGGCTCGATGTGACGTTCGCCAATCGTTACCTGGCGGCGTTGAATCAGTTTCAGAATGGTCAGCAACCTAGCCTCTGCTGGATTGCTTCCTTCAAGGCTGCGGCCGCGTGGAGGCCGATAGTCCTTCAACAACTTCTAATCGGGATGAACGCGCACATAAACTTCGATCTGGGCATCGCCGCCGCCCAGATCGCCCCGGGCGAGGAGTTGGCGTCGCTTCAGCACGACTTCAATGAGATAAACACGATCCTCGCGGGGCTGGTTGGGCAGGTGCAGTCAGCGATCTACGAGGTATCTCCGTGGATACGTTTTCTCGGCAACATCGATCCCAAGGCGGACGTCGCGATAGTGAACTTCAGCATGGAAAAAGCGAGGGAGTCCGCCTGGAGCCTGGCGACTACGCTCGCTCCTCTTAGTCCAAATCAATGGACGCCTCACCTTGCTTTGAGGGACCTGGAAGCGACAGCGCTAGCTGAGCTGGTGCGTCATCCAATCGGCATGATCTTCAAGGTCGGCTTGCTTGTTATCCGTTCGCGCGAGAGCAACGACGTGGCGAGAGTCATTGATGTGCTGAACCAGACTTCAACCGAGGGAGTGTGATTGGGTGCTCGACACGTTTTCGTGCATATCCACCTCGTGAGGGACGTGGGTCGATGATGTTATTTCCTCATCAGCACCACCGGCGATTGCTCCGCCGCGCGTATCCGCTCAAAGAAGCTCCGGACCTTCGCGTAATCCGCAACGGGAATCGTCGCCGCGCGCACAATCAGTGTCCGCGTGAACAGAAGCTGCCCATCCTTGACGACGTAGCTCGTAACATAGCTCCCGAACGCCGTGTCCAGCTTAACCGCGTCCGGCAGCTCATCAATCTCGAATCCAGCAGGCAGCTTGATCCTTGTCGTTTCCGCGTAAGCATTCGGCGTCAGCACCACCGGGTGTTTGCGAGTTGGCTCGGTCAACGAGAGCGATTCGCGCCGCGAGACAATCGCCGGTCTGAACACCAGAAGGCGGCCTTGCATCAACTGCCCGTAAGCCGGCGCAGTGAGCTCAACACCGAGTGAGAACTTGCCTTCGTTAGGTTCATCAAGCGGCTCGATCTTCGAGACGTGCACGCCGGTTACTCCTCGCGCAATCCATCTTTCGACCGAACCGGTGTACTCGGCTTTCGTCAGGCCCTTGAACGCACCTCGCTCCATCACCGCCGCCTGACCTATCGACTGTTCACGCATCGTCGCGAAAATGGAGCCGTCCCCATTGAGTATCACTTCGGCGCTGCGGGTGAGCATATTCGCTTCGGGCGGTGTGACCGGCATTTTCAGCAGCGCGCCCGCCTCTCCGGCAATGATCAGTGCGTAGCTTCCCTGCTCGTGAACCGGCAAGTCCCCGACCGGTGTGATGTCATCCGTCGCGTCGAAGATCAAAAGCCGCCCAAGCGTCGGATGATCGACAACCGTGAGCGACTGGGTCTCATCGCTGACCTTCACCGCGATGATGCAGTGATTGAATTGATGAGGCGAGGGCCACTCCCGCCTGACGTGGTTCGGATCGCCCGAATAGATACTGACCAGATAGGACTTGATGCCAATCGCCTTCAACATCGCGCGCATCAGGTTCGCCTTATCCTTGCAGTCGCCGTAGGATTTGGCGAAGACCTCGCTCGCCGCGTGCGGTCGATAGCCGCCGCCCCGCCCGGTGCCGATTTGGATCGAGACGTAGTTGACCGCCTGAACGAAGCGGCCTACTGCCGTGATCTTTTCCATTTCGGTCTTTGAAGCCGCCGTGATCTGTTTTGCTTTTCCATCAATCGCGTCGTTGACCGCGGCTTGTGAATCGCTGATCTCGGTGAGCCATTTAGAAACATCGGCCCAGGTTGCGAAGCTGCGCCGAGTGGAAGGCTTTTCCGGCGCCGGAGTGAGATTGATCGCGAGCCAGGGCGTTATCGCGGTGCGCGGCGGGCTGAGCGGCTCGAACGAAACGGGCGGCAGGTCTCGCAGCTCCCACGAGTAGGCGGTGCCGCTTACTGTTGGTTCGATCTTGTCGTGATTGAGCGTCAATCCTTCCGCGCTCCAGCCGCGCGGGAGCGTCACGGATATGCGCGACTTCATCACCGGGAGTCCGCGCCCTTGAAAGTACCAAACCAGTTGACTGAACACCGACCGGTCTTCGGTCACCGTTTCGTAGCCGAAGATCGAACCCAGCTCAGCGTCGCCGCTCGCGGCGATGATCATTTGCTTGGCTTCGTTGTATACGTCGTTGTCGACGAGCGCCAACTCCGCTGCCTCGCCTTTTCCGTACTTCTTCACTTTGCCGGACGGACTTATGAGCCAGGCCCGGAGGTCCTTCACCTTTTCCGTGTCGGTGTTGTACACCGCGTGCGCAACAGCCTCATCGCGCCCCTCGCGCGTCAGCACCTTGACCGCATAAAAATCGCTGCGAATCATCCGGCCGTCGTCGTCGATGGTCACGACCGACTCGTCTGCGAGCACGACTGCGGGGATGTCCTTTTGAAATGCCGGAATGCTCGAGCCTGCAGCCGCGCGCAGCCAAGCCGGAGCGTCGTCACCGGTGCGAGCGGTCACGCTCATCAAGCCCAAAGAGAATGCGATAGCAGTGATGACTGAGAGCTGAGCAATGATCAGCCACCGGTTCCTTCTTGTTGATCGCCGTCCCGGGTGTCCGGTCGAAAACGACGCCTGATCTGATGTCATAACCACTCCTCGATCCAATAGTCGCAAGCTGGCAGCGTGCGATATGACCAGAATCCTCCATCTTCAATCTTCGATCCTCCCTGGGAGCGCAGGCATCCCTGCCTGCAAGGCTCTGCGCGGGAAGGCAGGCAGGGATGCCTGCGCTCCCAGGAACTACTGAGCCGCTCCGCCCTGCTTCAGCGTTATCGTGTGATTGTCGCCTTCATGGATCATATCGAAGACTTGCTTGAGTGGCGCGTAGCTTGACGCCGGGAAGAGGAGCCCGTTGAACCGAAACGTCCGTTTGTACTGTAGCTCGTCGCCCTTTGCGGTCACACCCAAAAAGACGTCATAGTCCGCCACATCCGCCGCCTTGACCGGCCGAGGCTTATCGGCGTTGTCCAGAGCGAACCCCGCTGGAAGCTCTATCGTGATGTTGTCTTCTTCCTTCCAGGCGTAGTGAAAATAGATAGCGAGCTTGCGGGTGCTGGCCGGGAACATCGCTCCGATTCCCTTCTGAAAAAACGCCGGCTGAAGGAACAAGCGCTTTCCCGTCCGCTGGGCGTAACCGGGGACGCGAACGTGAAACGCGTAAACGAAGGGCTTGTCGGAATCAGTAACGTTCTCGATCTTGATGTTTGAGAGCTCAGCGGTGCTCATTCGTCCCTTGATCATGTCGCGTAGCGTTTCCTCTCGCTGAGAGGGTGAGTCGTCATCATTCTGCTGTTTCTTCTCGACGCCGAGGTGACCGGCGTACTCGATGCGCACGTCGCCCTCAAGCGTTCCGTCTTCGCTGAGCTTCAACGTGCCGGTCCGCTTCTGAACGGTCTTTTCGGGAGGCGTCACGGGTGTCTGCACAAAGGCCGCTTCCTTTGGGTCAAGGATAAGCGCGGCGATTGCCTCTTGTTGCCACCGAATCATGCCGAACGGGATGTACGGCGTGCCGGGCTCGAAAAACCGCCATTCGCCGCCAACCTTGACCGCCACATCGATGGCCCGTAGGAAGTAGCTGTTAGTGAAGTTCTTATCAAAGAATATGTCGCTGCGATCACTCAGCGCAGCCGCGCGCACTTCGAAACCGGCAGCAGTGGCCAGCGCCGCAAACAACTGATCGATGTCGCCGCCATCGCCCATTCCACGCTTCAAAGTGTCCGCCGGCGACTCATTGTTCTTTAGCTTGTCTCGCTCGGTGTCGGTGAGCCCTGATGTGACGCTGCTGGTGTTCTTGATCTTTGTGCGGCAAAAATCATAGAGCCGCTGTAGCTTCTGTTCGGGAGTCGTCGCGTCGCCAATCGCCGCTGCCGCCGCCTTCTTGACGTCATCGTTCACCTTCATGCCCGGCTTGACCGCTTCGTAAAGATCTCTGCCAAGCTTGGGCCAGTATTCCTGAGGAGGGAGGGCCTTATCGCGAGAGTAAAACAGCAGCATCCAGGTTTTGACCTGGTCTTCCGGGGGCATGCGCGGCTCCTCGTGCAGCGCGGGCACGTTGGTCATGCTCGTGGTGTAAAAACCATCCTTCTCTTTGACTGGAGGCGAAGCGTCGCCGTTGAACATCTTGTAAGACATCCCAAGTGAGGAAAAACCGACGTCCATCTGGGCAGGTTTGAGGTAGTACTTAACGTACTGGACCGGTATGTCACGCTGAAACTGCAGGCGCACATTGTTAGCGAGCTGATTGGGTCTGATTTCTTTCCAGCGATACTCGATGATCACTCCCGGCTCGACGGAAGGCATCGCGAAGGTCTTTGCTTTGACTTTGAACCCGCCGACTTTGATGATCGTGCGCTCGAAGATCGCGTCCTTCTTGAGCTCGACTATCGAGCCGTCCGGTTTGATGGTTCGCCCCGCGATATCGACTATCCTGTTTCGGCCGCTGAAGGTGATGTCGATTTTGCTCTGCGACTCCTTTCCGCGCTCGGTAAACACCTTAATGCGGATGTAGTGCGTAAATTCCAGGTCTTGGGCGGCGTCGTTGATGCGGACTTCCCAGAAGATTGCCTCGGCATCTGCGTCCTTTTCGACGACGGGCGCTTTCATGGCGAGATGGGCTGGGTCGATGGGCCTCCAGTCATCGCCGGCGAGCGCCGGTACGGCTGCGAGCAGGAAACAAATGAGCGTAAAGAACACGCGTGCAAGTACACGATGTGACGTCATTGAGGCTCCTCCTCTTCGATATTCAAGTTTGCTAGAACCGATCTCTGACCAGAGCGCGATGTGAAAGGAACAACCTTAGAAATAGACCCGGGGAGTCGTGATTATATTCATCGCGAGCCTAATTTGTAAACAAATATTTGGTGAGAGGAGAGAAACGTCATGCTATCGCGCGACACTAGCAACCTGGGGAAAGGGCTGAGGAACATACCAACCCCGGATGTTCACGAAAGCCAACGCTGCGGTGATCACTTCTGAAACACCTGGGCCACCGGAACCACCTCAACCTTTTTCGGATTCAAGCTCAGCTTGTAGCTCTCGATAACCTTGTCTTCATCAAGAATCTCTTTCGGGGGCATCGAGGTGTAACTGATCGGCGAAGGCTTGCCCTCGACTGCAGCTCGCTTGAACGCTTCGGCGTCTTTCGTCACCACTGCGATCTTTACATTCTCGGCTTGAAGGTGTTTCTTGATCACGCGATTCACATCTTCGAGCTTGAGCTTCGCAAGCTGATCACGCACGTAATCCGTGAATGTCGGTATGCCGTAGTACTTGCTGTCGATCGCGTAGCCTAACTGCGCATCTTGAGTCTTCGTGAGAGCGTTCACGTTCTTGGTCAAAAACCGCCGCGTCGCTTCGAAGTCCTCTTGTGACATTCCATTTCGCACCAGCTTGTCCACCTCGTACAACGCGGCGCGCAGCGCGAACAATCCGTTCTTCGGCTCGACCGGCCGAATCCACACCTGGAAGATTTGCTGCCGGCGGCAGAGATTCGGGTCAGGCGCAAACTGAAACATCCCGCGCGGGAAATATTCGATGTACGCGTAGTCGCCGTAGTTCAACCCGCGAATCTGCCGGAGCCGCTGATACAAATAGCTGTTGCTCGAACGGTGCTGGCCGAAATAAGACTGCACCAGCAGAAGCGCGGGCCAGTCGGGGTCGGAGCGCGTCACCGCGATCGGAAACCCAAACGAGATGGCCGTCCCAGGCGTGTCCTTTTGAATGACTTGCATCTCGAGGCCGCTGAGCTTCTCAGGTTGAGTCAGCGCAAGCTTCGTCGCCGAGCCCGCTCCGAGCTTGGCTGCGACGTCCGCTTCGACCTTCTCTTCGAAGTTCTTCGGAAACCCTCCCGCAAGCCCAAGCATAAAGTTAGCTTGCGTATAGTTGTCCCGGTAGAACTTCTTCAAATCTTCGACGGTCAGCTTTTCGAGCGACTCGACCGTGCCCACGTTCTGATGGCCATACGCGTGGCCATTGTAGATCGAAATGTACAGCGCTTCTTTGCCGAGCTCTTCGTCGTTGTTGCCGCGAAGACTCTCTTTTAGAAAGTTGATCGCGTCGGTGCGAAGGCGATTGAAATCATCGTCGCGAAAGCCTGGATCGAGCAGCATTCCCGAAACAATTTGATAGTACTTTTGAAGATTGTCGCGGTGAGTCGTGCCGGCGAAAACAGTCATCTCCTTATCGACCTGCGAGACAAAGCCGGTCGCCATCGGGTACATCGCCTGCACAATCTGGTCGTAGCTCATCGAGCGGCTCCCACCGTCCGAAATCATCGAGGCGGTCAACGCGGCTATTCCTTCTTTTCCTTTCGGGTCCGAGGCTGAACCGGCGTTGAACAGAAAGCGAAAGCTCACGAGCGGCGACGAATTCGGCAAGAGTACTGATGCCATGCTTGAAGAAGCCTTTCCGGGGCGCGCGAGGCCCCGCGCGAGACCAATGCCCGGCGCGGCTACTGCTAAGATCAACGCGGCTGAAATAAGCGCCAGCCGATTACTTACTCGCATTCTGTTTCTCCTTGTGCGCGAGGACGACCGTCGTGCGCTTCGACTCGACAAAATACTTCTTAGCCATCTGCTGAATGTCCTGCGGCGTGATCGCTGCGTACAGGTCGTAAAGCTTATTCAAAGTTTCGGGCGTGCGCGCAAGCGAGATGTATGGTGCAAGGTTGGCCGCGATAGCTTCGGAGTTGTCCAGACTCAACGCAAAGCCGTACTTGAGATTCGACTTCACCGCGTTCAGCTTGTCCGCGGCGACCGCAGTCGCCTTATATGAGTCGAACGCCTTGATGATCTCCGCCTTCACGTACTCGATGTCCTTCGGGTCTTTGACGCGAGCGGCGACGGTCAGCAAATAAGGATCGCGATGGTCTTCAAAATCAGAGCCGAGCATGTCAACCTTCTGCTCTTTGATGACCAGCTTCTGGTAAAGCGCCGAGGTCTGCGAGAACCCGAGGCTGCTGATCAGGTCAAGCGCGGGCTTGTCCTTCTGATCATCAGAGTAGGCCGGACCCTTGAACGAGACGGCGACCCACGGCAGCGTCGGCGTAGGCCACGCGACCGCGGTCGACAGCGGCGCGGTTTGTTCAGCCTCGATCGGGATCTCGGGTGTGTAGCTGCCGCGCTTCCAGCCCGCCCAATACTTGTTGACCATTTGCAGGACGGCGTCGTGGTTGACGTCTCCGGCGACGATGATAGTCACGTATTCAGGCCGGTAGTACCGCTTGAAGAACTCGAGGCTGTAGTCGTACATGTTCGGCATGTTCTCGACGTCGCGCAGGAAACCCATCGTCGTGTGCTGATAGGTGTGCGATTTAAAAGCGGTCTCGCGCAGCGCCTCATAGACCTTGCGCACCGGATTCGACGCGTTCTTGTTGTACTCGCCGAGCACGGCTCGGGTTTCGGTCTTGAAGAGATCGACGGGCACTTTCAGATTCTGAAAGCGGTCGGCCTCGAGCATCATCAACTGATCGAGGTCTTCCTTTGAAAACACCGTGTGATAGACGGTGCGGTCGTCGCTAGTGTAGGCGTTCGAGTCAGCGCCGGCGTTCTTCAGCGCCTGGACGTAAGCCTCAGCCGGGAACTTTTCGGTGCCGCGAAACATCAGGTGTTCGAACAGGTGCGCGAAGCCAGACTTGCCGGGTTCGACTTCGTTGCGCGAGCCGGTGTTGACTGCTATGTAGAGCGCGACGATGTTCGGGTAGTCGGTCGGCACGGTGATGACTCGCAAACCGTTTGGCAAGTCGTCAGTGAAATACTTGTACGGGAAAATCTTGTTCGCTGCGGATGATGCTGGCATAAACATTCCTGAGATGAGAATCATTGCCATAAGAGCCTTCATTAGGTGTCTCCTCTTTGATTGATACTAGAATTGTCGTTCGTAGGAGGGGGCTTGGCAAGCCGGGCAATATGCTTCTTAGTAATAATAGCGAGCCTGCAGAAAGGATATTCGATCATCGCTGACCAGGTACACAATGCGGTGTTCCCGAGTCAAGCGCCGCGACCAAGTGCCCGACAGGTCGTAACGCAAAGGCTCGGGCTTGCCGATGCCGGAAAACGGATCGCGGATAATCGCTTCCATCAAGTCGAAGGCACGAATTGCAACTGCTCGATCTGTCTCCACCCAGTAGCGGAGGTCTTCCCGGAAGCGGGCATGAAAGACGGCATCTCGCTCGTGGGGTTTCTTGCGCTTATTGTGTTTCGTCAAGCCCTACCTCGCGGCGGAGTGAGCGGACCGACTGTCGTTTTCCCTTACGAGCCTTGGCATCTTTCAGAGCTGACAGCAAACGGTCTGCA
Organism: uncultured Clostridia bacterium; assembly: GCA_964548075.1. GTDB lineage: Bacteria > Acidobacteriota > Blastocatellia > UBA7656 > UBA7656 > Onstottus_A. Next base: position 1,447 of record CAZJQQ010000038.1, on the reverse strand, counting down.
TTCCTAGGCGAGCGGAGCAGATGCAGTGTTTCGAGGATGCTCGACAATTCGTCGGCTGCAATGAGGGCGACATCTCCGCCCTTGCGCCTGGAGATGATGACGATATCACGGTTCCCCGTTACCTGATCGCACAGCTTCGCGAGGTTCGCGCGTGCCCGGGTGTAAGTCGTTTGAGTTTCCATTACTCACTTCCTATGTCAGATGTTGTACAGCCTCACTGTACAAGCGAGAGCAGCAGATGGCAAGCGGAAGGAGGCAATAGTCCAGCTACAAGTCATTCCGTCCCACTCACTAGCTTGAAGTCGGGATTGTTCTTGCGGCGCCAGATGAAACCGTCGAGGACGTAGTGCACGAGTTGAGGAAGAGCAAGCAGAGGCACCAGCACCAGTTTCAATGTTCCAATCTCCCACGGTGACCCGAACAGCCAGCTTCGGTCTTGCCACACCCCGCGATCCCAAAACATCTCCTCGATGTAAGCAATCGCCCACAGCGTCACCAGGAAGACCGCCGGACCGTGAGCAAAGATTCTATACATGCCTCGCCCGCTGGTTTGCTTCATACGCGTGCGGCTGTACCAATAGATCAACGCAAAGTAAGGCACGCCGTGAATCACGACGTTGGTCACTGTAAACGCGTAGTCTGAGTTGTACCCGACGATCCCGATGTACCAACAAAGCGCGGTCGTCACAACGACGATGTCTTTGCCGGGATTCCCTTCTCTTTTCACGAGCCAACGATACAGAGATTTGAACGCGTACACACCAAGCGCCAGCCAGTAGATTGGCGCAGCGATGCGCTCAATCATCGAGGGCAACGTCGTGAAGTCGTTGGTCAGAAACCACCAGAACCGCCGCGGCAGATGCGTGTGCCAGTAGATCAGCGGATACAGCGTCGCGGCGTAGATCGCAACCGTGTCGATCCACTTTCCAAGAGCGTCGCGCTCACCGGCTCGCACTCTATAGAGCGCCACCCAGCCGTATTGTTGCCTGATGAAATGAAACACGGCGAGGTATGCGAGAGCTCGCCAGAAAATAAGCTCACCCTCGGAATAAAGCGCGATTCCGATTCCAAGACCAAGTACAGGAACAAGCGAATACAACCACGGCCTCCGCTTCAGCTCATCGGTGTCGAGATAGACTCGAAAGCTCGTTGACCAAACGTGCGCGACGTCGATCAACAAGACGGCGGGCACCCACGCCCAATCAGGCGCATCCCCGTAGAGCACTCCCGCGCGCGCGCCGATCCAAAGTGCGAGTAACGAAACTATCGCGCTGCCGAGAAAGACGGTTAGATCGGTGCGCGCCGAGAAAAGCCACGGAAAGGATGCAGAGGGGCTGAGGAGCAGAGGAGCAGAGGGGCTGAGGAGCAGAGGGGCAGAGGGGCTGGGGAGCAGAGGAGCAGAGGGGCTGGGGAGCAGAGGAGCGGAGGGGCTGGAGAGCAGAGGAGC
>CAZJQQ010000037.1:0-76108 GCA_964548075.1 uncultured Clostridia bacterium | reverse complement strand
GGGAGGCTAGCGCTGTTGCCTGAAAACCCACCAACAATTTTGACGCGCACCCCACTCCCTCTTTGCCCTTTGCCCTTTGCTCTTCGCGCTCTATAATGAACGCGGTCAGAGTTCAGCCCCTGACACGACTGGCAGTCATTTCGGATCGTGACCCAAATCAGGTCTTTTTCCGATAATTGCCTGCGAGCCGCGGCTCCCAAAGCTGGACCCGCTCTTCTTGTTTCTGAGTCCAGAGGCAGCCAGCAGGGATCAGCGGGACGAGGTTTCTTTTTTACATCAGTCCTGTCCGTTGCCCTTGCAAGCGGAGGTCAGTCGTACTCGCGTCCCTAGGGCGCGAATTTGATCTTTCAAAACTTAGCTTAACTATTCGCAGCGTCGTAAAGCAGGAACGGCTCGAGCGATAGATAAGACGTACGGAGGATATATGCAAGCCGATGTTACTCTGATTCGTATCGTCTTCGTCGCGGCGCTCGTGGGTGCAGGTTACTTCCTCAAGCCCTTTCCGAGACCCGGTTCGGGAAACGCGCTTATCTCAGCGTCAATAGGGGCGGTACTTGCAGTCTCGATAATCTTGTTCGAGACCCGGATTCGCAAAGCCACTCTTAAGACTCTCATTGGCGGAGCGGTCGGGTCGATACTCGGAATCGCAGGCGCTACATTAATCTGCTGGATCATAGCCGCGCAGCATGCGATCCCCGAAGAGTTCAAATCTTTCCTAACATTCACGCTGACGTTGTTCATGGGATATGTGGGATTGATAGTCGGAGCAGTCAAGGGTGATTATCTCGACCTGACAGCGCTCGGAGGCATATTCGTAGAAAAGGGAGCAGCCAAGTCACATTCACTGATACTGGACACCTCGGTCATCATCGATGGCCGCGTGGCTGACATAGCCGAGACGGGCTTTCTGTCCGGCATGCTGGTAATCCCTCAGTTCGTGCTGCGCGAGCTTCAACAGATTGCCGACAGCGCCGACTCGATCAAACGAAATCGCGGGCGCCGCGGGCTCGACATACTTCAGCGGATTCAGAAGAAGAAAGGCAGCAGCTACGAGATAGTGATCAGCGAGGCTGACTTCCCGGACGTGCGCGAAGTAGACCACAAGCTGATCGAGCTTGCCAAACAGATAGAAGCCAAGATCGTCACCAACGATTTCAACCTGAACAAAGTCGCCCAACTCCGCGGCGTTTCAGTCCTCAACATCAACGAGCTCGCCAATGCGCTGAAGCCGGTCGTGCTGCCAGGCGAAATCATGCGCGTCTTCGTATTGAAAGAGGGTAAGGAATACAACCAGGGTGTCGCCTATCTCGATGACGGCACAATGGTGGTCGTTGACAACGCGCGGCGAATGATTGGCAAGAACGTCGACGTGTCGGTCACCAGCGTCTTGCAGACAACGGCAGGCAAGATGATTTTCGGCCGCTTCAACGAGGACGGGCGCACGAGCGGCCCGCGACACAACAACGCAGCCTCGCAGCCGTGACCGAACGCAAGCTCAACACGGCGATAATTCCCGCGGCCGGCATCGGCGCGCGCATGCACGCCGACCGCGCCAAGCAGGTTCTCGAGCTGGACGGCGTGCCGGTGTTGGTGCGCACGCTTCAGCGCTTCCAGGAGTGCGAAGCCGTTGATCAGATCATTCTTGCCTTGCAGGCGAACCTCACCACTGAAGTGCTCGGGCTGATCTCTAGATACAATCTCACGAAAGTAGCGCGGGTTGTGGGCGGCGGCGCCGAGCGGCAGGACTCAGTCTATCGCGGGCTTCAGGTGGTGAGTGAAGAAACCGCCGGCATCATAGTCGTTCACGACGCCGTTCGTCCCTTCGTCAGGCCTGAAGAAATCCGCGCGGTGATTGAACGCGCCGAAAGCACTGGCGCCGCTCTGATGGCGCTGGCGGCGACCGACACCATCAAGCAAGTGAAGTCAGGCCGGGTGCAGCGCACGCTCGACCGGCGGCGAATCTACTACGCACAGACTCCTCAGGCGTTTCGCTTCTCGATCATTCGCGAGGCGTTTGACCGAGCCTATGCGGACGGTTTCATGGGCACCGATGAATCGCAGCTCGTGGAACGAATCGGACACCGCGTATCAGTCGTCGAAGGCTCACCGATAAACATCAAGATCACCCGTCCGTTTGATCTGCGGCTGGCGGAAGCCATACAGTCGCAGTTCTTCGACTAAATCAATGAACGAATCGAGTCGCATCGGAATTGGCTACGATATACACCGGCTGGTTGAAGGGCGGACGCTCGTGCTGGGCGGAGTGGAGATTCCCTTCGAGAAGGGCTTGCTGGGGCACTCGGATTCTGACGTGCTGACACACGCGATCTGTGATGCGTTGTTGGGAGCCGCGGCGCTTGGCGACATCGGCACGCACTTTCCGGATAACGATCCTCGATGGTCGGGAGCATCGAGTTTAAATCTCCTGGCGCAAGTGGTTGAGCTTCTAACTCAACACGGCTTCGGAGTGACGAATGTCGATGCGACAGTGATGGCCGAGCAACCGAAGCTAAGGCCCCATATTGATTCAATGCGCGAGCGTTTGGCCTCGGTGTTGGGTGTTGATGCTGATCGGGTCAGTGTTAAGGCGAAGACAAGCGAAGCATTAGAATCAGTAGGGCGGAATGAAGCGATGGCTGCTCAGGCCGTCGCGCTCATTCACCGCAGAGACGCCGAGCACGCAGAGGAGGCGCAGAGATGAATTTGCATCCGAATCAGATTACCAAGGAGCTCATAGGTGCGGCGATAGAAGTTCATAAGATAGATGACGCCCAGCTTCTGACATACCTAAGACTCGGAGGTTGGCCGGTCGGGTTGCTGATAAACTTCAACGTGCCGGTATTGAAGGAGGGGATTCGCAGAAAAGTGTTTAATCTCGCCGAGTGAACCTCTGCGCAATCTCTGCGTCCTCGGCGTCTCTGCGGTGAATTCGTACGTTCTCCCAAAAAACTCATTGTGTGATGAAAAAGGCGATTACGATTGCTGCGATTCTGTTGGGCTTGTTAAGCCCGGTTGGCTCTTCGACTGCAAGCCCGGCACAATCTCGCCATAAGACTTCCCACGATGACGCCACGAAAGCCATCCGCAAATCGGCGTATGAAATGATGAAGGCGTTTCTCACTCAGGACGTCGCAACCTTCAAGCGTCATTCTGCGAAGCGGACTCTCGACCTGATAGACCTGGCGTACGAGGCCGCTCGCGAGGACCCGCTCTATCAACAAGAACTGCAAAAGGCGCGAATCGCCAACGCCGGCCAGTTCTTGAGCTATTTCCTGCAAGGCATGGCGAATCAGTATCTTCAAGCGATGCCGCTGTCTCCCGAAGCGGCAGCTATCAAAGTCGCTAACGACTCAACCGTTTCCTTCATCAGCGATTCCGAGGCGCGAATCGCCGTCGGTGATTCGGGGTTTGCTCGCGCCAGGCTTGTCGCGCGAGTGTGGAAGATTGATCTGACCGATTGGCTGAAGAAAGCGGTCCTCGAGGAAGTCAAGGACCCGGAACTGCGAGCCAGAATAAAGAGTTTGTGAATGCGAGCAGTCGATATCATTGCCAAAAAGCGGGATGGCCACGATCTCACCCAAGATGAAATCCGCTTCATAATCCGCGGCTATACAAGCGGTGAAGTGGCCGACTATCAGATGTCCGCGCTGTTGATGGCCATCTACCTGCGCGGGATGACTACCGAAGAAACGCTCGCGCTCACCGAAGCGATGTTGCACTCCGGCGAGATCGTAGACTTCTCGGACCTCGGCCGCCCGCGCGTCGATAAGCACTCGACCGGCGGCGTGGGTGACAAGACCTCGCTCGTGATAGCTCCAGTCGTGGCTGCGGCGGGCGTGCTCGTGCCTATGATCTCAGGCCGCGCGCTCGCGCACTCAGGCGGCACGCTCGACAAGCTCGAGTCGATTCCGGGTTTCAGGACCGATCTCTCGCTCGCAGAGTTTAGAACGACTCTAAAGGAAGTCGGCGCGGCGCTCATCGGGCAGACTGCCGAGATCGCGCCCGCCGACAAAAAGCTGTACGCGTTGCGCGACGTGACCGCGACCGTCGCTTGCCGCCCGCTGATGGCCGCTTCGATCATGAGCAAGAAGCTGGCCGAGGGCGCGAGTGGTCTGGTGCTCGACGTGAAGACCGGCAGCGGAGCTTTCCTGAAGAAAGAAGAGGACGCGCGCGAGCTTGCCCGGATAATGATCTCGATTGCGCGCGGGCTGAACAAAGAGTGCATCGTGCTGATCACCGATATGAACCAACCGCTCGGGCGCGCTGTCGGCAATTCACTCGAGCTCATCGAGGCGTTCGAGACCTTGAAGGGTCGAGGTCCCGACGACTTCAACACGTTGTGCCGCGAGCTTTCTGCGGAGATGCTCGTGATGGGCGACGCGGCGGCGGATACTGCTCGGGGCCGTTCGCTCTATGACGAGATGATCGCATCGGGCGCCGCAGCGGAGAAAATGCGGGTGATCATCCGAGCGCAGGGAGGCGAACCGCGAGTCCTCGATAACTATGAACTGCTACCGCGCGCGGCGCACCAACAAGAGTTGCTGACACCCGAAGCGGGCTACGTACAGGCTATCGACACCGAGGCGATCGGTCACGCATCGATGCTGTTGGGAGCGGGGCGCGCCCGGCTCGATACGGCGATCGATCTCGGCGTAGGCCTGACCGTGCACGCGAGGATCGGCGACAAGCTTGAGCGAGACTCTCCGCTCGCAACCATTCATTTCAACGACGCGGCTCGCAGCGAAGAGGCCGCCAGCGACATTCGCAACGCGTACACCATTGGCCCGAAAAGGGTCGAGCCACCTACGCTTATCAAAGCGGTGCTGCGCTGATTTACAAACATATCGCTAGTCGTTAGAATCGTGCCCGCTTCGACTAACAATCCGAGTTCTGAGTTCAAAGTTCGTAGTTCGGCCTTCAGGCGGAAGTTTGTACCTAACCACGAACCCGCTACGAACTTCCGCCTGAAGGCCGAACTACGAACTGGTCATAGGAGACACCACCATGAAACGCAAAGTAACCCGTCGAGACTTCTTTCGCGCCGGCGCAGTCGCCGGACTGGGCGCGCGGCTTCTCGGCGGTTTGGCCCCGGTTACGTTTGCTCAATCAAAAGGCTCGCGCCCGCTTGTCATATCAAGCGCCAACGGGCTGCGCGCGACGGCGAAAGCGATGCAGATGATTCGCGAAGGCAAAGACACGCTCGACGCAGTAGTCGCTGGAGTCGCTATCGTAGAAGATGACCCAAAGGATATGAGCGTCGGCTACGGCGGCTTGCCCAATGAAGACGGAGTGGTCGAGCTTGACGCCAGTGTGATGCACGGCCCAACCAAACGCGCGGGCGCGGTCGCTTCAATTCAACGGATCAAGAACCCGGCGCAGGTTGCGAAACTGGTGATGGAACGAACCAATCACGTTCTGCTGGTTGGACCGGGAGCGTTGCGTTTCGCGCTCGCTCACGGGTTCAAAGACCAGGAGTTACTGACTGACGAGGCGCGAATCGTGTGGCTGCGCTGGAAGGAACGTATGAGCGACGATGACGGGTGGGGGCCAGGGCTCGCGGCGCCGCCAGATTCGAAACAGAGCCGGCTTTACGACGGCACTCCGATTCGAGCCGAACTGCTTGCGCTCGCCGATGAATATATCGCTCACCCGCCGACGGGCACGATCAACTGCATCGCGCTCAATGAGCGCGGAGACATATCCGGCACAACGACGACCAGCGGACTTTTTCACAAGCTTGCCGGGCGCGTAGGTGATTCGCCGCTGATCGGCTGCGGCTTGTTCGTGGACAATGAAGTCGGCGCCGCAGGCTCAATAGGCCTGGGGGAAGAATGCATAAAGATCAACGGCGCGCACACCGTGGTCGAGATGATGCGCAAAGGCATGTCGCCGACTGACGCCGCGCTCGAAGCCTGCAAGCGGGTGGCCGCGAACTACAACAACGATAAGGCGAAGCTCAAAAAGTTCGGCATTTCCTTCTTCGCGCTGAACAAGAACGGCGAGCACGGCGCAGCGAGTCTTTGGGGTTACTCGGTGAACGCTCGCGGCGAGCGTCGCCGTGAACAGTACGCGGTACACGACGGCAAAGAGAATAAGCTGCACGATGTCGCGTACCTGTACGAATCGCCTGATAAGTAGAAGGAGCATAGACGTTAGTCTGTGCCGTTCGTAGTTCGGCCTTCAGGCGGAAGTTGGTAAGGCGCACCGTTTCAACGCCGGGGTACGAACTTCCGCCTGAAGGCCGAACTACAAACTTCATCACAGACTCAAAGTCTATGCTACATCCGCCGCACTCGGGGAGAGTCTCTATGACCAAACGTCGCTTGATCTTCGCAGCGAGCACGCTCATCACCACACTCGCGCTCCTGCAACTTGCATCGGCTCAGTCGAAGCCTCGCGCGCGGGATCTTGGCGTTCCATTTGAAGGGACGCCCGGGGCTCTCAACGCCATTACCGACGTAAAGGGCATCGAGGTCGGTCACACCACGCTCATATCCGGCGAAGGTAAGCTCCAGGTCGGCGCCGGTCCGGTTCGAACCGGCGTCACTGCGATTCTCCCGCGCGGCAAGCAATCATCAAACGATCCGGTGTTCGGCGGTTGGTTCTCGCTCAACGGCAACGGCGAGATGACCGGCACGACCTGGCTGGAAGAGTCGGGCTTTCTCGAAGGCCCAATCATGATCACGAACACCCATAGCGTCGGCGTGGTGCGCGATGCGGTGATCGCGTGGCGAGTGAAGCGCGGCCCGCCTGACGCCTCGGGCTACTGGTGGTCGCTGCCGATTGTCGCTGAAACGTACGACGGCTACTTGAATGACATAAACGGATTTCACGTGAAGCCGAGTCACGCGTTTGATGCGCTCGACGGCGCCAAGGCGGGACCGGTCATAGAAGGCAACGTCGGCGGCGGGACTGGAATGATCTGCTACGGCTTCAAGGGCGGGATCGGAACGGCGTCCAGGAAGCTCGATCAGAACGCGGGCGGGTACACGGTTGGAGTGTTGGTGCAGGCGAACTTCGGGCGGCGCAATCAGCTTCGAATCGCGGGCGTTCCTGTTGGGACTGAGATAACCGAAGGCACTCGGTCGTCTAACCTCGCAGGTCCGCTGAGCGAAGACGTTGGCTCGATCATAATCGTTGTGGCCACCGACGCACCGCTGATCGCGCATCAGTTGAAACGCTTGGCTCGCCGCGCGGCGCTGGGAGTCGCGCGCACGGGCAGCACGTCGGGAGACGGTTCTGGGGACATCTTCGTCGCGTTCTCGACGGCGAACTCGGGAGCTTCGAAGACTGGAGGAACTGTTCAGGTTACGATGCTGCCGAACGATCGAATGAATCCGTTGTTCGAAGCGACGGTTCAAGCGACCGAAGAAGCAATCGTCAACGCGCTGATTGCGGCTGAGACGATGACCGGAGTCGATGGTCACAAGGTGATCGCGCTGCCGCATGACCGATTGAAGCAGGTGATGAAGAAGTACAACAGATAGCTCGACCAACCCGCGAAATGAGCGGCCGTTCAGCGACTGATGAAGATTCTAGGCAAGAAGAGAATTATCGCCCTCGGCATCATTGCAGTTGTTCTGTTTGTCGGGCTGGCGTACGCGGCGCTGTTCCTCAACTTCGTTCGCGTGCCGACCGGCTCAATGAAGAACACGATACTGCCGGGTGAGAGCCTCGTGGCGAACCTTCTCTTCTCTCGCGTTGATCGAGGCGATATCGTCATCTTCAGATTCCCGAGGGATCCGTCGACACGGTTTGTGTCGCGAGTGATTGGCATGCCTGGGGACACGATCAGATACGATGACGCCACGAAGAAGATCTTCATCAATAACGTCGAGCTGGTCGAGACTCGCGTGTTCGTTGAGCCTCAATATGACAACGACGATAATTCCGCGATGAAACCAACAAAGAGCGACGCCTCGAGTAATGGAGGACGCTGGCCAGCATATTACTATCAGCCTGAGCCAGATCAGCCGAGCGTTGCAGATTCCCTGGCTCAGTTTGGCGGCGCCGATTCGTACAGGATACCGGTCAAGGGCGACGCGCTGCCGGCTGACCTTCAAATGGACGCGAACCTTCGGAGCGTTTATGACGCTGATCGAGATGGATTGTACGATAGTGATCAGTACTTTGTGTTAGGTGACAATCGCGACAACAGCCTCGACAGCCGTTTCTGGGGAACCGTGCCTCGCGGGTTGATCACCGGAAAACCGCTTATGATCTATTGGTCAGTTGCTCGCGATGAGTCTGGCAAAGAAACAACGAGGTGGGATAGGCTATTCTCGAAGGTGAAATAGGGTCCGATACATGACGAAGAAACTCTTGCTGGTCGCTGTCCTTTTAGCCGCGTTACTCGCGCCCGCTTGCACCGGCGTGATAGGCAAGCGCGATGAATCCGGCGGCAAGCTTCGCGTCGGCATCGTCTTCGACATCGGCGGCAAGGACGACAAGTCTTTCAACGCCGCCGCCTGGGAAGGCGTCAAACGCGCCAAGGCAGAACTCGGCATCTTTCTTCGCGACGTAGAGCCAGGCGATCCGACTTCGATCGAGCCTTCGATGCGTGCCTTCGCCGAACGCGGTTACGATCTGATCGTCGGCGTAGGGTTCGCACAGGCGCCGATCATGAACGACGTCGCCCGCGATTATCCCAACCTGAAGTTCGCTATCATCGACGGCCTGATCGACCTGCCCAATGTCGCGTCGCTCAACTTCAAAGAACACGAGGGATCTTTTCTAGTGGGGATGATCGCAGCGCGAACGTCGAAGACCGGCAAGATCGGATTCGTCGGCGGCATGGACATACCGCTCATCCACAAGTTCCATACCGGCTACGCCGAAGGCGCGCGCTACGCGAATCCGAAGATCCAAGTGTTTGAGAACTACGTAGGCGTGACCGATGCGGCGTGGAACAACCCGGGCAAAGGCAAGGAACTGGCGAAGGCTCAGTTGGAGCGCGGCGCAGATGTTATCTTTCAAGCGGCCGGCAACTCGGGGCTTGGGGTCTTCGATGCGGCTGAGGAGACGCATACGCTTGCGATTGGAGTCGATTCGAATCAGAACTGGGTGAAGCCGGGTTTCATCCTCACAAGCATGATCAAGCGCGTTGACGTAGCCGTATTCAACAGCGTCAATGACATGGTCGAGGGCCGATTCAAGGGGGGCATGCACGAGTTCGGGATGGAGACTGATGGAGTGGGCTACGCGCTGGATGACTACAATCGGAACCTGATCCCGCAGTCGGTGCTTGACGAAGTCGAACGCGCGAAACAAGACATCATCGCGGGCCGCATCAAAGTTACCAACGCGATGGCGGAAAAGTGAGTGGCCGATCTTGTCACTTGACTCGAATCGTTGGATCGCCCAGGAGTATCCACGTCCGGCGGACGTCGCCGTCAAAGGTGGCGGCCTTTGCTCGCACAGCAGCATCGCCCAATGTCACCCCACGAGAACCGCTATTGTAAACCTGTCGGTAGAACTCCTGATTGATCGCCGGCTGCCCGTCAGCGAAGGTCATTGACGATGATGCCCACACTGCGATCGCTCCTCCTTGCGGCGACTTCAGCAGCGATTCAGCCAGGCTATCTAGAGCGGGGTCCTGGAAGTATCCGTTAAGGCAATTCATCATCACGAACATTGATAGATGTTCTTTGTTCTGAAGCTGACTCGCGTCCGTGGAATTGAGGAGGTTGCCTCTCCAAACATTCACGCTGCCGTGCCCGGCGTAGTTCACTATCCGCTGCCCGCGATTGATGGCCTCGATCAAAGCCGCCTTTGCTGCTGCATCACCCATCTGACCTCGCTTGATTTCAATTGCCCTCACGTCTCGAGGGAGCAGGGGTATCAACTGCGCGCTCCATCCCTCAAAGTTGAAGCCGTCGTTTCTGTCCGACACCAATAGCGCTTCATCAGGCGGTTTGGAGGTTTCATAAGCAACGATCTTTGCGATCATCAGCTCGGCTTCATTAGCCGTGCGCACCGGCAAACGCCCTATTGCCATATCAGCGACGCCATCATTGTTGAAGTCTGCGAGCCAATCGTCGCTTGCCGTCTCCATGAAGGTAGTGTCAATCAACTTCGTCGGCACGAAGTCGAAATCGCCAAGCCGGAGATAATTCTTCGGGTCGAGGCTGGCGTCGCCGAAGAAAAGCGCGTATCGAGCGGGTTTTTTCCATCTGGTCATTGCCAGCGCGAGAAAGTCTCTCACCGCCCGGGGAGTTTTCTGGGAGTAGCTGAACTCATCGTAGATGTCTTCGATGTCAACCACCGCGACAGAAAATCCCTGCTTCTCCCTGAGTGACTTCAACTGTCCAAGGCTGTCGAGGAAAGCAAGGTTAGTGATGATCACAAAGTCTGCGCCGCCAAAGTTGAGCCAGTTCGACGGAGTATCAGCAACAAGTTTCGCAACGCGCTTTGAGCGCTCCCTCGCCACAGCAAGCAGAGCCCTCTGGCCCTTTCCCCGGCACAGCCAGCGACATGCCAAACTCGGCTGACTTGCCATCGGGTGATTTGCGCTTTTCAACCTGGCCTGAGAGTGCTTGAACCAAGTAAGGATCAGTCACGTCGAAGATCTCAATTGATTCATTGCTGAAACCCCAGATCGTTGCGCGCTGTTGAGCGCTTGCTGTGAATCGAAGCGCGTCGTCATCTGCCGTCAACGTGTGTTGATAAGTCAGCCGCACATAATCAGCGAGGCTGACGTCATAGGGTCCTCCCTGAGTTACAAGCGTCACTTGATTCTGCCCTTCCCTGAGCGATGAATGAGGGAGTGAAATGCCTATCTCTTTCCACGTTTGTCCTTCAAAGACCAGTTGCCCAACGTCGCTACCGTTGAGTTGAACCGTGATGACGTGTGAGAAGGTTGTGACGCCTTGCAAAGCTACTGTGAGCGTTGCCGGTTCGCGGCTCGATGAATCAACGTGCGGCAAGTTGAGGGATTGATCGACCGGCTGTTGGGCAAGAACGGGCCCGAAGAAGTTCTCCTTCTCACCGTTCTTGAGCCCAGCAAAATAAATGCTACGATCTTTGCGCTCGACCGCGAACGCAAAGCTGCCGCCTGCGGTTGGCGGAGCCTGACTTTGCGCATTAGTAACGCGTAAACCCGGTTGTAGCCCAGCGACGAGCCGGTAAACCCGCGCATCCGAAAAGGGCGAGTCAATGCCCTGGCCGTAAAACTCAACCGTGTCATCCGCGTCGAAGCGGCCGTCGTTCTGCCCGGTGACGGAGATGGCTAGCTCGCGTCCATCGACGAACAGCCGCAGTTTGCGAGGGTCGGTCGCTGGGTCGAGGCCGGCGGCAACGAGTTCCTGCCGAGTCACCCGATACCAGCCTTCTTGTTTGACCGAGAGCTTCAGCGCGTTGCCGGAAGACACGATGGGCGCTTGCAAGCTTGCCGGGATTTGAAGCTTGGCGCGAGATTCAACGGGCACTGAAGCGCTCTGGCCACTACCGAGAGAGGCTAGAGTCTTCGCCTGCTGAACCTTGGAAGGCAGCACTCTGTCGAATGATTGATTGACATTGAATGGTCCGTGCCAGTTGCTCTTGCCTCTGGTGTCAACATCTTCAAGCCAATATCGCGTGTTCTTATAATCGGCAATCGCCGAGTCCCACCACTGGTAAGAATACCCCGAACGCAAAGCGACATCCGAGCCTACAAGGAAGGCCGAGCCCGCGACGAGTTGAGAGTTGACCCGCGAGAGCTTGCCGCCCGCATTGTCGACGCGATAGATATTGAAGCCGAGATTATTCACTTCAAGTCCGGTCTGCCACTGGATGAATACTCCGCTGTCATAGCCTGTGGCGGTAAGGCCGGCAAACTCTACGGCTGTTGGCGCGCTTGCGCACGCAGAGAATTCTGAAGTATTCAGCGCGGGATCGGTGGCTGTGGCAGTGACAACACCTCCGCTGCTTGCGACGGTGTATGTAAAGCTCGCATTGCCGCTGCCGTTGGTTGTGATTGTCGTGCTGCCGAGGAAAGTCTGCCCTTGGCCATTGCCCGATGGGTCGCACCCAGGGTTGCTGAAGAAGTCAATGATGAAGTCGGCATTGGCTGTGCTATTGAGCGCGCCGTTGATGGTGATGTTCCCGCCGGAGCGAGTGATTGAGGTGATCACGGGAAAGTTTTGAAGATTGTTAGCCCCATTGTCCGGATCGCCCTGATCGTTGAACGTGACGCCGTCATTGCCGAGGTCTATTCCAAGCCCGGTGTTAGAGAAGATAGAATTCGCATGGATCCAATTGCCTGTCCCTGAAGAAACAATTACGCCGCCGGCGCCGTTGAAGGCAATGCGATTGATGTCTGCCCCGATACGGTTTCCTGAGGAACTACTTATGAGCACACCGGAGCCGCCGTTTCCAAGAGCTGTTTGGCCATCGGGTTGTAAGCCGATGTAATTAACCTCCACTACATTCGAGCCAGTGCCACCAGAGATTTCTACACCGTTAGCAATGTTGCCCGATATTGTATTTCCTTCATTCGGAGGAAAGGAAGCGCCAATAGCGTTACCTGATGCGCCAAGGATGAGCACGCCATCCGCCCCATTGCCAATGGCTGTAAGCCCATTGGCGGAAGTGCCGATGTAGTTACCTAGCACGTAATTTCCTGTCGCGCCGACAGCCTTTATCTGAACGCCGTGCCGGTTATTGCCTGAGATGATGTTACGCTTTGAGGGAGCCTCTCCGCCTATAAAGTTGTTTGGCGCTCCGTCAACCAACACGCCATCAAGAGTGTTAGCAATCGATGCGCTGCCTGATGCGTTAAGACCAATGAAATTATTCCACACGGAGTTCCCCTGTGAGACGGCTTGAATATCAATGCCTATCGCGTTGCCGGAAATGACGTTGCGTGTGACGTCAGTTGTTCCGCCGATGATGTTGTTCGCTCCTCCGTTGATCAGCGCGCCTACGAAAGCATTCCCTATAGCAATGGTGCCTGTAGAATCGGTGCCGATGAAGTTGCCTGCCACCGTATTGCCATTTGCGCCGCCGGTCAGCTCGATCCCATGCGAGTTGTTGCCTGAGATGATATTGCCGCTTGAGAAAGCAATGCTCCCGATGGTATTCATCGGCGCGCCGTTGATGTAAATACCGCGCCCGCCGTTGCCCAGGGCCGCATTGCCTGGGTCATTGATCCCGATATAGTTAGACCCCACATTGTTGCTCTTCGCATTCGCGCCCACGATCTCAACCCCGTGGCCGCTATTGCCTGAAATCAGGTTGCGCTGCGGGAAGAATGCTCCTCCCACATTGTTGTTAGGTGTATTGCTGATCAGCACGCCGTCGCCGGCGTTCGCGATAGCAGCGGTGCCCGATAAATTAGTGCCGATGAAATTACCTTGCAGTGTCTCGCTGCCCGAGTTGTTGATGTTGCCAAAGAGTATGTCGACTAGAATATCAAGAACCTTAATCCCGCTGCCGCCATTGCCGGAGATGATGTTGCGGGCCGCTGGCAGTATCCCTCCGATTGTATTGCCTGGCGCAAGGATGAGCACGCCATCAGAGCTGTTGGCTAAAGCAGCGCTCCCACTGGCATTCGTGCCAATGAGGTTGCCTTGCACAAGGTTTCCAGATGCCTGGTCATCAGCCACGACTATCCCAAAACCGTTATTGCCAGAAATAAGGTTGCCTCCCCCCGCGTTTGCGCCTCCAATCATATTGGAGGTCGATGGTCCTTGGATAAGCACGCCAGCGGCAAGCGGAAATGTCCCAGCACTGCCGTTGGGCAGCGCAGCGGTTCCGGCTGCGTTCGTTCCGATATAGTTGCCCTGTATTCTGTTGCCATTCCCGCCGGCCAGAGACCTTATTCCGATTGCTATACCCACCTCGCCATTGCCGGAGATAACGTTCCGCGCCCCCGGCGCCGATCCTCCGATTGTATTGTTATCACCCAACACGATGTCTACGCCTGCTTCTGTATTCGGCAACGCAGCGGTACCGGCGATGTTAGTGCCAATGAAATTGCCCAGTACGAGATTGCCCTGCACCACATTTCCCATTGCTCCGAGAATACTAACTCCGATCTTATTACCTGAAATGATGTTGCGCGCTCCCGCTGTGGTTCCACCGATTGTGTTGTTGCTCGAGACCTCAATAGAGACACCTGCATCAGAGTTTCCAAAGGCGCCGCCCAGGGTGGTGATGCCGATGTAATTGCCTGCCACCAGGTTTCCTGTTGGGGGGGCGCCAAAACCGAAGACTGTCATTGCAACGCCTTTGAGATTATTGCCCGAAATGACGTTGCGCGCCGCCGCTGTCGTTCCCCCAACGAGATTATTGTTCGCTGTCCCAGGGAAGAGGATGCTGCCGCTCGACGCGATAATTACCCCGTCGCCTGAGTTGGTATCTATGCTGTTACCTTCAACGATATTGCTGTCGCTCGACAGCACAACACCGTGACCAAAGTGATCGATCAACATCCCTCGCACATCGCTAATGCCGCCTGAGAAGGTAAGCCCGATTGCGCCTCCTGCTCCTACTCCATTCAGCTCGACGAGTCCGGCGAGTTGAGTGGTGCCGTCAATGACTGCCGACTCGGTAATATCAGGAAGAGCGCTCGCCGGGCTGATAGTCGGTATCGCCCCGCCTGGGATGTTGAACCCGATCGTGTCCGCGCCAGGATTTGCGTTGGCATTGAGGATTGCTTGTCTTAATGATCCCGCGCCGCTGTTATTTGTGTTCGTCACTGTAAACGTCGCCACCGCCGTTGTGACCAGCGCTGCCGGTTTGCTGTGACCTGCTCTTAGAATTACCAGGTCGCTTCGCGCATCTTCATTCAAACGCATCGGCAGCGCCGCCACCGGCCCGCCCTCTACATCGAGCGACACTAAGCGGTTGTCTGTTGCCCGTTGCTCTTTGCCTGTTGCCTGTGTGCCACTGTCCGATTGCTGACCGAATAGGTGCAGTTGATTGTCGGCCCGGTCTCCAACCACAAGGTCATCGCGCGCCTGGCCGGATATGTGACAGCAAACAATGAATTGCAAAGCGGCTTTTTCGGATTCTTGCTTTTCAGATTCTTGCGGCGATTCATGAATTGTTATCGCGCCGCTCTCGCGCCAGCTAATCGTATCGCCGTTTCTTCTGCCGGCTATGGCTCTCTTGATTCGCCTGGCTTTCTTTCCGTTCTTCAATGCGGGCGTGTCGCTTCGCTCCAGCAAGCGCACCGTTCCATCTTCGCAAAGCGCAGCAAGGTCCGCGCGCGCGTCTCCTGCGAAGTTTCCAATTGCGACTGATCTCACAGCCACCGGCAGGATGTAGTGGTTGATTCTTGTCAACGGCGACTCATCTTGCTGTTCTGTCTTATCCCATCCACGCACGATTACAATTTCATTGCCCGCTGCCACGGCCACATCCATCGGGTAGCTATCGTCTAACTGGCCGAGCGCCAGGCTGGCGGTTACGGCCAGCAGGGGTATCTCCTCAGGATCGGCTCCCAGAGCACCCTTTGTGTCTTGATAAATCAGAAGCTTCGGGCCACCGGCTGCAACTATGCCGACCATCAAGTCGGTCAATCCATCGGTGCGATTAACTTCTCCAGCGATGAGCGCAGTCACCACTCCCGGCACATTGATCTCTTTTATTGCGCTGAGACCTCGGCGCCCTATTCCATGAATTAGATAAAGCGCGTTACTGCCGCGCGCCGCTGCTACAAAGTCGAGATCGGGAGAGGCTGTGAAATTTCCCGCCGCAAGAAAATCGGGCGTAACGGGAATATTGAATACTGTGGCTGTGGGCAAAAAGGGCGAGTCAACGAATGTGCCTTCTTTCTTGCGCAGCCGCGCCTCTAGACTGTTGGGATAGATTGAATCAACATTGCCCCTGTGCATTGTTATTATGCCGCCGCCCGGCGTGGCATAACCGCTGATGAGGTCAGGCACTCCATCGTCATCGAAATCGCCTGAAACCATTGCAAGCGGCTGAGCCTCGTCTTGCTCAAGGAGTTGTTTCAGTCGGTCGCTTCCAACATAAGATGTCGGCACTTCCAGTCCATCGCCTAGATTGATCGCCGGATTGCCGCGCCCTGCGGCGCGCACCGCAATGGCCACGTCGTCTGAAGACTGATGGCCAGTCTCGCCCTTCTGCGCTGCCTGCCACGAAGACGCCACGGTCCGAATGAGTCTGCCCGACTGGAATAAAGTGAAGGACAGTGCTAACAACAATGTGTATGTAAGATGGGGTTTTGGAAGTTGCTTAAACATTTACTGCTCCTTTGTTCCGGCTAGCTTTTGATCCGAACTCAATTACCTTTGCAGGCTCACTTTTAGTTTCGATCTTGTGTTCTCGGTCCGATCGTTGTTGATTCTCCATCCGCTCACGGAAACGCGGATGAAGGCGGCGCTTCGCCGGTGCCGCTCTTGTTGATGACACCGCCGAGCTGCGTCATCCCTCTGAATCGCCAACAGCTAAGGTCCCACACGGGCACGATGCTGTCTCGGTTGACTCCCACTGTGCACCAGACAGCCGCATCTCTGTAGGTCTCCGGCGTCTTGAGGACTCGCCCACCGGTCGTGTAGACCTTGTAGATCTTCAGGCGGTTGTTATAGACCCGAAGCTTGTCGCCGCTGAGCAATTTTCGAAACGGCTCGTACTGCGCTTCTTCGGCGGCGGCGTCCGCTTTCACCTGCTTGTTGGCGGAGTCCCGCACGTAGACGCACATCTCTCTCGCATCGGAAAGCGTCATCTTTCCGTTGTCGAGTTGAATCTCGGTTGACCCCTGGTTGCCGCTCGACAGCGCCTTGTCAATCGCGTTGATGCAGATATTCGCGGCGTCGGCGGCGACTCGCGCGTTGGGCCCGCTGAAATCTTGGCCCTGCGACATTTTGCTGGGCCAATAACCGGCGTTAATCGCGGCCTGCCTTGCTTCCCTCAATGAAGCATCTTTGCCCGCAACACTGGAGAGTCGTTCGCACAAACTACGAACTTCAGAGATCGACAGCATGCGGCTGCCACCGTCTCGAAAGTTGACTTCGATGCTTTTCGACTCAGGGACTCCGCCGGCAGTCGCGTCGCGAATCGCCTTCACGCACGCGCCCGCGTGTTCCGAAACGACGTCAGAGTGTGAGCCAAATTCGATCCCGCCGGAGGCGAGCCGGTCATAGCTGCCATAGCGCGCGACAAAATCTGCATGCTCTTTGATGTTCTGCATGAGCACGACGGAGGGAAGCTGCGCCAGCGCGGCCGAGCCGAGAACACCCAGGCTGAGACAGGTGCAAACTGTGATGAGCATTTTTCTGTGCACTGCTGAACCTCCTTTCAAAAGTGATGGCCCGAGACTTTTTAGAGTCTGCCAAGAGAGCGGAGGCAGATGAGCAACGCTCCTTCGCGTGATTCCATGAAGTGGATCTTCTCAGTCTCAATCCAACGGTAGATCGTGCGAGAGCTGACGCGAGCATTCGCGGCCGCCTCATCCGCCGTAACCATCTTCGTTTGCTCGCCACACTCCGCGCACTGAGCTTGAACAGGTTCTCCGCGCCTGCGTATGACAAAGATCCGATCCATCTCGATGGTGATTTCGGTTCTTCTTGTAATGCTCACGCTGTCTCCAATCCATTGAGGGCCGTCGTTTCTTACTCGCTCGACGACTGTGCCCAGGACGAGGCGTTCAAGTGCAAACCCGGGCTTCGTCATCGCTGCGAACCGATATATTGCCTTCGCCAAAACCTTGCGATAGAATCAGCGCGTCCTTCGGGCTACTGAGCTGAACGTCATCGCCTTCCCTCGCTCGTCTCGCGCGGCACAATACTTTGAAGCCAGTTCAGAAGTCCTTCGGAAGTTCGGAAGAGTTCAGGATAAAGTTCGGAAAAAATCCGGTAAGCAGATATGCTCCAGCAAACAAAGCACTTCTATGAGTTCGGGCCTTTCCGCTTAGATACAACCGAGCGCCTGTTGCTAAGAGGCGGCGAGGCCGTCGCACTCACTCCGAAGCTGTTCGATATTCTGCTGGTGCTGGTTTCCAACTGTGGTCACATTCTCGAAAAAGAAGAAGTGATAAAAGCAGTCTGGCCTGACACAGCAGTGGAAGAGGGAAGCCTTACCCGAAATATCTCCACGTTGAGGAAGGCTTTGGGCGAGAATCCGGCCAACCCTCAATACATCGAGACTATTCCGTGGCGAGGGTATCGGTTCGTCGCCCCGGTTAGGGCGTCGGCGGATGTTAGCACTGAGTTGGTTATCGAGGAGCACCTCCGAACGCGCATAATCGCGGAAGAGACGGAGACGAACGGCGCCACCGAAACAGTTATCGTCGTAGCCGAAGCGTCGCATGCCGCGCCGTCAGCGCTTACCGTGGTCAGGAACTGGTTGCGGCTCCATAGCGTTCTGGCGATCGGCCTCGTCGTTGTTTCGCTGGCTGCGATTGCGATCCTCAGCTTGAGCCTCCGACGTCAGCCCGGGTCACACCGCGGCGCCGATGGGTTCTCCGCGTATAACGTCACGTTGCAGAAGCTCACCAACACCGGCAACGCCCTCGGCGCATCACTCTCACCTGACGGCCAGTTCGTTGTGTACAACACCATCGACGAAGGGAATCGCGGGGCCCTCTGGCTGCGGCGCGTCGGCAGCAAGGAGTCCATGCAGCTTGTGCCGCCAACGCCCGATGGCATCTGGTCCTTCACTGTGTCACATGACAACAGCTGGATTTTTTACGTCCAGTCGGATCGGGATGAGCCATCGAGGAGCGGGACGGTTTTTCGATTGCCAATCCTGGGCGGGACGCCGCGTAAGCTCACAGAGAAAGTTGATAGCGACGTCACACTGTCGCCGGACGATCAGCGAATGGCGTTTGATCGCTTCAAAGCCGGCGGCGACTTTGACCTCGTGACAGCGAATGCGACGGATGGAAGTGACGAGCGGGTGATAGCTACGGCAAAGGCCAACTTAGGTAAGAACTTCCTGCACCCGCAGTGGTCACCTGACGGAGCAAAGATTCTCTTCTTCAACATTGAGGAGAGGGCCGACGGCAACTACTGGTCGCTCGGAGAGATGGGCGCCGGGGGAGGGACCAGCAAATTGGTCCTCCAACCTCGCAGACAGAGGATATGGTTCATGGCCTGGGCGGACGGCGGCGACGGAATCGTGCTGAACGCCAGCGACCCGGTTACTAATCTCCCACAATTGTATTACGTCTCTTATCCCGGCGGCGAAACGCAGCGCATTTCAAATGACCTTTTCTACTACAACGGCGTGAGCGTCGGCGGCGATTCAGTCGTCACGACTCAGTTGGATCGCCCGACGAGCATTTGGGTAACGGCTGGGCCGGATGTCCGGCAGGCACGTCAACTGACGACCGGCGGCGTCTTTTTTGATTCACTGACGTGGACGCCCGATGGACGCATCGTCTATGACGCCTGGGATGATGGTAAACACCACCTCTGGATGATGGACGGCGACGGCCAGCACCGGCAACAACTATCGCCGGAGAACGTCGAGGACAGGATGCCCGACGTCTCGCCCGACGGGAAGCACGTGGTCTTTCTCTCCAACCGCTCCGGCGCTTGGGCGCTGTGGCTGATGGATATAGATGGGCGTAAAAGGCGTGTGGCTGCCCCGGTTCGCGCCGGACGGTCAGTCAGTCTTCTTCGAAATGGAGCAGGGCGCCAAAACAATCCTGGCTCGAATTCCGATTGACGGGGGCGAGGCCATGGGAGTGGTCAGCGACGTCAGGGTCGACCTCTACGACATCTCTCCGGATGGCCGCCAGGTGGCCTATTCGTTCTTGGATGACCAGCTCAAGCCGGTTCGTGTCGTAGTCCAGCCGGTCGAGGGCGACGGGCCGGTGACCTACTTCGACTTTGCGCCCAGCAGGTTTCTTCTTTGGACGCTTGATGGAAAAGCCTTGGCCTACGAGCGAGCTGAGCCAAGCCACAATATGGGCTCAGTGATCTGGGTGCAGCCGCTCGCGGGCGGGCCGCCGAAACAGATCGACAACTTCTACCCGGATACGATCTACTCGGCTGAGTGGTCGCGCGACGGCAGTCAGCTGGCGTTTGTGCGGGGCAGGCTATCATCAGACCTTGTTCTCCTGACTCGCTCCAAAACACCGCCATGAACCCGGTCAGAAGACGACCGACGACCGGAGACGGCCACCCGTCATCCGTCGCTAGTGATCCGTCTTTGCTAGCTTTATCCCAGAAATCGTATCGCCGAGGGCAGCACTCTTAAGTGTGCCGGCGTGAAGCCCACCATCTCGCCATCCAGATCGATGGCCATCGGCTTCTCCGAGTTGATCGAGACTTCGCGAGCGCGCATCTCGGTCACCTTCGGGTTTTTCAGATGAGCGCCACGCTGGATGCGCGGCAGCTCTCTTATTACATCCAACCGAGTCGCCTCATCCGTTACGATCACGTCGAGCAGGCCGTCATCCAGCTCAGCGTGCGGCGCCAGCATCATCCCCCCGCCCGCGAACCGGCCGTTGGCGACGACGATTAGATTGCTGTTGATCGTCATCTCGCGTTCATCGAGCCGCAGCGAAACCGCGACGTTCTTGTAACGCCCTAGAGCCGCGATCGCCGCCGCTGCAAATCGTGCGCTCCCGCCGATCCATCGCGGTAGACTCTCGCGCCACTTGTTCACCAGAGCCGATACATCACCGCCGAGCCCAAATGAAGCAACGTTGATGAAGACCCGGGAAACGCTCCCGCCATCCGGGTCCTGGAACTCGGCGAGCGCTGCATCGAGCAACCGGGTTTCTGAATTGATCAGCGTTCCAATCGCATCGCGGCGATTCGTCAATCCCAGCGAGCGACGAAAGTCCGAGCCGGTGCCGCTCGGCAGAAGCCCGATCGACGCGGCGCTGTTGATGACACTCCCGCAGTCATCGAAGTAACCGTTCACGACTTCGCTGAGAGTTCCGTCGCCCCCAACCGCGACGATGCGAGTCACCCCGCTATTCAGCGCTTCGCGCGCGACTTTGGTAGCCTCACCCGCACGAGTGGTCACGTGCTCATCGAAGTCAACACCAGCCGCGACTACATCCCTACGCGCGTCAGCCCAGGATCGCAGGGTGCCGCCGCGAGCAGAAGCCGGATTGATTATGAAGAGAGTCTGTTTCAAATCACCTGGGTGGAACGACTAGGACGTTCAGTCTCGCCGAGGCATTCCGTTCAGCTTCAGCCCTCAGCCAAGCATCGATGCACGAACTCGACCATATGTTGCGCGCGGATCACTGAATTCACCGGGTGTACTCTCCAGCGTTCCGGACGCGCGGCGATACCGCCCAAGACTCCGCACGCTACGAAGGCCACAACAACCGCGGGAACGCATGGGGAGGGTAATGGGGGTGATGTATCTTGTTCGGGCGGCTGCAACTTGCGGGTGCAAGTGTGATTGTTCATCAAGCTTGAACCACATCGGTACGCACGGTTCCAATCTCTTGTGGGATCACCTCGTCGCTAGGCAGCTCGTGCACGGGTCGCTTCCTCTCAACAGTCACCCGGAACACAAGCTCTCCGGTCAGCCGCCCACCAACGATCTTGGGAGCCAGTTCCACCTTGCGGACACCCGGAATCGAAGTCAGTAGTGACACTACCCCGTATCGAGGATCCAGGAGCGCTGACTGCTGTTGGTCAATGACGTTCTCCGCCTGAGTTATCGTCAATGAGTATTTTTCGTTCGCCCAAACTGCGGAAATGTGATACGGCCGGAGAGTACTCAGCAACGAGGGTAGCCAAAGTCTCTGGGTGAAAACTCCGATCAGTATTGCCGCAGCGATTACGGCCACCGGCTGCCACTCCGTCATTG
Organism: uncultured Clostridia bacterium; assembly: GCA_964548075.1. GTDB lineage: Bacteria > Acidobacteriota > Blastocatellia > UBA7656 > UBA7656 > Onstottus_A. The sequence continues at coordinate 54,379 of CAZJQQ010000037.1, read as the reverse complement.
CATCCTCCTTGTTGCCAAAAGAATAAAGACGAGGCCCGCTCTTTGCGCTCGCGCGCACAACGAACATAGCCCCGGACTCTAATCTCCGATATGTTTTCACCGGCCAAGTCTTCCCGTGAAAACGTCAATTGTTTGCTCGTGGCGAGCCGACGATCAGACGCTCCGCGACTTGGATCTCTAATTCGCGATGGATGGCGCAGGCGCGATTTCTTCCTTCAGTCTCTCGATTCTTGTTTCGACTATCCGGTTGCGAGCCGTCGATTGGACCGTCAGTTTCAGACCGCTGTACTCGACGCTCTCGCCTCGCTTCAGCAGCCGGCCCGCTCGCGCCATCATGAATCCGGCTATCGTGTGATAAGCGTCCGACTCGGGCAGGTTCAACTTAAGCCGCTTGTTCGCGTCTCTGATCGAAAGGTTGCCGCGAACATTGTAAGCGCCGTCGGGTTGCTCGACGATTTGACGCGCGGCTGCCTCATCGTGCTCGTCGCGAATGTCCCCGACGATTTCTTCCAGCAGATCTTCAAGCGTGACCAGCCCTTCTACGCCCCCGTGTTCGTCTACCACCAACGACATGTGTTCGCTCGAGCGACGCAACATTCGAAGCGCGTCGTTGAGCTTCACGTTTGTGGGAATAAAAACGGGAGCCCTGACAAACTCTTCGAGGCTCACAGCACCGCCGCGTCGAACCGCGCGGCTCAGGTCTTTGTGAAGCACGATGCCGATGATGTTGTCGAGCGAGTCGCGATAAATCGGCATGCGCGAGTAGCGAGTTTGCTCGAACACATCGAGCATCTCGGCGGGACTCAGTTCGGCATCGAGAGCTTCGATCTCAGTTCGGGGCACCATAACGCTCTCGACCGTTGCCTCGGTGAAATCAAAGACGTTGTAGATCAACTGCCGCTCGTCTTCGATCAGATGGCCGCTCTTGTGACTCAGCCCGACGAGGTGGCGCAGCTCTTCCTCGCTGTATGCGGCGGCGTGTTGGACGGTGGCTCGCGAACCCATCCAATGCAGGAGCAGCACCCCGGACCTGTTGATCGACCAGATGGGCGCTTTGAAGACCCGGTAGAAGATCTCCATTGGCCGAGCTACCGCGAGCGCAATCTTCTCGGTTCGTTCAAGCGCAAGAGCCTTGGGCACGAATTCGCCGAGCACAAGGTGCAAATACGTTATAACCAGAAACGCTATCGCGACGGCGGTCGAATGCGCCGCTACTTTGGAAGCGACGCCCGACAGGATCAAATCCGTCGCCGGGTTGAGCAGTTGTGCGATGGTGTTCTCTCCGATCCATCCGAGCGCAAGGCTTGCCAGCGTCACTCCAACCTGGCAGGCGGAGATGTAACCGGTGAGGTCTTCGGTGATGCGCAGCAGCAGCCGCGCCCGCTTGTGCCCCGCTGTGATCAGGCCAGCAATACGCGAGCGCCGCACGGTCACTAGCGCAAACTCAGACGCGACGAAAAAAGCGTTGGCCAGCACCAGAAGGAAGACAACAGCCAGCTTGAAGAGGACAGTCAATAGTGGCGAGCCGTCCATAGACGGGAAGATTCTAGCAAGGAGGATGGGCAATGACTATAGCAGTGCATTCTTGGTTCTCAATTCCAATTCTTGAGCTTAGGCCATATCTCTTGCAGGTTCGTCCACCCCTTCGGTCCGCGGCACAGGAACAGGTCCCAATGCTGCGACGCCATCGCATAGGGGTGCCCGACTTCTCCGACCTGCTCGACCGATTCAAACTTCTGCTCAAGGACGTCGCGGCGGTCGCCCATCACCAGCATGATCTCGCCGGTGTAGTCTCGCGGACCCCAGTACCAGTAAGTCAGGTGACCCGAGATCGCCTTCGGGAGTCCAAGCTCGGGACCGTAAAAGTCGATAGCCCCTGCCTGGCCGTAGTCCTGTCCGAAAATCGCTGTCTTCGCACGCTCTGGTGCGGGGATCTTGTAATATGCGTCGGCAACCGCGCGCGCCATTTCGGGCCAACCGAAGCGATCGGCGAAAAGTTGAGGAAGGGCGCTGGTGACGCGATTCTCGATACGCGGCGGAGAGAACCCGATAGCCTTTGTGTACTTGATGTAGGTCTCCGGCTCTAGCAGCGGCATCGCAAGCGGCGCAAGCATCGCTCCGCTGATTACAATGAGCGCCGCATAGGCGGGCTTGACCCAACCTAGCCGACGCCATGCGAGCCCTTCCTCCAGCGCTATCGCTCCTCCGGCAAACAAGATCGGATAGGCCGGCAACAGATAGTAAACACGGCTGTCGGCCGCTATCAGCGCCACAAGCGCAATCACGTACGCGAGGCCCAGCGCGCGAAACGCCCGCCCCTTACCCGCTATGAACCGCCACAACCCGGCGAGCCAGAGCGGCAAAAGAATCGGACCGGCAAGCAGAATTTGCTGAACGATGAACGCGAGGGGTGAGAGGCTCACATTGCGCTGGTTCCTGCGTATGTTGGCGAGTTGCTCGAGGTGCGGAAAGTTGTGTCGCCACATCCACACCAGGTTCGGAAGAAAGATGACAAGAGCGACCGCGCCACCGGCTACGAACCACCAGTTGAACATCAGTCGTCGCGCTCGAGTGAAGAGCAACGAAACGACGAACGCGAACCCGAACAGGGTTATCGTGTGTTTGTTCAGAAGTCCGATTCCGGCGACGGCTCCGAAACCGAGCCAGAGACGCGCGTCGCCGGTCTGGACGATTCGGATGAGGATCATCGCCAGTCCAGCCACCAGCGCGAGATCGATCGAGTTCATCGAGAGGTACGCATCAAAGGCGAGGCAGCCGGGCGCAATCGCGGAAGCCAGCGCCGCAACCACCTGTGCCCATCGCCCGCCGCCTAATTGACGAACCATCGCACCAGTCATCAGGACTAGTGCCGCTCCTGCCAACGCGGGAAGGAAATGAATCGCATAGAGCGAATCGCCCAACAAGGTTCGTGCGAGCCACGCTTGAACTGCGGTAAGCGGCGGCATGTCCACGTATCCCCAGGCGAGGTGCTCACCACACGCCAGAAAGTAGAGTTCATCGGTGAACAGGCCGTATTTGGCTGCCATCAGCATGTGGAGGAGAACCTTGAGCCCCGCGATAGCCGCGACTATTTCATTTCTTGGTTGCATCCTTTCTGCTGACCTCGCATGGAAGCTCACTCAGTTCGACCACCAGCGCCAACGCGAGCCTATAACCAAGGTAAACGCTCGTCTGATTCATGCTCGTCAGCCGGTCCTTATCGGTGTGCAGAACCTTTTCCCAACCATCTCCCACAGCGCTGATCGTTATCGCTGGAATCTTCTTGCCGATGAACGAAATCGAATCCGCAGCCGATCCGTCAATACTCACCTTGTTAAAAGGGACCTTCATGCGCTGAGCTATATCTACGAGTCGACTAACCAGAGAACTGCTCGACAAGTTTACCGGCACTTGCGGGGCTGCCATCCCCAAACTGTCGATGTTGACCATTGCACAGTACTGCTGCACTTCCTCCTTCTTAATGGCCCTGACCATCGCCTTTGAGCCAAGCAAGCCAATCTCTTCCTTGCCAAACGCAACAAAGATCAGGCTCTTTTCCAGCGGAGTATCTTTGAGACTTCTGAAGATGTGAGCCAGCGCCACAATGCCACTCCAGTTGTCTATAGCGCCACATCCATCTGCCACCTTATCGTAATGTGCGCCTATAACAATTGTGCCTTGAGACTTTCCGGTCTTGCGTAAGACAAGATTCTCGACTCCATCCTGCTTCTCAATTGATACTTCGTCTGCCCGAGCGCCTAACTTCACAAACAGCGCCTTTGTAGCGGTCAATCGTTCTTTGTCCTTGCAAGGAACCAACGCGATGTCCTGCGCAGTTTCCTCCTGAGTGGATATTACGGGCTTGACACTCTCGCCAATCTGATTCGCGTTGCTGATTGCTGCGGAGGCGAGCGTCAACAAGAGACAGCCGCAGGTACCGAGCGAGCGCCGGAACGAATCGCCGTTCCTTCTGCTCGCAGCTCGTTCGGTTAGGTGGATGGAAGCGCGCTTTTGCATACGAGAGCCATCGCTCAACTGCCGTTTACCCATTTGCTCGCGCGCCCGACTGCGCGAGTCCATTCCGAAAGCAAGCGGGCGCGCTCTGATTCAGTCATACGTGGCTCGAACGTTTTCTCGCGTTCCCACAACTCGCTCAACTCTTCCGTTCCAGACCAGAAGTTGACCGCGAGCCCCGCAAGAAACGCCGCGCCCGCCGCAGTCGTTTCCGTGTTCGCCGGCCGCACTACCGGGATGCCGAGTATGTCCGCCTGAAACTGCATCAGGAAGTCATTGCGCACCGCGCCGCCGTCCACTCGAAGCTCGGTCAGATCGATTCCCGAGTCGTCACGCATGCACCGCAAAACGTCGCTTGTCTGATAGGCGATCGATTCGAGAGCCGCTCGCGCGATGTGCTCTCGCGTCGAGCCTCGCGTCAGACCGGCGATCGTTCCACGAGCGTATTGGTCCCAGTGCGGCGCGCCGAGTCCAACAAACGCCGGAACAAAATAGACCCCGCCGTTGTCCTCGACGCTCGTGGCCATCGCTTCAGTGTCAGCGGCGGAGGCGATGATCTTGAGCCCATCTCGCAGCCACTGAATCGCCGCGCCCGCGATGAACACGCTGCCCTCGAGCGCGTATTCGATCGGCTTGCTTTGAATCTGCCAGGCGATTGTCGTCAGCAGGTTGCTCTTCGATCTCACAAGCTCCGTGCCCGTGTTGAGCAGCATAAAACAGCCGGTGCCGTAGGTGTTCTTTGACATGCCGGGGGTAGTGCACACCTGTCCGAACAGCGCCGCTTGCTGGTCGCCGGCGTTGCCCGCGATTGGTATCGCGCGGCCGAAGAGCGAGGCGTCCGTCTCGCCTATCATCGCGCTCGAAGGAGCGACGTGCGGAAGCACCTCGCGGGGCACGTCGAGCGCAGCGAGCAACTCATCGTCCCACTCTCCGCGTTCGATGTTGAAGAGCAGGGTTCGGCTGGCGTTCGAAGGATCCGTCGCGTGAACACGGCCGCCGGTAAGCTTCCATATCAACCACGAGTCGACCGTTCCAAAGGCGAGCTTCCCGCGCACGGCGAGATCTCGAGCGCCCGGAACATTGTCGAGCAACCAGCGCACCTTTGTCCCTGAAAAATACGCGTCCAGCACCAGGCCTGTGCGTTGTTGAAAGATCGGCGCGAGCCCTTCGCCGCGCATGCGGTCGCAGTCTGCGGCGGTTCGCCGGCACTGCCAGACGATTGCGTTATGAATCGGCTCGCCTGTCTCGCGATCCCAGATGATGGTCGTCTCGCGCTGATTGGTGATGCCGATGGCTGCGATCTGATCGGGCTTCACATCCGATTCCCTCAAGACAACCTGCGCGGCATTGAGCTGGGAAGACCAGATGTCTTCAGGCCGGTGTTCGACCCATCCTGGTTGCGGGTAAAGTTGCTCGAATTCCTGCTGAGCCACGGCGGTCGCGCGGCCTTGACGGTCGAAAAGAATCGCGCGTGAGCTGGTGGTTCCTTGATCAAGCGCAAGTATGTATTGTTGGCTCATTTGACGTTCTCCCGGACAGGATGAGCTTGAAAGGCGAGCAATGATAGCACTCGGTGACTTGTTACAAAAGTCTGCCGTCTAAGGGAGGTTCAAGTTCCTCGCAAGACCACAGGCCCGTCCCATTCGTTCTTGTGGACTCCAGTGGACAGCCAGGTTTCCCCCTTACTGGTACTGCCAGCAAACGCGATGGTATAATCCACACCGTCGCGACGTTCAGTCACACAGAAGGAAACAGAATAGAATGGTAGCAACACGAACCCGCAAGAGAGCGTTGTCACTCACGCTCCTCGCCATGCTCTTTGTGCTCGCGCCACGCGCGCTCGCTCAAACTGAACAAGCTCCAGCGATCGACATAACCCACTACAAAATCAATGCCGAGTTATTGCCGGACTCTCACATCCTCAAGGCACAAGCGATTGTAACGCTCAAAGCCGTCAAGCAGACTCAGTCTGCGGTGCTCGAGATGAACGGCTCGCTTACCATATCGAGCGTCAAAGGTCCCGACGGCAAGACCGCGCTGCAGTTCATTCAGGACAGGGTTAACGAGCTTAACGTCAAGATCAACCTCGGCCAGTTGTACGCTCCCGGGTCTGATATCACATTGACGTTCGACTACTCGGGCCCGCTCGCGACACCTGAAGGCGGTCCTATCGCCGACACGCGATTGGCTTACGTCGGGCCCGAAGGATCGTACCTGTTCTACGCCTCGCGGTGGTTTCCGTTCCACGGATACGCCGCCGACCGATCTACTTCCGACATTAGCTTGACGGTTCCCGGCAACTGGACGGTCGCCGGACACAGCGCCAACCCGGTCACACCCGTCACGAATAAGGACGGGCGCAAGACCTTTACCTTTGTCGAAACTCAGCCGGTGCTTCCCGGATCGTTTGCCGCCGGGCAGTTCATCACCAAGACCATCAACGCGAGCGGCATGCAATTGGATCTCGCCGTCCTGCCGGGCAGCGAGGGACGGATTCAAGAGTTCGGACAGGAGATCGCGCAGATCATTCAGTTTTACAACGGCAAGTTTGGCCCGTTCTTGCTCGGCTCGAGGTTTGTGGTCGCGGAGATCGACGACGAAACGCTCGACTATTACGCGGGCGCGGGGATCGCGTTCATACCGCACAGGACGCTTGTATCCGATAAGCCGCTTCCAATCGACGACCTGGCTCGCGAGGTTGCATATCAGTGGTGGGGACAGGCAGTCGGGTTGAAGAGCTTCGACGATGTGTGGCTCTCGCAAGGACTCGCCGAATACTCCTCGGTGCTATATCGCGAATCAACCCAGAGCCCGGCCGAATTCCACGAGACTTTGTCCGAGATAATCGAGCTCGCGCTTGCCTTCGAACAGGAAGCATCGATATCTCGCGCGCCCGCGCAACTCAATGACCAGTCGCCCGCCTATCGCTCGGTGGTCTTCTACAAGGGCGCTTATGTGTACCACATGCTCAGGACCACGATCGGCGATGACAAGTTCTTCAGCTTGCTCAAGACCTATTACTCGAATTTCAAGGGAAAGAACTCCGGCATAGAAGACTACGAGATACTGGCCGATCAGGTGTCGGGCCAAAAGCTGCGAGGTTTTTTCGGAATGTGGATCGACTCGACCGGCGTTCCCGAGTTCAAAGTCGAGTATTCGATCATCCGCACGAAAGAGGGCAAGTTCAAAGTGCGCGGAACCGTCCGCCAGAATATGGATTCGTTCAGGGGGCCGGTCGGCGTGGCGTTGGAAGCGGAGGGCGGCCGCGAGTCAAAGACGACTCTGGACATGCGAGGGACGTCGGTCGACTTCGATCTCTCCAGCGACGGCAAACCGCTCGAAGTAGTAGTCGATCCCGAGAATCATTACCTGCGCATAAGCGATGCCATCCGCGTCTCGGTTGTGGTGCGGCGAGGGATTCAGCATTTCGAGCGTGAGGAGTACGCCGAGGCGGAAGAGCAGTTCCGGTCGGCGCTGAAGCTCAACCCGCGCTCGTCGTGGGCGTGGTACAACATCGGCCTGCTCTACATGGAACAGCGCAACTGGCAGAAGGCTCGCGACGCTTTTACCGAAACCGTGAATGGCGATCTCGAACCGTCGTGGCTTGAAGTGTGGTCCTACATCAAACGCGGCAATGCGTGGGACGCTGAAGACAATCGCGACCGCGCCGTCGCCGAATACAACAAAGCCAAGGAACACGGCGGGACTTACAACGGCGCACAGCAGGCGGCTGAGAAATACCTGGGTCAACCGTACAAGAAAGAGCGCGCGGCTCAGCCGAGCAATTGATCGTCCGTAGTCCGTAGTCAGTAGTCAGTAGTAACGTGGCGTAGAGTTGGTTAGCAACGGACCACGGACTACTGACTACGGACTCTTAATATCAGAAAGGCAATCAAGCAATGAGTACAGCAGCTACTGCGCGGCCCGAAAAGTCCGAGTATCCAACTGATTGCGAGGGGTACGTTTCACGCGTGCCCGACGGCGATATCGTTGGAACGCTCGGCAAGCAACTCGAGGAAACGCTTGCTCTGATCAAGGGTATTCCCGAAGCTCGCGGAGACTTTCGCTACGCTGAAGGTAAGTGGAGCATTAAAGAACTAATCGGCCACGTGATAGACAGCGAGCGAGTCTTCGCTTACCGCGCGCTGCGGTTTGGGCGAGGAGACGCGACGCCGCTCTCCGGGTTCGAGCAGGACGACTTCGTTCGAGGCGCAGACTTCAACAAACGGAGTCTGAGCGATCTTGCCGATGAATACGAGCACGTACGTCGAGCGACGATTTCGCTTTTCGCCAGTCTGGACGAGAGCGCGTGGGATCGGCGAGGCGCGGCCAACAACAACGAAGTGTCGGTTCGCGGGCTTGCGTTCATTACTGCCGGTCACGAGCGGCATCACGTTGAGATGCTTCGAACGCGGTATCTGTGAAGAGCGTTCGATGAAGAGAGTTCGGTGATGGGCGTTCGGTTGACTGAGTCGATGGGCGGTTGCTAGTATCAGCGGCAGATTAGATCCTCGAATTCGAGTGGGGCCATAGCTCAGCTGGGAGAGCGCATGACTGGCAGTCATGAGGTCAGGGGTTCGATCCCCCTTGGCTCCACCAATCATCCAACCTTACGCCATTTCATCGTTAGAACGTTGCGACAAATCGGCTGAGAAGCTGCTGGCTTTTCAGCTTTCTTGTTGTTGTTGTTGTTGTTGTTGTTGTTGTATTGCGCAAGCTGCTCAAGTGCCTGCCGCTTCCGCTAGTCAGTCGCGTGAGCATGACGCCTAGCCATCCTTGATCTGGGTGATCGAGTATCTCAGTGATGACTAACAATCGGCTCCAGCATCAGCCAACCGTGTAGCCGCTGTGTGACGAAGATCGTGAAACCGGAAGTTGATCAGCTCCGCGTCAGCATTCAGAATGATTTGAACAACAGCCATTTCCAATCTAGCATACGTTGATGATCAAGACAGCCGCCCTGGTCTTAACTATCCTCGGTGCTGCTGTGACGGCGGCGGCTCAGGGGCGGAGTTGGGTAATACAGCTCGAAGAACCGACAGGAATCGAGCGGCGCGACAACGAGGTTGTCCGCTTCGTCACTCGCTTTGCCGCGGGCCAGGCTCGCGCCGAATGGTTGCGCGTGCTTGATGAGGAGAGCCGTGAGGTACCCGTCCAAGTTGTCGTAGGCGCCACGCACCCGGACGGCTCGATTGCGTCAGCCGAGATTCTCTTCCCTGCCAGCCTGATACCAGGCCGGCTCCCACGCTATCGGCTTCTGGCCTCGCCCCTTGCACCATCGGCGCGACAGCCCGGAGAGCGCGGCGGCGATTACCTGACGGACATCGTCGTGCGTCGTCTGGGTACGAGCCGCATCGAGCTCGGCAATAGTCGCTTCGGCATCATCATCAATCTCGGTAAAGACAACACGACGCCGGCGATTGTCGAGGCGTACAACCGCACGTCGGGCGAGCATCGGATGCTCAACCTCGTCGAAACGACGCCAGATGTAAAAGAGGAACTACCGTTCGGCGTACGAAGCGCCGGTTGGGGAACCGCCCTGAACAACGCCGCTAATACCCCTCGCACGTCTGGGTTCACTAACGTTGATGTGTTAGAGTCCGGCCCGTTGCGCGCTCGCGTGCGACTCAGAGGAGCGCGTCTCGGAACAATCGCGGAAGAATGGGAGTTTGAATTTCACGCTTACAGCCCGGTCCTCGTGTGGCGCGCGCGAGCCGAAACAAGAACTGGAAGCTACGGCTTCTTCTTTTCAGCGGTTTCGGCTTTCCCCTATGAACCGTTCACACACTGGGCTGGAGGCGCCGAAGTCGGCTGGCCCGACGGGGATACCAACAATCCGCCCCATAAGAAAATTATTCAGCAGAGCTTTCTGATCCGCGCGCAGAACTTTGACGACCTCCCCGGCGGTCACATTCTCTACTACAATCCGCAAGACAACTACGGCGCGTTGGATTTCATTGAGTTGGACTCGGCGCTCAAATGGTTCGGCGTCGGCTCTCGGCAGTTCTACGCCTCGCGAGACCTCGCCGTAGCATCACTACAGGCGGCGCAGTCAGGAATCGCAGCGATAAAACGGCCGGATGTCCTGGAGCGCGCCACGGCCTGGACCTCACAAATCGGCATTGCCTTCCCGACGTGGAAAGGCAACGAAACACTGCTCGAGGCTCGCGGCTGCTACCGCCGGTTCGCGCAGCCGATCCTCGCGCACAGCCTCGATCCGCAGCCGCTCGCGAAACTCCCCGCTTACACTGCCTCTCCGAGAACGGCTACCTATCAAGTTGTAGAGGGGCCGGCGAGAGGCCAGCCTGCGAGCCAAGATCAATCCGGTATCGTTGAGCTTTCGCTCGACGGATCCTGGAAGCTGCGGCATACGGAAAAAGGTGACGGCGAAAAACAGAGGCTGTTTGAAGTGACGGCAGACGATTCCGCATGGCAAACGGTTCGAGTGCCGGGCTCTGTTCACACTCAGATTCTCAAGTACCCTGCCTACTATACGCACGAAGCCGAATGGATCAGCTTCAAAGAGTGGTGGTATCGCAAGAGCTTTCGCGTGCCCGCTTCGATGAAAGGCAAGCGACTGCGTCTTCAATTCGGCGCCACGGATTACTATGCCGATATCTGGCTCAACGGCGAACGGCTCGGGCGACACGAAGGCTACATTGATCCATACGAGTTTGAAGTTGCCGATAAGTTGAATCTCGATAGCGGAAACGTCATCGCGGTGCGCGTATGGACTCCTGTTGATTACTACTGGCGTCATCGTCCGTACACTATCAAAGGCTCTTATGGGGCGGTTGATCAAAAGCCCGACGACATCACTCCTCTCGGCATCACTCGTAGCGTGCGCCTCATCGCTAACCACTCAATTGTCATTGACACGGTTGATGCCCGCCCTTCGCTCAACACGGACGGCTCGGCGGACGTTGACGTGGAAGTGGCTCTGGGAGCCGAACAGGTGGAAGGCAAAGTAGAGCTAACGCTCGCGCCGCGCAATTTCTCGGGCGGTGAGCAACTGAAGGCGACGGTTGACCTCTCTCGGTTCGGCGACCGAACCGCGCGGCGTTTTGCGGTTCGCTTTCATGTGAACAAGCCGCAGCTATGGTGGACGTGGGACCACGGCAAGCCGAATCTCTACACCCTCTCGACGCGCGTGCTGGTTGATGAGCAGCTTTCTGATTCTCGCTCGCAGGCGGTTGGCATACGCGAAATAGAGAAAGTCGGCTGGGTCTTCTACCTCAACGGCCGCCGCATCTTTATTCGCGGGACCAATTCTTACTATCTTGAACTCTTCATGTCAGAGATGAACCGTAAGAAGTACGAGCGCGACCTCAATCTTATGAAGAGCATGAACATCAATATGATCCGCCTGCACTGTCACTTTCAGAACCCGGAGTTCTATGACCGATGCGACGAGCTTGGCATAATGGTGTGGCAAGACTTTCTGGAAGCCTGGTATCCGCACGACACGGAGTTTGCGCTGCAGGCGGCGCGACTCTACGACAACCATATTCGAATGGTTCGCAATCATCCGTGCGTGGCGATCTGGGCGACCAGCGATGAAGAAGACCTGGAAAACTATCGGGTGCTGACGAAGCACCTGGCCGGCCGGTTATATGTCGGCGACCAGGAACACCGCGCCGTCGTTCGCTCCACAGGAAGGTACGGCGACGGTCATATTTATTACGGGTGGTACGGCGGCAGCATCTGGCAGTACACGACGACGGAGGAGAAATTCATCTCAGAACTTGGAGCGACGGCGCTGCCGAATTACGAGACCTTGATGCAGTTTCTTCCCGGCCACTGGCCGATCGAAGACCACAAAGAAGAGTGGATATTCCGCAAGCTGCAGATCGGCGAAGCGATGCGCGCCTGGGGTCTCCCTTCAGGCAAATCCCTCAAAGAGTACATCCCACAGACCCAGGCTTACGTTGCGAGACTTCATCAACTGGCGATAGAGCGAATGCGGCGGCGCAAGTACGATGCCGGCGGGATCCTTCATTTTCACGCGATTGATTTCTGGCCGTCGGTGACAATGGCCGCGCTCGATTATTTTCGCAAGCCAACGAAATCTTTCTTTACCGTGCAGCGAAGCTTTCAGATGGTGCTCGCAAGCCTCGAATACGACCGCGACGTGTGGAGCGTCGGAGAAGATCTCCACTGCGGCCTATGGATAATCAACGATCACTGGTACGCGATCCCGGGCGCGCGGATCAAATGGAAGATCGTTGACGCAAGCGGGGCTGCGGCGACGGGCGGCGAGCTGAGCGTGAACATTGCGGAAGACTCTTCCGTGAAACTCGATGATTTGCGATGGACGGCGGCGAATGGGGGAAAGTACGAGCTTCGCGCCGAGGTTTTCAACCGCGAGGGCGAGCGGTTGTCTGAGAATCTATATGAGTTTGAAGTGAAGTGAGCGGCGTCGACAAATGGCTGGGAATACCACCCACGGAAGTGGGTGGATTGTTCAAGCCCAGCCTACAAAGAGAGCCGGCCGCCCCCTTTGTTTTTATTGTCTCTTCTCTCCCCTCGTGCCACGAGGGGAGAGAAGGAAAGGCAAAACGGGAATCCCGGGTGCGCCCTGTGTAGGCTGGCCTTGAACAATCCACCCACTTCCGTGGGTGGTATTCCCGGAGTGAAATGCAACCGACACAAACATCGGATCAAGAACAACCCTCCCATCTGCTGAGGCGGTTCGGGCTATTGCAGGCAACGGCGCTCAACATGTCGAATATGATCGGCATCGGCCCGTTCATCACGATCCCCTTGCTGATGTCCGCGCTTGGCGGGCCGCAAGCGATGCTGGGGTGGTTCATAGCAGTGATCATAGCCATACCAGATGGGATGGTGTGGAGTGAGCTTGGCGCAAGCATGCCCGGATCGGGCGGAACCTATCTCTACTTGCGCGAAGGTTACGGCCGTGAAACGTATGGGCGGTTGATGGCATTTCTGTTCATCTGGCAATTCATCCTGAGCGGCCCCCTTGAGATCGCATCTGGTTATATCGGCTTCGCAAAATACACCGGGTATGTATGGCCATCGGTCACGCCTCTTCAAACCGCGATGATTGCCTCAGCCGTCGGCGTGATAAACATCGCGCTGTTGTATCGCAAGATAACCTCGATCGGAACGATCACCGTGAGCCTGTGGATAGGCACGCTGCTCGCGACGGGCGCCGTGATCGTCACGGGAGCAATGCATTTCGACGCAAAGCTGGCGTTTGATTTTCCGCCGGGCGCCTTCAATTTCTCTCTGGGCTTTCTGTTTGGGCTGGGCGCGGCGGCCCGCGTCGGTGTCTATGACTACCTGGGTTACTACGACATCTGTTATATCGGCGATGAAGTCAAAGATCCTGGCCGCGTCATCCCGCGCTCGATCATCATCAGCGTGCTCGCGGTGGCGGCGATCTATTTCGCGATCAACCTCTCTATCATAGGCGTGGTGCCGTGGCGCGAGGTTGTTCCTTATGACGCGCGGCCCGGTTCCGACTTCGTTGTCTCAACCTTTATGGAAAAGGTATACGGCTCAAAGGTGGCGACGGTGTTTACGGCTATGGTGCTGTGGACGGCATTCGGATCGGTCTTCGCGCTGCTGCTCGGCTACTCGCGCATTCCATATGCTGCTGCTCAGGATGGGTATTTCTTCAAGTTCTTTGGCCGCCTTCACCCTAAGAAGAACTTTCCCTACGTCTCGCTGATCGTCATCGGAATCATCTCGATTGCGTGCAGCTTCTTTTCGCTCGGAATAGTCATCGATGCCCTGATCACTACAAGGATTCTCATTCAGTTCATCGGCCAGATTTTCGCTGTGATGTTGCTCAGGAAGCGCCAGCCGGACATGCCGCGCCCTTATCGAATCTGGCTTTACCCGGTTCCGAGCGTGATCGCGCTGATCGGTTGGGTGTTCATCTTTGCAACTTCGGAGTTTTACATAATACTCTTCGGGTTAGGGACGCTCGCGCTTGGCGTGGCATTCTTCTTCATCTGGTCATGGCGGACGGCGCGGTGGCCCTTCGCCGAGGCTTCTTCAATCGTCGCCGATTGAGTTACAGGAAGAGTAATGGCTAAACTTGCAATTGCTGGCGGCGCTCCGGTGAGGACGAAAGCTTTCACAGAGTGGCCGCAGTTTGATGAAAGAGAAAAACGCGCCATCCTCGGCGTTCTCGAAAGCCGCAACTGGGGCGGCTACCCTTTCCCCAATCGCCTGGCCGAGCTGTTCAGCCAACGATTCGCCGCGCATCAGGACTCAAAGCACTCCCTGTGCGCGGCTAACGGGACGGTCACGCTCGAGATCGCGCTTAAAGCAATCGGCATCGCGCCCGGCGATGAGGTCATCGTTCCGGCATATACGTTTGAAGCCACTGCCGCCCCCGTCCTCAGATTAGGCGCGATCCCAGTCTTCGTGGATGTCTTGCCCGACACCTATTGCATTGACGCAGCGGCGGCGGCGGGAGCCGTCACCGCTAGCACGCGAGCAATAATCCCTGTCCATCTTGCAATGAGCATGGCGGATATGGACGCCATCACCGAGCTCGCCGCGCGACACGGCTTGAAGATCATAGAAGATTGCGCGCACGCGCACGGAGCCAAATGGCGTAACAAAGGCGCGGGATCAATCGGCGACGCTGGCTCATTCAGCATGCAAACAACCAAGCTTATGACGGCAGGTGAAGGCGGCGTCGTCACGACCGGAGATGATGAAATTTTTGAGCTTTGTCAGTCTTACGTGAATTGTGGGCGAGCGAGTCAAACGGATCGCTTTCGACATCGCATCCTTGGATTCAATTATCGGATGACGGAATTTCAAGCAGCGATTCTCCTGGCTCAGCTTGAGCGGCTGCCCGAGCAGACCGCGCTCCGCGCGGCACGAGCGGCGCGGCTGTCAGAAGGGTTGTCGAGTATCCCAGGCATTTCGCTGCTCCAGAAAGATGCGCGGCTGACGACGCAGGCGATCTATCAATTCGTTTTCAAGTACGAGCCGGGCGCTTTCGGGGGCGCGTCGCGGGACAGGTTCGTCGCGGCGCTCGAAGCGGAAGGCATTCCTTCAGATGGGCTGTTTTATGAACCTATTTATCGAAGCGCGCTCTTTAATGTCGATCCGCGAGATTTCCCATCGCTCCGAAGTCAAAGCGCTGAGGACTTGCCGTGGGCGAAGACCAGGTGTCCGGTAGCCGAACGCGCGGCTTATCTGGAATCAGTATGGCTCCCGCATCAATTGCTGCTCGGGAGCGAGCAGGACGTGGATCAGATTGTTGAAGCCCTGAAGAAGATTCAAAACAACGTTGATGAGTTGCTTCGAGCCGAGCACAGGCTGATCGAAATCAAGAAGATGAACCGGGCCGACCGTCCACGCCTGGAAGCTTGAAGAGAGTATTGCTAGTGCTTGAACCTAGCATTTCTCTAGCGGTCAAATCGGCAAGAAATCCGTGCAAATCCGTTTGATCAGTGTCATCCGTGGTCTATTGCGTACGGAAGGGATAGACCACGGATGACACTGATCAGACGGATTTGCGCGGATACTGCATCTTCACTGGTGAAGTGTATGTTACACGCGACTACCTGCTTGTAAGAAACCCGTGGTAGCGACCCATCCAGTACGGGAGCAAAAAAAACGCGCCGTCATCTTCTCCGCGGCCAGCTCCTAGATCGTCGAGCTCAAACGGGTTGCCGTTCCACTTCATCACGCGCCGCTCATCCGGTGGCAGCAGATGAGAGGTTTGCACCCGATCATGTCGCTCAGGGGAAGTATCGAGCGGCACATCATGCCGGTGAGAGTTCTTGACAGACCACCTGGTCAGGTCCATCGGTATTCGATAAAGCGTGCGCGCGGCCGCGTCAAGCCTCACGGGCTTGCCCGGATTACAAACGCCGTAGATAAGAATCCACAGCGGGTTATCTTCACGTTGAATGTTCACCCACCACTGCTCCAAGCCTTCGCGGTAAACTTTGAGCAGCATAGGGTTCTTCTCGTAACGAAAAAGCGGGTAGTAAGAGAGCATCGCAAGTTCTTCGTCTGAGTAGTTGAGTTCCTCCCGAAGCTTCAAATAGGTGGTCGTGTTCTTGTGATAGCCCATCTCATTTATCAGCTTTCGGTACTCTCGGTCATAGCGAGAGTTTCCGGTCATATGATAGGCGACCTTCAAATGCGAAAGCAGTTCCAGCGACCGCAGCGCTCTTTCTTCGCGGCCATCGTCGGTTTCAAAGTACGCTTCATCGTAGCGACCCCACCGCGTGGGTCCGCCATGCAGATCGGTCAGGTTATACCGATGATCTATCAAATGATCCGCCATCCGAGAGACTGCTCCGCGCAGCCGCTTCTTCAACTCCTCATCGGCAGCCAGGTCGTAGACAACTGAGTAAGCGAAGAAGTGGCCGACAATCTCATCCGAGCTGGTGTCGGCTTTCCACTCCCACTCGCCGTCCGCGGTGAAATGCCAGATACCGTCGTTGTGTCGCGGCTCGGTTTTGTGTCTGAATGATCGCGCAGGAAAACCCGCGCGTCCGGTGATCGCTTCCAACCGGAGCATAGCCTCCACGGACTTGCGCGTATCATCGAGCGCCTGCGGATCGCTAGTCACCGCATATCGAAATGCTTGTGAGGCTACATAGATTGCGGTCCATAGCCCATCGTTGTCACTCGGGTATTGATGGCTCGTGGCTGGATTGCCCGGCTCAGAGAACTGTGAATCGGCAACCAGGTCGTGTCGTTTATGCCGTTCGGCAATACGTCGCTCAAAGTGCGCCGCCTTATCCGCGAGCGTCAAGCGGCGGAACTCTATATGACTTACCCCTTCCGACGTTTGAACCCAGATAGATCCCGCTTCGCCTGCCGCCAGAGAAGTGACCTCATCAGACGGCAAGTAGCGTTTACCGCCAAAGTACTGCCATCTGTCCCAGGCATGAGAGCTGTCCACATACCGGACCAACCCTTCGCCGCCTCCGGCCCACACGGCCCCGTCGGTTGTAATAGCTATCGCGCGGAGCCCGCCGACCGGTAACCCGTCGTCGAATGAAAGCCGAGCTTGAGGAACAGAATCTCCAGCGCCACGAGCGCTCGACTTTTCAATTGGCGTTCGAATTAAGGCATCTGTCTCAATGGTCCACCGGGCTTTGCCCTTGCGAGCGGTTCGGGCAGGATTCGAAAGCTGATTCTGAATGCTGATGGGAATCCGCGCATCGTCGATTGAATAGAATTCGCGAAACTTCTGAGGTGTGGCGCGCAGCTTTACGCCAGCAAGGGCGGCTGCTTGCGCTAGGATCACTACGATCAAGCCAAAGACTAATGACGAAGAACGATGGCGCATGAGAACCTCACTGAGGAAGCTCTTAAACTCATCTCTTCTAGCCTGAATCGCGTTCGAGTAGCCCAGTGCTCGCGCTTCATAGCCCCTAAGACGGCGTCATCGGCGGCAGACTGGAGTTCAACAGCCTCCGAATCTACATGGCAGACTTCTTCCCCCAGCGCTGATCAGGCTAGTATCTTGCCGACTACTTCGCCGTGCACGTCCGTAAGCCTGAAGTGCCGGCCCTGGAACTTGAATGTGAGCTGCTTGTGGTCGATGCCCAGACAATGCAGAATCGTCGCCTGCAAGTCATGCACGTGCACCGGGTCCGAGACGACGTTGTACGAGTAGTCATCCGTCTCGCCAAGTGTCGCGCCTCTCTTGATTCCGCCACCCGCGAGCCACATCGCGAAACAGCGAGGGTGATGATCGCGGCCGTAGTTGTTTTCAGTCAGCTTGCCCTGGCAGTAGACTGTCCGGCCGAACTCTCCACCCCACACCACCAGCGTGTCGTCGAGCAGTCCGCGTTGCTTCAGGTCAAGGATCAACGCCGCCGAAGCCTGATCCGTCCCTTTGCATTGCAACGCAAGGTCGCGAGGCAGATCGTTGTGCTGGTCCCAACCGCGATGGTAGAGCTGGATGAATCGAACGTTGCGCTCGGCCAGCCGCCGCGCCAGCAGACAATTTGCCGCATAGGTCCCGGGCTTGCGCGAATCTGGACCATACATCTCAAAGACGTGTGCGGGCTCCTTCGACAGGTCCATCAAGTCCGGCACTGAAGTCTGCATGCGATAGGCCATCTCATATTGTGCGATGCGGGTGTCAATCTCCGGATCACCGTAGGCTTCTGACTTGATTCTATTCAGTTTCACAACCGCGTCGAGCATCTGGCGGCGCGTGGTCTTGTTGATGCCGGGCGGGTCGTCGAGGTAGAGCACCGGCTCGCCGCTTCCGCGAAAGCGCACGCCTTGATAGCTCGATGGCAGGAACCCAGGTCCCCACAAGCGCGAAAACAGCGGCTGATCGGTGTTGATGGCGTTGGCAACAGAAAGCAACACGACGAACGATGGCAGGTTCTGGTTCTCGCTGCCCAGCCCGTAGCTCACCCACGACCCGAGGCTTGGACGGCCGGGCTGCTGGCTGCCGGTCTGGATGAAAGTGATCGCGGGATCGTGGTTGATAGCCTCGGTGTTCATGCTCTTGATGATCGTGATTTCATCGACTATCTTCGCGGTATGCGGGAGTAGCTCGCTGAGCCAAGCACCCGACTGGCCGTGCTGACTGAATTTGAAGAGCGAGTTTACGACCGGGAAAGCGCTCTGGCCCGAAGTCATTCCGGTTATTCGCTGGCCCATTCTAACCGAGTCGGGAAGCTCCGTGGCGTGATAGCGTTGGAGTTTGGGCTTGTAGTCGAACAGGTCCATCTGCGAAGGCGCGCCCGACTGATGAAGAAAGATGACCCGTTTAGCCTTGGGGGCGAAGTGCGGAAGACCGGCGAGCCCGCCAGTCTTGGGATCTCTGCCTGACTGAGTATCGCCGAACACGGTTGGCTTGAGCAGCGAAGCGAGAGCGGCGACCCCGATGCCGCGGCTTGCAAGCCCGAAGAGCTGGCGTCGCGTTAGGGTGAGTTCAAGTTCTCGCTCGAGATCCATGTTAGTATCCTGTACTGCTTCGCTAGGCGTGTAGGAATGCTGAAAAAGCGAAAGAGCGCCTCATACACGGGAGTTTCAGATGATCCCACCAGCGCAGTTGATGGTGCGTTCACACTAAGCCTGAAGACATCAACGCAGCGTGCTTCTTGAATCCCACCAACGCAGTTGGTGGATTGTTCATACCCAGCCTACAGACAGCAACGCCGCGTGCTTCTTGAATTCCACCAACGCAGTTGGTGGATCGTTCATACCCAGCCTGAATCGCCGCTCGGATTCACTTTTCGGCTGATCAGAGCGAGGTTGGATATGAACGATCCACCAACTGCGTTGGTGGGATTTGGGATCCCCGCCCAGTGCCCCGTGTAGGCTAAGTATGAACGATCCACCAACTGCGTTGGTGGGATTGCGCATGAATGCTTGTGTGTCATCGACTTTTCCAGCAGCCTGCTAGGCGTGCTACTCTTTAGTGATCGTCTCGTCCAGATTCAGTATTGCACTCGCCACCATCGTCCACGCAGCAAGCTCGGATGCATCGAGCTTCGCGTCCCATTTCGACTCGCCCACACCCAGTAAATCGAGGGCGGCCTTCTTGTCGCCGCGGTAATGAGCGAGTTGCTGCTGAAACAGATTGCGGAGCACGTGCGCCTCTTTCGGTGAGGGCATGCGCGCCGTTGCTCCTCGAAAAGCAAAGCTGATCCGGCTGCCGGCATCCCTTCCGCCCTCAGTCATTGCCCGCTGTGCCAGCCACCGCGCCGCTTCGATATAGGTCGGGTCGTTCATCAACACAAGCGCTTGCAACGGAGTATTGGTCAACGCGCGGCGAGCGGTGCACTTCTCCCGGTCAGGCGCGTCGAAGGTCGTAAGCTGAGGCGGTGGAACCGTGCGCTTCCAAAATGTGTACATGCTTCGCCGGTAGAGGTCCTTGTTTGTGCTGGGCGTGAACGACTGGGCGGAGAACCCATCGCCGAACGCCAGCTCGTCCCAGAGGCCCTTCGGTTGATAGGGAAAGACGCTCGGGCCGCCGATGTCGCCGTTCAATAGACCGCTCACCGCCAGGGCATTGTCGCGGACTGTTTCCGCGGGCAGCCGCAATCGAGGTCCCCGGGCCAGCAGTCGATTCTCGGGATCCTTCTCCAGTAGAGCGGGCGCTACTCTTGACGACTGACGATAGGTTGCCGACGTTACTATCAGCCGCTGCATCGCCTTCACATCCCAACCAGTTCGGGTGAACTCTGTTGCAAGCCAGTCCAGCAATTCGGGATGAACCGGCGGCTCGCCCTGGACGCCGAAGTTCTCAGAGGTCTTCACGATGCCGAGGCCGAAATACATCTGCCAGTAGCGGTTCACCGCGACCCGCGCGGTCAGAGGATGCGAGGGTGCGACCAGCCACTTCGCCAGACCGAGTCGATTGGGGGGCACGCCTTGCGGAAGGGGCGAAAGCACAGCGGGCACGCCCGGCGATACCTTGTCGGTCTTGTTACGGTAGTCGCCCCGGCCAAGAACGAAAGTCTCGCGCGGCTTCTCCATTTCGGACATCACCATTACTGTTGGGATTGCTTTCTCGAGAGCCTCCTTTTCCTTCCTCAGGCTATTCAACTCCGCGTAGAGCTTTTGCAGAGCATCAGGCGCCGCGTAGGTGAGGAAGTAGTCGCGGACTCGCGCGTTCTCTTCTTTCGATCTTTTGCCGGAGACACCCGACAGGATTGTCTGAATCGGATAGTGAATCGCAAGTTGCTCGACCTCGGCGGCGTCCAGCACGCGCTCATACAATCGCAGGTCATCGATATTGCCCCTGAACGGCTTGCCTAAGCCCTTGTTTCCGACCTGCAGCTCGGCATCTGTCTTGATAGTGCCCGAGAGATTATCCTGAAGCACTTCAGTCTGGTGGAGCTTGCCATTGATGTAGAGGTGCAAACCCGCGGCCCTGGCTGAGCCGTCATAAGTGAGCGCGACGTGATACCAGTCTCCCAGGGTAAGCTTCCTGGTCGTTCTTATTTGAATTGCGCCGTCAGGCCAGTGCGAAGTCAGTCTGATCGTTAGATGTGCCGCGCGCTTTTGAATACCGACCAGCTCAAGGTCATCGAAGAGGAATTCGTAGCCGCGGCGGGTTTCCGGGTTATCGATCTTCTGGAAGACGGCGATTGGTGTGTTGCCGCTTCCCCGCAACCACACAGCCAGGCTGAAAGGGTCTGAACGCTCGAACGCTCCCACGCTTCCGAAGCTCACCTGCGAATCGCCATCGAAACTAACCGCCTTTCCCACCTGTCCTGAGCCGAATGTCGGATCGCCGCTGACAGTTCGCCCGTGCTGATACCGGCCCGACACATCCGAGAGGCTACCATCGAGTTCGTAGTGGGCAGTGAGACCATTTCGGGGAGACCCGGCGATTTTGCCAACCAGGGACTTCTCCCATTTCTCCTGCACAGGCGCCACTTCTTTTTCGGACAGCGCATCCTCTTTAGCGCTTATTGCGGAGGTCAGTTCTTCGAATCTCGTCTTCTGCTCCTGAGATAACAGCGCCAAAAAAGGCTTTGCATTGCCCGTTCTCCCGTCGAGTCCCTCCTCGGAAACTGTGTTGAAGAAGGCGAAGAATTGATAGAACTCCTTCTGCGTGATTGGGTCGTACTTGTGACTGTGACAGCGAGCGCAGCCCAATGTTGTGGCCATCCAGACATTGGAGGTCGTCTCGACGCGATCGACGACATACTCGACTTGGTACTCTTCAGGGATCGCTCCGCCCTCGAAATTGATCATGTGGTTTCTGTTGAAGCCCGAGGCTATCTTCTGGTCGACGGTCGCGCCGGGCAACAGATCGCCGGCCAGTTGTTCGATCGTGAACTGGTCGAATTTTAGGTTGCGATTGAATGCATTGATCACCCAGTCGCGCCACCGCCACATATCACGGTGGCTGTCGATGTGGTAGCCGTGGGTGTCGGCGTAGCGGGCAAGGTCCAGCCACTCCATGGCCATGCGCTCGCCGTAATGCGGAGAGCTGAGCAGTTGGTCCACACGCTTCTCATAGGCATCGGGCGAAGTGTCTTTGAGAAACGAATCGGTCTCTGCCGGCGTGGGCGGCAATCCGGTCAGATCGAGACTCGCGCGGCGAAGCAAAGTCACTTTGTCGGCCGGGGGCGACGGCTTCAGCCCCTCGCGTTCAAGGCGTGCAAGGATAAAGTTGTCGATCGCATTGCGCGGCCACGCGGGGGTGGCCACCCTGGGAGGCTCCAGGCGTTTCGGCGCCAGATAGGCCCAGTGCGTATCCCATTTCGCACCCTCGTCTATCCAGCGTCGAAGGAGCTCGACCTGTTTGGCGCTCAGCGTTCGCCCCGAGGCCGGAGGCGGCATGCGCATTTCGGGTTCAGTCGCGGTGATGCGCTTGATCAACCGGCTGTTCAAAGAGTCACCGGGAACGATCACACCAGCTTTGGCGAAGGCGCCTTCTTTATTATCGAATCGAAGGCCAGCCATTCGTTGCGTTGGGTCCGGACCGTGGCAAGCGAAACAGGTGTCGGATAGGATCGGACTAATGTCGCGGTTGAAGTCGACGGGGATGGTTGTTTGATTTCTTTGGCCCTGGCCAAAGACCACACAGGAGGCCGCCAGCACAACTGTTCCAAGCAGTATTGACGCCCTGCTCCTCACGTCATCACCTCTGCCGAGCAAAATGGGATGATGGCAGCACACGCAGCGAGGTCTTTGTTCCTCGCGTGCGAAACTCAGGAATCCTCCGGTCGCCCGATCATCCGACATCGAGTGGACGGATCAGCATTTTGCACCGCGCTCGTGTTTTGTTTCTTGCTCTGAAGACGCAAGGTTACGACACATTCGGGCCAATCGCAATCTCGGGCCGGATCCAGTTCGACTTCGCGGGTCGAGACTTTCTTCAGCCGTCCTGGACTATTGAATCGAGATAGACTCTGTTGCCCGCGTGGTATAATCC
Organism: uncultured Clostridia bacterium; assembly: GCA_964548075.1. GTDB lineage: Bacteria > Acidobacteriota > Blastocatellia > UBA7656 > UBA7656 > Onstottus_A. Next base: position 31,494 of record CAZJQQ010000037.1, on the reverse strand, counting down.
CTCGGCTTAGATCACGAAACTTAGGAGAATGAGGATGTCCAGAAATGTTCAATTCATCACAGATGCAGAAGGCAACAGAACGGCTGTTATTCTTCCAATGGATGAGTACGAACAGCTAATGGAGGATTTGCATCTCGCTCGCATCTACGAAGAGAGCCGCGATGAAGAGCGCATCCCATGGGACCAGATCAAAGAGGAGTTGATTGCAGAGGGGAAGCTTGAGCGCTAACCGCTACAGCATTCTCTTCACGCGCCGCGCGCGCAAGGACCTGCACAGGCTGAATAAGCCGGTTATTGGTCGTGTTGCTCCCGCGATCGACGCACTGGTCGATGATCCTCGCCCACCTGGTTGTATCAAGGTCAAGGGAGAAGAGAAACTGTGGCGCCTTTCGGGTAGGCGATTGGCGCATCGGTTACGAGATAGACGATTCTTCCCAGGAAGTAACCGTTATCAGAGTTGGTCACCGGAGCGAGTTCTACGATTGATGTAATAGCTAGCAAAGGCAGTTGTTGTTAGCTATGTGTCGGTCACAAATCATACAGCTTTGGATGCGGATGGGCTTCAGCTTGAATTTAGACGATCACAATTCCCTATCAGTGTACATTGCTGCTAATGTTGGGCAGGAAGTGCGCGCAAAGACCTCAAAGCACCGAACTGTAGGCTCGACTCCGCCTTCATTGTTCCGTCCCGTCGTCTGGGATTGAGCCCTCCAAGAGTGTATACTTAACCACTCCTCGCGCTCTAACGCTTCGAGTCGCTTCGACTGTCAATCCATCGTCGACACCGATCCATTCGCGAGTGAGTTCGCACCAGGAAAGTTAGCTAAATGAGTAAACTCGAAGAGCTGCGGCCCAACGCGGCCGTGAGAGGTATCCTTCCCGATTCGCTGGTCACGGTCGTGAGCGCCCAGTGGTTCGGGTCCGAGGCCCTTGAGCTTACCTACAAGACACCCGCTGGCAAGGTGGCGAATGAGTTACTGTATCGTCACGACGAACCTCGGATAGAGATAGTAGAGCAGGGGCGGCCTTGGAGCTTCGATGGCGAAGGCAGCCTCTTCCGCCTCGTATCCGAAGCACACCGGATCAGGCTAGCGCACCTCTTCGACCCTGTGCTGGCCGTGCACACGTCACTAGTCGATCCTCTCCCTCATCAGATCACGGCAGTCTATGAGGCAATGCTTCCGCGCCAACCTCTCCGATTCCTGCTCGCTGACGATCCCGGCGCCGGCAAGACAATCATGGCCGGACTCCTGATGAAGGAGTTGATCGCCCGCGGGGACTTGCAACGTTGCCTCGTGGTTTGTCCCGGCAGCTTGGCGGAGCAGTGGCAGGACGAGCTCTACCGTCGATTCCATCTCCCCTTTGAAATTCTGACCAACGACAAACTCGAAGCCGCTCGCACCGGCAACTGGTTCTTGGAAACCAATCTCGTCATTGCGCGCCTCGACAAGCTCTCGCGCAACGAGGACGTACAGCAAAAGCTTCAGGCGCCGGATTGCCGCTGGGATCTCGTGGTCTGCGACGAAGCGCACAAGATGTCGGCGACGGTCTTCAGTGGCGAAATCAAGTACACCAAGCGCTACCGCCTCGGTCAGCTCCTCTCGACTCTCACGCGACACTTCTTGCTGATGACGGCTACCCCGCACAACGGGAAGGAGGCAGACTTCCAGCTCTTCATGGCGCTGCTGGATGGCGATCGCTTCGAAGGCCGGTTTCGGGACGGCGTGCACGCAGTCGACGTGTCAGACTTGATGCGCCGGATGGTGAAGGAGGGCCTGCTCAAGTTCGACGGGACGCCACTCTTTCCGGAGCGCATCGCGTACACGGTGCCCTACAAACTCTCGGAGCCCGAGGCGCAGCTCTACAAAGCAGTCACTGATTATGTTCGCGAGGAGTTCAACCGCGTCGAGGCCCTCGAGAACGACCGGCGCGCAGGCACTGTCGGCTTCGCGCTCACCATCCTGCAGCGACGCCTGGCCTCCTCACCCGAGGCTATCTACCAGTCACTGCGTCGCCGCCGTGAGCGACTCGAGAGCCGCCTGCGCGAGCTCGAAGTGCTCCAGCGCGGAGGCCAAGTCGCGCCGGTTTTTCCGATCGCTCTTCCAGAGTTCGACGCCGAGGACGTCGACGATCTCGAAGACGCACCAGACAACGAGGTCGAGGCCGCCGAGGAAGAAATCCTCGACCAGGCGACTGCCGCACGCTCCATCACCGAGTTGAAGGCGGAGATAGAAACCCTGATGCGGCTGGAGTCGCTCGCCCTGGGCGTTCGTCGCACCGGCACGGACACCAAGTGGCGCGAGTTGGCGAGCCTTCTCGGTGAGATCTTCACGACTGCGGCCATCGGCAATCGTGTTGGTGACCCGATAACCCCCTACGGCGCGGGTGAGATTCCTCCGCCCACACCGTCGCCGCATCAGAAACTGGTGCTCTTCACGGAACACCGCGACACACTGAACTACCTCGAGAGCCGCATCACCACGCTGCTCGGCCGCAAGGAGGCCGTCGTGATGATCCACGGCGGCATGGGCCGCGAAGAACGCATGAAGGCGCAGGAGTCATTCAAGCATGACCCCGAGGTGCAGGTGCTTCTTGCCACCGACGCCGCGGGCGAGGGCATCAACCTCCAACGCGCGCACCTGATGGTCAACTACGACCTGCCGTGGAATCCAAACCGGCTTGAGCAGCGCTTCGGCCGCATCCATCGCATTGGCCAGACTGAGGTATGCCACTTGTGGAACCTTGTGGCCGAAGAAACTCGCGAGGGCGATGTCTATCGCAAGCTGCTTGAGAAGCTCGAACAGGCTCGTCAATCCCTCGGTGGCCAGGTATTCGACGTGCTCGGCAAGCTCCAGTTCGAGGGGCGCTCCTTGCGCGACCTGCTGATTGAAGCGATTCGCTACGGCGATCAGCCCGAGGTGCGCGCACGCCTGACGACGGTGCTTGAACACACGCTCGACCGCGGCCAGTTGCAAGACCTGCTCGAAGAACGAGCGCTTGCCCACGACGCTATGGATGCAAGCCGGGTCCACCGCATCCGCGAAGATATGGAACGCGCCGAGGCCCGCCGGCTCCAACCTCACTACATCGAGTCCTTCTTCCATGAAGCCTTCCAGCGCCTCGGTGGAGCGGCCAAGCAGCGCGAGCCCCGACGCTTCGAGATAACGCATGTCCCAGCTCCTGTTCGAAACCGCGACCGCCTGATCGGGATCGGCGAGCCTGTGCTGCCGCGCTACGAACGCATTGCCTTCGAAAAGTCGCTGATCGCGCCGCAGGGTCAGCCACTCGCTGCATTCATCTGCCCGGGTCACCCGCTCCTCGACTCGGTCATCGACCTGACTCTCGAGCGTCACCGCGACCTTCTAAGGCGCGGCGCCGTGCTGGTAGACGAGCGCGACCCCGGCCTGCAGCCACGCGTTCTCTTCTACCTCGAACACTCGATCCAGGATGCTAGCCTCACGCGATCGGGCGAACGCCGTGTCGTTTCCAAGCGGATGCTTTACGTCGAGCTGGACGCGGAAGGCACAACGAGAAATATGCATTACGCTCCCTATCTCGACTACCGTCCGCTGGCCGAGAGCGACCCGGGCGTGGACGCGATCCTCGCTCGGCCGGAATGCGAATGGATCACCCGCGAAGTCGAGCTGCAGGCGCAGGTCTACGCCGTCGCTCAGGTTGTACCCGAGCACTTGGATGAGGTTCGCGGCCGCAAGCTTGCGCTTATTGCCAAGACCGAGGCGGCGGTGAAGGACCGGCTGACCAAGGAAATCACTTACTGGGATCACCGTGCCGAACAGCTCAAGCTTCAGGAGCAGGCTGGTAGACAGAACGCCCGGCTCAACTCGGGAGAGGCCCGCAAGCGCGCCGACAATCTCCAGGGGCGGCTGCAGAAGCGTCTCGAGGAGCTGAAGCTCGAAGCTCAAATTTCTCCGCTGCCACCCGTGGTTCGCGGAGGCCTGCTGGTGATGCCGATGGGCCTGCTCGCGGCAATAACGGGGCGGGCGGTGACAGCTCCTAGTGCGCCGATCGACACGCAGCTCAGCGCAGCGCGGGCACGCTCGATCATCATGGAGATCGAGCGCGGCCTCGGCTTCGAACCGACCGACCGTGAGTTCGAGAAGCTGGGCTACGACATCGAGAGTCGCGTCCCCGGCACTGGAAAGCTGCGATTCATCGAGGTGAAAGGACGAGTGACAGGCGCGGAGACAATCACGGTGACGCGCAACGAGATTCTTTACTCACTCAACAAACCAGAGGACTTTATCCTGGCTATTGTTGAGTTCACGGACAGCGACAATCACCGCGTCCATTACGTGCGCCACCCATTTCAGCGGGAGCCGGACTTTAGCGTCGTTAGTGTGAATTACGACTTCGCTGAGCTGCTGGCGCGCGGAGATGTTCCAAGGTAAGAATACTGGCATGTACACCGACGAAGAACTAGAGGCGATGCTGGCTGACCTGGAGTCGGATTTATCGGAGCGGAAAGAGTCCTTCGCTGGCGACGCACCAACAAAAGTCCGCGAGGCCGTGTGTGCATTTGCAAACGATCTTCCGGACCATCGTCGCGCCGGTGTTGTATTCATCGGGGCTCGCGATGACGGCTCTCCAGCGGGACTCGCGATTACTGATGAGTTGCTACTTCAACTCGCCGATATCAAAACCGATGGCAACACAGTCCCACCACCTACGCTCGCGGTAGCAAAACGCCATTTGAACGGCGCCAACATGGCGGTCATTGTTGTCGAGCCGGCCGATTCGCCGCCAGTTCGCTTCAAGGGTCGCATCTGGATTCGGATCGGCCCGCGCAGAGGCAATGCGTCCGCGCAGGACGAGCGCATACTCAACGAAAAACGGCGGCACCGTGACCGGCCCTTTGACGTGCAGCCAGTCCCATCAGCGAGCCTCGCCGACCTGGACAGGCGACTCTTTGAAGACATCTATCTGCGCGCTGCTTTCGCCTCCGATGTGCTGGCACTCAACGACCGCAGCTACGAGCAACGCCTGGCTGCGACGAAGATGATCCTGACGGCCGATGATCCGACACCGACGGTTCTTGGACTGCTAGTGCTTGGGAGTCGCACGCGCGACTTTTTGCCCGGCGCCTATATACAGTTTCTTCGCATCGCCGGAAGTGACGCCGCGGATCCTGTTGCCGACGAACAGCTCATCGACGGCGCGATTAACGATGTGCTTCGGCGAGTCGATGAGAAGATGGCTGCGCACAACCGCGTGGCGGTAGACTTCACGAGTGGCCCGACCGAGACACGCACGCATCTATATCCGCCTGTGGCTCTGCAGCAATTGGTGCGTAACGCGGCAATGCACCGCACCTACGAAGCCACAAACGCTCCCGCCCGTGTTTATTGGTACGATGATCGGATTGAGATCATAAGCCCTGGGGGACCTTTCGGCGCGGTGACCGCCGCCAACTTCGGCCAGCCGGGCATCTCCGACTATCGAAATCCGAATCTGGCAGAGGCGCTGCGTGTGCTGGGATTCGTTCAGCGTTTCGGCTTTGGAATCGCCGCCGCGCGACGAGCGCTGGCAGATAACGGCAACCCACCTCCCGAGTTCACGATCGAACCGAACTTTGTTCACGTCGCGGTGAGGCCGCGAGTTTGAAGACGATAGCGCCATTGTCTTCAACGCCGCGCAGCGTGTTGAATCCATGAGAAACAAGAAGATGAAACCGTGAAGAATGGGAGTGCGGGAAGCGTGAGCGACAAGAAACCGCAGGCGAAAAAACTCATTGAGGTTGCGCTGCCGCTCGACGCCATCAACAAGGCCAGCGCGAAAGAGAAGTCCATTCGCCACGGACATCCGAGCACGCTTCATCTGTGGTGGGCGAGGCGGCCGCTGGCGACGGCGAGGGCGGTGATCTTCGCGCAGATGGTCGATGATCCTTCCGAGTACACAGACGTCCTACTATATGATCCCGTGAAGAGACGCAAGGCAGAGCATGAGTTGAAGAAGCGCGTTGAACTCTGGGAATCAAAGCCCAGCGACGCAAGCCATCGTGGTCTTAGGCCAACGCTCGAGCAAGTAATAGCAGAACACGAGCGGCAGCGGTTGATGGATTTGATCGCCCGAATCGTGACCAAGAAAAATGCCAAGACGGGCAAGACTGAGGAGATAGTCGAGGGGCTAGTCGCGTGGGAGAACACCACCAACGAGAAGGTGCTCCAACAGGCGCGGGACGAGATATGGCAGAGCTGGCGGCGCGCCTGCGCCGAGAACGCCGACCATCCGCGCGCCAAAGAACTATTCGACCGGCACAAGCTGCCCGCCTTCCACGATCCGTTCGCGGGCGGCGGCTCGCTACCCCTCGAAGCGCAACGGCTCGGGCTGGAGAGCTACGCAAGCGACCTCAATCCTGTGGCGGTGCTGATCAACAAGGCGATGATCGAGATTCCACCCAAGTTCGCCGGCAAACCGCCGGTGAACCCCGATGCGCAGCTACAAAAAGCGCATATGGACAAGAGCTGGCGGGGCGCGCAGGGTCTCGCCGAGGACGTGCGGTACTACGGCAAGTGGATGCGTGACGAGGCCGAGAAGCGCATCGGCCACCTTTATCCGCAGATCGAGATTACCGATGAGATGGTTGGGCACCGAAACGATCTCAAGGCCCACATCGGCATGAAACTCTTGATCAAAGAGGAGGATGCCCGTGGCCGGCCCGAGCTGGAAGAGTCTGTGGGCAAGGAAGTGTTCGTAACTGAAGTAATGACGATGGACCGCCCGGATCTGAAGCACTACGTGGGCAAGAAGCCAACAGTGATCGCTTGGCTCTGGGCGCGCACGGTAAAGAGTCCGAACCCAGCGTTTGCCAACGCCGAGGTGCCGCTTGCCACCACCTTCATGCTTTCCACTAAGGCGGGGAAGGAGGCCTATGTCGAGCCGGTGATCAAGGACGGCGGCTACCGCTTCACGGTGAAGGTGGGGAAGCCGAAGGACGCCGAGGGGGCGAAGAGGGGCACCAAGTCGGGCAGCAGCGGGAGCAGCTTTCTTTGCCTGATGTCCGGCACGCCGATGCCGTTTGACTACCTCCGATCCGAGGCGAAAGCCGGTCGCATGGGGGCGCGGCTAATGGCCATCGTTGCCGAAGGCGATCGAGGGCGAATATATCTATCACCAACGCCAGAGACTGAAGCAATCGCAGAAAGCGCGCAGCCCACCGATGTTCCTGAAACTGGCCTACCGAAGAAAGCGCTTGGCTTCCGGGTTCAGGAATACGGGATGAAGAAGTGGCGCGACCTCTTCACCCCCCGCCAGCTCGTGGCTCTGACGACCCTCTCCGACCTCGTGCATGAAGCTCACGAGTGCGTGAAGCGCGACGCGGTGGCCGCGGGCCTGTCCGAGGACGCAAAGCCCCTTGCCGCCGGCGGTACCGGCCCCGCCGCCTACGCCGATGCGGTTGTGGTTTATCTGGCGTTTGCGATATCGAAGGTTGCCAACATCGGTTCGTCGATCGCGTCGTGGATGAGTGACCGGGGTGCGTTTCGCGAGACGTTTGCGCGGCAGGCAATCCCGATGGTATGGGACTTCGCTGAGGCGAATCCATTTGCAGATGCCGGAGGGAGCTTGGCCACGGCGCTTGACAAGGGCGCAATGGCGATCGACGCATTCCCGGCGACTGCTTTGGCAAGTGCCACCCAGGCAGATGCGTCGACTCAGGCGATGACTGCTGGCAAGCTCGTCTCCACCGACCCGCCCTACTACGACAACATCGGTTACGCAGACTTGTCAGACTTTTTTTACGTCTGGCTGCGCCGCTCTCTGAAGCCCGTTTTCCCAGACCTCTTCGCCACACTCGCCGTGCCCAAGGCCGAGGAACTGGTCGCCTTTGCCTACCGCCACGACGGGAAAGCAGGCGCCGAGAAGTTCTTCCTCGACGGCATGACGCAGGCGATGCACTGCCTTGCGGAGCAGGCGCACCCGGCCTTCCCGGTCACCATCTACTACGCCTTCAAACAGGCCGAGAGCGACGGCGGCGAAGGCACCGTCAGCACCGGGTGGGAGACCTTTCTCGACGCCGTGATCCGCGCCGGCTTCGCCACCACCGGCACCTGGCCGATGCGAACCGAAGGCGCTGGGCGTATGCGGGCATTGGAGTCGAATGCTCTTGCTTCCAGCATCGTCCTCGTCTGCCGCCAGCGCGCGGCCAATGCGCCCACGGCCACGCGCCGTGAGTTCGTCACCGCACTCAAGTCCGAGCTGCCCGTGGCCCTCGCGCACCTGCAGCGCGGCAACATCGCGCCAGTGGACTTGGCGCAAGCGGCCGTCGGCCCGGGCATGGCGGTCTTCACCCGTTACGCCAAGGTGCTAGGCGCCAAAGGTAATCCCCTTTCCGTGCGCGATGCGCTGGCGCTAATCAACCAGACCCTCGACGAAGCGCTGGCCGAGCAAGAGGGCGACTTCGACTCCGACAGTCGTTGGGCATTGGCATGGTTCGAGCAGTCGGGTTTCGCCGAGGGCGAGTACGGTGTAGCCGAGACGCTATCAAAGGCCAAGAACACTAGCGTCGCGGGCATGGTCGACGCGGGCATCCTGGCTTCGAGCCGCGGCAAGGTCCGGTTGCTCAAACCGAGCGAACTGCCCGCGGACTGGGACCCGACGACGGACGAGCGCCTAACGGCGTGGGAGATGGTGCATCAACTGATCCGATCACTCGAGGCTGGCGGCGAACCGGCGGCCGCGCAACTCGTCGCGAAGCTCGGCAGCAAGGCAGAGATCGCCCGAGAGTTGGCTTACCGACTCTACACCTTGTGCGAGCGCAAGAAGCGAGCGCAGGAAGCGCTAGCATACAATGGACTCGTACAGAGCTGGCCTGAGATAATGCGCCTCTCGCGTGAGACTGGAACAGGGACGGAGCCCACTCAACAGGAGATGTTCGGATGATCACTCAGATGATGCTGCGCAACTTCAAGTCCTGGCGAGACACCGGGCAAATAAGATTGGCGCCGCTAACTGCGTTGTTCGGCAGCAACAGTTCAGGCAAGACCAGCCTGCTGCAGATACTCCTGTTGCTCAAACAAACAGCGGATTCGCCAGACCGCAACCAGGTCTTGAACCTGGGCGACGATCGTAGCCTGGTCGAGCTCGGCACTTTTCAGGAAGTGTTGTTTGCACATGATCTGTCCACACGACTGGAATTCTGTTTGGAGTGGAAACTACCTGGCACGCTCAAGATTGAGGATCCTTCTCAAAAGCAGCGAGTTCTCTTTGAGGGCGACGCCCTTGGATTCTGCTCGGACATACTGTGGAAAGCTAATGGTGAACAATCAGGAGGGCGCGAAGTCGTAGATAGAATGGCCTATAGTTTTGCGGGTGCCGAGTTCGGTATGAAGCCCGTATCCGCAGGGAAGCTTGGGTACGAGCTACTCGAGCCCAAATCAGATTTTCAGTTCACTCGTGCCGTCGGGCGCCCTTGGAAATTGCCGCCACCTGTCAAGTTCTATGGCTTCCCGGATCAAGTACGCGGTTATTATCAGAACGCTGGGTTCCTTTCGGATTTTGAGTTGCAATTCGAGGAGCTGTTCTCGCGTTTGTATTACCTGGGGCCGCTTAGGGATTACCCGAGACGCCAGTACTCGTGGGCCGGCGCTCAGCCATCGGATATGGGTCGGCGCGGTGAAAGGGTTGTCGATGCGTTGTTGGCATCCCGCGAAGCAGGCCATACGCTGTCACTTGGACGTGGACGCGGAAAGAAGCGTCAGACGTTGGAGCAGCGCGTCGCTCAATGGCTCAAGGATTTAGGGCTGATCGACAGCTTCGAAGTCCGTCCGATCAGTACGGGAGGCAAGCTGTTCCAAGTTTGGGTCCGACGCCATCCCAAAGCAGCGGAGGTGCTAATTACCGATGTTGGTTTTGGGGTGTCGCAGATTCTTCCCGTGATCACCTTGTGTTATTACGCCCCGGAGGGCTCAACGCTCCTGCTTGAGCAGCCGGAAATACACCTTCATCCATTGGTGCAGGCTGGCCTCGCGGACATCTTGGTAGACGCGATAAAGACACGCCGCATCCAGATCATTCTCGAAAGCCACAGCGAGCATCTTTTGCGTCGCCTCCAACGGCGAGTGGCTGAGGAGAAGATCAATCGAGATGATGCGGCGATCTACTTTTGTTCAATGCACGAGGGTGAGTCGCTTCTTACTCCGCTAAATCTCGATCTGTTTGGAAACATCGAGAACTGGCCTGAGGATTTCTTTGGTGATGAGTTGGGCGAAATTGCAGCCATGAGCCAGGCGGCGCTGGCGCGGAAGAAAAAGGGACATGAATGATGCCGGCTGTAGCTGTGGACACCAACGTGGCGGTGGTTGCTAACGGCAAGACGCAGCAGGCGAGTGACGACTGCGTGCTGGCCTGTATCCGGGAGCTAACCGAGACTCGATCTTCACGAATAGTGCTTCTGGATGATCACGCATTAATTCTTGAGGAGTATCGTAGGTATTTGTCTCCCTCCGGACAGCCTGGGCCAGGTGATGCCTTCTTCAAGTGGTTGTGGAACAACCAAGCTAACACGAGGCATTGTCGAAAGGTTGCAATCACACCGACTGAGTTCGACGGCAAGGGATTTGTCGAGTTCCCAGACGATCCAGAGTTGGAGCGGTTTGATCCTTCGGATCGAAAGTTTGTCGCAACTGTGCTTTCAGACGGTGGAAACGCTCCGGTCGTTAACGCATCCGACACAGACTGGTGGAACTACAGAGACGCTCTGAATCGGAATGGAGTGACTATTCATTTCGTCTGTCCAGAATTGATGACTGAAGGATAACGCCATGGCGATAAGCAATCACGAACGCGTCGGCAAGGCACTTGAACTCCTAAACAGCGGTCTGATGCCTTTCTTCGAACGCGAGCTTAAAGCGGCTCTCGGCGATGACTGGCAACAGCAACTTCGGTCGCGGCTTGACGACAGGCTGTTCGGAACCAGCCGCCAGGAAAAGATACTCGACTGGGACACGCAGCGAATCCTCTCGGTGATGTGGAGCGAGTGGAACAGCGTGTTCAACAAGACTCTCGGGCAAGCCGAGCGCACGTTGGTCAGCGAGCTCCGAGATATACGCAACAAATGGGCGCACCAGCAAACCTTTTCAAGCGACGATGCTTACCGCTCCCTCGACTCGGCAGGGCGCTTGCTGACGGCAGTCTCTGCATCGCAGGCCGACGAAATCGAGAAGATGAAGACTGAGCTGCTGCGCCTGCGCTTCGACGAACAGGTGCGCGGCGAAAAGCGCAAGAGCGCCGGCACGGCCATCGAGAGCGCTTCGGCAGGCGGGCTCAAGCCGTGGCGCGAGGTGGTGACGCCGCACAAGGATGTAGCAAGCGGCCAATATCAGCAGGCCGAGTTTGCTGCCGATCTGTGGCAGGTGCATCTCGGCCAGGGGACGGACGAGTACAAGAACCCCGTCGAATTCTTCAGGCGCACCTATCTTACCGAGAGCCTCAAGGGCATGCTGGTCGGCGCGGTGCGGCGGCTCGCCGGTAAAGGCGGCGATCCAGTGGTGCAGCTCCAGACCAACTTCGGCGGTGGTAAGACGCACTCGATGCTGGCGCTCTATCACCTGTTCTCCGGCATCGCGCCTGCGGAGCTGGCGGGCATCGACGTGGTGATACAGCAAGCGGAAGCTAAGTCACTGCCGACCCCTCGTCGCGTGGTACTGGTCGGGAACAAGATCTCGGCTGGCAGCCCATCTAAGAAACCTGACGGCATAGTCGTGCGAACGCTTTGGGGAGAACTCGCCTACCAGCTCGGCGGCAAGAAGGCGTTCACCCGCATCAAGGCTGACGACGAGAAGGCGACCAGCCCGGGCGACGTGCTACGCGAACTCTTCGTGGAATACGGCCCGTGCATGATTCTGATCGACGAGTGGGTTGCTTACGCGCGGCAGCTCCACGACCAGAGCGACTTGCCAGCGGGCGGCTTCGAGACGCAGTTCACCTTCGCGCAGGTACTGACCGAGTCGGCGAAGCTCGCCAAGAACTGCCTATTGGTGATCAGCCTGCCGGCGTCGGACACGGGCGGCTCTCCGCACACTCAAGCCGACGATGTAGAGGTGGGCGGCCAGCGCGGACGCGAGGCGCTTGACCGGCTTCGCAATGTGGTTGGCCGAGTTGAATCCTCATGGCGGCCAGCCAGCGCTGAAGAGGGATTCGAGATCGTGCGGCGGCGGCTGTTCGAGCCGATGTCCGAACCAGCCCAGTTCAAAGACCGCGACGTGGTGGCGCGGGGTTTTGCCGACTTCTACCGATCGCAACAGGCAGAGTTCCCGCCCGAGTGTCGAGACTCAGACTACGAAAAACGGATTAAGGCCGCGTACCCAATCCATCCTGAAATCTTCGACCGGCTTTACAACGACTGGTCGACGCTAGTGAAGTTCCAGCGCACACGCGGCGTGCTGCGGTTGATGGCGGCCGTGATCCATAGCCTCTGGGAAAAGGGCGACAAGAACCCGCTCATCCTGCCGGCGAACATTTCGATTGACGATCCGCGCGTTCAGTTCGAGCTGACTCGTTACCTCTCTGACAACTGGGTGCCGGTAATCGAGAAGGACGTGGATGGCCCGACCTCGCTTCCGCTGCGGCTCGACAGCGAGGTGCCGAACCTGGGCAAGTTCTCCGCGTGCCGGCGTGTGGCGCGTGCCATCTACATGGGATCTGCGCCACTCACACAAGCGGCTCATCGCGGGCTTGAAGATCGGCGGGTCAAGCTCGGTTGCGTTATGCCCGGCGAGTCACCGGCCGTCTTTGGTGACGCGCTACGCCGGTTGGCCGGGGCGGCGACGTATCTGTACCAGGACGGTCCACGTTACTGGTACTCGACACAACCCACAGTCACCAAGCTGGCCGAGGACCGTGCCGATCAACTCAAGCGTGATCCTGACAAGGTCGTGCACGACCTGGACGAACGCCTGCGCGCCGACCTGCGCCCGACGGGCGACTTCAGCCGCATCCATCCGATGCCACAGTCGGGCCAAGACGTGCCAGACGATCTCGACGCGCGCTTGGTTGTGCTCGGCATCGATCATCCCTATACCAAAGAAGCAGGGAGCGCGGCCGAGACCGCCGCGAAGTCGATCCTCGAGTCCCGAGGAAACACGCCTCGCCTGTACCGCAACACCCTCGTCTTCCTCGCTGTGGACAAGACTCGGCTGCAGGACCTCGACGAGGCGGCGCGGCGTTATCTCGCTTGGGAGTCGGTGCTGGCCGAGAAGGAGCAGCTCAATCTCGATCCGCAACAAGTGAAGCAAGCTGAGACGCAGAAGGCATCCGCTGACGGCGCGGTTACGGCGCGTATCCCCGAGGCGTACCAATGGCTGCTGGTGCCAGTGCAGGCCTCGCCGCAGGCAGCGGTGGAGTGGCAGAGCTTCAGGCTTTCCGGCCAGGATGCTCTCGCAGTGCGCGCCAGCAAGAAACTGAAGAGCGACGAGATGCTTATCACCAGCTTCGCCGCTTCGCGGCTGCGGATGGAGTTGGATCGTGTGCCGCTTTGGCGGGGTGAGCATGTCGCCATCAAACAGCTCATCGAGGACTTCGCGAGCTATTTGTATCTGCCCCGACTTGCGGGGCCGGCGGTTCTGCTCGAAGCAATACGTAATGGGCTCGCGCTGCTGACCTGGCAGCAGGATGCGTTTGCATACGCCGAGAGCTACGACGAAGCAGTCGAGCGCTATCGCGGACTGCGCGGCGGACAGCACGTGTCAATCTCCGACAGCGCCGCGCCCGGATTGTTGGTCTTGCCTGATGCTGCGCGAAAGCAACTCGATGCGGAAACTGCAGCGGATCATGAAGTCGCGGGATCCGCGCCAGCTCCGGTTGGCAGCGAGGTTGCTTCCATTGGTTCTGACCCGACATCAACGACAACGCCGACAAGTAAGCCCGACGCGGCAAGGCCCAAGCGCTTCCACGGCAGCGTGACTCTCGACCCGGCGCGAGTAGGCCGAGACGCCAGCCGCATTGCCGACGAGGTCATAGCTCATCTAGCTGGGTTGGTTGGAGCAAACGTTGAGGTGACTCTCGAGATCGAAGCAGACATCCCCAGCGGCGCGCCCGAGAACGTCGTAAGAACGGTGACTGAGAACAGCCGGACGCTGAAGTTCACGAGTCAGGGGTTCGAGTCGGAGTAGTATCGGCCTATGGAAAGACAAGAATCACCGTCACTGGATCGCAGGCGCCTACTCGAGACACTTCGGGAACTTGGCTCGCATAGTGTCTATTACCCAGCGCCCGTAGTGGAAAAGCTGATCAATTGCGGATTGCAGGCGAGGGTGGCAGAGGACGAAAGAGCGATATTCGTCGAGAACGTCAGGATCGACCTGACGCAACCGGAGTGGGGACGGCCGGGCATTTCGCCAGTCTCGGTTCTGGTGGTTGTCTACGAACTGAGTACTGGCCGGAGGCCGGAGTCCACCATGAGCGGGCGAGGTTTCTGGTTCAAAGATGTTTTGCAAAAGTTAGCCAAGCACTGGCGCATTGAAGATATGAGTTTCTTTTGAGGCGGTCGGGCAGTGCGGTCGTTGGCGATGAGGTTGGGGTTCAAAGGTAAAAGAAACCCGTGTAACGCATTCCGAATCTGACGACGACGTGGGCTATCTCTTCGAGAGGTTCCCAGCCCAGCGGGGCGGCGCCGAACCACCGATAAGACGTGCCTTGCACTGATGGGTTGAAACACAACTCGTAAGACTCCCGATCCAGCATTAAGACTTGCTCGACCATCGGCGCTATCCTCGCACTATGCACAGCCTTGAAAACACTTTGGAGATCATGGTCGGATGCTGTAATCGTGAATCTCTGCTCTACGTCTCCCCGTGTCACGGATAAAGTGTATTCCTTGTAGCTGGTGGGCGACGCCCGATCTTTAAAAATGCGAATGACGGTTGTTCCAGCTTGCGTCTCAACCGAAAGTCTTATTTCTTCCATAAGTCTCACCTCTCCCGCCGACGTCAAACCGCTCGTTGGTCCAGCCGCCCCGTGATCCAACCGGATAGTACCCGAGGCGTTTCTAAGCGTAAATGGAAGGCGTGCCTGGCGCGGTCGTAGTGAGACGCGCTGATAGTTGCGTCCGTACTCGGCTCTAAAGGGTTGTTCCTTCCTAGCTCTGCGGTCTATTTGGGACTACCGTGGGCGGGTCAAACTTGAAGTGCCGTAGTTGCTCGACCTCGAGCCGGATCACTATGAGCTTTTCAAGAACGGTCTTCGCTCGAATTTCCCTGACTTTCATCTTACAATGACTGCCTCTTTCCAATCCGGCCAATCAGGAGCAAGAACGATGAGCATCATCAGGTTCTGCGCTTTCGTGGTGTTGCTGTTGGAAGCAGTCAGCCTTGACGCGGCAGGCAAAGAACTAACTGCCGGCGTTGCGCGTGTCGAGGTGACTCCTCAGGTTGGTGCGCCAATGGGTGGGTATGGCGCGCGGGAAGGACCATCAACCGGCGTCCACGATCCGCTATATGCCACCGTGCTAGTCTTGAAATCAGCGGGAATAACCGTCGCCATCATCAGTTGTGATCTGCGCTCGTTCCCTTCTGAACGAATCGTCACGCTGGCGCGCGAGCGTAAGCTGGCCGATCACATCCTGATTGCCGTAACGCATAACCACTCAGGGCCGATGACCTGGGAAGATAAAAGCTGGCCGCGCCCAGAGCGCTCGTGGTTCACCGACACCGAAGACAAAATCCTGCAAGCCCTCGAGACCGCCACTAAACATATGTTTCCGGCGCGCATTGCCGCCGGCTTCGGCGAGATTTATCTGGGTCACAATCGCCGTCAGGTGGGCGCAGACGGCAAAGTCACAATGCTCTGGCGGAATGCCGAAAAACAGCCCACGGCGCCAATTGATCCGACCGTTGGCGTGATCCGCGTAGACGATGCCACCGGCAAGCCGCGCGCGCTCATCGTCAATTATGCTTGCCACGCGGTGGTGTTGGGGCCGGACAACCGGTTGATCTCGGCGGATTATCCAGGCTATCTGGCACGCCGCATCGAACGCGAACTGGACGGTGCGCTGTGTCTGTTCACGCAGGGCGGAGCGGGCGACATCAATCCTTACCTCGACAAACAACCCGTCGCGCAAAACGGTTTCGGTGAGGCCGAGAAGATGGGCAACGCGCTGGCTGCTGCCGCCTTGACCGTTGCACGGGAGTTGAAGCCACGAGCGAATGACAACGCCAGGTTACTGGCGGCCGCTGAAGTGCTGAGCTTTCGCGACCGTTGGGACTCGCAAAAGACCGTACGGGCCGGGCTGACGACGCTGCTGATCAACGACCAGATTGCCATCGCTAGCCTGCCCGGTGAACCGTTCGTGGATTTGCAGATTGCGCTGCGTGACAAATCCGAAATCCCTTACACCTTCCTGTTCGGTTACACCTACAGCGCAGGCGGCGAGTGGATTGGCTACGTGCCGACGATTCGCGCCGCCAGCGAAGGCGGTTACGGGGCGGGTTACAACACGCGCATCGAAGTCGGCGCGGGCGAAGCCCTGATTGATCGCCACCTCGTCAATCTGTTTACTTTGTCCGGCAAATTACAAACATCACCGAGTCGTTAATTCCAGGAGGCAAACTATGCGGCACTTTTTCGGTTGGTTGATGCTGATGGGCGGGTTGCCATTGGCAGTCAACGCGCAAAGCCTCAAGGCGGGCGTCGCGCGAGCGGACATCACGCCGCCGACGGGCGTCGAATTGTGGGGTTACAGCAATCGCTCAGGCCCGGCGACAGGCACGCTTGATCCGCTCTATGCGCGCGTGCTGGTGCTGGATGACGGACGTCAGGCTGTCGCTGTCGTGACGCTTGATCTGGGGCGTTCATTCGGGCAACCGCAAATGAACTCTGTGCGCGAGCGTGTGCGGCAAATGCATAGTGTCAACGAAGTGATGTTCATCGCTTCGCATACACATTCAGGCCCGGTGATTGATGAGGATTACGAGCGGGTACCAGAGTGGGAACAACGCGCGCTGGACAAGATCGTGCAAGCCATCGGCACGGCGCGTGGGCGCATGACGGAAGCGCGCCTGGGCGTTGGTTACGGACAGGCGATCCTCGGCCACAATCGGCGCTACATTCAATCAGACGGCCGCGTAAAGATGCTCTGGCGCAACAGCACCGGCCAGCCAACCGGCGTCATTGATCCCAGTGTCGGGGTCATTCGGATAGACGACACTCAAGGTAATCCGCTGGCGATTCTGGTGAACTACGCTTGTCATCCGGTCGTGTTCGGGCCGGACAATTTGCGTTATTCAGCCGATTATCCCGGCGCGATGGCGCGCCTGGCCGAAGCGAGTTGGAATGACCGGCCCGTTTGCTTTTTCCTGCAAGGCGCCCCGGGCGACATCAATCCGCTGCTCGACAAAACACCGCTCGCCGAGAATGCCGAAGCTGAAATGCGCCAAGTAGGCGAAACGCTGGGACGCGAAGTCGTGCGCGTCAGCCGTTCCATTCAAACCGAGACGCCCGCCACGCCTGAGCTCGCGTATCTCAGCGAAGAGCTGCATTTCAAGAATCGCTGGAGTCAGGAGTCGCTCAGAAGCGCCATCATTTCAGCTTATGGTCCGAATCCAGCGAAACGTTATTTTCGGTATCTGAATGATCCGATTGCCGCCCCGGTGTCAACGCTGGTCATCAATCGTCAAATCGCCCTGGTTGGCTTGCCCGGTGAGCCGTTCGTCGGGTTGCAACTGCAGCTCAAACAACGCTCACCCCTGGCGGCAACCTTTCTGTGCGGTTACACGAACGGCTATATCGGCTACTTTCCAACAATGCGGGACGCCGTAGCGGGAGGCTATGGCGCAAACACGATCGTCACTCGCGTCGAAATCGGCGCGGGCGAGCGGATGGTTGATCGCGGCTTGATTCACATCTATCGAATGCTGGGCAAACTCAAAGACAAACCCGAACAACCCTGAAGGAGGAACCTCGATGAAAAAGAGAACTGCAAGCCTTCTGGTGATGTTTGTGATGCTGACCTGCGTGGTTCAGGCACAAGAGCGCATCGAGCAGTGGAAAGGCAAAACAGTGATGGTCTTTACGCCGCACCCTGATGACGACCTGTTCGGTTGTGGTGGCACACTGGCGTTGTTAGCCAAGAACGGCAACAAGATCATCGTCGTCATCTATACCAACGACAACAAAGGTTCCTTTGATCTGGAGATGACCAGCGAGCGCCTTGCGCGCATCCGCAAAGCCGAAGAAGAAGCCGCTATGGAGGTGTTGGGGATTCCGAAAGCGAGCATCCACTGGATGGGCTACGACGATGGCGAGCTGGAATATGCCGAGCCAAAAGCGTTATGCGGCCAGGCAGCCAGGTTGATTCGCCAGCATCGCCCCGATGTCGTTTTCAGCATTGATCCCGGGGAATGGTATGACCGCTGGCACAAGACCGATCACCGCATGGCCGCGTTCAATACCGCCGACGCCGTTCGTGCGGCTGAGTTCCATCTCTACTACCCCGAACACCTGCTGGTGGATGGCTTGAAGCCCTTCAAAGTCCCGCTGATGATGTTCTATTACACCGCCAGCGAAGCGAATTACTGGGTAGATATCAGCGAGGTCATTGACCAGAAAATCAAAGCTGTCAGCAAACACGTCAGCCAGTTCGAGCCTTCGATCAACAAATACCGCGCCGATTGGGACTCGCAGGATTTAGCCAAGCTGGTCGAATACATGAAAGGCCGTGTCACCAAGAAGGATGGGAAATATGTTGAAGCGTTCCGCCGCGCGACCGGCTTCAATGCCCAATAGATCGTAGCCTGCAACGAAGTGGAGATTTCGGTTGGGCGCTCGCAGTCATGTTCCGAAGAAGGAGGAACCGACCTCTCCATTTTCGGCGATAAGCTTGAAGGTCAATTCCATCTTTCTCCTCGACAGAACAACCCGGCGCTGCTAGAGTCTAGTTCGAGTAAAGGTGACCTTAACTATTACTCTGAGAGATCGGGGCTGGAGAGTATGGCGAAGACGGCATCGGCGAAAAACAGAGCGATCACATCCGGCGGAGGGGCCTGGCCGACGATTGGTGTCAGCGTCGTAATCTTCGCCTTGCGCCCGCGTGGCCGCTCGCACGAACTTGCCGTCCTGCTGGTCCGCCGAGAGTCGCCTCCGTTTGCCGGGCTGTGGGCGCTTCCGGGAGGCTGGGTGCATACAGGCGAGGGGCTCGAGGAGTCGGCGCGACGCCATCTCCTGACCAATACAGGGCTTAAGGCAGCGTATCTGGAGCAGCTCTATACCTTCGGGAGACCAGACCGTGATCCGCGCGAACACCGGCTGGCGGTTGCCTATTACGCGCTCGTCCCCGGCGACCCCGTCGATCCGTCGACCGGTCAGCGTGAAGCACGTTGGTTTTCGGTGGGCCGGCTGCCGAAAAAACTCGCCTTCGATAACCACGAGATTCTTCGATATGCACTCTGGCGGCTGCGCAACAAAGTCAGCTACGCCGACGTCGCGTTCCAGCTCCTGCCGAAAAACTTCACACTCTCCGAACTGCGCGAGGTCTATGATGTCATCCTTGACCGCAAGCTCGATCCGACCAACTTTCGCCGCAAGGTCGAAGCCAGCGGGACCATAGTTCCAACCAGCAGTCGGGTAGAAGGCGGGGCTCACCGGCCTCCTCGCCTATACCGGGCTCACCGTCGGAGTCTGCCGGAACCCGCGCCAATGAACTGAAAACAATGATCGATGTCCAACGTTCAAGATACCCTCTGCATCATGTTAAGGTGGTTGGCACCTTAACTGGAAGGAGAAGCTACGATGACAAGCCTGAATGCACCCTCGGCGCCTGTGAAGCTGTGTAACCCGAAGCTGAAGCAGGAGCCATGGAATTTCGACGCGCCGCTTCCGCCGCACTATGGGCCCGGATCGAGCCAGGATGACGCAATCCCCCCCAACGCGCCTGTGCAGCATGGACTGCCCGCGTTCTACCGCACGCTCAGCGAGGATCAAGTGGCCGAGCGCATAAGCCAGGCGAAAGAGAAGCTGGGCGAGCGGCTGATAGTTCTTGGGCACCATTACCAGCGCGATGAGATCATCTGTCACGCCGATCTTCGCGGCGACTCGTTCAAGTTATCGCAGCAAGCCGTGGCGCGAACCACAGCGGACTATATAGTATTCTGCGGCGTCCACTTCATGGCTGAGAGCGCCGACGTGCTGGCTCAACCCCATCAGCAGGTGATCCTCCCCAACCTGGCCGCGGGCTGCTCGATGGCTGATATGGCGGACCCTGATGACGTGATCGACGCATGGGAAGCTCTCGTCGAGGTGTTGGGGCCTGCCGCCGGCGGACGCGCACCGGTCCTTCCGGTCACGTATATGAATTCGGCTGCTGCGCTTAAGGCGTTTTGTGGCGCCAACGGTGGGATTGTGTGCACTTCATCGAACGCCGAGCGGGTCTTGCAGTGGGCTTTCGAGCGAGGCGAGCGCGTGTTGTTCTTTCCCGATCAACATCTCGGACGCAACACCGGCTACAAGATGGGCGTCGCGCTCGATCGGATGCTCGTGTGGGATCCGCTACAGCCGCTTGGCGCAAACACGCCAGAACAGTTACGGGACGCCCGAATCATTCTTTGGAAGGGGCACTGTTCGGTGCACAAGCGCTTCACTGTGGCGCAAATCGAGAAGGCGCGCCGCGACTACCCCGGCATCAGTGTCATCGTCCATCCCGAGTGCGAGCTCCCAGTCGTTCAGGCGGCCGATCTCTCCGGTTCGACTGAGTTCATACTGGCTAGCATCGCGGATGCAGAACCCGGTTCGCAGTGGGCCGTCGGCACGGAGTTCAGTATGGTGCACCGGCTCGCCTCGGAGAATCGCGACAAGTTGATCTTCTGCCTTGATCCGGTTGTTTGCCCGTGCTCGACAATGTACAGGATTCATCCGGCCTACCTCGCGTGGGTGCTCGACAACCTTCTTGAAGGGCGCGTTGTGAATCGCATTCAGGTGGATGCGGAAACGAAAGGATGGGCTAAGGTGGCACTCGAGCGCATGTTGGCGCTGCCAGGGTCATAACCATGCACGACTACATAATCATCGGAAGCGGAATAGCCGGGTTGTTCACGGCGCTGCTGGCGTCGAAGCAAGGCAAAGTCCTTGTGCTGACCAAGGCGTCGCTTGAAGAGAGCAACACGCGCTACGCTCAGGGCGGGATCGCCGCCGCCATGTCACCCGCTGACAGTCCGCGCCTTCACTACGAGGACACGATAGCCGCAGGGGGCGGGTTGTGCGACAAGCTCGCTGTCGAAGTCCTCACGCGTGAGGCACCAGGCCGAATCCGGGATCTGCTTGCTCTCAACGTCCCGTTCGACCGCCACGATGGCGAGCTGTCGCTCGCGCTTGAAGGCGCGCATCGCGCTCGCCGTGTCTTGCACGCGGGGGGAGACGCGACCGGATTCCATCTGGAGCAGACGCTTTGCCGTGCGCTTCGGGATGCCGGTGTTGAAGTCTTCGAGGGTTGCTTTGTCACCGAAATCGTCATCGACGAAGGCCGAGCCGTAGGCGTGCGAGCCTTATCGGATCGCGGCGCCGAACTTGTCGAGCCGCGTTTGATTGTTGGGCGCCACATCGTTCTCGCAAGCGGCGGGGCGGGACAGCTGTTTTCCCACACGACGAACCCTCTGGTGGCGACGGGCGATGGACTGGCGCTTGCCTACCGGGCCGGTTGCGAGCTTGCGGACATCGAGTTCTATCAGTTTCATCCGACAGCGCTGGCCATCCCCGGTCTTCCGTCTTTCCTGATCTCAGAAGCAGTGCGCGGTGAGGGAGCGTACTTGCGAAATGCCCACGGCGAACGGTTCATGCTCAGCGTCGATCCGCGGGGCGAGCTCGCTCCGCGAGATGTCGTAGCGCGGGCGATCTCAGCCGAGATGCTGCGGAGCGGGACGACGCATGTGTCTCTCGACCTGAGTCATCTACCCCACAAGACAATCAGGAGTCGTTTCCCGACAATCGATGCATACTGCAGCAAAGCTGGACTCGATATGACTACGGATCCGCTGCCGGTCGCCCCGGCCGCGCACTATTTGATGGGCGGAGTGCAAACCAATCTCTGGGGTGAAACAAACGTGCCGGGCCTCTATGCGTGCGGCGAAGTTGCCTGCACTGGAGTTCACGGAGCGAACAGGCTGGCTAGCAATTCACTGCTGGAGGGGCTGGTTTTTGGCGCGCGCATCGTCGAGCGCACGACGCAAACGGCAGCTCGCGAGACCGCACACGCTGATGCAAATGCATTTCGAATCAGCGAGACTGCGCCTGTCTTCCCCGATCAGAGACGAGTTGAGAAACCATCTCTGGCAGCGTTGCAGAAGCTGATGTGGGATCAGGTCGGTCTTGTGCGCGACGAAGCTGGTCTCAGTGCCGCGCGAACTGAACTCGCGGTCTGGCAGCACGCATTGCAAGAACCGCACACCGCCGCCGAGCACGAACTGAAAAACATGGTGTTGATTGGCAGCTTGATGGCGACGGCGGCAGTCGAGCGACGAGAGAGCCGCGGCAGTCACTGTCGCAGAGACTTCCCCGCTGCGGATCCGCGATGGCAACGCCACATTCTGCTGTCAAGAGTTGCGGCCGCGCGTCGCGCCAGGGAGGTCACGTGAACAACCGGAATCTTCGACTCTCTGACTACATGACCGAAAGCGGCTTGCGCCGGCTCGTAGAACGGGCTTTGGAAGAAGACCTCGGCCGAGGCGATGTTACCAGCGATCTCCTTGTTCCATCAGATGTTGCCGCGAAAGCGGTGTTACGAAGCCGCTGCGAGGGTGTGATTGCCGGGCTTGATGTTGCTGCGATGGTGTTCGCTGCGGTGGATGCGCAAGTGCATTTTGCTGCTCTGATCGGAGACGGCGATGGAGTTGCTTCTGGTCAGGAACTCGGTGTGGTGTCAGGTGCGGCTCGCAGTCTGCTGCGCGGTGAACGGGTTGCGCTCAACTTCCTGCAGCGGTTGAGCGGTATCGCGACGCTGACATCTCGCTACGTCGAGGCTGTGCGAGGCACTCGAGCTCGCATAGTCGACACACGTAAGACGACTCCTGGTCTGCGTTCACTGGAGAAGTACGCGGTCCGTGCCGGGGGCGGCTTCAATCACCGCCGCGACCTGAGCGACGCCATGATGATAAAAGACAATCATCTCGCCGTGATTGCAGCCCTTGGGCTTTCTCTCAGCGAAGCGATTAGACAAGCGCGCAAGTCGTTGCGGCACACGCTCAAGATTGAGATTGAAGTCGACCGGCTCGATCAGGTTCCCGAGGCTCTCGCTGCCGGCGCGGACACTATCCTGCTCGATAACATGTCGACTGAAGACTTGAGGAGAGCCGTGGCGATGATCGATGCCCGAGCTATGACTGAAGCGTCAGGCGGAGTGAATCTCGGCATGGTCTCGGAGATCGCGGCGACCGGCGTTGATGTGATTTCGGTGGGCGCGCTTACGCATTCGGCGCCAGCGATGGATATCGGATTGGATTTCGAGGTCGTAGAGGTTTGAGGACCTTACTTCTCCTCGCCGCCACGCGTGATCAGTATCTCGGTTCCTTCGTCGCCGCCCATTATCACGACACCAATGTCTCCAGCCTGCAAAATGGTCTGGCCGACTATCGAGACCTTCTTGGCAAGTCTTAGTCTCGCAATGTACCAGTCGGAGACCGTTCTTGCCGCGTCGTCGGTGTGCAACTTAAGCACGCTCTTACCACCGTCCGCCTGGAGCGACATTGTCTGGCGAGCTCCGGGGTAGATCAGCGATGGATCGATTGTCGATGGGCCATTGATTCCAGGGGGCGCGGGTGGAACAGGCGGCATGGGCGGAGCCGACGTCATTGGTGGCGGTGGTGGCGCCGGGATGCCTTCTGGACCCCGTGCGAAATTCCAAAACGCCAGCAGGCCCACAAGTGCAAATATCATCACAGCCATCATGCTGACAACGATAATCAGGTTGCGCTTCTGTGTCTTTTGTCTCAGGTCGTTCGTCTGCGGAGCCTGCGGAAACTCAAAGGGAGCCATGTAAGCCGGGGTCGTCAGGGAAGGTCCAACGGGACCGGTCGGAACCTGAACGCTGGGCCGTTCGTCGAACCTCTTGGTAGCCGCTTCCGATAGAGGAGTAGGCTTTCCACAAGCCCGACAGAACTTGGCGGTTTCCTCAAGCAGGCTTGTGCCGCAATTGTCACAATACACCGTTCCCATGACACTAACTACCTCGGCCTGTAGAGACTGGGAAAGTCCTTGCGAAGGTTCGCAACCTTGGGAAGGTCGTTCATCACTATGTAAGGCTCGCCCGGATGATGAACGACGTAGTCCTGATGGTAGCCTTCAGCCAGGTAAAACGGAGTGCCGATACCCACCGCCGTTACAATTGGACCCTCAAAAACCTTAGCCTTATTGAGCTGGTCAATATAGGCCTGCGCAATGCGCTTCTGATCTTCGTTAGCGCAAAAGATAGCCGAGCGGTATTGCGTACCCGTATCAGGCCCCTGCCGATTCATCTGCGTGGGGTCGTGAGCCACAGAAAAGAACACCTTGAGAAGCTGGCCATACGAGATCTGCGATGGATCATACTTGATGCGAACGGATTCGGCGTGCCCGGTCCGGCCGCCGGAGACCGTTTCATAGTTAGCCGTGCCGGCTGATCCCCCGGCGTAACCGGATTCGGCGTCGATGACTCCCTTGACGTGTTCGAACACGGCTTCGATACCCCAAAAACAGCCTCCGGCCAAAACGGCGGTTTGCTCGCCTTTTGCCGCGGCCAGGGGTGCGTCTACGACCGGATCCGGGATAGCAACAGTAGCTGTAGCCACGTTGCAGCCCAGCATGATTACAACTGGAACGAGTGCGAGCATCCTAAACCAACGGGTCATATATCCTACCTTTCAAGCCGACTGAGCTTATACAGCCAGGTCATAGAAGCGAGAGAGCCGTTAGATACTGAACACTGGCGATGACGGCTTCCTCTAACACACTACGTAATAATCGGCTCCTCGATCCCGTTCGTCAACAGAAGGTAGGGTGATTTTCTGAATCGCTGGAGACTAGGTCTTCGCTGAGGCTAGGAAGGCTTCAATCTCTTCCTTTGTACATCCTGCTTGCCTAAGAGAGGATGTGACGTACTCTTCCGACAGCCAGTCCCGCATCGGCACTGACATGAAGTTGGTCGTGCCGGATTGTCGCCAGAGTGTGGTCCGCTTCTGTTGGGTTTTATATGTGTATCCGAGGCCCCGAATCTTATTTATAAAGGACTCTCTACGGATCATGCAGGCGTTCCAACAAGTGCAGGGATGAATGGTACATCAAACCTTACGGCCCGATCGGGCTGAGTGGGAATCTGCCCGACAGCTTCCCATCCGTGATCCCGTAGAAACCTATCTAATTCGTTTGAGGTGAGGAGATCTTGAAACATTGCATCGAGCGTATATCCGATATCTTCCATCAACTCAGACCAGGTCTCAGCCTGGATAGTAATGCCGAGAGGCTCGCACTCTCCAATCCAATCGCCGCTTTTCGCCTTAAAACAATTCAACGGCAGTCTTGTGTTTATGTGTATTACATCGATGGGCATGACGGAACGTAGTATACGCTGAGTAGCGATGCGAAACAAGAGGTCAACAAAAAGAGCGGCGCTCTCAAGCACCGCTTGCGTTCCCTGCCCTTGATGATAGAATCGCGTTCGAATAATTGACAGCCGGGGACTGCTAAACGCAGGCTCGTGCGGGATCATGCGGATGTCTTCGGCCCGCGCCGCTGATCACACGTCTAGGTAGGCGGAAGAAGCACCTGTGAAAACTGACCACCATATCTACTGTAGAGAGTGTGGACAAAGTATCTTAAAGCAATGGAAGGGCTGGCCAGAACGAGATGTTATTCCTATGCTACCAAGAATGTTTAATGACGCTTGCGAATCATGTGGTAGTGCCGAAGGACTCGAACCTTCAGAAATATCCTGGCTCAACTACCATAGCGCGTTTAGCACTGGACTGCCTGACTATTGGTTACTTGTAATATCATCGCAACAGAACAAATGGGGGCAGCCATATTATCGTGAAAGCAGTTGTCCCGGTTGCACTGGCAGATCAATTATCAGCCAAATGAACTACCCAAATGGAACAAAGGAAACATACCACAACTGCAATCAATGCGGGATCATGAAGATCTGGGACGCCGGTAACGAGATGTTACACACGGATGGGCTGCCGCCCGCCGGTGAAGGCTGAGGTTAAGGGAAGCAAGATAGTTGACCTCAATCGAGAGGGAAAAACGAGATGGCAAGCAACGATCAGATCAAGCACGCTGTCCTTGATCGAATAGCAGGTGAGAAGACTTGGCAACGGAGCTGGAGTTCAAAATTCCTGGTGAATGGAAAACTTGTTCACGGTCGCTATTGCAGCCCTAGCAGAACTGCGGCCCCCTCTACAAATTCAATATCAATCCCAATACTCTCAGTGCTGATTATGAGTTGTGGATACGCGGCGACGCTGATCGCTACTACCTGCTCCCAAGAGAGACCATCGAGCAAATGTACAAAGACCCAGAGGGATATGTTGATAGGCACCATGAAAACATCCGAGTAGTTTCAGTCAACACTGAGAACGATGCAGCAACTTACGCCAGAGATGGAAAATGCTTAGATTTGAAGCCTTATTCTCAGACAACACTTTGACGGAGGTGACGTATGAAGCGAATGACGTTCTACGCAAGCCTGGCAGTGATCTGCTTGCTGGTTGTGACAGGACTGGCGCAGCAGCGACGAATGCAGCTCGAAGACCTGGGGCGCATCGTTCGCGTCTCCGATCCGCAAATCGCGCCTGACGGCAAGTCGATTGTCATCGTTGTGGCGCGCGCCAACTACGATGAGAACCGCTACGACTCGGACCTGGTGCTGGTGGACGTCGCGAGCGGTAATCAGCGAACGCTGACTAGCGACCGCCGCAGCGTCAGCCAGCCGCGTTTCTCTCCGAGCGGTGACCGCCTCGCGTTTCTGTCGAACGTCGCGCTAGCCAGCAGCCAGCAGCCACGCCCGCAGATTCTCGTTATGCCGATGGGTGGCGGCGACGTGCGTCGGATCACAAGCGCGCCAAAAGGCGTTCAGCAGTTCGTTTGGTCTCCGGACGGCCGCACAATCGCGTACGCGACTGAGGACGAAGCCGAGAAGAAGACCGGGCCCGAGCGCTTCAACGATTCGTTTGAGGTGGGCAACGACGACTTCCTCATCCAGTCACAAGCGCTGCCGACGCACGCGTGGTTCGTGCCTGCCGAGGGCGGCGAAGCGCGGCGTCTCACGTCCGGCTCGTGGAGCCTTCCAATCAACCATCCGCCGGGCGCGCCCGCTTCTCCCTTAGCGTGGTCGCCTGACGGCACGTCTATCGTGCTGGTCCGGCTCGCGACGCCGCACTCGGGCGATTCTCGCGAGGCGACAGTTCAACTGCTTGACGTCTCGACCGGCCGAATGCGCGGGCTGACGGGACGCGATAGCCTCGAAGGTCAGCCGTCGTATTCACCGGATGGTTCGCAGATAGCATACTGGCAGCCGCGCAACGGTGATTCCGGCAACGTCAACGAGATTCACGCTGCGCCTTCATCGGGCGGCGCTGGCAGAAGCCTCACGCGCGCGATAGACCGCAATATGGCCAGATCGATCTGGATGCCCGATGGCAAGTCTTTGCTCGTCGGCGCGAACGACGGCACGCGAGTATCGCTATGGGTGCAACCGCTCGACGGCCCGGCGCGCAAGCTCGATCTCGGCAAGCTCAGCCCATCATCCTCGTTCTGGGTCGACGTTGCAGTTGGCAAGGACGGCGCGATTGCGTTCACCGCGACCGATCCGTCGCGGCCCGCCGAGCTTTACTATATGTCGTCCGCAGCCGCGCCACCGAAACGGCTGACGAACCTGAATACCGAGGTTGCCGGTCTGGCGCTCGGACGAAGTGAAGTAATATCGTGGCAATCGGACGGCTTCACTCACAATGGGACCGTAACCTATCCCCCTGATTTTTCTAACAACCAGAAGTACCCACTGGTGCTCGTAATCCACGGGGGTCCGACCGCCGCGTCGCTCGAAACGTTTGCGACAAACGCGCAGTTGATGGCAGCGAAAGGGTGGGTGATCTTTCAGCCGAATTATCGTGGCAGCGATCAGATCGGCAACGTGTATCAGCGCGCCATCGTCAACGACTCGGGCGCTGGTCCGGGGCGTGACGTGATGGCCGGCATCGAAGCGCTGAAGCAGCGTGGGTTCGTCGACGCGACTCGAATCGCGGTGTCGGGCTGGTCGTACGGCGGCTACATGACCACCTGGCTTCTTGGGAACTATCAGGGATGGCGCGTAGCGGTGGCGGGCGCGGCCGTCACAGACTGGCTGGACCAGTACAACCTCGGCGACGCGAACGTGCGGCGAGGCGCTGCATTCGGCGGCTCGCCCTGGACTGATCCGAAGCGGATGCAGGCTTACATCGAACAGTCACCGATCACCTACGCTTCCAGGATCCGAACGCCGACGCTCGTAATGACCAACACGCAGGACTTCCGAGTCACGCCTACGCAATCGTTCAAGCTGTATCACGCGCTCAAGGACAACGGCGTGACCACGAAGTTCATCGCGTATCCTATCTACGGGCACAACGCTGGTGACCCGGTGCGCCAGCGTGATGTGCAGCGGCGTTGGATCGAGTGGATCGAGCAGCACTTTCGCGAAGCGCCTTCGGGTGGAAAGTAGTTCGTGCTGGAAGGGTAAACCGGTGGCCGGTCTTGATGGTTAGTCGCGCAGCGGGCAATATCGATGCTGAACCAAAAGAAGATCGTTGTAGTAATGCCGGCATACAACGCCGCCGTGACTTTGCACCAGACATACGATGAGCTCCCTCTCGATATCGTTGATGAGGTCATCCTGGTAGATGACGGCAGCTCGGATGGGACAGTTGAGTTGGCCAGCAAGATGGGGCTGACGGTCTTTCAGCACAGGCGGAATCAAGGATACGGAAGGAACCAAAAAACCTGCTATCGCGAGGCGCTCAAGCGCGGCGCTGATATCGTGATCATGCTTCACCCCGATTATCAATACTCGCCAAAGCTCATCGTGTCGCTTGCGGGAATGATAGCGTATGGCGAATTCGACATCGCACTAGAGATTCTGGCTCAAGCCGTGTACTTCAACTACCGAATCGGAGAAATATCGTGCCCGGCAAGATATTTCGCCGAAGCGTCGTCGATCGGTTTCTCGCGAAGCGTAAGGTACGGGATGGGAGTGCTGAGGACCTCGCTCAAGTTTCGCCTTCGAAGAATGGGTATTTCGAGCTTCGCGATTTTCAATCCAACAGGCGCCAAACTGGTGCACGACTACTACGAGCAAGTGCGCTAATAGCAGCCGCAGATACCCAGCCTGTCATGGCTTCGATGTCGCGAAGTTGAGTCAGCGACCCTGTTCATCTAAGATCGCTTGCGTACATAGAGCTTCTTGTACTTCAACAGATCCAAATGCTCGTAATGTTCGTTGACCCATTGCTCCAGTTCCTCGCGATGATAGACCTTCCTTAGGCGGGTTATGGAGACGTACTTTGGAGCCTCGGCTTCCATTTCATCGATAAGGCGCTGAAAGGTCATCCCGCGCCTCGATGCCGCAAAGTTGTCTTTGCCCCAGTCGAAGTCCACGTAAGGGTTCAGATTTGGCGTGTTGAGCAGCACCAGGATTTCGACGGCACCGTGAACATAGAATTTGTCGCCGGGTTGAAGCTCCTGCCTTAACTGCTGCATCGCCGCATCCTGATCTTGAAGCTTCAGCCCGCGCAACTCGAACGTTCCAGCACGCACGAAAACAACTCCGAAAATCACAACGAGCACTCCTACGCCCATAATCGCATCGGCGAGCGGTCGCGACAGGTTCCTGAGCGGAGTGATCGAACCAGCCAGCCGTCCCAACCGCACAAACAACCAGCCTGCGAAAATGCCGGCGAACGGAAAAAGCGGAATCAGGTCGGGCGGGCCCTGAAAGTTGATGAGCATGAAAGCAAAGTAGATCAACGGAGGGAAAACGATCGCATCCCTGAACAAATCCGGCGACTCAAACGCTGCTCTCCCCCTGACTCTTTGCCGCGCGCGCTCGAACAAAAACAACAACAAGCCGAGGGCGCTCAACAAGACGACCAGAATCTCCTTCTCGAACACGCGGCGCGAAGTCACCCAGATGTGATTGAGTGCGTTTCCCAAGGCGGGTCCGGCCTCGGGACCGAAAACTGAATAATTGTATGTAATAGTCCACGCCCACAAATCTCCGAGCGCGCCTTTCGAGTAAAAATATCCAAGGACAATCGCGAGCGGAACGACGGCCCCGGCTAGGACCTTCAAAGCTTTCAAATCACGCCAACGCGTAAAGTAGCGGGAAAAGATCAACACCGCCGTTCCGGTGAACAGCAGCCCCGGCTGCCAGCATAAGCAGGAGAGCATTGAAAGAGCACCCGCGGCCAGCGGGCGATTCTTCGCGATCATCAGCAACGTGAGCAATCCGAAGATAATCATCGGCAACTTCGGCTGAGTGCCCCCAATAAACGCTTTCGCAATCGGCTCGCGCAGCAACGGAATCAAAAAAGCGATGGCCGACGCAACACGGCTGCGCAAATAAATGTTCGCAACGAGAAATGTGATTGCCGAAAGCAACCCAACTAATATGACGTGCAACGCTCTTATGGCAAAAATATCTCGGAGATCAAAGACTCTTCCCACGGTTATCGCCGCTGCGCTCAGATACTGCGCGCCCGGTCCCTTTATGTCGATCACGTCCCGGTAGGGGAGCTGGCCGCGAAGAATAGACTGGGCAACGTAGTCGTAAATAGTCGGGTCTCCAACTTCGGCGCGAGCGAACGGTTTGTAAAGAACCATTACGATCACACCAACCAGAAACGCAAGGAGCACTAATTTCCGATCGTCGCCGGGCGCGCCGAAACGTGCCCACGAGTCGCTCACATTCTCAATGACGTAGGTTGGTTTCACTAGATATGTTTCAGCCTGCGCGCCTGATTTCTTGGATCACCGATGAAGAAGCGGACATCCACAATGAGGCCTTTGCGCCTCACAACGACTCGTCCTCCTAGTTGACAGGGCACCTCTCGGTACAGGCAAAAGGTAGAGAAGGTTGGGTCTGTCCACCGGGGACTGAGGGCGGATTCGTAACTACAATAATACCTGGCAGTCCATTGCAGATCCGTCCCTTCAGCGTTAGCCGCAAGAAACCACCCGGGAAGCTTGGATCGGGTTCTCTGGCCTTGACAGTTCTGGGAGTAATCGATCCGACGCTAACATTCGCATCGGGCTTCAGGTTTTTTCCAAAGACATCGAGAATGAAATTGCCCGCCGGATTTCGATCAAGCTTGCAGCCGTTGACCAGCGCTACGTCAAGCGGTGTGCCGACACAGCCATTGGTTCCGTCGGCCACGCCAGTGGGACACGGACAACCTGGCAACGGGACGCCTGAGGGGCAGGGAGGCCCTCCAAGAGTGCAGGTGAACGTTACCTGGAAGCCCTGCTCGTTACCCAACGGACATCCGGCCGGTT
>CAZJQQ010000036.1:0-76113 GCA_964548075.1 uncultured Clostridia bacterium | reverse complement strand
GACCGCCCCCGAAGCCGAAGGTCTTGAATCCCATCGTTTCCAGGGCGACGTTGCCAGCAAGGATCATCAGGTCGCCCCATGAAATTTTCCGGCCATACTTCTGCTTGATCGGCCAGAGCAGGCGACGCGCCTTGTCCAGGCTAACGTTGTCCGGCCAGCTGTTGAGCGGCGCGAAGCGCTGCTGGCCCCTGCCGCCCCCGCCACGGCCGTCACCGGTGCGGTACGTGCCGGCACTGTGCCACGCCATGCGAATGAACAAGGGTCCGTAGTGACCGAAGTCCGCCGGCCACCAATCCTGCGAGTCGGTCATCAGCGCCCCCAGATCTTTCTTCACAGCCGCGAAGTCGAGGCTCTTGAACTCTTCCGCGTACTTGAAGTCCTCGCCCATCGGATTGGACTTGGAGGAATGCTGGTGCAAGATGTCTAGACGCAGCTGATTCGGCCACCATTCTCGGTTCGACGTGCCGCTGCCAGCTATGTGATTGAATGGGCACTCGGTGTTTTCCGTCATAATAGGCTCCTTTCATGTCTTTTCAGGTCAGGTTTTTATTGTATAGCTAACTCAGGATATCCCTCGACGTCGGCCACCTTTGCAAAGTACAGATACCGGCGATTCGCCATCGACTCGCCGGCAAAAGCGTCCTTCAGGTTCTGATGTGTCTTGCTTCCTTTCAGGTCAGCCATTGTTTTCCTTTCTCTTGATTAGCTCATTGATGTTGGTTTGCGCGAGCGCGCGGCTCTGCGCTTTGGCGCCTTTGACTGAGAGCTCGAGCACGCCTCGCAAGTTCCTACCAGCCGAATGTCCAACTCCTCCACGGTGAAGCCCGATACTCTGGGAATCGCCGCCGAATGCAGCTCGGGAACCGAGATGTCTTCGAGGCTGCCGCACACCCGGCAAACAAGATGCTGATGCGGATCGACATTCGCGTCGAACCGGCCGATCGCCCCCGGAGAGCTTACTTTGCGGATCAGGTTCTCGCTTTCGAAAAACTGCAGAGTGCGATAGATCGTAGCCGGAGACAACCCGGGCAGTTGCTTGCTCAACCGGCTGTAAACCGATTCCGCCGTCGGATGAGCGAGGTCCTCGGCAAGCGCCCGATACACCGCCAACCGCTGAGCCGTAACTCGGATGCCGCGCGCGCGGCAGAGTCTCTCGAATTCCGAGCACCAGCCGTCCACTTCACCGCCGTGACGGGTCAGCATTTTATTGCGGTTGATTATCACTTGAGAATTATTATCATCTAGAGACGGGGCGCGTCAAGGCAGAAAAGGGAAACCTGGTAGAAAGAATAAAGGGTTCTGTAGCTGTAGCGCGGCAGATCAAATGAAGAACAGAGTCACAACAAATGAAGAACGGCGGCAGAACAAATGGGAAAGTCGCTTAATTACAGAAGTCGGTAACGACCGCAGGGGCACGTCCGGCGAAATCAGATCGCCGATCACCGCTGCCGTGGAATCAGTCAGGTCAGCGTGACCGTGTCCGGGTTCGCCACGATATCGACGCTCAACACGAAAACTTCAACCCGCCCAGCGTCTCTTTCACCGCGCCTATCATCCGATAAGCGCCCACCGCGCTGCCGACAAAGTTTCAGGTCGAAGTAATGGAACACGTTCGACAGTCGATGGGCACGGCCTACACGGACATGACCGAAGATGTCGCTGCCAACGCGATCATGCGGGTGATCCTCGGTCAGACTCTCACGTCGCGAGGCTCGGAAGGCGGAGGATCGCGCGCGCTTGGTGAAGTCCATCAGCAGGTGAGGGCCGAGAAGATCGAGGCGGACGCGAAGTTTCTGATGTATGTGATCAATGAGTACCTTGTGAAGCCAATCGTGCTCTTCAACTTTGGTCCTTCGACACCGCTCCCTTTGTGGGTGATCAAGTACGATCCGAAACGCGATCAGAGCGCCGACTCGGTTGTACACGCGCGACTCGCGGGGATGGGCGTAAAGATCCCA
Source organism: uncultured Clostridia bacterium (assembly GCA_964548075.1). Lineage (GTDB taxonomy): Bacteria > Acidobacteriota > Blastocatellia > UBA7656 > UBA7656 > Onstottus_A. Next base: position 74,155 of record CAZJQQ010000036.1, on the reverse strand, counting down.
ATGAAGTTCATTTATAGCGAGTATCAGATTCCAGAGCCCGCTGCAGACGAAGAGGTCTTAGAGCCGCCAGCGAAGCTGCCTGGCTCGCCTTCGACAGGCGTCGACGCTTCAGCCGACTTCGCGGAAAAAAAAACTTCAGCGTCCAGCAAAACGCTGAACAACAAGCCAGACTCGAAGATCGCGCGCTTCTCGAAGCTGCGCCAGTCTACGATCAAATCTTCGAGCGAGTGATTGCAGAGATTGCATCGTCCGACAACCTTAAGTTTGTCGCGTCGTTCTTTGACAATTTAGACCCTCTTTTCGACGAGCTTTCGAAGCGTTTGGGGCGCGGTTTGCTCGCCTCTTACCTGTTGGCAACCGACCAGGTGAGAGGCGAGCCGATCTCTTTCGCTGAGCCGATCGATCTAGGCTTCGACGTAAATCCGGATGACGCGATCGACTACTTCAAGAAAAAGCGAGTCGTTACAGCAAGGCAGTTTGACCGCCTCGCCGACGACGCCAGGTCAGCCGCGTTCACTGTGGGTGGCGTCTATCGGCAGGACCTACTCGACGGCTTCAAGAGCGAGATCGTCGAGGCGCTTCAGAGCGGAACGGCTCAGCAGACCGTCGTCAAGCGCTTCCGAGATATCCTCGCCGGCGCTGGTCATCGCGAGCTCGGGGCGTTTCACCTTGAGACTATCTTCCGCACGAACATGCAGATGGCGTATGGCGTCGGCCGGCGCAAAGGATTGGAAGCGGTCGCCGATGATCTGCCCTTCTGGACCTATCACACGGTCGGCGACGATCGAGTCCGCCCAACACACGCAGTACTCAACGGGATCACCTTTCCATCTAGTCACGAGTTCTGGGACACGCACTTTCCGCCCTGGGACTTCAATTGTCGTTGCTCAGTGACGGCCGCTGAATCGACGGAGGCCGGCTACGATCACGCGAACCCGAGCGGCGAAGGAACGATCTTCTACGACAATCGCGGAATGCCTGCGAAGGCAGAGATCGGCACCGCGGTGTATGACCTGGCTGTGGGAGACTTCAGAGGCGTGCCTCCCCAGAGCGGCTTGAAATCGGTCATCGAAACGACCGCAAAACAAGCTGCAAAACCGAGTCTCAGAGACCGACTGGATATTGAAGAGCGGAGCTTGCTTGATCTCGCCACCGAGAAAGCAATGGTACTCGACCGCGATGGTTCAGTCTTGATTGAGCGTTCAGACAACAATCCGCTTCAGGTCGGATTCAGCACCGAAGAAGTCAGACGATTTGAAGGTAAGGTTTTCACCCACAATCATCCATTGAACGGCTCCTTCTCGCTGGCGGATGGTCAGTTTGCTGTGCGCGCGAACCTCGGAGAGATTCGCGCGGTGGACGGACAATATCGCTACTCGCTGAAGCCCTCAGCGGAAGGGTGGCGACTGAGCGCCGAACAACTAGCAGAGCTTCACCGTGCGGCCAGTACAACAGCGATGATGGAGTTCCTACCGCGCATTCGCAGTGGTAAGATGAAGCTTGCGGAGGCCGAAGAGCAGCTTGCTGACAAGGTCTGGCGGAACATCGCGAAGTCGGCAGGCTGGCGGTATCGCAGGGAGAAATGGTGATGGCAGACTTGGTTGTGCTTGACGATAGCGCTCTAGCGGTCCCGGTCTTCAGTCCAGTTTGTACTTTCTGCGTTCACTGGCAGACCGATCCTAGTCGGCGCTGTGCGGCGTTCCCGGACGGGATCCCTGATGCTATCTGGTTAGGCAGGAATGACCACTCAGAGCCCTACCCTGGGGATCGCGGTGTGCTATTTCACCTGCATCCGGACGTTCCTTCCGTTCTTCATTTGTTCTGACTTCAACTTCGTCGTTTTCGCTGCTATTCTTCATTTGTTCTGACTTGGCAAAACGGAAGTGCGGTACGGTCTAAACGCCGAGGCGACACCGCTTAGGTAGACCGATGCACACAAAATCCCACAATACCCCGTTATTCATTTGATCTGACGCTTTACAGGTTCGAAAGCGTGTCGGGGATGGGTCGACGCTGCGATTGCTGCTCGGTAAGGAGCGATGACCGGCGCACGGTGAATGCGCCGGTCATCCTCTTGTGATGTCTTCTAGACCCGCCTCTAAGAACAGGGCGCCTTCGGTCGGCTCTCCTTCTCACTGCGGCTTCGTGTCTTCGGGATCGATACGAGTCGTCGTGCGCTCTCCGCCTTCTTCTTTCTTGCCGCGAGCCTTGCGCTGGTTGACCCATTCGTCGATGTTCTCGCGGATGAACTCGCCCAGGTCTTCAACCTCGCGAGCCGACTTGCTCCAGAACTCCTTGAACGCGCGTTTATCGACCCACAACCCGTATCGCGGATCACCCCACACGCCTTTCCAGTCGCCAGATCCTGCAGAGCGGCCGACTTCGTCTTCGTAGTAGGCAGAGAGTTGCCTGCAAGCCATCGCGGCAACCGTCAGCGAACTACCGGGAGCAAGCGGATCGAACACCGCCGCGACGCCGGGGTCGATTTCCTTCAGGCGCGCGAGCACGCGGTTGTACTGTTCGATACAGAATGCGGCGACGTCCTGACTGCCTCCGGTCCACTCAGACTGCAACGCCATGCGTGAAGTCCGGCGTAACACGTTCACCAGCTTCGATATTTCTTGTTCTCTTTCCATAGGTCACCTCTTACCAGCACGAGCCAACTCTCACCCGGCCCGCCCACGCGCGGCGCCCACCGCAACCGTGCGCTCGGACTCGGACCCGAACTCCGGGCGCCGCCGACGGAGCAGCCTCGTCCTCGAAATAAGCCACAAGTTCGTAAGCAGCTATCTTGGTAACATCCGCCGACGCGCCTTCCGGAAGCGCGGTGAACAGCGGCCCAACGGCCGGCTCGAGTTCGCGCATACGCGCGAGCACCTTGTTGTACTGAAGCGCGCAAAAGCGAGCGGCGTCAGGGTCGCGGCTCCAGGCGGCGTGACTGGCTGCTCGCGCAATGCGTCGCAGCACGTTGATCAGCTTTGCGAGTTCTCGATCTCTTTCCATTTCTCACCTCGTTGTCTCAAGAGTTCAATCTCTTCGCGCAGCAATTGCTTGCCGCGATGAATGCGCCACTTGACCGTAGAAAGCGGCGCGCCTAAGAAAGCGCCTATGCGCTTGAGCGGCATCTCGTCGAAGAACCGTAATCGCAGGACGAGCGCATAGTCCGCCGGCACGTTTTCCAGAGCCAGCTTCAACTCGTCGTCGCCTTCAGGCCTGGCAACGAGTGGGTGCCCCAGCGCCTGGACTTGTTCAAGAAGAAACTCATCCAAGTCGATCCGTCCGGCCTGATGAGAGCGCTCGCGCTTGCTGAAACGAAGCGCCCGATGACGCGTGATGGCCGAAAGCCACGCCGCGAACTTTTGCGGCTCTTCGATCGACGGGAGCGCTTTGAATGCGAGCAGCAGCGCGTCCTGGGCGACGTCTTCTGCGTCTTCCCGGCCAACGATGGACTGCGCGGTGCGCACTACAGCCGCACGATACCGCGACGCAAGCTCACCGAACGCATCAAGGTCGCCGAGTATCGCCGCTACCACCAAAACTTCATCCGGCGGCTCTGCGTCCAGCTTCGCCATCCTCTCTCTCCACGTTCATGCCCTCATCAATATAGAGACACGTCAGCCGGAAAAGGTTAGCAGCTCCCCGGTCAGAAGTCCGTAGTCCGTAGCCCGTAGTCCGTAGCCAGTTGATTGTGCCGAAAAATAAATCGGACTACGGACTACTGACTACGGACTACTGACTACGAGGGTGTTTATCGAGTGCGCGGTTTGAGGTCTTGAGTGTATAGCAGCGAGTATGCCCGGTAGCTGTTCATAACCTTGGCGACGTAGTCCTTCGTTTCCGGGATCGCGATTTCAGTCACGAGCCGATCGACATCGCTCGATCGCGCGCGCGCGATCCATCGCTCGACGTTCTTCTCGCCGGTGTTGTAAGCAGCCAGCACGGCGTGAGGATTGTCGGGAAATAGCTTGAGCAGATCGGCGACGTAGCGCACCGCAAGCCTCACCGCGACTTCAGGCGTATAAACGTCATCCAGCTCGAAGCCCTTCATCCCTTCTTCGTTTGCGAGCGTCTGAGCGGTTTCGGGAATGAACTGCAACAGCCCCCGCGCCGAGGCGCCGCTCTTGACCGACGGATTGAAACGGCTCTCTTGACGAGCGAGCGAGAGTACCAGTCTCGGATCGACGCCCGCAGCCGGCCCATAGCGATCGAACGCGTCCCGATACGGCGCAGGATAGATCAGCTCGACCAGGTCGCGCGGCATAAGCTCGAGTTGAAAATCCTGAGGTATAGACTTGGCCGCCGACTCACCGAACGCGATCGCCCGATAGGCTTGATCTCCACGATTGCTATAGACTGCCATCGAGTAGGCAGCGTCGCCGTTCGACCGAGGCATCGACGCCGCTCGCGTGGTGTAATGGCCGGCCGGCTGGCTCGCAGTTATTCCTGCATCCGCGAGTTCAGTTACGCCTTCGTCGTAGAGTCCAAGAAACATGAATTCCGCGGCCAGCGCCTGGTGAGAAGCTTCGCCTTCGTTGGCCTTCGGCGTTTTGACGACCTCGCGCCCCACCGGTATGAGCCGGTAGCGCAACGTCGCCTGATAAACCGGCAGGCGAGCGTAGCACTTCCGCAGTATCCCGAGCAGTTCGGTTCTAGCCGCGTCAACCCCGCTCAGTCGCAGCGCTTGATTCGCGGCCTCCTTAGCTTCAGCGCAGCGCCCGGCTTCCAATGCCGCTCGCGCCTGGGTGTGGTAGGCACGCTCCATCGGCTCGATCGCACGGCGGCCTTCTTCGGTCTCAAACAAGGCTCGCAACCGCTCGGTCGCGCGGTAGCCGAAGTAGTTGTCGCGTTCGTCCGGCGTCGCCAAGTAAGCGCGGACCGCTTCTGCGATTCGTCCCATCTTCTCGAGCGTGAAGATCCGCAAGAACGCAGCTTCCCCGCGAATCGGCGCGCTGATTACCTTTGCGGTCACCGGCAGAGCTGCGACTCGCGTCAGTAGCTGAAGCGCCGCGTCGTAGTTCCCTCTCGTGAGCTGAATCTTCGCTTCGTTGTACAGGCCCACGGTCGCGAGCGGCTGGCCGGCGTACTTCTGCACGATGCGGCGCGACCACTCGATCGCTTCGTCGAGGTTCCCTGCGTAACGGAAGCAGTCGACGACATTGCGATATGCGCCTTCGAGCAGTTCGCTTGCGGGATAAGTCGTAATGAAATCGGCGTAACGGCGTGCGGCTTCTTCATAGAGATGAGCTTGCTGCAAAGAAGAACCAACGTAGTAGTAGCCCTGCTCTCCGTCTTTCTTCTCCGGAAAGTCAGTGTGCGCGCGCTTGAACCACTTGATCGCTTCGTCGAAATTGTATTCGCGGAAGAGAGTGAAGCCGGCTTGATAGAGCACCTCCGAACGATTCGGGCTTTCCGGAAACCGCTCGACTATGTCCACCAGGTGTGCGCGCGCTTCTGGCCAGTGGCGATTAAATAAGTAGATTCGCGCCCGTCGCAACGCGTCGAATTCGTTCGGCTTAGTCTTTGCAGCCTGATCGAGCGCATCCAAACCAAGCGCCGCAGCAAGCGCGTAGTCATCGCGAGAGCCGTTGACCAGTTGAGCAAAGACTGCGCGCGCCGACTCAGCTTCTCCCGTCTTCGAGTAAGCTTCGCCAAGCCTGGCCATCGCGCTTCGACCTTTCACACCGGTCGCGGATGCAATCGGTTTGAGCAGCGCGATCGTTGCCCGGTAGTCGCCGCTTTCAAAGTGACTGTCGATCAGGCGTTCCCGCGCCTGCGACGCAAGCACGCTCGACGGGTAGCTCACCAGAAAACGAGTGATGTATTGCCGTTCGAGCGCGAGGTCGCCCGAGTCCCTGGCCAGCAGCGCAAGGTGCCACAGCGCATACTGAGTTAATAGCGAGCCACGTTCTGAAAGGCCCAGATAGGTCGACGACGCTTCGCTGCGAGCGCCGCGCCGTTCGAGGAGTCTCGCAAGGAGATAGTCGTAGCTGTTACGCGTGAATGCTGCGGCGTCGGTTGTTCGAAGCTCACGCACCAACGTTTCAGCTCGCTCGAAATCGCGCGCGTCCATTGCAGCGCGAATGTCGTTTGCTTTGCTCTGAAGCGTCTGGGCGTTCGCACCGGCCGATAACCCAAACAGGACCAGAAACACCGCTTGTACGCAAAGCTGGCGCGGGGGCACTGCGCAGACTCTGCTTCGTCGGTGTCTCTGCGGAAACCTATTCGAATGTGAATTAACCAAAGAAGTAAGCCTCAAGCGTCTCAGCATAAAGCACCGAACCCAGCACCAACTCATCAATGATCACGTACTCGTTCGGAACGTGAGCCAGTTTGTCGTCGCCCGGATAGTGCACAACCGAAGTGATGCCCGCGAAATAGAGGTTCTTCGCAACTGTGTTTCCGCCAAACGTCTCGTACTTCATCGGCAGATTCAGTCGGCGAGCCGCCTGGTCGAAGCTGCGAATGATGATCGAGTTCTTGTCCGAGATGTGCGGTTCTGTTTCGTGCAGCACCTTCACCCGAACATCCGAATCGGGAGAACGGCCGTGCGCCGCCGATATTCGTTCGTCGATTCTCGCAAGCACCTCTTGCTTGCTGATACCGGCGGGCAGCCGGAAATCGATAGTCGCCCGCGCCATCGCCGGCACGGTGTTGGTAGACGAGCCGCCTTGAATCGTCCCGACATTCATCGTCCAGCCATCGAACGCCAGATCGTAGTTCGCGCCGAGGTCGAGCGTCTTGATCTCGGCAATCGCTTCAGCCAGCGGCACTATTGCGTTGCGGCCAAGCTCGGGAGTCGAACCGTGCGCCTGAATACCGTGGCTTTCGAGTTCGATCCACAAGATTCCCTTCTCGCCGTAGATCGAAACATCCATTCTTCCGCCATCTGGAATAATCGCAACGTCGAACTTCAGTCCACACTCTTCGACTAGATAGATGATACCAAGCTCGGAGCCCACCTCTTCATCGGCCGCGGCTATCAGATAAATCGTCCCTTCGAACTTCGGGTGCTCCGCCAGGAACGCCTTGCAAGCCGAGTACGCACATGCGAACGAGCCTTTGTCATCGAGCGTGCCGCGCCCGTAGATGCGGCCGTCGGTAATGCTGGGCTCGAAAGGCGGCGTGTCCCATTGTTCGAGCTCGCCCGGCGGGACGACGTCCATGTGCGAGACGAATCCGATTGACTTGTTGCCGCTTCCGATTCGGCCAACGACGTTAGTTCGGCCCGGTTCCTTTTCGTAGTAAGAGACTTCCATACCGAGCGATCGAATGCAGCGTGTGACGACCTCTTTGCAGAGATACTCGTTCCCCGGAGGGTTGACTGTGTTTTGCCGAACGAGGTCGCAGACTATGCCGACGATCTCGTCGCGGTTAACGTGCTTCGCAAACTTCGATTCCATAGAATTCTCCGTCATGCAGTCTCTGATACCAACGTGAGTCCATCGACACCAAGGAAGTGCGAACGATTATGAGTAACGAGGGGAATTCCGTGCAGGAGGGCAGTCGCGGCAACCCATGCGTCTGCGGTCTCTATCGGACGTCCGTTCCGCCCAGCGCTATCGGTCGCCTCGGCCCATTTGAGACAAAGCGGACGATCGCAATAGGAAAACAAGAAGTCCTGAAGAAACACTTCGAGGCTTCGCCGCCTTCGCGTTCCCCAGTTATGATGAAGAGCCCATCGGTCGAGCTCAGCAATCGTCATGAATGATACGACGACGAGCTTGTCGTCAATATGCGGGCGATACAATTCAGCGCGGCTATCCTTCTTGAAGGTGAACGAAAGCACGTCTGTATCAGCTACAACACTGGATATCAAGGCAACTCCCTGTCGTGACCTTCACTGCGCCACTCCGCCACCGTCGCTATGAATTCATCGATGCTCTCGTCTTCAGGCCAAAAGTCAGCCTTCGCTAGAACGGCATCCAGGTCCAGTGGCCTGACACCCTGCTCTTCAGCCAACTTCAGAAGTCTCGCGAGGGCCTCCTTTTGCTCCGGCGTCCTCAATTTATCCAAGGCATCTTGTTCCTGGTCCGCTGTGATGTTGCTCTGTATCATTGGCCGGTTCCTCCTAGATTTCTAACCAGTATAGAACGCCTCTCGTTGACACGAAAGGGGTGGGTAGTGGGGTAGCGGGGTATTAGTGTGTTGCTGGGCGAGTCCTAGTTCTTCAGGATGGCAATCAAACCGATCAGCACGCCAATAATGGCGGCGATTGACTGTAGAATCGGAAGGACCGCCTTAGTAATCCACCATTCGATGCGTGCCCGCCGTTCGATATGGATAAGGCGGCTGAGTTCTCTCTGCGCGCTCTCAATGAGAATCTGATCGTCCCCTTGAGCGTGGTCCCGGTCTACATACCAGTCTCGGTTCGCATAGTCCAGATTGTAACGATCAGCCTTCCGAAGCAGTTCAACGGTCTCGAAGGACCATAGGCTAATTATGCATTCCTCCGTCTCGCGGTCATAGTCGTGTTTGATTTGTTCGTGGTCTGCCCCACTCTCTTTGATTAGCTTTGCAAACTTCTGATCGATCTCTTCACGCTGTCGGTCGAAATCGCGTCGGATTCTACGCTGTCTGAACATCTTCATGTTCTCGATCCTCAAGGACTCAAGTCATCTTAGAAACTCTCTGACACCCGGCATCTTGGCACCCTTGCTGAGATTCTTCTTCTTCTCTTTCACTTCGAGATTTCGAATCGAGTTATCGCCGCCTCGCGAAAAGGGAACCCTATGGTCGATGTGGTACTTTGCAGGGTCCCACTTCAATCCCTTGCTTGTAAGGTCTCTTGCAATGACCGCATCGCGGATAGCCTTTGGTATGCGCCGGCTCTGCTTTGGCGGCTTGGTGACTAGGTATGCAGCGCCGCAGCCTGTTAGGAAACTGAACACGGCTGCTTTTGTTTCCGCCATTCCTTCATTTTTTAAGACAGCCAGGGTTATGAAAGTAACGGGTAGATACACGGCAATTAGACGCAACTTGTATCGAACCCTGGCTGTCTTCCGCGACGCAATTTGGTAGAGGTACCAAGCGGCAATTGAAGCCGCGACTGCGCCCGCTACATAAAGACTGATGTGCATGATGCCCCTCTGGATTCTCCGACTCTGGCAGGGGCAATGTTGGTTGGTGCATTAGACTACGGACGGCGTATGTGGTCAATAGTTTGGGTAGTGGAATCGTAGTATCTGAGTTGCCGAGATTGTCAGTCGGGCGTATCATTCAGGCAATTATGAAAGTAAGTCCGGGCCAGATTGTAATGCGGCCAAAGCTAGATGGCATTTCTGGTTGGCATAGCGGAGTCGCTCTCAGCGAGAATGCGATCTTTCACAATACAATCGACAGCGGCGCGCACCTTGGCACTCTGCGTGAGTTCTCTGCTGGACAGCCGGTTTGGGTCTTTCCATCAACCGTCCGCTCTCAAGCTGATTACGAAGCGCTGCTTTCGCGAGCACGCGCCGTAGAGGGAGAGCCCTACAGCGCATATTATTTCAACTGCGAGGATGCGGCTTCCGAAGTAAGATATGGGATTCCGCGTACTCCGACCAGAGAAAAGATTGTTTGGGCGGGGCTGGCCGCGATTGGTCTTGTCTGGATTGCTTCCGTGCTAAGCGACAACTAACTGCGGACCTACATCTCAATCCACTGATTCTTGCGTGCGTCGTGTATGACTCTTGTATGATTACTCGAATCTTCTTAAGAGTTTTTGTTTGGGTGTTGAAACCCTATGTGTTGACGATCATACGTGAGGAACGCGACGAAAGGAGCGGTCAACCTCTTCAACCAACGTGTAACGATCCGACGTCAACATCCTCAATTGGTGCAACCGGCCGCAACCGAGTTTCGTGTCAGATTCTCTTTCACGCGCATTTTTCACGCGCAATGATGTGCAAATCTGGCGCACGCGAACATACAGACTATTACCCCACTACCAAGCGGTGCAAATTAAGCCGGCATCTCACAACTAAAGCCTATGCTACGAGGCATAAGCAAAGATCGCCAGCACAGCTAAGGAAAAGTATTGTCTTGGTTTTGACGCCGTGCTATAAGAACCGTACCCCAAACCTGCCCCTTCCCATGCACGACGCCAGACTTCGCTTTTTTTGAAACGGTCGCTGTACGCGGCGCCGCCTGGCACGTCGCGTCTAGTCTGGCACGGATCCCCTTGAGCTCGGTCTATTACTAAGGAGAAGGGATGTCGACTCCGGTTGTACTGTACGAACAGGAGTACGAGCAGCTTAAGCGTGTAATCACCCGTCTGTGCGCCGACGCGAACGCCAAGTTTGTTTTCCTTGTCGACAAGAACGGACAGCAGATCGCCGCACACGGAGAAATGCTCAACCTGGACACCACCAGTCTTGCGAGTCTGACGGCCGGCAACGTGGCCGCTACTGACGGACTGGCGCACCTGATCGGCGAGCGCGGCTTTCCGGTCCTCTCGCACGAAGGTGAGCGCGACAACCTTCACATCTCGATAGTCTCGGCGCGGGTGATACTGGTTGTTATTTTCGACGAGCGCTCGAGCCTTGGCCTTGTGCGACTGCGAGTCAAGCGCGCAACCGCCGAAATGAACTCGGTTTTCGAGGTAATCGACGCCAAGATAGACCGCGACCGTGATATGGGATTCGCGCTCGATTCGCCGTTTGCCGAGATAACCGAAGAGGACATCGACGCGCTGTTCAACTAGCCCCTGTAAGAGCGAGATCGACCGGGAGGAGGTTTTTGACCTCCCCGGCGCAGCGATAAGGGATACGAGCCTTGACCTTCATCAACTACGCATCGCGCGAAATCAACTGCAAGATTGTCTATTACGGGCCTGGGCTGGGAGGCAAAACGACCAACCTCCAGTACATCTACGACTCGACGGCCGCGCAGGCTAAGGGAAAGCTCATCAGTCTGGCGACCGAAACCGACCGCACGTTGTTTTTCGATTTTCTGCCGCTCGACCTCGGCACGGTGCGCGGGTTCAAGACCCGTTTTCATTTGTACACAGTACCCGGCCAGGTCTTCTACGACGCCAGCCGCAAGCTCATTTTGAAAGGCGTTGACGGAATGGTCTTTGTGGCCGACTCGCAACGCGAACGCATGGACGCAAACGTCGAATCGCTATTCAACCTGGAACTAAACCTCAAACAGCACGGTTACGATCTGACGAAGGTTCCTTACGTGCTTCAGCTCAACAAGCGAGATCTCCCTAACGTCGTTTCAGCCGCGGACCTCACCGCCGAACTTAGCCGCAAGGGGGAACCTGTGTTCGAAGGCGTGGCCAATCGGGGCGTAGGCGTTTTCGACACCCTCAAGGCAGTCGCCAAGCAGGTGCTGCTAGAGCTCCGCAAGAACGGCGGCGGGTGAGCCCCGTCGTAACTGAGTACGAGCCAACCCACCGACCTCAAAGAGCACCTTCGTCCGGATCGAGATCCGCAAAGAGAAACCGCCTGGTTCCGCCCGTTGCTCTTGTTTAGTGACTCTCCCGCAATATAAACTTACCGCGCGGACATCTATGTCAGACGAAACCAAACAAAAGATCCAGGACGAGTTGCGGCAGCTTGAATTCGAACTGAGGAACGAGATTCCACAAGACCTGAAGATAGCCGTGGCTATGGGTGATTTGTCCGAGAACGCTGAATATACGGCCGCGCGCAACCGACAGGACTATGTGCGCGCCCGGATCGGCAACCTGCGGAAACGCCTCGCGGATTTGTCTATGATTGACATTTCGCGCTTGCCGCATGACCGCGTTGGGTACGGCTCGACCGTCGAGCTCTATGAGGTTGACACCTGTGTCGAAGTGACCTACAAGCTGGTTATGGCCGAGGACGCAGATATCGCGCAGAACAAAATCTCGACTTCTTCACCCGTTGGGCGCGGATTGATGGGGCGAAGCGAGGGAGATGAAGTTGAGATCACCACGCCTAACGGAAAACGCCGATTCGAGATTATCAAGCTAACGACTATCCACGATTCTGAAGACCAGTAAGCGAGAGACATGCGTGCTTGCAGATCGCCACGGCTGATGAAATTCTCAATCACCGGGCAGGTTGACAATGGGCTCGCGCGTTTGCAATAGTAGCGCTTCGCCGGGGGTGGGCGCGGCCAAGGCGGGGAGGCCCTCCAATGATAAGTGAAGCGATCGGGGCCGGTGGCCAGCGGATCATAGACGCGATGGTGCGCGGCTTGAGTCGCAGCCGGATTAACCCGAATGCGCTGACCTTCATCGGTTTGCTGATCAACATTGGCTGCGGCGTTCTGTACGGCTACGGCAGTTTCTTTACGGCGGGGTTGTTGATGATCCTCGCCAATCTGTTTGATATGCTAGACGGCCAGGTGGCGCGTCTTCGTGGGCGAGTCACCAGGTTCGGCGCGTTCTTTGATTCAGTAATAGACCGTTATTCCGATGTGATCGTTTATGTCGGGATCATGGTGTTTTATGCGCGCAACACGGCGGCTCATTCGACGCTGTTGGTCGCGCTGACAGGCCTGGCGCTGGTGGGATCGGTGATGATCAGTTACTCGCGTGCTCGCGCTGAGTCTCTTGAAATAGCCTGCAAGGTGGGCTTCCTCGAGCGGCCCGAACGGGTGGTGCTTCTGATCATCGGCTCACTGACTCAGATTGGGCCGGCAACCAATCCGTTCCTGCACAAGATGCCGCAGGTTTTGTGGGTGCTTGCAGTGCTTTCACACTGGACCGTCGTGCACAGGGTGTATCACACCTGGCGCGAGATGAGAGAGCCTGACCGCGCCGCGGTTGAAGCGGCTCGCGTCAAGCGGGAAGAAACGCACGAAGAGAATCTAGTGCGGGCTGACTACTCCGTTCAGAACTGAGATTCTCCGTAAGGAAAACTAGCGTGAGCGCGAAACTTGAAATCCAAGAGAAGAGCATGCAGCCCATGCTGTGCCCGTGTTGCGGAGGAGACGTTTTTCGCGGTGCGCGGGAATGCGGCTGCGGCGCGCGATTCGTTGGCGAACCGCTCGACGAAACACCGATAAAGGTACAGCGTCTGGGGCCGGCCATGACCTCGGTCGCCCTGTTGGGGCTGGTCGTAGCGGCGGCGATCGTCGCGACCAAGTGGATGGCCGTTGCTGCGGTGCTGGTGATGTGGTCGGCATGGCGCGCAATGCGGCTAGCCAGAAGCGACGCCGAATGGTACGGCGGCTACAAGACGGCTGCTGCCACATTGTCGCTCACGATCGCCGGGGGCCTGGTTTTAGCGGCGTACGGCATCGCTCATGTCCCGCAAGCGTTCGAAAACTATCGGCTCAGGCAGGTGGCGGCCACTCAGTCCTCGATGCATCACGTCGCGAGCCTGCTCGAAGAGTACAAGCTCAAGGTTGGCCACGGCGCTTATCCAGGTACGCCAGAGTTCAAAAAGGTGATGGGAGAGTCACTGCCGACGGACTACTGGGATAGCAGCATCCGATACCAACCCCGCACCGATCCCCTTGCGGACAGCGGCATAGGGATCACCGGAGTTCCAAATAGCAATTTTGAGTTGCGCTCTGCCGGAGCGGACGGCATTGTAGGCACCGACGACGACATCATAATGCGAGATGGGATATTCTTCACCAACTCTGAAGTCAAGAGGCAGACCGTAGTTCAGCAGCTCCGTTGACACCTTACGACAACAACGCAATCGAGATAAGGCAAAGGTGACAGGTTCACTTTTGCCTTTTTCGTTTAGACTTCGCTTCGCTCATGTTCAAGAAACTCCTTATCGCCAATCGCGGAGAGATCGCAGTGCGCATTGCACGTGCGTGTCGCGAGATGGGCATCTCGCCGGTCGCGGTCTATTCCGACGCCGATCGCGCCTCGCTGCACGTTCGTATTGCCGACCAGGCTATACATATCGGCCCTTCCCCTTCCAACGAAAGCTACCTGGTCATCGACAAGATCATCGACGCTGCGAAGAAGTCAGGCGCCGACGCAATCCATCCCGGCTACGGATTCCTGTCAGAGAACGCTGAGTTCGCCGAGGCCGTCGAACAGTCTGGGCTCGTGCTAATAGGCCCGCCTGCCTCGGCGATGAAGTTGATGGGCTCAAAAACGAGCGCCAGACAAATCGCCCGCGCCGCGGGCGCTCAAGTTGTGCCGGGAACAGTCTCGCCGCTTACATCAGTCGAAGAGGCAGAACGCGTAGCCGGCGAAGTTGGATATCCGGTCATGCTCAAAGCCGCTTCGGGCGGCGGCGGGAAAGGCATGCGGCTGGTCCGCTCGCGCGAGGACATCGCGAGCGCCTTCTCACTCGCGAGTTCCGAGGCCGCGTCGAGCTTCAACGACGCTTCGGTCTATATAGAGAAGCACATCGATTCACCGCGGCACATTGAGATTCAACTTATCGGCGACCGCTTCGGGAATATTGTCTACCTTGGTGAGCGCGAATGCTCGCTTCAGCGGCGTCATCAGAAGGTGCTTGAGGAATGCCCTTCACCAGTCGTTGGCGCCGGGCTGCGACGGCTCATGGGGGAAGCCGCCGTCAGCATCGCGCGTGCAGCAGGCTACCAGAACGCAGGCACCATTGAGTTTCTCGTCGACCGCGAGCGGAACTTCTACTTCCTCGAGATGAACACGCGGCTTCAAGTGGAGCATCCGGTGACCGAACTTGTGACGGGCCGCGACCTGGTTCACGAGCAGATACGAGTCGCGGCAGGCGAGAAACTGTCTTTCTCGCAGGACGAGATTGTTATGCGCGGTGCGGCGATCGAGTGCCGCATTTATGCGGAGGATTCGGAGAACAACTTTCTGCCCAGCCCCGGGCGAATCACCAAGCTCGTGACGCCCGCAGGCCCGGGAGTGCGCTACGACAGCGGCAGCTATCAGGGATGGGAAGTACCAATCTATTACGACCCGCTTCTCGCAAAGCTTTGCGTTTGGGCCGAGACCAGAGAGGCTGCGATCAACAGGCTGACGCGCGTTCTCAACGAATACACAGTAGAAGGCATTCGCACGACGGTGCCTTTCTTCCGCGCGGTTGTTCAGAGCGAAGAGTTTCGCCGGGGTGAGTTTGATACAGGTTTCATCGATCGTTTTTGGAACTCGAGGCCGACTGCGCAGCGTCCGCCGGGCGAGGAGGCCGCGACGCTATCAGACATTGCTGCAATAGCCGCGATCTTGCACACGAGAGCGAGCGGCACACGGCAGGAGACTTCTCCCGTAACGAAAGAGAGCCGATGGAAGCTCTACGGCCGCGTCGCGCAGAGAAAGTAGCACTTAGAAAGTAGCATAGACTTCAGTCTGTGTGGTGTTTGCTTAGATAGCACTCTCGATTCTGAGCAAAGCAACACAGACTGAAGTCTCTGCTACGTCACCAGTATGAAATACGAAGTAGAAATTCAGGGGCGGCAATTCAGTATCGAGCTTGAACAGCGCGACGGGCGCATCCAAGCCCGCATTGGCCCCCGCTGCTACGACATCGAGGTCATCTCTCCAGAACAGGGCGTGTATACATTCCTGGCCGGCGATCGCGTTTACGAGGCGCGCGTGTGGGCGCCCGAACCAAACTCGCTGAATGTGAAGATAGGTGGACATTCATTTTCAGCGAGAATCATCGACCGCAGGCATCGCCGCCCAACCTCCGAGCACCGAACCGAAGGCCGGCAAAACTTGATTGCGCCCATGCCCGGAAAGGTCGTACGGGTGTTGCTTTGTTCAGGCGACGAAGTAGCGCTGGGTCAAGGCGTCGTCGTAGTGGAAGCGATGAAGATGCAGAACGAAATCAAATCACCAAAGTCCGGCCGGGTCATCGAGGTCCGGGTAATTGAGGGGGCGACCGTCAACGCCAATCAGGTGCTCGCAGTAGTCGAGTAGGGTATCGAAGAGGAGTCGATAGTCGCGGGCGCTGGCCATTCTAACTTCGGTCACGATAACGAGGCTGAAATCGATCGGCGCTCTCGACTGATTTCGCAAGAGCCGGGCGGAGAGGATGGCGATCACACTCGCCGCCCGGTTTGCTTTGGGCGACAGTAAGCGTCGCACACGGCGCAGCAGTAAGCCCTCGGGCCAATAGGTGAAAGTTCGGGGCAGCTTATAGTGAACCTCGTCTTATGCTTCCGGTCGCTTCTATATCGTTGACCCCGAACTTTCACTCTCGTAGAAATAAAAAGCACCGAATGCGCCATCGGAACAGACTCGTCGACGCTTTATTAGCTAATCCCACAGCTCGTTCTTACCTGAGCCTCATTGTCGGATCGCCAAGCAACACCCACGTTCGGCGAATATCTCCGTCGCTCACTGCCGCCTTCGCTCCCAAAGTCGCATCTCCGAGCGTCATTGCTTGGCCGCGAGTGTTCTCGGTCGTAAACAACAACTGATATAAGCGTTTGTTCAAGACCGATTGCTCCATTGGCGACGTCATTCCGGTTGATGTCCATACCGCGACGGCTCCACCTTGCTCTGCTTTCAACAAAGACTCTGCCAGTGAATCCAAAGCCGGATCGTGGAAGTACCCGTTCAAGCAGGTCATCATCACAAACACTGGCAGTCTCTCGGCATTCGTCAAGCGCCTTGCACCTTCGTTGGTCAACAAGCTCCCGCTCCACAAGTTTACCGAGCCGTGCCCGATGTAATTGACGATCTTCTGGCCTCGCGCTATCCCATCCAGCAACTTGCTTTTCGCGGTTGCATCACCCAACTGGCCTCGATTGATCTGCTCGACTCTCAGATTCCCAGGTATCAATGCTCGAAGCTCCGCGGACGCCGATTCAAAATCAAATCCATTGTTGATGTCTGCCACCAGCAGCATTGATCCCAGCGGCTCGCTGCCCTCGTAGCCGATGATCTTGCGCACCATCGCGTCTGCTTCCTCAGGCGTTCGAGCTGCTAACCGTCCGACTGCCAGATCAGCCATGCCATCGCCGTTGAAGTCTGCCAGCCAGTCGTCGGATGCTGTCTCCATCAACTGTGTGTCTATCAGCTTAGTCGGCACAAGGTCCCAGTCTCCCAACCCAAGGTAGTTCTTCGCGTCATAGCTTGCGTCTCCAACAAGCAGCACGTATCGAGGCTTCACCTTCCAGCTCGTAGTTGCATACACGAGGAAATCCTTCACGGCTTGGGGTGACTTGTTGCCGAAGCTGAACTCATCGAAGACGTCTTCGATATCCGCAAGCTCTACTTTCAATCCCTGCTTGCTGCGAAGCGCCTTCAGCGGCTCAATCGCAGAGAAGAACTCTCTTCCCGCAATCATCACGAGGTCTGCTGCGTGAGCCGTCGTGCGCCAACTCGACGGATGATTTGCAGCTATCTTCGCCGGCTTGCTTGACTGCTCATCTGCCTTTGCAAGCAACCGCCTATCTCCGGCTCCAGGCGATGCGGCCGTTACAGAATAGCCCGTCTTCTGCGCCTGGATCTTGACTGCAAGCTCCTGCGGTGCTTCCGGGTCGGTCACATCAAGCACTCGTATCGCTCCGCTTGTGAATCCGCCTATGGTGACTTCCTGATTGCCTGCCGCTGTGAAGCGCAGCGAGTTGTCATCGGCCGTGAAGGTGTGCCAGTAAGAGAGCCGTACGTAATCCACGAGGCTTATGTCGCTCGGGCCTCCCTGCGCTACTAACCTCACATGGTTTTCTCCTGATGTCAGAACCGGCTGCGCCACGATGAGCCTTGAAATCGCTTCAGTCTGGCCCTTAAAGGACACTTCTCCGGCGAACGCACCGTTGAGATAGACCCACACCTTGTGAGGTAGCGTGGTCACGCCTTGCAGCGCAACTTCAAGCGTAGCTGTTCCGGCGGCTGATTGGTCTACATGCTGAAGTGTCAGCGATTGGTCTACTGGCGAGGCAGCAATGACCGGCCCGAAGAAGTTTTCTTTCTCTCCATTTCGCAGGGCTGAGAAGTAGATAGTGCGGTCTCTGCGCTCGACCGTGCAGAGGAAGCTTGGCGCCGCCGTTGGTTGGCCCGCGCCTTTGACCTGCTCGATGCGAAGCCCTGGCTGTGAGCCTGAGACCAGCCAGTAGACTCGCGCATCTATATAGGCGGCATCCAAGCCTCTGCCGTAGAACTCGATGGCAGACAGCAACCCGTCTTTATCCGCGATGACATTGATCGGAATTTGGCCGTCAGCGTACAGTTGCAGGAAGCGCACGTCAGCTTTCGGATCAAGCCCGGCCTTGGCAAGCTCTGCGGCTGTGACTCTGTAGAAGCCTTCTCTCTTCACCCACAACTTCACAGCCGGCTGTCCGGCTAAACTGGATTGAACCTTGATCTGCTCGGGCTTCATGCTGTCGACTGTAGCTGCCCGCTCAACCGGCGCGGTCAGCCCTGCTTGTGTATTGGTAGTGCGACCGAGCATTGATGAATTGCTGCGGGGTGGCGAGGTGCCGCCGACGAACTTAGAGAAGAAGGGACCATGCCACGTGCTTTGTCCGTTAAGGTCAATCTCTTCGAGCGAGTACTCGATGCTCTGGCAATCCGCAATCCGCGATACGCAATCCGCAATTCCCTTGTCCCACCAGGCATAAGATTGGCCTGCTTGCATCACAACCCCAGAACCGGCTACCAGAGCTGATCCTGCGATTAGCTGCTGATTCACCAACTCGCGCTTGCCGTCGTCTTCTCGATAGATATTGAAGCCTAAGTTGTCCACCTCGTAGCCAGTCTGCCATTGCACGAGGACACCTTCATCGTACCCGGTGGCGCCAAAAGAGGACATGGTTACTGCTGTTGGGCAAGTAGGCCCCGTGCAGGAGAGGCTGACGTCATAGGTGCCAATACCACTAAGGTTGAAGTCACGTATAAGAATCGTGTAGGTGCCCGTTGCAGGCAGATTCACGCCTCCGGTATTTGAGTTGCAGCCGGGGAAACCGATAGATGCAGCGATCAGGGTGCCTGATGGGTCATACAACTCTGCGCGTGCGCAGAGAGCGCCGGAAGTAGCAGCGGCGGAAATATCAACTGAACCACCTGCAAGCCCGCAAAATACAAAAGTATCTTGTTGCGCTATTAGTGTGATGTTTCCGCTCTTTCTCTCTGCACAAGAGATAGGCGTCCCACATCGCCCAGTTGTAAATTGCAGGTTCAAGTTGTAGGCGCCCGTGCTACTCAGGTTGAAGTCACGTACCAGTACCGTGTAGGTGCCCGTTGAGGGAAGATTCACGCTGCCGGTGTTTGAGTTGCAACCAGGGATGCCCGTCGATGCGGCGATTAAGTTGCCCGTAGGGTCATACAACTCTGCGCGCGCGCACAGACCGCCAGACATGGCTACTGCGGAAATGACCACCCTCTCATTAGCATTCCCACTGAACGTGTAGGTATCCTGCTCCGCGACTACTAACGGAACATTAGCTATGGTCTGCCCGCAGGCGATAGGTGTGGCGCATCGTCCGGTAGCGAACTGAAGGTTCACGTTATAGGTGCCCGTGCCGCTCAGGTTGAAGTCCCGTACCAGTATGGTGTAGATGCCTGTTGAGGGCAGATTCACGCTGCCGGTGTTTGAGTTGCAACCGGGGATGCCGGTCGATGCGGCGACTAAGCTGCCAGATGGGTCATACAACTCTGCGCGTGCACATAAATTACCCGATGTGGAGACTGCGGAAATGACCACTTTTTCATTAGCATTTCCGGTGAACGTGTAGGTATCCTGCTCCGCGACCACCAACTGAACATTAGCTATGGTCTGTCCGCAGGCGATAGGTGTGACGCATTGCCCCGTAGTGAATTGCAGGTTCACGTTATAGGTGCCCGTGCTACTCAGGTTGAAGTCACGTACGAGTATCGTGTAGGCGCCGGTTGAGGGAAGATTCACGCTGCCGGTGTTTGAGTTGCAACCGGGGATACCAGTCGATGCCGCGACTAAGCTGCCAGATGGGTCATACAACTCTGCTCGTGCGCACAGACCGCCAGATATGGCGACTGCGGAAATGACCACCCTCTCATTAGCATTCCCACTGAACGTGTAGGTATCCTGCTCCGCGACTACTAACGGAACATTAGCTATGGTCTGTCCGCAGGCGATAGGTGTGGCGCATTGCCCGGTAGTGAATTGCAGGTTGACGTTATAGGTGCCCGTGCCACTCAGGTTGAAGTCACGTACCAGTATCGTGTAGGCGCCTGTTGAGGGCAGACTCACGCTGCTGGTGTTTGAGTTGCAACCGGGGATGCCAGTCGATGCGGCGATTAAGTTGCCAGATGGGTCATACAACTCTGCGCGCGCACAGAGAGCACCCGACATGGAGACTGCGGAAACGATCACTTTTTCATTAGCATTTCCGGTGAACGTGTAGGTATCCTGCTCGCCTGCGGTGCTAACGGAACCAGAAAGCGTCTGGCCGCACGAAATGGTCTGGGACCCAGTCACTACGGAAAGACACTGAGAGAATTCCGACGTGTTGTTGGAAGGATCGGTTGCTGTGGCAGTAATAACTTGGCCCAGAGAAAGCGCAGCGGGAAAAGTAAAGCTCGCGTTGCAACTCGCGTCAGTCGTCACAATCATCGAGCCGATGAACGTTTGTCCCTCACCATTGCCTGAAGGATCGCAGGAAGTGTTGGCAAAGAATTGAATGGTGAACGTAGTATTCGCCGTGCTATTGAGGGTGCCCTGGATGGTGGACGTGGTTGAAGCCGAAGTCAACACGGGAAAGTTCTGCAGATTGTTTGCGCCTGTGTCGGAGTCGCACGCATCATTGGCAGTGACTCCAAGGAGTCCAAGATCTATGCCCAATCCTACGTTGGAATGAATGGAGTTGGAGAGAATGGCATTGTTGACACCCGCTTCAACGAAGACCCCATCGCCGCCGTTAAAGGCAACGATATTGCCCGCGCCGTTAGTAGTGCCGCCGATGGTATTTGACTGAGCGTTGAAGCTGATGAGTATGCCATTCCGGGAATTACCCAGAGTGGAGGTGCCGGTGACATCGGTGCCAATGTAGTTGCCCTGCACCTGGTTTCCTATCGCGCCGCTGCCAACAAGCGAAATTCCATAACTGTTATTACCCGATATGACATTGCGGGCACCGGCAGCGGTCCCACCAATTGTGTTATTAGCTGCATCGCCGATGGCCAAGCCGTCAAGAGTGTTGCCAAGGTCGGCAGTGCCGGTGGCATCAGTGCCAATGAAGTTGCCCAGCACCTGGTTTCCTGTGGCACCGCTGTTAAAGATCCCAATTCCAAACTGGTTATTCCCCGAAATGACATTGCGGGCGCCAGCAGCAGTCCCCCCGATTGTGTTGTTAGATGTTCCGATAATCACGCCTTCAAGAGAGTTGCCCAGGTCGACAGTACCGGTGACATCTGTACCGATGTAGTTGCCGAGTACTTGGTTTCCTGTTGCGCCGCTAGGAAAGATATTAATTCCATGCCTGTTCCCCGATATGATATTGCGGGCACCAGCAGCAATCCCTCCGATTGTGTTGTTAGGAGCATCGCCGATTAACACGCCGTCGAGGGTGTTGCCCAGAACAGCAGTGCCGGTGACATCGGTGCCAACATAGTTGCCCAGCACCTGGTTTCCTGTCGCGCCGCTGGTGACGATTGAAATCCCAAAGTTATTCCCCGAAATGACATTGCGTGTATCAACTGCAGTCCCACCGATTGTGTTGTTGGGAGCGTCCTGGATGAACACGCCTTCACCGGCGTTGCCGAGTCCAGCCGTACCGCTAACATCCGTGCCAATGAAGTTGCCTTGCGCAAGGTTTCCCGTTATGCCACTACCGTTGAAGATAGCAACACCTCGTGAGAGACCACCGGATATGAGATTTCGCGCTCCGGCAGTCGTGCCGCCAATAATATTGTTGTTCACATTCGTGATACCGGGAGCAGGACCAAGAGCCACGCCAGGCGCAGAATTACCTAGTGCGCCGGTGCCTGCCGCATTAGTCCCGATAAAATTGCCTTGCACGAAATTCGCACTTGCTGCGATTGCAACGCCGTTGAGATTGTTACCTGAGATAACATTTCGGGCCTGGACGGCCGTGCCTCCAATTGTGTTGCCTGTGCTGGGCGAGAAAATGCTGACACCATGGTCGCGATTGCCCAGATCAGCGTTGCCTGCGACATCCGTGCCGATGAAGTTACACTCAATGATGTTGCTTCCACCTGGCTGCATGAATATGCCGTTACCATTGAAACGGTTTATCACCAACCCTCGCACCGTGCAGTTGCCAACACTAATATTCAATCCACTTACGTTTGTTCCGGCACTACTTCCGTTCAGCTCGATTATCGGATTGCCTGCAAAGCCCGGTTGCGTTGTGCCATCAATCACCACCGCGTCGGTGATTGTCGGCAGAGGCGATAGCGGCGTAATCGTTTGCACGCCGCCTCCGCCGATATTGAAGCAGATATTGTCCACACCAGGATTCAGATTGCTATCCAGAACGGCCTGACGCAACGATCCTGCACCGCTGTCGTTGGTGTTGGTGACACAAAAGGCGCTGGCCCCTTTGCACTTGCCCGCGCTGCCTGCGGCGAAGATCGCCTGGATTTCCGGAGCCAACAAGGCGCGGTCGAGGATTTCGACTTCATCGAGCAGACCGCCAAATGTTGCGCAGTTTCCCGCCCCGCCGATTTTCAATGGCGCGGTGTCCGCCGGCCCGAGACTGCCGGCCGCCGACGCCACTAATGCGCCATTGATATAGAATCGAAAGGTCGTCCCATCAAAGGTGCCAGCCAGATGGGTCCATGTATTGAGTGGTAAGTCCATTCCTGTAGCCACCTCGTTTCCAGAACCAAACCCACTGCCGAACGTCAACCCCTCCCCGCTAAGCGTATTAAAAGCCATCTGGTAGTTGAACAGTCCGCCAGAACAACCGCTTCGTTTGCCTACGAGATGCATCACCGAATTCGTTCCAGTCCGAAACGCCCATAAGTCAACGGTGATCGGCGAGGCGGAACCAAAATTCAGATTGGGAGAATCCGGCACGAGTACAACATCATCTAGCCCATCAAAGCTAAACGCCTGCCCAACCATACCTGCGGCACACGTCGCGCCATTTTGCAGTGTGCCATCGTTGTTGTCTCGAATGTCGTTGGCATTGCCATCGCCCGGCCACCAGCTTACGAGATTCGGTGGAGCAGGAATGCAGTTAGTGGAGGGTGCGGTCAGCGCCACTGCCGGCATGCTGGAACCCTCTTTAAGGATCACCAAGTCATTCAAGCCATCCGCATTCAGCCGCATGGGCAGCACTGCCATTGGCGCGCCTTCTACATCTAGCGATATGGGTTGAGCGCCTGACGCTTGCAGTCGTGAATCACCACTGCCCACAACGATGTGTAGTTTATGGTTGGCTGAATCTACTATCACAAGGTTATCAGTAGGAATACTCGATACCCGCGCGCAAACTAATTGAGTAGCCTCGGGCCACGGACCGCGCGCCAACAATTCGCTTTTCCACTCCTCTATTCTCTCGCTGCCATTCTTCTTTTCACTTCCGCTCACCAGGTGCACCGCGCCATCATCTGACAGCAACGACAAGCCTGTTCGATGATCGCCTGTGAAATCTCCGATAGCAGCAGACTTGATCGCAAAGGGAAAAGAGCGCTGGCCGATTATTGCTTCGGGAACTTCTGCCTGCCTGATCTCATCCGAAGACAATTTCCGATCACGCCCGTACACCACTAGCAAATCACTCCCTGCCCCCACTGCCAGGTCCAATGTGTAGTCACCATCTAGACGACCGAGCGCCATTGCAGTCGCTTCAGCAGGCAAGGCGTAAGCTTCGGGCTTGCGTCGCAGAGCGCCTTCAGGCGATTCGAATACCAGCGCCTTCGGTCCATCGGCTCCGACCACTCCGACCATCACATCTGTCAGACCATCAGGCCGGTTGATCTCCCCGGTCACGAGAGTTGTCACCCTGCCCGGCAAATCTATTCTTCTGGCCGCGCCGAAGCTCCCCCGGCCGTCTCCCGGAAGCAACCACAGCGCGTTGTCTCCGCGCGCCGCCGCCACGACATCCCAGTGACTATCAGCATCGAAGTCTCCCGCTCCAACAAAGTCAGCCGCTTCCGCCACTTCAAAGACACGCGCAGGTGAGAGGAAAGGAGAGTCGGTATACGTGCCGTTAGCCTTGCGATGTTGTGCTTCGGGAGCGTTTGGGTAAATCGAATCAACGTTGCCTCGATGGAGTGTGATGATGCCGCCGCCGGGTCCGGCATATCCGCCTATGAGATCAAGCACGCCATCCTCATCGAAATCGGCGGAGGCAAGTGCCGACGGTCGAGCCAGGTTCCGTTCGAGAACTTGCTGGAGCCTTGCCGCTCCCGTGTAGCCAGCCGGCAAGTCACGGCCATCGCTCAGATTGATCCATGGATTGCCACGGCCAGCCGCGTGGACCGTGATTGAGCCTGTCGAATCCGTTGAGCCTATCGAATTCAGCGTGGTCGTTGCATGTGTTCTCATAAACTTCGGTGGCACGACCAAGGCGATTATCGCGACAGATGCCACAAACACTATGAGCGAGACCAAGCATGCAATTCTATTCATTTCGAGTCGTTTCATCGTTTTTCCGACCTCTCGTCTTGACAGATTTTGGCTCAGAAGGAATCGCCCATCGCTGCCGGTTGGCTTGCTTCGGTTTCTCAGCCGTCCTACCGTAGCGCACGGTATTTCCTTGTCGAGATTCCAGCCTTCTCAAACAGCGTCCGGATTCTCTTTATCTCGTCTTTGTCGGGACCATTCGAGAATTCAAACTGTCCGACGCCTACATATTCATCACGCCCAGGGTTGTCGGTGATGGTCCAAATTGCAAACTGCTGCACACGAAAATCCTTTCTGCCGACCTCAGGAAGGG
The DNA here is from genome assembly GCA_964548075.1 of uncultured Clostridia bacterium. GTDB lineage: Bacteria > Acidobacteriota > Blastocatellia > UBA7656 > UBA7656 > Onstottus_A. The sequence continues at coordinate 49,447 of CAZJQQ010000036.1, read as the reverse complement.
TCAGGAGCCTCTTGAGATCATCCGAAGCCGGGGTGTTTGCTACAGTAAAGCTGTCGCGTTCGCCTGGTGTTTCGCGATACATCGTTGCGCATGCGGCATCGATTCGAATGGACCGAGTCTCGCCGCGCGAGTCCAGAGCTACTGTTTCCGTTTCGGTCGTCACCATGCTCTGGGTGTCTCTGGATGAGGCTTTGAAGATGGTACCGACGGGAATGGTCACCTCGAGAGGAGTAGCGCTCTTCGACTGGATAGAAGTGTTGATCGATTCAAGACCATCGCCGGAACCAGTGATTTGCACCAAGCCCCTTGTTGTAGCTTCGCTCAACTCGATCTTTGTTCGGGCCGGTGTGGGAGGTAGAACAGGCACGGGAGCCAGGGCGCGCTGCGCGGACAGAGGCGGGGCATCTTGAGGGGGTGCCGAACTCGGTTGGCAGCCAGGAAGGGAGAATGCGACTGCCACTAAGCCCGCTATTGCGAGCCAAGGCTTCTTTTTCATCCCTTAGTTCCTTTCGCAGGGACCGCGTGGCGGAAAGACTGAGCACCGAGAGTCTCGACTCTAGAAGTGGATTCATTCATCTTTCACCTCGCGGGTTTGGGAAGCGACCACAACGCCAGCCCACAGAATACGAGAGTAGCTCCGCCACGAATTAAGAGAAAAAATAATGTGCCGAATAGTACGTTTTGAGCGGAAGCGCCGGGGCGGAATGCTTGAGGCTGCGAAACATTAGATAAGGTGACAAAGAAGGGAATGAGGCTAAGGCAGAGAATGATAACCGTGATAACGCGAGCAGCCTTGTACTTTTCCAAAAGCGATAGCACTACAGCTAGCCAGGCGGCTGCGAAGACGATCAACGCAAAAAAGGAAGGATTGTCGGGGACAGTCGTGAGACCGCAGGAAGCTGGCCCGGCAAGAAGCAAAAAGATCACGGTCCTTGTTTGCGATCCTCTTCTTTGCGGTTGGCGATCAAGCTGCGGCTCTTGCTTGAGGGACTGTCCGTGTGAGGATAGATGCGCCACCCTCTCTTGACGTTCAGCTTCTTCTGTGGCGCGAAGGCACGCCTCACATATCGTCAACAAGAAGCCCGCCTTCGTTCCGCATACTTTGCATCGCATTCGATCATCCTTCGTCGGGTCGCGTTTGGCGCCTAGCGTATGACGCTAAGAAACTCCGTGTAATGGCGGGTCGCATTGAACTCGCACGTCGCGTTGCTGGTCCGCGTAGACCTTGAAACGGGCCGATCTGGGAATCCATACTTCTTTGCCCTTGGCAATCATTCTAATCACGGTGCTGCGGGCGCGTACCATATGAGTCCGGCCGCCGTGCGTGTCTTCGAGAACTCAGTTGTAGCCGGGTCCGCCGTCTTGACGCGCGCGTGCCTCAATCGAATCCACGAGCCATCAGCCGGCTGCACCCGATCAGCAGTGATGTCGAGAAGGCCGTTCCGTCCGAAGCGTGTTTGACGTCGCGCGACGGCGACTCGCCCCTCAACGGTCGAATCCTGCTCGATCACAGTGCATGCGCCTATCTTCAGTGCAACTGACAACCGTAGGTGTCCAACCAAACCATTACCGTTCCTGGACCAGAATGTGGCGCAACTCGAGCAAATTCTCTTTATGCACATAAGCGCACGCGCCCGCACTCTGAGCCGCCTTGCGCAACCTGGCGTCGTCGTAGCCCGTGACCATAACGATCCGCGCTTTTGGAAAGGCCGCTTTGATTTGCCTTGTGGCTGCGAGCCCGTCCATCTCTCTCATCTTGATGTCCATCAAGACCCAGTCTGGAAGATACTGCCGATAAGCGCCAAGCGCCTGCGCCCCATCACTGCATTCCGTGAAGCCTTCTGTCAGATCACCTACCAGCTTCTTGATCAGTTGGCGCATCGACTCGCTGTCTTCGACGATTAAGATCGTCATTGTTCACCTGGTATTGGCGCTCTCTAGTTGACGGGCCGGAATATAGAACGGATGCGGGGGGAAATGAATACCCAGTTCTACGTATTTTCGTCTACGTAGTCCTGCTTATTCTGCTAGTTATTTCTCGCCTTTGGAGTCGCTGACTTCTGTTCCGGGGCGCCCGATACACCCGAGCCCGCGACACTCTTGACATCATGTCCCATATCTGAGACAGTGGCCGCTACGTGAAGCCAGCGCGATTTCACCCTAAAGCGCGAGCTGTTTTGAAGGGCTTTCCCGAAGACGTTCGGCGGGAATTAGGTAAAGCCATCTTTGACTTACAAAAGGGCCACAAGCTCTCGATGCCGTTGTCGCGACCGATGCCGTCGCTGGCTGAAGGAGTTGAGGAACTGCGCGCGAAAGATCGAAGGGGAGCCTATCGAGTCTTCTACCTTGTGAAGGTAGCCGATGCAGTGTTGATCTTTCATGCTTTCACGAAGAAGACTCAACGGACACCGCTGCGCGAGATTGCTTTGGGGCAAAGGAGACTGAAGGAGATGCTTTATGAAGAGAGTTAAACCCGCGGTCGCTCGCAACGCCGCAGAGCTTGCCGCACTGCTTGGGCTTACGCCCTCGGACGGGCTCGAAATCGAGATCCGTAGTGATTTGAACGACAAGATAATCGAGGTCGCAAGAAAGAGGGAACTGACTCACGACCAGATTGCGAGACTCGCTCATACTTCTCGGACGCGTGTTACGGCCATTCTCAACCGGAACACTCAGGATATTTCGACCGATCTCATGTTGCGGGTGCTTGCTTCTCTCGGTGTGAAGGCCAAGCTCCAGTTTAAGAGTGCGGCTTAATCTTTTACGGATTATGAAAGCTCTGACTCGTGCTTGAGGGCGAAGCTGAGCAAGGCATGACTCCCGTGCACTTCCAGCTTGTCACTGATATTCGCTCGATGCTTATCCACGGTGCGGGGACTAATGAACAACTCGTCGGCGATCTCTTTGCTAGTCTTGTTGGCCGCGACCAATCGCAGCACCTGTCGTTCAGTCGCGGTAAGACGTTCTAAGCCCGGCTTCTGTTCTCGCAGTCTGTCCTCCCGCGCCCGCCGGTTGAGCAAATAGCTCGATATCTCTGGGCTAATGAAATGCTGGCCTGAAGCCACCGCCCGGATGCTGGCAATAATATCGTTCACAGCGCTCTCCTTAAGCACGTAGCCTTTAGCGCCTCGGTCCATTGCAGCGTTAAAGAACCGCTCGTCTTTATGCGCTGTTAAGAAAATCACTGCAACGGGCAGCTTCTTCTCCTGAATGGTTTGCATCACTTCGAGCCCGCCCTTGTTCGGCATTTCCAAGTCCAGAATAGCGACGTCGGGCCGGAAGGTTTGGATTTGCTCCAACGCCGCCTCCCCATCTTCAGCTTCGGCTACGATCCTCAACCTCGGGTCAGTTGCGATCACGCTGAACAAGCCCTTGCGGAAGACGGGATGATCATCCGCAATCAGAACCCGAATCTCAGTCTGCATATCATTTGTCCTGTATCATCACGGTGACGGTGATTGTCGTCCCCTGGCTGGGAATCGAATCTATCACCTCTTTCGCGCCCAGCATACGTGCACGCTCCGAGATACCCGTCAAACCAAAACCGCGAGCGGGCTTGCCGGGGCTGGGATTGAAACCCTTTCCGTTGTCCTCAATCATCAACTGAACCCGGCGCCCCTCGTGTCTGAGCACCACCTTTGCTTCGGTAGCACCTGAATGCTTGATGATATTGTTGATACTCTCCTCAACGATCCGGTACATGTTCAACTCAGCTTCTTTCGACATGAGTCCATCGATCGGGTCAATCAGAGCCGAGAAGCGGATATTGGAGGAGTTGCCGATCTCCTCAACCATAAATTCGAGGGCATCTCTCAAGCCCAGCCGGTCCAGATGATAAGGCCGCAAATTCTGAGCGATCTCCCGGATTCCCGCGAGAGCTTTTGAAGTCTGCTCCGAGATCTCTTCAAATTGTTCTTTCTCCGGGGATCCGTCTTCAGCCATAGTCAAGCCGAGTAAAGCACTATTCTTAACCAAGAGCAGATCGTGTCCCAGGCCGTCATGTAATCCTGAAGCGATTCTTTTGCGCTCGCTCTCTTGTGACTCAATCAGCTTCTGGGAAAATGCTTTCTGCTCCTCATGCTTTCTTCGCAAGTGGCGGACGCGGCGTCTGTGGGCAAGCACGATAATGCATCCCAAGAAAAACAACGCAAGCGCGAGGAACCACGATGTGCGCCAGAACGGAGGGACTACGACAATCTCGATGTTCTGCCCTTCCGTGTTCCAGACGCCGTCGCTATTAGCCGCTATGACAACGAACTTGTATCGTCCGGGCGGGATTCGATTATAGTTGGCCGTTCGGCGGTCGCCCGCGTCAATCCAATCTTCGTCAAGGCCAATCAGCTTGTACTTGAACTTAACGTGCTCAGGCTTGATGAAGCTCGGCGCTGTGTAGCGTATCTCGAAGGTCCCTTTGTCCGGCCCGATCCTAACACCACCCAGGAAGTCACTGACATCGTTGCCGATGCGAAACTCTTCGATGATGACGGGCGGTGCGGGATTGATTTGCATCGATTTCGGGTCAACTACGGCAACGCCGCCCATCGTCGGAAACCACAACTTGCCGTCTTTCGTCTTCAACCCTGACGGTTGGCGGCCGCCGTTGCATTCAAGAGTCGCCAACCCGTCTTTCATGCCATAAACGGTTGAGTTGATGGAACGCGCTCTTCCCTCCGCAAAATCGTTCAACTCTCGACGGCTGACGCGATAGATACCGCGATTGCAGCCCATCCAGAGGTTGCCCGCGTCGTCTTCCAGAATCTGAAACACGCCGTTGTCGTGCAAGCCTTCTTTCGTTGTGTAGCGCGTCAGGCGTTCATCTTTGAGGCGATACAGTCCGCCGTCATAAGTGCCTATCCATAACCCGCCGTCGCCGTCTTCGTGCATGGCTCGCACTTGATTGCCGATGAACCCGTCGTGCTCTGTGTAAGTGGTGAATACGCCATCTTTCAATCGCGTTAGTCCTTGGTCAGTGCCTATCCAAAGCGTCCCGGAGCGGTCTTCAAACAACGAGCGAATCACATCATACGACAACCCGTCTTTCGTTGTGTATTTGGTGAACTTGCCCTCCTTCAACCGCACTAATCCCGCATCCGTGCCAAACCAGAGATTGCCTGTGTGGTCTTCGTGAATCGCCCAAACATCGCGTTTTAGAAAGCTCAACTTGTCTTCGTAGGTTTTGAAACGACCGTTATTGAAATAGCTGACTCCGTCATTTGCGCCGACCCACAACCTTCCAGAGAGGTCTTCGTAGATGCACGTAATTCTGTCCGGATCCAAGTCTCCTCTCAGGCGGTAGCGGATGAAGCGGCCATTCTCATACTTGTTCAGACCGCCGCCCCACGTGCCCATCCAGATTGCGCCCGCTCGGTCTTGAAGAACCGAATACACCCAGTTCAACGACAGCCCTTCGCGCTCCGTGTGGAGTGTTATTGTCGATTCGGGTATTCGATAGAGCCCTACTGGTGTGCCGACCCAAACACTCCCCTCGCGATCTTCGTAGAGCGCGATCAGTGAGTCCCCCGGAAATGTGTTGATTAATTCGTATTTGCCGTCTCTGATCCGGTACAAGCCACCTTTGTGATCTGCAAGCCAGAGATTGCCCTTGCGATCTTCGAGAAAGAGGCCTTCCACATCATCGCTCGGCAACCCCTCTCGCACGGTGTAGAGCTCGGACTGCTCGTTCGTCAATTTCGCTACGCCCGCGCCTCTGGTCTGAACCCAGAGATTGCCATAGCGGTCTATACTGACCCCGATGATTTGGGCTGTTTGTAATAGGCTTGGAGTGGCATAAGTCTGGACGCTTCCTTTGATGACACAATGCAAGCCCGCTGAATCCTGGCGCCACGATACTCGTCCTCCTGGATAACCGCCCATATGAAGTGCGACGGTTTCCGGCCGGTAGTTGACGAAACGCTCACCATCGAATTTGAAGACCACTCCGCGTCCAGTAATCCATAGATTGCCCGCGTCGTCTTCTTCAATCCTGAACACTTCCTCGCTATGCAACGTGTCTTCGACGGTATAGGTTGTAAACATCCCGTCGCGATAGCGAATCAGCATCCCCTCTTCGGTGCCGGCCCAAAGCGTGCCTTTCCTGTCCTCACACAGAGCCTTGATGCGCTGGCTCCTTATGCCCTCAATGCTTCGGTCGAATACTACGAATCGCGCTCCGTCAAATCGCACTAGTCCGCCGAAGGTGGCCAGCCACAAATAGCCGTCGCGGGTTTGCAAGATGTCGTTGATTGAGTTTTGCGGCAGCCCGTTCTCCGTAGTCCAATTCTCAAGAACGTACCTAGTGGTAGCATTCTTTGGGTCATGCGCTAAGGCCACTCCAGCAAGCGGTGCTGTCGACAGGATGATGACGAGGATGGAAAGTGTCTGCCTCTTGAGGTTCCCACAACTCACGAGCTTCTCCCCTCGATTCCGGGTAGAGCAACTTGCCGCCCGGTACGCTGCGTACGTGCCCGCTGCTAGCTAGCGTAGTCCGGGGGTGGCGCTCAAACCGCCATTTCTTCCTTTGGCCCAGTTTCCGACACGATAGCGGAAACGGAACTCATATGATGGCTGCTATTATGGGCCGAGAAGCATCGTGAAAGACAGAGACCAGACTGTGTGCTAGTGAGTGCTCTTCTCAGAAACTGAATGCGCGTGCCAGGCTGCTATCCTCCACCCGTCTGCCGTGCGGGTGAAGACCACAGTTCCTCGGAAGATCAAAGCCTCGCCCGCAGCGGCATTTGCTTGACCGGGTGCAGGGCGTTCATAAGTCACAACCGCAGCATCCGGGCCGAGGGCGACGACTTCAACGTTTCGATAATCGGAGGGGCTTCCAGGCGGAAGCTGCGCCGCCTCGATGCGCTTGCGGTAAGCTTCGGCGCCGCGCCATTCGCCGTTGGCTACGCGGATCACCAGACGGGGTGAGTTCCAGAATGTGTCGAGATAGGTTTTTTTGTCACCGCGAGTGAGCGCGGTCGACCACTTTTCGAACACCTCGCGAACCTCGCGTTCCACATCGCCCGATTTCCTGGCGGATTGTGCTTCAGCGATGGTTAAGTTGCCCGCCGCGATCATTGCGACAACCGCTAATAACAATAGTCTTGGTTTCAAATCACTTTCTCCTGGTTAGATTTCTTCGACTGCTACTTAAACACAACGATGGACCGGGTGGCAATCGGCGAACTGTTGAACTCAAGATTCGACATCGGCGCTCAAATGGCGTTTGCCGGAACGGGATGCTAAGCTGAACGCACGGAAAGCGAGAACGCATGACAAATGACATCACACAAACGAACCTGCGGCTACACTATACGATTATGTGCGAGGATGTGAGAGTAGAGATCAACCACAAGCTCAGTCTGATGGGAATCTTCTACTCGATGCAGGTTCCTCAACTGCCGGTCACATTGCTGAAGTTGGTGATCCTCAATCACTGGTCGGGTGAGGGCCAGTATCTCTCTGAAGTGCGCATATTGACTCCCGATCGTGTGCAACCGGTGGCAGTGTCTGCGCCCTCGCCGTTTCAAGTTCCGCCCGACGGGTATGCCGATAACGTGACTATCTTTGCCAACGTCACCTTTCCGACCTCGGGCAGCTATGTCGTTCAATCGCTTATCAACTCAAACGTCTTCGCTGAACAGGCGCTTCACATTAGTGACGTGCATCAACAACAGCCCGTCGAGGGCAGCGAGACAATCCAATAGCTGCATTCGGCATTGACCCTCCAACGAGCCGCGATATAGGCTTTCACCGGAACGATGGAGGCCATCGACGCGATGACATTCATCGCAACTCCCTGGGAGCGCAGGCATCCCTGCCTCTTCTCACGCAATTGGCAAGCAGGCAGGGATGCCTGCGCTCCCAGGTTCGCGAGGTCGGCGCGGCTCCATGCAAAAAGAACAACTGCTCAACCTGTTAGATCAGCAGGCGCGTGATGCTTTCGAAGCCGCAAAGCGAATCGCGCTCGCCAGTGGCGGACTCGTGACGCCGCTTCATATCGTCGTCAGTGTGCTGCAGTCACCAGGCCTGGAGAACTGCGATAAGGAGCTATCGTCATTGCTCCAGGCTGCGCACGAAGCGATCGACGCCCGTTACCCCGAGGCTTCAGAATCAATCACCGTTTCGAAGGAAACTCAGGCGGCCATTTCCGAAGCAGGTCAACTCGCCCAGCTCGATGGCTGTCCGCGTGCCACGCCGGCGCATCTGCTGCGTGCCTCGCTACGCAGTCAGACGGTTAAGGAAGCTTTAGGCGAGGTGACGCGGTTCGAGCGGATGGCCGAGGAAGTGACTGCCAAACCAATTCAAAACGCATCCCGAGACAAACAATCGGGCGCGGGGCTTAGTACTCAAACATCGCCTGGCCACAAGGAGAAGCCGGCTGACGCGTCATTGCGTCCGGCGCTCGCGCTCACAGGCGTTTTGAACGACTATTGCTGCGACGTCGCGGCAGATTCGCGCGAGTCTTCTTCGCATCCGTTCGTTGGCCGCGAGCGCGAGATAACCGCCGTGCTCGAGACGCTCTGCCGCAAGCTCAAGAGCAATCCCTTGCTCATCGGCAAGCCTGGAGTCGGCAAGACGGCGTTGGTGATCGCGGTGGCTTCGCGTCTGTGGGGCGGCGACGTGCCACAGCGGCTGCGTGGCAAGCGCATACTGGAAGTCTCGCGCTTGCGATTGCTCGCTGACGCGAAGTTCGCCGGCGAAACGGAGGAGCGGCTTAAGAAGCTCCTCGACGACGTGCGCCGCGCCGGTGACGTAATTCTGTTCTTCGACGAGATACACACGCTGCTGAGCGCGGGGGGAGCGGGCGGGACCGGCGATATCGCGAATCTGTTGAAGTCATCGCTGTCGAAAGGCGAGATCACCTGCATAGGCGCAACGACACTAGCGGAGTACTACAAATACATCGCGCGTGACGAAGCGCTCGCGCGGCGCTTCAGCACAATAACAATCGAAGAGCCGTCGCCTGAAGAAACCCGCCGCATCCTGCTCGAGACGCGCAGCGCGTTCGAGTCATATCACGGCCTGAAGATCGACGACGAGATCATCGCGTTGATCGTCGAAATGGCAGAGCGTTACCTGCAATCACGCAGCTTCCCGGACAAAGCGTTTGACCTGCTCGATAAGGCAGCCGCAAAGGCTACGATTGCAGGACACCCTCACCTCACGCGCGAGTGTGTGACCGAGACCCTGTCTGAGACCACCGGACTGCCACTTGAAATGATGGATGAAGACCCGGGCGAGCGGCTCGAGCGATTGGAAGAGTTTCTGAACGCCGCCGTACCCGGCCAGCAACGCGCTTCACGCGATGTCGCGCGCGTCGTGCGCATCGCTAAGCTCGGACTCGAGATCAGACCCGAACAGCCCGACGGCGTCTTCTTGTTTGTTGGTCCCGAGGGCGTGGGCAAGCACGAGATGGCTACGGCGCTCGCGAAGTTTTTGTACGGCTCGTCGCAGAAGATGATCGAGTTCGACATGAGTCAGTTCACTGAAGTGTGGTCGATCTCGCGGCTGATAGGCGCCGAGCCGGGCTATGTCGGCTACAGTGACCGCAGCGGTTTGCTGTCGAAGGCGGCCGAGGATAACCCGCACTCGGTGCTCTACTTCAGAAACATCGATTTGGCTCATGCAGTCGTTCAGCAGTTTCTGGGCGAAGTGTTCGAGCAGGGGCGGTTCACCGACGCGACCGGCGCCAGGATCTCACTTTCAAACACGACGGTTGTGATGTCGCTATCTCAGATCAGCGAGACCATCAAACACTCGCAGATGGGCTTCGTGCACAACGGCGAGAGCGACGAGCGGCGACTGACGGGAGACCTGAGAAGGACCGGAAGCCTCCACCTCAGGGAGCGCGGGGTGGGATTTGGAATCAACGAATCGCTCGCTGCGGCGATTGACGAAGTGATCGAGTTTCAGGTGCTCGATCGTGAGGCCATCGAACAGATAATCGCCGAGCGGCTCGACGCGCTGAGCGCGAGACTGACCGCTTCGCAGCCGGTGGTCATAAACATGCGGCCTGAACTCGCGAGATTCTTAGCCGAAAGGCTTACGAGCGAACGAAAGAGCCTGGCGCAGCTCGAACGCCTGCTCCAGGAAACGATCATCATTCCGTTCACTCACCTGCACCTTGACCGGCACGTTGTGGGCGCCAGGCCCGAGGTGGTGATCAGCATCGAGAACCAATCGGTAAGAGTCAGGGTTTAGAGTTCAAGCTTTAGGTTGCCCGGTCTGGAACGAGCAACCCAAAGGTCGAACTCTGAACTTCAATCGGAATAGGGAATGGAATTCAAAACCGAAGCTCACCAGAGAGTGCACGAGACGACTCGCGGCTATCTGCAAACGCTGTTTGGCGAGGTAAACGTCAAGGTGATGGACGACACGTTCGTCTTGCAGGAGGGCTCGACGTTCGTTTACGTTCGCGCGTTCCCTATCGGAGAGAAGAAGTCAGGCGTGGAGGTATTCGCGTACGTCGTCGTCGATGTGGAGGTGACCGAGCAGTTGATGCGATACCTGCTCACCTACAACCTGCGTTTGATCCTGGGCGCGTTCGGGCTGGCTCGTGGCGAAGGTGACAAAGGCACTGTGCTTCTTACGCACTCAATACTCGGCGAGTCGATGGACCGCGAGGAGCTGTATGGCAGCGTGTCGGCGATCGCGAGAGTCGCTGATGATCTGGACGATCAGATAGTCACGGCTTTCGGCGGACGAACCGCGCTCGACAAGCTGATGACGGGGAAGAAGGAACCAGTGGAGTATTGGGAATGAAACCGGCAAATTCAGCAACAGAACGCAGACATAACAAATGCCTACTAAGAAGAATAGATTTACGCCTGACGAATTGATGCAAATGGCTGTCGAAGAAAGCCGTTTATCTATTTACGACCATGCTGATAAGACCGATCCATTGGTTGGAGCGCTTATCACGACAGCCGACGGCGAGATACTGAAGAAAGCGCATCGCTGCGAACTGCGCGTAGGTGAGCATTGCGAATACACGCTGATTGAGCGAAAACTAGTAAACGACGATCTCAAAGGGTGCGTGCTCTACGTCACGCTTGAACCTTGCACGGATAGTTCGAGGGGCCCTGGCAAGAGGGGTTGCTGTACACATATATTTAGAGCGCGCTTGGGGAAAGTCTACGTTGGCATAGAAGATCCGGATCCGAGAATTGCCGGGAGAGGGATCGCGTTCCTTCGACAACATGAAGTTTCCTTCGAGATGTTCCCCGAAAAACTCCAAGAGGTAATTCGGTATGACAATTCTGAGTTTATCAAAGAGAAGGAAGAGGAAGCTAAACACGTAGAGATTCAAGAGGCCGAAGAGCCAAAGTCTATTCTTCAAAAGGCCGCTCCCGGAACGAAGATTGGCAGTTTTTCAAGTTCAACCGTACGTCAGTTTATTGAAACGGCCTCGATGCCTTTCAAGTATCCCTCGGATCGCTTCAATGAGTGGGGTTTACAGTTCGGGATTCTTGAACCTGCGAAAGAGAATATTCAGCCAACAGGTCTCGGGTTGATCTTGTTCGGTGAGCGACCGGAGATTACCTTTCCGCAAACGGTCTTTAAGGTTGAAATCAATTATGGCAGAGGCAATCCAGAGGTAAGGGATTTTGGCGGTGCGTTGGTTCGCCAGTTACCGGCGATTCTTGATTTTGTTAGAGACAAAGCTCTCAAACTAACAATGGATACATCGAAAGGCGTCCGAGAAGAGAAATCCGACTTTCCCTTTGAGGTTCTTCGTGAAGCAATTGCCAATGCTGTAATTCATCGGGATTACACCATCGAGGGAGCGACCAATTATCTGTACATTGACGCAGAGAAGATCATTGTCAGAAGTCCGGGTGAGCCTCCGCCGCCTCTCACAATGCAGGATTTGCAGGATTTGGATGCTCCTTCCGTCAGCCGCAATCCAAAGATGATGTACATCTTCAACCAAATGCGCCTGGCTGAACAAAGAGGCGTTGGGCTGAGAAAACTGAAGCATCTCCCGGAACAGGGTTTCCCTCTACCTACTCTGAGAATGAGGGCTGGCGCGCTGTAAATAACATTCGGCAGAACGAATGAGTTTATTGCCAAAGGAGCAGGTATCGGCAACATAACGACAGCAGAAAAGGAAGGATTGTTGTTCGTACAACAGAAGGGGGTCGTTTCGAATAGCGAATATGCTGCGCATATGAAGCTGAATCCGAAAACAGCTCAGAGGCAGTTGAATAGACTTGTCGAATATGGACTAGTAACGAAAGAAGCCAAAAAAAGAGGGACAAAGTTTAGGGCTGTAAGATAAGTGGTTTGACGTCCTGTGATTGGACAACCTATCGGAGCTTTTGTCCAATAAACCCGATTCGCTCGGCTGCTAACAGTGTTATTGGACGGGGTTTCGGACATGTCGTCCAATAACAAGACGCGGACTTGGCTCGCTCTAATTGCAAACTGTTTTTTGGGAATCTCTGGTCTTTATGCTCAAAGTTGGTCTCACAGGCTCAATTGCCGTCGGCAAGAGCTATGTAGTTTCGGTGCTGGCCGAGCTTGGCTGCGTGACGTTTGACGCCGACAAAGTAGCTCACTCGGTTATGGAGCCGGGCCGCCCAGCTCACGCAGACATCGCGCGCGAGTTCGGAGAAAGTGTTCTTGCTCCGAACGGCTCGATCGATCGCCAAAAGTTGGGCGCAATAGTTTTCGCGAACGAGGGGCGCCGCGTTCGGCTGAACGAGATCGTTCACCCGCGCGTCATCGAAGAACAGAACCGGTTGCTGCAAACAGCCGAAGCGAAGAATCCGGACGGCCTCGCCATCATCGACGCGGCGCTAATGATCGAGTCCGGCGGCTACAAGCGTTTCGACAAGCTGATCGTCGTCCACTGCGATCGCGAGACCCAGATCGAGCGGTTGATGCACCGGAATCACATTACTAAAGAAGACGCAGAGCGACGAGTCGCGGCGCAAATGTCTTCGGATGAAAAGCGGGAATATGCCGATTACGAGATAGACACCTCAGGTGGCTACGATCAGACGCGACAGCGCGTAGTCGAGGTCCATAGCGAGTTGCGACGCCTGGCACTAGCTCGGAAGCTGTAATCAGGCGCCTTTTTGCTTGATCGAGAATGTGCGGCCGGCGATTGTGATCGCGCCCTTGCGCGCTGCAGGGCTCGAGTTGGGCGCCACCGAATAGCTCACAATGCCATTGCCAATGCCGACTGCTGCAGAAGTAATAGAAATCCAGCTTGCGTTGCTCACCGCTTGCCACGCGCAGCGCCCTTCGGCGAACACGCTCAGGCTGCCAACGCCGCCGCTCGCCGAGAAAGATTGAAACGTCGGTGTCATGCTGTAGCCACAGTCAGCTCCCAGACCGGCGTCTTGCACTACGGTCACCGAGAGTCCCGCTATACTGATGGTTCCAATGCGGGCAGAGCCGGTGAAGTTTTCTCTGAATTCAAGATCGAGGCTGCCGGTCCCACTGCCGCTTTGGGCCGAGACGATAGTGATCCAGGTGTCGGCGGTGTTGGCGGACCAACTGCAGCCGGTGGGTGCGCTTATCTTGACGCCAGCAGGGCCACCGTTCATCGGAACGAATACCTCAACCTGGGAAAGTGAAAAGACGCAAAGCGGCACTCGCCATGCTCCCCGGCCGTGTGTGAAGGCAAAGACGTTCATAGCCCCCGCCGGACCATTCACCGCCAGCGCTTCGGTAGCGACGTTTGCAAATCCAGTGTTCTCTCGCGCCCAGTTTGCTCCGCCGTCCAGCGTCACAAACACTCCGAGATCGGTTCCAACATAGAGCCTCGATAGATTAGTTGGATCGACAATCAGCGAATGAACCGGAATATCAGGAAGCCCGGTCCCGCCCGCGCCGTCAATTCCGATCCAGGTCGCGCCCCCGTCGGTGCTCTTGTAGACGTGTCGATCTGCCGGGATCGTGTTGAAAGTCGAATAAGTCGCGTACGCAGTGTCCGCGTTCGCTGGATCAAACGTAAGCGACGAAACGAAGCCATCTCTCAGCTGAACAAACGGCCAGACGGTGTTCTCATCCGACGTGAGGCCAATGTTGGTTCGATGAATGAAACCGTCTAGTGTCCCGGCCAGCACGTTGTTCGGGTTAGTCGGGGCCGCCGCGATCGCGGTGACGCTTCCAAAGCCGGCCACTATATCGCTGGCCTGACTCCAGTTGGCGGCGCCGTCGGTAGTCCGCCACATGTAGAGGCCTCCGGTCCACAGCCGCTGTGGGTCGCTTGAGTCCATCACGAAAGGAGTAATGAACGAGAAGTCCAGGAAGAATTCAGCGATACCGGTGATCGCATCCGCGAAGGTCGCGCCACCGTCGGTTGACTTCTGTATCGAGAGCAGAATGTTCTCAGCGTAGAGCACGTCGGTGTTGGTCGGGTCGACTGCGACGTACCCACCATCACCGCCTAAGAGCGTACTCCAAGCGTTCGGTGCTCCGTCCGACCCCCTGGTAACACCGTTGTCCTGCGCGCCTCCAAAATACGTCGCGCCATTCGGATAGGGCGCGCCGTGATAAAACTGAGTAACGCCGTAGCCGTTGTTAAGATTCGACCATGGCACGCTGCTGATCTGGTTGCAGACCGCGATGTCACCGGTGCCTGTTGCAGCTCGCGCGTCCGTGGTAACGAACAGGCCGCCATCATTCCCGACATACATTGTCTTGTTGGTTGTGCCGTTGTAGCCGGGATGAAAAACGATCGCGTGCTGATCGGCATGGCAGTAGACGCTTGCGGACGGGTCGGCCCACCAGTGGGAGGCGATGCCCCAGTTTGCGCCGCCATCGTCGGACCTAAACAGATCAATACCGCCGGCCCACACGCGGTTCGAGTCCAGCGGGTCAACCGCAATGACGTTGTCGTACCAACCCTGGTTCACCAGCGCTTCAATCTCGCCGGTGCATTCTGTGAAGAAGGCAATGATGGGATTGGATAGAAGAACGGTGTTTAGCTTGACCGGGTCCGTATTTCGCACTCGCGCGGTCCAGTTCGCGCCGCCGTTTGTTGATCTGAATACTGCATATAACCCATGATCGAAAGGGCCGCCTTCAATGCTCGACGCCATCGCGTACATCACGGCCTGGTTCGATGGCGCTATTGCCAGCGACGTGCGGGCCATGCCAAATTCAGCAAGCACTTGTGTCCAGGCGCCGGCCCCGGCGGCGTTCGTGTTGCGGTAGACGGCTGCGAAATCAAATGTACCGCACGACGCAAGCAGATAATCGGTGGGTTGATCAGTTCTAACGGCCAAATCCAGACAGCCGCCGGTCACTCCAGGATTTAACACTCGCGTCCAGGTTGTTCCCCCGTTCGTGCTGCGCCACACACCCGTCCCAGTGCCGGCATAGATTCGCTGATTGTTGGTCGGGCTGACCACGATGTCGTTCACGTAGTGAAAATCGGAAGTGTTTGTGCTTGTCAGATAGCTCCAGTTTGCGCCTTCGTCGGTTGACTTGAATATGCCGGCGCCCCTCACTGAATCATCGTTGAAGTAGCCTTCACCCGTGCCGGCATAAATAACGTTAGGGTTCGAAGGATCAATCGCCAGTGAGTTGACGGCGATGTTTGGCAGCAAGTCGGCCATTGCGGTCCACGACGCTCCAGCAGTGGTTGTCTTCCAAACGCCTCCCGCGACGCCGCCGGCATACATCACGTTCGGATTTGAGGGATTCACAACCAGAGCCCTCGTTCGTCCGCCGACGTTGCCGGGTCCAAGGTTTGTCCATTGACCCAGCACGGGTCCCTTGCTCTCGTCGCCCTCAGTCAGAAATCGGCTCAGCCGAGTTGAGTACGCCGGCATCTGCTTCACGTGTTCGATGGCTTTGAAATAACGGTCGACCGGGATCGGCCCTTTTCCGCGAGGCGCCCGTTTCAAGCGGTAGAACTCGCGCGCCTCGGCCGGACTATCGAACGTTTTGAGCTTGGTCTTGCGCGAACGCGCCGTTGGACCGGAACCGAGCAGGAAGGTGGCCAAAACAAACAGCGAGCAGACTGCGAGGGTTCCCCCGTTTTGTCTTGTGCGTTTCCTGCTGGAATATGTGCTCTGTGCTGCGGCTCTTCTCACTCGCAGGCTCCTTGTGCGGCCAACCTATCGAGTTTTTAGGAGGGGCTTGTTGCTACAGATGAGCTTCGAACGTGCCGCGATCCTATCACAACTTCCGAATATGTAAAGACAATCTTCATATGCAACCCAATCTTCCGAGCTTCGCCCGGCTGCTACGGCTAGAGTCGACCCGGCAAGTCGTTGACAAAGTCTCAGTTGGTGCAGAAGATTTGACTGGCTGTTTCAAGGAGAGACTACTCTATGCGCAATATGCTCCTACGCTGTATTCGGGCGCTGGTCACCGTCACCGTTCTGACGACTACGAACCTGGCTATCCAACAGCCTCAGCAAATGACACCTCTAACCCGACTTCAGTCCAACATCGAGCGCATCACTCGGTCGGTGAATGCGAAGTGGGGAATCTATATCAAGTGCATCGAGACCGGTGAAGAGATCGCGATCAACGCCGATGAGACGATGGATACGATGAGCGTCATCAAGATCCCGTTGATGGCCGAAGTCTTCCGTCAGATTGAAGCCGGGAAGTTCGCGCTGACCGATCGGGTGACTCTCAAGGAAACAGAGAAGCGCCCGGGTACTGGAGTGATACGCTCACTCGATGCTGGGGCCAGTTTAACCATCAAGGACCTGATCACCTTGATGATCATCGTAAGCGACAACACTGCTACGGATATGCTGTTTGAGAAGGTTGGCGGGATCGAACCGGTGAACAAACTCATGCAGAGCTATGGCCTGAACACAATCAAAGCCACCGGTCCATCCGACGCCTGGTTCAAAGCGTTGCGCGCGGAACCGGACGCTTGGAAATTTCACACCGAAGGCAAGACGCCGTACGGGCTATCGTCTCCGCGCGATATGGGAAAGCTCCTGGAGAAGATTCAAAAGGGCGAGGCGGTGAGCAAGCAGGCGAGTGAACAAATGCTTCAAATCATGCGCGGCCAGGTTTACAGCTCTCGCCTGCCAAAGTATGTGACAGGGTTTCGCGTGCCTCACAAGACGGGAGACTTCATGCCATACATCGGCAACGATGTTGGGATACTGGAAAGCGCTAATCGGCACATTGCGATCTCGGTGTTTACGGCTCGACACAATGGCATCGGACCAAATCTGGAAGACGCGATCGGGAGGATCGCCGAGCAGGTTGCGAACTTCTTCGCCTGGCGGGACGGCGGAGCAAGATAGAGTCGGTTCTGCCATTGAGCATCAGTATCCTCGAGGATTGCAACCGACAGACTTTTGACACCCGGTTCTTGATTCAACCAACTCCTGAAACTTACTTCGAGCTTTGGCGTGCATCTCATCCCACTCGAGCATCCACCACCACGGCGTGCTGTCTTGACGTGCTATGAAGTTGGAAACCTGGTCCCAGGTTTGGAACCCGAGTCGCTCGACGAAGTATCGCGGCAGGAGCAGCGGCAAGAAACCAACTTGCATCCAGTCCAGGAGGCCATTGCTGTCAGGTGAGAGAAACTCGCCAGTGTCGCCAAAGACGATTCGATGGCATCGGTGCTCCTCCAGGAAGCGCCGAACCGATGGCAGCACTTCGCCGTAGAGCCACTGCGCGCCATCTGTCTTGCCGGGTGTCCAGTACTCTCTTGCGGAAAGCACCGACTCCACCGAGACGGGCTTGCCTCGTTTCACGATGCCCGGTTCTTCCAGCCACCAGGACGCCCATCGGTATCCGGCGTCAACGTAGGTCTTGCAGTCAGTGCAGGCGAAGTAAAGGTTGTTCATTCCGACACCCCGCTGGAACGGCCCTTTTCTTTTGCGACCCATTAGCGCCCTGAGCTAGAATGGGCGCGGCCGAGACCGTTGAATCTGGTTCGCCACTTCGATCGAGGCAGACGATACTGTCAGCCGGCTTGTAAGTCCTCAGAACGGGCTCAATTTTTTCTCAAAGATGTTTCTCAAAGCCGTCCATGGTCGAGCATTCGCAACACTTCTATGAGTTTGGCCGCTTCCGCATAAGCACCAGCGACCGGGTTCTGCTCCGCGACCAGGAGATCGTCCCGCTCACGCCAAAGGTCTTCGACATACTGCTGGCGCTGGTTGAAAGCAGCGGTCAGGTGATTTCAAAAGACGGCCTCATGAAAAAGGTGTGGCCTGATAGCTTCGTCGAGGAAGGAAATCTCACCCAGAACATATCGCTCTTGAGGAAGGCCCTGGGCGAAGGGCAAAACGGGCATCAATACATCGAAACTGTAGCGCGGCGCGGCTACAGATTCGTTGCGACCGTAAGCGAGTCACGGGACAGCGGATTTGATTCTCGCGACAAGGCAAGCGCGGCTGTAGCAGTTATCGAACCCGCAGCGGTGTTGACCTCTGAAACCGAGACTGCCGGCGTGTTTCGCGACACCTCGGTTCACAATGTGATTGGCAGCCTAAAGCGTAATCGTGCGCTTGCCCTGGTTTCGCTGCTCGCGTTGGTCGCGGCGGCCGCCGGAATCGTCTACTCCACGCGAGGCGGCAAGGCCATCGATGGCGCCAGCAGCGTAATAGAATCAATAGCCGTTCTCCCGTTCATAAACGAAGCCGCCGACACTGATGCTGAGTACTTCAGCGACGAAATCACCGAAAGCCTCGTCAACAATCTCTCGCAACTGCCAAAGCTGAGAGTCGTGCCGCGCAGCGTTGTGCTCAATTACAAGGGCCATGAAACTGATCCTCGAAAGATCGCCCGTGAGCTGAACGTTCGCGCTGTGCTCACAGGCAGAGTCCACCGGCGGGGAGACACGTTGAGCATACAGGTGGACTTGATTGACGCGACTAACGTGGCGCAGATGTGGGGCCAGCATTACGACCGCAGGGTTTCAGACATCCTTCTTGTGCAGGAAGATATTTCGAGGGACATCTTCGAGAATCTCCGGCTCAAGTTAAGCGTCGAAGAGCAGAAGCAACTCGAGGCCTTCAGCCTGTATTTGAAGGGGCGCAACTCCTGGAACAAGCGTACCGAAGACGGCCTGCTTCATGGGATCGAGTATTTCCAAAAAGCAATCGAAGTAGACCAGAGTTACGCGCCGGCTTATGCGGGTCTGGCGGACTGCTACAACATGCTTGTGGTATACGGCATAAGCCAGCCGAAGGACGCCTTCCCAAAAGCAAAGGAAGCCGCGACCAAGGCACTGAGCATTGACGGCACGCTCGCCGAGGCACGCACTTCGCTGGCGTTCATCAAACACCGGTGGGACTGGGGACGGGAAGAAGCTGAGAAGGAGTTCCAGCTCGCGATCAAGTACAAACCCACCTACGCGCCGGCCCATCAGTGGTACAGCTCGTACCTGGTTGCTATGGGAAGATTCGACGAAGCGATTGCCGAAGCCAAACGCGCTCAGGAACTCGAGCCTCTCTCATTCATCGGGAATTCGCATCTGGGTTGGATACTTTATTTCGCTGGCCGTTACGACGAAGCAATCGCGCATTGCAAGAGGCTCCTCGATGTTGATCCGAACTTCTTCCCCGCTCGCCGGTATCTGGGCCTTGTCTACGAACAAAAGGGTATGTACAGGGAAGCTATTGACCAGTTCCAGCAAGGCGCGAAACTGTCTGGCAGTCCGTTGATGATGTCGCTGTTGGGGCACGCTTACGCGGTGTCGGGCAACCGGCGCGAGGCGCTGCGAATACTTGCCGATCTGGACAAAGAGAAGCAGCGCTACGTTTCTCCCTACACGGTTGCGACGATCTATGCCGGGCTTGGGGAGAAGGACCAGGCATTCAAATGGCTGGGAAAGGCAATCGAGGATCGAGACATCTGGCTGATGAACCTGAGAGTCGACCCGCTGCTCAAGAGCCTTCGGTCAGATAAAAGATTCACGGACCTTTTACAGCGCATAGGGCTTGCGAATTAATCTTCTGGTGCAACCCGATTGAGCCCATCAGCAGCGGCGATTGAAATTGGCTGAAAGGACTGCTGTTGAATACCAGACCTCCGAATCCCGGTACGACTTTGTCTTAGACGCGCTGCTCCAATGCAAGAACTGATCTTTGCTCTCTCCCATTACTTTGCTGTTGGACTGCTTGCCCTGCTCGCGTACGTTTTCGGGCGTCGGCTGACGCTCGCCGTTCGCTACGACTCTCTGTTGGAACAATTGGGTTTTTCCATAGCTCTCGGCTTAGGACTGATTGCTTATATCGTCTTCGCGCTGGGCCTCTGCGGATTACTGAATCCCGCGCTGCTTATCAGCCTACTCTTGATTGGGTTGTTGATTTGTAATCGAGTCTGGTTGGGCTGGCTCAAGCCGGCGCGCCGCGCTCAGACTGTCCTCAAGAGAAGGAACAAAGGGCGGGTGCTTTTTGTTGCCGTCGCCGTGTCGATCGTGTTGCTGCCACTTGTGATCCTTCCGCTCTACCCGCCAACAGCCTGGGACGCTACCGAATATCACCTCGCTGCAGCAAAAAGCTACGTTCAAAACCATCAGCTCGTGGTTACGCCGTACTTGCGCTTTCCGGTATTTCCTCAAAATAACCAAATGCTGTTCACTCTCGCGCTCTTGCTGTACGACGACATTCTGGCGCAACTGATTGAATTCTTAATGATGGCGGTACTTGTCGTCGCGATTATATCTTTCGGCCAGCGCTTCTTTTCGCGGCGCGCAGGACTGTGGGCGGGCGCAATACTGCTCCAAAGCCCTCTTGTGATAGGGGTAGGATCAGTCGCACTTATAGACATGGGACTGATGTTCTTCGTGATGATGATGGTTTACGCTCTATGGAACTATCTTGAATCACGGCAGCAGCAATGGCTAGTTCTCGCGGGAGTTTTCTGCGGGCTCGCTGTGGGCACGAAATATCCTGCGCTCTTTTTCCTGGTCGTTCTAACAGCGATCGCCTTGTACACCGGCTGGAAGACTCGCAAGCTCCCGCGATCCTTTTGGCCTGTCTTGCTGGCAATTGTGATATTTGCTCCCTGGCTCGCGCGTAATTTTTACTATACGAACAATCCTTTATTCCCTTTCTTCTACGAGTCGGTGGGCCGCGTGTTTGGTTACGGGCTGTGGAAGCCTGAGGATTTTCAGGGCATCTTTGACGACTATTCGCGATTTGGAGTTGGAAAAGATCTAAAGGCGCTTGTTCTGCTGCCCTGGAACCTGTTAGCAAACTGGAGAAGCTTCGGCGCTTTTGTGTCTCCGCTCTGCTTTTTTGCGCCTCATCTGCTGTTCATTTTCGGCGTTGCGCGGAAACGCACTAGGGGGCTATTGACTATTGCAGTCGGCTTCACGCTGTTCTGGTTCTTTACTGTCCAGGAGCCGCGCTATCTGCTGCCAGCCCTGCCATTGCTCAGCCTCGCAACCGCGGCAAGCTTCGACTCTTTGTTGCTGCAATTGCCGTCTTCTCGCGGATGGACCGGTCATAAGATCGCAGCAATCCTGGGAGCGCTCTTGTTGTTTTCGCCCGGGTGGGCGTGGTCACTGCTTAGACTACGCGAGCGAGGGTCGGTGCCAATTTCCACGCAGCAGAGAGATGCATATTTGATCAGAGCCCTGCCCTCTTATCCTGCTTACAAATTGCTTAACGATCTGAAGGGGCGCGATTATGCGTTATATGCATTGTATGACGAACGCATGGCGTACTTTGCCGATGGGCTTTTTATGGGCGACCATTTCGGGCTCGCAAGGTACTCTCGCATCCTGGATAAGATCAATGACAGCCAACTGCTCTACAATGAATTAAGAACTCTGGGCGCCGACTACTTTTTGATCAGAAACGATCTTGTAAAAGTCAATCTTCCGTATGATCCATTCTTTCAAAGCAGATTTAGGCTCATCTACGAGCAGCGAGGGATCCTGCTCTTCGAATTAGAAACACATGTGACCGCTAGGTCGTTTCAATCAATCGAGTGAGTAGCGAAGCGCGGCGCGGGATGTCGCTGATGATTATGTGCTCGTGTTCGGCGTGAGCGCCTGCGCCATCGACCCCCAAGCCATCGAGCACCGGCACGCCTAGCGCTGCAATGAAGTTCCCATCCGAACCGCCGCCCACCGAGCCTTCTTTCAGTTCAAAGCCAATCTCGGAAGCCAGTCCCTTTGCGTGCTCGAACAGCGCGCCGGTTTCAGGCGTGCGAACCAGAGGCGGGCGATTAATACCGCCGCGCATCTCGATGCGAGCGCCGTCGACAACCGGCTGTAGATGTGACATCGCTTCGGTTATGCGCTCGCCCTCATCGACGGTTCGAAATCGCATGTCTACAAAAGCATGAGCCTCGGCTGCAATCACGTTTGAGAGCACGCCACCGTGCGCCACGCCTACGTTGACCGTCGTGCCGCGCTCGTAATCGTTCAGCTTGTTGATAGCAAGAATCTGATGGGCCATCTCGGTTATCGCGCTGATTCCCGCCCGCGGATCGTTGCCCGCGTGAGCCGCCCGCCCGCGAATGATCAGCTCGAACTCGCCGACTCCTTTTCGTCCGGTCTTGATTGTGCCGCCCGGTATCGGCGGTTCCAGCACCAGCGCAGCATGCGCGCGGCGGCCTTCTTCTTCGATAATGTCACGCGAAAAGTGACTTCCGGTTTCTTCGTCACACGTCATCAAGAGAGTCGTGCGCCGCTTAGTCAATCGCCCGAGGTCTTTGATCGCGCGAATAGCAAATGCTGCAAGCATCACCCCTGCCTTCATATCGAAAATGCCCGGTCCAAATGCACGGTCGCCTTCAACCCGGAAAGGTCGCGCCGCTAACGTGCCGATGGGCCACACCGTGTCGAGATGCCCGACGACCAGTAGCTGCTTGTCGTTTCGCGATTCGTCGCTCGCGTGATTGAACCGCGCGCGAATCGTTGAGCCGTAACGCGGGTCGTTGAGCAACTCGACCGAGGCGCCCGTCGAAGCCAGACTCTCGCTGAGGTTCTCCGCTATGCGCCTGGTTGCATCAGCCTCGCGAGACATTGACTCTTGTTCCACGAGCCAGCGGGTGAACTCCAGCATCTCCGCGCGGCGGGCTTCGAAGTAAGACAACACGATTGAGCCGCAATCATCGTTTCTCATCAGATCAATTTCTAACAGAGGGAGAAGCGACGCGCCAGCGAACGGAACGCTGCCATGCGGATGCGACGGATGTTTACGGATCGAATCCCGCGACCATCTGTCGGATCCGCGTTCTCGGCGTTCCACTAGCGCTGTAACAAGCCGTCGATTATGGAGGCGAGGTCGTTTATGAAGTCAGAATTCGGATTGATTCCGCCGCGTGGTTGACCGAGGGGATTACCCTGCCGATCAAGCACGACAATCGTGGGAAGCTGAGCGAGCTTGCCGCTGAAGCGCTTGAACGCAGCTTGATTGGTGTCGCGTAAAACGGGAACCGAGTTGGAGACGCTCTTGAGTTGATCGTTTGTCACTTCGCTCGCAGGGTTGACGCTCACCCAATAGACCTTCACGTTTTTGCCCTGGTATTGCTCCGTCAGGGACCCGAGCGCTTTGAGCCCTTCGCGGCGCTGTGGGTCCTGGACGCCGCTAAAAAGCAGCACGACGACGTTCCCGCGCATGCTCGAAAGAGTCACCGTCTCGCCACCGGGCGTCGAAAAACTGAGATCTTGCGCGCGCGCCGTGACACCGATGCACGCCATGATCGCGAAGCTGGCTG
The DNA here is from genome assembly GCA_964548075.1 of uncultured Clostridia bacterium. Classification (GTDB taxonomy): domain Bacteria; phylum Acidobacteriota; class Blastocatellia; order UBA7656; family UBA7656; genus Onstottus_A. The sequence continues at coordinate 25,828 of CAZJQQ010000036.1, read as the reverse complement.
TGATTGCCCTTAACCCGGTCAACATTGCTTTCTCCTCGTCTGCGCTAATTGTTTGCGGTTGTTGGATGCTGCTCAAGGCACCAGAGTTTCACGTCCTTTGAGTGCGGATCAGACTATTCTCGGTTGAGCTTGAAGTCTAGCAGTTAGAACGAAGCACGGGCAAACTGAGTGCCTGCTTCATCGGTGCTGAGTGAGTCTCTACGCGGTTGGGCGCAAGCCTGCGGTCGCTACTCGCTTCAGTGACCGGGGTGTCTGGCTGGATGGCTCACGGGCCCGACCTTATAATCGGGGTCTGATCCGAGGGCCTGATCCGACGGCGGGTCCACTTTGGGAGCTTCACATGATTTCGGCAATACTCCTGGCAGCGGGAGAATCACGGCGGATGGGTGAGTTCAAACAGTTACTCCGCCTCGGCGATAAGAGCTTTGTCGAGCACTGCGTAGATAACCTCCTCGCTTCTCGCGTCGATGAAGTCATCGTCGTGACCGGCCATCGCGAATTGGAAGTCCGGCGCGCTGCCGGCGATCGTTGCGTCAGATTCGCGCACAACGCCGGCTATCGATCGGGCATGGCGTCTTCGATCAAGCGCGGGGTTCAAGCCCTGTCGGAAAGTACGCGAGCTTGCGTCGTGGCGCTCGTTGATCAGCCGCAGATCGGCGCGGATGTAATCGACCTTGTCATCGAAACGTATGAAAAGGCGTCAGCACTGATCGTGATTCCTGCATATGGGGGAAGAAACGGCCACCCGATTCTTCTCGACGTCGGCCTCAAAGAGGAGATTCTGACGATGAATCCCGAACAAGGTTTACGCCAGGTAGTGCGCGCGCATCTCGACCAGGTCGCGCGCGTCGAAGTGTCTAGCCGAGCAGTACTGGAAGATTGTGACTTGCCGGAAGACTACGAGCGGATATTGAAACAATAATGCGCGGTATTGAGCGAGTGCTGGCTACACACTACTCATCACTTACTACCCAGCGAGTACCCGGTGACCAAAAGAGAAAAGGAGGCCCCAGTGCGTGAGACCTCCCATTCCGCCAGACATTTGATGCCGTTTATACTGCGATTCTCTCTGATCGCGATGTGCGAGACCCCAGAGCCTCGAATGGAAGAACCCGGCCGTGGCTGGAGGCGATCTGTGCTTCTCTCAGGCGAGTGGCTCTCGCCAACAAGCTGTTTATGGCAATGGCCGACGCAAGCAAATAACTGTTGCCCCCGCACTGGCTGCAGCTCCCATACCGGTTCATGTACGTCTTAAAGGGGTGCTCGGCTTCGCCGGAACAGTCCCCGCAGATTATCTGAACTCCTATCGTCAGCAACGCAGGGCGTGGCTGATCTAACTGTGCCGGATCGGTGACTCGGCTTTTCATCAGTACCACGCAGGCTAAACTCAGAGCGATCACTGTTGCCACGATGATTGTCAGCATACGGTTCTCCTCGGTGATTCTTCCAAAACCTCAATCGTTAAAGGACCACTTGCCACATGCGTCTCTTTGCTCGCTATAGCTAGTACGAACAAACGCGCGGCAAAGATTTGCATACAACTCAGACACTCCAGCAATGCCCGTGCCAACTTCGTATGAGGATCGAGCAGCAATCGCCAAGACTGATTCTAATCTAGCGGTGCATCGTTTACGCGCTTGAGTTGAGTCGCCGGTGGGATAGATTTGCACTCGAATAGTACAAAGCTGCGCAGGTCAAACCCCCGTGGCCCTCGTCCATCCTGACGCGAATCATTCGGCCTCTGAGGATCATCATGCGCGAACGGCCCGAGGATCATCCGCGCCGGCCGGTGATCGCACGCCACAGCCAAAGCAGGGTGACAGCGCCAACGACCGCGAGCAGAAAGTGAAGTAAGCGGTGCGAACTCGTGAAACCTTCTCGCCCTGCTGCTGGCCATATCGCACTGCCGATCAGGCCGCCTACGATGGAGCCGCCGATACCAAGCAGCGCCGTGGTGAAGCAGCCGATCGGATCACGACCCGGCACTATCGCGCGAGCAAGCGCCCCGATGATGAGTCCTATTATCAACGACCCAATGATAGACGTGAGCATGGAACGTCTCCTTCGACCGCGCGAGATTAGCCAGCGCTGCGAGGCAGTGTCAACGCGACTTCAAGCCGGCGACTGCGCGGTTGCTTTACAGCATGAACCGCACTTGTGTAGGCTGCACGTCATGTGCGGTCGGTTCGTCAGAAAGAGAGCTTCATCGGAGATGGCCAGGGATTTCGGCGTTCAAGAAATCACCGACGACCTCCAGCCCAGCTTCAACATAGCACCCACGCACCTCGTCGCGGTAGTTTTGAATAGTGGAACGAAGCGGATCGTAGCGATGCGATGGGGTCTTGTGCCCTACTGGGCTACGGATCCGACGATAGGAAGCAAGCTCATTAACGCTCGCGCCGAGACGTTGACGGTGAAAGCCGCGTTCAAGGAAGCGTTCAAGAGACGACGATGCCTGGTTGTAGCGGACGGGTTTTTCGAGTGGCAAAAGCAGGGCACGACCAAAACTCCCTTGTTCATACACCTCGAGCCCGAGCGGCCGTTTGGCTTCGCCGGACTATACGAAACCTGGACTCCGCCATTGGGAGAGCCGCTCGTCACCTGCACGATCATCACGACGGAATCTAACGAGTTGGTACGATCCATTCACGACCGAATGCCCGTCATTCTCCCGAAGGCCGCTGAGGACTTCTGGCTCGACTCTGCGGTGGAAGACCATACGCGGTTGCTCGATTTGCTCCAGCCTTATCCGGCCTGTGAGATGGCCGCGTACACGGTGTCCAAACTTGTGAACTCAGTCAAGAACGATTCGTCTGAGTGTATTGAGCCCGCAGCCGTTATGGGTCAGCCGCTCCTGTTTTGACAGGCGCCCACATGCTTAAGTCAAACAATGCGTTGAACGAAGGTTGTTTGGGTCCTGGACAGACTAGGGAGTCTTTGACTCCAGGGTCTCAACTCGTCTGTCGAGTTGTTTCTGATCTCCGCGAAGCGTTAACGAGTCCTCGTTGAGCAGTTCAATTTTCAAGGCCAACTTGCGGAACCCGTCCTTCATCTCGGATCTAAGCTCAGCTTTTGTTTCCGCAATCTCGGCTTTCAGCTCTGCTCTCGTTTGCGCAAGCTCCGCCTTCAACTCCGCTCTCGTTTCCGCAAGCTCCGCCCTCGTTGCAGCTATTTCCGCGAGCGCACGCTCCCAAATGGGCTTGGTTTCAAACGAACGCTCAGTCACTGTTTTCTCAAGCGCCTCGAGGCGAGCCCTCACCTCGTGGACAACACCGCTCAGCGATTGAACCGCGATGATAAGCAAACCGATTCTGTCGTCGTCTTGCGGGGCGACGGGCTCTTTGTCACCTGGTAGCTTCTGTGTTAGATCGTCGCTCATTGCTATGCCTCTCTGTGCCTAATCACATTGATACCCAGGATGTCTGCATAGTACATCAGAAAAGGCCGAACTCTCAATCAATCATACATCCGCCATTCAGCCGGAAAGTGTTTGCTTTCACCGGGTGGGATGATTACTGAATCGCCAAACGAGTCACCGAAACGCTCGACGACTGCCCCGTCTTCTCCCATCAACTCGATCTCGTATTCTGAGACCTCTGTCTCGCTTGTCGAATAATTCGTGAATCCGCAAAACACCCACAGGCGTTGGCGCGGGCCGAACTCAAACACGCCGCCCGAATCCCAATCTCTCGTCCAAATGACCTGGCCGTCGGCGTCCATCAAGACGAGGCTGTATCCCGCGATCTTCAAGGCAGGCGTCGGCGGTGACTGCGACGCGGTTCCGTGTTCGCGCCGCTCCAATAGCCTCGCCCGCGTAGCTAGCCGGCTCCTCACGGCGCGAAGCGAAGTCACCATCGACCTAAACCGCCGAAGCCAGCTCGGTTGAGAAGTTTGCTGCTCGAGCTGCTTCATTACGACGCACCCTTGCTCTTACGCAACTCCTCGTTTCCTTCCAGCCGAATCGCGTCCGGCAGTCGCGCGGCATCCTTACCCATCGTTATTGCGCCGCTCAACATAGCGCCCTCCTCTACAAGCAAGACCGGAGTAGTTATGTCACCCTGGACGCGAGCGGTCTTGTAGATCTCGACTCTCGATCTCGCGTTCACATTGCCGTGCAGCGCGCCGCGGATCACACATACGCCAACGTCGACGTCGGCCTGGATGTCCCCGGTTTGCTCTATCATGAGAGAGCCGCTTTCGGAGATCAGTTTGCCGGTCACCTTACCGTCCACCTGAAGCGCGTCCGCGAAAAGAACCTCACCAGACACCTCGACCCCGCGGGTTATTCTTCCCTGCCCGGAGTCCTCGCCGTTTCCTTTGAATGTCTTCATATCACCCTCCCTTTTTCGCTTGCGTAAGAAGGACATTATTCCCCCTGGGGGGCTCGTGGTGGGACGAACCGTTGTTCTGCGCTTTCTAAACCAGTCTTGTTTGCTTCGAAGATCGAGGTGAGGAGTGGAGCTTGAACGATTCGTTGCTTCGCGATCCGGAGTTCGACCGCTCACAACGGACGAGATCATAGCACAGACTTGCGAAGAGTGAACAGCCTCCATGAATTTGATCCACCAAAGCCGTTGTGCGATACTCCTCAACGGATGACCATTAGAGTCATGGAAGCGGCAGTCATTCTTGTCCCGGCTGCCTTGAATGAGGATTCGCAGTCGCGGATACCTCGCTTGTAAACTCTAAACACTCCGGCGCTCACGAGCAGCGCGTTTTCATTAGGGGGTATCGTATGCGTCATAAAATCCTTCTCGCCGTTTTTGGACTGTGCCTGTCTGTGCCTCTGGTGGTCGCGGCCGGATCGCAACGACCAAAGCCAAAGCCGCCGCAACCGTCATCATCTTCGTCCAAAGACCCGAACAAAACAGCTCCACCAACGGCTGAAATGCCAGCCGCGCCGCAGGCGGCAGCCAAGAAGGCGCCCGTCGCCGACAACCAGTGGGCTTTGCTCGTCGGGGTGAGCCAGTATCCCGGCCAGATTCAGAGCCTGGGTTTCCCGCGCGATGATGCCACCGCCATCAAAGACTTGCTGGTCAGCTCCGCCGGGTTTCCTGAAGACCACATCCGGCTTCTGACCGACAACGGAGCAGGCGACGCGAAGGCAACCAGGCAAAACATCCTGGCCGCGATCGATTATCTTGCCCCGCGCGTTCAGCCCGGCCACGAGGTGATCGTGTTTCTGGCCGGCCATGGAATTGCTCGCGGGCTGGGCCTTCAAGCAAAGAGTTTCTTCCTGCCGGTCGACGTCGATGCCCAGTCAAAGGAGTCGCTCGAACGGACCGCTGTAGACCTTGAAGACCTCGCGCGCAGGCTAAGCGCGCTAAAGGCGTCGCAGTTCTCGATCTTCATTGACGCGTGCCGCGAAGACCCGTTTCCCGGACGTGGCATCAAGGGCAACACGATGACCGACGTTATGACTCGCGGTCTGCGCATTACCCCGGGCGCCACTCGGCCAGCAGATGCCGTGCCCCCCACAGCGATTGTCTTTTACGCTTGCCAGGTTGGTGAACGCGCATACGAAGACCCTCAACTCAAGCACGGCGTCTTCACCTATTACATACTGGAAGGCATTCGCGTAGTCGCAAACAGACCGGATGGTCGAGTCGAAGCAGGCTACCTGGCAAACTTCCTCAAAGAGAATGTCGGCAAATGGAGCGCCGAGTTTGGGAGCCGCGCCAAGTTCGCAGTCGCGCAAACGCCGCTGATGGTTGCGACCGAAGTCCACGGGCCCTTGGTCATCGTTCGGATGTCTCAGTTTGCTGCCAGTCCCCCGTCGCCGCCTACGAAAGGGACGGTAGTGCTGGCGACTTCGCCGAAGGATGCCACCTTGAGTTTGAACGGTCAGGTCCTAGGCACCGCGCCGCTGGAAAAAGAGCTTCAGCCCGGGCAGTACACCGTGCGTGCCGAGTCGCAGGGCTTTCAACCGACCGAAACAAAGATCACGGTTGTGCCGGGCTACCAGCAGGAATTCACCATCACGTTGAAGCCCACCACCGCCAACGCGAGCTACGAGAAGGGAGTACAATTCGAATCGCAAAAACTATGGCCACAGGCCGTCGCGTCCTACGAGCAAGCGATCCGCGAGGACGCCAGTTCGATCGCCGCCTACGACCGGCTCGCCAGCGCGTACATGGCGGCTGGTCGTTATCGCGACGCGGTTGATCTGCTGACCACGGCTTCGGAAAAGCTCCCGGACAATGCCGAACTGACTGCCCGTCGGGCGCGCGCGCTCAGCATCTGGGCCTTGGAAGACGAAACGCAGGACACCTCCATGAATCCGCGGCCGGCCAAAGCGATCAAGCAGAAGGACGCCGGCAAAGAAGCGGTGCGAGCCGCGGAGCTTGCCGCGAAGAAATCGCCCGATCTCGCGGTTGTGAATCTCGCGCTCGGTTATGCGTATTCGCTCGAGGAGCGCGACCGGCCAAGAGCTATGAGTGCGTTTGTGCGCGCTTCGACGATCGCGCCCGAAGATGCGGAGTGTTACTACGGCGTCGGCTACACATATCGATTGATGAAACAATACCAGCAGGCAATACCACAGTTGAAGAAGGCGCTCGAGCTGCGTTCCGACTACTACGACGCGCATCGGGAGCTGGCCTATTGTTATCACGCCGAGGGCAGCACCGATCAGGCCATCAAGGAGTATAACAACGCGAGCGGCTATCAAGGTGAAACCAACAACTCCGGCGAAATGGCTGGCAATCACCTGGCCCTGTCTGCTTTGTACACGGAGAAGGGACAACTGGCGGGTGGCTCGGACGGGGAGGCAATGTCTAAAGCCGGCAAAGGGCACGAGACCGAAGCGCGCGGCTACGACCCGACGCTTAAAGCCGCACTGAAGGTCCTCACGGCGAGTGGCGTTTCATATCGCATGACTGCCTACTTGCCTTCTGATGTGCGCAGCCTGATAAACACCGGCGGCGTGACCGTTCCCAAGACGGGGATAAAGATACCTTTTGGGAAGAAGAAGCCTTGAAGGAGATGGCACGCATTATCCACGAGCAACTCTTAGCCTTCGTCAAAGAACTGCCAGGTGATTTCGAGCCGTTCGGCGAGCGAAGCAGAGAGACCGATTGGGGACCGGATTGCTCGTGCGGGTGCAAGCATTTCTTGAAACTCAAAGGCTCTCTTGGTTACGACTGGGGAGTCTGTGCAAATCCAAAAAGCCCAAGGGCCGGTCTGCTGACCTTCGAGCATCAGGGTTGCAAAGTGTTCGAGGGCGAGCAGTCTTGATCCCGACTTTCAGTTTGCTCTGTCGACAAGGTGTTTCTTGGCGAAGAGAACTCAACCGATTACCCTCAACACACGCTTCATGATAACGGACGAGGTGAAGCATGAGCGCGATTGAGATCAGACCGGAAACCGCACAGATGCTTGCCGCTCAGGCGAAGGCGCAGGGGCTTTCAGTTGATGAATACTTGAAGGTGTTGCTTGGCGCCGCACAGAGCGCTGAGGAACCACATCATGATTGCCCCGCCTGATAGCGAAGATGCATAATCTGGCTTATGAAACAGCTTCGCGTAGAATTTGACCTGCCAGCGTTGCTGGCTTCCCAAGCGGGGCTTGATCTCGACAATCTCAGTCAGCAAGCTCGACGGCTACTGGCGCTGTTCCTTTTTGAACACGGCCGGCTGTCACTCGGCAAAGCGTGCGAAATCGGTGGCATGAGCTACTGGGACTTTGCTGACTTGAATCGACAACTTGGCATCCCGTTCCGATATTCCGAGAGCGATCTTCAAGACGATCTCGCAAGGCTTTCGGGTGTCTAAGGTGGTTGTCGCTGACTCAACCTGCTTGATCGGATTGAGCAAGATCGGTCGGCTTGATCTTCTGCGTGAACTCTTCGGAGCATAATGATTCCTCCGGCTGTCTATGGCGAAGTCGTTACTTCGGGCCGTGGCCGTCCCGGAGCCGACGAAGTTGCGGCAGCCGATTGGATAGCGACGTGCGAACCGAAAGATTTTCTCGCTGTGGATTCCCTGAAGATCACCCTTGGAGCCGGTGAGTCCGAGGCGATAGTTATTGCTCGCGAGCAAAAGGCTGACTTCATCATCTTGGATGACTGGCAGGCGCGCCAAACAGCATTGCGACTATCGCTCTCAGTGATTGGCACAGTTGCAGTGCTCGCCAAGGCTGAAGAGAAGGGCCTCATTAGTGACCTGAACTCCGCGCTGCAAGAACTCAGGCAGGTAGGCTTTTATTTCCCGGTCAACTAACTCTCACAGTCCGTACACAATCTTACCTCCGACGATCGTGTAAACCACCTTCGTATCAAGTATCTCGCGCGGGGATGCCTGTAGCAGGTTTCTTGTCAGCACCACGAGGTCCGCGACTTTGTGCACTTCAATCGAGCCTTTGATCTTCTCTTCGAAGTTCGCGTAAGCCGTGTTGTACGTGTAAGCCCGAATCGCTTCCTCGATCGAGATTCGCTGCTCGGGAAACCAGCCGCCGGCGGGCTCGCCGCTTAACGTCTGACGAGTCACCGCTGCATAAAGCCCAAGCATCGGGTTGATCGGATACTCAGAAGCCGAAGTGCCGGGCCAATCAGTCCCGAAGCACAACACCGCGCCGCTGTCCTTGATGCTCTTGAACGCATAAGCGCCCTTGCAACGCTCGCGGCCTATGCGCTCTTCCATCCAGCGCATGTCGTCGCTCAGATGAAAGGGCTGAACTTCCGCTACGACTCCGAGCTTGCCCAATCGCTTGAAGTCATCCGGCGCAATCACCTGCGCGTGGACCAAACGAAAACGCCGGTCGCGAACACCGTTCTGCCGGTTGAGCTCTTCGAGATAGTTGAGCAAAACGTTGTTTGCTTCGTCGCCGATCGCGTGAACAGTCATCTGCAAACCCGCGTGGTCAGCGTCGAGAATGTACTGAAGGAACTTTCCCTCGACAAAGTTGCCCTTGTCATCAACCATCAGCGGGCGCCATTTGCCGCGGTTCGCCGCATCATTCGAATAGGGCTGCAGAAAGCGCGCGGTGCTCGTGCCCATGATCCCATCTATGTGACCCTTGAGCGCGCCGAGTCGAATCCATTCATCTCCCGATCCGACCTTGATCCGGCGATCAGACATTTCTTGCCACCGATCGAGCCCCGGCCGAAAGTGAACGCGCACGGTCAGCTCGTTTGTCGTTTGCAGCTCGCGGTAAATCTCGAGTTGTTCGTCGTCACTCATGTCGCTGACGTTGGTCACGCCGTACTTGCGAATCTCGGCCAGCGCGTTCTTTGTTTGTTGGACGCGTCGCTCGTGTGAGAACTTTTTAGGAATCACCGATGCGAACAGCAAGGTCACCCCACGCCCGCGCAGATGTCCGTTGAAGCGTCCGCCCGAATCGCGCAGGAACTCGATGCCTGCGATCTTCGATCCGGCAGGCTCGGTACCTTGCCGCCTTGTTTCGGCCATTGCGGCGCTTGCCGCCGCCGGAAGCTTCGGGTCAGAGGGATCGATTCCCACGGCGCGCAGCGCGGCCGCATTGGCGGCGAACTCCGAATCGTCGAACTTGCGAATGAACATAGGATGGTCTTTTGTTATCGCCTCGACCTCGCGCATATCGGGTGAGAAAGGCTCGCGGCGGCCGCTGCCCGCGCTGCCTGCCGCCCATTGATCGTAAGCTCCCCAGTAGCCGCCGAGTATCCATTCTCCTTTTGGCAACCGCGCAACCACATCTCTAACTCGCGCGACGAATTCCTGCTGAGTCGCCGCGCGCATGATGTTGAACTCGAGGAACTGGGCCGCTGAAGCGAAGTGAACGTGATTGTCGTTGAAACCGGGAAGGACGAGTTGTCCCTTCAAGTCGATCACTCGGGTTTGCTTGCCCTTGTACTTTTTCACGTCTTTGTTCGATCCCACGAAGACGAACTTGCCGCCGCGGATTGCCACGGCTTCGGTAAGCGTGTTTGTGGAATCGACGGTGTAGATGAGGCCGTTGCGAAGAATCAGGTCAGCCGGGTCAGGCGATATCATCTCCTGCCGCGCAAACGTCACCGAGGCCGCTGAGACCAGCGCTACCGCAACTGATGCGGCAAGCAAGCAATTAACCAACTGGTGCTTCGACATCGCTACACCTCCTGTGTGGAACTTGAACCAGCGACTAGCGCGGGGTTCGTAGTTCGGCCTTCAGGCGGAAGTTTGTATCGCAAAGTCCGAGCCACCTACAAACTTCCGCCTGAAGGCCGAACTACGAACCCCGCGCCCGAGTGAGATGCTGGATCTCATTTCCCGTGATGATCGTTCCACGCCTTTACATAGCGCGCCGTCTTGGGATTAGCTTCGTTCCACTTCGGCGCCTCAGAGTTGTTGGCAATCATAACCAGCGCGAGCGCGACCATCCGATCGACCTTTTCCATGTTGGCGTAATCAATCTTGTCCCAGTGATCGCCCGCGCCGTGATAGTCCGGATAGACAAACGCCGTGCACAATGTGTGAGCAGGCACGCCCTGATCGGCGAGCGCTTGATTGTCGCTTCTGCCGAAGAAGGAATCGCTGTTCTGCTCGTGCTTGTAGATCTTGATGCCGGTCAGCTTGCCGGCCGCTTCCAGGATCGTGCCGACGTCGGAATAGTCAAACCCTGTCAGCGACGCGTTCGCGAGCTGCGGCCCTTCGCTGCTGTCGGTGCGTCCGACCTGCTCAAGATTGATGTTGGCAACCGTCTTGTCGATCGGATACACCGGATGACGGCCGTAGTATCGCGAGCCCAGCAGCCCTTTCTCCTCGCCAAAGAAAGTCATGAAGACAATGCTTCGCCTGGGGCGTTGCTTGAGCGTCGCAAGCGCCGACGCCAACTCGATCACCGAGACAGTCCCGCTGCCATCGTCGTTCGCGCCATTGAAGATGTTGTCTCCTTCCATGCCGGCGCGCACGCCCAGGTGATCGTAGTGCGCGGTCACCAGCACGTAGGTGTCTTTTAGAACCTGGTCGGAGCCTCGCAACAGCCCAATCACGTTTCGCAGCTTGACCAGCCTCTCAATCTGCGCGGGCACTCGCACCGAAAGCTCGGCCTCTGACGGGCCCGGCTTCATAGCGTCGTAAACCTTGATCGCTCGCGGATCGTGAACCGTGATTATCGGCAGGTTAGCCGCAGCGATATTGGGGCGCCTGTTGTCGGGATCAATCAAGCGTCCTGCTCCCGGTCCGTTGCCGATCGCGTTGACCCGATCAATGGAGACGATCACGGCGGCTTTGAACTCGTTCATCTTGCCGGTGAACTCGCTCTGAGCGCGAAACATCTCAGACCGCCGGGATCGATCCTGGCTGCGGAAGTCCGGTATTTCGGTGATGATGACTTTGTCTGCCACCTGCTCGGGCTTAAGCACCGCAACCGCCGCCGAGTCCTTGTAGTCGATCTTGAAGATCGGAGCCGAAACGCTCAACGCCCTGTCGATCGAGAAACTCACCTGATTCTTGGCGACGCTTATCGTCTCGGTCCCCGCCTTGAGCTTCAACTCGAAAGCGTCCATCGGCGTGTCGGCCAGCACGAAGTTTGCGGTCTGGAAATAACCGTCGTCACCGGCAGGCTCGAGGCCAGCGCGGCGAAACTGCGCGGCTATGTATTCAGCGGCAATGTCCAGTCCGCGCGAAGGAGTGTTGCGGCCTTCGAGCGCGTCGGACGCGATGAACGACAGGTGCCCACGCAGCGAATCTCCGGAGACGTGATCGAGCATCGCTCGAACGTCCGGTGCGATTGTGACCTGCTGCGCGCTAAGACAACACGCAGCGATACACAGCACAAGAACGCTGCGAATGAAACGCGGCAGAGTGAAAGCCGCAGTCCCCTTTTTCTCGTCAAATCTCATCCTTCACCTCTTGATCGTTGCGCCCAAACGGGCACTCGAGTCGGATCAGTCTTAGCTAACGAACTGGTCCGGAGCTTCGTCGAAGCCAGGCCTCACAAAACTCTGCGCTTTGGGAAACGCTTGTTCCGTCGCGCGGCGCAGTTGCTCGAGATGAAGCATCATCGGCAGGATGCTATCGGACTTTTCCCGGAGAAGCTCTCGCAGCCTTTCCCACGCGCTGATCGAGCGCTCCATTCCGATCAATGCGACTTTGGCTGAACCGTCAGAATCACTTTGCCGGGCGGCTTCGGGCTCTTCGTCTTCAACCTCTTTCTCTTCTTCGGGATCGTCTCGCATAAGCCCTCGCATGATCTTCACCGCGATTTGAAACTGATACCAACGAATCACCTCTATCGCGTCTTGAATGTTCGAAGCGCTATCCTGGGCGTCAAAGTCGACAAGCGGCAAGTCTCCGCGGGTTGGGTCGGCGTCGCGCTCTTGCTCCGCGTCGGTGTACTCGCGATCGAACCAATCACTGACCAGCCTGGCGTACTGCTCCGCCGATCGCGCGAGCGGGTTGCTTTTAGTCCTGGCCTTCCGGCGCTTCTTTTCCTCTCTCACAGGCTCGACGTCTAGCGACTCCAAATCAATGCCTCGCTCAGCCGCCATTGTCGCAATCATCTCGTGAGTCTGTTTGAACATCGAAGCCAGTTTGTCCCAGAACGCTTCGCTGTTGATATCGTGGGCAGCCGGATCATCGCGATCCTCTTCTTCCATCGCGTAGAGCATGCAGCGAGCGGTGAACGAACAGCGCTCACACCAACGATCGCAGTAGTTGTAGATGCCCTCGATAAAGCGGGGATCGTCGGGATTTGAGATTTGAGATTTGCGCTTTGGCATTTTCGTTTGGGGCGCTCCGTGCTGCTACCCGCGGTCCCGCCGAAGCGTCAGCCCGCCGTCAACCGTGATCACCTGACCGGTGATGTAGTTGTCGGGCTCGATCAACAGTCTCACAACTCGCGCCACATCCTCAGGCCGCCCGAAGCGCGAAATAATCTTCTGCTCGACGTAGAAGTCGTACTTCCCCGCCTCGATCGACTTCAGCGCCATGCCCGCGCGGTTCACCCCGGGCGCAATGACGTTGACGCGGACGCCGCCCGGCCCGCCCCACTGTTTGGCCATTATTCGAGCGGCGCCGATCAAGGCGGTCTTCGGGCCGGCGTAGTTGATGCTCGATTCGAATGCCGCCACGGCTTGCATCGTCGAGAGCAGCACGATCGCACCCTCATTTCCGCGCTTCACCATGCGATTCGCAGCTTCGCGCGCGAGCAGAATTGGCGCGATGTAGTTCTTCTGCATCGAATCGTGCAAGTCCGTATCGGCCACATCGTCAAACTTCACACGTGCAGGATCGCCCGTAAAGCAGACCATCCCATAGAGCCCTTCGCCAATCGCATCGGCCGCCTCCACATAGCGCGCGCGCAGATCAGATTCGGAAATGTCGCCCTCGACCAGATGAACCGTAGTCTTGTATTTGGCTTCCACAGCCTGTTTCAAGGCTTCGGCCCGTTGCCGATCCTGTCGGTAGCCCAAAACGACCGTAGCGCCATCTCGTGCAAGCAGCGCCACCGTTGCGCTCCCCAGGCCACCCGTTCCGCCGGCAACCAGCACGACGTGTCCAGCCAACGAGCGCTCTTTGAAGTCAAAGTCGAATGAGGTGTCCGAGCCTGCCAAACCTTTGCTCCTCCAAACGGTTCCGACAAGTGTCCATCAAAGGCCGCATTCTAATCAAGCGAGCTGCGCTTGTGCTTCTGAGAGCAAACGCGAGTCGCGGCATGATCCGTCAGGAGATGGCGAATAGCGCCGTGACAGTCATCGTGTGGGACAAGTTATGGTTGTCTTATCGCCGCTTCGCCGTGCTCGGGTGAATTGTTCCCAGGCAAGCAACGCGAGAGTCGGAACGTAGATGCTCGCGCCCAGCCACAGCGGAACTTCTGGATAGACCAACGGCGTGTACCAGACGAGATACAGCAGCACCGAAGCGCAAGTAAGGTACAGCCATCCCAGGCTGGGCGCGAAGCACAGGAACGGAACCAGCCACACGTAGTACCATGCGTAGCGCGGCGTGGTCAGCAACAAGTAGGTTCCAATCAAGGCCAGGGCGCCTCGAGCGACATCCGATGCGTCGCGCTTGACTCTCAGCAGCCACCAGACGGCGACCGCCATCAGACACGCAGCCGCAAAGACCAGAAACACATCCGTCGGAATCGAAACCAACTTGCGAACCGCATCGAGCAAGAAATACCTCGCGCCGCTTTGGACGAAGCCTTCCTCCTCAACGTACCCGCGCAGGAACCAGAGTGAGTTGCTCGCCGCACCCCAGTACGGCGCATAGGCAAGAACAATGGTTGCGCCAAAAGCAACGAGCATCGCCAGATTGCCTCTGTGAATCAGTCGGCCGGCAAACTGCGAGAAGCGTGAGCGGGTCGACTTCTCGCCTTGGTGCGTCGTGGGGGCAGTCGCCGTCCCGAGCCTTGCCACGAGAAACACCGGAAGCAGAAGAGCGGGATAAAACTTGACCAGCGTCGCCAGCGCCAGCGCAACCCCAGTGAGCGCGCGCCTGCGGCTCGACCAAGCGAGAAGCGCGAGCGCGAGAAACGCGACGTACACCGCTTCGAGATGCCCGCTATGCGCGGCTTCGAAGATCACGAGCGGATGCCATGCAAAGATGATCGCTCGCGCTGGATCGATCCCGCTTCGCGCGAGCACGAGCATCAGCAGCAGTATCGTGATCAAGTCGAACGATGACATCGCTGCTTTGAAGGCGGTGACGCTCATGGGGCTTATTCGCGCGATCGCGAGGAAGACAAGCTGGGCCACAGGCGGATAGGGCGACCGCCACTGTTTGTCTTCGCGATTAATCTTTGGATAGATCTTGTCGTCGCGCAGGCCGCTTAGCTCGGCAGCTTCAGGGATGAAACGGTATGGATTGGTACCCGCCGATTGCACCTGGCCATCCCAGACGTAGCGATAGACATCGGACGACAAATAGGGCCGCTGCGGCACAAGCACCGCGCGACTCGCGGCGGCAAAAAGGATAACCAGGGCAACGGTGACCCAGGTGGCGGCGCGCGATGAACGGCCGGACCAGCGGTGCACCACGTAGCACGCGACGACGTACAATGCGAGTTGGCCGATAAACAATCCAATGTACGCGGCGAGCCATTGAGTGAAGCGGTGAAGGTCTCTGCCCCAAAAGTAGAGCGACACGCTGGCGGCTCCCAGTACAAACAGGACCGTGGGAACGGCTGCGCCGGAGAGCCCAAGAAGCGGCTCGCGCGTTTGCGGCCGGGGTGTCGGCGACGTGCTCCCTGCGAATGTTTCTTCGCCAACCAGGAGTGTCTCATCCGCCTCAATCGTTGGTGGCATGGTTAGATTAGAAGGCCGAACTAGCGGCGCTCTTGCAATGAGCGACAGTCGCTAGCCTTGCACCTCAGAATCGGTTTCACCCTTTTTCAAGATTTGGTAAAGCTTACCGCCCGGGACATCCGCTTCGTCCGGCGACACGATTTGAATTGTCACGTGCCCGATGTTGAACTCCGAGCGCAACCGTTCTTGAAGCGCTTCAAGCACTCCCCTGTGCGAGACCCCTCCTTCGATCGTCACGTGAGCCGAAAGCGCTTCCATGCCTGAGCTGATAGTCCACACGTGAAGGTCGTGCACATCTGTTACCCCCGGCGCCTTGTGCATAGCCTCGACGACTGCGCGGATGTCGATGTGTGACGGCGTGCCCTCCAACAGTATGTTCACCGACTCGCGTATGAGCTGCCACGAGCTGTAGATGATCAGCAAGCACATCGCGACGCTGATCAACGGATCGGCCAGAGTCCATCCCCATCGCCAAATCAGAACACCGGCCACAATAGCGCCGACCGAGCCGAGCGCGTCCCCCATTACGTGCAGGAATGCGCCGCGCATGTTGAGGTTCTCTCGGGAGGCAGAGTGCAGCACCAACGCGCTGACGGCGTTGACCGCGAGTCCGCCTATTGCGATCAACATGACCTCGAAGCCTTTAACCGCCTCGGGTGATTTGAATCGATGAAATGCTTCGTATGAAATCAGCAGAGATATCACCACCAGCGCCGCGCCGTTGGCGAGCGCCGCGAGTATCTCCATGCGGTAATATCCGTAGGTTTTCCTGACGGTGACCGGCCGAGCCGCGAACCACAGCGCAAGCAGCGCAAGCACCAGCGACGCGACGTCGGCCAACATGTGCCCGGCGTCGGAAAGCAGAGCCAGCGAGTTTGTCAGGAACCCGCCGATCGCCTCGGCGAGCATATAGAGGAATGTGAGCACTAGCACCGCCGTGAGGCGCCGCCGGTTGCTTCCGGGACTGTGAGAGTGATCCTTCTTGTGTCCTTCAGACATGCAGATGGCCGACTTCCCCTGGGAGCGCAGGCATCCCTGCCTGCTGACTCGCGTCCGCGTTGGAAGAGGCAGGCAGGGATGCCTGCGCTCCCAGGGCGCTCCCAGGTGCTACTTCACACCGAGCAACTCAACTTCAAAAATCAGCGTCGCATTCGGTGGAATTCCCGGTCTGCCCCTCGCGCCATAGGCGAGGTCCGGCGGGATGATCAGCTTCCGTTTGCCGCCAACCTTCATCGTCATGACACCCTCATCCCAGCCCTTGATGACGCTCCCCCTGCCGATCGGAAAAGTGTAAGGCTGACCTCTATCGACCGAGCTGTCAAACTTACTCCCGTTCTCAAGCGTGCCAGTGTAATGAACGGTCACCATCTGGCCGGGCTTCGGACTCTCGCCGGTTCCAATGACAAGATCAACGTATTTCAAACCTGACGCTGTGGTTGTCTGTGGCGGCGGTACGCGAGTGTTTTGCGACGCGACCGCCCGCCACCGACCCAGCCGCCTGGCAAACGTGTCGGTGAACCTGAAACCTCCGCTGGCATCCTTGCCGTCGATTGTGATCCTTCCAGTCCAGCGCCCGGCGACCACGCCGGTATCGCCAAAGACTCGGACCGTCATTTCGTCGAGGCTGTAGGACTCAACCTTGATGACCCGAATAGCAGCGTCAATATACTGGACCTTGCTGAAGACCTGCCCTTCATCGTCGGTGAAAACGAACCGCTCATCCAGAATGCGATTGAGCGCGGCTTTGTCGCGGTTCTTGAAGGCTTCGGCCCACTGATGCTCGGCGTCCTTCAACGACTGCTCGGCGTTGGCGGGCGTTGACTTCGTTTGCGGGCCCTTGCCTGTAGGCTTGCTTTTCTGCGGCGCCGCAATCGTTGACACCACCAGCAGCAATATGCTCAGCCCTGCACGTTTCATCGGTTCTCCCTTGAACGGTCCGGTAAATTCCAGTTCGAGTCAACGAGCGTTGACGACTTGAGACGCAACTCCGCCGACGTATACGAGCTTGTGATTTGAAAAGCCCAACTCGGCGGCGTTGTACAACTCTTCGATCAACGCGGGACCATAACGCGAAAGGAAGTAATAGACGTTAAGCTCGCGCTCCTGGAGGTTCTTGTCCGGATAGAGCGTAGTGAAGGCTCGCTCGACTTGACGGTACGCGGTTTCGTCGCGATGCGCGCTCGAGTGGATGAACCGCGTGCGAAGGTGTTCGAGCTGATACGTTATCTTTTCGCGGGCTCGTTGCAGAGGATCACTCAGCGTTGAGTCCGTTTGCCGCAACGCGTCTCCGAGCTTGTCGAGGTGTTCGTTCAGAACTCGCTCGGTCTCGGTGAAAGCCTCCGCTGCGCTTCGATCCAGGCTCTGCTCGACGACCTTAGTCACCGCAGGGTGCAGCCCATCGAAGAAGTCTTCAAGCTCGAGCCCGTATTTCTTCATCGTCTTCTGATGACGGCCTTCGACGATCGTGAAGCTCGCGCGCGGCAATACGCACGGCTCCTGACGGCCAAGCGTCTCATACACCGCTCGAAGCTGTGCGAAGTAGGCAATCTCAGCGGGGCCTCCGATGTACGCGGCAGTAGGCAGCAGGTAGTCCTGGACCACCGGCCTGAGCGTCACGTTAGGGCTAAAGCAACTCGGACAGCGGCTCGCGAGTTCAACAAGCTCCTCGTTGCTGAATGAACGGTCCGAGCCCTTCACCGTGAAGCGGCCGTCGTGTTGGGTAAGCGCAGAACGCCGGCCCTCATCCATTATGAACAGCGGGACCATGTCTTCGGACACGTGAATCTGCGCGTGATAGCCGGCCTCTTCAAGCTCGCGGCTGCGCGCGACAAGAGCTCCGGCGATCTCGCTCGATTTCCCGATCGCTTCCGCGTAGAGCGGCGCGGCCACCTGCTTCAGCTCCTCATCGAGCGGATCGAACAACACGACTCCGTACTCTCGAAACAGCCGCGCCATCAATCGCGAGAACGCGTCCGCGAATTCCACGCCCTCTGCGTAGCTCTCGCGAAGGTCGCGCTCGAGGGCGGGCGTGAACTCCGAAGGCGCGAGTTGGGCGACGAGCTCATCAATTGTCTGGCCGATCCCGTCGCAGAGATCGACGCGGCCAACCGGCTCATCAGGCTTGTGACCGCTTGCCTCGTATTGAATCCGCTTCAAACGCCCTTCGCGGTCCACGACTCGGCAATGGTTAACCTCCTCGTAGTCGTGGTCCTCGCTCGCTACCCAAAAGACGGGCACGGCGTCCACTCCCTGTTCGCGCAGGCAGGCTGCCAGCTTGATGACGGTGATCGCCTTGTGAATCGTGTACAGAGGCCCGGTGAACAGCCCTGCCTGCTGGCCAGTAACGATTGCAACCGCCTCGGGACGGCGAAGAATATCGATATGCTTGAACGTCAATTCAGGCGAGCCAACCCGGCGGTTGATGCGATCGAGCGCATCCGGCACGCGCTTGCGATCGAACTGCTGCGCGCCAACCCGCCGGGCGTGATCGGCGAGCGGCTCATCACCACGGCCGTAGTTTGAATAGAAGCGCGCGACCTTCCGGTAGTCGTACATGAAATCGTTGAACAGCGGAGTCGTGCGCGGGATGTCGGTGAACCGCAGCGAGTCGGTGAGCTTTTCAGCGGCAGCTTCGAGGTTCTTGCAGTCAGCAGTCATAAACGATTGCGAATTTCGAATTGCGAATTTCGAATTTCGAATTGCAAATAATTGCAAATCTCAAATCGGGATCATGCAAGACCGGTGGCCCCAGTTCTGCAATTCGAAATTCGCAATCCGAAATCCGCAATTCCTCCCTTTCACTCAATCTCCGGGAAGAGCCCGGTCTTGCGAATCACCGCCGCAATCTTCTCTCTATCCGAAGTGCTCACAGGGCTGAGAGGAGCGCGCGGGAAGGTACCGGCAAGCCCGAGTATCTGCATCGCGGCTTTGAGCCCCGGCACACTCAGACCGGCCGTGACGATTTGCGAAAGCGGCGCAATGCGATTTTGAAGCTCGCGTGCGCGTGCATGGTCGCCAGCCTTTGCCGCTTCATACAGCTCGACACACGCGCGCGGCGCGGCACAAGCAACACCGAGGATCGCGCCCGTTCCTCCCATTGCCAGCGAAGGGTAAACAATGCTCCCGTTTCCTACCATCACCGCGAACCCTTCAGGCACGAGACGAATCGTCTCCGAGATCGCTCCCATGTTTCCTGCGCTGTCCTTTGCGCCGATGATGTTCTGATGTGCGCCGAGCGCGGCGATCGTGGCGGATTCGATTACGACTGCGGTATTTTGCGGGACGTTGTAGATCAAGACAGGGACCGGTGAGTGATCAGCCACCTCGCTGAAGTGGCGAAAGAGCCGTTCCTGAGTCATCGACGATTTGTAAAAGTACGGAGTGATCACCAGCACCGCGTCGGCTCCGCAACCGGCCGCCGCCCGCGCGGCTTCAATTGCAGCGCGCGTGGAAAGCTCGTTCACGCCAGCGACGATCGTGTGCTCGCTTGTAGCAGCGCGCTTGACCGTCCCGACCACGCGGCCTCGCTCGTCGACCGTGAGGTGAACTGCTTCACCATTCGAGCCAAGAGGAATGTAGCCTCTAAGGCCGGTCTCGTTGTAGCGGGCGATGTTTGAAGCGAGCGCGCCATAATCGACATCGCCGCTCTCGTTGAATGGCGTGGTGACCGGCGGCAGTATTCCGTTGAGATTGACGTTAGGCATAGCGTTTGACATTGTCCTACGCTTTACTCCGCGCGGCAGTTTCACCGGCCACAAAGTAAATTGGGATTATAGGTGCCGGTGGAGTAAAGGCGCAACGAAGTAGCACGGACTTGTAGCATACCCACCTCGTGAGAGGTGGGTCCCTGATGCTGTGGCCTACAGACCGCGCCGCGCGCCCTCGCATTCCCACCTCGTGAGAGGTGGTGCCCCTGATGCCTCAGCCTACGGCCAGTGGCGGTACTACGGCCGAGGTAAAGGCATAGCTGAGGTCTACAGGCTAGAACATCAGAGACCCACCTCTCACGAGGGCAATAACATACTTGCCTCAGTAGATTGGTGATGGTAACATTCGCGGCATGGCCGACCTCGCTAAGATCGCTGCGACTCGTATTCAGGGAGTGGCAGATAATATCGTTGCTAGTCTTATCACCGCTGGAGGTGCAGCGGTGATAACCTTCATAGCGGCGAATCTAGCATCAATTCAGGCTCTTTCATGGCCAGCGACGGCGCTGATTCTAATAGGAGTTTTCTTATTTGCCATGTTGTTCATAGGCATTGTGGTGCGTGTCTTTAGAAGTGCGGCCATGCCGCAAATAGATGTGAGTACTCAGCGGCCAGCTATCGAAGGTGCTGTAGCTAGTGTTGGAGATTCTGTTCAACTGGAAATCCGCTTTGATGACTATAAACGGCATACCGTAGCTCCCTATTTCAGGATAGGCATATACAATCCAGGGCCGCTCGTAGCACGAAATGTTGAACTGTGGATAGATCGGATAACCGGCTCTGAGGGTGAGAGCTTTACGGGACATTTACCCCATCGACTCCAAACGCTCGACGGCAAGGAAAAACGTTGCGACATTAATCCGGATAGAGAAGAGCTATTCGAAGTCGCTGCCTATCAAAATTACTATGACTATCTGACTAAGAAGCCTACAGCCTCGGTGATCACCTCAAAACCGGCCATACATGATCACTTCAAAACCGGCCAACGAGATCGTCGTCCGGGACTAGGTGGTTTTTACGCTTCTGACTCCTTCTTGTCCATGTAATTCTGAATTAACCTCGCCGCGTACATCCTGTTTTCCTCTTTCTTAAAAGAGATAGTAGTAGGGGCTGTGGGAACTGTGGAAAACTCGGCGCAGTTGTTTTTTGCCGAGTTTTCCACAGTTTCCATAGCCCATCCCCGCCGCCATGATCCTCTCCTCCGTATCTTAGCGGGTACTTCACGAGCTTGTGTCGGATGAGTCGGTTTTGGTTCGCCAGCTGCGGGGACCGCACTTCAGGACGTGTCCATGGTGAAGAACGCGATCCAGCATTGCGGTAACCGCGGCAGCATCTCCCAGCAACTTGCCCCAGTCATCAATCGGTCGGTTTGAGGTCACAATCGTGCTCGCTCGCTCGTAGCGGCGCATGATGATCTCCAGCAGATCTTCGGCAGCCGTCAGGGGGAGCTTTCGCATGCCGAGATCATCGAGGATGAGCAGCGGCAGAGAAACCAACCACTCCATGTACTCTTTGCGAGTGCCGTCCAGTGTAGCCTCGGCGAGCTCATCAAGCAGGGTGTGAGCCTCGCGATACAGCACCTTGTAGCCCTGTTGGATGGCCGCCTGGCCGATGGCCTGAGCGAGATGACTCTTACCGGTGCCTGGTGGACCGAGAAACAAAGCATCTTCACGCCGGGTGATGAACGTGCTGGTCGCCAGATCGAACACCAAACTGCGATTCATCTTCTTGTTAAAACCGAAGTCAAAGTTGTCGAGCGTCTTATGCGGGTCGCGAAACCCGGCCTGCTTTCTTCGTCGCTCCAGGAGTCGATCGCCTCGCCGGGTCAGTTCATCGGAGACCAGAATGGAGATCAGATCGATCGGCGCCATGGCCTCGGCCTGTGCCTGATGCATTCGCGTCTCAAGCACCGCAGCCATACCGCCCAGGCGTAGTTGCCGTAAAGCGTGATTCAACTCAATCAGGTTCATTGTTTTCTTGCTCCTTTGTTCTTTCGTGAACTAGATCCCGATACTGCACAAGCTCACGGATCAGGGGATCTACTTGATGCAAGGTGAGTGGGAGTTGCGGACGGCGCTCGAGATAGCGGCGGACAAAGCGATAGTCGTGCACTCCCAGATCAAGTGCAGCCGCGCAAGCATCATCTACTACGGCCGCGCCGAACCTCTTGGCTAGCGAGAGGACTCCCTGGATACGGCGAACACCCACCTGACCCTGGCGCTGATGGATGGCCTCGCACAGGGCGCCAATGTGAGACCCGGCTCGGCCGGCTCGCCCCAGCAACTGCGTGGTGGACAGTGGAGTCCGCGGAGCACGATCTTCTTCTTTAATGCGATGCCATCCTCGTTTCTGGCGCAAGTGCTCGCGTAGAAGCTGACCCGTCTTTGGATCCAGAAGTCGGACCTGCAGTCCGTCCCACTGAACGTGCACCTGCCGCCCAATCCAACCTGGCGGCGCGCTGTAATAGGCAGCCTCCACCTCAACGCAGCCGTCCAGATGCACCGAGCGTTTGCCGTATTGGTAAGTGCGGAAAGGCTCTAGCGGCAGAGGAAGCAAAGCCGGTTTCTCTTCGGCAAACATCGCCGCCACTTGCCGTTTGGTGGTCCCGTGAATGCGAGTATCGGCCCAGCGCTCTTCCCAGTGATCAAGGTAGGCTTGGGCTTCATCCAGACTCTCGAAGCGAAGTCCTTTCAGAGGCGTTCGCTGGGCGTGACCAACACCCGACTCAACCTTGCCTTTGCGATCCGGATCGCGGACTCGACAGGGCATGGCCACCGCCCCGTAGTGTGCGAGCAGATCACGATAAAGCGGATTGAGAGTCGGATCATAGATGTCCGGAGTGAGTACACCTTCGCGCAAATTGTCGAGCACGACGATTCGCACGCTACCGCCAAGACGGCGAAACGCTTTCTCGTGGAGATCAGCCCAGGTGCGCGAACTGGAATGGAAGACCAGCAGCCGAACCGACTTTCGGCTAGAGCCGAGTGTCATTACGAACAGGCGTGTCCGCCGGTACTTGCCGGTCTGCGGATCACGAACCATCGGGCCGGTACCGTAATCGACCTGAGCTTCCTCGCCTGGAGCAGTGACGATCACCGGTTGCGCTTGAAGCACCTGGGAAGGGCGGATCTTGTTGGAGAAGCGCTTGACGCTTTGATAGCCCCGCTCAAAGCCGTATTGAGTAACCAGGTCCTGCCAGATCGCCATCGCATTGCGACCACGATCCAGTCCTTGCTCGATGACTTCACGGTACGGCTCACAGGAGCTGACTGACCTACTCCGTTGAGGCTCAGAGTCGGTGATCACCTCTATGGCCGGTTTTGGAGTGTTTCCCCTGCAAAAGTCGGTGATCACCTCAATGGCCGGTTTTGAAATGCCGGGGTCAGTGATCGCCTCATTGGCCGGTTTTGGCGGGCTGGAGTCGGTGATCACCTCTATGGCCGGTTTTGAAATGCCGGGGTCGTTGGTCGCCTCATCGGCCTTTGCTGGTCCGCGATGTCCCCATCCGCCCGGTGACCGCACTCCGATCCCAGCCGCCTTGAGGTAGTTACCCGCTGTTTCTCGACGCACACCGGTCGCTTGCTCGATGCGCCGCAAGGTCCATCCGAGCCGTCCCAGTGCAATGACTTGTTGTTTTTTCTCGTCGCTCAAAACGTTGCTCATACCGACGGAGGCTACTAGGCCTCTGGTCGGCGTCAACGTCCCTGACGACTCACTTCTGTATGGCCGGTTTTGAGGTGATCATGTATGGCCGCTTTTGGGTGATCCCCGAGGTACAGACGATGTGATCCTTCAGGTCGGTAGTATTCGGCTCAACCCCCAACACTATAGGCGGGCCCATAGTGAGCATATCATCCTGAGACCGCACGAGTATTTACACATTCACGTTAGGGCTTGTTGCGGAAACGGTCCTCCAAAAACGGCTATATATTCTACGCTAAAAGGTATCTGCCCAACGAGTACGTGGGCATTTCGATGGTTCGGATTGATTATTAGATTAGAGCCTTATGGCTTATGGGATGGTTTTCTCGCCGCCTCTCGTTCCTTGATTCTTCGCTTTTGATATTCTGCTTGTTTCTTATCAATTTCTTCTTTAGGAACGTTCACAAGCTTGCGGGCAAAGTCTATGAAGCGTTCGGCTTGAGACTCCGGGCGAATGGTCGGAATCTCATCGGGTTTCTTTTTCATGGTCGAATTCAGATTCCGTTGGTTCTTCTTCATATTGCATGTAGTCCGTCACGATAGACACGATGTTCTTAACGACATCGTTGCACGACTTAAACAGCATTCGATCTAAGACGTTAATCCCATGCTGTCGAATGACATGGCTTATCAACGCATGAATGAATGATTGGGTAGCTGATGTGACTCCAGAGAAATCTAAGACAACGGTCTTATTCTGTTCCAGCGCAGGAAGGATTTGCTCGCGGCGAATGTCCCGTGCCGTGTCTTTGTTTTCGGCAAACGTGCCCGCAAGAGGAAGCAGGTAAATCGTTATCTTGCCGTTCGCGTTGCGTTTCATACAAACCTAGGCTTCTTTAGTTGATGTTTTTCCTTCTTCTTTTCTTTGATGGTCTGCCAATAGAACTTACGGATGATGCTGAGAATTTCAGTAAACTCCTTTGTCTTTTCAAGGCCGATGTCAATACCAGCAACTACGCCTTGCCAATAAGGCAGCTTACCTTCTTTTGAGTGTCTGTCGTTAAACGGATTAGCTCGAAGCGTCACATGAGATGATGCAGTTCGTTTTAGAAGCTTATACATTGCGTTTCCGCTGTAAATAACAAAGGGATCGCGATTCACATAAGCGATGGTTTTGATAAAGAATAAACCCGCTCCAGCATTTTGCTCAGAACCACCCGGCCTATTTGTTGTCCCTGTAATCCCTGGCGTCAAAGCAAGACGGATCGCCGCTAAGTCATCTTCGACTGGATATGAGTCGCTAATGCTTTGTCGGATGCCAATTCCTGTATCTACAATGCCGATACGAATCATCTTCTTGTTTGGAAAATACTGCGCGCAGACTATAGCACCCTCATCGCTTGCAGCGTGTTCAATCACATTCCGTACCAACTCACTAATGCTAAAGCGGATTGGTTCAACGTCCTCCGGTAACAAATGCAAGACCGGCTGCAACTCATGCAAAAATAGCGACAGTTCATCCGAAGTTCTGATTTGGGTCAGCGGAATGAAACGACCGGCTCCCTCATGTTCTTCGATTTCCATGTCGGGCGGAACGCCAAGAAACTCAAATAAACCCATGCGCGTAAGATAATGCTTAGTTCGAGCAAGAATCTCGTAGCGGATACTCTCGGGCTTAACCGGTTTGCCAATAGCGGCAATCATGCAGAGCACGACGGGGTGAACCCAAAACCACTTCGGATGCGAGGTGATCTCTAGATAGTCTGGCTCTGAAGGATCAAAACCATTCAGAAAATGGTTGATATTGCCCAAGAATACGCTGTTGGGGATGTGGATTCGCACAAGAGCATTTTACGCGGAATCCGCGTAAACGACAACCCACGGGGAATCCGCGTAAACCAATGCATCTCTACGGAGCTAAGTGTGGGCTTATGAGAGAGAGAGATTTAGATTCTCCGGTCAACTGCTTGTAGGTCAATCGACGGCCAATGATCAAGCGAGAGATTGCAAGGAATCGAATCTGGTCAGTAACTTTGCGGTTGTTAAATCTGAATGATTGCTCATCGAGGTACCTGAACAAGTGAAACGGTTCAATCGAAACATACGTGCCCTTGATGCAGCGCTTCAACAGACACCAGAAATTTTCAAGTCCATTCGTGTGAACGTGGCCCTCGACATACTTAACTGCGTGGTCAATCACTTGATGAATGTACTCATCCATTCGGTAGCGTCAAGCATTTTGTGTAAACGATCATCTGTTGGTTTGTGTTGGCTG
>CAZJQQ010000035.1:0-77897 GCA_964548075.1 uncultured Clostridia bacterium | reverse complement strand
ATGACAAAAAAAGAGAACCTGCAAATCCTACCTATAAATTTGTCGCGCACCCCTTTGCATCACTCTGCGCGCCGGCGTACATAAAAAAGATAGAACAACGCCCACCCGATGAATGCCAGAACACAGATGATTCCGACGATAAGGAACATCTTGCTGCCGCCGCGAAAGTAGTTGTATAAGTTGAAGCCCGCCAACAACCCGATCAACAACCAGAACTCGAGGAAGATCTTCAGCTCCCGCTTCCCTTCTTCGGCTGGCTTGCGACCGTCGGTCATTTGAACTCGATACAGGTTTCAATGGCGTTGTGTCAATCGTTTCGCGCAAAGACGCCAAGACCCGCAAAGACGCAAAACGAGTAGCATGCGACGTAGCAGATCGTTGACAGCCGGCAACGTCGCTCGATACTATCACTCGCCCGTTGACCAACAACCAAAAGAACATTGGCTCAACGCAAGGAACACACACTCGATGTCAATTCTCGAAGCCATCATCCTCGGTCTCATTCAAGGTCTTACCGAGTTCATACCAGTGAGCAGCACCGCTCACCTGACCCTCGCCGGCAAGTGGATGAACCTGGTCGATCCTCAGCATCCCGATCAATGGACCGCTTTCATTGCCGTCATTCAACTCGGAACCCTGATCGCCGTGATCGTTTACTTTTGGACTGACATTATCAAGATCATCGCCGGTTTCATCACCGTGAATCTCGCGAAGCTCACCGGCCACCCGACGGATTACTCTCAGAAGCAATACGCTACGCTCGGCTGGTTAATCATCATCGGGACGCTGCCGGTCGCAATCGTAGGTCTGCTGTTCAGGCATCAGATCGAAGGCATGCTCACTAAGGACTTGCGAATCATCGCCGCAAGCTTGATCGGGCTGGCAGTCTTGCTCACGATCGCGGAGATCGTCGGGAGCCAGCGCAAAGAGATGATGCACCTGAGAGTCTCTGACGCAATCGTGGTTGGAGCAGCGCAGGTGCTGGCATTGATACCCGGTTCGTCCAGATCGGGGAGCACGATAACCGGCGGGTTGTTCTCGGGCTTGACTCGTGAGACCGCGGCACGCTTTTCGTTCCTGTTGTCCATCCCGGCGGTCGCCGCGAGCGGGCTGCTCGAGCTTCCAAAAGCGCTGCACTCGATCAACACGGGCTGGACAGAGATTGCCGTGGCAACAGTTATGTCAGGTATCTCGGGTTATCTGTCCATCGCGTTTCTGCTCAGATATCTTCAACGCCACACGACCTACGCATTCGTCGCGTATCGAATTGGGCTAGGAATCCTGTTGATCTCGCTGCTTGTTTCCGGGCAGGTATCGCCGAGGTAGGGCGACTGTCAATCTACTACGTTCAATCAGGGTCTACCAGAACTTCAACCGATGTAGCCAGGCTGCGAGCGTCTGAAAAAAGCCGCGCTTAGGGACAACCATCCTTATTCGTTCGCCTGCTCGTTCGACGCGTTTGACGCGGCCGAGGATCCGGTGAAACGGAACCGGTGAGTCGTTGTGCGAGGCGGCGTCGCCTCGCGTGATAATGCATCGCTCTAATGACGAGCGTTCGAGGCGAATCACCCGATGGATGACCGCTGTGTCGAAACGGCTGTGATAAAGCACGATGTCACCTTGCTTGATTGGGTCGCCGTTGACCGGTTCAAGGGTGATGATGTCGCCGTCCTCGATGGCGGGTCTCATGCTGCTTCCGCTCATACGCAGCTCGATGGGCAGGCTGCGAGACAGTAGCTGGCGCGCTTGCTCGAGAAAGTCGGGCGTCTCTAAAGTGACTTCGCGCCCTCGCTCCGCCTTTATTTCATAGGCGCGCATTGTGATTCTCCCAAATTGCCAAAACGGCTGCGGAGCTTGCTGCTCCTGGTTACTACCTGACCTCGGATGAGGCGTCTAAAAAAAGCTTACGGCAATCATAGCGCAAGAGCTGAGTGGCGAAAAGTGAAAAGCAGAAATCGCAAGAAAGACTATTCACGGAGTCTGTGGCTTCGCGACCCGATGAAAGATCCCTACCGACCCCTTGGCGGAGGTCAATCTTAATTCCTCGCCGTCGGGTGACAGGCTGAAAGTGTGCGTCTTTGAGAGTGGCGGATTCTGTATCTTCCGGTTCGCCTTCAGCCCGGTGACCTGAATGGTCAGCACGAGCTGATCAGGCGGCTCGACGCGAAACGTGCCCGAATCGGCGTGATAAGGTTTGCCCTTGACTTGCGACACGCGTGAATAATTTCCATCGGACGCGAACATCCAAAGCGTCTTTAGCTGACTGATCACCGTAACGACTCCCTGGTCCTGCACTTCCCGCGATTCATAGGTGCCAATCAGTTGCGCCGGCTCAGCGGGTTTCGCGGTCGCGGGGGCCTCGCCCTGCTTTGATGAGTTGGTGTTGCGATCGGCACTCGCGGCCGCCTGGTTTGAATTGTCCGCCGATGCGGGCTTCGCCGTGGTGTTAGAAGCAGTTCCCCCGGCTTTGCAGCCCGCCAGCAGAAGCATCGACAACACGAGAAGAATCGACAGAATGGAGCGTGCTGTTTTCATTTGTTTGTATGAATCAAGTCGTTGAAGGTCCATCACGGCCGAGACAGCTTTTGCGTTCCCGTCCTCTGGTCCTGCCGAATGCGTTCGATAGCCTGAACCGCTGCCGCCCGCACATCGGAGCTTGAATCGTTGTCGGCCAATCGCTCAAGCTTCGCAATGACGCGCTCGTCGCCGATCTCGCCCAGGCCCGCCGCCGCCGATTGTCTCACCTCTTCGTCCTGATCCGAAAGCGCCGCCGTCAAGGCATCGATCGCGCGGGCGTCGCGGAACCTGGCAAGCGCGCCGATCGCTCGCTTTCTTACCGCCACCGAGCCCGTTCGAAGTACGGAAAGAATTGACGCGATCGCGGCGGGGTCGCCTATCTTGCCGAGCGCTTCGATACCCTCGGGCCGCGCGCCCGACTGGTCGGTGGTGACGAGATCGATCAACGGCCCGACTGCGTCTCTGGAACCAATATCGCCAAGCGCCGCCGCTGCGAGTTGCCGAACCGAAGGCTTGCCGTCTCTCAGCGCCGAAACCAGACTCGGAAGCGCCGCGTGGCCGAGCCGCCCAAGCGAAGCGGCTGCCTGCCCTCGAAGCGCGCTCGATTCATCCCGCAGCTGCGCTATGAGGTACGGAACGGCGCGTTCGCTCGAGCTTTCGCCGAGGGCGCGCACCGCAGCCGAGCGGACGTTTGGGTTTGAATCGGAGAGCGCTTCGATAACTCGATCGAGTGCCCGAGTGGAGCCGGTGCTCCCCAGAGCTTCGATGGCTGCTTCTCTCGTCGAAGGGGTCGACGAGTGAGCCATTTCCAGCAGCAGTTCGACAGCCGAATCGCCCATTTGCCCTAACGCAATCGCCGCCTGCTGCCGCACAAAATAGCGTTCGTCCTTGAGCACAAGCGCGAGCCCTTTTATTGCACGCTTGTCGCCGATGATTCCAAGTGTCCGCGCGGAAGCAGCGCGCATCTCGGGTGTTGAGTTTCGGTCCTGTAAGACAATCAGCAATGGATCGACCGCCGGAGCGCCGATACGCCACAAGACACGCGCGGCTCGATAACGATCGTTTTCGCGATGCGCCCGCAGAGCTTCGATCAGAGCCGGAACCGCCTTAGCTCCAATGCCGATCAACGCCTCCGCCGCGTAGTAGCGAACCACAGGGTCCTTGTCGGCCAGCGCGGTTGCCAAAGGTCCGACGGCCTGATCGAGCGAGCCTTCGGTAGCGACCCGCGCGAGCACTTGCGTCGCTCGTGAACGCACTCGCCAATCCACACTCGAAAGCGAATCGATCAGCACGCGAGTCGCGCGCGGGTCCTGCAATCGCGCCAATGATTCCGCTGCTGCAAGGCTCACGCGCGGGTCTCGATCGGTGAGCAGTGACGTGAGCGGCACAAGCGCCCGGCTGTCTTTCATCCTTCCGAGCGCAAAGGTAGCTTCGACTCGCACATCCGCGCTTTGATCGCTCAAAGCGTTTATCAAAGCATCGGTCCCGCTGGGAGCGCTAAACGTGCCGAGCGTTCGCGCGGCCTCCGAACGAACGCGGCTATCACTGTCTTTCAAGGCTGAGATGATCGAGGGCACTGCGCCGGGGTCTCCGAGCCGCCCGAGCGTAATGACGGCGGCGGTCCGCACTTGCCAGTTCGAACTCGAAAGGTCGGAAGAGACTTTCTCTACCGAGATCCCCAAAGCCGAGAGCGAGCGGATCGCAGCTTCTCGGACGTTTGGCTCGTTGTCTCGCGCCGCGATGAACAGCGCTTCGGCGGCGATGTGATCAGCAATCAACCCGAGCGCGGTGACTGAGGCGGCCCGGAGCGGGGTTTCGGGGGCGCGTGCGGCGGTCATCAAAGACTCTACCGCGCGACGGTCTCTAAGAGCGCCGAGGGCCTCAGCCGCTTTGACTCTGACCTGAAGCTCCTTCGCGTTGGTGAGTGCTTCGATCAAAGGCTCGACAGCTTTGGCGTCGCCCAGGCGAGCCAGACGCTCGGCAGCGCGAACGCGATCTACCACGTCCACGGCGTTCAACTGGGTAGACTGGCTCTCGGCCGTGACGCCGGCCGCGGCGAGCGCTTTGAGCACGTTGGGGCTCAGCTTGCCTTCGGCATTTCGCGCGTCGAGCAACAGGTCGGCGACGCGGGTTCGATCAAACGAAGCGAGAGCTTCGATGATTACTTCGATTACCATTGGCGAATTCTCGTTCTTCAAGGCGCCAACCAGCGCGATGAGTGAACGCTGAGAAGAATCACTCTTAGGATCGGGACGACTGGTTTTTAGAAGCGAACCTACAGCGGCCGCGCGCACGGCGGGTTCGGCGTCCCCGAGCATATTGATCAGCGCGATTCTCGATTCCTCGCCTTCGAATGCCGCGAGACCATTGGCTAAGGCAAGACGAATCTGAAGCGCATCTCTCTTAGCAGAAGGTCCGTCGTTGGCAGCGAGCGACAACAGCGCGGGCAGCGCGCGATTGTCGCCGAACTCCAGGAGCGCCTTGAGGGCGCCCTGGCGGACATCGGCGTATTCGCTTCGCAGCGCTGTCGTTATCTGGTCGAGATGGTCGCGATTCCCCAATCTATAGAGCGCGGCGGCGTATTCCCATTGACCGGCGGCAGCTTCTGGAACCGATGCGAGGACGGCGATTGCCGCCCGTTTGTCCCCGATCCTCCCGAGCGCGATTGCCGACGCTCTACGGACGCCCGGATCATCATCCTTCAAGAGCCCAAGCAAAGCATCAACGGCGTTCGCCGCCTTCAGTTCCCCAAGCGCGGTGGACGCCGCGCGCCGAACGAGCTCATCGCTGTCGCCAAGGGCTTGAATCAACGAATCAACGGCGACGGAGTTGCTCGCCGCTGAGCTCGCCACAGCGCGTGCCCGAACGTAGGCATCTGGTGATGTCGTCAGATCACGCAGCGTTCCGGGATCGGATGCCGCGCCGAGGGAAGCGATCGCTTCGAGGGCTGCGCTGCGCACGAACCAGCTTTGATCTCGAAGCAGGGGTAGCAGCGCGGGACCGGCTGACTTATCTCCGAGCCTCCCCAGCGCTCTGGCCGCCTCGCCTCTGACGTACCAGTTCTCGTCGGAAAGGGCTTGTTTTAGCTTTGCGGGAGCGCTGAGGTCTTTGGAGTCTATGAGCGCGATCAGTTGCTGCGCGCGAGCGAGCGCCGGGTTCGGCGCGCCGTCCCTGGAATCGGGACCTTGCTGTACAAAAGCGCCAGCCGATGAGAGCCAGGTAAGCAGAATCAGATCGATTGCGATAAATATCTTTCTCATCTTTAAGTATTATTGCGGCAGGGGGAAGCAAGCGCGATTCGTCTCGCCGCTTGCAGCAGGAAATAGTACAGTACCACCGAGCTATTTAGGAAGTGCGAGAGGATCTCTTTACGGGCCGAGTCGTCTCGCGCGCCTCGATGTCCAAGGCTGGATCACAGAGTTCGCCGACAAAAA
Source organism: uncultured Clostridia bacterium (assembly GCA_964548075.1). Classification (GTDB taxonomy): domain Bacteria; phylum Acidobacteriota; class Blastocatellia; order UBA7656; family UBA7656; genus Onstottus_A. The sequence goes on along the minus strand of CAZJQQ010000035.1, from coordinate 71,946 downwards.
GGCCACGCCACCTATGCAGTGATTGAGGCGGCTTTGCACAACCGAGCGACCAGGCCGGGCATAGGTGCTCGCTTTCAGTATCGTTGGCAACACCCTCCACCTTTGTCTTTTAGCGGCCCGCCAGAAGACTGAAAAGCCCGCCTGGCTGTGAGAAGCAGCCAGGCGGGCTCGCGAAACCCAACTTGAATCACCGTCTTATGCCGCGATCCGATGACCTTTCCCGCCAACGCTGGGCGAAAAGACTTCGTAACGCGTCAGTGCCCGCTCGATGGCCGGCATCGCCTGAGGAACGTTGAGTTTGAGAAACCTCATCATGTGAGCGACCTCGGTTGGCGTAAGGTCCTCAGGGCTGCGGCCAGGGATGCCCAGCGGTATGAGATACGCGCGCATGTTCAGGCCCGCGCGCCGCATCTCAGCTTCAAGCGTTCCGATGAACTCTTCCCGCTGCGCAGCATTCATTGCGACCAACCCGTCGCGGACTACTTCTTTAAGCTCGCTGGCGTCAACCGCCGACCAGCTTACTGTGGCTCTGTCAACTCTCCTGTTCATTTGTTTTGCGTGAATGTTTCTAGCCATTTCTTTTCTCTCAACCCCTTGTCTGTTCTGTTCTGAACCCGTTCGTAACCGAATCGTCTCAACACTTGATGTCGCCCTCATCCTTTCTTAGGTGCGCGACATCTCACCGCTCAAACGCGATTCCGATTCAATTGTTTCAAGAACTTTCAAATTGCCTCGTGCACGGCGAAGCGACTCGGCGACCCGCTTTCCACTGCGCGGCCGCATCGCGTTTGTGCAACCTTTGTGCCAACGGGTTGCCTGGCCTTTTAAATCAGGGTCAATAGTCAGCCACGCCACAAAGACTCGAAGACACAAAGCGGCACGAAATCAACAGACACATCCTGCCTGGCTAACCCTCACAATTGATTTGGGAAGTTGGTTTTTGAATGTGGTATAGTGAGCCTTCCTGGGCACCTCCACACAGAAAGGGATCACAAAAATGGCAGATGATCGAACCGAGCGTAACCGCGCCATCGACATGGCGATTGCAAGCATAGAGAAGCAATTCGGCAAGGGTTCCATAATGCGGCTGGGCGAAAAGAAGGTTATGGATATTCCAGCCATATCCACTTCATGCCTCAGTCTCGATGCCGCGATAGGGATCGGGGGCGTGCCTCGCGGGCGAATTGTGGAAATCTACGGCCCGGAGTCGGGCGGCAAGACGACGCTCGCCCTTCACATCGTTGCACAAGCCCAGATGGCGGGCGGAGTAGCGGCTTACATCGACGCCGAGCACGCTATGGATGCTCAGTATGCGAAGAAGCTGGGCGTCAACGTTGATGACCTCTTCATCTCGCAGCCAGACTCGGGAGAACAAGCGCTCGAAATCGCGGAAGCTCTGATCCGATCCGGCGGGGTCGATGTGCTGGCGATCGACTCGGTTGCCGCGCTCGTTCCTCGCGCGGAACTGGAAGGCGAGATGGGAGACTCGCTGCCGGGACTTCAAGCGCGTTTGATGTCGCAGGCGCTCAGAAAGCTTACCGCTGTGGTCGCGCGTTCGAACACGTGCTTGATCTTCATCAATCAGATCCGCGAAAAGATCGGCGTGATGTTTGGCAACCCGGAGACTACGAGCGGAGGCCGCGCGCTGAAGTTCTACTCATCAGTCCGGCTTGAGATTCGCCGCACCAGCTCGATCAAGGATGGCGATTCAGCAGTCGGCAATCGCACAAAGGTGAAGGTGGTTAAGAACAAAGTCGCTCCTCCGTTCAGAGAGGCCGAGTTTGACATCATGTACGGCGAAGGGATTTCGCGGGAGGGCGACTTGCTGGATCTTGCGGTCGAAAACAAGATCGTCGAAAAGAGCGGCGCGTGGTTCAGCTTCAGGGGCGAGCGGCTCGGGCAAGGACGTGAGAACGCCAAGAACGTGATCAAATCCGACCACGGCATTTCCAGTCGCATAGAGGCAGAGGTTCGAGAAGCTCTTGGTCTCCCAACGGCCACTCCGGAAGAGTCGGCAGCGGGAGCTACGGCCGGGTCTTCGAAAAAGGCCGCTTCAAAGGAGTAGTCCCTGGGAGCGCACGCATCCGTGCCTTGCCTGATAATTGCAGAGCGCAGATAGCCGGTTAGCGTTCAGAGGGCAGGCAGGGATGCCTGCGCGACCAGGTAACCAAAGTGTCGGCATGTGCCCTTTCCCCAGCATTTGGTGTTGACCTTGGATTCAACTTTCTGGTAGTATCGCGCCCGACTCACCAGGAATGCCCCCATTCATCGAGGTGGTTTTACAATGAAATGTCATGGTTGCGGACATGAGTTTCCGAACACATCTACGCGCTGTCCACGTTGTCATCGTTCCACATCAAGGCGGGGCCGCACGTCTGCAGACTCAAGACTGTTAGAGTTTCCCAGACGGGCTCGCGTCGCACCGCCTGCGGAAGCGCAAGCACCTCCGCTTCCAGCGTGGCGCGTTGAACTCAACGAGAAGGTCCGAGCGATCAGAGCCCATCGCGGTGCTTCCAGTTCGATAACCGAGCCGCGTGGCGAAGAGATGGTGAAGTCTCTCGACGCGGACTCTCGTTCCACCAGCGTGAGCACCCGACCGGATGACGCGCAAAGCTCTTACGACAGGAATTCAAGCGCTCGCGCCGCGGCCTCTCGCCAGGAGTCGAACCAACCAGCAGCGGCGGCGGCGGCGTCTGTCCGGCGATCCAGTAATAACATAGTGGAAGCCGCGCTCACGCGCGTGAAGCGCGCTACCGAGAATGCCAGTCGCGCCGCGCTTCCCAAGATCGAACCTGCGCGGTCCATTCAAACAGGCTCGCTGGCCATCGATCGGCAGGCAACCGCGAGGGCTCTGGATCCCGTGCCAGAACCAGAACCAAGAGTCGAGTTCACACCCGTGCCGAGGCCCGAGGTTGTTCAACCTCCGGTTATGAAGCCTGCACGCGTCGAGGCAACCGCTGCCGCTGTATCAAGCGTCTCGGAAGCATCTTATGCCGACGACGCGGCGGAGCCGGCTCCGATATTGGTCCTCGATGAGATTGGGCCTCTCGATTACCTGGAGGCTGAGGTTCGAAAGGTTGATAAGGCGCTTGGCGCCGAGTTCCTGCGAAACGAGAGTCCTTCAATCGTCACTCACGCAGTGATTGGCATCATCGATCTGATAGCCGTGGCATTAAGCTGCTCGCCGTTCCTGGCCTTTATTATGATCGCCGATGGCCGCTTCTCGATCGGCCAGACGCGGCTTGCGGCTGGAGCTATCATCGCGATGATCGCATTTTTCTACCTCGCGCTGACTCAGTGCCTCTGCGGCAGAACGTTCGGTATGATGCTTACCAACACTCGGGTTGTGGATGCGCGAGCGTTTGAAGCTCCCTCCCCTGCCCAGGCATTGCTGAGAACGGTCGGGTATTTCGTTGCGGCCGCACCGGCGCTGGCCGGGATCCTCTGGGCCGCATTCGATCACAAGCATCGAGGGTGGCAGGACTTCATCTCCGGAACCGTAGTCGTTCGGGACTTCTGAAGCGGGTTTGCGCGGCAACGACGCACTGTTTGCGCGCGTGGTCATTTCTTCCCGTATCCTCCTCAAGTAGTATTGCTGCGTGGATAACTTCTACCTGTCGGCGCTCGTGCAAGAAATAATACAAGAGGTGCAGGGGCGCACCGTCGCTCGGGCAACTCTGGAAGCCTCGACCCTGCTCATCGACCTACGCTTAACATCTGGCCGCCAATTGCTTGCTTCGCTGGATCGAACCACCCCGGCTCTCTATCTTTCAGACGAGATTGCGTCTCAACCATCTAAGGGAAAACGCACCTCGACTTTCTTCCTTTCGCTCGTGCGCAAACACGTCGTCGACGCCAGACTTGTGAGAGTCTGGAAAGAGCCTCTGGACCGGATCGTGCGCATGGATTTCGAGAAACGGGACGCGGGTGACAACAAAATCCAAATCTCGCTTCGGCTCGCGCTCACCGGGCGCTCGGCTAACGCTTCCCTGGTCGACGCCCAGGGTAACGTAATGGGGATGCTGTTCGAGCAGAACGTCGCTCGGCGATTGAGCCAGCCGATTCCATCCGCCGTGGCCTTTGACCCTGCAAGTTTGACGAACCAGTTGAATGATTCGATAACCCAATCCGAGGTGCTCGACCTTTTTTTTGGAGCCGGCTCGCTGTTCGGTCCCCAGGTAAAGAATGAGTTTCTAGCTCGCTGCAAGGACACAAGCCCGGTTGGTGCTTTCAGATCACTGATCGACGACCTGTTCCACCGAGATCCGCGGCCGTTGCTTTATTCGAGATTGCCACTCGAGCAGATTCCGCAAGTGGTCATCAATCCCAAGACAGACGTGCTACTGTCGCATATCGAACTTGCTCAAGCGCACGGCATGCTGCGCTTTCAGTTCTCATCGCTGTCGGAAGCCGCTGACCAATATTACAGCGCGCGGGGCCCCGCGTTGGCCCTCCGCGCAGAGTATGCGGCGTTGAAACAGACACTGGAGCGCGAGATCAACAAGCGCGAGTCAGCGCTCAGCGCGATTGAGTCTGACCGTTCTCGATTCGAACACCCTGAAAAGCTGAAGCGTTGCGGCGACTTGATTCTAGCCAACCTCGCCAACGCTCGAGTCGACGGGGCGCTGGTCACCGTTGTCGACTATTACGACCCGAATCAAGCCGAGATTCAGATCGAGATACCGGAGTTCGCAACGTTGCCGGAAGCCGCGTCCGACTATTTCGAGCGCTATCAGAAGGCTCGTCGCGCCCTGGCGGCGATCGCCTCGCGGGAGCAGGAAGTCTCGCGCAATCTTGATCCTCTGAAGCAGCTCTTATTGAGACTCGAACTTGAGCCGACGGGCGATTGCATCGCCGAGGTGACCAGATCCGCGGAGCAACTGCTTGGGATCACAAGAGGTGCACGGTCAGACAGGGACAAACAGGCGAAGGGCAAAGGCGGCTACGCGTTTGGGCGCAGGTTCAAGTCAAGCGACGGTTATGAGATCGTCGTGGGTAGAAACGACCGTGACAATGACGCGCTCACATTCCGTCTGGCCAAGCCGCACGACATCTGGCTTCACGCGGCAGATTATCCCGGCTCGCACGCGATCATTCGCAATCCAACGCGCGAAGCTCCGCCTCACCGGACCATCACCGAAGCTGCCGAGCTTGCCGCCTTCTATTCTCAGGCCAAGCGCGAGGGCAAAGCCGCCGTTCACTTCGCTCAAAAGAAGTTCGTTTCAAAGCCGCCGCGTTCGAAGCCCGGTCTGGTCCGCCTTTCCTCCTTCAAAACGATCCTTGTCGAGCCTCGCTGCAATCTGGAAAGACTGGGCTGACTTCTCTAAGCAACCGCAGAGGCCATTGAGTAAACTAAGAACTCGCATCGGAGGCTTCTGAAACTTTCCGCTGCAAGTTTAAATCACAAATGCTATCATTCAGCGAGCGAGGCGCAATAAACAATGAGCCGGTTGATGTTCGTCTACCTCTCGGGTACCGAGAAGGGTAAGACAAGAATCTTTACTCAAGAGCACGTGACTCTGGGCACATCGGATGCCTGTGATCTGAAGCTCGTGCCCGAGGACGGGGGTTCGCTCCCCGATGGTGTGCTTGCGGATGTGTACGACGACGAGAACACGTTTCACCTGGTGCCGCACGTTGGACAGAACAACTTTGAAATCACAATAAATGGCGAGGAACTCGGGAACGAGGAAACCGGCGCCGGCCACACGCTGCGCGACGGCGACACCATTCATTTTGGTAACGGCCAGGCGAGTGCGAGCGTGCTGTTCCAGGTGATGCCCGAGAACTTCTCGGCAACGCATCCCGTCCGCCGCAACGTAGCCGAAGTCGACAGAGTATCCGGACAGTCTGTTCACCCGCTAACGGCGACGCTGTTCGTCAAAGAACTCACCACAAGCCTGTGGGCCGAGATCCCTCGCAAGGCAAAGATGACCGGACTGACTCTGGTATCCGCGATCTCGTTGCTAATCCTCGGTGTGCTCGTCTTCAGTCTCATTACCCTGATTCGCAACACAAACAAGACTGATAGCATCGGTAGGCAGATTGCCGGCGTCCAGGACATGCGCGAAGAGGACCAGAAACTCATCCGCAAACAGCAAGAGGAGATCGAGAGGCTTCGCGAGGTCAGCGACCAGATGCGCAAGTTCACACAGAAGATCGCCGAGTTGTACAGCCCGGGAGTGTGTCTGATCGTCGGCAGCTATACGTTCGTTGAGCGCGGCAGCGGACGCGTGCTCCGCTACGAAACAGCGGACCGCATCAGCGACATGCCGGTCGATAAGAACGGCAACCTCCAGGCTTCAGTTGACGGAGCTGGGCCGCCGGTCCAAATCGATTACACCGGCACCGGGTTCGTCGTGGAGCTAGGCGGTGTGATCGCAACAAACAAGCACGTGGTTCAGCCGTGGGTAACCGATCAGATGGCACAGATCATCTTGCACCAGGGAGGCGGGTTGACGCCGCGGCTCGACACGCTCGTAGCCTTCTTCCCTTCCCGGCAAGCTCCCTTCGATTTGAAGGTAGCCGCGACCTCTCCTCGATACGACATCGCGCTTTGCAAGTTCGATCAGGGAGACGCAGCGCTTCCGGTGTTCCCAATGAGCAACGAAGACCCTACCTCGATAATAGGCGAACCGGTTGTCCTATTGGGCTATCCCACCGGCGTTGACGGGCTGCTCCAGCGAATTGAAGATTCCGAGAAGCGCGAGATCCTGCGAACGCACGGACAGAGCGCGATTCAAGTGGCAAGCGGGCTGGCCGCGAGCGGTTTGATTAGGCCGCTCACGACCACTGGCACCATCAGCGACGCACTGCCCGGCCGAATCGTGCACAGCGCGCAAACGACGGAAGGCGGATCGGGCAGCCCTATTTTCGATCGCGACAGCCGGGTAATTGCGATCAACTCCGCGATACTCGCCACGGTTGACGGGAATCAAAGCTTTGGCGGTTCGAACTTTGGCGTGCCCATCAAAGTCGCTTATGATTTGCTGCAGGCCTACGATAAGGACAAAACCGGAACCCGCCCATAGCTGGGGCCGCAGGCAGGATTTTCCATTTTCGATTTGTCATTTGTCATTTGCTATTCCCTGCTGATACGCGCGGTTCTGAGCGACTATCCAATGAACACGAAGGCGCCAAATGACAAATGACAAATGGAAAATAAAAAATGGAAAATAGATCCCTTACGTTTAGGCAAAGCGTCCGCGTCCCGCAATCTCAACTCCGTCGAATCGCAGCAACTCATCTTCTTTGCTGGGAGGCGGCACCACTTCAAAGACCACCTTATCGAACTTCCCGTGGCCTCTATAGAAAGATGACTTGTACCCGCGCTGGTTTGTGAACTCGATCAACTGCACGCCCCACTTCCCCAGTGCTGCGTTTTCAGGAATCGGAATGGTAACGTCGAAGCTTGTCTGAGAGTAGCTCTGCTCGGGCGCCACTGAAACCTCGCCCACTGCCAGCTTCGCCTTGCTTGAGCTTGTCATGCTGAACTGAAAACACTGAACGAAGATCTTACTGATACCGTTTGGATCATAGGCCGCGATTCGCAGCGCCAGGCTTTCGCCGGCAACAACTCGAATCTCCCCAGAACCGTTTATCCCCAAACTGACCGACATATGCTCACCTTCCCTTGGGTAAAAGTCGTGTGAGGATCATTAGTAAACTCAGGGCAGGTTCTTACGGTCTCTTCTTGTTGGTCTTATTCGGCGACGATAATAGCCGTCACCGTCAGTTGCGTCAAGAGTCGATCACTTCACTTCAAGGTTCAGAGTTCAGGGTTCAGGGTTCAGAGTTCAGGGTTCAGAGTTCAGGGTTCAGGGTTCAGAGTTCAGGGTTCAGAGTTCAGGGTTCAGGGTTCAGAGTTCAGGGTTCAGAGTTCAGGGTTCAGGGTTCAGGGTTCAAGCTTCAGCTTGCTTGGGGGTAGTTCGACTCAGCAACCTAAAGGTTGAACTCTGAACTCTGAACCCTGAACTCTTCACTTCTGACCATATGGCCGCTGCTTGCCTTCCAGCGCCTCTTTGTGCGCGCCGTTGGGAACTTCTCCCAGGGCTATAGCTTTTTCGTACTCGGCGATCGCGTCCTCTCGGAATTCCTGAAAGTCGTATATGCGCCCAAGAAACAGGTGGCTCCACTGAATCAACCACCGTTCGGAATCCTTCGACGCATTCTCGATCGCCCTCCGATAGAGCTTGATTGCCCTCTCAAGCCGATCGTGTTGCATCTGAATCTTGTCGTTCTCGTCAGCTTTGGGGTCGAGTTCGGCGGTCGAGGGCGTCTGAGTAACCACTTGCGCCATCCCGTATAAAGCCCTCGCGTTGTTAGGCTCGACGGCGAGTACGTCCTCCAGTATCGAACGCGCTTCCTTAAAGCGTTTCTCTCTGATCAGATCATCCGACTTCAGGATCTTTGCTGCCATGGCACCGATCACTGCTTCCGCAGCCGCACCTTCTGAACTGTTGGTTCGCGACGGTCTTGACCGTCTCGCGGATACGCGAATAACTAACGCCTCGAATTCCTTTGTACGCTCCGCCTCGCGCTCGAACTTGGCGTTGCCGACCATGTGATCGAAGAAGTCCTCCATGCCGATGCCGACCTTCTCCAAGCCTCCCAGCGACTCATAAAAGTGAAAGCTGAGCACGGCGCCACGGAGATAAGCCTGGGCCAGATCGAACACCGCGTCATCCTCGCTGTAAGGTCCACGCGTGGCGATCGCATTAATCCGCCGCAGCCTCGCCTCAGTCGCCTGTGCCAGCGATTCGCGAATCACAAGGTACACGCTGTTAGCGTACTGCCTTGCAGCTGTCGGCACCGAAGCAACCAACTTCGATATCTGGTCCTTGTACTCGAGCGAAGCCTTCAAGTGACGCTCAACCATCGGGTCGATGACGAATCGTATTACCGCCTGGCGCACACCGTCCGCGTTTGCGGCTCGCGACGGCCCCACAATCACGATGTAATCATCGCCAATCCTACGTGATAACAGGTCCTCTTTCTGATTCAGAATGTCTCCGCGAACCACCGAAGTATCGATCGGAGCCAGCGGATCGGGGATGACAAACACCTGCCTTGTGCGAGTGCGTGTGATCACGGTCTGCTTTTGTTTCTTGCCATCTACTTCGCCCGTGGTCACAATAAGCGGTCGCATGTTGATTACGGTTTCAGGCCTCGCGTGAAAGTAATCGAGGACGTCGTAAATCACCGTGCCGACCCGGTTTCGATATGCGGCGGCGGATGCCTCTCCGATCGCCATGTACTTGGGAATGAGCTCCCTTATACCGCTCTTGATGTAGAACTCCCGCACCAGCGAAACAAAACCCTCCTTCAACCCCTCTTCTGGGACGAGCAGAGGCTGCAGGTCATCGGGGATCGCCCGGTCGGTTGATTGATAGACCGTGAACCCCGGAGGCTCGGTCATCATCACGCTGAGTGCCGAATACCGGGCCGCATCACCGGTTTCGTCAACGCCCTGACGTCTGTGTGCTTGATAATAGGCCGCGAGCCTCTCCTTCAACTTCGGATCAAGTCCTGCGAGATCCTTTCTCAGTAAGGCGCGCGCCTGCGATAGCGGCTGGCCGCCGGTCTCGTAGTCAAAGCCGGCCATATTCAACGCAGCCATCACGACGAAGGTCCTGACGTCGGGCGCAATGCGGACGTTCGCGTCAGGAGGAGCGATGAACCCAGCACCCGTCCGCACCGGCGCCGCTTGGTCAGGTTTCTTCGCCTCCGGCGCTTGCTGCCCGTAAGCCGATGCAATCAGACATGCAGCGAGTAAAGAAATGAGACTTGCTCTCAGCATAAGATTAAACATAACGGTGTGATGAAAGAGCGGTCAACTCAGCTCACCCCTCGGAGCCCTGGGAGCGCAGGCATCCCTGCCTGCTCCTTAGTACGCCACTTATGTGACCGCAAGCAGGCAAGGATGCCTGCGCTCCCAGGTCTACAACTTCTCCGAAACCGACTTGGCCTGCAAAAACAGCAAAAGGTAATCTCGCCCGCCGCCCTTTGAGTCGGTGCCAGACATGTTGAATCCGCCGAAGGGATGCACATCAACGAGAGCCCCCGTGCACTTGCGATTCAAATACAGATTGCCGACGTGGAAGTCCCGCCGCGCTTGCTCGAGCCTCCCGCGCTCGCGACTGAACAGCGCACCGGTCAACCCGTATTGAGTGTTGTTCGCTATCTCGAGCGCCGTGTCGAAGTCGCGCGCGCGAAACGCCGCGAGCACCGGACCGAAGATTTCTTCTTGCGATATGCGCGCCATAGGGTCTACGTCGCCAATCACCGTTGGCTTGATGAACCATCCGCGCTGACCTTGATCGAGCGGGCTTCCCCCGGTCATCAGTTTTCCCTCTCCCTTTCCGATGTCGACATAGTTCAGGATCGAACCGTACGCGCTCTTGCTTGAAACAGGCCCCATCCAGTTCTCCTGTTCTTTGACCGGCCCGACCTTCAGCTTGCCGGCTCGATCGGCAATGCGTCCCACAACCTCATCATAGACCTTATCGACAACTACGACTCGCGAACACGCGGAGCACTTCTGACCGGAATAGCCGAACGCCGAAGCGACGACTCCGTCAACCGCGGCGTCGAGGTCCGCAGTCTCGTCGACGACAATTGTATCCTTGCCGCCCATCTCGGACACCACGCGCTTGATCCACAACTGGCCCTCGGCTGTCTTTGCCGCAAGCTCGTTGATGTGAAGCCCAACTTCCTTCGAGCCGGTAAAAGCGATAAACCGTGTGCGCGGATTGCCCACCAGATAATCGCCAATCTTTGCGCCGCTCCCAGGCACGAAGTTCACTACGCCTGGCGGAAGCGAAGCTTCTTCGAGAAGCTCGACAAACCGCGCGGACACTACCGGACTCTCGCTCGAAGGTTTGAGCACGACCGTGTTGCCAGTCACCACCGACGCCAGCGTCATTCCTCCAAGAAGCGCAAGAGGGAAATTCCAGGGCGGGATGACTACGCCCACACCAAGCGGCATGTAGAACATTTCGTTCTGCTCGCCAGCGAGCGGTGTCAGCTCCTGCTCGCGGCTGTGCCTGATCATCTCGCGCGCGTAAAACTCGGCAAAGTCGATCGTCTCGGCGACGTCACCATCCGCTTCCGGCCACGATTTTCCCACTTCCAAAACGATCAACGCCGTGAACTCCGCCTTGTGCTTGCGGAGCAGCGACGCGATCTTCAACAGGTAACGCGCCCGAACCTCAGGCGCAACATTCTTCCACTCCTTGAAAGCATCGGTAGCAGCTTCGATGGCCTTGTCCGCGAGCTCGATGCTGGCCTTGTGAACAAGCCCGATGACTTCCTCGTAGTTGGATGGATTCACCGAAGCGAGCATATCCCCGGTCGTGTAGCGCTTGCCCCCGATGATCACGGGATACTCGCGGCCGAATTGCGATTCGACGCTGGCGATGGCCTCGCGCATCACGGCCGCGTTGCGTTCGTTGGTGAAGTCGACAAAGGTCTCGTTTTGAAATGGCGGAAGCATATGATGGGTTCCTCTCTTTTTTGAGCTTCAGTTGGTGGCTTTAAAGTTATCAACCCAGTTCGACAACGGTCAACCGAATCAACATCATTGTGATAACAAAACCACCGTTGCTATAGTCGATATCGGCCCGGTCGACGGTTACGGACCACGGAGGGCTAGCACCAGGCATCCAGCCTGGTTTGTGATAACGATATGCTGCGATTGGCGCGATACACGACTCTCTTGCTTCTGACGCTCGGACTCCTATCGGCTGGCGCGCGGAGCATTCCCCTGGAGCGTGCCTTAGCTCTGCCAATCGCGGCTCGCGAATCATCCGATGCGCTGTCGCTAAGGGACCGCATCGAGGTTTTCGAGGAGGTCTGGGACACCATAGACGAAAAGTACTACGACGCCTCGTTCAATGGAGTCGACTGGCGGGCGGTGCGAAATCGCTATCGGCCGCTAGTCGAACAGACAAGCAGCGACGAGGATTTCTACGTCCTCCTCAAACGGATGGTCGGCGAGCTGCGCGACGCCCACACACGGTTTCACACGCCCGAACAGCGCCGCGAACGAGAACGCCTGCAAGCTGTGAGCGCGGGGCTGTCGGTTTTCGACGTTGAGGGCAAAGCTGTTGTCGTGAGCGTGGAGCCCGATTCAGATGCGGGTCGCGCGGGTGTCGAGGTGGGAATGATCGTTCTTGCGATTGACGGCAAGCCCGTCGCCGAACACCTGGCCGAAGCGCGCGCTCGAGTAGCGGGCACGTCCTCAGATCGCGCGGTTCGGCTCAGGGTGTACCGGATGATTATCGACGGTGATCCCGGCACGACTCTTCGAATGAGCCTTGCTCGCGCCGATGGCTCAGTGCTCGGGGTCGCGCTGATCCGGCGCATCATTTCCGATACGGCGGTGGTCACGTCGCGCCGGCTGGCGTCGGGCTTTGGCTATATAAGGTTGACGCTTTGGAAATCGCCGATCCGAAAACAGTTCAAGAAGGCGCTCGAACAGTTCAGAGATGCGCCGGGAATCGTGATCGATATTCGCGGCAACCCAGGAGGCGAGGCCGACGAAGTAGTGAAAATAGCAAGTTACTTTTTCAACTCACACGTGCCCTTCGGCAAGTTCAGCAGGCGTTCCGGCAAAACGATTTATCTTAGAACCGAGGACGATGATCGGGGTTACAAGGGGCCGCTGGCGATTCTGGTCAACGAAGGTTCTGGCAGCGGGTCGGAGTTGTTCGCCGGCGTGATGCAGGAGAACGGCCGGGCGGTTGTAGTCGGCCGCCGGAGCTGCGGGTGCGTGCTCGGCATATCTGAGTTCAAGAAGGTCAAAGGCGGAGGCGAGCTTGCGGTGAGCGAATACGGATACTTATCGCCGCGAGAAAACAGCTTCGAAGGGACCGGGGTGAGTCCGGACAAGACTGTGGAGCTAACGATTCGTGATCTTCAGGCCCGTCGAGATGCTGCGCTTGACGAAGCGGAGCGGTTGTTGAAAACAAAGACGGACACGAAACTCACGGGACTCAACTCCCGGCTGACTATGCTTAGTCGGCGGTACTAGTGAACTGTAACAGCGAATTCCATAGCGGCTTCTCGTTAACGCCCAACTTCAGAGACTGTGTGAAAACCGATTTAGGTGGCGACGTTGACTTGAAGCGATGACAGGTAGGGAAGGTGGGCTTGCCCCCGCTGCTTGATAGTGTCGACGATTGGCACACCTGAGCCCGGTATGGTCTCCTGAGAATCACAAGCAGCGGGGGCAAGCCCACCTTCCTTACCTGTTATTGTGCTGAGGTTCGACAACGCCCGCTTTGCTCTTGCATTCTTCACACAGTCTCTTCAAGTTGGGTGTTGGGACTCTTGGGTTGGTCGGAACCGTTTCAACGGTTTCGTGCTTCGTGGATATAGCAAAAATGTTGAAAAAGTGCCGCTGCAACTCCTTGGTGCGATAGCGCCTGCAGTACGGAATCAAATCACCAATGCCTATCGAGTGCGACTGTTCGCGCCTTTCGCTTTCGACAAGCTCACAAGATTCGCGATCAACCGATAAGCGCCGGGCACTCCCTTGGGCAATTGTCTGAACCAGGCGTACGCCGTGTAAACGTAAAGCCCCTTGCCGTATTCGGCGATCACTTCCCCGCCCTTCAAGTCGGGTTCGTTCGGATCGTGACAAGCCATCAACGGTTTGAAATGCGCGTCCCAGTCTCCCAGGAAGTAGGCGCCTCGTTCTTGCACCCATCCTTCGAAGTCGCGCCCGGTGATCTTGTTCGGAAAGTTGAAACGCGGATGATTGGGTTCGAGTATAGTCACCGCCGCTAACTCGTCGGTCACTCGAAAAGGGCGCGCCTCAGGCTTCGGGTACGACGGAAAATCGCCGCTTACGAACTGGGCTTGTGAGTAGGCTGCTATCACCAACTTCCTTCGCGAGTATTCAAGCAAACGCGAGTTGTACTGGGCCAGCTCGGCCTTTGACGACGCGTCCGAGCCAACAACGATCACGTCGAGCTGTGATAGATCGCCTCCGAGTTCGCTGGACGCGAGAGCCCGAGCGTCGAGTCCCGCGCTGCGCAGCGAATCAAGGACCTTATCGCCCGCTGCCCCGATGAACCCGACCTTCGGCTTGGTCGCTGACTTCGAGAGCGCGGAAGGGATCTCAGCCTCGCTGAGATACAGGAGCCGCGGCTCGCGATCAGCTTGCCGATCCCGCTGACCCTGCGCCCGCGCGTCCTGTCTCTCTTCTCTTCCGGTCCTATAGGGCGCGAAGCCGCCCGTCTCGAAGTTGCCTCTGCTGTACTGCACAATGTACGTTCCGCCGCGATTGACGTATTCCATCAGGCGGGCGTTGTTAGCGATCACGTCAGGCCGCACCTCATACACTCGAACGCCCGCGACGATGGCGTCATACACGCTCAAGTCCCCAGACGCGAGTTCTTTTGAATCGATCGTCTTCACGTCCACGCCGATGCGCTCGAGCGCTGCGCCGAAATCGTCGCCCGCGCCTTCGATGTATCCGACTTTCAAACCCGGCGCAACCTTCACGTCGATCACCTCGGCCTGGGCCTGTGCTTCGTGATAGACGAATCGCGACCCAATGTGAGGATAGTCGACAACCTGGTAGCCTTCGCGATAGGAGCGCCCGTCGATGGTTGCAACTGCAGAGACGCCCCGCGCAGTCTCGCCGCTCCCGGCTGGCGCTTTCAAAGCGAAAGTGAACAACGCCCGCTCGCGCTCGCGCTTCAGATCAAAGGTCGAGCTTGCCGGCGTCACTTGCCAATCATCCGGCTTCTGGAGAGTCATCGACCCGCGGACACCGCCCTTCAGATTGTTAGTAACCGAGACAGTCACCCGGCGTTCGATTGCGGTCCTGGATTTCGGATACACGAGAATGTCCGGCGAGACGCTGACCGACACGGCGGGCGCAACCTTAAGCTCGTGGCGAATCTCACCAACGGCTCGGTCGGCGTAACGATACTCAACTTCCTGGCTGGTCTTCACTGACTCGCCGGCAATCGTGAAGTCCGCGACACCCATCACCGCGGCAGGAGCAACGGGTTCAATCCCGGTCGCGCCTTTGGCTGGCTTATCGACCGCGAACATATCCCCTTTGCGCCCGGCGTTCAGCCAGTAAGGCCGCGTTGGCGACACATCAGCGCCAACGGTCACAGTGAATTCAGCTTGCAGAACAATCCTGCCTTCAACCTCCGAAGTCTTCTCGCTCTTTTTCACCACCGTCCAGCCGGTAGCCGACATCAACCCAAATCCGCCGAGCTTTGCGGCGGCGTTCGCGTACACGCTCAGAGTTATCGTGAACGTCTGACCCGGAGTGACGATTTCATCGTCGGCCAGACAATCGACGACCACGCCTTCGGACTTGAGGAGCGCGTCGGCGAAGTCGGCTTCCTTCTGTTTGAGCAAAAGGCTCGTCTCATACAGGTCAGCCTCGCTTAAGCCGAGAGCCCCAAGGCTGCTGCTGATCTCTCGAAGCTTCTTCAAGCCTCGTGCGATTACATCAACGACCGTAGCCTTCGCCAGCGGATTGTATTTCAGCATTGCTTCGTCTGCAGCCGATTGAGCCTCCGCAAGCTGTCCTCTGAGTTTCGCGGCTGCTGCTCCGGCGTAATCGGCAATCCCTGTCAATCGCGTGTCGAGGTCATCAAAGATGTCATTCTCACTCTTGATCGGACCGAGCTTCGAGTCGATCAACCGGAGTCTCGAGTATCGCGGGCCTCGCGCTTCGATCGTTCCCTGGTCTTGAGACCGGTGCTGGCTGCGCCCTCGCGCGGCGATCTCATAATAGCTGCAGCCAAGCAACGGATCGAACTCGCCGGTGTTTAGTGAAAGCGTCGCGAGCGACGGCAAAAACTCGCGAGGACTTGCAGCGCCGTCGAACGAACGAAGATATAGCTTCTTCGCTTGCCAGGGTCTTAAGCCTTCCCTGATCTGCTCGGGGAAACGCGACGGGTCTGCCGCTGCGCGATATGCTTCCTGAGTCAGCAGGCCGGCACTTTGATGATGGCCGTGCCCATCGTTGGGGGTCCCGCTCCAGGCCGACACAATGACCAGCGGTCTAAAGGTGCGGATGACTCGAACCATATCGGCGAGCACCGCTTCGCGGTCCCACTTTGAAAGCGTCTCAGTGCGTGATTTGCTGAAGCCAAAATCAAATGCGCGGCTAAAGAACTGCTGCGCGCCGTCGAGTTTTCGGGCTGCAAGCAACTCATCGGTGCGAATCACACCGAGAGGCTCGTACAACTCGGGACCGATGACGTTCTGTCCGCCGTCTCCGCGAGTGAGCGAGAGGTATGCAGTACGCACTTGCCGGCCTCGCGCGAGATAAGCGAGCAATCCGCTGTCTTCATCATCCGGATGCGCGCCGGTGTGAAGCACGCTGCCGACGACTCCAAGCCGCTTGATCGCCTGGCCCAACGCCATCGCGCCGCGGTCTTCGGAGGGTCGCGTATCGGCGCGCGAGTGAAAACCAATAGGCGATACCTGAACCGCTATGGCGATGAGCAAAGCGAGCGCAAATGAAAGGGACTTAGAAATTGGGATCGAGATCAACTTGAGCCTCCGAATGTGATTGGAATCCACTGACGGCCGGTTGTGCAAGGTTAGCCGACGGAGAGAGGCCGTGCGCTTCTTATTATCATCGCCGCATCGATGATTCTTGCCGCCGCCTCGCGCTTTGAAAGGAGCGGCAGTTCGACCACGCCTTCCGATGACACAAGCGCGATTCGATTATTGTCGACATCGAAGCCCGAATCCGAAGCCGACACGTCGTTTGCAACGATCAAGTCCGCGCCTTTCTCCTTAAGCTTTTTCATCGCGTTTTCGATGACGTTCTCCGTTTCGGCGGCGAAACCGATTACAACACGAGAGCTGCTCTCGCCGGTTATAGCGGCGAGTATGTCCTCGGTTGGCTCTAGATCGAGCACCAGCGCGCTTCCGTTCTTCTTGATCTTTTGTTTATGAACGCCGGCCGGGCGATAGTCGGCGACGGCCGCCGCCATCACAACCATGGTTGCGCCATCGAGATTGTCTTTCACCGCCTCGTACATCTCCGCAGCAGAACGAACGGAGATTGTTCGCGCGCCTTCCGGTGAGGCAATCGAGACGGGCCCCGTTATCAAAGTGACGTCCGCACCTCGCGCGAGCGCTGCCTCTGCCACCGCAAATCCCATCTTCCCCGATGAGCGGTTGCTCAAGAAGCGGACCGGATCGATGGCTTCCTGAGTTGGTCCGGCGGTGATCAGCACACGCTCGCCGCGAAGATCCTGTGGACACGCGGCCACACCGATGATCTCGCATGCGCGGCGGACGATCTCATCAGGCTCAGCCAGGCGGCCGGCGCCCACCGTGCGGCATGCAAGGTAGCCTTCATCCGGGTCAATGAAATGAACGCCTCGGTCGCGCAGCCGGCGAACATTCTCGCGGGTCGCCGGGTGCGCCCACATCTCGACGTTCATCGCCGGCGCAACGAGCACCGGCGCGGTGGTGGAAATGTAGAGTGTAGAAAGGAAATCGTCAGCGATCCCGTTGGCGAACTTCGCCAGCGTATTTGCAGTCGCCGGCGCTACCAGCAGGAGATCGATCGACTGAGCCAGTTGGATGTGCTTGATCTCAGGGTCGTCAGTCGGCGCGAACATCTCCGTGATTACTGGAAAGCCCGAGATCGACTGAAACGTGAGCGGACCCACGAACTCCGTTGCGTGCCGGGTCATCACAACTCTGACGCTAGCCCCGCGTTTCTGAAGTCCACGCAGAACCTCGACGGCCTTGTAGGCCGCTATGCATCCGGTAACGCTCAGCGCGACGATCATTTGCTTCACCTGACGTTCTGGTTCGTAGTTCGGCCTTCAGGCGGAAGTTCGTAGCCGGTGGTACGCGGCTGATACAAACTTCCGCCTGAAGGCCGAACTACGAACTCTAAGCATTTATTCTGCCTTGAGTGGCTTGACGAGCGGCTGATACCGCACCAGTCCCCGCCTCACCTCTTCAACAGCGACGCGAGTTGTCTTCTTCGCCGAACTGTATATGCGCGGCTTCGCCCCTCTTTGAAGCTGCTTGCTGCGTTTGGCGGCAAGCAGCACAAGGCGATACTTGCTGTCGATCTCCGTAGTCCAATTCACTTCGTTGTCGGCTTCAAGCATGAAACGACTCACCTCCAAATGTAGCAATCACCGACTCGATACGATTTCTTTGCCGGCCAGGCCGGCACCGCTCAGCGGTTATTATAGCTTCAAGCTGGGCGAGCGCGCGATCTAGATCGTCGTTCAAAACCACATAGTCGAATCGTTCGTAAAGCTGGACCTCGATTGAGGCGTTCCGCAGCCTGCGCTCGATGTCGTCAGGCTCATTCAGGTTCCTCGCCCGCAGTCGAGCTTCGAGGACCTCACAGGAGGGCGGCATTATGAAAATCAGGATCGCCTCAGACATGCGACGACGCACTTGCTCTGCGCCTTGCACGTCGATATCGAGTATAACGTCCAGTCCCCGTGAGAGAAGTTCTTCGACCGGTTTCTCGTGTGTGCCGTAAAGGCAGCCGTGCACTTCGGCGCATTCCAGGAACTCATCGCGCTCCCGCATCGCGGTGAATTCATCTTCGCTGACAAAGTGATAATCCACTCCCTGCTGCTCCGAGCCTCGAGGCTCGCGAGTGGTGTACGAAATTGAGAAGCGCAAGCCCTCGACGCGCTTCAACACTCGCTCGGCAAGCGACGACTTGCCCGCCCCCGATGGCGCCGACACCACTATCAAAGTACCGCGTTCGGCTTGATTGGCCGCCACTCTGGGATCCTCACTCGACATTCTGGCCTTGCTCCCTGAGTTTCTCTACCTCGGTCTTGATTACTATGGCCGCATCGCTTATGGCAAGGTCATTCGACTTCGACAGAATGGTATTCGCTTCGCGATTCATTTCCTGCAAGATGAAATCGAGCCGCTTGCCCGCCTCGTCCGTGCTCCGAAGGAGGTCGCGCATCTGCCCGATATGACTCTTGAGGCGCGCGATCTCTTCGCTTATGTCGGAACGATCCGCCAACATCACTGCTTCCTGCGCGACTCGCGTTTCGTCCACTTGTCCGCCGGCCAAGACTTCCTGAAGGCGTTTCATCAGCTTTTCACGATAGACGGCCGGCAGGCGGGCGGCTTCGTTTTCAATGGCAGGCATTTGCCGTTCGATGTTGTCGAGCCTCGAAGTAAGTTCCGCCGCGAGTCCCTGCCCTTCAACTACGCGCATCTCGGTCAACGACGTGAGCGCTTGTGACAGGGCGGCGACCGCACCTGAAACGAGATTGTCATCAAGCGACCCCGAATCCTGCGATACCTGCAAAGCGCCCGGGAGTTTCGCGATCAGCTCGAGCGAGGGATCCCCTTCGAGCCCGAACTCCCGCTTCAGCTCGGACAACGCCGTGAGGTAGCCCGACACAAGGGGGCGGTTGATTTCGAACGTGGCGGGCTTCAATTGCTCGACGAAGACAGTCACGTCTATTCTTCCGCGCTTGACCGCTGCTTGTACCTGCTTCTTCAAGGTCACCTCGAGGCTCGACAGTTCCTGCGGCAGCCGCGTGTGCACGTCGAGCGCGCGGTTGTTAACCGAGCGGATATCCACTCGCACTCGGAAGTCGTCGCCCTCGGCGCTTCCCTGCCCAAATCCGGTCATGCTTTTGATCATAGGTTGACTGTTTCCCCTTCTTCACCGACAAGCTCATCTGAAAACTGCAGCTCATAGAGATCGCGATAAATCCCTCCGCGCGACATCAACTGATCGTGCGTTCCGCTGTCTAGCACTCGACCGCGATCGAGCACGACAATCTTGTC
Organism: uncultured Clostridia bacterium; assembly: GCA_964548075.1. Lineage (GTDB taxonomy): Bacteria > Acidobacteriota > Blastocatellia > UBA7656 > UBA7656 > Onstottus_A. The sequence continues at coordinate 52,155 of CAZJQQ010000035.1, read as the reverse complement.
CGCGCGGTGGATCGTCGTCAGCCGATGCGCAATCACGATAGTCGTCCGGCCTTGCATCAAGTTCGCAAGCGCTCGCTGAACCCACCGCTCAGATTGCGTGTCGAGCGCGGATGTCGCCTCATCCAGCACGAGGATCGGCGCGTCCTTCAAGATCGCGCGAGCTATTGCAATCCGCTGACGCTCACCACCGGACAACTTTAGTCCTCGTTCGCCGATCAGTGTTTCGTAGCCGCCGCGCTCGACTATGAAGTCGTGCGCGTAAGCTGCGCGGGCTGCGGCCTCGATCCTCTCGCGATCAAAATCCGCTCCGCCATAAGCGATGTTGTTGATGATCGAGTCGTTGAACAAGATCACTTCCTGCGTTACGAGGGCAATCTGTGCTCGAAGGCTCGCCAGCTTCCCATTTCGTATGTCCTTGCCGTCGATCAGTATCTCACCGCGCGTCGGGTCGTAAAACCGCATCAGCAGATTCGTCAGCGTAGACTTCCCGGCGCCCGACATCCCGACCAGCGCGACGACTTCGCCACGCTGAACCTCAATGCTCACATCCTTCAGAATCCAATCGTTCGAATCCTGATAGGTGAACGAGACATTCTGAAACTCGATTCGCTCTCCGAGCGGCGGCAACTCGATCGCATCCGGCCGGTCGCGCTTTTCGGTGTGTGTGTCCAGCAGCTTGTAGATTCGCGAGGTCGCTGCGAACGACTGCTGAAAATAGTTCTGAATCCGCGAGAGCTTGCGTAGCGGGTCGTACATCTGAAGCATCGCGACGATGTAGGTTGCGAAAATACCCAGATCCATCGCGCCCGCAGCGATCTCGTGACGCGCATAGAGCAAGAAAGCGGCGATGATCAAAACACCCAGCAGTTCCAGAATCGGAGAAGATAGGTAGACCACGCGCGCGGCTCGGACTTGAGTGCGAGCAAGGTGGAGCAGCGCCTTGCGAAACTTGCGCTGCTCGAACTGCTCCATTCCGAATGCGTTTACGATTCGATGACCCGAGATCGTCTCTTGAGCGATGTCCAACACGTCCTCGGTGCCCTCCTGGGTCGAGTGCGCGATGCGGCGCAGCCTTCTGCCAAACCTCACTGTGAGGAGGTAAATGAGCGGCCCGACCAAAACGGTCCCAAGCGTCAGCCGCCAGTTGAGCACGAACACTAAAGAGAGCAACGCGAGAAAGGTCAGACTCTCCCGCAAGAGATCCGCAAGCAGCGTCGACACCGCGACCTGCACCTTCTCAGCATCGCTGATTATGTGAGAAGTCAGGGTATTGGTCGGATGTTCCGTGAAGAATTCAGCGGATTGTTGAAGTATGTGGTCGTACAATCGCTGCCGCAGATCGACGACGGCTCCGACTCCAATGCGCCACATAAGAACATTAGAGAAATACTCAGAGGCTCCTCGTATCGCGGTGAACACAACAAGCAGCACAGCTACGAGCGGCAGCGGATTCGTCCCGGAAGGCAGATAATGGCTGACGTTGATGCGGGCCGCCAGACCCCCACTTGGTACGTTGGGATTTCCAGACAGTATATCAATGATTGTTTTCAGCAGCGCGGTGCGGCCGGCTTCGAACAGCCCGACCAGCGTCATCAGGAGGAAAGCTACCGTAAAAAGCCCGGCGTAAGGTCTAACGTTCCTGAGGAGTATGCGGAAGTCTTTCATTACAGCATGTCAGCGGAGGCTTGAGTTGGTTAAACGAATGATTATACGCGGGAGCCCCTTCGCGTCAAGCTAAGCGCCGCTTGGGAAGCGTCGTGTTATTAGGACACCACCACCACTTGAGACGAACGCGCCTTGCGCGGTTTTTTGTTTGCTGCTAGAAATTCTCTAGCTCAAGTTGAAACTAGCTGCTCCTTCGAAGTTCCTCACGATTGGATCAAGTGATGCGTCTGCCGCGAGGCTTTGCTGACGACGTTAAAAATCAGGGCGACATAGTCCGAGTCGTATCCGACTACGTGAGCCTCAAAAAGCGCGGCGCAAACCACCTGGCCTGCTGTCCGTTTCATTCAGAAAAGACTCCGTCGTTCACGGTTCATGCGGGCAAAGGTCTCTTCAAATGCTTTGGCTGTGGCGCCGGCGGCAGCATCTTCGATTTCGTGATGCGAATCGAAGGCTGTGGCTTTCCGGAAGCCGTGCGAATAGTCGCTCAGAAGAGCGGAATTCCAATCCCCGTAGTCGAAGAGACCGAGGACCATAAGAAGATCGAGCACGACCGAGACACTATTCTTCGGCTCAACGAGTGGGCAGCGGAGTTCTTTGAGCGTCAATTGAACGATAGTGAAGACGGCGCGAGCGCCGCCGAGTACGTCCAATCGCGAGGGATCAAGGAGGAAACTGCAAAGCTTTTCCGTCTCGGTTATGCGCCCGATAGCTGGGACGCGCTCACCAATCATCTCAAAGATCGCGGCGCTACAACGGACGAAATTCATACGAGCGGGTTGGCGGTGTTGAAAGACACCGGGGGCGTCTATGACCGCTTCCGAGCCCGCGTGATTTTTCCGATCACCGACCCGCAAGGCCGCGTGATTGCGTTCGGCGGCAGGGTGATGGGAGATGGCGAGCCAAAATATCTCAACTCGCCTGAGACCGCCGTGTATACCAAGGGCCGCAACTTGTTCGGCCTTGCGCACTCGAAGAACGAGATTCGCAGCCTGGGTTTTGCAATTCTGGTTGAAGGCTATCTTGACTGCATCATTCCATTTCAAGAAGGTGTCCACAATATTGTAGCGAGCCTCGGCACTGCGCTGACTGACAACCAGGTCAGACTTCTGCGGCGATACATGGATCAGCCGCAGATCGTTGTGAACTTCGATCCGGACACAGCAGGTCAAGCGGCGACGATGAGATCCATAGACGTGCTGTTGGCTGAAGGCTTCAAGGTGAACATACTCCGAATGCCAACCAGGCAAGATCCCGATGCATTCGTTCGAGCTCATGGAGTTGATCGGTTCCGCGAGTTGCTCAAGACGACCCAGCCGTATATTGACTACATCATCGATACGTCGATCGCCGAGCACGACACATCGAGGCCGACGGGAAAGGTCGCCGCGATCAATGCCATGCTCCCGCACCTTGCGCGCATGCGCGACAAGGTAGCGCGCGCGGACTACGCCGGCCAGATTGCAGACCGGCTAAAGATTGACTCGCACATCGTTCGAGAAGAGTTGAAGCGCACGGCCACGAACCGGCAGCCGTCGCTGGACACCAAGCGAGTGCGCGCCGCCGAAGAGATCACGAAAGGCGAGCGCCAACTGCTCGAGCTGATGCTGGCCAATGAGGGAGTCCGGCGCGCGATGATCTCGGCTCTAATCGAAGACGACTACGTGGAACTGGCTACTGGAGCCATTTTCGCGGCAGTCATCGAGATGGACAGCAAATCGATCGACTTTCACTTCGACAATCTTATCGAACGCGTAGAATCGGAGTCGGAGCGCGAGCTCTTGCCGGCGCTATTGATGAGCGATCTTGAGTGGGCGGGAGGCGAGGACTTCGAGACGTTGTTCAAGAAAGCGACCGAGGCGCTCTCTTCACTGCGGCGCAGACGGCTCGAACGAAAGCTTGATGCGATTCAGATTGAAATCGGCCAGGCCGAACGAGAGCAGGACGTCGAACGAGTGCTGCTTTTGTATCAGCAGAAGACAGAAACCCAGAGGCGCCGGCTTGCGCTGTCAGAATGAGATCATTCAAACACAAAGACACCAGGACACAAAGACGCAGAGCGCTTATCTTGGCGGCTCTCCTTCGTAGCTTTGTGGCTTTGTGTTTGATCCGAGACGTTAAGAAACTATTACAATGCTCCTACCGGCATGACATCTGTCTATTTGCGCGCGTAGCATCTTGACAGATTTTCTCAATCAGGGTACGAATTCACAGTTGGCTTTGAAAGCGTCTCTGTGAAGCCGCCCCCACAGGAGAGCGTGAGTTGTCCGAGATCAATGAAAAATATTCCGACGAGGTCGAGAAACTTCTCGAGGTAGGAAAAGAGAAGGAGTACCTGACCTACGACGACATAAATCGCCTCCTGCCGCCCGACATGAACTCCGCCGACGAGATCGAGGCCATTCTCGATGTGATCGGCGCCGAAGGAATCTCAATCTCTGATTCAGACGAGAAGTTTATCGAAGCCGCGGCCGTTGCGATCGGAAGCAACGGCGACGGGAAGATCGAAGACGCGCTTGATGAAGAACTGGACCTTGACCTGACGCCGGGCTCACTCGAAAAGACAAATGATCCAGTGCGGCTATACCTCCGCGAGATGGCGGTTGTGCCGCTGTTGACCCGCGACGGCGAAGTTTCGATTGCGAGGCGCATGGAGCGAGGCCGCCAGCGTGTGCTCAAGGCCATATCTCGCTCGCCCATCTGCATAGAAGAGATGCTCCAGATTGGCGAACGGCTCAGGCGTGGTGAGTTGCACATCCGCGAAGTGGTCACTTTCAGCGAGCAGGAAGCGATCACTGAAGAGCGAATCGAGCAGTACCAGGTTACGACGCTTGAATCCATGGGCGAGCTGAAAAAGAGCTATGCCCGAATGCTCAAGCTCCACGACCGGGTGCTCGAAGAGCCGAAGAAATCACCCAGGCTGCCGAGGCAGCGGCGCAAGCTTGCGGTGGCGCGCGTAGAGCTGAGCCGTCAGGCGCGGGCGCTCGACCTCGTGCTTCAACAACAGGATCTCTTCACGGCATTGATCCGCGACAGCGTCAACCGCGCGCGCGAATCCCGCGCAGCCGTCGACAAGGCTCGTCGTTCGCTCGAAAAGAAGAAGTGGAACGAAGACGAGCGCGAGTTGAGACGTAACCTGCGCGACGCCGAACGCCGGCTCGCTGAGATGGAAGCGAGTTGGCACGCAACGGCGCTCGAGCTCGAACGCTCGCTTGCGGCAATCGGAACCGGCGAACACGAGGCAAACGTTGCGAAGCAGGAATTGATCGAGGCAAACCTGAGACTCGTGGTCTCGATCGCGAAGAAATACACCAATCGCGGTCTGCAGTTCCTGGACCTGATCCAGGAAGGCAACATCGGTTTGATGAAGGCGGTTGACAAGTTTGAATGGCGGCGAGGCTACAAGTTCTCGACCTACGCGACCTGGTGGATTCGTCAGGCGATCACCCGGGCGATAGCCGATCAAGCGCGGACGATTCGAATTCCCGTGCATATGATCGAAACGATAAACAAGCTCATCCGCACTTCTCGCGCGCTGGTTCAGGAACTCGGCCGCGAACCCAGCTCGGAAGAGATCGCCAAGAAGATGGACATCCCTGTTTCGAAAGTGCGCAAGGTTTTGAAGATCGCCCAAGAGCCCATCTCACTCGAGACACCGATCGGGGAAGAAGAAGACTCACACCTGGGCGATTTCATCGAGGACAAGACGATCCTGAATCCTGCCGACGCGGTGATAACTGCCAACCTGCGCGAAATAACCGACGAAGTTTTGAAGTCACTCACACCCCGCGAAGAGAAAGTCATCAAGATGCGTTTTGGACTGGGTCCCAACGGGAGCGAACACACTCTCGAAGAAGTGGGCCAGCATTTCGCCGTAACCCGCGAGCGCATCCGTCAGATCGAAGCGAAAGCGTTAAGGAAACTCCGCCACCCCTCCCGGTCAAGAAAACTGAAGGCGTTTTTGGAATCGGCAGCACGACCTTGAAGTAGCGCTCGACTCCGAACTCTTGAGCTACAGACTCCTCGCTGATCACCCTCTCAAGCGACATACTGACACCGCGCATCGCAATGCCGAAACACAACTGCAATCCGTGCTTAGCGAATATCTCCGTCAATTGGATACTCTCGAACATCGGATCAGTCGCGGTGCCTGGCAGTTCTTCCGGTATGGCTTCGGTGCGAAAAGCCTCCATGATGGCAGACTTCTCTCGCTTAGAGTCGGAGACGGTCTGACCTATACACCAAACGGTAGCTCGCCCTTCTTTCTCAATCGGCAGCGTACGTCGGCAATCATTGAGTTCCTCAACTATGAGCAGGACCTACACTATGTTTTTGATTTGCGTGGCATAGACCGGTTGTGTGCCGACCTCTTCGGAGAAGAGGAGTCGTCCGTAAAGAGTGTGGGTGACTTATACATCTATGAACTGACGGACGTCGGGAACGACCGCTTGCGCCTGGGCTTCCTCTTCGCCTCAGGCGCATCTATAGTCTTAGAATTCGAGAGGATGGTTTTCCGCAAAAAGCGCGTCGTACGAAGCTATGAGGTGGGGGCTATGTACCAATTTTAAGTCCTCGGAGCGAGCCCAACTCGGGCGCGCAGCGGAGCGCGCGAGGCGAGTTTGACCCGTTTCCTCCAGTGTCCGGCGCGCGCCCGCTGACGCTTGACGTCGGGGACCGGCTCGATACTTGAACAATTCATTCAGTTAGAACTTGAGAGGAGGAACATCTGTGACAGCAAGCTCACCTGAAAACGGCAGAACTATGGCTCGTCGGTTTACCGAAGAGCTTTGGGACAAAGGCGAATTAGGCGTGGCTGACGAAATAATTGTGCCCGACTTCGTTGACCATGATCCTGTTTCTGGGCAGATAGCGGGGCTCCAGGGGTATAAAGACATGGTAGGCGCATTCCGCGCGGCTTTCCCTGACCTGCGTGTTAAAAATGAAGATGTCATTGTCGAAGAAGATAAGGTAGTGGTTCGCTGGACGGCTCGCGGCACGCACAACGGTCAACTCATGAACATTCCTCCTACGGGGAAGCAAGTCGCATTAAAAGGGATTGATATTCTCCGACTGGATAACGGCCGGATCGCGGAGCGGTGGGGTGAGTTTGACACACTGGGGATGCTGTCTCAGCTTGGTGCAATCCCGCAATAGCTTTTTACAGAGACATACTATCGACACCGCCCCCCAACTCTCGATGCAGCGGAGCGCGCGAACGCGGTTCTCACATGAAATCCAATACTATGTGCGCCCGCTGATCGTATCGTTAGACGCATATACCAGGTCTTTTTCAGACTAGTCAATCGGGCGGACAGGGCCGTCAGTCCGGCCAAGGGTCTTTGATTGACCGGGCGCTTCGTCATCAGCACTCGACCCTGAAGCGTTGCTAGCTGGCGTCGCCGCCGGAGCGGCTTGCGGCGATGTTCCTTGAGTTTGGGTTTGAGGCTCGCTGCCGGCGACGCTTTGCTTGTAACGCGACAGCGCGTCTTCAACTTTTGCACGGGCACGCTCAGCTTCAAGCTCGCGGTCGGCTTCAGCGACACGACTATCGGTCAAGGATGCCCCTGACCGCCGCAGGCGCTCGCGCATCTCATCGATTGTCGCGGATGTATCCGTGCTGTCGAATGGTGTTTGGATGGATGACAGATTCTCGCGCATCGCGGTCAGGTGAGTCTCAGCCACGAGGTCTTCGCCTTGAAGCCGGCGCTCCTCGCGCAATGCTCGCGCACGTTCGGCCGCCGCATTGGCTTCACCGAGTTGCTGCATGATCAGGTCGCGCTGCGCACTCAGGGCGACGAGCTGTTTTCCGGCGGCCGAAGCCGCAGCCTCATCGCCTCGCTCTCTTGAAATGCGCTCTCGTTCAGCCACGCCCAATATCTTTAGCCCGACTTCAGCCAGTTCCCTCTCGAGCACTTTGGATGAAGCGCGTGTCTGAACTTCGAGCTCGTGAAGGCGCGCGATTTCCGCCCGCGTGACCCCACGCGCTTCTCGATCAGGACCGCTGACACGCTGGATCAGATCATCGAGGTAGGAGTTGATCAGTCGCTTGGTACGGTGCCACATGTCTTTACCGGTTAGGAGGCTTTCTATCAAAGGGTGGCGGCTTCGGGTCATCCTGCTGAATTGAACGCGGCACGCCGCCCGGCTGCTGAACCACCGGAAGCGTGACAGGCTTGACGAACTTCACACGGAAGACGGCGCCGGGATTCACGACAACCTCACCGCCCTTGGTAAGGAAGAGACCTGCGAGCAGCCCTCCACCGAGCGAGGCTGCGCCGGCGCCATACGAGCCGCCCGAGAGAATAATCACGCCTGCTCCCGCGCCGCCAATCGCGCCTCCGCGCTGAACGTTTTCAGCAGTTTTGTCGCCGCGATGTCCGCCTTTCACTTTGCCTTCGCTGTCGGCGTTCAGCTTTTCGTTTTTGTCCCAGTCGTCAACCGCTGTCACGACGATCGATACCGGTTCTTCGCCCCACGAGAGCGCGACTCGTTCGAACGCTATCGCGATGCTCCCTTGCTTCTGACCGCGCTTTGCTGGAGTCACTTGAGTGACGCGGCCAACGAATTCAGTTCCGCGCGGCAGGACGAGTTGCCCATTGACGTAGATCGGTTCATCCAAAACGGCGCTAATCGGATCGCCAGGCTCGCTCAACTTAGAGCTGAGCCGCGACTGGAGGATGAGCTTAGCTTTGGTCTCGGTTTCAATGGTTGCCTCACGTGCCGCTTGAGAGAACACCGGCAGCGCCATACAAGCCAAAAGAGCGATAGAACAGAATGACCTTCTCATTGTGTACCTCCTGGCTGGCTCTGGTAGCGATCAAGTTCGATGTTAGTTCACTCGTCTGATAAGGGTCAAGAAGAAGAGTGGGACGATCCGATAGTGTCAACCAGGCTATTCGCCGATTGCTTTCCTGATTGCATCGGCGAGTCTGTTAGCTTGTTCTCTAACCTTGATCTCGTCCTCGCCTTCGATCATTACTCGAGCCAGATTCTCAGTCCCGGAATATCTGACCAGCAGGCGCCCTCGACCGTGCAGCTCGCGTTCGACCCGTTCAGTCTCAGCCTTGACTTCGGGAAGCGTTTCAAGTGGGGGCTTGCTGCGGACGCGAACGTTGACGAGCAGTTGTGGAAATCGAGTCATCTGCGCCGCAAGCTGACCAAGCGAAAGGCCCGAATCCAGCACCGCGCGCAGCAGCTCGATCGCAGTAATCATCCCGTCCCCCGCAAGCGAGATATTCGGAAAGATTATGTGACCCGACTGCTCGCCGCCGAGTTTCGCGCCGCGCGCCAGCAGTTCTTCAAGCACGTAGCGGTCACCCACCTGCGCGCGGATTAGTTCGATCCTCCGATCGCGCAACGCAATCTCAAGCCCGATGTTGCTCATTACTGTGGCAACCACCAGATCACCCGCCAGCTCCCCGTGCTTCTTAAGGTAGTCGGCCAGGATCAGCAACGTCGCATCGCCGTCGACGAGGCTTCCGTTGGCATCGACAAACAGCGCACGATCGGCGTCGCCATCGAAAGCGATTCCCAGGTCAAGGCCAAGATCGACCACCACGCGCTGCAAGCCTTCCTGATGAAGCGATCCACAAGCCTCATTGATATTGCGTCCGTCGGGTTGAGCCGAGAGGACTTCGACTTGCGCACCAAGGCGGGCAAACAACTCCGGCGCGCTAGCCGAGGCCGCTCCGTTTGCGCAGTCCACTGCGAGTCTCAAACCCTTCAGGTTCAAGCCGCGAGCCACGTCGGTCGCGAGGTAGTTGATGTAACTTTCCTGGTACGCTTTCTCTCTCTCTGCCTGATCGTGCATCCAGTCAAGCTCACCCCGCTGATGATCCAACGCCACGCTTTGATCGATTGCGGCAGCGACATCCGCTTCTATCCTGCGTTCCACTTCGTCGGCGAGTTTCTTACCTGACGGCGCGAAGACCTTGATGCCGTTGTCTTGATACGGATTGTGCGACGCTGAGATCACGATGCCGGCATCGAAGGGTGTCGCACGCGTGATGTAGGCGACACCTGGCGTCGTGATGACTCCCGCTGACTGCACGGAAGCTCCAGCAGCCATGGCACCGCGGGCAAGCGCCAACTCGATTTGCGGCCCTGACTCGCGAGTGTCGCGGCCGATAACGATGCGTGGCGCGCCGCTAGGCTCACCGGCAAGGTTCAATACAAGCGACCGTCCAATGATCGCCACCGTTTTGTCATCGAGCGGGAATAGGCCCGCGATCCCTCTGATTCCGTCGGTCCCGAACAGTCTTGGTCCCGCCCTTCCCGCCATTGAGGAACGCTCCTAAGGAGAAGTTCGTAGTACGGCCTTCAGGCGGAAGTTTGTCCTTCACTCACTGAGAGATACGAACTTCCGCATAAATGCCGTACTACGAACTGGTCAAACCTGCACTGTCTACCTGAGGCGCACCGTCTTGGGCTCAACGGATCGCACCTCTACGCGGTCGGCAAAACCAGGTGAGAGTGTAACCCTGGGGGTGAACATCCGCGAACCGCCTTGATACTCGACACCAACGCTGACGTCGGCAGCAGTCATTCCGGCGAGTATCGAGCGCGCGCCGTAGACCGTCACTTTGACGAACCTCGGAATCGCGCGCGCGCGCGCGGGCGCGCCGAAGAGCGCAACCGGAACGTCGTCGATGACGCGCTCCTTTCGAACTTCAGCGATGTGCACGGTGAGCATAACCTTGCGAGGGCTGTCCTCGCTTATGTTCAAGTTAGGGGAGCCGATGTCGATCGCCACTAGCTCGCTGAATGTTCCGGTCTTGTCGGTAAGTCTGACAGTTTCGGTTGAGACACCGGTAAGCTCTCGCATCTGGCTTTCCGCTCCGGCGATTTTGACCGTCGGCGGCGTGATTTGCCAGTCGATCACTTCAGAGCCCGGAGGCGGGTCGCCTTCCCATCTGGGAGTGATCGGTACTTCTCTTTCAATCATCCGCTCGACCGTGACTCGAATCGTGCGAGGCTCGATCTCGGTTACTTTCACGTTGGTCGGCAGGCCGTTGCGATTGGGCTCGACCTTCAGCGGGATCACTCGAACACCAGGTTCTACTGAAGACATATCTGCTGTCACGGTCAGTTGTCCTGCCCGAAGCGTATCCAAAGCCTCGCGCGGCCCTTCCAGGTACACGCGCGCTGTCAACGTCTCGTATTTCGAGACTGTCAGGGTGGGAGACTCGGGGAGACTAAACTCGATCGCGCCGTTCAGCGCCACCTGGCTGACCGGCCGCGACGCAACCGAGAGCCAAAGCACGCCGGTGATCAGCAAGGCCAGCACCTTCAAACCGGTGTTCTCGAGCACGTAGTCCCTGGCGTACTCTTTGAGCCCTTTCAAATAATGATTCATCCAGTCCATGGCGTCCGGCTCTCATTTGATATAGGTTTCGCTGACCTGCTCTTCTGCAGCATCAGCGGCAGCTTGAGCCTTGCGGCGCGCGCGGCGAGCAGGTCGAACGGCTTCAACAAACCGGCGTTGCGGCTCCAGGGCGTTGCGAATCAACTCGCGAAGCGAACTGCTGTTAAGGTAGCGAGTAATCTCCCCGTTCTGGACGAATGAGATAACCCCGGTCTCTTCGCTGACAACTACGGCGGCCGCGTCCGTATCCTCAGTGACGCCGATGGCGGCTCGATGGCGCGTACCCAACTCTTTTGACAATCGAGGATTGAGCGTGAGCGGAAGAAAACAACTCGCCGCTTCGACTTTGTAGCTGCGGATGATAACCGCGCCGTCGTGCAACGGCGTGTGCGGATCAAAGATCGTCACCAGCAAGTCGTATGAGAGCGCTGCCCTGAGCGACACGCCCGTGTCGATGTAGTTTTGCAGCCCTACGTTTCGCTCGAGCACTATCAGGGCGCCTACCTTCCGAGACGAGAGCGTCATCGCAGCAAGAACGATGTCATCGTATGCTTCGTGGCTCGGCTTTGCGTGTCCGAACCGGAAGGGACCAAGGTTCGACCCGACTCGCATCAATGCCGAGCGTATCTCAGGCGCGAATATCACGAGAATAGCGAAGCCGAAATAAAGCAGCGTATTTCGCATGACGAACTGAAGCGTGTCCAGTCCCAGTATCACTGAAACCTGGTAGAGGAGACCTACGCCCAGCAGCCCCACCGCCATCTGCACGGCTCGCGTGCCGCGCACAAGCTTGAGCAGACCATAGATGATCGCCCACACGATCACGAAGTCGATGAGATCGGTGATTCGGAGTTGCCCCAGGAATCTGAATAGCTCTGCGGATCGGCTCATGTCTGTATTAGACTCTATTTCGTATGGTATCCGGCGAGTACGTCAGAATCAAGGAGACAATTCTACAAGTGTTGCAAAGTGACCTTGCGCGGCGATTACCGACTTGCCCCATTTGGTCTGCAGGACCGAGTCTTTTGCGGACACGATCCATCGAAGGGCACGGTTGGGTGCTGCGCGGCTTGGTGGCATTTTGCATCCGTTCCAGCCAATGAAAAGGCGAGTTTGTCGGGGTTTCTAACCTTCGAACGGCGAGATGGGCTCGAGGAAAAACCAGCCCCTGTCAGTGTGGAAGGATGTCTGGCACCAGGGTTGCCCTCTTAGCGCTCGGTGGTTTGCTATGACAGTAAGGCTGGTTAAGCGAAAACAACCTATCGCCCGCGACGAAAAGCGGCCGCAGCCGCCTTCGCCAACTCAACTGACATTGACAACTCAGGGTTGGATTGAGGAATTCAGGGCGCAGAAGGCGAGAGATCAACAGACGCTCAGCGGCTTGCTGAAACGCGAGTGACGGAGAGTCATTCACTCGGCGCCACATTCAGTACACCGAAAGGCCATTCACGCCGCCGCCACGACCTAACAAGATAGATCACCGAACCGATCGCCACCAGCGCCAGCGCAAGCCAGATCGGTTGCATCGACTTCGGCCGCATCACAAGCACATAAAGAAATCCGAGGAACGCAAGCACTGACGGAAGCGGATACAGCCACATTCGAAACGGACGCGGCATATCGGGACGCCGTATGCGCAGAACTACAACGCCGATTATCTGGGCCAGAAATTGAACCGTGATTCTTATGACTACCAGGGCGGTGATGACATCTTTGAGCTTCAACAGACAGCACGCGCCGGCAACCAGCCCCATCACCAGCAGCGAAACGTATGGGAATCGGTGCTTGGGGTGCACGCGCGCGAACGACTTGAAGTAGTTTCCGTCAACCGCCGCAGCGTACGGCACGCGCGAGTACCCAAGCATCAGCGAGAACACCGATGCAAACGCAGTCCACATTATCAGCAAGCTCACGAGCACGCCGGCCCAATTGCCGTAGAGCCGTTGCATCAGCGTCGAGATGATGTGGCTGCGCACCGCCTCGTTCTCAGGCTTCGCTGTTTCGTTCAGCTCCTGCCATGGAATTACGCCCAGGATGCTTATGTTCATCACGATATAGATCGCCGCTACGGCGAGTATCGAGTAGATGATCGCGCGAGGAATCACCCGGCCCGGGTCTTTCACTTCACCGCCGAAGAAGCAAACGTTGTAGTAGCCCCAATAGTCGTAAACCGAGACGAGCATCGCCAGGCCCAATCCTTGAAAGAACCCGAGCGACGGGGTGAATGCGCCAGGTGGAAAGTCGAAAGCACGCGCTTTGTCGAAGTTCGATATGCCCGCAACTATCACCCACAACACAGTGATCAGCACGCCTACCCACAAGTAGCCAGAGAGCCGCCCGATGATGGTGATCTTGCGGTAAAGCAGAAAGACGGCAATGACTACGGTGCCCATCGCCACCAAAGTTGCAGCGGTCAGGGCTACGCTGGCGTTGAGCGTGCCGATCAGGGGAAGCTGGATTTGAAGGTCTCGCGCAAAGAAGCTCGTATGCAGTCCAGGCCAGATGAACGCCGCGTACTGTGACAAGCCTATGCAACCGGAAGCGATCGAAAGCGGCGCACTGAAGGTAAGTTGCCAGATGAACAGAAACGAGATCATCCGGCCGAGTTTTGATGGGTTGTAGATTTCTTTCAGATAACGATATGAGCCCCCCGAGCGCGGCATCGCCGCTCCCAGCTCCGCCCAGACCAATCCGTCGCACATAACCAGCACGGCCCCGAATATCCACCCAAGCATTGCTTGAGGCCCACCCATCGCCGCAACAATCAACGGTATGGTGATGAACGGGCCGACGCCGATCATGTCGATCATGTTCAGCGTAGTGGCGCTTGCAAGGCCGACGCCCCGAATCAACTGTGGACCATGATCTGGCCCTTGAACGGGATTGGGGTCGATGGCTCTTTGATTGGGGTCTTGCGCGTTCGTGGTGTTCGACATGTCGAGTCCGTTCGACGGGAATCACTTCACCATCGGCCGAGGGAGCGCGATGCGCTGTTGCTTGGATGGCGGAGAGAGTTTAAACCAAAACGGGTTTGGCGAAAAACCGATTTCCGGACAGGGCTCCTACTGGCTTATCTGAGGCGGCCTGTTTGGTTGACCTGGGGGTTGCGGGATTCCCGCGCCCTGTTGCAAAGTCTTCGGGATGAAGATGAATACCCACTCCTCGTAATTCTGAAGCCCAAAGTACGCGTTTACTGCCTTGCCCTTCTTCTTGGGTGCGACGCCGATGATTGGGGCATTGCCTTGTCCTGGCGTCGCAGTCTGGAAAAGGTGCGCCAGCGGATCGTTGATTTCGTCGTCGTCATCATCGTCGTCCAAATCGTCGGGGTTCTGGCCAGGCGGTTTGTTCTGCGGATTCCCGGGATTGATGGGATTAACGGAAGGAGGCTGCCGCCCCGAAGCACCGCTGCCAGGCGTTTCGGGAACCGGGGACGGATTAGGCTTCCCAAAGACGCTTTTTGTCGGTGGACCCGCTAAGAGGAGATACTGATTCGGGATAGCGATTAAGGTCTGAGCAGCCCACGCCTGCAGGAACTTCATGACCCTGGGATCGCGTGCCCTGACTGGCTCCCACTCCGAGTTGGTCATCGGGTCTATCATCGCTGACGCCCTGACAAATTTTCTTTCATTAACGCCGATGGTGACTCCGTCGCGCAGCTTCGCAAGTTCGGTGAGATAGCCATAAGGGGGTCGCTGGAAAAGCTGAATCGCGCGCAAGGCGCCCCCGTTATAGTAGCGAGCTATTCCCTCCGAGACCTGCTCGCCCCGATACATCATCTCGATTTCTTTGTCGCGCTGAACCTGCATCTGCACGTTAGGCACGATCGAGGAAGCAAGCACGATGCTCATCACACCCAACGCAAGCATCAACCCGAGCAGCGCCCAGCCCTGCTCGCCGGAGCGCGGCGTGCCATTAGTACGTTGAACTGTTCTAATTGGCAGGAGCATCATTTCGGCCTTTCTTGCATCTGCACGCGCCTCTTGATGTCGTATTGGGTGAGCGTGACTTCGATGCCATCTGCTGTTATCGCATCCACGCGCCAGATTCCCATGATTGTGTCGCCGACCTTTGCGCGCTTGATCTCTTTGGTCGCGTTGAGCTCAACCACGGCGTAATTGTACTGCGGTTGATTGAGCGGGCCAAGTCTTCCCCTGTATATGAACTGGGGCTCGGGCGCTTGCTGAACAATAAACTGAATTGTGTTCGAGTTCTCCGCCGGGTTGCTTTGTGATTTTACTTCGATGTTCATGCCTCGCACCATGGAGTAGTCTCCGGGCGAGATCTCCGTCGATAGCTGAGTCTCGCTCAGACGCTTGGTTGGCCGGGGCGAGTTGTCGATGAGAATGTGCGCATCGGGCGGAATCTTGTTGCCGGTGACCACCAGCGTTACGGGCCGAGGAGTGCCGGCCACCGCTGTCTGAGGCTGAACCGATATGAGCTGAATCGGAGGAGGAGGAAGGGGCCGCGGCGGCGGCCGCGGCGGCTCCACAAAGTAGGCGAAGATATTCCCGCGGGTGCCGGGCGTGCTAGCGCCTCCGGCGGTGGAAGCTAACCTCAGGTTGAGCGGCGTCGTGTCCGAGAGCAGCGCCTGCATCAAAGCTTCCTGCCGCGCAGCAGCGCCCAACTGCCGCGTCTTCGGAGTCGTGGTCGTCGATGCGTTTGCCGGCGCCGATGAGCCGGCTGCCGTCGCGCCGGGCTGAGGGTTGCGCTTAGGTTTGGACGCCGGGGCCTTGAGGAAGAACTGGTAAACAACAGCCGCGGAAAAAACAACCCCTAATCCAATCAAAAGGATTTGCTTGGTTTTTTCTGATGATGACCTTCGCTTTGCCATTCGTAACGTCTCTGTAGTGCAATGAGTTCAGGGCATGGAGTTCAGGCTTTAGCCTGCTCTTCTCTTCCGTGCGCTAAAACAAAATCCAGGCTAAAGCCTGAACTCCATGCACTGTCTACATCGGCTGAAAGTATGCCGACATCTCAATCGTTAGCATGATCCCGGAAGCTCCCTCGCCTCCGCGCGAGCGTCTGCTGGCCGTCCTCGCCTCCTGATTCGTAAGGTCGACCGAGTTGATCACGACAAACTGTTTCTCTCGCTCGAGCTCATTGATGAACGTTCGCACGTTCGAGTATTGACCGAACACGGTGAATCGAAAGGCGACGGTTGGAAACGCGTTCAGGAGGTCTTCTGTTTTCTTTCGCCTCGTTGTGGTTTTGTTCTCGCTCGTCTGATCGACCTCGGCTTGCTGCTCGCCAAGGTCTGCGCCCATGTCGATCCCGCTTGTGAGTGTAACATTGTTCTTTTTCGCGAGCGCGTTGATCTCTTTTATGAGAGCTATGCGGCCGGACGAAAACGGTTTCAAATGGCTGCCCTTGAACGTCTCCAGAGTGTCGAGCGCGATCTTCGCCTGGTCTTCGCTGGGCTGTCCGGGGCCGTCCGGCTTCGCGTTGGCAATAATGCTTCGCTGCTGCGCGTCAAGTTCCGCTTCAATCGCGCGCAAGCGATCCTGCTCGGGTTTGAGCGACGAGAAGTATTGTGCAACGGCCCACAGTAACACCGCGGCTGCAATCAGTACGGCAATTGCCTCGCCGGGGTTGAGACCGAACGGGATCTTCGTCACGCCAACCGGGCGGACTTCCGAGCGAGACGTTCTTTCCCGAACCTGTGTGCTCACTGAGCGTCACCCTTCGAAGGCTTGTAGACCAGGTTAATCGTGAACGGCGTTTCGCCGCTCTCCGCTGGCCCTTCCTGACCGGTCTCGCCCACGATGAACACGCCGTCCGACTTCTCGAGGTTGCTCATCATCGTGGTCAACTCGTCGGGCGTGGTCCCGAGCGCTTTAACCTCAACTCTCGCCATCACTTCGTCCGCCGCGTTGATTATCTCCTCGACTTTGATGCTCATGATGCGCGTATTCTTTGGAACAAACTCTTCGATATCGCTGATCATTTTATTCCATGAAAACACTTTGCGCTGAAGCAACTGGCGCGCGGATGCGAGCTGCATGGCTTGCTGCTCGGTGAAGACGGTCTTCTGCTGTTCGCGTTTGCGCCGCTCCTGTTCGCGGATGGCCTCTGCGGCAGCTTCTTTCTGGGCGTCGATGCGTTGCATTACTTCAGTCTGCTTTGCAATCACACGGCTCTTCTCAGCCGTCATCCACAAGAACAGCCAGAACGCAATGAAGTAGATCACAACCAGAGCGATCCACAAGAGGCGATGATTAGTAAAAGGCCGCCTCGAAAGATTTATGTATGTTCGCATTCCGTCCAAGAATAACCGACAACCGAGTGCCTTTGCCAGCTTTTCAATGACCGGGCCAACTCATCGTCCGATAGACCCGGCGTTGATAGGTTGTTGCAGCCAACTGGGGGCTCTCACATTCCCTTCGCTACGGGCAACTCCTGTCGAGGGCTAACGCATCTGCTGATAAGAAGTTCCAGTTGTTGAGCAGTTAACAGCGATCGATATTTCAATCCGGTTCCGTTGCGAGGAAAGAGATGAAGACCTGCCCAGTCTGCGCGCTCGATTTGGAAGACACTTACCTGTTTTGCCCGGATGACGGATCGAGCCTTGGTTCTCTACGGGGCCGATCCTGGGAGAGCGAATCCGCGAACGCCCCTGAACCCGCCTATGATCCGAAGGACGAGCCAACCGTAGCCGTAGTGTTGTACTGCCCGGCTTGCGCTGCCGAATACCCCCTGACTTTTTCGGCGTGCCCTGTGCACGGCGCGCAACTCACTAAGAACCACATACCGAGATTGTCGAGTAGTGGATCGGGGCTTCAGGAACATTTGGGAGTCACCGCATTCGACGATCCGGCGGCCATACCCGTCTACACGGTTGCTAGCGGCGATACTGCCTTCGATTATCACGAGCCCCTGACCGGTTCTGACGAGCAAAGGTTCGAGCGGCCCGGCTTTCGCGTTGCAGCGATCGCAACCGTCATCGCGCTTGCAGTGTTTGGGCTCGTCGCTATCTACACGTTCGTTTCGAATTTGTCACGCCGATCGTCATCACCCGCTGTCAAGGTAGCGAGTAAGGCACAAGCAGCACCCTTGCCCTTCGTGCCGACGCCGCGAGAAGCGCAAGACTACAAGGAAGAAGCGCCTGTTCCTGCGACTTCGACGCGGCCGGAACCGCCTGTTGTGCGACCCGCCGAGCGAGTGCGCAGCGAGACTCCCTCCAATTCACCAACCGATCACGGCGGGCCTAAGAACACAGCCGCTCAACCTCTTCCGAAGACGCCAATGGTGACAGCGCCACCGGCGCCGGTACCGGCAACCAGAGTCTCAAACCCACCCATGCCCGCCTTGCCGCCGGGTATCTCCGGTGGGTTTGACGCGAGGTTGATCCGTGTTCGATCGAGGAAGACCGAGGCGGGAGTTCGCTACGACCTGACGTTCAACATGCAAGAGCAAGCGGGACGTTCAGCTCAGTGGCAGCGCGTGTTGATCAGCACCCGTTCGGCGAGGGGGACGAGTCACTCGGAAGCGATCCCGTTTTCACACCGTTTGGGCGCGGCGGGGGCGCTCACCTTCACAATCAGCGTCGAGCTAACAGGCCGCTCAGAAGCAGACTGGCAAGGGCGCATCGTGTGCACAACGCTTGGCTGGGACAATAGAGGCGCGCCGTTACAGGCAAGCTTCGGAGCGAATGTTACGCCGTGACCTTTCTTTGCCCGCAGTCAAGTATCACAGGTGTTTATCGCTTGCCGCTCAGGTTCGCCCACTCGCCGGATTGTATGAAGCTCGCCCAGTAGTAGGGATGCTGGCGGTCCTTGCTCAAGATCATTTCGAGCTGCACCGTTCTCAGCGCGTCGCTGCGGCCCCGGCCCAACAGCAAGCCCTTGTAGTATTCAACCATCAAGCCGCGCGTTGCGTCGTCGCTCACCGGCCACAAGCTCATCACCTGGGTTTCGGATCCCGCCAACACAAACGCGCGTCTAAGACCGTACACTCCTTCACCGTTCTTTACCTCCCCGACGCCGGTGTCACAGGCTGATAGCACCACGAGCTTGGTTCCCCAGAGGTCCAGACCCGCCGCTTCAAGCGCCGTCAGCACCCCGTCTTCGCCGCCAGCCGACTGGAGGTTCGCGCCTGCGAGGCCGAGGCCCGCGCGAAGCAACGGATTTCTTACTCGCATCCACGGAACGGCGAGCGAGTCTTGCCCGGACTTCACCATCAATGCCCTGCCGGCGCGTGACGAGTCCGAGGCAGCATCCTGGAGAAAGAAGCCGTGCGTCGCGACGTGAAGTATCGCAGGTCCCGATACCTGTTTGATTGCCGTTTCGGTTGCTTGTGTTCGAGTCAGGACTGTCGCGTCACGCATCATCGACCTCAGCGCCTGCGCCTCGGCAGCCGTGCCAGGCAAGGGGCTGAAAAAGATCTGAGAGAATTCATTGGCACCCGGAGACGCTCCGCTCACGCCTTTGGTTATCTTCAAGCCGCGATCGGCGGACTTGCCGGACTCGCCGCCGAAATCGGGGTCCGCGACTATCAACGCGCTTTGTTTGCTCGCGGTGCGGGTGTTGAGCCGCAGCAGGTCGCGGCCAGTGGTCAGGTACGTAAAGGAAAACTGCCTGACCAGATAACGATTTTGTTCATCAACAAGCGCGCCGAACGGCACCAGGTTGAGCGCGCCATCCGGAGAAAGCAACACATTGCGCGTCAAACCCAATAGCTTGCGAACCGGTTGCATGACCCTTTGATCGAGCGCGCGAGCGAGCGAGCGGACATCGTTGCGCGCCGGATCGCGAAGCGCGGCGCGGAGCGCGTCGATTGCGGAGTCGATTGAAGTTGCCTCGCCCAGATCGACCCAACCAGGCTGGCCGCGGTTTGGCAGCACGTAGACCACGTATCGCGGCTCACCAAATCTCTCGTCCATCTTTTCGTATTTCAAGTTGACCGGGCGATATGAGAAAAACTCGACGAGAGCGGCGCCGGCCGGGATGGCGGCTTGAATCGCTTCGAGGGTGACTGGCTGAGACTGAGCACGGAACTCTGCACTCCGCCGGCTGATCTCCGCTTCGAGCCTCTCGACCTTGTCTTCCAGAGCTTTGATTTCAGCCTGATACTCGGCTGGCTTCTTCGAGCGACGGCCGCCGAGCGTCAACGTAGCAAGCTGCGAGCGAACGCCAGTGTACTGATCGAGCAGCGCGCGGTCGCCCCCGTTCAAGCGTCGCCGAAGGGTGGCGATGCTATCGGTCATCGCATCGAGCGCGCGCCCTTTGCGGCGGAGTATCGTGGTCAACGCCAACCGGCGCGCCGCCGGGTCGTTTGGCGCGGACCTGACGTGCAGAGAGACGGTCGCATTTGTCTCGCCCGCCACTGTCGCCAGATACAGGAGCTTCTGGCGCTCGGAACCGGACGTGAGATTTAGCGCAATGTTTCGCTCCCTGGCTTCGTTGCATCGGGCGCGGTATTGGATGGCCTTTGCCGTGTCACCCGTCGCTTCGTAAAGCCACGCGAGATTGTTCAACGACTTGACGACGTCGGGGTGATCGAGCCCGAGCGCCATCTCACGAATGTTGAGTGCCCGCAGATAGAGCGGCTCCGCCATCTGGTACGCGCCCCGAGCATCGTAAAGCGCCGCGAGCGGGTTTATCGAGTCGGCTACCTCTGGATGTTCGGGCCCCAGGCGCTTCCGCTTTATCTCGATCGCGCGAAGGTAAAGCGATTCGGATTTCGTGTAATCACCTTTTGCCCGGTAAAGCCACGCGAGGTTGTTGAGCACGCTGGCTGTATCGGGATGATTCGGGCCGCGCTTTTTTTCGTAGATCGCAAGTGCGCGTAGGAAGAGCGGCTCGGACTTCGAGTAGTCTCCCTGATTGTCGTAGAAGACCCCGAGGTTGCTTAGGATCACCGCGACTTCGGTGTCCTCCGGACCGAGCGCCTTTTCTTGTATCGCCAGCGCGCGCAGATAGAACGCCTCGGCCTTTTCGTAGTCACCCCGCCTGTGATAGACGACCGCGAGGCTGTTAAGGGCCTTAGCAACGTAGGTGTCATTCGGACCAAGCTTCTTTTCCCAGATCGCCAGCGCCCGCTCGTACATCGGCTCGGCCTTTACGTAGTCGCCTTTGTCATCGTACAGCGCTGCGAGATTGTTCAGGGAGACGGCCACATCGGTGTGGTCCGGCCCGAGCGCTTTCTCGCGAATTTGAAGCGCCCGAGAATGGTTCAACTCTGCCTTCGCATAATCACCCATCGCGCTGTAAACCAGTCCGAGGTAGTTCAAAGCTTCGGCGACGGCGGGGTGGTCGGGACCTAGAGTCCGTTCGCGGAACTCAAGTACGCTCCTGAAAAGTGGCTCGGCCTGGCTGTAGTAGCCGGTCGAATAGGCGAGCTTGCCGAGACTGATGTTCGAGGCTGCAGGGTCCTCTGGCTTGGCAGGCTCGGCCGCTGGTTTTGACTTGGAGTCTTTCTTGTCCTTTTTGTCTTTCTTTTCTTTATTCTCTTTTTTCTGGAGGAGGGGCGCGCCCGCGCTGTCGCCTGGGATTGCTCCGCCCGCAGCGGTCCCGATCATCAAAATGATACCGAGCAAAACGGCACTGATGATACGCATTGTTCGCCGGCGCACGGTCAAGCAAGTCATAGAACGTTCCTCCGACTGCGTATGAAATAGACCGTGTACAAGTCGCAAGTCGCAGCTAACCAAGAGGACCGCGAAGCGATTCAGTTATGGCGCGTCAAATCAAATGAGCGGCTACCGTTTAACGCTCCGACGAGAGTCACCCTGGTCTGCCTGAGATCCTAAATCTTGACTACGAGCTTGCCCTGATTTGAACCTTCGAATAGCTTGTTCACCGCACGCGGAGCTTGCTCCAGGCCCTCGACTACATCGACGCGGTACTTGATCTTGCCTTCCATCAACCAGCGGCCCAGCGCGGTCATAGCCTCCGCCGCGCGGCCCATGTAGTCCGAAACAAGAAAACCCTGGATGCGCGCGCGCTTTACTACCAGCATCACAAGGTTATAGGGGCCGGGTACCCGCTCCGTAGCGTTGTATTGGGAGATCATTCCGCAAAGTGAAATCCGCGCTCCAATGTTCATCAGCGCAAGGACCGAATCGAGGATCTCGCCGCCAACGTTCTCGAAGTCAACGTCGATGCCGTTTGGACACTCGCGTTTCAGGGCTTCGAGCACGTTCTCCTTTTTGTAGTTGATCGCCGCGTCAAATCCCAGATCTTCAGTTAGCCAGCGGCACTTCTCGTCCGAGCCCGCAATGCCGACGACTCGGCACCCGACGATCTTCCCAATCTGCCCAACAAGCGACCCGACGGCTCCGGCCGCCGCAGATACGACAAGCGTCTCACCCGCCTTCGGCTTGCCGACGTCAAGCAATCCGTAGTAAGCCGTCAGCCCTATGTGGCCGAACAGTCCGAGATGCGCGGTCAATGGAAGCCCGGGAATCTCAGGCAGCTTGCCGAGCCCGGTTCCATCCGAGACGGCGTACTCTTGCCAACCCAGCAATCCTGAAACGTGATCGCCGGCCTTGAAGTTTGGATTGCGCGACTCTTCTACAACCCCGATCGCTCCACCGCGCATCACGTCGCCGAGCTTGACCGCCGGCAGGTAAGTATCGACCTCGTTAGCCCAGCCGCGATTAGTCGGATCAAGCGAAAGGTACCGGTTGTGAACGAGCACTTCGCCCTCCTTCAACTCGGGCACTGGCTCCGTGGTGAAGTCGAAATCGCTATCCTTGAAGTTGCCCACAGGCCTCGCCGCGAGCCGCCACTGGCGGTTTATTCTTTCCGTCATGGTTCCTCTCTTTGGGCGGAATCCTTCTGTGAGCTTTCGTGTGCCGTGCTAAGGCATCCGCTCTAGTCCTCACACCCTCGGTTGACGTTCGATTTTGAAGCGCGAGCATAATAGCATGAACCGCGTCAGCCGAACGCGTTGATTCCAACCAAAGGGGTATCCGCGCGAATCCGTCGGATCGGTGTCATCCGTGATGGTCTATGCGTCACTAGCAAAGCGATTCCCTCCGAACGCAATTGGCCACCGATGAAACGGATTTGACGGATTTCCACGGATTTCTTGCGGATTCGATCGCTAAGCGAAATCCCCGGTACAAGGCACTAGCACGCCTGGCTGATTTGACGGGTCTGGGAGAGGAGGCTGAACCTCAATGACACGATACTTCGCCTTCCTCCGCGCAATCAACGTAGGCGGCCACGTCGTCAAGGTGGATCGCTTGCGCCAGATCTTCGAGTCGCTCGGCGTTTCCAGTGTTGAGACTTTCATCGCGAGCGGAAATGTAATCTTTGAATCGACATCTAAGAGTGTGAGGATCCTCGAGAAGAGGATCGAGAGTGGATTGCGTGAAGCACTTGGTTATGAAGTCGTCACGTTTGCATCTGCACGGACGGGAGATTTACTGGTTTGGCCGCAAGAAGCAAAGCGAATCGACCATTTCCAATGCTGTGTTTCAAAAGACTCTCGGCCGGCCGGCAACGGTTCGTGGAGCGAGCACGGTAAGAAAGATGGCCGCGAAATATGCTGGCTCAAAGGAATAGCCGCAACATCACAGCGAAAGGAGAAGCCATGAGTGTAGTTGGTATTCGAAGGGCGAGTCTGACAGACGCCTAACCCATCTTAATGCAACCTCAATTCACCGGGCTCTGGCGCCATCGCGACTTCAGGAAGCTCTGGGCTGGGCAGACAGTCTCGATCTTCGGGACGATGCTTACGCGCATTGCGCTCCCACTCACGGCGCTGCTCGCGCTCGATTCGAGCCCGCTCGAGCAGGGGTTCCTGCAAGCCGTTCAGGCGGGCCCGGTGCTTGTCACCGGGTTGTTCGCCGGCGTGTGGGTAGACCGGCTCCGGCGCCGGCCGGTGATGATCGCCGCAGATGTCGCACGAGCCGTGCTGCTCTTCTCGATCCCGGCGGCGGCGTTCGCAGGCGCGCTCACGATGGCTCAGCTTTACATCGTAGCTGCCGCAGCCGCTGTCTTCGCGGCGCTCTTCGACGCAGCATACCCGGCATACCTCCCGACCCTCGTCGGGCGCGAAAACATTGTCGAGGGCAATGCGAAGTTAGCCGCGAGCGCGTCCGTCGCAGAGATGGGAGGGTTCGCCGCAGCCGGTGCGCTGGTACAGTTTCTGAGCGGACCCCTCGCGATGCTGGTCGATGCGGTTACGTTTGTCGTCTCGGCGTTCTCGCTCGCATGGATTCGCACGCCGGAACCGGAGCCGCAACCGAAAGAGCTTCGCGAGAGCGCGACGCGTGAGGCGATCGAAGGGCTCAGCGTCGTGTGGCGCGACCCGACGTTGCGGGCGCTCGTCGCTTGCTCGACGACGATCCGCCTTGCGGGTGGAGCATTCGGGGCGATGTACATGCTGTTCGCGGTGCGCGATCTTGGCCTCTCACCGACGGCCGCCGGGGTGATCGCAGGTTGCGGTGGACTCGGCTCGCTAGCAGGCTCGATGCTTGCTCAGCCCATGCTGCGCCGCTTCGGCGCGAAGACAACGCTGATAGTAGGGTTCGCGGTGGGCGGCGCATTTCAGGGTCTGGTCCCGCTCGCTCACGGGACGGCTCTTCGAGCGGGGCTCTTCCTCCTCACTGCGCAGATTATCGGGGACGGGCTGATGACGATGGCGTTCGTTAACGACGTGAGCCTCCGCCAACTGCTTGTGCCGGATCGCTTGCTAGGCCGCGTGAGCGCGACCGCGAACGTGCTCGGTGTGGTAGCGATGCCGGTAGGAGCCCTCGCAGGAGGAATCATCGGGCAGCTCGTGAGTCCGCGTGCGGCGCTTGCGGCTGGCGCGCTCGGCTTCTCGCTCGCAGCGTTGTGGGTGGTCGCAGCTCCGATTCGCTCGCCGGTTGGCGCAGATGGAGACGCCGCGCCGCGCGGTCCTGCGCCGAGCCTCTAGCCGCACCAATCGGAAAGGGGATCGGCCGAATGCCAAGCGTAAAGCGCGCCGCGTGATCTGCTCCGTTAGATCGCTTGCAGACCAGCGGCGCCGGGCGGATTATTGGCAAGGTCTATGAGCAATACTTCTTCCGTTAGGAATCAAGTTCCCTTCTCTTTTGTCCTCGAAGAGCTGGTTTCGCTTCGCCCAACAATCAAACGGATGTTTGGCTTCACCTACGTGTACCTCGATGACAAGCTTCTCTTTTCGCTTCGGGACAGCCTCAAGCGACCCGGATCAAACGGCATGTGGCTATACACAACGGCCGAGCACCTCGAGAGCCTTGGCAGCGAGTTCCCTCAACTATCAAAACGGTATCTATGGCGCTCCGGAAAAAACGCGTGGGTGATCCTGGCTTCGAAGCTGGAAGGCTTCGAGGAATACGCTTTCAAGGCCTGTGATCTGATCCTGCGAGGGGATCAGCGAATCGGCAAGGTAAGCCGGGGGAGATCGGCCAGACCCTAGCGATTGGCTGCGTAGGAAGAGTTCGTAGATTACAACGACAATCTAACACAGCCCAAAGCCGGGGACGATTAGCGCCCAAGGGCGCTGCGCTGGTTTAGTTCATCACACGAGGCTTGATCTTTGTGGTCAGGCAATGTATCTTCTTGCCGCTATGGACCTCTTCGTTATCAGAATGGTTTGAAAGAAATGGACCGCCCTCCAACCTCACAGGAAGGTGCGGCTGTAGTCACCCAAAGGAACTAGAGCAGTGCCCGCCACACTTATGTAAGTCAAGCTTTGCCTAAGGGAGGCGGTATGCCAAGACAAGATAGAGTCAAAGTCGCATGTATCATCTTCTTTCTGGTCGCGTTGCTAAGCGCTCTGTTGACAGGTAACCGGACGGTCAGAACGGCCCAGGCATTTGCGGAGGGGCCTAATGCCGGAGTCACGGGCGCACCCGGCGAGTTGACGTGCGCGGTTGTGGGATGCCACGGCGGCGAGCCGAATACGGGGCCGGGGCAGTTACAGATAACTGCTCCAGCGTCGTACGCGCCCGGTAACACATACCAGATAACCGTAAACCATATGACCAATGACACCAGCCGACGACGATGGGGCTTTCAGCTCACGGCACTCGACGGGACCAGCAATAGAGCTGGCAACCTTCAGAACTCGAGTGGTCTTACTCAGGTGCTCGAAGGTGGACCTGGAGGGAACCGGCAATATATCGAGCACAGCTTCCTTGGAACCTTTCAAGGGCAGAGGTTGCTGGCGAACTGGACCTTCAATTGGGTAGCGCCTACGAGCGATGTCGGGCCGGTTACTTTCTATGCGGCTGGGAACCAAGCTAATAACAACGGAACTGAAAGCGGCGATCAGATTTATGCCACGAGCATCCTTGCTCCGTCCGGCGCGACGACCGGGCCCCCGGCAGTCTTCGGGGCCGCCGTCAACGGTAAGAGGCTTTTGGTGATGGGGGAAAACTTCGGCCTCGGCGCAGACTTGCTAATGGATGATGTCAGGCAGAAAAAGACCGGAAACGACGAGGACAACCCAAGTATTCTGATGGTCGCCAGGAAGGCAGGTAAAACCATCGAGCCCGGCCAGACTGTCAGATTGCAGGTCAGAAACCCCGACGGAACGCTGTCCAACGAGTTTAGCTTCACGCGGCCGCTTTAAGCATACGTCCGCGGGGTTGTTCAGCTAAGAGGACGCACGACCGCAACAGCGTTTGTACTTTCGGCCGCTGCCGCAGGGGCAAGCAGCGTTCCGGGGGATCGCCACGGCCGGCGTCTTCTGTCTCGGCCTCCCTTTGAATGACCCAAACATAATCAACGCCCACCATACAGCTACCGCCACGACAGGCTGAGAGAATGCATACCCGTGAAAGGCGTCAAACAACAAGCTCGACTTGCCGCCGCTCCCAGGCGCTATCCTCTCGTCAACCTCAAGGCTGATCACCTGAGCCCAGGCCATCACTGCTGGGACGGTTAGCACCACCATCACGCCGAGCCCAACAAGAAGTGTTCGTATCTTCGCCACTATCGAGTCCGCACGCGTCACAATGACCAGCGCTGCGAGCAATGGTAAGCCATAAGTCACCGTGTCGAGCCGCAGACCGGAAGAAATCGTTTGCGCTGCGCCAATCCCGGATGTAGTAACGAACACCCTTATGATTCTTCCATCTGGATTGATAGATACTCGCGGGTCCAGGAAGCCATAGATCCAGTTCGCAGTTACGCCTGCCACGGTCGCAAGGGTCTGGAGCGAGTACCACCACAGTGGAAGAAACGCCAGATACAGAACGACGGTGAGAAGCAGCAGCCTGATCCATCTACGCCTGCCGATGTTGAACGGCGAAGCGCTCGAGCCAGACAAAGAGGACGGCTGTTGAGAGGAGGATGACGATGGTTTGAGCAACGTAGACATGCAGTTCTTCGAAGACCGATGGCAAATATACCCCAGCGTAGTATAGCCCAACCAGCCGCACCAGATTGATAGCGTGAATCAGCGGAATCCCCAACGCGAATCCTATCAGCCTCGCTCGCCACGAGGCAGGAAACGCAAGCACGCCTGCCAGAAACAGGCTCGAAGCTTCCACACCGTCGCAGCCCATCGCAATGCTGATCGAGAATCGCGGTGATGTGACTTGCGCACCGGCAGCCGTGGCGCCCTCCCCAAACAGGTTGATGACGGCGGCGACGGCGCTGGCCAATAAGTGCGTGTATGGCTTGATGAGACCGAGCCTCACGCCCGGCGTCATGCCGAAGAGAAAGTAGCAGGCTCCGAAGGTGAGTGCGAATACAACAAGAAACTGTAATACTTTGTGGGTTGCGTTGAAGAAAGATATTACTTGATCGCGTGTACGCATACCCTTCCCGCCCGGCTCTTCCCTAAGCGGCAAAGCTCACACACTGGCCTCACGCTTGGAACCGGCTGAAAAGGGCAGGTCAAAGCCCGCCCTTTCACGCCTAAGCTTGTCGCTTTGCCGCTCGCTCCACGCCGGTGTCTCTTGATGAAACACGGCTACCCATTTGCCGGCGCGAGCAGCTCGCCCGCCTGAGGCATTAGCCTGCAACGTCTCCGGCGGAGCGAGCCTTTAGGGTCGAGAGTCTCGGTCAGCGTCGCCGCACAATGCCAATCACCAGATGGAGGATGAACGCGACTAGCAGGCCAGAGGTGAGCGCACCCGCTACATCGACTGCTCTTGCCGACAGCGCAATGAGCGCCAGCGCGATTGAGACTTCCGTGTACAGCGTTACCTTTGCCAGCAGTCGCCAGTCTGTCGCCTTCATCGGCCCTTCAAATGTCGCTGATGGCGCGGCAGCGGCCAGCGCCATAGATGTTCGGCCGCGCCCGACGAGGAAAAACACACACATGGCAACGATGATCAGCCCCATCAATATCGCGCCCCATTCCGACAAGGTCGGAACGCCGGCCGTAGGTCCTGCCGCCTGGCGCACAAGCTGGCCGCGCACCACTCCGCCCGGATTGAGGGTCGAATGCACGTTGAAATAGAAGCCCGCAGGATTGGCAAGGAGCCTCGTGGTAACATCGGCAGCTCCCGATATGCCGCTCTTGCTAAAAAGCGCGCTGCCGTTGACGACGGCGATCGGGCTGGCCGGACTTATCCCTGAGTCAACCCTGACCCCCCCGTTTACACCGGCAGCTGCTTCGTGAATGTGCGAAAGGATTATCGAAGGCGCTGCCACATTGTTCACACTCCAATCAAAGCGATAGAGGTTAGTGGCCGTGTCAACCACGACGGTGGCACTCCCGAAGGCGTTCAGATCGGCGTTGCTGACTGGAGGTACCTCATTGGACGCCAGCAACTGAGCCTGGAAAGTCACGACATCCGCTCTGGCCGAGCGCATCATCATTGACGCTACCGACAGGATAGTAAGCGCCATGACGGCAATCGAAGCGATAGACTTCTTCATTTTTGCCTCCTCCTTACCGATGCGTTCACCGCCTTTTCCCGGCGGCTTGGTCTGTGAGTGAACGGAAGGACTAGTGAGATTTGCTGCTGGACGAGGTCTTCAACGCGTCCGGCTTCGCTAACTAGCCCTCTCAAAAGTCGGGTGTTGACACCCGACCCTAGTGCAGCCTGATGATTATGCCGAAGCTATCTTACGGGGTCGCACTATAGCACAGCCCCCCGCATGCGTTCAAACAAAAATCGGTCGGGTGTTACAGCACGCGCAGCAGCAACGACAAGTTGATAAAAGCCGAGCCGCGCGCCTACAATCTGCGATCCGACTAAGAGGTAATTGATGCGGCTTTTCATAACAGGCGGCGCAGGATCCATAGGATGCTTGTAACGGCGCTGGCCCTAATATCGATACGAACGTCCGACTAAAGGCTGTACTACGAGCTTCTTCAAAAGGAGACGAAAGGAAACGGGACAAACATGAAAACGAAGCAGATTCTCTATTTCATACTTTGCCTAGCGGGAACGATTCTGCCTTATTCTCAGTTGTTTCCTTTCTTGCGAGAGCATGGGCTGGATACATCGCTTCTTTTTCAGCAACTTTTCGCGAACAAGGTCTCAGGCTTTTTTGGCCTGGACGTGGTCGTGTCTTCGCTAGTGCTATGGATCTTTGTTTACTCAGAAGGGATGAGGCTGAGAATGCGTCATTTGTGGATCTACGTCGCCGCCAATCTTCTAGTAGGGGTTTCTCTCGGCCTGCCGTTGTTCTTGCTGATACGTCAATCAAAGCTGGATCATTCAGACGTTTGGACGAGCAGGTGACGATAACATCTTCGCAACGGGGTTTGTTGTGATTCGCTAATCCAAGAACCGTGCGCGTACTTCCGGCGCCGGTAACAGACAAGTGTCATACTTCCCAAACCACCGGTACCGCCGCTTTGCGAACTGATCGTAGAGATAATCCCGGACAGATCGCGGGATGACATAGCCGGCGAGCGCCAGCTTCCAAGGCCCGCCCAGATACGCCGCCACACGCAGCGCCGCATCGGATCGCACGAACACTTCCTCCAGGTATGCAAAGTCGAGGGGTTCCACAAACACCAGCGAATCTACGCCTTTCAATTCCGGATGGCGGGTCAGTATCGACTTGCCGTAATCGCTCTGCAATGCGGCGAAGAGCATGGTCTTTCGTTTATCGTGCTTAAGTATGTGCTGGACACTCCGATTGCAGAAGCCGCATTGCCCGTCATACAGCAACACCGGATGCGAGGTGTTTGTCTCTGCCATTATCTGTGCGCCTGCCGCGCTTTGAGCCTCAGTCGATTCCCTCCGCTCGGTCCAGTTCACGAGCATCAATGAGTACAGCATCAGCGCTCCTGCCATGCCCAGTCAAGGGATGCAGTAAACGCTCGCCCGTCGTCGTTAGTGCAATTGCCAAACTCGATGACTCGCCTTATCGTATCGCCACAGTGAGGTGAGAAGAATGTATTGTTCATCCTGCGGCATGGCAGTCTCGCCGAGTTTGAGTTATTGCAATCGTTGTGGGGCTGAAGTGAATCCAAAAGATCGTAGCACGGCAAAGCGGTCAGAGCCCTCGCAAGAATCTCTCGTGTGGGCTCTCGCATCGGTCACGATCGTCGGTATTGGGGCGGTGATCGGCTTGATGGCGGTGATGAAGGAGGTGGTCCGCTTCAACGAAGGGTTGATCATCGCTTTCTCCCTTTTGGTGTTTCTAACCTTCCTTGGAGTCGACAGCGTAATCATCTGGTTGTTGTTGCGCCCAAGCCGAGAGGCTCGAGAAGCGTATTTCAGGGCTCAGCAGAAGGAACTCACGACTAATGAGCTAGCTGAGTCAAAGGCGCGTGTGCTGCCGGAGCCTTCGTTCAGCGTTACCGACCACACCACTCACACGTTGGAGCCGGCCGACATGACGCGCCAGGCAGAGTGATTGAGCCCAGCATACCTTACCCATCACCTGGCGAAACAATTCCCCTCCCAGTATAGTGAGAATCAAAGTCGACCATCGGGCGAGAGGACATCAATGGCCAGCGAACAGCACACAAACAAACTGATCGACGAGACCAGTCCGTACCTGCTTCAACACGCGCACAATCCAGTCGATTGGTATCCGTGGGGGCCTGAAGCTCTAGAACGTTCCCGCTCGGAAGACAAGCCTATCCTTCTTTCAATCGGCTACTCCGCCTGTCACTGGTGCCACGTGATGGAACACGAGTCGTTCGAGAATAGCGAGATCGCGCGGCTCATGAACGAGAATTTCGTCTGCATAAAAGTCGATCGCGAAGAGCGGCCCGATCTCGACTCGATTTACATGAACGCTGTTCAGATGATGACCGGTCACGGCGGTTGGCCCATGACGATGTTTCTCACGCCGGATCTGAAACCGTTTTACGGGGGCACCTATTATCCGCCTGAAGACCGCCGAGGTATGGCCGGCTTTCCGCGAGTGCTGACCGCGATCGCCGACTCTTACAAGAATCGCAGACCGGAGATACTCGCGAGCGCCGACGCCATCACCGCTGAATTGAAGAAGAGCGATCGTTTCCTCGCCTCGAACGAAATGCTGACGACCGAAGTATTGAACTCCGCGTTCTCCGCGCTGGGTGGAAACTTCGATCAAAAGCACGGCGGCTTCGGGGGTGCACCCAAGTTCCCTCCCTCGATGACGCTGATGTTTTTGCTAAGGCATCACAAGCGGACAAAATCGGCGGAGTCGTTGAAAATGGTCGAGACGACTCTTCAGAAGATGGCCGGCGGTGGGATGTACGATCATCTCGGCGGGGGCTTCGCTCGCTACTCGGTAGACGCCCGGTGGCTGGTTCCTCATTTCGAGAAGATGCTCTATGACAACGCGCTGCTAACGCGGATCTACCTGTACGCCTATCAGCAAACGAAGAACCCGTTGTACCGGCGAATCGCCGAAGAGACGCTCGAATACATCATTCGGGATATGACCGATCGCAGCGGCGGGTTCTATTCGTCGGAAGACGCGGACAGCGAGGGCGAAGAAGGAAAGTTCTACGTTTGGACCCGGGCCGAAGTGATTAGCGTTCTCGACGAAGAGGACGGCGAAGTCTTCTGTGAATTCTTCGACGTGACCGAGGAGGGAAACTTCGAGCACGGGAATTCGATTCTCAACACGCCTCGTTCCATTGAAGAGTTCGCCGCTGAAAAAGGCAAAAGCGTCGAGGAGCTCAGCAGGACAATCAACGCGAGCAAGCGAAAGCTTTTCAATGCGCGCGCACGGCGCGTGAGGCCGGGGTGTGATGACAAGACGCTTGCCGCGTGGAACGGTCTTATGCTGACGGCGTTCGCCGAAGCGGCGAACATCCTTGGGCGCGACGATTATCGAGAGGTCGCGGTCCGCAACGCCGAGTTCATGACAACACAGTTGATGAAAGACGGCCGGCTGCTGCGCACTTACAAGTCTGGCCATGCGAAACTGAACGGCTACCTCGAGGACTACGCGTATGTGATAGAGGGTTTGCTTGCGGTTTACGAGGCGACTTTCGAGCTGAAGTTCTTCACGCAAGCTCGCGAGCTTGCGGACACGATGATAGCCAGGTTCTGGGATGAGCAGGACGGCGGCTTCTACTTCACGTCATCGGACCACGAAGAGTTGATCACGCGGACGAAAGACTACTTTGACAATGCGACGCCCTCGGGTAATTCTGTGGCGGCGATTGCGCTGCTTAAGCTCGGGCTGCTCACTCAGGAACAGGAGTATTCACGCTGCGCGGTGACAATTTTGCGCGCGCTCCGTCCGGCGATGAGCCGCTACCCGAGCGCGTTCGGCTACATGCTAAGCGGGATGGACTTCTACTTATCGGAACCGAAAGAGATCGCAATCGTCGGCAAGCTCGATTCGCACGAGGTCAGATCGTTTGGCGAAGAGATCTACTCAAGGTATCTGCCCAACAAAGTGGTCGCCGCTTGCCAGTCCGGCGACGAGGCGGCGGCGTCCGAAGTCAAGCTGCTGAGGGGAAGATCGGCGATTGATTCAAAGGCTACGGTGTATGTCTGCCGCAACTACACGTGCCTCGCGCCCGCGACTACGGTTGAAGACCTCGCCGCGCGACTTGAAGAATAGTTGGTGCACTCTCGCGGAATCTACGACTTGAGCTTGATCTCAAATATGCGCGGCCACAGCTTCCCTGTTACGAAGATTCGCTTTTGCGCGGCGTCGTAGGCTATACCGTTCAGCACGTCTTCGCTTCCGCTCTTGTCCGACGGAGCGAGAATACCTTTCAAGTCGAGAAAAGAAGTGACCAGTCCCGTTGAGGGGTCGATCCGCAGGATCAAGTCCGTCTGCCAAACGTTCGCCCATATTTCGCCGTCGATGAACTCCAGTTCGTTCAACTCGCGAATTGGCTGGCCGTTCATCTTCACCGCGAGCTTTCTCGCCGGCTTGAATGTTTCAGGATCGAGATAAAACAGATCGCTGCTGCCGTCGCTTAAGATCAAGTTCTTGCCGTCGTAAGTTAGCCCCCAGCCTTCTGTGTCATATCTGAATTCTTGAAGCTGTCGAAAGGTGCTCAGGTCATAAACGAATCCGCGATGAGATTTCCAAGTGAGCTGGATAAGCCTGCTGTCAATCAGAGCCAGCCCTTCACCAAAGAGCTCGGCCGACAGGCTAGTCTCCCTCAGCACTCTCCCGGATGGGAACTCCAACCTGCGGAGCTTCGACTGGCCATACTGACCAGTGCTTTCGTAGAACCCGCCGTCGTGCCAAAGGAGGCCCTGCGTGAAGGAAGTCGGATCGTGTGGGTAGCTGTTAACGACTCCATAGGCAGCCTGCCGTGCTCGTCCGTCTGAGGCTGTAGTTGGCCTGTTGACAGCCGCGACATTGGATTGATCCTCCGGATCCGAGCGCATCGAGGCGAAGATGAGAAGCGCGGCGCTCACTGCGACGGCAAGTGCAGCGCCGGCGATCACGGGTCTTGAAGGCTTGCGTTTGAAGGCAGGCTTCTCCTTTGGATGGCCCTCCGATTTTCTTACCATTAGTCTGATTTCTCCCGCATTCTTTTTGTTCGCGCGTTCATTATACGCTGCGTGAGACAAATCCATTATTCGCTCGGGTGGAACACAGCGGCGGAGTTGGAAAACTCCCAACCGTGGTTTATACTCGCGTCAACCAAAATCGGTTGAAATCAGGCTGAAACCATCAAAAACCATTTCACTCGAGGAGCGACACAAATGAACAAAACCAGAAAGACCTTTGTCGGAGTCATCACTCCGATGTTAGTCATGTTGTCCTCAGCGCTGTGCGCGGCCCGACCGCTGGGCGATCCGCCGCAACAGCGCGAGATCAAAGTCACCGCGCGCCGATTCGAATTCAACCCGAAGACCATAACCGTGGGCAAAGGCGAGCACATCAAACTCGTCGTCACTTCTGAGGACGTGGACCACGGGTTCGCGATCAAGGAATTCGACATCGACCAGGAGGTAAAGGCAAAGCAGACGAAGGTGATCGAGCTGACTCCAGACAAGGAAGGCCGCTTCCAGTTCACTTGCTCGGTCTTCTGTGGAGATGGCCATGGCGACATGGTCGGTGAGTTGATCGTCACCGGAGCTCCAACCGAGACGGCTTCGCGGATGAAGGTGACATTCGACCCGGCAACACCGGGCGTCGTGATAGTAGAGTCCGCAGGCGAGCGCTTGAGGATCGATACGTCTAAGAACACCGTCGAGCGAATCTCTGAAGCGGCGAAGCCTCAGAAGTCAGGCAAGGAAGCTCCCGTTGTCGCTACGAAAGAGCGCGAGAGCAGCAAAGCTTATGAGCCTTACGACTACCACATCGTGAACATTCCCACTCCGAAGGCGGTGCGCCGGCACAGCTTGAATATGCATTTCACCCACCGGTTTCAAGAGACGATCACTCCATTTGAATCGGAAGATGCCAGTGAGCACATAGCGCGAATCTCCAAGGACCTGCTGGGACTGGACAGCTCTTCGGTTTCATCGTTCGGGGTAAGCTACGGAATAACCGACCGTCTGTACGCTAACGTCTACCGCTCGCCGCTCTGTCAGCCTGGACTTTGCAAGACGATTGAGATTGGACTCGGATATCACTTTCTCGACGAAGCGGGCCGGTCTCCAATCGCATTGTCAGCCTACTCCAGCGTAGAGGGCGATTACAATTTTACCGAGCGGTACACCTACAACTTCCAGGTTATGATTGGGCGCAGCATCACCAGGTTCGTCAACGTGTTTTTCTCGCCGGCCGCTCACATCAATGCAAACGGCGGCGATAGGTTCAAGGAGTTCCTATCTGCTCAGCCGCTGATTTCAAAGCTCAGGCTCGGCCGGCATTCAGGCTCGTTTGGATTCGGCGTCAATGGGCGCGTCCGGCCGACAACTTCCCTGCTCTTCGAATACACGCCGCGAGTCGGATTCAAGCTGGGCCAGATAACTCCCGAGTTCGATTCGACCATCGGACAGGTCACGGGATTCAAGAACGACTCGGAAGCCGAAATCGCATTCGGAGTGGAGAAGCGAATAGGGCGTCACGTTTTCTCTCTGACGTTTTCCAACACTCAAACGACCACAACCTCGCGGTACAACTCGAGCAACCAGGCTTTGCCGCCAAACAAGTTCAGCATCGGGTTCAACCTGTTTCGGCGGCTCTTGTGACCGCTGCTTATGCTCAACCTCAACTGGGAGATGTTTGAATGATACATGTTTCCAACGCGTTCGATACAAGATTCATGATGTTCAAGTGGGTCCCTGGATTCCTTTTCGGCTTAACGCTGGCCCTGTTTTCCGGGGGCTGTTCGAAGGCGCCCGCGGCGAATGAGCGTGCAGATAGAAACACAAATGCCGGGAATGCGAATCAGCAGGATCAATCCGCGGCCGCGGCCCCTTACATGCAGCCCACGCTTAGGGGGAATATCGAGCGCGTATCTCTCGCGATCTCGATGGCGCGCGACGCGGTAAGACTAAGCAAGTGGCAAGACGCCGTCTCACAGCTTCAGGGTGCCAGGAAAGAAGTGGATGCGGCCCTGAGCCGCCAGCCCCTCTTGCGTGAAGAGCTTGAAGCCCTGAAGGTTGCGATCGATCGAACGATCCCCGCAGTTGAGGGGCGGGGGAAAGAGGCGGAGGCCCGTGTAGCCGATCTACAAACGCGGATCGGCGCAATCAAGGTGAACACCTTCGCGCAATGAGGCGCGTCGAAAAGCGACATCAGCGTAAGGCGGGCTTGCCGCGTTGGCTGCGGTGTGGCACCTGTTTGATGCGACCGGTCATTGCTCCTCGACTGCTTCATTGATGCCTCCCTTCATCAAGGGACGAGCATCTTCATGTTCAGCAGGAGCGTGGCGATGCCGAGGAACGAGAAAAAGCCCGCCACATCCGTGCACGTTGTAACAAAGACCGACGAAGCAACCGCCGGATCAACATTCAATCTCCTTAGCGTTACAGGAATCAGACTGCCTGCAATGCCGGCCACAATCATGTTGATTATCATCGCCAGGGCGATAATGATGCCCAACCAGCCGTTTTTGTAGAATGCCGCCACGACCGCGGCGCAGACCATTCCGTTTATCAGTCCGTTGCCCATCCCGACCAGAGATTGTTTGAGGGCCACGCGGCCTGTGCCGATGAGTTCATTCGTGGCCATTCCTCTAATGATCACGGTGAGGGTTTGAGTGGCCGCATTACCACCCATCCCCGCGACAATAGGCATGAGAGTTGCGAGCGCGGGCAACCGGCTGATCGAGCCCTCGAACCGAGAAACGACATATGAAGCAAGGAACGCAGTCACAAGATTCACGAGAAGCCACGGCGCGCGCAGCCTCAATGAGCGAGGCGCTCTGGTGTCGATGCGCTCTTCGGCGGATACACCGGCCAGCGCGAGCAGGTCTTCCTCGGCCTCCTCATGCAGAACATCTATCACGTCGTCCACCGTCACTATCCCTACAAGCTTGTCCTCATCATCAGTGATCGGAATCGCCAGCAGATTATATTCTGCTACGAGCCGAGCGACCTTCTCCTGATCGTCGCCGGTTCGGGCATTGATAACGTCGTGGACCATTAGGCGCTTCAACTGGGTCGAGGGAGGTGTAGTGAGCATCTTGCGGAGACTGACGACCCCGACAAGATGGTCTCGTTTGTCGACAACGTACACGTAAAAGACCATCTCGAACTCTTCAGACCGTTTCTGGAGAGCCGCCACAGCTTCGGCTATAGTCACATCTTCATCGAGCGCGAAGTAGTTGCGAGTCATGATGCGGCCCGCGGTGCGTTCTTCGTGTTCGAGCAACTCGCGAACATCAGCCGCGGGTTCCGCTTCCATAAACGTCAAAACCTGGGCGGCGAGAGGATCAGGCAAACGCGAGGCAAGGCTGGTCGCGTCGTCGGCAGGCATCTCGCTCAAATACTTCGCGATCTGAGCCGGCTTCAGTTTCTCGAGGAGTGGCAGGCTGTCGCTCGGGGACATTTCACTCATGACGCCAGCCACATGCGAAACATCGCTTTCGTCGAGCAAGATCTCGAATGCCTGAGCACGTTCCGAACCCCTCAATGTTGAAAGCAGCCTGGCAACTTCGACGGGATACGCTTTGGTTAGGATTCGCGCGAGTCGTGCGCGGGCGCCTCGGTGCAGTAGCTTTCGAACTACTGCCACCGTTATGGCCGAATGCAGCGCTGGTTTGCTTCGTGTTTCCATCATGGCTTGCCGTCCCGTGTGCGTGGTCTTGCTATAAGCCGTCGGGGAGAACTGCCGATATACAAGCTTGCGTCTTGTAACAAGTTTGCACACCAGCAAAAGTTCTCCATCATATTGCACAGTCGTCCCCTACCGCAACGATTTACTTCGTCCCCGAGCGAACTTTAGCGCCTCATAGGACGTAATCGAATAACAGAGATTCACGTAAGGAGGTAGCGAGAAATGGCAGATGAGCGAAATTCGTCTGGGGATGTCGTAATCGAAGAGAAGACCCGCGACAACGACGATATTCTGGTCACCAACATACCCAACGATGAACCACAGCAGAAATCAGGGTTCGACGAGCTGGCTTCGTCGGTCAAGGAAGTGGCTCAGAAGACCGGTGAGGCATTTAACAAAGCCACCGAGTCAATAGGAAAGGCCATCGACTCGGCGCTTGCCGCCAGGGATCACGTAGTGATGGTACGCGTCAACGACGACTCGTTGAAGAGCCTCGATGCGCTCGTGCAAACGGGGATTTTCAAGAGCAGGTCAGAAGCAGCCGCCTTCCTGATCGGCGAAGGCGTGAAAGCGCAAGCTCCGTTGTTCGAACGCATTTCCGAACGCATCAAAGAGATCGAGCGGTTGCGCGCAGAACTCAAAGGCATCGTCAAGCCGTCGGAGACTCCATAGAGCGTCAGAAGGTCGATCGATCTGCCGCCGGCGGCGCACCGCATCTGTGGATGAAGATCCAACAGTCAATTTACCAGCGCGCTCGAAAGGGCGCGCTTCTTGCTTTCTATGGCTTTCAAAGTTTGGTGACGCCTCGCATTATTTGTATAATCTCACTGGCACATCCGGAGCGACACAATGACGGAGGCATTCATGCGGGCGACTTTCCTGCCGACAGAACTGACCGAGATAGCTGAAAAGGTTGAAAGCCAGGAACGATTGTCATTCGAAGACGGAATGACTTTGTTCCGAAGCAACGACCTGATTGCCATTGGCTCGCTTGCGAATCAGGTGCGCGAACGAATCAACGGTGATCTCACCTATTACAACGTAAACCGCCACATGAATTATACAAACGTGTGCATTTCTGATTGCGCGTTCTGCGGCTTCTATCGTCGAGTGCGCCATCCGGAGGCTTACGAGTGGTCGGTTGAGGAGTGCGTGGAGATCGCCCGAAAAGCTTATCAGGAAGGGGCGCGCGAGCTTCACATCGTCGGCGGTTTACATCCCCGGCTTCAATTCGATTACTACGCGTCGCTGCTCAGCGAGCTCAAACGAAGCTTTCCAGATATGCATCTGAAGGCTTTCACCATGGTTGAGTTGGATCACCTTACTCGCGTGTGCAGGATGACTGATGAGCAGGTGATCGACGGGCTGATAGCTGCCGGACTGGATAGTTGCCCGGGAGGCGGCGCCGAGATTTTTCGGGAGCCCACTCGCAGTCAGATATGCGCGCACAAGACGTCGGGCGAGCGATGGCTCGAACTCGCCGAGAAGGTTCACCGGCGCGGAATCCACACTAATGCGACGATGCTCTATGGCCATATCGAATCCCTCGAAGATCGCGTGGACCATCTCGTGCGGCTCAGAGGGTTGCAGGACCGGACTGACGGGTTCATGTGTTTCATTCCGTTGGCGTTTCATCCGAAGGGCACGGACCTGTCGCACCTTCCTGGGCCAAGTGGGATTGATAGCCTCAAAACGATCGCCGTATCCAGGTTGATGCTCGACAATATTGCGCATATAAAAGCGTACTGGGTGATGCTGGGCAAGAACCTTGCGCAGGTTGCGTTGCGTTTTGGCGCCGACGATCTCGACGGAACCATAAACGAGGGAGGGTCGCTTATGGAGTCATATCTGGCCGAAGGGAACGAGAACCAGTTGACCAAGCTCGGGATCGAGGAGATGGTCCGCGGGGCGGGTCGGATACCAGTTGAGCGAGACACCCTGTACAATCCGGTGACAACAACTGAGAGTTCACCTCACCTGGAATCCCATAGACTGGTATAATTCGCCACGGAATAATGTAGCAACGTTTTCTGAACGTTACGGAGGAGTCAATGAGCGAGTCAATAGTGTTGGGCGTCCCCGCCAATCCAAAGCAGGCGCGCAGCAAACAGACCAAAGAGAAGATAGTTCAAGCAGCTATTCAGTTGTTTCAAGAGCGCGGGTACGAGAAAACCACGTCTAATGACATAGCATCCGAAGCCGGCGTAAGCGTTGGTTCGTTTTACGTTTACTTCACGGACAAGCGCCAACTGCTTCTCACCATTTTCGACCGGCTCGCCGACGAACTATACAAGAACATTTTTGACGGCCTCAAACCAGAACACCTTTTCGATTCCGACTTGAGACGAAGGATAAGGCTAGCCGTAGCCAACACGATAACCGACAAGCAAAAACACTCGGGGCTTCATCGTGTTGTGTCCGAGCTTCTGCTCAAGGACGCCGACTTTGCGGCGCGGCATAAGACAGTGATGTCGCGCTCGGTGACGAAACTACACGAACTCATATCGCTGGCGCACAAGGCCGGACTCACGCGGGATATTGACGTTGAGGCGGCCGCCTTTATGGTACAGAGGGTCGTGTTTGACATATCCCAGGACTACGTTACGGGTTGTTGCGAGTTCGACAAGGACCGTGCGATCGACGCTCTCGCCGATATGATCTACCGGTTTGTGTTCAAGCCGCGGGGAGAGTGATCTGCAGCTTAGTCTATCAGGTCTGTTTTCAAGTTGGCGCTCAAGCTAGTGATTACCATACCCGGGCGCACATACAATCGACACGCCAGGGCCGACTTGATCTCACCGTCCTCTGCCTGGTACCAGACTTGGCAGTTGGTACATTCTCCGTTCCAGCAATAGTCACCGATCGACACCGCATCCATCTTGATGTACTGAAAGCAGCGAAGCAGCTTGTTCTTCTCGGGCACCATCGTCCGGTTACGACATAGATCGATCTCTACCAACTCTTCATAGCTCTCAAAGAGTCCTTCTCTCAAATGTAAGGAATCCAAAAGTCACCTCCGAGGCAAGAAAGACGTGCGGGGGTTGCGGACGATTCTACAGGAGGCTCCGCAATTCGGCAAAGCAAATCAAGCGGGTCGCTCTCTGATTTCGACGCTGTCCTCGAACCCTATGACAAGAGTGTCCGCAATCGCGATAAACAAGCCGCATTCGATCACCCCTGGCAGAAGCTTAATTCGCTGCTCCAAGGCGCGGGCGTCTTCGATAGGACCAAATGCGCAGTCTAAGATGTAATTCCCGTTATCGGTAACGAATGGCTTTCCGATGTGGCGGCGGAGGTTGGCTACGCATCCGAGGCCGGTCAGCAGGCGCGCCGACAATGTCCACGCAAAAGGCAGAACTTCGATTGGCAGAAGGCGTGACTGACCAAGCTTCGAAACCAGCTTACTCTCGTCCACTAGTATGACTCTCTTTGTCGAAGCGAGCGCGACAAGCTTTTCCCGGGTTAGCGCGCCACCTCCACCCTTGATCATATTGAAATCCGGATCGATTTCGTCGGCGCCATCCAGAGTGATGTCAACCGTGTCCGCTTCATTAAGCTCCACAAGCGGTATTCCGCATTCCCTTGCGAGTCGCTCAGTCGCAATCGAGGTGGGAACCCCTTTCACCGAGAGGCCTTCTCGAACTAGCCGCCCAAGCCCCTCAATCGCAAACTTTGCTGTTGAGCCAGTCCCAAGGCCAACTACCTGGCCGTCGCGGATCAGCTTGAGCGCGCTTTCCGCGGCTTGTTTCTTTGGTTCGTCCATTGCTTTCATCGGATTCTCGCTCGCTCCGTCTCACGAAACCAACTGCCCAATCTGGCTGCGTCTGGCGCGGCAAACATACCATCTTGTGTGAGCGTGATCAAATGCTCACGCTATGGTTTGATTGACTCCTGCGCTCTATACATCCTGCGCTCTATACGCTTGGCAGCACCCGACCACTTTGTTACACTACGGGCGATGTCGGACGGATCCGACAGCCACCCAAGGGAGAACAAGCTTGGAAGTTAAGATATACACGAAGCCTGGTTGTCCATATTGCGCGAAGGCTCGCGAGTTTTACACGGAGCGCGGCATCGCCTTCCAGGAGTTCAACGCGCAAGACGACATGGAATTCCGGGCAGAGATGCTGTCGATATCCGACGGAGACCCCACCGTGCCGGTCATCGTCGAGAACGGACGACTCAAACAGATTGGATGGGAGGGTCGTGGGTGAACCGTCCACTGATGCCGGGCGGTCGTCCGGCCTGAGCAACTAGAAGCCTCGAACAAATCACCATGACAACAACCGCAACAGCGCGAAACTTCAAAGGCCCATACCAGGAATTGCTGTCTGAACTCGCGAACCTGATTGACTGGCTCCAGAGCGAGCACGATAAGTCATACGTCAAGGCTGGCGACGACAAGGTCTACGCTTTTGGCGGGGAGGGTTTCGTGGTTGTCCTGGACGAATCAGTTTGGGACGGGCTGATCGAACTGGTCACACCTAGAGGCGGTGTTTCCATTAAGCCTGGGGAAGGCGGCAAGATCAGCGTAACGTCAGCGGTCGAGGGCGAAGCGACCGTGAAGCAACTCCTCCGGGACGGGATCGACGGAGTCCGAAGGGCCTATGATAACCGCTATTGGAGCACGCCGAACACCGCTTCCTAAAGATCTATCTCCAAAAAGGCTCGCCTCGGCGCGCGGTGAATCTAGTTCCGCTCAGCTAACACCTTCAAACAGGTATCGATCAACTCTTCAGGACTGGATTCAAACACTAACTCGCAACGAGCGGGCTTGCTTGATAGTGC
Organism: uncultured Clostridia bacterium; assembly: GCA_964548075.1. Classification (GTDB taxonomy): domain Bacteria; phylum Acidobacteriota; class Blastocatellia; order UBA7656; family UBA7656; genus Onstottus_A. The sequence continues at coordinate 9,879 of CAZJQQ010000035.1, read as the reverse complement.
TGCAATTCCCTTGATTTGATCGGCTGCTCCACCCGTGCCCTCGAGCACTCCGATTACTCTCCCTTCGTCATACGCGATAGTGAACTCGTTCAGGGTGCCTATTCCACCTCCGAATATTATCACCACGTCAGAAGACCGCACGTTGATCACGTTGCGCCCTTTCAGACCGAAGCCCGTATAAACGATGACATCGACCCCATCATCCGGAAGCGAGTACCCGGAAGTGTGCTCCTCTCTCGAAGAAGCGGGTGAGATACCGACGGTCAGGCATCCCTGTCTTCGCGCCGCGCGAGAAACAACGTTCGGAAAACCAGTCGTAGCACCCGTTACTAGAACACAGCCGCGTTCGGCTATAACTTGACCTAATCGCTCCGCCAATCGCGTCAGTCTCTCCACCTCGGACCCGCTCATTTGTGTGCGCGATGAACCCATCAGGCCGATCTTAGGTTTCCTATGTAAGTCGCCTATTCCTCCCACGGTGCTCGTACCTCGGTAGACTCAAGAGACACTCACCAGCACAGCCTCAAGTAAAAACTCAAGAGGCGCGGATCCCGAGAATGCGCATGAAGCATGGCGAAGTGCCATCTCATACCTTCGCCTCTAAACTCTTTTAAAAAAAGGTAATTCCACAACTATGGCGGGAAGAGTCCCAAACACACCTTCAACCTCAAGGCTGTTGCCGACTTGAAAGAACCCAAACTTCAAGTAAGCCAGCGCAATAACTGAACCGACGGTCGAGGATCGTAAGGCGCTGGTGACGAATCCGATCTCCTTTCCGTCCTTCTTTACTAAGTCTCCTCGGTTAGGCACGGCATCAATACCTAGCGCGAGACCGGAGAGCTTCTTGCTCACATGGCCGCGATAGGTTGCCATTGCTACTGCCTCCTGTCCCGTATAGCAGCCCTTCTTGAAGCTGACTGCGTCCTCAAGTCCAGTCTCAAGCAGCATGTTTGTTTCATCGACGTCGACTCCATAGACCGGAACTGCCGCTTCTATTCTTAACGAGTCCAGGGCCTGCAGGCCGACTGGAACGAGCGAGTGAAACTGTCCCTTTTGCAAAATGAAATCCCAAAGATCCCTAAGCGCCGAGTCCGGTACAAAGATGTCGAACCCAGGTTCGCCGGTGTGCGAAGCCCGCACAACCAGTGCGCGATGGCCCGCGATCAGCGTCTCGAACCAATCATGTTCATCGAGCGGCGGCACCGGTTCAAAACAGATCTCCTTCATGATGAGGTGCGACTTAGGCCCCTGCACCGATAGAAGCCGATAATGTCCGGAGACATCTTCAACCCTAAAATCACCCGCATGGGAAAAGGGGGATACATAGCCGAAGACCTTTTCGTGCGTCTGAGGATCGTTGATAACCAGAAACTCCTCACCCAGGTTTAAGACCCGGCAGAGCGCCCTGACCTTGCCATGACCGGTCAAGAAGGCAGCTCGCATTCCCTTTCCTGCGCCCAGGGTTTTCACATCGTTACTCACGAGGCCGTTTAGGAATTGAACGGCTTCACCCCCCCCAACCTTGATGCAGCCGCAATAAGACAGGTCTATCAACCCAGCACTTGCTCGCACCGCAAGATGCTCTTCCGAGACGCCGGAATAAGACTGGGCCATCTCCCACCCATGGGACAGATCGAATCGCGCTCCGATTTCTCGCTGGCACTTCTCCAGCGGAGACCTCCGAATAATCTCGTTAGCTTCGGCCATTACCGCCCCCATCCATAATTGGATACTCACCCGGTCCGCAGGCCGAGACAGGCAGCCCTTTTCCGGATTTCCTTAGTAGTCTCGACTCTATGTCTTCGTTCCGGGGCCTTAAGCTCGCTGCCCATACACTTGAGGTTAGGCATTATGTGTCGTAGCGTCGACCCCTCAGGTATTATCTTTCAGGTTTTCATTACGCCCCCCAATGACGGCTTTGAGGTTTGTGCTCCCGGTCCAAGTTGTTCACTTCGAGGGTTGGTCTTCTAGCTAGGCCGTTAGGAGTTCATAGTCTTCTTTAAGACATAATCACCACTGATGCCGCTACACGCCGAGCATTGAGAAATGCGACGAGGCTCCCATCAAGAATAGCATAGGCACAGACAGCCAGGTGTTTGTGCGCGACGCCAAAAAAGCAATCCGTCCAAGCTTGGCCGATTCCGGTGGAACGGCTGTACCATTTTCAGCATTGTCAGCGGTCCAGGATATGATGCGCTTTTGGTTCGGCCAAATGATGCCCCAAACATTGAACAGCATCACTAGCCCGAGCGCTCCTCCAAGGCCGATCGAGTAGGACTTATTGCTGCCGTAGCCCGCGAGCTGCGACTTCAGCCACCAGATGATCACCAGTGCCATTATGATCACTACGATGGCAACGAGTAGCGCAAGCACCCAGCCGTTGTTTACCCTCTTGACGACAACCATCTCGATTACAAATGTGATGACAGGGATTAGCAACCAGACAAGCAGCACTGCCCAGACATTTTTTCCAGCGTTGTTGGAGTCCGCCTTCAGGATATACATCGCGTAATACATTAAGCCAACAAGGACAGTGATCACCGCTCCCCATCTGAACCACCAGAGGGCTCGAGGCATTAGTTGAGGGATTACTTTACCCTTCGTCGGGCCATCGAGAGCCTTCATAAGATTGACGTTGACTAGGTTAAAGAAATACAGGTGTCCGATCCAGACTATTCCCGCGAGGAAGTGCAGCGTTCTTAGAAGAATTTGGACATAGGCATCAGTGTTTTGAGGTGGATTGAAAACTCCGTCAAGGAAGAATCCCGGCTGCATGTGAGCCAGTAGAACCGAAAGGTCAATACCCGAAGCTGGTAGCATACGTCCTCCTTAGTCATCACTTTTTAGTTTTGGCTCGAGCGCCCATCTTGCAAGTATGTAGACCAACAACGGCGCCACCACGTGAGAGCGTCCCACTATAAACACCGCCCGTTTGTGTGTCAACTAGATGAGCAGCGGATAAGTATGCCAATCAGTACACTCGTCAGGAGAGTGTTTGCCCCTAAGGCAGTGGAAACGGAAAAGAGATCTCTTGGTCCATTAGTTCTTGTCGATGGCGGGCGCTGGAAACCGAATTCACATCACACAAAGTTCGCCAGTACTCTCGGTTGAATACACAAAACGCTCTTGCCAGCAAAGAGCCGCCTCTCAGTAAAGGTGAAGGGTCCACGCGCCTGATTCTGCGACCTCTTCAACTCAGGTGGCGTGAGAGATACTCCTAAACGGAGAATGAACTACCACATCCGCAACTGCCAGTAGAGTTCGGATTGTTGAAGGTGAACCCGGAACCCATGACCGAGTTCACGTAGTCGACCTGCACCCCTTCGAGGTATTGCTTCGAGAACGTGTCGACGAAAACTTTGAGACCTTCGTTGTTCAAAATCTCGTCGCCCGGACGCGGACCGTCCTCGATCTGCATCGAGTAGGAGAAGCCGCTGCAGCCTCCGGGCACTACCCGGATGCGTAGGCCCGATTCCGGTCCAGCGTTCTCCGCGTCAATAAACTTTTTCACTTCCGTCATAGCAGTTTCAGTTAGTGTGACCATTCGTACTCCTTTTCTTCATAGGTTATTCGGAATCCCAAGCCCCGCAAGCTCTCATTCCTATGAAACCGCTGCGGAACGAGAGCCGGCACGCTTCGTATTATAGGCAGGTGCCCTCAGCTTATCAACATCACATCGCAGCGCAGCCAGATCATACAGCGAAGCGATCGCCCCGACTGTCGCTCATATCTATGATGGGCAATCCCCCGCCCTTTAGCGCGGCAAGGCTCACCTGCGTGGCAACGTTGTCGGCAATCTGTTTGAATGCGTGCGCCTGAGGGCTGTCTGGCGCCCCGACTACTATGGGGATACCGATATCACCGCCCTCTCGGATACTGATGGAAATCGGCACTTGCCCGAGCAGTTGGTTATTGAAACGCTTTGCCAACTCTTTGCCCCCTCCCTCTCCGAAAATCGCGTGCCGCTCCGAGCAGTTGGGGCAAACGAAGTAGCTCATATTCTCAACGATTCCGAGAACAGGGATGTGAACTTGTTCGAACATGTTGTATGCCTTGCGCACGTCCCCCATTGCAACTTCTTGTGGGGTAGTGACCAGGACTGCCCCTTGCACCGGCACAAGTTGGGCCAGGCTAAGCTGAGCGTCTCCCGTTCCGGGCGGCATGTCTACGATCAAGTAGTCAAGTTCTCCCCACTCCACGTCATAAAGGAACTGCCGAACTGCGGTGTGAAGCATGGGACCGCGCCACACAACCGGTTTATCTCCTCGGTTGAGAAATCCTAGCGACATGACCTTTATGCCGTGGGCGTGGTGTGGTAATAACTTCTGGCCGCGAACAGCCGGCTCTTCGTTGACCCCGACCATTATCGGTACATTAGGCCCGTAGACGTCGGTGTCAAGCAGCCCCACTCGAGCCCCGTACTGGGCCAGCGCAATGGCGAGATTAACGGCCACGGTCGACTTTCCGACGCCACCCTTACCCGAGCTGACCGCGATAATGTTGGCTACGCCAGGCACCGACTGTTTGCCTTCCTCCGGGCCCGCTTTTGGTATCTCCGATTCCAACTTGATCTCGACCTCCCCAACGCCGGCCACGCTGCGGATCGCTTCTCGAGTAGCTTCCATCAGCTTTGATTTGGCGGGGGATACCGGCGTGTTGAGAACGAGCCGAAGCCTGACTGTGGTACCGTGCAATTCAAGATCGCGAACAAAGTTCAAGCTTACGATGTCTCGGTTGAAGTCAGGGTCCCTCACACTGCGAAGAACATCCAATATTGATTCTCGCTTTATACTCGCCATTACGATGTCCCCCTCACGGTCAGCATTCATACTAGGGACCGACGAATTCGTTTGTCAACTTTGGCCCATTCGACGGCCCCCGGAGCAATCATGAACTCACGTTCATTGATCATACGATTGTTTGGCATTGACTGCCGCGACGTCGCAGCCATGTTTTCTGGATACGGGAGTTTGTCGCAGATGGCGTGGACCTTGCGAATTGCGAAACGAGTCCGCATCCTATCTAATCAATAAAGGCGAAGGAGGGACTGACCGTGTCCGAGCCAGACACCGCAAGAGATCTAGAGCACCTGGAAAAGGTAAACCAGCAACTTTCTCGCTACGCGCATCCGCTGTTCGAATGGAAGGCGCGCAACTTATCATCGGGCGTCGAGGTAACCATCAGGTTGAAGGTCAAAGGGGTGTACGATGAAACCTATCGGCTTTTTCTCAGCCCGAGGGAAATCGATTCGCGGGGCTTCGAATGGGACTTTCAACGCCAACTCTATAACTGCCTGCACGATTATTTGGTCGAGATGTTTACACGCAGCCCGCACATAACCGAGATTTGACAGGTCCGCCCTGCTCATGCGTTTCCTCACGCCCGAGGGTGGAACTTCTGGTATATCTCTCGAAGTCTCTCATTTGTTATGTGAGTATAGATCTGCGTCGTACTGATATCGCTGTGCCCCAACATCATCTGGACTGATCGAAGATCTGCGCCGTTCTCGAGGAGGTGAGTGGCGAAGCTATGTCTGAGAAGGTGCGGTGTGATGTGACCGATTCCAGCTTGCTCACCGTACAACACCACTAATCTCCAGAACGCCTGCCTGCTAAGCGAGTGCCCGCCCTCAGTTATGAACAATGCAGCAGTGGCCTTGTCGCGGGCCAACAATCTCGGGCGAATCGCGATGTACTTTCGCGTCCATTCAACAGCGCTTGTGCCGAGTGGAACTGCGCGCTCTTTGCCTCCTTTCCCAAAGACGGTGAGAAATCCAAGATCTAGATTGAGGTTGCCCGCCGCCAAACTAACTAACTCCGTGACACGGAGACCCGTGGCATACAGAACCTCAAGCATCGCTTTGTCTCGCAAACCCAGATCTGTTGAGATGTCCGGAGCGCTAAGAAGCCTCGCAACCTCATCCGAGGCCAAGAAGCGAGGCAGTGACTGCCACGATTTTGGCGCCTCAAGGTTCGAGCTAGGGTCAAGCTTCAGATGCCCATCTTGTATCAGAAACTTGAATAGCCCTCGAACGGCTACCAAGGTTCTTGCTATCGACTTCGGGTCTAGTCCTCTCTTGCGGAGAGCGCGAAGAAAGGTTGCTAAATCATCCGGTTGCAACGACAAAAGGTCTTTGCCACACGTTCGCGCAAAACCCGAGAGCTTTGCAAGATCGGTTCGGTAAGCAGTCAGCGTGTTGAAGGACAGGCCACGTTCGACACGCAAGTAGCTTAGGAATTGCTCTTCGAGTAACATACTCATAACAGCTCAACAGGATTCCGCGGGGTTGACGCCATAGTGATCCGTTTGCCATATTCTATGCGAACTAGGAGAAAAGCCAAAACTCCATTGGGTCCTCTTGGTTGACCCGTGAAGAGGTTCTTCTTACGGAAGAGGCTTGCTGTTATTTCACGAATGTAGAGAAGACGACAGACGTCGAGGGCTAGAGACTGGTGAAATTGGAAGAAATTGCTGACAAACTATCTTGTAAGTTGGAAGGGGACGGGTCTATCGATATCGTCGGCGTAGCAACACTAGACAGAGCCCGCGCCGGAGATCTGAGCTTTCTCACGAACCCGAAGTATCAAAATGACGCTAAGCAAACTGCGGCCTCCGCCATTCTGGTCGGGCACGAGTGCCCTCCGATGAATCTCGCTCTTCTACGTCACGATAATCCATATTTGGCATTCGCTCGAGCTATTGAGATCTTCTTTACTACAACTCCGGTCAGTTCGTCTATTCACCCGACTGCCTGGATTGCCGACACGGCGACGCTTGGAGAAGGCGTATTCGTTGGGCCGTATGCGTACATTGGCGAACGGGTCGTCTTAGGAGATGGAGTTCACATACACTCCAGATGCACCATCGAAGAAGGCGCCGAAATCGGTGATAATACTCTAATGCACTCCGGCTCCGTCGTGCGCGAGAGAGTCGTCGTGGGGAGAAACTGTATCATCCAAAACAACGCAGTCGTCGGCTCAGACGGCTTCGGCTACGCGAAGCAATCGAACGGCGTGTGGTACAAAATTGTTCAAGCTGGAACCGTGATTGTTGAAGATGACGTTGAGATCGGGGCCTGCACTACAATCGATCGGGCGACGCTGGGTGAGACCCGAATCAACCGAGGCACCAAGGTCGATAACCAGGTACACATTGGGCATGGCTGCGTCATCGGGACCGACAACCTCATTTGCGCGCAGGTCGGCCTTGCCGGCTCTACTAAGACTGGAAGAGCCGTCGTCCTAACCGGTCAGGTTGGCGCTGCCGGTCACCTTCAAATTGGAGACGGAACCATCGTGACGCCCCAAACTGGAATCGCTAGCTCAGTCGAAGCCGGAGTCATAGTCTCGGGCTCTCCGGCGATAGACCACAAAAAATGGCTGCGATCCTCGGCAGCCTTCTCAAAGTTACCGGATATTCAAAAGACAGTGCGGAGACTTGAGACTCGAGTCTCTACTTTAGAGAATGCCCTTAAAGCATCGTCCGAGAGAATGTCTGTCAAGATGCTGAATACAAAGAATTCCAAAAGCTAAGAAAACACATGAATGTAAGAATTGAAGTGCTCTCAGGCCGGGTAATCAAGGGTTTGGACAGGAAGATTGAGAAGGTACTTGAAGTGGTTCCGCAAGAGCATCTCAGGGGCCTCTCTAAGATCGTCGTAGTGGATACGATCACAGAGCCTAGACTTTCCGCGACACAACGGGCGACGCTACCAGCCCTGTACCATCCAAAAATGGCGGGGCAAACGGCCTGGGGAGAAATATCACTAAGCGTTTTGGCACCGAAAGAGAAGTTTCCGAAGCGACTATTGACCAAGCTAGCCTTGAACTCCAGTCTGGCCCAGGTGGTGTTATCGCTGATCGCTCAGCATTATCAACTCACCCTCTCAAAGGGCGTAAAGAAGGCCCTGTTGGAACCTGCCATCAAGAGCTACGTGGAGAGACATTTTGAGAGGTGGAGGGAGAAGGAAGGCGGGCTCAGGGTTCGCCTGCTCAAACCCTTTAAGCCTCAATTAGACAGACTGGCTCGGAAGCTAGCCAAAAAGTACAAATCGGAGCTTGCAAAAAAGTAAGGACTAAGTACCTAAGAAATCACTTTAATTATCACCAACCGCCGCCAGCGCATTTGCTAGAGCACTCTTTAGCTCTTCGCTAGTAGCTTCCGGACTCCGGAATATGATCGTCAGTGACCACTTATTATCAGGATCATCGTACTGGTAGGAATAACTTCTGACCTTGGGCGGTCTTCCCTGTCTTATTTCCCGGGCCTGATCCCTCGTCAAGCCGGCCGCGCCGATCTTATAAACGAACTCGCGCATCTCGGCATCCGTTGGCTGTCTCGCAACCTGTAGCAGCATGGATTTGGATGATATGTCGGCGCGCCGACATAAGTCTCTGACATCAGGCGGTATGCTGGCTATTGAAATCGTCTCGGTAACCGACGTTCGCGCCTTGCCAAGCTTCTTGGCAATCTCCTCGTGTTTGTACCCGAAACGTTTTGCCAAAGCCACTAGCCCGTCGGCTTCTTCAAACGCAGTAAGGTCCTTCCTCTGCAAGTTCTCGATCAGCGAAATCTCCGCAACCGCTCTGTCGTCCACATCCATCTCGATGCAGGGTAGTTCGGTCAGCCCCACCTCAAGGCTTGCGCGGTATCTGCGCTCGCCGCTGATTATCATAAACCTGCCACCTACATCGCTGGGACGCACCAGAAGAGGCTCTAGAACGCCCTTTTCCTGGATCGATAAGACAAGCTCCGAAAGATCGCCTATCTCGACACGGGGCTGCAACGGATTGGGCGCAAGCTTGTCCGTAGGAATCATGCGCCCCACCGGCGCACCGGCCCCTCGACTTGTAAGCAATTCTACATAATGAGAGTCGTGGCGTAGCCTGAAGTTGTCGGGCAGCCCTTTCTTAGACACGACGCATCACCTCCTCACACAAGCTGGCATATTCGACCGCCCCCGTTGAGGTCGGCGCAAAGGTAAAGATAGATTCCTTGTAGGCGGGGCTCTCCTCGAGGCGAACGGACTTGCTAATCACGGTCTCAAACACTTTCTCACCAAATACCTGTCGGATCTGCTCGTGAATGTCCTTCGCAAGTGTAGTCCTCTTATCTAGAAGTGTTATGAGCACGCCGAGTACTTTGAGGTTAGGATTGGGTCTTGCTCTCACCTTTTCTACCGTATCCAAAAGGTCGTCTGTTCCTTCGAGAGCAAAGTACGAAGGTTGAATTGGCACAATCAGATAGTCTGAGGCAACCAGAGCATTCACTGTGATGAGACCAAGTGTCGGTGGGGTGTCGATGATGATGTACTCGTAGGCGTCGGCCAAGCCATCCATTCTGTCTTTTAACCTGAACGGAGCATCAAACTCGCCTATCAACTTACTCTCGAACTTGGCGAGGCTAATTCGGGAAGGCAGAATGTCAAGTCCGGGAAGCGATGTCGACCGTATCACATTTTCGCGGCTAACTTGGACATCAGTGAGCAACTCGTATATCGACAATGCAATTTCATCGTGAGCCAGAAAGGTCAGCGAACTGTTGGCCTGCGGGTCTAAATCGACGAGTAGAACCTTCTTTCCTGCGCGCGCAAGCGCGGCAGACAAGTTGATCGCCGTGGTCGTTTTCCCTACCCCGCCTTTCTGATTGGCTATCGCGATTACCATTAGTCACTTGGTCGGCTGTTTAAAAACGACTGCATCCTAATGCTAAGGCTGACAAGTGTCAAGCAGCGCCGTACTTGCTGCGCCGTACTTGCTGTTTGTGCCATCCAAACTTACAGCCAGCTCATTCTGACGCCGGTCGCGAGCAACAATCGGCCGCAATGGGTGCGCGACAAATTTATAGGTAGGATTTGCAGGTTCTCTTTTTTTGTCATAG
>CAZJQQ010000034.1:0-79249 GCA_964548075.1 uncultured Clostridia bacterium | reverse complement strand
GGTTCAAGCCGCTGCGCAAGAACCTCGGCAAGAAGAACTGCGAACTCTCGCCCGAAGACATCGAACGCATCAGCCGCACCTTCCTCGACTTTAAGGAAACGCCCGAGTCCAAGATCTTCCCAAACGCCGCGTTCGGCTACTGGAAGGTGACTGTCGAGCGCCCGTTGCGTCTGCACAGCCAGCTCTCGCTCAAAGCGATCGAGACGCTGCGCTTCGCCTCGGGAGACGAAGATCTGCGCGCAACACTCTACGAGGAATTCGGCGACGACCTCTTCACTGCGTTTGCCAACATCGCATCGGCGCTAGAGAATCGACTCGCCGATTGGGGAGGCGACGACGAAGAAACCGACGACGAAGAGACGGGCAGCACCAGGAAGGGTCTGCCCGAGAAGAAGAAAAAGAAACTGCTCGATGCCAGGACCTGGGAGCGCGATGGACGGCTCGTCGAAACTGCGACGAAGCTGCGCGCGGAGCTAGGCGACGGGCTCTTCGAGGACTACAACGTCTTTCGCGAGCGTGTGGACGACGCTTTGAAGAAGGCCAAAATCAAGGTCGCGGCATCAGACCTCAAACTCATCCTGCGCGCGGTGAGCTGGCGCGTCGAAACCGCGCCGCCCGTGGTAGCCAAGGTGCACAAGCGCGGCAAGGCCAAGCCCGATCCGCTGCGCGGGCTGTTCGAGGCGACGGCCGATGACAAGACCGCGACAGTCGAATACGAGCCGGACTCCGACTTGCGCGACACCGAGCAGGTGCCGCTCCTGGAAGAAGGCGGCATTGAAGCCTTCATTCGCCGCGAGGTGCTGCCATACACGAACGACGCGTGGATCAAGGAGGACGCCACCAAGATCGGCTACGAGGTGAGCTTCACGCGTCACTTCTACAAACCGCAGCCGCTTCGCACCCTCGAAGAGATCCGCGCGGACATCCTGGCCATCGAGAAAGAGGCCGAAGGGCTGCTGGATGATTTGCTGAAGGAGGGCCGAGCGTGAAGGCGGAGAATGAGAAAGTGTCATCACTGGTGACACAATTGCAAAGTGGACCTATAACCTTGTCATCCTTGCGCAATCGCAACGATCATCCAGGAGCACTGAGACAAGCATCTACGAGGAAGGCGAGCTGCCGCCCGAGGCAACTCACATGGATTTCTTGTTGGTTCGCCGGAAGTGGACCACGCTGCGAAGCCGTACAACGTCTTCAACCACCAGGTGCTGTCCTAATGCCATGGGAGCCTAGCCGAACTACTCAATGCTTGTTCGCAAGAGAACTTCTGCTTGGCACGATAATGGCGAATTGACTTTTGGTTGACAGTGATTAACCTATAAGTTAATCTTCGCGCAGGTGACAGACATGATGGGACGTTGCACATGCCTCTTTTGAAGATAGTGTCAGGAGCGAGGTTCACTATATATGCTTGGGGCGATTCCAATTCCTGTGAGTTTGTGGACTACCTTTACGACCTTAAACAAGCGTCGAGTCCCGAATATGACAAGCTGTTTTACCTAATCAAATCTAGTGCGGACGTTGGGCCGCCGAGAAACGTGGAAAAGTGCCGTCCTATCGAGGGAGCCGATGGTGAAAAGCTTTTCGAATTCAAGACCTCCGGCGGCGTTCGTGCCCTTTGGTTCTATGATAAGGGTGGTCGCATCGTCTGCACTCATGCCTTTGGAAAGTGCTCTGCTAAGGAATTAAAGAAGGAAATCAAGAAGGCGAAATCCATCAAAGATAGTTATTACAAGGAGCAAAACTGATGACTTCCCGCAGAGATAAGACAGCGTCTGACAAATTGGCTGAAATGCTTGAGGGGCTTGAGCACTCACGGAGCTTTGAAGTCGAAGGGCTGAAACATGAAATCTCCGAGAGCATTTTCCAGGCAATGGAGCGAAACGATGTCTCGCGAGCAGCCTTAGCGGAACAACTCGGAACAAGCAGGGCTTATGTAACAAAAGTGCTTCAGGGGGCCACAAACTTTACCCTCGAATCTCTAGTAAAGATTGCAGGGGCACTGAATTGCAATGTCAGCGTACAGATGACGCCCAGAAAGATGGAGAAACGAAGAGAGGGCCATCGCAGAGCCGTTGCCCCAACGTCGAGAAGGGCGCCGATGAAGACAAAGAACGGGGTTGGATATTCCGGTTAAGCATGGAACTCCAAGACGCATTGGGCACTCCCTTTTCGTATAACCTAGACACCCGAATCTATTCACTCGCTGAAATCGGGGCAGCAACACATATTAGGACAGCACCTTCGACCAGCAGCGCTTGACGGAAGATGCACCGGCTTGATGACTTTGATCGCGCCATCCAACACTTGACGAAACGCGGCACCGCGCAGGGAGAAGAAGGGCAAGCAATGATCGCCGACCTCAAGCCGTATCCGGAATACAAGGAGTCGGGATTGGCGTGGCTCGGGCAGGTGCCGGGGCATTGGGATACGCGACGATTGCGGCATGCCTGTGAAATGCGAGTGAGCAACGTCGACAAGCACACGAATGAAGGTGAGACCCCAGTACGCTTGTGCAATTATGTAGATGTCTACAAAAACGAGCGCATCCGCGAATCAATGCGCTTCACGGCGGCGAGCGCCAGTGAGGACGAGCGCATCCGGTTTTGCCTTCGCGAGGGCGATGTCGTCATCACAAAGGACTCAGAGCAGTGGAACGACATAGGCGTGCCATCGCTGGTGGAGTTCGAGGCACCAGACTTGGTCTGTGGATACCACCTTGCGATTCTCCGCTCGAGACCAGGTCTGCAGGGACCGTTTCTCCATCGTGCGCTCCAATGCCACCTCGTCGCCGCGCAGTTTCACGTCGAAGCGAACGGCGTGACGCGTTACGGCTTATCTCACGGAGCGATCAAAGGGGTATCTATCCCAGTTCCGTCAGCCCCGGAGCAGGCGGCGATTGTAAGGTTTCTGGACTGGGCGAACGGGCGGCTGGAACGGACAATCCGGGCGAAGCGCAAGGTGATCGCGCTGCTCACGGAGCAGAAGCAGACCATCATACACCGCGCCGTCACCCGCGGCCTCGACCCCTCGGTTCCTCTCAAACCCTCCGGCATCCCGTGGCTCGGAGACATTCCGATGCATTGGGAGGTGAAGCGTGCGAAGTACCTGTATTTTGAAGTGGATTCGCGCTCCATTGATGGCAGCGAAGAACTCCTCTCTGTTTCTCACCTTACTGGCGTTACCCCGAGAAGCCAAAAGAACATTACGATGTTCAAGGCCGCCTCATATGCAGGCCACAAGCTCTGCCGGCCAGGTGATCTCGTGGTTAACACGATGTGGGCGTGGATGGGCGCGCTCGGCGTCTCTACTCATGCAGGAATCATCAGCCCCGGTTATGCTGTCTACCGCCCACATCGATCCGAGAGCATCGTTGGCACTTACATTGATGGCCTGCTCCGTTGCAGGCCGTATGTCTCAAACATTATTTGTCGTTCAACAGGATTGAGGGCGTCGCGCCTCCGCTTATATCCGGAAGAGTTTTTCCGGCTTCCGATCATCCAACCGCCGCCTGCGGAGCAGAAGCAGATTGTCCAGGCGATTCAAAGACAAACTGCCGACCTAAATATCGCCATCACCCGCCTCGAACGCGAGATCGAACTCCTCCGCGAATACCGCACACGTCTCGTCTCCGACGTCGTAACCGGCAAGCTCGATGTTCGCGAGGCGGCATCACGCCCGCCCGAGGAAGCTAGAGTCGAAATGCCCGAAGAGGTTGCCGATGGGATCGGTGAGATCGAACCTGCCGACGAGGAGGCCGACCGGTTGCTTGATGAATAGCCAGTTTGAGACCTCTCCGTCCCACCTTCGCTGGCAAGAAGCTGATACTATTCTATATGTTACAGCGTTCGGAGTTGCTTGATGGTTGTTTGATGGGATCGCTGTTGCCGCACCCAAGGGGAATGCCGTATGACCACCGACACAAGCGAGAAGGGCCTCGAAACGATCATCATGCGCGAGATGACCGGCACGGACGGTCTTGCCGTTACGCCGAACTTGCAGGCCGACCTTCGCGCGCCCTACGGTGGCACCGGCTACTTTGCTGGCGCGCCCCAGGACTACGATCGCGCTCACGCGCTCGATGTGCCGCAGCTCTTCGCGTTCCTCAGCAGCACTCAGCCCGAAGCGTTCAAGAAGCTCGCGCTCTCCCACGTCAACGATACCAAAGACATCAACCGCCTCAAGTTCCTCGCCCGCCTCTCGGCAGAGATCGGCAAACGCGGTGTTATCGACGTGTTGCGCAAAGGACTCGATCACGGGCCGGTGCGCTTCGATCTCTTCTACGGCACGCCCTCAGAAGGCAACGCCACGGCGGCCGCACTCCACGCTCAAAACCGTTTCTCGATCACACGCCAGCTCGCCTACAGCATCGATGAGACGCGCCGCGCGCTCGACCTGTGTCTGTTTATCAATGGCCTGCCGATCGCAACCTTCGAGCTAAAGAACAGCCTCACCAAGCAGACGGTCGCGGATGCGGTCGAGCAGTACCGCCGCGACCGTAACCCGCGCGAGCGGCTCTTCGAGTTCGGCCGCTGCGTGGTGCACCTGGCGGTGGACGACGGCGAGGTGCGGTTGTGCACCGCGCTGTCGGGCAAGGGTTCTTGGTTCCTGCCCTTCAACATTGGGTACAACGACGGCGCGGGCAACCCGCCCAACCCGCACGGCCTCAAGACCGAATATCTCTGGAAAGTGGTGCTCACGCCGCCGAGGCTGACCGACATCCTCGAGAACTACGCGCAAATCGTCGAAGAGAAGAACACCAGGACGCGCAAGAAAAAGCGAAGCCAGATTTTCCCCCGCTATCATCAGCTCGACGTGGTGCGCAAGGCTTTGGCAAATGTGCAGGATCATGGCGTTGGCAAGCGCTATCTGATCCAGCACTCGGCTGGCAGCGGAAAGTCCAACTCCATCGCCTGGCTCTCGCACCAGCTCATGGGCGTCAAGCGCAACGGTAAGGAAGTGTTCGACTCGGTGATCGTGGTGACCGACCGAAAGATTCTTGACGACCAGATCCAGAAGACGATCAAGCAGTTCATGCAGGTGAGCGCGACGGTGGGTCACGCCAAGCATTCGGGCGACCTGCGCACGTTCATCGCGGAGGGCAAGAAGATCATCGTCTCGACCGTGCAGAAGTTCCCGCACATTCTCGACGAGATCGCCAACGAGGGCGGCAAGACATTCGCCATCGTCATTGACGAGGCTCACTCGAGCCAGGGCGGCAAAACCTCGGCGGCGATGAGCAAGGCGCTGGGCGACTCGGCTGAGGGCGACGAGCGGGAGTCCGACCCGGAAGACACGGTGAACGACGCGCTCGAGAAGCGGATCGCGGCGCGCAAGATGCTGACCAACGCGAGCTACTTCGCGTTCACCGCCACGCCCAAGAACAAGACGCTTGAGATGTTCGGCGAACCGCTGCCGCCCGACGCCGAGGGCAGGGTCAAGCACAAGCCCTTCCACAGCTACACCATGAAGCAGGCGGCGGAAGAGCGATTCATCCTCGATGTGCTGAAGCAATACACCCCGGTGGACAGCTACTACAAGCTGATCAAAAAGATCGAGGGCGACCCGGAGTTCGACACCAAAAAGGCGAAGAAGAAACTGCGACGTTATGTCGAGAGCCACGACCACGCGATCCGGCTCAAGGCCGAGATCATGGTCGACCACTTCTACGAGCACGCGCTCGCCGCCGGCAAGATCGGCGGTCAGGCGCGGGCGATGGTGGTGACCAGCGGCATCGAGCGCGCGATCCAGTATTTCCACGCGGTGAAGAAGTATCTGGAAGAGCGCAAGAGCCCCTATCAGGCCATCGTCGCTTTTTCCGGCGAGCACGAGTACGGGGGAGCCAGGGTCAGCGAGGCGTCGCTCAACGGTTTTTCGAGCCGCGACATCGCCGAGAAGATTCAGGAGGACCCCTACCGCTTTTTGATTTGCGCCGACAAGTTCCAGACCGGCTACGACGAGCCGCTCCTGCACACGATGTACGTGGACAAACCGCTCTCGGGCATCAAGGCGGTGCAGACGCTGTCGCGGCTCAATCGCGCGCATCCGCAGAAGCACGACTGCTTCGTGCTCGACTTCCAGAACAACAGCGAGACGATCACCTTTGCGTTCCAGGACTATTACCGCACTACACTGCTCTCGGAGGAGACCGACCCCAACAAGCTGCACGACCTGAAGGCGGCGCTGGATGCCGCGCAGGTCTATTCACCGGAGCAGGTGCAGCAAGTGGTCGAGTTGTTCCTGGGCGGCGCGGACCGCGACACGCTCGACCCCATCCTCGATGCCTGCGTGGCGGTCTACACCAGCACGCTGGACGAGGACCAGCAGGTGGGCTTCAAGGGCAAGGCCAAGACGTTCTGCCGAACCTACGACTTCCTCGCATCGGTGATGACCTACACCAATCGCGAGTGGGAGAAGCTCTCGATCCTGCTGAACTTGCTCACCCCCAAGCTGCCCGCGCCGAAGGAGGAGGACCTCGCCAGGGGCATCCTCGAAGCGATCGACATGGACAGCTACCGCGTCGAGAAGAAGGCGGTGATGAAGCTCGCTCTGACCGACGAGGATGCCGAGATCGAACCCGTGCCGACAGACGGAGGAGGCCGTAAGTTCGAACCCGAACTCGACCGCCTGAGCAACATACTAAAAAGGTTCAACGAGCACTTCGGCACGCTGTTCACCGATGCCGACCGCGTCGCGAAGCGCATCCGCGACGACATCGCCCCGAAGGTGGCCGCCGACGCGGCCTACCAGAACGCCAAGGAGAACACACCGCACACCGCGCGCATGGCGCACGACCAGGCGCTGGGCAAAGTGATGCAGCTTCTGCTCAAGGACGACACGCAGGTTTACAAGCAGTTCGTGGAAAACGAGTCGTTCCGCCGCTCGGTCAGCGACATGGTGTATGCGCTCACGAGTTAGTGATAAAGAAATGAGGGCGATAATTGGGACCCGAACTCAAGCAAGAGCGCAGTCTCTTCTACCGCATCTGATGAGCGGAGACATCGAGGTGTGATCATCAATAAGAGGGTCGTCATCATTGCTGGTCCAAACGGAGCGGGCAAAACGACGTTTGCTCGCGAGTTCCTGCCCAATGAAGCTGACTGTCCGATCTTCGTCAACGCCGACGTGATTGCGGCGGGTCTCGCGCCGTCCACGCCTGAGACTGCAGCGGTTCGGGCGGGGCGGCTTATGCTTCAAGAGATCAGAAATCATGTCAGCCGAGGCGAGAGCTTCGCATTCGAAACAACCTTGAGCGGTTTGATGTATACGCGCTTGATTCCGCGTTGGCAGGACCTAGACTATCGCGTCAAGTTGATCTACTTGAGCCTACCCAATCCTGAAATGGGGATCGCTCGAGTTGCCGCGCGAGTCGCGCAGGGTGGCCACTCGATTCCACAAGCGGTCATCCGTCGGCGCTTCGCCGCGGGATGGAATAACTTCAATCTCAAATACAGGCTTCTCGTCGATGCGTGGGCGCTGTATGATAATTCTCAACCGCAGGCCGTTCTCATCCAGGAGGGCGTGAATGAAAAAGACTAGTACTCTGGCCGAGACTGATCCTGACCTGGCACAAGCCGGCGCGGCGCTCGAACGCGCTGCACTCGATGCGAGGCGGCTGGCAGATCAGACAAACACGCCGTTCCTCGTGTTCATCGACGGAGAGATCGTAGACCTCCGCAAGGCCGAGCAGGAAGCTGCGGTTGAATCTGTCGTTACCACGCCGAGTCAGCCTCGCGCATCACGATGAATGAGCATCTTGACCCGAAGACAATCTGGTACAGCTATCGGGCCGCAGGCAGGTCCCGGATTGCGTATTGAAAGATGCGGTGCACGATGCTAAAAATACAAGTTAGGAGCCCAAACGTCATGAGCGCACAGGAAATACTTGACGAGATACAGAAGCTGCCGCCAGAAGAGCGCCAGCGCTTGCTGAAAGCTCTGGCGCCCGAAATGGGTCAAACACGTCGAAGGCCGGCAGTTGACCAGCGAAGAGGAAGTTGAGCGGATACTTCTGGCCGAGGGCACTATCAACGAAATCCCGGCCCGCCTGCCAGATTATGAGGAAGAGACCTACGAGCCAATCGATGTACCGGGTAAGCCGCTTTCGGAAACCATCATCGAGGAACGTCGTTGAGTGGCCGCCTACTTCTTCGATACCAGCGCGTTGGTGAAGCGATACGCTAAAGAAGTTGGCACGTCGTGGGTATTCAGTTTGGTCCGGGGCTCCGCTGCTAATCATCTCTACATTGCCCGCATAACAGGTGTAGAACTAGTCTCCGCTCTGACCAGGCGTGAACGCGCAGGCCGACTGAGCGGCAGTGCAGTCGCAAAGGCTATTGCTCGTTTTGAGCGTGAGTTTGCCAACAGGTATACCCCAGTTGAAGTGACTGCCAGATTGGTCGGCGCTGCAATGAAACTGGCGAGGTCGCATGCCGTGCGAGGTTATGACGCCGTGCAACTGGCCGCGGCGATTGAAGTCCATCAAGCTCGGGTTGCCGGCGGCGCTAGCCCGCTCACCATTATTTCCGCCGATGCTCCGCTGAATGCCGCGGCGTTGCTGAAGGTCTGTTGGTGGACAATCCGAACAATCATCCTTAGCCACACAAGCTGGGGGAATAGGGAACGAGAGCTGATGGCATCGATACGATGTAGCGCGAGGGCCAGACTGTGACCAGGTACAAACTTCCGCCTAAAGGCCGTACTACGAACTCTCTCTAAGGAGGATCCCAGTGGCTGCTTACATCGATTGCCGGTATAGCCGCGCTAGCAAGTTCGTGCTCTGCGTCTTCATGTGCGCAAGCCTGGCTGGAGGCCTCTCACTGCTGGCGCAGCCCAGCACCTTCTCCCTGAGGTTGAAGACGCCACGCATCGCACCCGTGCCGGAACAGGAGCGCACCGAAGCCCAACGTCAGATGCTCGCCTCGCGCCCTGACTACAATATCTATAAGACGCTCGCCCACCATCCCGAACTCTACTCTCGCTGGTCCGCACTCGGGCGGTTCGTGCTGAACGGCTCGAGCATCCCCGCCCGTCATCGCGAGATGTTGATGCTGCGCATGGGCTGGCTCTGTCAGTCGGAATACGAGTGGGCCCAGCATGCCCGCATCGCGACAACCAGCGCGGGCATGACAGACGCTGAGGTCCATCGCATCGCCGAGGGCCCCCAGGCGCCGGGCTGGACCGATTTCGAGCGCACCTTGCTGCGAATGGTGGACGAGCTGCGCTACGACGCAATGGCCAGCAACGCGACCTGGAGCGCGCTGCGAAAGGAGTACAGCGACCAGAAGATGATGGAAGCGCTGTACACCGCGGCGCAGTACCAGCTCGTTTCAATGGCGCTGAACAGTCTCGGCGTGCAGTTGGATCCAGATCTTCGACATCGCCTGCCGAGCGATGTGCCTCTGCCGAAGTTGGCCGGACACGCGGCCGGCGCGCGGCTCTCGACGCCTCGCATCCCGCCGCTCCGTCCCGAGCAATGGACGCCACAGCAACGCGAGATGATCGCTCCACAAAAACGACCGGACGGGAGCGTGATGAATCTTTACGCCACGATGCTCCAACACCCAGGGTTGTACGCTCCAAGAATGACGTTCGGCTCATACGTACGGAGTGAAACGAGTTTGCCGCCAAAGACGCGCGAGCTGCTCATCATGCGGACGGCGTTTCTAATCGGCGCCGAATACGAGTGGGCTCATCACGTCGAGTACGCGCGAACGGCGGGCTTGACGGGCGACGAGATCGCGCGGATCGCGACCGGAGCGGATGCCGCCGGCTGGAGCGAAGAGCACCAGGCCGTGTTGCGGGCCGCCGACGAATTGCGCCGCGAAGCATTCATCACCGATCGCACCTGGAACGTTCTTGCAAAGCACTACAACACCAAACAGCTTATCGAGATCGTCTTCACCGTGGGCGGCTATTCGATGACCGGCCTCGCCATTAACAGCTTTGGTATTCAGACCGAGCCCGGGTATCCGGGATTTCCTCAATCCTCAAAGGGGGCACGAGAAGGCTCAGGCCGCTTCACGCGGTGAGTGGACAACCTGGGGCGGTGATGCCTGCGTCACTCGCTATTCGGCGCTCGATCAGATCGACCGGTCCTAAACCTCTCAACATATTCCAAGCAAGGTCTCGCCTACATCGCATTCTTCCTATGTGCCTTGCAAGAACGTCCGGAGATTGTGAGGAAAAAGCCAGCCGGCATTTTCCCGTGCCATGACCGATGCTTCCTGGACTCATCGACTACTGAAACATTCCCGGTCGATGAGCGTCTAATAAAAAAGAACCCGGGCGCCGCAGTCTTTCGGAGAGGAGTCTATTCAGATGAAAGTGATAACAGTCAGAACGATCATTGCGTTGTTCATCATTGGCATCGGCATTGGCGTCGCCCAGGCGTGGTTTGCTCATGTCCCCGCCCCTGTTCTGCCGGTGTACGATCAGCCACCGTCAGATCAGGTTCAGACAACCGGCAACTTTAGCCTTGAGATGGTTTTCGTTCTTGACACTACGGGCTCGATGGGCGGCTTGCTCGAAGGAGCAAAGCAGCGCATCTGGGGCATCGTCAACGAAGTGATGCAGTCAGCTTCTCATCCATCTGTTCGCGCCGGCCTTGTAGCTTACAGAGATCGAGGCGATCAGTACGTCACAAAAGTCTTGCCGCTGACAACCGACCTGGACCAGGTCTACTCGACGCTGATGAGTTATCGCGCTGAGGGCGGAGGCGACAGCCCTGAGAACGTGCGGCGCGCGCTTGCCGATGGCGTGCACAGCGCAGGATGGTCGCAGCGCACACAGGGCATCGCTCAGATCATCTTTCTCGTTGGCGATGCGCCGCCACACGAAGATTATCAAGACGAGCCGAGCACCGCGACAACTACCGCTGAAGCCGTAAAGGCAGGAATGATCGTCAATACGATTCAATGCGGCAACATGCCGGGCACGCAAAACGTGTGGCAGGCGATTGCTCAACAGGGTGAGGGGCAGTATTTCGCGATTGCGCAGGACGGCGGCGTGCAGGCGATCGCGACTCCTTACGACAAGGAGCTGTCAGATCTGGGCGCGAAGATCGGTTCGACTTATGTCGCCTATGGCGGCGGGGCAGGACCCGGAGGCGATAGCTATCGCGCGGAAGCGAATTCAAGGCAAGCAGCAACGGAATACGCTTTGGCTTCGAGCGCGCCCGCACCAGCAAAAGCGGACCGCGCTGTAAACAAAGCGTTGAACAAGGAAGCTTATGCGGGAGACTTGCTGACCAGTTTGGAAAACGGCTCGGTGAAGCTCGACGCGGTGAGAGATGCAGACCTGCCTGATGATTTGAAAAAGCTGGAGCCGGCGGCGCGGCAGAAAGAGATTGAAAAGCGACTCGCCGAGCGCAAGAAGCTTCGCGACGACATTCTCAAGCTCTCGAAGCAGCGCGACGAGTTCATCGCGGCTGCGCGAAAGAAGCAATCGGGCAAAACGAACAGTTTTGACTCCGCGGTCGGCTCCGCGCTCAAAGAGCAATTGAACCGCAAGGGGATCAAGTGATGAGCTTGATCTGCTAGATTCACACAAAGGCTGGCATTCTTGCCGGAGGGAGCGATTCAACCCAAGCTCAACTTGAGCGCGGCCGCGACTATCGGCTTCGCCCAGTTAGGTGTCTGCAAGAGGTCGCGCGGGTTTAGGATCTTTCCCTTCTCCATGTGCAGGACCAGCACCGGCATCGGCGTGCGGCCGGCGGCGGGATCTGCATCGACGCTGTTGTCGTAAACGCGCAAGGCGGTGAGGCTGGGCAGGAGATCGATGAGATTGAGTCGGCTGTGTTCGTAGCGCCTGCGAATATGTTCTTCGGAAATGTCGTGGCCACCGCGGCGCACTCGATAGCGCACACGTTCGATGTGAAGTTCCGGACTGGAAAGACCCGCGTACCAGACATAAATCTCGATGCCTTGCGATGCAGCATGTGTGAGCAGACGCGGGATCGTGTTCGCGCCGAGGGTGGTCTCGAAGGCGAAATCCAAGCGTTCTTCGATGGCCCGCTCGAGCAGCCTCACCCCCTCGCGCCAGGCAGCAGCGTTGGCGTCCGCCTGAGGGCGCGTCGGATCAGCCGCCATCAGTCTCCGAGCGGTTTCGTCGGGGTTGTAGTATTCACCGCCTTCTTGTCGAAAGGCCGCGCCGGCTATGCTGCTTTTGCCGGCGCCGTTTACGCCTGCAAGAACATAAATGCGTGGCTGACGTGGGGAACTCATCTCAAAGCGTTTGTGATTGGAACGCGGCGATCACTAGCGCCGCTTACTCGCGGCCTTGACCGCCGCGCGTCCGAGCTGCGCCGAAGAAGCATTGAATGCGGCTTTCATGCCTTTCCTGGCTTTGGGCGTCTGCATGCGGATCAGAAGAGCGTCAAACTCCGTGCTGAGGTCACCGAGAGTATGAGAGCGAGCTTTCACCAGCGATTCAAACTCATCGTAGGAGATCAGCACGGCTTTTGGCTTATCGTGACGGGTAATTGCGACAGCGCCACCGTGTGTGGCTTTTTCCAGGATAGCGCCAAACTCGTTCTTGACTTGAGTAGCGGCGACGGTTGGAATATCGACCAGATTGCCGTGGCTATTTCTAAACGTCAGCTTTGACATCGAGCACCTCCCTGATCCTCTTGTGCATTATAACTATTGTGGCTGATTTGTCTATATCGATCGAAAGTTGGGATCAGAAGCGATTGCTCTTACTCACGCGGAGTCTTGACCGGATGGGTTGGACAACCGGCATAAGAACGGCCGGGAAGAAGACTCTCACGCTTCATCACTACACTGTGCGGCGCGACGTGAGTTCCCGCGCCAATGTCCGCGCCATAGAGCAACACAGCTGCGCTTCCGACTGTCGCTCGGCGGCGAATCTTCACTCGATCAATCTTGAGGACTCGATCTTCGAACGTGTGAGCTTGAAACTGACAGCTCACCGTAGCGCCGTCTTCGAACTGCAGCATGTCGGGATCGACCACTTGAGAGAACCCGCCTCCCAGGATCACTCTGCGACCTATCTTGACGCCCATCGCTCTCAGATACCACGACAGCAGTAAGGTCCCTTCCAACACCGAGAGCGGGACGCTGGCATAAAATCCCCAGGCCACGTAAAGAAAATCCCAGCGGCTGCACCAGCAAGACCAAAACGCGTGCATGCCTGGACGAACTCGTCCCAGCAGACCCCACTTGAGCGCAAGAACCAGGAGACAGAAGAAAGCCACCATCCCAAGGCTTACCAGAGGGACAACAGCCAGGAAGAAGACCGGCGGGGAAACAGACGTCTGAGTAGCAGCCAGCAGCCTGAACCAAAAGGGAAGCACCATCAAAGGAACCACCAGCAGTCCATTGCGCAGCAACTCCCAAAACACACGGTCCAGGTATCGAATCAACGACGGTTCGTGGGTGAGCCGGCGATCGAACTCGGTGGCTTCACGCCGTGGCAGCTCGAACGGAGGTTGTCCGAACCAGGCAGTGCCGCTACGAATGGTCGTATCATCCGCTACAGTGCAAACGCCGATCAGAACATTATCGGGCAGCACCTGGCCGCCGGGCACGACGGCGTGATTCCCCAGGAACGTGTTCTTCCCCAGGCGTGTTGGCGCGAGGGTGACCGTCCCTCGATGCACGCGAGGCCCGCAAAGGTAAATCCCATCGGCGAAAAAGCTCTCATCGCCAATCTCTATGAGCTCCGGAACGACGTCGATTATCGTGCTGATCTCGCATCCGCGTCCTATCTTCATTCCCGCGAGCCTCAACCACATCGGCCAGAAGAGCGTGCCGCTGAGCCACTGCCCCGCCAACTGAACGATCTGTGTTTTCCACCAGACCCGGACGTAGGACGAGCTCCAGCGGCTGATTACACCGGGGCCAACCTTTCCCATTGCTCTCAACGATAAAGCTGCAATCGTTACCGTGAGCGGCACCGGAAGGGTCACCATCAGAAATGCAGCGAGGAACAATGAGGAGGTAAGCGAAGGATTGATCAGCCAGCTCAGGACGTCCTCGACATCAACGTCGTGCACGAGCGCGAGGGCGAT
This sequence comes from uncultured Clostridia bacterium, assembly GCA_964548075.1. GTDB lineage: Bacteria > Acidobacteriota > Blastocatellia > UBA7656 > UBA7656 > Onstottus_A. The sequence continues at coordinate 65,217 of CAZJQQ010000034.1, read as the reverse complement.
GGCCGGCAGTTCAACCGAGAGCACGAGAAGCATCCACAATCCGAATCGCGCCAGGATGAGCGCGACGCTATGCCAGTAGGGTGAATCGACGACCTCTAAGTCTGACAACTGTGGCCGGCCTGGCGACTGACCTGCCGGCCTGGCGGGTATCCCGTCCCATCTTTCACCTCGAGGAATGCGGCTACCGCTCGGCAAGGACGACAGCGCGGTGAGAAACGCATCCGGCTCTAGAATCGTGTTTGCGCTTACGCCGGCTCGCACGTCTAACGTGCTGCCGTCGCCGATAGAGACGGGACCGACGACGACGTGACCATCGTCGAGGTCAACAAGCCGGACAGCGGCGTCCTGACTGAGCGTCACGTCGTCGCCGATCTCGAGCAAGTCCCAGCCGCCTTGCAGAAGACTGACACCCCGGTGAATGTGAACACGGCGACCGATTCGCGCCCCGAGAGCACGCAGCGCGGCGAGTTGAAAACCCGTTCCCTGCAACAGCCGCCACGGCACCACTCGCACGGTCTGTTGCACCATCCAGTTCCGCACGTAGAAGCTCCCCCAAACCGGCGCTCGCAGCTCGCGGTAGCGGCCAATAAAAAGCCTCTTCACGATCACGGCTAGCAGGACCGCGACGGGCGTATAAGCTACCAAAGTCGCGAATAGAAGAAGCGGACTCAACACAAGGAACGGGATCAGGCCGAAGGTGCGCATCAGAGCGGGTATCGCGTCAAAGGCTGCGACATAAGCGGCTGACGATACCAGAACGAGACCGATGAGAATCCATATTACCTGAATGCTGGTCGCTAAGAGCGGATTTCCTGAAGGCTCCGCCGACGGTTGTTCAACATCTACCTCGACGCTCGCGTCGGCGTTCGCACGTTTGGACAATTCCGCGACAGTGCGCGCTTCGTAGAGATCGCGTACGGTGATGGAAGCCGTGGACGGCTCGTCTCTCAGCAGCGAGATCAACTCGGCGGCATTGAGGGAATCGCCGCCCAGGTCGTGAAAGAAGTCGTCGTGAATATCGACGCCCCCCGGCAGACGAAGAATCTCTCTGAACGCCGCCTCCGTTCTCGCTTCCAATGGATTTCGCGGCGCTAGTGGTTGTTTGTCCTGATCGCGCCATTCATATTCGAGGCGGGGAAGCTGATTCCGATTCAGCTTTCCCCCAACGGTCCTCGGAAGGTTCTGGAGAAACGCGAAGCGGCCAGGAACCATGTAAGCCGGCAGAGACTTCATCAAGGAGGCTTTGAGATTGTCGAAGAAATGAGGGTCGTGGCCGTTATCGGAAACAACGAATGCCACCAGCATCTGCTGCGAGCCGTTTTGCTGAACGCGACACGCAGCTTCGCGCACGCCTTCGCACTCGGCGAGGCGCGCTTCTATCGCTTCAAGCTCGACGCGATAGCCGCGAAGCTTGACCTGCGAATCTATGCGGCCATCGTAGAAGAAGCGGCCGTCAGGATCGCGATGAGCAAGGTCGCCCGTTCGGTAGATCCGTCCCAGTCGCGGATGCACCGGGAACTTCTCGTCAGTTAATTCAGGCCGGTTGCGATAGCCTCGCGCTAGACCGATGCCACCAAGACAAAGCTCGCCCAGTTGGCCATCGCTAACCTCGTCGAGTGCCTCATCCAACACCCACGCTTGAAGACCGCGAACGGGTCGCCCGATGGTGATCGGCTCGCCTTCTTTGATTCTTCCATGGAGCGCGGTCACCGTGCACTCGGTCGGCCCGTAACCGTTCTCCAGCCGGCGACCCCGGGCCCAGCGTTCTGCAACATCGCTCGGCAGCGCTTCGCCGCCCACGTATACAAAGGAAAGATCCGGCAACTCTATCTCGGGATGTTCACACCCAGTGGCTCGAAGAAGCGTGGGCGGCGGACAAAAAACTGTGACGCGTTCGCGCCGTAGCCACGGGACCAGGTCCGGCCCAAGCCTCACAGTATCGTCGTCCATCACCACCAAGGTTGCTCCGGCGGCGAAAGCGAACCAGATTTCTTCGATTGAGGAATCGTACGCGGGAGATGAGTTCTGAGCGACTCGATCGTCAGGAGAGAGAGCAAACTCGTCGAGGTCCTCGCTGACGAGATTGCAAATGCCGGCGTGCTCGATCATGACGCCCTTTGGCCGGCCCGTCGTGCCCGATGTGTAAATGATGTAGGCCAGGCTGCTCGGCGAGAGCCAGAAGGGAGCTGGCGGAGCAGCAATCGCGCTGCAAGCCTGACTGATCAACTGCGAGACATCGAACACTCGCTCACGCGGAAACCCTGAACGCGCGGCGCGAGCGAGACCTTCGTCGTTGGTTAGCAACGCCACAGCCTCAGAATCGTTGAGGATGTCGCGCAACTGCTCGTCTGGGAAAGCGGGATCGATACAGGTGTAAGCGGCGCCGGCTTTGAGCGCGGCCAACTGGCTGGCGTAGAGATCCTCGCTGCATCTGGGAAGAAGAATCGCCACCACGCACTCACCGGTTACAAAGGCGCGAAGAAAACAAGCCAGGGCGTCAGCCTCGCGTTCGAGTTCCCGGTAGGTGATCAATCGCCGCTCAGGCCGCCCGATTCCTGGAGGAACATCGACAGCAATCCGCTCCGGCCACAGTCGGGCGGCTCTTTCAAAAAAGTGATGGAGGAATGGAGAATCCTCGCCGGACTGGACTATGTGATTTGATTGAGTGTTAGCGATTGAGTTCACCCGCGACAAGAATGCCGATTAAGATCTTTCATCTTTTACAAGATCACTGGTGAAGCCCAAACAGAAAGATTCGCCGTCCTTCTAAGAGGAATCAGGGGCGGATATGTCTGTCAGGCCTGGAGAGATTCCGGGGCCTCCGGAATCACCAAGGAGGGTTGCTGTGTGAGCGAAGGAAGTGTAGCTCAAACTTGCCGCCCGCGCCAACACGGCGCGCGCTTTTCAAGAAAGCCATCGCGTTGAGGCTCTTAACCAACGCCAGGTACTGTGATGAGGTAACCGAGGATTGCTCGGTTGGCGATGTGAGGGTCAACGGTTCGTGTTGATGGAAAGCGGTCGTCGTATTGAAGATGAAGTAGCCGCACGCTTCTAGCGCCCCTTCCAACATGGCGGGCGCTTCTCTAGAAAAGCTCCCATTCCTTCCTGCGCGTCTTCCGCCATTGCATTCAGGCTCATGACCTCTTTCGCATAAGCGTAAGCCTTTGGCTGATCCAAATCGATCTGCGTGTAGAAGGCTTGCTTGCCCAGCGAGACGGTGAATGGGCTCGCTTCTCCGATTCGCTGCGCCAGCGATTGAGTCTCTTCGCGCAGCCGTTGGGCGGGGACCACGCGATTCACCATACCCCAATCCATCGCGGTGGGCGCATCGATAGCCGTTCCAGTAAGCAGCATCTCGAGCGCGCGCTTGCGGCCGATCGCTCGCGTGAGCGCTACCATCGGGGTTGTGCAGAACAAACCGATGCGCACGCCGGGTGTCGCGAACTGGCTCTTCTCGGAGGCGATGGCGAGATCGCAGGTCGCCACCAACTGACAGCCGGCGGCTGTAGCGATACCCTGGACTTCGGCGATCACTGGTTGAGGGATGCTCTGGATAAGCGTCATCAGCTCCGTGCACACGTCGAATACGTGACGATAATCGCCGGGCTGGCGGTCTATCAGCTCACTCAAGTCGTGTCCCGCCGAGAATGCCGGTCCATTTGCCGCTAGGATGATCGCGCGGATCTCTGGATTCTGACTCAGCGCGCGAAAGCAGTCTATCAACTCCCTCATCATCGCGAGCGACAGCGCGTTACGCCTGTCTGGACGGTTCATCGTAAGAATCGCGATCGGCGCATCGGTTTCTACTAATAGGCATTCATACGGCTTCATAAGATCCTCCTCAAGAGAGTACGCGAAGGTGCGTGCTCAGTGCCCGGGACCCGAGTACTTCTTCTCTCCCGCTTCGACCCGAATCGCGAGCCGGTTCTGACGCGGGGGAAGGGGACAGGTCGCGAACTTTGTGAAGGCGCACGATGGGTTGTGAGCCTTGTTGAAATCCACGACCACTTTGCCGTCACCGCTGGGCGGGTCGGCATAGAGGTACCGCCCCGCGCCATACGTTTCTTTCCCGCTTGTCACATCAGCGAAGATAATGAAGAGCTGATTCGAACCTTTCTCCAACACCGGATCGAGGCGATAGGTTTTTCCGTTCACCTCGAAGACCAATGCGCCGGGCGACGTCATGTTGTCGATCATCCCGAGCACGTTCACTATTGGAATGATCTTAGGCGGATCGTAGGGTTCGAACTTCGCGTCGAATCTGAACTTGAAGTTAAGAGGGAAGTAGTCGATACCGGCAAAGTTGGAACGCGCGGGATGATGTTTGTCTTTAACTCGCAATCCGAGCTTTTCGCCGCGTTTGATGACGAAGAGTTTGAGTGAAGCAAGCTTCAGTACCGTGGGCTTGCCGTCGCCGTCGGACTGAAGCACAAGGGTGCTCGCAGGTTTGCCGTCGCTGGTGATGCCGGCCTCAGGGTTGGCTTCCAGCCTCACAACTCCATTATCGAGCCGCAACAAGCCTGTGAACTTTGGGGCGCTACTTTTGGAAAGGACTATGTCGTTTGACGGATCACTGCCAAATCTGTTTTGCCCTTCATTCAGCCAGAATAGTCCAACGAGAGTGGTCCAACCGTCTTCGCCGTTGATCTCCTCGAGACGCTCCGCGCGCCACTTCTCTATAGCTTTGACATAGGAGTTGCCGTCGCTGGAATGCCCGGCCGGTCTGGCGCCATCGTCCGCGGCAGTCACGGTCATCGACAGTGCAAGAAAAATAGTTATCAGTCCCAGACTCAGATTGGTTTTCACCGTCATCGTATCGATCCTCGATCCCAAGATATCTCGAATGCCTGTGGACAGATCATACTATACAGATGTTATCAGTAGAAAACCCAGCTCAGAAATGAGAAGGGAAGGTGTGGTTGGGGTTTATCTCAGTGAGGAATTTCGAGTTTCTATTTGAGGCCCCTGCGCTTTGGCGCCTTCGCCCGTAATCACGCAAAGGTGCAAAGACGCACGAGTTGGTTACTAATTTACTGACTTCCGCATGAATGTCGGCTTACTAAGGTCGATTTGAGCCTCAGGGTTGTCAGCACCTGGCTTCGCGGTAGTTGTCCCCGTCGCGCGCAGCAGCGTCGCGCTGTGAGTGGTGTTCGCCGCAGCAAGCGTAGCGGCAAAGTTCGTTGCGATCACCGTTATCTTGATGGCATCGATAAGCCGCTCATCAATCACTGCGCCGAATATGATATTCGCCTCAGGATCAGCCGAGTCGTGAAGCAAGTTCATCGCTTCGCTGATCTCGTAGAGCGTCACCTCAGGGCTGCCGGTCACATTAACCAGCAATGCTCTCGCGCCCTGAATCGAAGCCTCCTCGAGCAGAGGGCTCGATATGGCTCGTTGCACCGCTTCGAGCGCACGGTTCTCGCCGCTCGCCTGTCCGGTCCCCATCAGCGCAACGCCTTTGCATTCCATTATGGCTCTGACATCGGCGAAGTCTACGTTGATCAGACCTGGAAGAGTGACGATATCCGAGATGCCTCGAACGGCCTGGCGCAAGACTCCATCCGCAAGGCCGAACGCATCAGTGAAGGGAATGGCCTTGGTGATGGATTTCAGCAGCCGTTCGTTAGGGATGGTTATGACGCTATCGACGCAGCCTCGGAGTTCTTCGAGGCCCTGTTCGGCCTGAGTCGCGCGGCGGTGTCCTTCGAAACCGAAAGGCTTGGTCACGACTGCGATTGTCAGAGCGCCCAGCTCGGTCGCGAGGCTGCCGATGATCGGCGCCGCACCCGTACCCGTTCCACCGCCGAGGCCCGCAGTCACAAAAACCATGTCCGAGCCGTCAAGCGCGTCTACCAATTTGTCGGTATCCTCGAGCGCCGCTCGCTTTCCGATCTCGGGATTTCCCCCTGCGCCAAGCCCGCGGGCAATCTCTTCACCAAGTTGGATCTTTACTGAAGCCTTCGAGTCTTTGAGCGCCTGGAGGTCGGTGTTCGCCACCAGGAACTCGACCCCTTCCAGGCCCTCTTCGATCATGCGGTTGACGGCGTTGCCTCCTGCACCTCCGACGCCGATTACCTTAATTCTAGCACCGTGCCCACTCTCGAGGTCGGCAAACGTTATGAGGTCAGATCCGATCACTTCACTCTCATCCGAGAACATAGGAACCTCCGTTTTTGTAGGCCTTCTCCATCTGCGCAGGACCGCGCCTGCACCTTCATCGCTGGGTTCAATCGGCTTCAGTTCCGAGGAAAACGCAAGGGTGCCCCATTGTGCATGAGAGGCAGGGAGGTGTCAACATTGAAACCGCACAAACTTTTTTCATTTTGCCCAAGTTTTGTGCAACTAGCGCCATGAGGAAACGAGCCCCCAAGATGTGGTAACAGCGCTCAAAAAAAGGCGACGACCACAAGATATAGCGAACATCCCCATGACGCGCACAACTCAGGCGCCGAAGCCCCGCCGACCGACGGATCGGTAAACAAAAGCGAACCACATGGGATGCCGTCGAGAACGTGTCAATATTCTGTCCAGATTGACGCTTGCTTGTTCGGCGGCTTCTTTTAAGGTTATGGCTGAGGTCCGTTAAGGAAATCGGGTTTGTGGCGTTTGTTTTCCGAAGCAGGTCTCGTTTTCGCGATTCAGGGTAGTTGACCGCTTGCGTTATTATTGGCAACCGCTGTATAGAGTTAGTCGTACAGCGAGGTGATTCGAGAAGTCCGAACAGCTTGATTGTATGCGCACCGTATATTCTTTCTATCTGGATGCCGCCAAGATTGCACTGCAGTCCATCTTCTCGCACAAACTCCGTGCTTTTCTGACGCTGATAGGTATCATCATCGGGGTTGCGTCAGTGGTGGTTGTAGGCGCCTCGATCGAGGGCCTAAACACCTATATGGTCGAGACAATCTCGAAGGTGCTCGGAGCGAACCACTTCATGATTGCGCGCATCGTCCATGTCGGAAACATGACTGAGGAAGAATGGGAGAAGATGATGAAGCGCAACAAACGGCTCGAATGGGACGACCTGGACTGGTTGATAAACAAGTGCACGTCCTGCAGAGAGGTCGGCGCGGAAGCCGGTGCGCGCGTGGATCTGAAGCATGACGGCCAGGACTTGTTTGGGACCCAGATAGCCGGAGTCACATCCAACTTTGCCGAGATCGAAGACAAGACGATCATCGAAGGCAGGTTCCTGGTGGATCACGAGGTTGAGCATTCTGCGATGGTCTGCGTTATCGGCATGGACGTTAGAGAAAAGTTCTACGCTGGACTTGACCCGATCGGCAGGACGCTGACCATCAAAGGACTCCCTATGACAATAGTCGGAGTCGAAGAGAAGCGCGGATCGATATTCGGCCAGTCGCTGGACAACAATGCGTATATTCCGCTTACGACCTTTGGGAGGATATTCGGCCGGCGGCAGAGCCTGAACCTGCACGGCAAAGCTCACAGCCGGGAGACCTTCCAACCCACTATTGAACAGGCGCGCATCGCGATGCGGAATCGGCACAAGCTAAAGGGGCAAGAGGACGACGATTTCGGCCTGGTAAACACCGAGCAGGCGAACAACCAGATCGACAAAATAACCGGCGCGATAACGGTGGCCGTCATACCCATAACCTTTATCTCGCTCCTGGTCGGCGGCATCGTGGTGATGAACATAATGCTGGTTAGCGTGACCGAACGGACCTTCGAGATCGGATTGCGCAAAGCGGTCGGCGCAAAACGCAAACACATTCTGGTCCAGTTCTTGATCGAGTCATCCGTGCTATGCGCGATGGGAGGCGTCCTTGGATTGTTGCTCGCCGCCGGAGTTTCATCCCTTGTCCGAGCGACAACCCCGGTGCCTATGGCTATTACGCTGACATACGTCGTTCTATCGGTTGCCGTATCGAGCATCATCGGGATGCTGTTTGGAATCTACCCGGCGATGAAGGCCGCGAAGCTTGATCCGATAATCGCGCTGAGTAAGAACTGAGAGGTACAGAGGTGAAGCTGAGATCCCTGGTTGCAAGCGAAACCCTGGCAATGGCGCTGGACAACATCCGCGCTCATAAGTTTCGCAGCTTCCTGACGGTGCTCGGCATCGTTATTGGCGTGACAACGGTCATTGCAATTGCCTCGATCCTCACCGGCCTTCGCGCCAATATAGTCCAGTTCGTCGAGGAGTACGGAACCAACAACATCTACGCTTTTCACCTTTCAAGCGGCATATCGTTCGGCGGGCACGACCGCACTGAGCGGACCCGCAAACCGCTCCGGCCTGAAGACGCGGAGGCGATCAGAGAGTACGCCCCTGCTGTCGAAGACGTGGCAAACGACGGCTTCATCGAGTGGACCTTCGATAAGACGATCACCTACGGAGGGCAGACCTACAAGCAAGCGAACCTCGAAGGCGTATCCGCAAACTACGGCGTGGTCACAAACATGTCGCTTCAGGCGGGGCGATTCATTTCCGAGATCGATGATCAGCACCGGCGAGAGGTAATGGTGATCGGACAGGGAGCCGCCGAAGCCTTATTTCCGCAAGGCTCCGACAGCATCGTCGGCAAAGAAGTGATGATGAACGGGAAGCCTTACGAGATTATTGGCGTCCTCGAACCGAGGAAGGGGGGTATGTTAGGCGAGACGGAGGAGAATTCGGTTCTGATTCCGTACAGAACGCTGCGAAAGGTCTCGCCACGAAGCGAGTGGATGATGATCATTATTCGAGCGCGCTCAGGGCAGCTTAAGCAGGCCCTCGATCAGGTCGAGGACATTCTTCGCCGTCAGCGGGCCGTCAAGTACGACGACAAGAACAACTTTGATCTGAACACCGCAGACAAGTTCATCGAGCAGTTCGATAGCGTCACGGCAATGGTCGGGCTGGTCGCCATCGCGCTCTCGAGTGTGGGGCTCCTCGTTGGCGGCATCGGGGTAATGAACATCATGCTGGTCAGCGTCACCGAGCGCACCGCGGAGATCGGTGTGCGCAAGGCCATCGGCGCGCGCCGCCGCGACATCACCACTCAGTTCCTGTTCGAAGCGATGACTTTGACCTTCTTAGGCGGGGTGTTGGGAGTGCTCCTAGCCGTTGTGGTGAGTCAGATAATCATTCTTATCTTCCCCTCGCTCCCGGCATCGATTCCGCTTTGGGCGGTGATCGCGGGGTTGGTGGTCTCGGCCGCGATTGGATTGATCTTCGGAGTGTGGCCGGCAAGAAAAGCGGCACGCCTCGATCCCATCGAAGCACTCAGATACGAATAGTGGCCAACACCGCGATACTACGTGGTCAGCCGGCTGTAGATACCCGGTAATCTCTCGGGCAGACTCAGCACGTCGTCGATGATGGTGTATCCCACCTCGCCGTACATATCCCGCAACTGATCCTCGGACTCGCGATCGATAGTGATGCAAAACGGCGTTATGCCTTCGACGCGAGCTTGCCTCAACGCCATTCTCGTATCCTCGCGAGCATATCGACTGTCGCCGTAGTCGTGATCGTATGGCCGTCCGTCTGACAGCACTATCATCAGCTTCGTGCGAGCGTCTTGCCGCGCCAGCCTCGTGGTAGCGTGACGGATTGCGGCTCCCAGCCGCGTGTTGTTCTGATAGGAGATCCCGCCAATGCGACGCTCGACGTCGGCGGAATAGCCTTCAGAAAAATCCTTGATCAGATAGAACTTCACGTTGCGCCGGCCTTCGCTTGTGAAGCCCTGCATCGAGTAAGCGTCGCCGACCGCCTCCAGCGCTTCGCTCATCAACACCAGCCCTTCCTTCTCGATGTCAATGATCCGCTGCCCCGGCTGCGTGTAAGGATGGTTCGGGTAGCGGCTGATTGTTCGCGCCGTCGAGCTGGACATATCCAGAAGGAATGACACGGCGACGTCGCGCTCGCGCCTGAGTTTACGCGTGTAGAGGCGATCGTCGATCATACCTGTGCTGCGTTTGTCGAGCGCGTAGTCGATCACTGCCTGCAGATCGTAGTCTTCACCATCGATCTCACCGCGGATCCGTCTGAGGTTCTCCGGCCGCATCAGTTGAAACTGATACCGGATCGATGAGATCACACCGGCGTAGCGGCTGCGACAAAGCTCAACAAAGCTGCGCGAGCCGCGAGAACCGCCACGCTCGATAATCCGGCACCAGCGAGTGCGGTAGTCGGCTAGCTCCCGGTCCCACTCGTCGTAATAGAACGCCCGATCGCCCTTTTCGAGGTCCTGCTCCGGGCTTTCCGGTCCGTGCAGTCGATTGAAAATGTCCTGGTCCGGGCTGATATCCTGCTGCTGACCACTGTTCCACAAGCTGAAGGGATCATCCCGAACTTCGATCTGCTGGCGCTGCCCGCTTTGTTCAGCATCGGTTTCTGCCAGCGATGAATCGTCGCTTGTGTCGCCCCCCTGACCGCTCTCGCCGGTTTCGTCGCTTTGAGCATCAGACTGACTCGGCTGCTCGACGAAGAACTCGTAGACGTGACGGGTTGCTATCAACGAATCCGCAACCGTGGCGTTTTCGCGGAAAACATAGTCTGCGAGGATACGGTCGAGTTCTCGAATGACTGTCGGATAAGAACGGCGCGCCTCCGGAGTCGCGCCTCCGCAGATCGCAAGTTGGAAGAGCAACTCGAATGGTAGAAGCTCGGCCGGAATGTCTTCGATGTCCGGTCTGCGTTCGATCAGACGACCGCGCACGAAATCAAGGTCGCGCCTTATGCCGCGGTAAACCGTGCGAAGCAGAAAGTCTATCCGGCCGTTCTCGATTGTCGTGAACAGCCGCGTAGCGAGATCTGGGTTAGGGAATTCACCAAGCACGCGAAGGAAGTCTGCGCCCTCCGCATCACGCGCGCTGGCGCTCGCAGCCCTGCTCCTCACCTCACGCCGTCGCTGCTGAAACGCCGCGCGTATCTCAACCATCGCTGCGAGAGTCTCGGGAGCACCTTGAACGAATGTGAGAAACTCGATCTGACCAGCCCCGTGCGCTGCGAGTACTTTAAACAGCCGAAAGTTCTCTCGCTCGTCTTCAAACTCCGCGACGACTGAGGGCAGGTAGATGGTCGTTCCATCGCCGATCTTGGCTTCGTCTGGGATAGACGCCAGGGAAGCGATGTGCAGCGAACGTCCAGTTAAACCTTCAACGTAAAGTCTTAACGTATGCGCGACTGAATCAAGCGTAAGACCCCCTTCGATTTTGAACAGCGCTTCCTGGCTAGCCTTTGATTCGAGCGAGTAGTAGGCCTGAACACGGCGGGAATTCTCGGACGTTTTTTCCAGACCGCGCTGCGCCCAGTCTCGAAACTGTCCGAGTGAGGCGGCGCGCAATGCAAGCGGACTGGCCTTGAAGCACTCGACTGCGGCGATTGTGCTGCGTTCCGCGATTTCTTCCACAATCTCGAGGACAGCGGAGATGACCTGCGCGCGGCGCTGTGCGCTCAGACGAGCCGAAAGCTCGGCCACGATATGAGGGCTTTGTTTCATGAAATGATAGCTTGCGGCGTTTCCTTGCAGGGCAACTCGCTTCGCCAGCGCGGTCCATCGTTCGAAAGAGTCTTTGCCGGCGATGGTCAAGACTCGGCTCGCAGCCTTGAAGTATTGCAATGCGACTCCGCCGGACCGGTCCAGATAGGATTCCGTAATATCGAAGAGCCTCTCGATTGATGCGCGCTCGGCGCCGACGATGACCGATGGAAGCTCGCTGAAAAACTCGGCGGCCGTCCCGCCTGATCTGAACGCGAAGGATGACGTCAACGTAAGCGCGCGCTTGATCAGCGTGGCGGTTTGTTCGTCGGCGTGCGATTCGATCTGAGAAATCACTTGAGGTGCGGTCAGGAATAGATCGTTGCTGTGCTTCACAGAATGGCGAGCCAGTTCGAGGCAAATGGTGAGAATCTGCGCGGCGTCCTCCTGATCTTTGATGGTACTGATAACCCCTGGCGCTGACTTGAAGCATTCGATTGCGGTGTTAGCTGAAAGGGCGGCTTGCTTGTTGACCAAGCGAAGGACCGGCGAGCGCATGTCCTCGGGGATCGATCCAAGTATGGCGGCGCTCGATTGAAAGAAGCCGACCGCAGTCTCGGCGCTGGTTGCGGAAAGCCGATTGCCCGCCTCACCCCACACGCGGATATCGGCGGCGTCGATCAACCGCGACACTTCAGGCGCAGCTTTGAGCATCTCAACGCCAGCCCGGAGATTAGTGGCAGCCAGCATCACCCCTATGTCGGTCGTGAGCAGCACTCTCTCATAGGGCAATCCACCGAGCCGCTTAACAAGATTCTCAATAGTCGGCCCGCCGACGCCCCTCAAGTGTTTCCTGAGTTGCTTCTTGACCTCTTTCTCCAGTTCTTCCATGTCGGGGTTGATGATAGCAAAAGCGTGCACGGAATCAAAAAGCGAGCGCCATCGTGGTGAATGACATTTGCTGATGCCACAAAGACACAAAGCTCACTAAGGATCACTAAGGAGTTGGTGAACCTTAGAGGCTCCGCGCATTCATGGCGCATTTTTCTGTTGCTCTGAACTTTTTGCTTGCACTGATCCATAGTTCTGGCGTAAAAGATGAATGAACCATCATTCATTTTCTTTCGGGGTCACTCAAATGGCAACTGTCAGGCGCGCATCTCCGACGCAACGCAAGTCTAACGGCAAGTACGAAGCGATTCTGCGCGCGGCCATAAAGGTATTCGCCGGGAGCGGCTTCTTTAACTCCAAGGTCTCCGATGTCGCGCGCGAGGCCGGAGTCGCCGACGGCACCGTTTATCTCTACTTCAAGAACAAGGACGACATTCTCGCTTCGATCTTCAATCACTACATGGACGACGCGCTTGCCGCTGGGAGAGCCAGACTTGCCGAGATACACGATCCCATCGAGAAGCTGAGGCGAATAGTTCACGCTCACCTCGAAGGGCTCGGCCGCGATCGAAACCTCGCCGTCGTGTTTCAGGTCGAGCTGAGATCTTCCACAAAATTCATGGAACAGTTCTCGGCCACCAAAGTCACTGAATACCTCGAGCTCATTCGCGCGGTCATCGAGGAAGGTCAACGGCACGGCGTGTTTCGTTCGGGACTAAACACAAAGATCGTCGCGAAAGTCTTGTTCGGCGCGCTGGATGAGATGGCGACCAACTGGGTGCTGAGCCACAAGCGCTATAGCCTGGTCTCGACCGCAGAGCCGGTGCTCGATGTTTTTCTAAACGGTATTGCACACACGCAATCGAGCAAGCAAACGCGCAAAACGAGCTAGTCAATCGGAGAGATGTCAGAGCCCAAAACACTAAACGAGCTATTCAACTCGGCGGTCGATCAGTATCGCGAGTCGGAGTTCCTCCGCTTCAAGGTTGGCAGCGATTGGCGCTCGCTCACCTTTGGCGAAGTCGCGCGGCGGGTGAGGGAACTGGCGCTGGGCCTGTGCGCGCTCGGCATCAGAAGCGGAGATCGAGTCGCGATTTGGTCTGAGAATCGACCCGAGTGGAACCTCGCGGATCTGGCGGCGCTAGCAATCGGCGCTGTCGATGTTCCGATCTACGCTACACAGGCGCGCTCTCAGGTCGAGTACATATTGGCGGATTCGGCTGCCAGAGCCATTTTCGTGTCGCCTGTGTTCGCCGAAGACGCGTTGGCGATCAAGTCTCGGTTACCAGAGCTCGAATTTGTCATCTCGCTTGAAGAGATATCGAGCCCTGTTGTCGGCGTTGAGGATCTGGTCGACAAGGGCCGCGCACTGTACGGCGAGCAGCCGCGTCTTTACGAGAGCCTGTGGCGAGCCGCGACAGCCGAGGACCTCGCCACCATCCTCTACACATCCGGTTCGACCGGCGATCCAAAAGGCGTGATGCTGACGCACAAGAACCTGACGGCGAACGTGTTGAACAGCGCTCGATGGCTTAAACTGGGCAACCGGCGCGAGCTTGCGCTGACGTACCTGCCGTTCTCGCACATATTCGAGCGTGCAGTCTGGTACCTGTATGCACGGATCGGCGCGACCGTCGCCTACGCGGAGAGCATCGAGACAGTAGCGAAAAACCTCATCGAAGTCCATCCTACCGCGATGACCAGCGTGCCGCGAATGTTCGAGAAAATCTACGCGAAGATAGTCGAGCGCGGCCTGTCTGCCGGATTCCCTAAGCGCCAGATCTTTCTTTGGGCGCTCGACGTCGGGAGGCGATGGGCTGAAAGAAAGGACCGCGGCGAACTCATCGGATTTCTGCTCGGTCCGCAGCACAGAATCGCTGATACGCTTGTCTTCAAGAAGTGGCGCGAAGCCGTAGGCGGCAACGTGAGGATTTTCATTTCTGGGGGAGCGCCTCTCGCGCCTGAAATCGGTTACCTGTTCCTCGCGGCAGGTCTGCCGATCCTGCAAGGCTACGGGTTGACAGAGACGTCGCCGTCAGTCGCGTGCAACACTGAAACGCGCAATCGAATCGGCACAGTCGGGCCGGTTATCGACGGCGTCAGCGTTCTCATCGCCGAGGACGGGGAGATACTGGTCAAAGGCGACACGGTGATGAAGGGCTATTACAACCGGCCTGGCGATAACGAAGAAGCGTTCACGTCCGACGGTTGGTTTCGCACCGGCGACATCGGACACATCGACGCGGATGGCTTTCTTCTCATCACCGATCGTAAGAAAGATCTGATCAAGACGAGTGGTGGGAAATACATCGCGCCGCAGCGGCTCGAGAGCCTGATCAAGTCGAGCCGTTTCGTTTCCCAAGTGGTTGTCGTCGGGAACGCGCGCAAGTTTGCTTCTGCACTGATCGTTCCGAATATGGAGCTGCTGCGTGGTTATGCTCAGATAAAAGGCATTCCGCATAAGAACGAGAGCGACCTGCTAGCAGACCCGCGAATCATCGACCTGATCAAGCGGCAGGTTGACAAGTACACAGCGGAGCTTGCGAGGTTTGAGAAAGTGAAGAAGGTGGCGCTGCTCGAGCAGGAGTTCACGACTGAGTCCGGAGAGTTGACGCCCACACTGAAGCCTCGCCGCGGTGTGATCGAGAGGAAGTACGCGAACGTGATTGACAGTTTGTACGAGGAAGAGACCCCAAGCGTCGTGGGGGTTTGAAAAAGGAGATCGATCGTGAGTTGTAAGATCAACAAAGTTGCGGTCCTTGGGTCAGGAACGATGGGCGCACAAATCGCCGCTCACTGCGCGAACGCCGGGCTCGATGTTCTGCTACTCGACATCGCGCCGAAGGAACTGACCAAGCAGGAAGAAGCGCGTGGGCTTACGCTTGCCACCAAGCAGGTGAGGAATCGAATTGTCAACGCCGGGCTTGAAGCCGCAAAGAAGATCAAGCCCTCGGCATTCTTCTCAACGAAGCTCGCTGGATTGATAACCACCGGGAACTTGGACGATGATCTCGAGAAAGTCTCCGGAGTCGACTGGGTCATCGAAGCGGTCGTCGAAAAGCTCCCGATCAAACGCGATTTGTTCACGCGTATTGAAGCGTTTCTTAAACCCGACACAATCATTAGCTCCAACACTTCCGGTATCCCTATTAAAGCGATGGCCGAGGGCATGTCCGAGGGGTTCCGCAAGCACTTTCTTGGCACTCATTTCTTCAATCCACCTCGCTACCTGAAGCTCCTCGAGTTGATTCCCACTGCGGATACTCTCCCTGAAGTCGTCAGTCTTATCGCGGACTTTTGCGATCGAAGGCTCGGCAAAGGGATCGTCTTTGCGAAAGACACGCCGAACTTCATAGCGAATCGCATAGCCACCTTCAGCTCGCTCAACGCCGTACGGGTGATGATCGAAGGCGGCTACTCGATTGAAGAGGTTGACGCGATGACTGGGCCGATCCTTGGGCGGCCAAAGTCGGCTTCATTCAGGACGACGGATATCGTTGGTCTCGACACCGCGCTTTACGTCGCCGAGAACCTCTATCCTGCCGTGCCGAATGATGAGCGCCGCGAGGTGCTCGTTCCGCCCGACTTCATGCGCGATATGATGAATCGCGGCTGGACCGGCAACAAAGCGGGTCAGGGCTTTTACAAGAAACAAAAAGGCGAAGGCGGCAAGACCGAGTATCAGGTACTCGACTACAACACGATGGAGTACAAGCCGGCTCAGAAGGTTCGTTTCCCATCACTCGATGCTGCGAAAGCGGTCGAAGAAACGGCGGACCGTATCCGAGCTCTCGTCTATAGCAAGGATCGCGTCGGCGAGTTCCTGTGGAAGACGGTTAGTGCGAATCTCATCTACACGGCGAATCGGATTCCCGAGATCGCCGATGATATCGTGAACATCGACAACGCGGTGAAATGGGGTTTCAACCATGAGTTCGGCACGTTCGAACTCTGGGACGTGCTTGGCGTCGAGAAGTCCGTGGCGAAGATGCGCGAAGACGGCCTCGATATTCCACCGCTTGTTCAGAAGCTGCTCGATTCAGGCAAGAAGAGTTTCTACGAACGTCGCGAAGGCCGAACCTATTATTTTGATTTCGCATCGGCCGACTACCGAGAAGTTCCGGCGCGCCCGGGCGTCCTGATCCTGAAGTCGCTCAAAGAGCAAACCAAAGTCATCAAGAAAAACGCATCAACTTCGCTTGTCGACATCGGTGACGGCGTGGCCTGCCTCGAGTTTCATTCGAAGATGAACGCGATCGGCGCGGACACGATCTCGATGATGAACTACTCGGTGAAGGAAGTTGGTGAGAATTACGAAGCGCTGGTGATTGGCAACCAATCTGAGAACTTCTCGGTCGGCGCGAACATCATGCTTCTGTTGCTCGGCATTCAAGAAGGCGAGTGGGACGAGATCGGTATGTCGGTGCGGCAGTTTCAGAACGCGAATATGAACTTGCGATATTCGCCGAAACCGGTAGTAGTCGCGCCCCAGGGAATGGCGCTGGGCGGCGGCTGCGAGATCACGATCCACGGGGACAAGGCTCGCGCTGCGGCTGAAGCTTACATCGGGCTGGTAGAGGTCGGAGTCGGCTTGATCCCGGGCGGCGGCGGCGTGAAGGAGATGGTCTTGCGCGCAGTCGAAGACGCGACTCCTGACGAAGACTTGTTCCCGAGAATCAGAAAGGTCTCCGAGACGATTGCGATGGCTCGCGTAGCGACGTCGGCGGTTGAAGCGCGCGAGCTCGGCTTCTTGCGCGAGACTGATCCGATCACGATGAACCGCGATCGCTTGATCGAAGACGCAAAGCAAACGGCGTTGGCAATGGTGCGGGAGGGCTACACGCAGCCGCATCCTCGCACGGATATACCGGTGCTCGGCGCGCCCGCGCTTTCGACGATCAAGCTTGCGATTCACATGATGGTTCGGGGCGGATTCATCAGCGAGTACGATGCTCACGTAGCGAAGAAACTCGCTTACATAATCACCGGCGGCGACTTGTCGCATAGAACGCTGGTGTCGGAGCAGTACTTGTTGGATCTAGAGCGCGAGGCTTTTGTTTCGTTGTGCGGAGAGAGGAAAACGCAAGAACGTATTCAGCATATGCTGAAGACTGGCAAGCCGCTGAGGAATTAGTTTTGCGGCGCTCCGTCGCCTTTGTTGCAAGACGGATTATCTGAGGGAAGAACGTTATGCCTATTCTTTCCATGTTCTACGGCATCGTAGTTCGGATGTTTTCATACGATAACGATCAGCACCACTTGCCGCATGTACATGCTGAATACTCCGGACATAAAGCGGTGTTTGCAATTACAACCGGAGAAGTGTTAGCTGGTGAACTGCCTTCCAACAAAACGCGGCTGATGCAAGCATGGATCGAAATACACAGGGATGAACTACTGGCCGATTGGCAGTTGGCCGTAAGTGGTGAAGAGCTATTTAAGATTGAACCTTTGAAGTAGGGAGTGGCTATGAATCCATATGTGCAATCTGTACGCGCTCTCGACGATTACGAGTTGGACGTCCTGTTTGAGAACGGAGAGCGCCGAAGGTTCGACGTGAAACCCTATCTTGGCCGAGGTATCTTTACGCGTCTGAGAAACCGTGGTTTGTTTAGCGCTGTTCGTGTGGTTGCCGGCTCCATCGAGTGGCCGGGCGGGCTCGATCTTAGCTATGACACTCTTTATATCCGAGGTAAGGCGCTTTCGGACAGGCCCGAGGGGGCTGCTCAAAACAAGCAGGCGAGTGGCATGGAGGGACAATCGCTCAAGAACAGGGATCAGTCAGTGATGGACAAACGCACTAGATACAAGTCATCAGTTAGACAATCCATATCTACGGCGGATGGGTTAGAGGTCGCGGGCAAACCCGTAAAAATGGCGCAAGAGAACAAGATCGAATGCGCTTTGTGTGGCGGGCTCGCAATGCATGTGTACGGATTCAATCGAGCAACCGCGAACGTGGATTTCATAGCCGCGGCGCGATTGCCACTGCCCGTCACCAGAGAGTTGGAGATGGGCGGCGTAGCTTACACGGTCCAAGCAGGCGAAGAGAAAGAGATAGAAGTCGATTGGATCATCCGCGCTGATGACAAGAAAGAAGTGTACGAAGCAGCGCTGGCCGGGGCTACATCAACAGAAGACGGGCTGCCGATCATAACGCCTGAGTGGATGATCATTCTGAAGTATTTGGCTGGCCGCGGTAAGGATCAAATTGATCTGTTGTGGTTACTCAGAGAAGAAGGGTTGGTTGATCGCGAGTTGGTCAAGCAAAACATCAACGGTCTGTTTGGACGATATTCTTTCTGGCCGCTAGCGGATATGGACAACTTGTTCCTTGAGGCTGATGTGATGAAGGCGAGAGATCAGAATGGAGAATAGCGATTCTGCCTCTACACGTAGGAGAAGAAATGAAAGACGCAGTGATAGTTCAATCCTTACGAACCGCAGTCGGCAAAGCGCCGCGCGGCACACTCAAAGACACAAGGCCCGACGATATGGCGGGCGCCGTCATCAAAGCAGCCATCGATCGCACGCCAGGACTCGAAGCCGCAATGATCGAAGACATTATCCTCGGATGCGCAATGCCTGAAGCAGAGCAGGGAATGAACGTAGCTCGGCAAGCTTCGTGGCTCGCGGGCGTTCCGAAGGAGGCATCGGCGGTGACGATCAATCGCTTCTGCTCGTCGGGGCTTCAGGCCATCGCATTCGCGACCGAGCGCATTATGGCTGGTTGGGCTGATTGTATAGTCGCCGGCGGGACCGAGTCGATGAGCCTCATTCCGATGGGCGGTCACAAGATCGTGCCCAACCCAACGCTCGTCGAAAACCATCCCGATTTCTATTTGGCCATGGGACTGACGGCAGAGAACCTCGCGCAGAAGTACTCGATCACTCGCACCGACGCGGACGAGTTCTCGTTTCGCAGTCATCAGAAAGCAATCGCCGCGATCAACGAAGGCAAGTTCAAAGATGAGGTCGTGCCGCTGACTGTGAGAACCGTCGAACTTGACGGCAAGGGGAAGCGAGTCGTGAAAGAGACAACCTTCGACACCGACGAAGGCCCACGAGCTGACACCTCTATGGAGGCGCTCGGGAAACTCAGGCCCGCGTTTCATGTGCGCGGAACGGTGACTGCGGGCAACTCGTCGCAGATGTCGGACGGCGCGGCAGCGGCGGTGGTGATGTCAGCGGACCGGGCTCGAGAAATCGGAGCCAAGCCGATCGCTCGATTGATCGCTTTTGCAACCGCCGGCGTCGATCCGGATTACATGGGGATCGGCCCGGTTGCCGCGATACCCAAGGCGCTGAAGATTGCAGGACTCAAGCTTGATGACATCGACTTGATCGAGCTGAACGAAGCGTTCGCCGCTCAAGCGCTTTCGGTTGTGAAGGAGCTTGGCATCAATCAAGACAAGTTGAATGTGAACGGAGGCGCGGTCGCGATGGGTCACCCGCTCGGCTGCACCGGAGCGAAGCTCACTGCGACGATTCTGCACGAGATGCAAAGGCGGAACGCTCGCTACGGAATGGTGACGATGTGTGTCGGCGGCGGCATGGGCGCGGCCGGCATTTTTGAGTTGATGTAAAAAGAAACAATGTTCGTAGTACGGCCTTCAGGCGGAAGTTTGTTCGCGAATCGGAAACGCACTTCCGGCGATGCTACGAACTTCCGCCTGAAGGCCGTACTACGAACGTCGAAAGAGAGGACTTATTATGACAAGCGCGGTAGAAACAAAGAAAGTGATAAAAGGCGGGAGCTTCATTCTTGAAGACCACGACGCCTCGGACGTGTTCACGCCCGACGATCTCAGCGACGAGCACTTGATGATCGCGCAGACGGCGCGCGAGTTCACCGAGAAGGAGATCATTCCGCTCGACGCCGAGATCGAGTCGAAAGACTATGAGCTCACAAGAGGCTTGCTTAGAAAAGCCGGCGAGCTTGGGCTGCTATCGATCGACATCCCGGAGAAGTACGGCGGCGCGGGGCTTGACCTTCTCAGCTCGCTCGTCGCCTCCGAAGCCATGTCGGGTCAGGCTTCGTTTTCGGGATCGCTCGGCGCGCACACGACTATAGGCACGCTGCCGATCGTTTACTTCGGAACCGAGGAGCAGAAGAAGCAGTATCTGCCAAGGCTCGCGACTGCCGAGTTGATCGGCGCGTACGCGCTGACCGAATCGGGCTCTGGCTCTGATGCGCTCGGCGCAAAGACCAAAGCGGTGCTCTCTGAAGACGGAAAGCACTACGTGCTCAACGGGCAGAAGATGTGGATCACAAACGCCGGCTTCGCCGATGTGTACATCGTATTCGCTAAAGTCGACGGCGAGAAATTCACCGCATTCATCGTCGAGCGCACCTTCCCCGGCGTGTCGATCGCAAAGGAAGAACACAAGATGGGGCTGCAGGGTTCCTCAACGTGCGCGGTGAACCTTGAACAAGCCCAAGTGCCCGTGGAGAACGTGCTCGGCGAGATAGGGAAGGGGCACAAGATCGCTTTCAACATCTTGAACCTCGGCCGGCTGAAGCTTGGAGTGAGCACGATCTCAGGTTCAAAGCGGCTCACTACGATCGCGACTGATTATGCGAAACAGCGCTATCAGTTTGGCGTTCCGATCTCCTCGTTCGGATTGATCAAACACAAGCTTGCTGAGATGGCGATTCGCACCTACGTAGCCGACTGCATGACTTATCGCACGGTCGGCATGATTGAAGACGCGCTGGTGACGATCGATCGAGACGTTCCTGCACAGATGCTCAAGGCGATCGAGGACTACGCGGTCGAGTGCTCTATCATCAAAGTCGTCGGGAGCGAGACGCTGGACTACGTTTCGGACGAGGCGGTGCAGGTGTTCGGCGGCAACGGCTACTCGAAGGACTATCCCGTCGAACGCGCGTATCGTGATTCGCGGATCAGCCGGATCTACGAAGGCACGAACGAGATCAACCGGCTGATCATCTCCGGTCAGCTCCTTCGTCGCGCAGCGAAAGGCGAGCTTGCGCTCTTCCCGGCGGCGAAGAAACTGATGGACGAGATGCTCTCGCCCTCCTTACCCGACGAACCGGCCGAAGGAGTTTTCTCGCAAGAGCGAGTCGCGCTGAGCAACGCAAAGAAGGCTGCAGTCGCAGTGCTCGGATCAGCGGCGCAGAAGTACCGCGACAAGGTCTCGGAGCAGCAAGAGGTGCTGGCCGCAGCGAGCGACATAATCATGGAAATCTACGGTATGGAGAGCGCGATTCTCCGGACCGAGAAGTTCATCGCGGGCCGAGGCGAGGCGGCTTGCGCAAATCACATCGACGCGACCCGGACGTTTGTGAACGACTCGATCTCGCGAGTCGAGCAGCACGCGAAGATAGCTCTGGCAGCGATGTCGGAAGGCGATGAGCTGCGAACCATGTTGGCGGTGCTTCGGCGCTACATGAAGTACACGCCTATCAACACCGTCGCAGCGCGGCGTCGAATCGCGGACTCGATGATCGAAGCGGGGAAGTACAACCTTTAGTCAGTAGTCCGTGGTCAGTAGTCCGTGGTCAGTGGTCCGTGGTCAGTAGTCCGTGGTCAGTAGTCCGTGGTCAGTTGTCCGTGGTCAGTAGTCCGTGGTCAGTAGTAGAATGTGCCCTCAGTTTTGACTTTTGCTACTGACTACTGACTACTGACTACGGACTCTCTTTATGAAGATTCACCGCATCAGCGTGCCGACGCCTTTCTACGTTGGTCCCGTCAACGTCTACCTGATCGAGGAAGACCCTCTCACTTTAATCGACGCGGGGCCGCGTGATGACGGCTCGCTTGAAGCGTTGAGGGCGGGACTCGCCAGCCTCGGATACAAGCTTTCAGACATCAAGCGGATCATCATCTCACACGCGCACGCGGACCATTACGGGCTCGCGCGGGTAATAGTCGAGGAGTCGGGCGCCACCGCTTACATACACGAGTGGGATGCGCCGGCCGTTTCGGCGGACACCGATTATCGGGCGTATCGAGAGCTGCTGACCGCCGCCGGTGTTCCGCGCGAAACAATCGCTCGAATGGAAACGGGCTATGAGAAGTTCAAGGGCTTCGCGTATCCCCTCGATCACGTCGAGACGCTAAAGGACGAAGACGAGATTCTCTTCGAACACGAGAGCTTGAGCGTAGTCCACACGCCCGGACACACACCTGGTTCAATCTGCCTGGTACGAACGAGCAACCGGTTAGTGTTTGCTTCCGACACGGTGCTGAAGACGATTACACCGAATCCTGTGCTCAGTCCCGATCCGGTCGACGCGAAGCGGCGATTCCAATCACTCGGAGAATATCTGGTGTCGCTTGCTCGCATTCGTGCGCTTGCGCCGACGGTGTTGAAAGGCGGCCACGGCGACGACGTAACCGACTACGATGAGCACTTTCATCGTATGTATCGTTTCACAAATGCCCGGCAGTCGAAGCTTCTGGCGTTGCTTCCGAAGAACGGGGCCACAGCGTGGGAGACTTCGATGCTGTTGTTTCCTGACGCCGGTGGATATCATCGCTTCCTTGCGCTTTCCGAGACCGTGGCGCACCTCGATTATGCCGTGTCCGAGAACAGACTTGTCATCGAGCGAAAGGCCGAGCAGGAGATATACTCCTTGCCCTGAGCTTCAGCCATCATCTCCACAAAGGCACGCCTCACCTGAAACATCTCAAACTCACATGTCATATCCGGTTGAGGTTAGACCAAGGAGGACGTGCATGCTCTTAGTCAGAACACTCAGCGGTCCCTCGGAAGTAGTGGCAGGAAAGACGGCTACCTATCGAGCGACATCCTACAATGTTGCAATACCACCGCCGGACGAGGTGCGCCAGATAAACTGGATCGTCAAGTCTGACGACCAGACCGTAGCCAGATTTGACGCGCTCGGCGATACACTCAGTTTTGATGTGCCGGCGTCTCTGATCGACAAGACAATCCGTGTCATGCCTTTCCGCAATTCACCGACACCTATGGTTTCCGTCATTTCGCGCGTTGTCAGTGATGGCATCAGTGTCGGAACCGGCAGCAAAGTAACCTTACTAAGCCGTGAAGAATGGGGAGCAAGAACCGATTTGCCCCGGCTGGGGGCGATCGTGGCCCGGACTAGGCGCACGCACGTCTTTATCCATCACACCGACATCGTGGATGACGATCCTAGTCCGAATGAGTTTGAAACGGCGGATGAAGTTAAGCGCAAGATGCGCGCGCTTCAAACGGTTCGCCCGGACTTGGGCGATGATGTGCCGTATTCGATGGTGGCCTTTTGTATGTCCGATGGCGGTGTGCTTCTGTGCGAGGGCCGCGGGCTCGATCGCTCGGGGGCGCACACTATTGGACACAATACCGCAGCGCTAGGCATATCATTCCAGGGTGATTTTGAGAATAAACAACCCCCCGCGGCTCTGGACGCCAATCTCATAGGACTTGGCGACTGGTTGCGCCACCTTCGGGTAGAACAAGGATTCGTAAACCTTGGCGCTGATCGCCCGCTAGGCCGCGAAGTATTCGGACATCGCGAGGTAAAGCCAACAGATTGTCCAGGCAAACACATTTTTGCAAAGCTCAGCCTGGTTCGTTTCCTGTGAGCGTGTGCGTTCCTCGATATGCGTGCCCTAGAGTCCGACCCCCGAGTCACTACGAACTGAATCGACGCCGGCGGCGAGCTCTCGCGGCCGGAAGGCGTTCTATCGTCAGGCGGCGGCAAACTTCTACCGAATTGATCCGACTCTGCGGCTGACATATAATCGCCGCCACATGTCAGTCGATCGTTCGCAGTTCAATCTGCTCGAATACTTTCTGGGCCGGGGTCGCCTTAGTCAAATTGGCGGTCGCACCGCAATCGAGTATCGCGATCGGTCGATCACTTACCGCGAGGTTCGCAGTGAAGCTGGCGGCTGGGCTCAGCAACTTTTGAATTGCGGGGTCGGCGAAAGCGACCGAGTCGCGCTTCTTCTCTACGACTCGCCCGAGTTCATCAACGTCTTCCTCGCCACTTGCTCAATCGGCGCCGTCGCAGTGCCGATAAATACCTTTCTACCGGCACACGACATCGAGTTCATTCTCTCGGATTCCGGCACCCGATTGCTTATCATTGAAAGCGATCTTGAAGACAGATTGCACTTGAGCGGCAGCCTGGAGAGCGGGTGCACGATTCTGAGCGTGGACACCCGAACGCGGAGTTGTTTGAAGCCTGGAAGCGCTTCTACTTTGCGAGCCTCTGCAGCGCCAATGACTCGCGAGACTCCCGCCTTTCTCCTGTACACATCGGGCAGCACGGGAACTCCCAAGGGCGTGCTGCATCTTCACGGCTCGATACCGTATACCGTGGACAGTTACGCGACTAGTGTTCTTCGTCTCACGAGCGAAGATCGGGTCTTCTCATCATCGCGAATGTTCTTTGCTTATGGTCTTGGAAACAGCTTGTCGTTTCCGTTGGCCGCGGGCGCTACGGTCATTCTTGAGCCAGCGCGAATGAGCGCGGAACAACTCGCGAAATTCATAGAAAATCGGAAGCCAACGGTCTTCTTCGGCGTGCCTGCGGTCTATCAATCGCTATTGGATTATCGATTGAGTGGAGGCCAAGTCGATTTCTCAAGCGTGCGGTTGTGCGTGTCGGCGGGTGAGGCTTTGCCCTCGAAGATATTCGA
The DNA here is from genome assembly GCA_964548075.1 of uncultured Clostridia bacterium. Classification (GTDB taxonomy): domain Bacteria; phylum Acidobacteriota; class Blastocatellia; order UBA7656; family UBA7656; genus Onstottus_A. Next base: position 40,259 of record CAZJQQ010000034.1, on the reverse strand, counting down.
AGACTGGCAGCGCGAGTTCGGGCTCACCATTCTGGATGGCATCGGCTCGACTGAGATGCTTCACATTTTTATCTCGAATAGAGAAGGGAACTCGCGCGCGGGATCGAGCGGCACGGTCGTCGAAGGCTACGCCGCGCGCCTTGTCGATGATAGCGGAGATGAAGTCAGCGCAAATGAGCTCGGCAACCTGTGGGTTCGAGGCGGAAGCGCGACGACGGGGTACTGGAACCTACGCGAGCTTACAGAACAGACGATCAGGGATGGCTGGGTGCGGACGGGAGACGTATATCGCCGAGACGAGGACGGATTCTTCTTTCACATTGGCCGGTCCGATGACTGCTTCAAGGTGAGAGGGCTTTGGGTCTCGCCGATCGAGGTCGAATCGGTGTTGATCTCACACGAGGCGGTATCAGAGGCGGCGGTGGTTTCGAGCGTCGATGACAGCGGGCTGGCAACCGCACGGGCTTATGTGGTCATCCGACAGGGTGAGCGCGGCGAGGCGCTCAAAGAAGACATACGCAGATTCGCAGGCTTGCGGCTTCCGCAATACAAGGTACCTTCCCAGATCGAGTTCATCGGAGAGATGCCTCGAACCTCGACTGGAAAGGTTCAAAGGTTCAAGCTGAGAGCGGACAGCCGGCGATCCTGACGCGGAGAATCGGATGATCAAGAAGCAGGGAATTGCGAGAACGTTCACGCTTGGGGTATTGGCGGCTGCGATGTGCGGCGCAGCGCTTGCACAGCAGGGGTGGGCACCGTTACAAACGATCAAGACTGCGGGTGCAGATTCGGGAATTAATTCCGTCTATTACGACGGCGACGACATCTGGGTAGTCGGTGCTCACGGGATAATCGCAAGGTCGCACGACGATGGACAGACTTTTCAAGAGATGAACCAGGGCGTCGACGCGGGCCTCAACGACGTCTACATTAGAAGAGACAGAATCTGCATCGTGGGCGACGCCGGAACGATATTGAGGAGCACTGATGGGGGCCGCAGCTTCGTCAAGATTCTACGCTCGACTCGGCTGGCAGGAGCAACCGGCGCTGACCCTGACCTGTATTCCGTACAGTTCGTGGACGACGATCACGTTTACATCGTAGGCGATCGGGGGGTGATCCTGGTTTCAACGGATGGAGGCGCATCGTGGCGAAAGCAGCAGAGCGGCTCGGACGCACAACTGTTTCACCTCAGCTTTCGAGGCGAGCGCGGTTGGGTGATTGGCACTGGAGGCACGATCATTCATACCGATAATGCTGGGCGCAACTGGTATCCGCAACGGTCTGGGGTGAGCGAGGACTTGAACAGAGTTTTTATGATCACCGATCGCGTCGGCCTTATTACCGGAGACAACGGGACCCTGCTGCGAACCGAAAACGCCGGCGCGACGTGGGAGCGGGTTGCATTGAATGTTCCGGAACCGCTTTTCGGGATGAGTTTCATAGACAACAAGACTGGTTGGGTGGTCGGCTACAAGGGGCGAATCATCCGCACCTATGACGGCGGGCGCAACTGGGTCGAACAGAGCAGCAACACAGGCGCCGATCTTTTTTCGGTTTCGTTCCACAAGAACCGCGGCTACGCTATTGGGCGCGACGGACTGGTGATGAGGTACTACGAGAAAAGATAGGCGGTGCGAAGACCGGTTCATGTGAGCAGAATGAAGCGGGTCGACTCCGAGGAGCCGGCCCGCTTCCGCATTCAGGATTCCTTTCCTGTGAATCCCCTAACTTCGCTTCTCTCGATTCACACAATAAGAAGTCGCAAAGCAACCTTTCCCTCTTTTGGAAGATATTTCCTCATAATGGAAGTCCTGAAGTTTCAATTCCGTCACCGCCGTATACAAGAAGCTGAAATTAGACTGGAAAGATAGTTATTGACTGCACAGTGCTTTTTTGATATTTTCGGACCTCATCGAGCACAGATGGGTAATGGGTTGAAATAGCGGCGGTCCGGGAAGGGGGTCAGCTCTCGAGATCGACGCCGAATGGCAGTTCCAGGTAGCTGGTCACCCCAGACCGAAGCAGGCTGAGTCGAGACAAGGCGCACAATGTTCCAACCTCTATTTGTTCGACCTTTGACGCCCGACGAGTGTGAAGGGCTTGAGCGCTACTCGAAATCTTCGAACAAGGAAGAGGGAGTCAGGGCTCGGGTCATCCTGGCTTCCGCCGACGGTAAAACGGCTGTCGAGATAAGTCAGACGCTTGGGTCGCACCCTTCCAATATCAAGAAGTGGATTCGAACGTTCAACACGCACGGTCTCGAGGGAATATCTGCAAAGAAACGCGGTCCGCAGGGAGGACCGCGACCGAAGTTTACATCCTCTCAAATCGAGGCGATGCTGAGCCTGGCGAATACAGAACCGGCTGAGGCGGGTTATGGTTTTAAGGAATGGACTCCCCAAAAGCTCGCCACAGCGGCGATGGAGCGCGGCATAGTAGATCGAATAAGCCACGTGACCGTGAGGCAGATGCTGAAGCGGCAAGGCGGAGCCAACGGCGCAGCGAAGTCGTCAGCGGGGGCCTCACCGGGGCGAGTCGAACGCGGACGGGGCGCTTTAGATACCACGGAGTTTCAGCTAGGAGAAGCCGCATTGGCGCAGTCGCGCTATGAGGCTGCGGCTGAGCATTTCCACTCCGTGCTTGCTAAGAGCGGCAACACACCCGAAGACGAAGCAGTGACCCGATCGCTGCTAAGCAAAGCGCTTGAAGAGCTGAGCAAGTACGAAGAGGCCTACAGCGTCATCGGAAAGTACGACGACCCGCGGATGGTCGCGGCTCTATCGCCGCGAACCCGTGCCCGCGTAAGGCTGCGTCTTGGATGGGTCAACAGTTTTCTGAGAAACCATCCCAAGGCCATCGCCACTTTGAATGAAGCCCGGAGGTTGTTCCTCGAAATTGGGGACGACCTCGGTACCAGCGAGGCTAATAGTGCCTTGGGGCGGACGTACATCGAGATAAATGAGTTCAGAATAGCGCGCGATCATCTTCTAGCGGCGGCAAACATACAGAAGACAGCGCTCGACCGAGAGCTACTTGCGGACATTTATCGTAGGCTTGGGACGGTGGACTTCTTCGAGGGATTGTTCACCAACTCGAAAGAGAACTATTTGAAGGCTCTTGAACTTGCTGAAGGCTCCGCGAACTCGAATCTTGTTGGTACGATTCTGCTTGATCTTGGTACGGCCATCATCCACGGCTCCCCGGCAGAGAACAAGGAATCGATCAAGTATTTGGAGCGTGGAATAGAGTACCTTGAAAAGGGGGGCCACAAGGACTATCTGGTAAACGCCTACAACAGCCTGGGGGAAACGCTGAGGCACTCGGGGTTGTGGGAACAGGCGATAGAGAATCTCAACAAAGCGATAGACATCGGACAGCGATTCGCAAAGCCAAGCCACGAAGCCACGGCCCGAATAACGCTCGCAGAAATATTGTGTGCTAGAGGTCAGTTCGTTGAGGCAGACGACCACTTGAGACGAAGTCTCGACTTACTGAAGGGAAGTGGCGACAAGTGGTTGGAAAGCAACGCGCTGCGAGTGCTGGCTGTTGTGTATCGCGGCAGTGCCAGAACAGATCTCGCTCTGAAGACGCTGCGGGAGACGATGCAGCTTTCAACATCCATAGGTGACCTGCACGGAGTCACTCTGGCAATGGTCGGGCTCGCTGAGTTTCATATCTCGCAGGGCGGACACGAACAAGCGACGGAGTACATCGAACTCGCTCAGGGTAGGTTGAAGGAAGAGATGTACCTTTCAGTTTCCGGTCTGATCCAGAGATTGACCGGCCAGTTGGAGGCGGCGGCCGGAAGGCTCGCAGAGGGGCGACAACATATCGCTCAGAGCATATCGATCTTTACCACGACGGAGATTCCTTACGAACTGGCCAGAAGCTACTACGAGATGGGCCTGTTGCTAATAAAGGCTCGCGATCTAAGAGGCTCAGAGACCAACCTTCGGCAGGCAGAATCAATCTTTGAAGAGCTGGGCGCCAAACTTGACCTGGAGCTCACACGGAAGGCTCTCGCGCTAGACGTGCAAGCGGAGGAGGGGCCACAGGTCTGGCGAGCCGCGCCGCTGAATGACGTGCTGCTAATGCAAAGGCTGATCGAAGCTTCTGCGTCGCGCGAGCTTCTAGAGCAGGAACTCGCGGCGGTGATCTACGAGAATCTCAGCGTTGGCGCCGTCGTAATCTGCCGAGTCGAGAATACCGGACGCGCCGAGCCGCTGGCCGCCCAGGGAGTGAGCCGCCCTGAAGCTGAGAAGCTGTGCGCCAATTTGGACGTTTCGTCCGAAGAGAGCATCACTCCTTTGGCCGATGGTTATCTCATTCGCCTTGGAGATAATGTGAATCCGCCTGTAGTCGTCTACATTCGAGCGAACGGTTCGCTGGACGTCGGAAGACTCCAGCCATTGCTGAGGCAGGCCGAGCTTGGCCTTGAGACCTGTTCCCTTCGCGTGGCTGCCCGCGGAGGTACGACGAGGAGCCTGGAACAGCGCATACAGACTATTATGCCCGGCTTCATAGTTGCCAGCCCTTCGATGTTCGATGTGATTGATAAGATCTACAAGATCAGAACAAGCGACGTCACGGTTTTGATAACCGGCGAGTCCGGGACCGGTAAGGAACTTGTAGCACGGTACATACACAACCAATCCGCCAGGCCGCGCGCGATCTTTCTACCTTTCAACTGCACAGCAGCGCCGAAGGAGATCATAGACAGCCAACTCTTCGGGCACAGACGAGGAGCGTTTACCGGGGCGACAACCAACTATCCGGGGATCATCAAGGCCGCCGACGGAGGCACTCTCTTCCTGGATGAAATCGGCGACCTGTTACTGGAGGTTCAGCCAAAGCTGATGCGCTTCCTTCAGGAAGGGGAGATCCAGCCTCTTGGGGAAACTAAGCCCCTTCGGGTAGATGTCAGAATAATTGCCGCCACAAACACAGACCTGGAGCGGGCGGTTGAAGACGGGCGTTTCAGAGAGGACCTCTTCCACCGGCTGAACATTATACGCATACATGTTCCACCTCTTCGTGAGCGCCGCGAGGAGATACCGGTTTTGGCGGCCCATTTTCTGGATCACTTTTCGTCTCGGGCCGGCAAGCAGCCTCTCACGATGACTCAGGAAGCAATCGACGCGCTCACCGCACATGACTGGCCCGGGAACGTTCGCCAACTTAGAAACGAGACAGAAAGGGTTGTTGCCTATGCGATGGACGGTGCACGCATCTCGACTGAAGATCTTTCTCCCGAGGTAATACACCCGCGCAGGCCGGCTGGTTCCGACCGGTCGCGATGGGGCGCCGAGAGGAGTCAACCAGCGATTGCCAGCAACCGATATGACGTGGGAACCAACGGAGACGGGTTTAGGGTTCAGCCTGGCGTCGGTGGGCGCCTAAAGCTTAAGGATGCGACAGCGGTGCTAGAGCGGCAATTGATCGCAGAGTCATTGGTCCGCAACAAGAACAATCTCTCACGCACGGCCATCGACCTCGGACTCTCCCGGCGTGGCCTGAGGCTTAAGCTTGCCCAGCTCGGCATCCAAAGAGAGGCGCGTGTGTGAGCCACCCCTATTGGGTTGACCACGGAGGCGGGCACGCAAACCATTGGGAATGCTCAGAAAACGCTTGACACGACGGGGTATTTGAAAATATCATCCCAGTCGGACTGGTTTGATTGCAACGGTGAAGGCGCCACCCCCTGGCGCGCGCGACTTGAGAAGTGCAAAAAGCGAATGTGAATTTGCGCGGTAGGCAGGTCCCTAACGTCAGACGAAATGTTCTGGATGCGGGAGCACAAGGCGCCGAGCGGCACTAGAACATCTGAGCCAGATTCTGGTGTAAGAGTGAGGACGACGATGAACACAGGTGGACTCTTCAAAAGAATGCGACGTATGCGAATTGTCATTGTGTTGTTAGCTCTGCTCCTCGCGTATGGTGCCGTGAGCTACGCACCGCGGGCCGCGACCTCCTTGGATACTTATTCAGTCGGCATGGGTGGCGTTACGGGCGTTGTCAATAATACAGTTCTGGCCTACGGGAGGTTCGTCTTGACAGCGCCTTTTTGGCCCTCCAAAGGAGTGGCTGAGAATGGAGAGATCGACCTGACACAACTCGATAACTCTTTCCTCTATCTAATTGACACCAAGAAGCCAGCCAGCAAGCCTTTGGCAAAGGCTCTTACCTCGGCAGACGCAAAGTTAGGCGACAGGACTGTCTACTTTCCATCGAGGGTGGTATTCGATCCGCAGAGCAAGTACGTTTATGTAAGAGGAACGAGGTTCGAAGAAAAGGACGGGGAGGTCAACCCGGTAGATGTGATCGCGTATGTGCACTTGAACCTCGATGATAACGGCAAGCCAGTGTTCGATAGCACTCTGGTATTGATTGACATTCAGGGCGTGTTGACCCAGTTCACCGGTGAAGCACCGCTCGACTTTGCCTTCGGCGCGAATGGCGAGTTGATGGTGTTCACCAACGGAGCTTCTATCTTCTCGTACAGCCTCGATCAGGGATATCTGTATGGGGTCGGGATAGTCCCCGAGAGTGAGTACAGCGCGGACGACAGCATTTCCTACCTTGGCGTTGATCCGAGTACTAACCTAGTGACCGTTTGTTGGAACCGGAAGTACGTGGACAAGGACAACACTTCCAAGCTTTCATCCGAGATCTCATTCTATCGATTGTTGGGGGACGGCAGGTTTCAGCTCTTGAAGCGAGCATATCCGGACCAGCTTCCTGTGGGAGTCTCGATCGCCTCCGGCAGCAATGTCGCAATCGTTGCCGAGGGAGATTCAGAGTTTGCGGTGTTCGCAACAAACGACGGTTCGCTATGGACGGTTGATCTTCAAGACGGCCCCGTGCCGGCGACGGCTAAGCGCCTGTACACGTTCCCAGAATTGTCATCTGAGTCAAGTGCTCCCAGTCCACTGTTGGTCCAGTTCGATTTAGCGAAGCGGACGATTGGAATCGTGAAGCCGGGCTTCACAGTACAAATTTCTCGACCGACGAGTGGAAGGAAAGCGCGCATCTCCCGTCCTACGAGTCTACATTTGGCATCGGACACTCCTGTGCTGGCGATGGCCAGACTCAGCAAGAAGAACAAAGTCGTGTCAGCCGGCTTATTCAGTGAAGACTTCAAGGCGGAGGTTGGGCTTACCAACTTTGTGGGCGGGCAAGACTCGCAGTGGTTAATTTCCAGCTATTCTGGAAACCTGTACTCGGTGGATGTCGCCAGCGAGTTGCCAGATTCCAGGCTGAATCTGATCGGGCGGGTCGGCTCCAGAGTCAATCGGATAGACTACTACGCCGACCGTACCACAGTTGTCGCGATCAATTCGTTTACGCTGGAAGAAGGTGGAATGCGAGTAGCGTCTCCGGGTTCGCTCGTCGTGGGTAGAATGTTAGACTTTAAGGCCCCTGCTGGCCTGCAAGCGCTTCTGCCCATAGCCTCGGCGCTCGGGCGCGCGCCTTCCATCAGCAGACCGTGCAACATCAAGCGCTGAACCGATCGCAATCAACTTGAGACATAGTTTGAAAAGGGAGGGCCGTTTCTGGTTCTCCCTTTTTTGCTCTCGCAGCACAGATTTGTTGCTGCGCCATGTCGAGGAACCGCGAGTGAAGTCATCCGGGCGTAGTTTATGAAAGCGCCTACCAGGGACATGCATGTCAATGCTATAGTTTTTGCACCCTAGCATGCCAACCCGCGTAAACAACTCGAAGGCAGATCGTGCTCTCTCAAGTCCTGAAGAGGGCACTGTTGGCACACAGCCTGACAGGCTTTGGAGTTCCATTCTCGATGCGACACCTGAGGGCATCAGCGTCCACTCGGCATCCGGCGAGATAACATGGGCGAACAGGAATCTTTGTGACATATATCGTAAGCCGCTCTTTGAGCTGAGGGGTGTGAGTTGCCACCAGGTTTTTCATGGGGACGCCGCTGTCTGCCCGCACGAGCAAGTTGTGGCAGCAGGACACGCCGTGCAACTAGTCGATGAAGTGAGCATGTCTGGCAGGACCTTCTCTGTAGCGCTTGAGCCGCTATTCGACGAATGCAATGAGCCTTGTGGGTTCATCAGGGTGATGCGTGATGTTACAGGTGAGCGTCGCGCACAAGAACAGTTACTGAAGGCTGAGCGATTCGCTACCCTGGGTCAGTTGTTATCAGGAGTTGCGCACGATGTTGGAACGCCGCTTAATGTCATATCGGGTTACGCGGAATTCTTATTGATGCGAAAGAAACCCGAGGACCAAGGATACAAGGAGCTATCCGCGATACTTGATCAAACACGGCGCATAGCGGCAATGTTCGGCCAGGCGCTTGATCTGGCACGACCTGCGCAGGGCCGGACCGAGGCGATAGACGTCAAAGCCCTACTGGCGGACTCGATGGAATTGGTTGGGCGCCATCTTCGCAAGGCGGATGTGACTGCCGGTCTCACTTGCAGAATCAACAAACCACTGATATATGGAGAGGCGTCCCAGCTTAGACAGGCCTTCTTCAACCTCTTGCTGAATTCCGGCCAACAGGTCGGAGCTGGAGGCAGGCTTCAAGTAGTAATAGACGAAGCGCCGGATATTCCCGGGTTCTTGGGGCTCGCATTCGTGGGAACTGAGGTGAGTGGAGTCGGGCACGACTTCTCGAAGTCCTTTGCGGTTTTCCTTGCTGCGCAGAGCGAAGCCGAAACGGCGGGGATCGGGCTATACCTCACCAAGAAGATCCTGGCCGAAGCGGGAGCGAGAATAGCGGTCACCGAAGCTGGTGAGCAAGGCGTAGGGTTCATGATCTACTTGCCCGTGAATGCCGGCAGCCGCGCGTAGCGAGTATTGATACTGTGAATCATGAGGACTATTAGTCAGCGCATCTTGATCGTCGAAGACGAGGCTCCAATGTGCGAGCTTCTCACGTCGTTCTTCTCGGAAAAGCAATATGACGTGGGCACCGCACAGGATGGCGAACACGCATTGGCGCGTCTCGAGGAGCGGGACTACGCTCTAGTGATTACTGATATAAAGCTGCCAGGGATGAGCGGCCTCGAGTTGCTAGCGAGAATTCGCGTCGATTGGCCCGAAGTAGCAGTTGTTATCATGACCGCCTTCAGTTCTATTTCTTCGGCTGTCGAGGCTATGAAACTGGGCGCAGAAGACTATATCGGAAAACCCTTCCAGCTCGATGAGCTCGCCATTACGGTAGAAAAGGCGCTTGAGCGGCGCAGCCTCCGCCGCGAAGTCAGGGACCTTCGGGCCGAGGTCAGAGGTCGCTACAACTTCTCTAACATCGTCGGCCGCAGCAAACCGATGCAGCAGCTTTTCGAGGTCATAAAGCGCATAGCAGCCCGCAGGGACGCCTCCGCTTTGATATCTGGATCCACCGGAACGGGCAAGGAACTGGTCGCGCGTGCGATTCACTACAACTCGGATCGCCGAAACGCTCCATTCATGCCCATAAACTGTTCGGCGATCCCAGACACTCTGCTCGAGTCTGAGCTGTTCGGCTATCAAAAGGGGGCGTTCACCGGCGCGCAAGAAACAAGGAGGGGTCTGATTGAGGAAGCGCAGGGGGGCACCGTGTTCCTGGATGAGATCAACACTCTTTCGCCAAGCCTTCAGGTGAAGCTGTTGCGCGTCTTGCAGGAGCGTGTTGTAAGGAGAGTTGGCGGACGAGAGAACCTCCAGATCGATATTAGACTTGTGTCGGCCAGCAACCAGGACCTCGAAGAAGCGGCAAAACGCGGCGAGTTTCGACAGGATTTGTTTTACCGCCTGAACGTCGTACCAGTGCGGCTGCCTGACTTGAAGGACCGGCGCGAAGATATTCCCCTTCTCGTACTCCACTTTTTGCAGAAGTTCGCGCAGCAGCATGGAGAGCCGCCGCGCCGGTTTGCAAACGACGCCATGCGGGTTCTGATGACCCATTCATGGCCAGGTAACGTCAGAGAACTGGAGAACGCCGTAGAGCACGCGCTTACGATGGGAAAGGGCGAGATCCTTTTGCCTGAGGACTTGCCGGTCAGCGTAACGGCCCCTGAGCGCGATATTGTCCAGGAAGCAACATTAGATGACGTTACGCTTGCGGAACTCGAACACCGGTACATCCTCCGCATACTCGAAAAGATGGGCGGTCATCAGATCAAGACTTCAAGAGTGCTGGGTATTGACCGCCGTACACTGTATCGCCGGCTTCGCCAGTATGGCCGCGCCGGACGCCTGCGAGACCAGGAGACAGACACCGGCGAACCGATCGTGGAGGATACAGAGCGGGCCACGGCATCGTCAGTCTGAAGTTAGAACCGGAATCTATGAAAGACAAGATAGCCTCAAAAGAACCGCCTACAGGCGAGGAAGCGGAACGTCGCGCTTCACCCAACAGCCATCCTTCGCGGAGCCTGGGACCTCGAGCGAAGGGCTACGGGATAGGCGGCGGTTATGAGAAACCCTATGGTAAGCGACCCCTGCCGGAGGACCATCAGAACGGATCCTACGGCCCGGTCCCGCATTCGGGATACTACGGAGCGGGAGGAGGCGCCGAACGGTTTGAAAGGGGACAGGCCGGCTACAACAATGAACTCTCGTGGTATGGCGCGCAGTACGGTGAGAGTACAAGCGGGCGATCCAAATAGCAGAGGCAAGGTTCCCGCGTTTTGAGCTAAACCAACCCGACGGTTACTTACCACCCGCGAGGAGTTTGGCGGCTTGCTGCTGATCCTTCGTGTAAGAAGTGGTGCGTTCTATTCGCCATCCGTCGCCCTCTTGCGTCAATATGAAACCGAGAAATTCCCGCTGAGGATTTCCTCCAGAGCTCGCGAAGTTATATGTCACGGTGGCGCTGGTGTATGCTTTGCCAGGAAGGTTCTGATCGGTGAAGAAGGAATCCACTTTGAGATCCGTGATCCCCTGGTTTTTCATGTATTCTTGGATCACCTTCTTAGCTTTTGACTCGTTCGTTGCGCAGGATGTTGTCGCAAAGACCGTACCCAGGCACAGTAACAAGGTGAAAACGAAAGTGCGATTCCGACGTCTTCGATTTGTCATATGCACTTTTTACCCTACGCCGCGCCTTTTTTTCAAGGAGCGTATCTTGCCCTTCCAGCATGACTTCTGAACGGAGGTGACTGTGGGCCTTTACATTCGACAGCTTTTGGCGGGCCGCGATTTCGCAGCAGCGGATTACTTTGCGTCGCAGATGGCCAACTTCGTTTATCTGGTCGGCGATGACGAACAAAGGGTCTGCATGGTTGTCGATCCAGCCTGGGACATACCAGGCATCGTTGAGGTAGCTGAGGACGAGGGCATGCGGGTGACTGGTGCTTTGGTGACGCACTATCATCCCGACCATGTAGGCGGAAATATTTTCGGCCACACCATTGCCGGCCTCGCCGAGTTCATCTCGATTCGACCCGTAAAGGTCCACGTGAATGAGGTCGAGAGTGAAGGGGTCAAGCAAGTCACAGGGCTTTCCGACAGCGACCTTGCAAAGCACCACGGCGGCGATGAGATCCTTATCGGCGATGTCAAAGTAAGCTTGCTGCACACACCTGGGCACACACCTGGCAGCCAGTGCTTTCTTGCTGCAGGAGCGCTGGTCTCAGGCGATACTCTATTCATTGGCGGATGCGGACGGGTCGATCTCCCGGGCAGCGACCCGGAGGCGATGTACCATTCGCTGACGCAGGTTCTAGCCAAGCTCCCCGTAGACACCCTGCTGTTTCCGGGGCACAACTACGGGTCGAAGGCCGTAAGTACAATAGGCGACGAGAAGAAAGAAAACCATTACATGAGAGTCAGGAGCCCTGAGGACTGGACGAGGTTGATGGGTAATCAGTAATAGCCTTGTAGGACTCCCTTATCGTGCTATGGATTGGGTACCCGCTGTCAAGACGTCTCCCATGTAAAAGATCAACAGTTGATTTGGAGAATAGTGTTGACTCCGTCCCCCTAAGACGCATAATAAAGCCGTCTGTTGCTTCAGTTCCAAGAAGAGTCCCACCGAGCGTGCCCCTCTAAAGAGTTAATCGACAAGTTGAGTCATAAGCCATTTGCTGAGGTGCATCTTCCTCTACCAGACTTGCGCAACTCAGCTTTGTCCCTCTGACGCGACATCCAGCATGTTTACAATAGCGGTAGCCGAGAATGCGCCAGAAGTCCTTTTTGCCTGTCAGCACACACCCAGGAATCACAGATTATGAGCACATCCATTAAGTCCGTAGAGAAAGAAGAAAAGACCCGAAACTGGTTCTACAGATTCGACGCGCTGCGAATACTCGGCCGGCTGGGGTTGAAAACACTCGGAATGAAGCTATTCGTAGCTGTTCTCGCCCTGACAGGCCTCTCGATAGCACTTGCCTGTGTCGTAGCTTACCTGAGTTTCGCCAGAGCCATTGAATCCAGCGACCAACTTCAGCGGGCGGCGGTCGCAGCCGCAGACGCAGTCGATCTCTTCCTCTTCGAAGACATCCAGTTCGCAAAGGCCGTCGCGACCGATGATCTTCTGGTTGAAGCAGTTGAACGCGGCACGAGGGAAGCTGAGAAACTTGGCATCAACAGAGTCCCCGACGTTGCGCGCACCACAATGCTTGAAGAGCGCTTCAAGGACGCGCGAGTGCTCAGGTTGGATGAGAACGTCAACAACTTTCTCCGGGAGAAAAGGCGAGTCCGAGGCGCAATTGAGCGGATGTTCTTCACCGATAAGTACGGCTTCAATGTAGGAATGACGAGCCCGACGGAAGACTTCGTTCAAAGTGACGAGTTGTGGTGGCAGGAGGCGATGAAGTCGGGGATATACATCGAGGACGTCAAGTTCGATAAGCCGACTGAAACTTTTGACATTGAGATATGTGTCGCCATTGTTTCAAAGACAGGTGGTCCCCCGATCGGCGTTCTCAAGGTCAAGTACAACCTTCAAGACGCGCAGGACTACATCTCTCACTTCAAGCAGTATGAAACGGGCTACGCATACGCGATATCCAGCAGCGGCCGGATCGTGGTGCATCCGGACCCGGCGATGCGAAATCTAGAACTGGTGCAGGCTATGCAAAGGGCCGGAGTGTCCGACGCTTCTCCCCTGGGATCGGCACTCACAGCGGTAACCGCGGATCAAGGATCAGGAACGCTGTATTACGACGGCATCAACCCACAGACGAGAAGGGTAGAGCAACGTATCGCCTCCTTTAGTAAGACCAAGGGGTTCATCGCCGCCAACTCTGACCTACCTGGGTTTGGTTGGACGTTCGTCGTCGACAACGCCAAGGACGAAGTCTACGCACCAGCCTACAAGATGCTTAGATCCATCTCGGCCGCAGGACTACTGTCATTCCTGATCTTTGGGGCGATCGCCCTTGCTTTCTCCAAGAGCTTTTCAAACAAGATTGAACACTTGCTTGCGGCGACCGAACAGGTTAGGGCGGGAAATCTCGATGCCAGGGTTCGGATATCGACTCGCGATGAGTTGGAAAAAGTCGCCGAGGGCTTTAATGAGATGATGGATAGACTCGCGGAAATGGTCGGGCACGAAAAAGCGCATAATGAGCGACTCCTGGAGACGGAGCAAGCGATGCAACGCAGTCTAACGGAGTTCCTGAATATCGTGTCGTCGGTCTCGGAAGGGGATCTGACAAAACGCGGAGGCGAAACCGACGACACGCTCGGAAGCGTCGTTCAGTCTGTTAACAAAATGCTTGACCATTTCAGCAAGATGCTGACCGAGGTCAAACAGATCGGGCTTTCGGTCTCTTCCAGCGCAACGGAGATTCTCGCAGCAGCAGAGCAGATTGCTGTTGGGTCTCAGAGACAAGCAGACGAAATTACGAATACATCGAGCGCGGTCGAAGAGATGGCTGCGTCAATGAATCAAGTCTCAAGAAACGCAGAAGCTTCGGCGGATGCAGCGCGCCGCGCGCTCGAGATGGCTGAGCACGGTGATAAATCCGTCCGCGACACATCGGAGGCGATGTCCAGAATCGATTCCGCAGTCCAGCAAACGTCGGAGAAGATGCGGCTTCTTGGGATCCGCAGTTCTGAGATATCCGAGATTATCGACCTGATTAACGATATCGCGGCCCAGACGAACTTGCTCGCTTTGAACGCCGCAATCGAAGCAGCACACGCCGGAGAGGCCGGCCTGGGGTTCAGCGTGGTGGCGGACGAGATCAGAAAACTGGCAGAGAGATCGGCGCGCGCGACCAGAGACGTCGGGAATCTCATCAAGTCGATTCAGGCAGAGACGTCTGAGGCACTGACTGCGATGGAGGCTGGGATGAAAGAGGTTCGGGGAGGGAGCTACCTTGCCACCCAGGCGAGTAACGCGCTTCAGGACATCTCAGAGGCAGTGCGTCAATCATCGGAGCTGATCGAGGAAATCTCCGCAGCATCGGAAGAACAAGCCCGTGTGACCAGCAACGTAGCCGGCGCTATGCAGACCATATCGAGCATCACTCTCGAAACATCTGCCGGCGCCCACGAAACCGCGCAAACGATCGAGGGCATGGTGGGACTCGCAGACCGGCTGAACAGGTCAATCTCACAGTTCAAGGTGAAGGAAGACTACATCCACCCGTTCTCATACGATGTGCCGGGCTCGCGAGGCAACGAGTCTCCTCTGACGCGCTATCCGCTGGGCGACTGAGCAAGGGCGGGCTTTGGAAAGGACCAGGGAGGCAGCTTTGGCAGCAAGACGACAACTGGTGGTCTTCAGAGTCGGGACCGAAGAATTCGCCGTCGACATAATGCTCACCAAAGAGGTTGTGTTGATGCGTGAAATCACTCCCGTGCCCGAGACCGAGTCGTATGTCGAAGGCGTAATGAATCTCAGAGGAAACCTCGTGCCGGTGCTCGACTTCAGAAAGCGCCTTCGCGCTTTCAGGACAACGGCGCACCCGGACCACCGAATAATCATCGCGAATCTCGACGGAAGGACGGCTGGCTTGATCGTTGACGGCGCTTCCGAGGTGATCAGGGTAGGCGACGATATGATCGAGCCTGTGCCTCATCTAATTTCGGAGATCGGCGCGAGTTACGTCGAAGGTGTGATCAACGTCAACGATAGATTCATAACACTCATTGATTTGAGGAAGGCTCTTACCGGGGAAATCGTCGGCGAACTGGACGAAGTGATTAGCGCGTTGTCGAGGCAAAGAGAGCCCGTCACACCCGCAAAAGCGGTCTAAGTATGAGTTATTCATCGCACGCAATGACATCAGCGTCCATCGACCAATCGGGATCGGGGCCGCTCGCGTTGAACATTCTGTCCGATAGTGAGTTTAGGCTGTTCAGGGAGCTCATCTACGAAGAGTGTGGGATAAGCCTGGGTGTCGAGAAGAAAACGTTCCTCGAGTCCAGGTTGAAACGGCGGATGGTTGAACTGGGCATCAAGAGCGGCTACGAATACTACTGCATCATCACTGCTCCCAATGGTAAATCTCTGGAGTTGCCGATGCTGCTCGACTCGCTGATGATTTGCGAGACTTCATTCTTCAGGAACCAGCCGCAGTTCGACTTGCTGAGAGAGGTCGTCTTGCCAGATATCGTTGCCAAGAAAGTGAGGGCCGGAACGAGGCTCCTGCGCGTTTGGAGTGCAGGATGCTCGACTGGAGAGGAGCCCTACAGCGCGGTGATGACATTGCTTGATTCATTGCCAGACCTGGAGTCCTGGACCATTCGTGTTTTCGCGTCGGACCTGTCGTTCACGGCGCTCGAGCGCGCGCAATGCGGCTTATATCGTGCGGACCAGTTGAAGGGCGTCGATCCGCAGTGCATTGCGAGGCACTTTTGGCCAGAGAACGGGCACTACGTGATGAGCGAGGGCGTAAGGAAGCGCGTGATATTCGACTATCACAACCTGAAGCACGACAACGGACTGCGCGGGCTCGATATAGTGTTTTGCCGGAATGTGATGATCTACTTCGATGCCGAAGAGCAGCGCAAACTGGTGAATAGATTTGCGAATTGCCTTGTCCCGGGGGGATTCCTGTTCCTGGGGCATGCCGAAAGCCTGCAGGGTCTCTCAACGAGGTTTGCAATGTTGCATCGCAACAAGGGCATCGCTTACAGGCTTGATGGATAGCAGAGGAACGTGTTCGAGATGGACGATCTGACCAGAGCAGAACTCGATCAATTGCTTGCGGTGTTCCGCGACCAATCTCTCCAGATTCTAGAGGAGATGGGTAACGATCTGCTTGCGCTCGAGTCAGGCCGGGCCGACGCTGAAGCTATGACTCGGCTGCGCAGAGGGGCGCACACAATCAAGGGCGACTCGGCGTGCGTCGATCTTGATGGCGTAACGCGAGTGGCTCACAAGATCGAAGACGTGTTCGACTCTGTGCTCTACGGACAGATCAAGTTTGATCGTCGCTCTGTGGACGTGATCTTCAAGAGCCTGGATGAAATAAGGGCAGCTATCGGCGGCGCAGAGGTGAGTGATGTCGCGGCCGAGTCGGTAAACGAACTGGTTGAAGAGCTAACTGCGATTGAGAGAACGGGCGAGGCCACCGTATCTGCCAACTCCTCGGACGAGCACAATGGCGAACTGCTTCAACCACCAGAGGTCTCGTTTCGCAGCGAAGGCGAACCGTCGAGCAGGCATCGCCGCGGATTCGTCCGCGTTGAGGCAGAGAAGATAGACACGCTGTTGAACCTCGCCGGCGAGATGGTGATCGCGCGGTCAGTCATGAGTCAGCTTGGACCTGAGCTTGAATTGGCGATCCCACGGAACGAGATTGTCGACCGGTTCGGCGGGGCAAGCAACCAGATGGGCAAGCTGATCGCCGAGTTGCAGAAGAGCGTGCTTAAGATGCGAATGGTCACCATCGATCATGTCTTCCGCAGGTTTGCCAGACCGATGCGTGAGCTGGCGGCTCAGAGTGGAAAGGAAGTTGAGCTTCAGATAAGCGGCGGCGAGACGGAGCTTGATCGCGCCCTGGTTGACATTGTTTATGAACCGTTGCTGCACCTCCTCCGCAACGCAGTCGATCACGGGCTTGAGACGATGGAGGAGCGGCGAAATGCAGGCAAGCTGGAGGCAGGTCGAATTGCGATGCGCGCTTATCACGAGGGCAATCAGGTAGTCGTGGAAGTCAGCGATGACGGCCGCGGCGTTGACCCTGCTGCCGTAAAACGGAGAGCCGTTGAAGTCGGCGCGATAACCAAACAGGATGCCGAACGGATGCCGGACGAAGACGCGCTCGAGTTGATCTTCGTGCAAGGACTGTCCACTGCGAAGGAAGTCACCCAGCTATCCGGGCGAGGTATTGGAGCTGCGGCTGTAAAGGCGGCCATCGAACAATTGCGCGGAACCGTAGCCGTAAAGAGCGAGCTTGGCAGTGGGACCTGTTTCACTTTGCGGATGCCGCTCACGCTCGCGATTATCAAAGCGCTGTTGTTCACCGCTGCCGGACAGCTCTTCGCTCTACCGCTGCTCGCCGTCAGCGAGATAGCGCGGGCGGAGCGCTCCGACATCGTTCATCTGGATGGCATCGAAAACTATCGGTTGCGGGACCGCTTCATCTCGCTCGTGCGGCCGGGCAGCGTGCTCTCGTTTGATAGGCGCAGAGGCGGCACTGGCGCGGCCCTTAGAAGCGAGCCAAAGAACTTCTTCGTCGTCGTGCTCGCTACCGGTGAGAAGAGGTACGGGGTCGTTGTGGACGAATTGATAGGCGAGCAGGAACTCGTGATCAAGCCGCTCGACAGCGGTTGGGTGCAAAATGACGCCCTGGCGGGTGCTTCAGTGTTGGGCGATGGGCGCGTCGCACTGATCATGGACGCGGAGATGGTCTTCCGAAAGGCAATCAAATACGAACGAGGGAAAGGGAACAACAGGGAAGCCTATGCAGTCTGAAAGAAGGAAGATTCGCGTGCTGGTGGTAGACGACTCTGCGTTGATGCGCAAGCTCATCTCGAACCTGCTGGCCAAGGACCCCGAGCTTGAGGTAATTGCTACGGCAATCGATGGCTGCTTCGCTTTGACCAAGGTCGAGCAGTTGAAGCCGGACGTCGTGACGCTGGATGTTGATATGCCGCGCATGGACGGGCTGACCGCACTCGCCGAAATGGTCTCGAAGCACCGCACGCCGGTGATCATGCTCAGCTCGCTTACGACGCGAGGGGCGGCGTTGACGATGCAGGCGCTGGAGAAAGGAGCAGTCGACTTCGTCTGCAAGCCTTCAGGCACGGCCAGATTGCCTGAGATGGCTGACGAGCTTGTATCGAAGATCAAGGCTGCGGCACGGACGAACGTGTTGGCGCTGAGCCGCTCATCGCCTGCCGGAGCGCCGGTCAGAAAGAAGCGTACGGTGGCAAGGTCGGGTAGGGGGCAGGGAAGAGTTATTGCGATCGGCGCGTCGTCTGGCGGGCCTCACGCGCTGCGACACTTGCTGCCGAGAATACCGGCAGACCTGGATGCGGGTATCGTCGTCGTGCAACACATGCCTGAAAGCTTCACGGCGATGCTCGCGCACTGGCTCAACGAGATTTGCGAGTTGGAAGTGAAGGAAGCTGAATCCGGTGATCTCGCACTTCCGGGCAGGGTGCTGATAGCCCCGGGTAGCTTACATATGAAAGTCAGAAGGACACCCGCAGGATGTGAGGTCTTCCTGGAGGGAGGCGCGCTTGTGAACGGCCACAAGCCCTCCGTGGACGTGCTGTTCCGGTCTGTCGCAGAGGAGTACGGTGCGCTCGCAACTGGGATCATTATGACCGGAATGGGCAGTGACGGTGCGCAGGGGCTCGGAGAGATCATGGGAGCTGGCGGACATACTCTCGCGCAGGACAAGGAGAGCTGCGCGGTGTATGGGATGCCCAGAATCGCAGTGGAAAGAGGATACGCAAACAAGATCGTGCCGCTCACCGAGATGGCTTCGTATCTCTCGTTTAAGGTAGGGCGGCTTGCCGAATTGGAGGAGAGTTATGCTGGAAGTTAACAAGGAAACATCGGTAGTGAAATCGCCCCTAACTTGTTTGATCGTGGACGATTCGGCGTTTATGCGGTTTCACCTCAGGCGTATGATGGACTCGTTCGACAACGTAATCGCCAGCGAAGCCGCGAACGGCAACGAGGCCCTAAGAGAATACGGCCGGCTCAGACCCGACATTGTGCTGATGGACATCGTCATGCCTGGCTTGGAGGGAGTCGAAACGGTGAAGAGGATATGCAGTGAGGATCCGAAAGCCAGGGTCATCATGATCAGTTCGGTGAGTTACCAGGAGAAGGTGGCTGAGGCGATGTCTGCAGGCGCAAAGTGCTTTATACCAAAGCCGGTGACGACCGAAGAGCTTAGAAGGGCGATCCAGAGTGTCCTGACTCCAACGACAGACAATTAGACACGGGTGTGATATGAGGCTAGACTTTGTAAGAATCTTCGTCGACTCCACTTCCGTGCTGTTCAGGGAGTTGATCGGGCCTGCGGTAGACGTCCCTTCGATAAGCATGAAGCCAAGCCCAGTGGCTGGCCGAGAAGTCATGGCGATCATCGGTTTGGCCGGCGATGCGCACGGACGCGTCATCTTCGATATGGATCTGTTTACCGCAGTCCAGCTCGCCGGACACATGCTCGGAGAACCATCGCCGGGTATGACGCCGCTGGTCCGAAGTTCAATAGCCGAACTTACTTCCATGGCGATCGGACGGGCCATCTCAAAGATCAACGACGGCGGCACGAGACTCAGGATGAGCCCTCCAACGGTGATAACAGGCGCGAATCTAGTCAGCTACGATCAATGCTTCGAGACCCTGGTTGCGCCGATTGCTACCGCCTATGGTGAAGTGCGAGTGAACATTACCATTCAGGATCTGGATTGAAGGGAGTGACCACATGCAACAAGAGCCTGCAGAGATATTGAATCTCTTCAAGAAAAGTGAAGAACTGGTCGACATGCTCAGAAAGGGAAGGGCATTCACCGAGGAGTTAATGTGTGAGAATGAGCGGCTCCGATATCGCGTTGTGCAGTTGGAAGCCCAGATGATGAACCCGCCCGAAATGCTCACGAAAGAAGTTGAGCGGCTGAGGGTCGAGAATGGTCAAATGTCGCAGAAGCTGGAATTCCTTAATGGCAAGTTTCAGCAGGTGGAAGCTGAAAACAAAGACTTCGCCCAAAGATTTGTGGAGGTAGAAGAGCAAAACGAGAGCCTCGCAAACCTGTATGTGGCGAGCCATCGGCTGCACTCGACGCTCGACTCGTCGGAGGTGGTGGAGTGTATAAAGGAGATCCTGCTGAACATGATCGGGTCGGAGGATTTCGCTCTTTTTGTCGTAGATGATGAGTCCGGCGAGCTTGTGCGCTCGGGCTACGAGGGCGAGGCCGGTGGAGGACCTGAAAAGGGGCGCGTTGCTCTCGGCGAGGGCCCGGAAGGCGTTGTTGCCCTTGGGGGTGAGCCGTTCTTCAGCGAACCCGCTGGCGAGGGGCCATGCGCTTGCGTACCCCTGAAGATCAAGGAGCGCGTGGTAGGGGTGATAGCGATCTACACCCTGTTGTCCCACAAGAAGGGACTATCCGTGCTGGATCATAAGCTGCTCGAGCTTCTGGCGGGACATGCTGCAAGTGCGCTGATTAGCTCGAAGCTCTACTCGCTGGCCGATCGAAAGCTGCGAACGATTGAAGGCTTCATGAGTTTGTTGCGGGTGACAGAAGGAGGTGCAAATGTCTAACAAGTCTCTGCTGGTGGTCGACGATTCGGCGACGATGCGACAGCTTCTTTGCATGACCCTCACAAGAGTGGACGGCATTACTCAGGCGAACATTACCGAGGCCTCTGACGGCAAAGAGGCATTGGACAAAGTCAGGAGCGGGAGCTTTGATCTTGTGCTGACTGATATCCGCATGCCGGGGATGGACGGACTGGAGTTTATCCGAACGGTGCGTTCCGAGCTGAACGACCAGGCGTTGCCCATCATAATCATTACCACCAAGGGTGCCGATGAAGATGTTCGGTTGGGGATGAATCTTGGCGCGAGCGGTTATCTATCAAAGCCGGTATCAATGGCGCGACTGAGAGAGATGGTGACAAGTTTCCTGGGCTGAGCAAGGCTATGCAGCTAACTGGGGATTTGAGCGACTTCGCTCTTACCGACATCTTGCAGATCCTGGCGCTGAGCAGAAAAACCGGAATGGTGCTGCTTGAAGGCTCCGGGTGGGCAGGGAACATAATTGTCGAGAGCGGGCGAATAACGGAAGCGTCGGCGCAGCCCGGCGAGAGCCTCGCAGATAGCTTGACGCTCGCAGGCCTGCTCAGCCCAGACGCGGCAAGAGCCTACAACGCCGGCGGCGACCGGGCAGGTAACCAGTTAGAAACGTTACTTGTCGGAAGCGGCATTTTGACTCGCAATGGACTAACCGCGGCGGCGAGGCGCCATACCCAGCGCGTGATAGGAAGGCTCGTCAGGCTGGAGAAGGGGCGCTTCAGCATTGCGCTGGGTGAGGCGATGCTTCCGCAATCGGTTGACGGTCTGAGACTCACCGAAGGACTCGATGTAGGCGAGGCGCTAATATTCGCTGCGCATGAACAAGATGAATCCTACAAAGAGCGCGACCTGCAAACGCCAACAGAGGACGACGATCCTGGGCTCAGTTTGAATGGCGGACGAGACACCCGGCCACTAAGTGGCCGAAGTGAGGTTCATGACTCGCCCGGCATGAAGTCCAGCGACGGCGACGCGTCTGGAGCCGAGAATCACGACCGTTCGACGCTCTTATGCTCGTTGCTTGCCGAGATGAAGCAGCACTCGTTCGAAGCTGAGGTGAGCCTCTTGATAATGAGATATGCTAGCGAGCTGGCGACCCGGGGCATTCTGTTTGCGATCAAGGACTCAAAGCTCTGCGGGCTAGGACAGTTCGGGCTCAGCCAGGGCAAGGATGGTAAGAGCGCCGATGAGTTGGTTCGCGACCTTTGCCTTCCGCTGGATGCGGACAGCGTTTTTGCTCGAGTCGTGAGAACCGGCGAGCCGTTCGTTGGAGGGATGCCGGATAGTTACTGGTTCGCGGAACTGCTGAGCCGGGTCGGCGGCTTCGGGCATGAACTCAATTTGTTCGTCCTGCCGTTGACCTGTAATGAGTCGCCGGCATTCGTCATCTACGGCGATAATTATCCCGGAAAGTCTGAGCTCAAGGGAGTGAGAGAACTCGTCGCACTGGCTAGCCAAGCAAGCTTAGTGCTTGAGCGGATCGCGCTGCGGCGCAGAGTAGTGCAGCTCGAGGCCGGGATCTAAAGGACCGAAGCCCGAGCAAACGTATCCACTGCGTCCGATAATAGATATTATGTACAACTTTAGGCTGAGCTTGATCGAACGCCATCCTACTCGAATGCGCTTTCGCCTGTAAGGTGCTGGCCAAGAATGAGCGTGTGAACCTCGTGTGTGCCCTCGTACGTATAAACCGACTCGAGGTTGCACATGTGCCGCATGATTGGGTATTCGCCGGTGATCCCGTTCGCGCCGAGGATGCCTCTAGCCGTGCGCGCGCACTGCAAAGCCATCGACACGTTGTTCATCTTTCCCATCGATACATGAACCGGCTTGATCTTGCCGCCGTCCTTCATTCGGCCAAGGTGCAGACACAGCAACTGCGCTTTGCTGATTTCAGTAGCCATCTCGGCGAGTTTCTTCTGCGTTAGCTGAAATCCGGCAAGCGGCCGTCCGAATTGTATCCGTTCCTTTGAGTACTTCAAGGCGACGTCAAAGCAAGACATCGCTGCGCCCACGGCGCCCCACGCTATGCCATATCGCGCTTGAGTCAGGCACATTAGCGGGCTCTTCAATGCCTTCGAGCCGGGCAAGATGTTCTGCTCCGGAATCAGACAGTCTTCGAAGAAAAGCTCCGACGTGTCGGAGGCACGCAGGCTCAGCTTATGATGCGTTTCACGCGTGGTGAAGCCCTGAATGCCTTTCTCAACTATGAAGCCGCGAATCTCATCATCTGCATCAGTCTTGGCCCAGACGACCGCGATGTGAGCCATCGAGCCGTTAGTTATCCATGCCTTGGAGCCATTCAGCACCCATCCATCTGGAACCCTTTTTGCTCTTGTCAGCATGCCCCCGGGGTTCGAGCCGTGGTTGGGCTCAGTTAGCCCGAAGCACCCGATGACCTTGCCGGCCGCCATTTGCGGCAGCCATTTCCGCTTTTGTTCCTCGCTGCCAAACTGAAATATTGGATACATACACAGCGCGCCCTGAACCGAAGCAAAGCTCCTGATCCCCGAATCACCAGCTTCGAGCTCCTGCATCACCAACCCATATGCAACGTTGTTCATCCCCGCGCAACCGTACTCCTCAGGGAGGTTCGCTCCCAACACGCCGAGTTCGGCAAGGCTTGGGATCAGTTCAGTCGGAAAGCGGCCTTCTTCGAAACACGCGGCGACGATCGGCGTGACCTCCGACTCGACGTACTTTCTGACCTCCGACTGCACAAGTCGTTCTTCGTCTGTCAGCAGTGCGCCAATTCCTAAAACATCCAGTCCTTCAAATGCCATTTGTTTCTCCCTTGTGTTCGTGCTTAGGATTACTCACATGATCAATTATTTCAGCCAGAATCGATACGGCAATTTCCTGCGGGGATCTCGCCCCGATTCGCAAGCCGATTGGCGCGTGCACGCGCTGCAAGTCTATTTCGGAAAACCCTTCGCCGGCGAGCTTCTTGAACACCGACAGCACCCGTCTACGGCTTCCTATCATTCCTATATAGGCTGCGTTTGAGCCGACGACATTCTTTAGGCAAAGTTCGTCGTACTGATGCCCTCTAGTGACGATTACAATGACAGTGCCGGCTGAGATTGTCAGCTTCCCGGCCGCGCTTGCATAGTCGCTGACCAGCAGACCGATCCGCGGATCTGGCAATCTCTTGCGCGAAGCAAACTCCTCCCTGTCATCTACTACGGTCACGTCATAGCCGATCAACGCGCCGATCACAGCTACGGCTTGTCCAACATGCCCTGCGCCGAAGATCAATAGTTCAAGTTTGGGTTTAATGATCTCGATTGCGAGAGAGACAGGGCTTCCCTGCTCGTCCAGAGCATCAACCAAATCGGCGACGCCGCCCCTTGCGGCAAGATTCTCCACCGCGGCCAATACCTGGTCCGCTAGTTTTCGGTCTGCCAAAGGCGGGAGGAATTCGCCGTGACTAACCGTCACCGTCGCGCTCGTACCGGAACCGGGGTTCAAAGCTCGAACGACTGCGATGAGGTCTCCGCGCGCTGCGCCATCCTCGATTGATTCCAGAAGGTTCTTGGGCCCAGGCATAATCAGTCGGCTTGCGCCATAGGCGGCGATCACCGCTAAATGTGAATCGGATTCGCGATTCGTTACTGCGCAAGGCGATATGCGGGCCGTGCTCGCACTATGACGCCCTGGCGAGTGACTCGAACAGTTATCTTGCGCGCCTTGTCATCCTTTTGCTTGTTTGTGGGGTAATAACCAAGAAGGTATTGGTGCCGCAGCTCTTCGGCAATTCTGCCTAGTGCTGACTTCAAGTCACCGAGTTTGTCTGCGCGCTCGACGATCCCCCCGGACATATCCGCAAGCTGCTGCAGATACTCATCCGCGCCTCTGTAAGCGCGATCCAGCTCGCGCCGGCTCTGTTCCACCTTAGCTTCCGCTGCGGCGCTCCCACTCGAATTCAATGACGCCCTTACCCTGGCCTCCATCTTGTGTTCGACATCTTCACGAGTGGCGTAGCGAATCGGATAAACTATGATGTCCTCGCTCTCGATGACCGCGTCCAGCGTATCCTCAAGAGAAATCTCGCTACTTGCCGTGTCGATTCCATCGCTGAAAACGATCACAGCCTTCCTACCCGGAATATCGCGGAGCTTCTCCCAAACAGCCGTGTAGACCGCTTCATAAACCTGAGTAAATGCTCCTAATTTGATCGACCGCACGGCAGCCCCGAGCTTGGCGGTGTCGTTCGTCAGGTCGGAAAGAATCTCAACGCTGTCATTGAAGGAGACGACCATTACCCGATCGTGTGGCCTGAGGTTGCTGAGAAAAGCCATTGCGGCCGACTTGATTTGTTCCAAAGCCCCCTCGGTTGAGCCGCTTGAATCTAACAACAGCGCGACGCTGAACGGCTCTTCAACCGAGCCGAACAACTCTATGTTCTGCTTGACGCCGTCTTCAAAGACTGCGAACTCATCGCGAATCAAATCGCTTACATAGCGGCCACCCCGCTCGCTGACGACGACGGGGACCTGCACAAGCGTCGTGTTAAGCTTTATCGGCTCGTCATCTTGAGGAACCGGCTTCTGGCTTCGCTCCTGTTGTGCGCCGGTGGGCAGAACCAGCAGCGCGAACACCACTCCAGCCACAACCAATCGCGAGGCCTTTAGCCTGCCACATTCTTTCATTGCCGCGACCTCCTTCCAACTGGTGCGCGGCCGCACTTCAGTTGCGACCCATCGCCAGATACTTGAACCCCGCGGAACGCATCGTCTCTGGCTCGTAGAGGTTTCTAAGATCAATGATGTTTGGCTCGCGCATCACTTGCTTCAAGCGATCCATATCGAGGCGCCGAAACTGGTTCCACTCGGTGATTACGACCAGCGCATCGCTGCCGCGAGCCGCTTCGTATTCATCATCGCAGTATTCGACATCGGTCAACAAACGACGCGCGGACTCCATAGCAGCCGGATCGTAGGCCCGAACCCGGCTCCCCGCCTTCAGCAAGTCGCCGATTATTTTGATCGATGGCGCTTCTCTTATGTCGTCGGTCTCCGGCTTGAAGGCCAATCCAAGAATCGCGATTGTCTTGCCGTCAAGCTGCGGCACCAAACGCCTGATACGATCGATGATCGAGTTCTTCTGAGATTCGTTGACGCGCAGCGCCGCTTCAACGATTCTCACATCGTAGTTCACAGTGCGGCCCAATGCCACCAGCGCCTGTGCGTCCTTCGGGAAGCAGCTTCCACCGAAACCAGGACCGGGATGCAGGAACTTCGAGCCGATTCGAACATCCATTCCCATCCCCCTGGCCACATCGTGGACATCGGCTCCCAGCAATTCGCACAAGCGCGAGATCTCGTTGATGAATGAAACCTTGGTGGCGAGGAACGCGTTGGAAGCGTACTTGATCATTTCGGCGGACTCGGGCGTTGTAATAACGAACGGAGTCTCAATCAAGTATAACGGGCGGTATATATCCTTCAGTATCGCTACCGCTTCGTCGTCCGTACAGCCGATAACGACTCTGTCCGGGCGCATGAAGTCATTGATCGCCGCGCCTTCCCTCAAGAACTCTGGGTTCGCTGCTACCGAAAACCGGCTGGGCGTCGCTTTGTTCTCCTCGATGATCTTCTTAATGCGAGAGGCCGCGCCGACCGGAACCGTGCTTTTTGTCACAATCACTTTGTAACCGTTCAGAGACCTGGCTATCTCGTAAGCCACTTCATCAATCTGACTCATATCGGCAGATCCGTCACCGCTTGACGGAGTGCCGACCGCCAGGAACACGACCAGCGATCGCTCGATTGTTCCCCTCACATCGGTGCTGAACTCGAGCCTTCCCTCTCGCACGCTCTTCGCGACCAGCGCATCCAATCCAGGCTCGTAGATTGGCATCTTGCCCGCGTTGATGGAAGCGATCTTATCCTCGTCCTTGTCCACACAGGTCACTCTCATGCCAAAGTCGGCGAAGCACGCACCTGTGACTAATCCAACGTAACCCGTCCCAATGACTGCTATATGCATTTGCGTTTCCAACCCTGTTACAGCCCGTTTGCGAAGAAGGCAATCGTGTTTCTGAGCCCCTCGACCAGGCTCACAGTGGGCTCCCAGCCTAAAAGTCGTACCGCGCGGCTTATGTCGGGTTGCCTAACCCGCGGATCGTCGACCGGCAAAGGTCTGTGCTCAATAATACTCCGGCTACCGGTCAACTCGATGACCATACGCGCAAGCTGGATGACGGTGAACTCACCGGGGTTGCCGATGTTGGTTGGCAGGTGAATATCGTCGTCAGTGCCTGGCTTTCCATCGATTGATTTCGACTGCCCCTCGTCAGAAATCATCAGCAGGCGCAATATGCCTTCGATCAAATCACTGACGTAGCAGAAGGAACGCGTCTGCCGACCGTCTCCATACACCGTGAGCGGCTCGCCCTTTAGGGCTTGAACGACGAAGTTTGAAATCACCCGCCCGTCATTTGGACGCATCCTCGTGCCGTACGTATTGAATATTCTGACAATCCGAGTATCAAGTCCGTGATAGCGATGATAAGCCATCGTGATCGCTTCGCCGAAGCGCTTTGCTTCATCATACACGCCGCGCGGCCCAACCGGGTTTACGTGCCCCCAATACTCCTCCGGCTGCGGATGCACCTGCGGGTCCCCGTACACCTCCGAAGTAGATGCCAGCAAGAATCTCGCGTGCTTTGCCTTGGCCAGGCCCAGCGCTTTGTGCGTTCCGAGACTGCCTACCTTCAATGTTTGAATTGGTAGCTGCAGGTAATCGATCGGGCTCGCCGGCGATGCGAAGTGCACGACAGCATCCAGTTGGCCCGCCACGTACAAATACTCGGTCACATCCTGTTTCACGAACTTGAAGTGTTCGTTCCCAAGGTGATGCTCGATGTTGTCAACTCGCCCTGTTAGCAGGTTGTCGAACACGATCACCTCGTGGTTGTCTCCAATTAGGCGATCGACAAGATGAGAGCCCAGGAATCCCGCTCCGCCTGTTATCAGCACTCGCATTTTCAATTCACCTTTGCATCAAGCATCTGCCTGCCGATAGAACGACGCGATTGTCTCAACCACGTAACCCTGCGCGTTTGCGCCAAGTTCCGGGTAAATGGGGATCGCAAGCGCCTCGTCTGCCGCCCGCTCCGATTCGGGAAAGTCTCCGCTTTGATGGCCGAGATCTTTGAAGCAAGCCTGCAAATGCAACGGCACTGGATAATATACCTCGGTCCCAACGCCGCGCTCTGCAAGGTAGGCTCTCAGCTTATCCCGATCGCGCGCTCGAATCACAAACTGATTGTAAACGTGAAGCGACGACTCGGACTCCACTGGCAACTGTATCGAGTCGCTCGAAACCAATCCCGCATCGCGAAAAAGCTCGCGGTACCGTTGCGCGTTTGCCCGGCGGGCGTGGGCCCACTGATCCAGGTAGCGGAACTTCACGCGCAGAATCGCGGCCTGAAGCGAATCAAGCCTGCTGTTGATCCCCACGCGATCGTGATAGTACTTCTTCTTAGCGCCGTGAGCCCTAAGAGTTCTTAGCGTCTCAGCCATATCCAGATCGTTAGTTGTCAGCAGGCCGCCGTCCCCTGCCCCTCCCAGATTCTTCGACGGATAAAAACTGAAGCACCCAACCGCGCCCAGGCTCCCTGCCCTTCTACCCCGATACTCTGCTCCTATCGCCTGCGCCGCGTCCTCTATAACCTCGATCCCAGATTGACAGGCGAGTTCGTTTATTCGGGCCATCTCGGCGCATTGACCGAAGAGATGCACCGGCATGATCGCCTTCGTTCGCTCAGTTATTGCGCTCTCAATCCGATTCGCATCTATGTTGAAACTCGCCTCGTCGATATCGACAAAGACGGCCTTCGCTCCCAACCGCACGATTGAGCCGACGGTGGCAAAGAAACTGAACGGGGTGGTAATCACCTCGTCCCCGGGGCCTACGCCACAGGCCATCAGAGCGAGTAGAAGTGCGTCCGAGCCCGACGCGCAGCCGACAGCCTCAGCGCATTGGCAATAAGGCGCAAGTTCCTGCTCAAACTCGCGCACTTCAGGCCCGAGAATAAACTTCTGGCTGTTGAGGACCCGCGCGACGGCAACTCCGACCTCGTCGGCGATCTGCTGATGCTGGACGCTAAGATCCAGTATGGGAATCTTCAACTGCGTTTTTTCTTGCATTGACTCTTAGCACTCCGTAGGCGCCGGCAACGTAACGATAGGGGCTATCTGCATGAGTGCTTTATCATAACGTGAAGAAACTCTGCCCGTCAAAGATAGTGTATTCAGCCGACTTTCTACCGAAAGGTGAAACGGCTTCGATATTGGCATTGCTCCGTTTATCTTGAGTCGTTAACATTGCCCGCGATGATAACTCTGATAGGCGCGACCGGATTCACAGGATCGTTGATAGCCCACGAGCTGAAACGAATCGGATCCTCCGCGCGACTCGCAGCGCGCGACGAGACGAAACTCGGCCGGCTGGCGAGCGAACTCGGTGGTCAATTCGATACCGTGCTTGTCGACGTTACCGACGTTTCCGGCGTGTCTCGAGCTCTTGATGGCGCTACCGTAGCAATCAACTGCGCTGGGCCGTTCACCAGCCTGGGCCAACCCGTGGTTCGAGAAGCCGCGCGCCGTGGGGTTCACTATCTCGACACAACCGGTGAACAGGCCTTCATACGATACGTGTTTGAAGAGCTCCACGATGAAGCCATGCGAAACGGCGCCGCGCTTGTGCCTGCCTGTGCATTCGAGTACGCCCTCGGGGATGCCGCAGCCGAGCTTTCAACCGAGGATTTACAACCCTGCGATGAAGTTGAGATTGCTTACGCACTCAGAGGCTTTGGGACTAGCCGCGGGACCAGGAAGAGCATCATAACAGCGATTGGCAACCGCGGGCTTCAGTATCGCAACTCCACGTTGGTGCATCTGCCCGCTTCAGCGATTAGGCGAGAAGTAAACTTTCCAAAGACTGGTCGTCGCACTACAACATCGGTTCCGTTCGGCGAAGCGATCATGGTCCCTCATCACGTCACAACTGCGAACGTAACTACGCTGATGGTACTGCCTGTTCCGGCGGTGATTTTGGCTGCGGCTTCTTTCCTCGCTCCGCTCGTTCTTCGCTCGCCGCTGGCCGGGCCGCTGCTTCGCGGGGTGGATCGGGGAAGCTTCGGCCCATCCATCGAAGAACGCCAAAAGTCCGAGTTCGAGATCCTATGCACTGCTCGCCGAGGCAACCATCTTCGCAAGGTGGCTGTCAGCGGTCGCGACCCCTACGGACTAACTGCAACTATCGCCGCTCACATCGCCTCTCTGTTGCACACCGGCAATGTTGAAAACAAGGGAGCCATAACTCCGTCGATGGTTGGCGGGCCAAAGGCGATCATCGGGCCGACCGCTGCGGCAGGCGTTTCGTGGACAGTCGGCGAAATAGTCACTGTCTGATCGAATAACAAAAACAGTAACGGTCGATGACAAAATCCGTGAGTTGATTTGAACTGTCCCGCAGGTCCCCGTCGTCATCAACCGAGTATCAATAGTTTAGAGGTGCCTGATCTGATAGTTGGCTTTGGCACCGCGCTTGCCAACTCTAGAGGCGAGCTTCGAAACGGAAGGGCCGAAATGATCAGGGCAACGGGGGCTGTGCTGATCGCTTCGGTCCTTCTCTATTTTTGGCCGCACTAGATTAACTCTCCCACCATAGAAAACGTCGATCCGAGCCTATTGCTTTTCAAGCCCAACTGGAGGAGCGCTGGCCTTCGCCCGCTCCTCTAGATAGTCGTTGATCCAGTGGTATTGACTCACGTACTTGCTCGTTTCGCTCCTGAAGATCGGTTGAGTGTATTTCTTGACGACGTATCGTTTTGTCATCTTGCCGTTGCGCGAGCGAACTCTAACGGGAACCTTCTTTGTTATGGTCATTGTGGGACGCCGGTTTTGATCAGGCTCCTCCATCCACTCCATTTCGTCATTGGACAACGCCGTCAAAACGCGCCCGACGCCGCCGTTGTAGGCTGCCGCCAGATAAGGACCGACGCGTTCCGCCGGCAAGTCGCTTCGCGCACGAATCGACCCCCAGTCCGAATCGCATAACAGCACCTGCGCCATCACCGCGTTTATCGGATCCGCCACTGCTGCTGCGAAGTTCGATTTCAGACCCGCAGAAGTGTACCTGCCCAGAAGCAGCGAGTAGGTCGAAGGTATCATCTGAACCAATCCCCGCGCCCCGGCCGGACTTGTCGAGTATGCGTACGCTTGATCCCGATTCGTGCCGATCACTATCAGCACGCGGTCAACCAGCGGCTTGGTTACGCCCGCACTCTTGAACTCGCCCGGGTCGATGTGTTCGTTCAGCAGCAGCACGCGCAAGATGTCTTTAGGGATCACGTCAACGACCCGTCGTCCAGGGAATGCCCGCGAAAGCACGCCACGATCGCGCAGATGCGAGTACGCTTTTTCAATGAAGCCGTTCTGAACATCGATGCCGCGTTTGATCACTTCTTCTGTCTTTATCTCGCCCGAATAAGGAGTGTAGATCGCCTCGATCACCAACTCGCCCGGGCCGAAACGATTGCCCTCATTCGATACCGGATACTTGACGGCTACAACTTTGCCGCCGGGCGGATCTATGCAAGCGATGTCGGAGTTGATTCCATTCTCGCGCCGCATTGAGAGGATGAAACCAGGAGTGAGCACCTCGAACCCCGGGTCGCGCTTGATTGCACGCGCGATTCTGATCGCGCCTTCGCCGTCGAGAATTGCCAGAGCCATCTCACGGCCAACTATTCCGGTCACCGGGACGTCTATATACTTCCGTCGACTGATGCGAACTCGGCGCGTGCCAACCGTGCCCATGAGCATCTGCACAGATTCCTTCTTGAGGTGTTCCCTTCCCTCTTCGATTTTCTTTAGAAGGTTGTTGGCGTGTGCGTCCACGCGAGGATCAAAGGCGAAGCCGCTAGTACCAAGGAGAGCAAGAAAACAAACAAATACCTTGATCATCCGCCAGGTCTCCAACTTGTCAAAGTCAACGATGGCTCAATACTAGCAAGGGCGGCTCTTGATTCTCAATACCTTTCTCATGCGACAAGATATTCACAACAAGTCGCGGTGTGTCTCACGGGCCCGGTTTGAACAAGCCAACTCGTTTGGGCATCCTTCGCACATTCTCTTGCGCCTTCCTGAATGGCGATGTACCTTGCCTGTTGTTCAACGGTAGAGAAGAAGTCCAGGTTTGACTATGCCGCTGTTGGAAACCGTAAAGGCATTCATAGTCCAGCACGCTCCTGAGTGGTTCATCGCTCTGATCATTCTGCTGATCGGCGTGCTCGCTTCGAAACTGAGCAGGCGGTGGCTGAGGTCGATCCTCGATCGCAGCCGCGTTCGCGACGACCTGCTACTCAAGAACTTTTTTCTGCGCTCGGTATCTCTGTCGATAGTGATCGCCGCGACGCTGATCGCGCTTGAGAAGGTCAACGTACCGGTAACCTCGCTTATCGCGGGCCTGAGCATCACCGGTCTCATACTCGGCTTCGCGCTAAGGGACACGCTCTCGAACTTTGCCGCCGGTCTGCTCTTGTTAATCTACAGACCCTTTCGCGCAGGCGAGCTCATAGAAGTAGAAGGAGCCCTCGGCGTCGTCGAAGAGCTAACCATCGTCAACATGCAGATGACCTCAACGGACGGCGTTCGAGTGATCATGCCGAACTCCAAGGTCTGGGGTTCGAAGATTGTGAACTACTCGCTCAGTCAGCGCCGGCGTTTGGAACTAACGTTGAGAGTGCGAGAGGACGACCTTGAGATTGCGATCAGCGCGATCGCTGAAGCTCTAGCTGACGACCCTAGAATTCTGAAAACTCCCCCGCCGTCGGTGAAAGTCGCTTCGTTGGCAGACAACGCGGCGACGTTGACCATCTGGGCGTGGGCCAATCCCGGGGATTTTCAAAGCGTCACGGCGGACGCGTACGTTCGATTGTTGAAACGCCTTAACGAAGCTGAGTTGCAAATTGTCTGAGTTTCGTGAACTCTTCTTAGCGGGAAAGCAAAGAGGGCGAGCCCGCGGCCTCGCCCTCTTTGCATAACTAACTACCAGGGTCAGGGTCAAGTCTAAACGCCGGCATAGGAGTGAAGACCTGGAATAATGAAGCTCACGCCCAGCCACGTGAATATCACCAGCGCGAATCCTAACAACGCAAAGTAGGCGCTTCTTCTTCCGCGCCAGCCGTGCGCGATACGTGTGTGCAGGAAGCCTGCATAAGCCATCCAAGCCACCAACGCGCCGACTTCCTTCGAGTCCCATCCCCAGTAACGCCCCCATGACTCATTTGCCCATACGGCCCCAGTGATGAGCAGCAGCGATAGCAGGGGGAACGCAACCCCGACCGTTCTGTACAGCAACGAGTCAATTGTCTTGAGCGGTGGCAGCGCCGACAAGAGCGGCTCGCGCTTCCACGAGAACAACGCGACAAGGAACAGCGCCACGAACAAACCGATCAACGCGCCGAACTCGACAGGGTTCGAATTCATGCTGAGCTTCAAACTCGACTGGTTCTGCTGCACCCAAGTCTGAGCCTGTTCAGGCGAGACGCTTTGCTGCGACTGCTCGGACATCCACACGCTGAACGCCGGATACTCACGCGCAGGTACGTGCAAAGCCGGGTTGTCGAGGTTCTTCATCTGGAAGAAGAGCACTACCAACACGATTGCCTGCAGGATCACAGCGCCGTGGAAAAGCCTCCAGCCCCACATTCTCGCTTTCTCGTCTTTGTTGAAATGATCGAGCGCGAAAAGCGTTATCGCAACGATCAGAACCAGTAGCGTCACAGCCATCAGGGGCCCGACCATTGGCAACTCGGCGCGCAACGGCAGCGAACTCTTATCCATTGCCAGGTTCACTGTGTACTCTCCGCGAAAGACCTGGAAAGCGCCGGCTGTGCCGAACCCTAGCATCACGAACGTGAGCAGTCCGTAGAGCGCCGTCCATATCGCCACGCCTTCGAATCGAATGCCGTCCTTTAGTAAATACGCGAACGCGAGCCCGAAGCTAACAAGGCACACGCCGTATCCCACTGTCGCTATCGAAACGTGGATCGGCCTCCAGTAGCTGTCCAGGATCGGCGGCAACGTGCTTATGCCGCTGCCCAGCATCATGCCTAGCGCGAGCACAACGACGAGGATTGGCATCGACATCGCACCGAGCGCTCGGTACTTCGGCTTGCGAATCACGACAAGCGTCGTCAAAGCCGCGCCGGCCGAGAAACCCAAAGTCAGCGCGTACAGATTGTCTAATGGGAAATATCGCCAGACTCCGTTGATGCCTGCCTTCCAACCCTCTTTGTCCCCCGCTTCGATCCAGCGTACCATCCAGCCCGTCAGGTTGAAGCAATATCCCATTGCGACCGTGATCAAACCTAACCTGGCCAGGATGTTCTCTTTTACGAAGATGTTGGTCACCAGCAGCACCGCTGCGCAGATGTAGCTAATCAGCGCGAGCATGATTAGCGCATCGCTGTAGATAAAGCCGATCGGCCGCCCGGCCTGGATGCGCACCGCGATCAACAGTATCGTACCCAGAATCGGAAGGACGATCGGCAAGAGGCCGATGGCCTTCTCCGGGACGGTCAGCTCCAGCTCGGGGAGTTCGGGCACCATTGCTTCTTCACGATTGATAGCTCTACTCATTTTTTGATCCTCCCGTAGCAGACTGCACCAGCGAATTGAACCGGCCTTCGAAGGCAGGCCTGTTCCGGTTTGTGTTTCCACCGAAGTAGATCTTTGAACCTTTGCCGATCGGTTCAATAACCGCCCACACCCTCTGATGGGAGAAGAAGAATACTCCGCACAACGCCATAACCAACAGAGTGAACCCGATGTAGACCGGCGTACGCCCCGGATCGTACTGGATAGTCAGCGTGTGAGTGAGGGATACCTTCTCAAAGTCTCTCAATATGGTTTTGTTCCCATTGACTAGCAGCGGATTCTCACCGCCTTCCTTCCCCACCTTCTCGTTCGCTTTCGTCAGATACTGCTCAGAGAGCTGAGGGTTGAAAGCAAAAGACATCGTTCGCTTGCCATCGGGTCCTGTGATTTCGAGCTGCGCGGCCGGATTGTTGTAGTCGCGCGACAACGTCGTTGGTCCCGATTCGTCAACATCGAAATCCGGATAAAAGTTCACGTACCTGACCGTGCCGATTCCTGGAACCTCAGCGGAGCCATTGCGGCTTATGGTCACGGGCGGCAGAGACACGCCGCCTCCGGCCGGTTCGAAAGTAATCGTGATCTGACGGGCATTGCCGACTGGTAAGAACGAGTTCTGGAAGAACCGATAGCCGCGATAATCGCCGACGTTGTTCAGATGAACAAGCATGTCCTGGGTGACGTTGCGTTCCTTGTCGGCGATCCTGATGAAGCTCAGCCAGTCGATCGTGTTCTGGTTGTCGAGCCCGCCTTCCTCCCTGATCAACTTCTGCTGCAAGTCCGTACACTCGATTTGAAAAGGAAGCACCGCTTGAGATTCACGCGCGCCGTCAAGCGAGATCTCACTCGTCGCAAATTTGTCTGAGGTTCTGCCTGGCTTGATCTCCATTGAACCCCCGACACCATAACGGCTCGTGAGGAAGCCCCCGGTGAAGATCGTCAGGAGGGCAACGTGCACCACGTAAGCGCCAAGACGGTTCCAGACACTGCGCTGAGCGAAGACCGTCACTCGATTATTCTCTTCGTTGACGCGAGCGCGAAATCCGTGCTTGCGCCACGCCATGCGTATCTTCTCCGCGACTCCCTTGGGATCAGTGTGCTCTGTAGACTCAACGCTGAACATCTGCGCGGCGATAAACTTCGGAGAAGCGGTAAGCTTCGGCTTGCGTATGTATTGCCACGCTGCCGGAAAACGATCAATCGAGGCGAGTATGATGTTCAAGCCGGTGATCGCCAGCAAAAGAGTGAAGTATCGCGAGCGATAGATGTCGAAGAAACCCAGCGAGCCGTAGATCAGCCTCTGCGCGGGCTTGAGATTCGCGTAGTATTTCTGGAAGCCGTCGACGTTGACCTGCATCACCAGCATCCCGATCATGCAGCACAGAAGCAGCGTGCTCAGCATCACCAGGCCGAATTTCACGGAGCTGAGTAACCGCAGCACCTTGTCGAGCACGGAATCGCTCTTCTTGGAGCTTATCTTGACAGTCGCCGCCGCAGAAGGTGGAGCATCCGTCGTCGAAGCTAGTTCTGTTTCAGTTGTGGCCATACTTAAGTCCCGGTATGAATTGCATTATCGCTGTAACAACCACCGCGAATTCTAACAAGCGCTCTTTCAGCATGTCAACGCGCGCCAATTTTCCTACTTTTTCGGCTCGGACGGCCTGAGCTCAACTTGACTTGGCAAGGCACGCGCGTCCATCTCCAGTAGATTGATCACCACCGCCGCTACGTCTTCCGGTAACAGCTTCCACGTCTTTGAAGGGTCCTGTCCGCCGCTACGTCCGAAGCTGGTGTTGACTGACCCCGGCATCACATGGCTGACGCGAATATGGTCATACCGCACCTCTTGCATCAGGGCTTCCGAGAAACCAACCAGCGCGAACTTTGATGCGCAGTACGCCGCCGAGCCCGGAGACGAGTGCTTTCCCGCAAGGCTGCCAATGTTGATTATGTAGCCGCCGCCATTACCTTTCATCAAAGGCAACGCTTCGTGGCAGCAATAGAAAACCCCTGAAAGATTCGTCTCAATCGTGGCGTTCCATTCCTCGACAGGCATATGCTCGACATAGCTGTGCGACCCAATGCCGGCGTTGTTGACCAGGATGTCGAGGGTTCCTAACGTCTGTCTTATATTGCTGAACAGCGAGCGGACGTCGCCGTAGCTTCTGACATCGCAGGCCGTACCATGAACGCGATCACCGTGCTCTGATCTGAGAGAGGCCACAGTCTGCTCCACATCTGTTCTGCCTCGGGCACAGATCAATACGCGCCCGCCGCGCTCCAGCAGGGCGCGTGCGATCGCGAGCCCGATTCCTCGCGTCGCTCCGGTTACAACGGCTGATTTGCCTTCAATGTTGCTCATGCGAATCCCCCTTCCAAACAAGCCTTCACGCTAGGCAACGAACGAGTATCCGAGCCGGCGCGCCAGCCGATATACGAGAGGTATGGGCAGCCCAACAACGTTGTAATAATTGCCAGCAATCTCGTCGACGAACAGCCCACCGAGTCCCTGAATGCCATACGCCCCGGCCTTATCCATCGGCTCTCCGGTGTTTACGTACCATTCAATTTCACTGTCCGTAAGCTGAGTGAACTTGACCAGAGTCTTTTCATAGTCTGCGACCTCGTGACGCGTCTCTACATCATAAAGCGCGACGCCGGTCAAAACCGCGTGCCACCTTCCCGACAACTGCCTGAGCAACCTCTGAGCATCGGCTCCATCTTCAGGTTTTCCAATCATTCGGCCATCCAGCACGACGACCGTGTCCGCGCCGATGACTAGTCCAGCTTCGCGCTCGCGTGCAACGGCAATAACTTTAGCCCTTGCAATGCGTGTGATATAATCGGCCGGTGCCTCATCAGAATGAGGCCGCTCCTCGACGTGGCTGGGCGCAATCTCGAACTCGATCCCGATTTGCTTGAGCAGCTCGGCGCGCCGGGGAGACGCGGACGCTAGTATGATTCTGGGCTCTCTCGCCGGCATAATAATCGGTTTGCAAACTGGTGGCGAAAGCTAACGCTTCCAAACTCGGCTCGGTCGCTAGCCCCGCGAGATACTGATTAACCTGGAGGTTGCCTTGCGTCGAAAAATCTCTTTGCTGGTCATTGTTACTTTTATGGCCGCGCTCGCAGTGATCAACAACGGCTGTTCTCGTTCCGGTGACCCGGACTCTGATGGCGGAGATGGCCGTTTTAGTTTTGACCTGAACGACCCAAAACTAAAAGAGCGGCTAGGCGAAGACGACGGCTACGCGCTCGCAATCATGTACGGCGCTGATATTCACGGCAGCCTGGAAACCTGTGGCTGACCGAGCCACCCTATGGGTGGACTGGCACGGCGTGTCAGCTATATCAAGGCTTTCAAACAGAGATCGAACACCGAAGTCCCGACGCTAGTCGTTGATGCAGGCAACTTGTTTGCCGATGATCGCTTCAGCGCAGACCAACTACCCGCTGAGGTTATGACAAAAAACAAATGGGTAGTCAAGGGATACGGAGATTTTCATCACGACGCTGCTAACATCAGCTACTTCGACCTGCCTTACCTCGGCGAGTTGCTGAAGAAAGACGGCTTCGACAAGCGGGTTGAAGAATACCCGTTTATTGAACGGCTCGTGTCCGCCAACATTCATCCGATGACCGATCAGCATCGCGATCCCGTTCCTTACGTGATTCGTGAGATCACGCTCAAGCGAGGCACCCCCGGCCGGAAGCTGAGAATCGGTATCGTAGGATTCTCCGAAGCGAAGCCTACGGGTCCCAACACGAACGAGACTGTCTATGCGGGCTTCCGCATAGACGATCCGTTTGAAGCAGCCAGGAAGGTCTTGCCCGAACTAAAACAGAAAACGGACGTCATCGTAGCGCTCGCTTATATGGACATGGGCTCTGTTCAGCGGCTCGCCACCGAGAACTCTGAGATTGATACGATCATCGGTGCGCGGCAGACAAGCAGCATGGATGAAGCTCAGCACTTCAATCGCGCAACGATAACCTATTCCTATAACCAGACCAAGTATCTTGGCGAGCTGCGGGTATACGTCAAAGGCGACGGAAGCGCCGAGAAACAAGTCAATCGCTATATAGCGCTTGATTCCGTGATACCTGACGACCCCTCAGCTTTGGAGGTCGTTACTGCGGCGCACACCGAATTCACAAACGACCAGAACACCAGCGCGTCGGCGGCTGCGACGCCCAAACCCAACGCGCTGCTCCTAGGAGGGGACTCCCCTTACGTCGGCGTTGAGACATGTGCGGGTTGTCACGAGAAAGAACATCAGGTGTGGGTGAGCAGCAGACACGGTCATGCGATGGCTACGCTCGAGAAGAAGAACCAACAGTTCGACAACGAATGTGTCGGATGCCATGTCGTCGGCTTTCAGAAGGGCGGCTTCCAATCGCTATACACGACGCCACAGTTCGCGAACGTCCAGTGCGAGGAATGTCACGGTCCCGGGCGCCAGCACGCCAGCAACCCGGGCAAGGGCTACGGCTTCATGGCGACGCCGGTGGGCTGCATGCAGTGTCACAAGGAACCGAACGATCCCGACTTCGATTTTGCGGTTTACTGGCCGAAGATCAAGCACTGAATAGTCAGTAGTCCGTAGTCAGTAGTCCGTAGCCCGTAGTCAGTAGCACGGACTCGTGAAGTGGAATGGCTACGGACTACTGGCTACGGACTACTGACTACGGACTACTGGCTACGGACTACGGACTACGGACTACGGACTACGGACTACGGACTACGGACTACTGACTACTGACTACTGACCTCCAATGTTGACCGATCTGTTGATGCTGGTTCCGCAGATGCTGCGCCACGCCGCGGATTCCGATGAGGTGCGGGAGCAGGCGGTGTTTGCCGCATGGCTGGTAGCCGTCGGCGGTCCTATTCGCAAAGTCACCGCGCCCGTTCGGCTCGAGAGAAAGACGTTGATCGTGGCCGTGCCCGACGCAACGTGGCGCACTCAACTTATGAGCATGCGCGGACAGGCTCTGTTCAAGCTAAACTCTCTGCTTGGCGCCCCCCTGGTCACTACGATTGAGTACGTCGTGAACCCTGACCTGATCGTGCGCGAACCCGAAGTCCCCCACGAAGTAAAGTTTACCGCGCCGGAAATCCAGGCGCTTCCGCTGCGCGGACAGGCTGACCGGATCGCTGATCCGGATATCCGCGAGACGTTTCTGCGCGCCGCAGGAAAATGTCTTGAAAGAAGAACTAAATGACTGGGACTCAGAAAAACAACTCCGATGTAGTAATCGACATAATCGATCTCACCAAAGACTACGAAGTCGGCTTTCTCAAGAAGAGAAAAGTACGGGCGCTCGATCAACTCAACCTCGAAGTTCGTCGCGGCGAGATATTTGGATTCCTTGGTCCTAATGGAGCCGGCAAAACCACCACGCTCAAGCTGCTGATGCGGCTGATCTATCCGACCCATGGCAGTGCCTGCATACTCGGTCATCCAGTCGATGACGTGTCCACCCGTGCGCGCGTGGGCTACCTTCCGGAGAACCCCTACTTCTACGATTATCTGTCCGGCCGCGAGTTGTTGGAGTACACCGCAGCGTTGTTCGGCATTCCGGCGGAGCAGGCAAGGGTAAGAGGGACCGAGTTGCTCGGGGTGGTGGGCCTCGATTCGGATCGCGCCAATCGGCAGCTCAGAAAGTACTCTAAGGGCATGCTTCAACGTATCGGAATTGCGCAGGCTCTGGTCAATGATCCGGAGATAGTCTTTATGGATGAACCGATGTCCGGTCTGGACCCGATCGGAAGACGAGAGGTGCGCGACTTGCTGCTGTCTCTTCGTGCGCAGGGCAAGACTGTCTTTTTCTCATCGCACATCTTGTCGGACGTCGAGGCGTTGTGCGATCGCGCGGCGATCCTCAGCCGGGGAAAGCTCGTCCGCTGCGGCAC
>CAZJQQ010000033.1:79006-81427 GCA_964548075.1 uncultured Clostridia bacterium | reverse complement strand
ATTTGCGATTTGCGATTTGCGATTTGCGATTTGCGATTTGGTTTGGGACGTTTGAATCATTTAGAACCCGGCGCATAGTAGCCCTGGCGGGAGCGCAGGCGAAGGTCCGGGCGCTTTGGGGCGCGCACCGTGATCGGACGAAACCCACCGTCAGCCCGCTCGTCCGTCGAGTAGTATCCCAACAAGTATTGAGCTTGAAGCTCCTCTGCGATTTGACGGAACACCGCTTCGAGATCGCCAATCTCCTTGGGCACGAAAGCCTTTCCGCCCGTCTGCGATGACATCGATTCCATATAGCCCTGACCTCTTACGCTCATCGAGTTCAGGTTCAGCGCCTGGCCGCTCGGGTTGATCGAGTAGAAAAGGCAATCGTTCTTTTGGAGCTCGCGCAGTGCGTCGTTGAGCTTGTAGTGCTCGCTATAGTTTTCTTCCCCGTCGGAGATGACAATGAGCACGCGCCTGGTGCCCGCATCAGCGGTCTTGCCGAGATAGAGCGCGGCTTCTACAACCGCATCGAAAAACGCCGTAGGCTCCTTCACCGGCGATAAGGCCATCAACCCTGTGATCGCCTCTTCGCTGCTCGCCGTGCGAGACTTCACCAGCTTCGGAATCACTCCAATCGAAAAGACCGACAAGGCATCCGCGGGCTTGAGCACTTCTTTGATGAAGCGAACAGCGGCGTGCTGTTCGAAGGCGAACTGCCCGTGAATGCTGGCCGAGATGTCGAAGAGGAGCGCGATCTCGGTAGGAACCTTCCCCGGTTCACCCAGAGTGACGATTGCTTGCGGCCGCCCCTGCTCCTCGATGACGAGATCTTCCGCAGTCAAATCGCGTACTGGTTTGCCCGAAGCGTCCGACGCGGAGAGGGGCACGAGCACCAGCCGCGAGGTCAAACGAATAGCGTCGTCCTGTTCCTGCGGCGGATTCTGCTTGGGCTTGGTTGTTTGAGGCGACGACTGAAGGGCGAAGACCACGTCGAGAATGGGCGGAGTCAGGCCCGCCAACAGCATAAGCGATAAGGCTAGTGATGACAGATGCAAGGGCTCGCTCCTTTCGGCGAATGACGACCAACCAAGCAATGGTGGCGTTGTGTCACGGCTAACGTACGCCGCCACACCCTTTCAGTCGGGATTTTCCATTTTCCATTTTCCATTTTCCATTTTCCATTTGTCATTTGCTATTTCCTCCGAATACGCGCGGTTCTGAGCGACGATCCAATGAACAGAAAGGCGCCAAATGATCAATGACAAATGGAAAATAACAGGGTTGCAGCCCACCACGTTGGCGCGGCACCGTTCACCCAGGGTAGCCGAGTACGGCAACCCTGGGCTGAGAGACGCAACTCCGTTGGGGTTCCAGCGGCCGACGAATTCTACGGTTGACGATTCGAACCAACAGAGCGATTGACGTTCACTGGCGTTGTGAGACCCTTGCTGACAAGGATCGAAACCTCGGCGCGCCGATTCTGTTTGCGCCCGTCGCGCGACGTATTGTCGGCGATCGGCATGGCCTCACCGTATCCGAACGGCAGTATGATTCGCCGCAGCGGAATGTCGTGATTCTCGGCCAGGTAGCGCATGACTACTTCGGCGCGGCGCTGGCTGA
The DNA here is from genome assembly GCA_964548075.1 of uncultured Clostridia bacterium. GTDB lineage: Bacteria > Acidobacteriota > Blastocatellia > UBA7656 > UBA7656 > Onstottus_A. The sequence goes on along the minus strand of CAZJQQ010000033.1, from coordinate 79,822 downwards.
GAACGCGATTGGAATTCTCTGCGCCGTCGGCTGAGGCGAACCCGCGCACTTCGATCACGAATCCCTTCTCGCGCTTCGCCTGAGTCGCGATTTCGTCAAGCATTGACTTGGCATCGGGGCTCAACACTGCACTGCCGACTTTGAAGTTAATGGTCTCACTCTTTTTCACTTCATAGTCATCCAGAGACGAGATGCGATCATTGGTCCTGTTGACGCCGTCAACAGCGACATCTGCTGTTTCCTGTGCCGCTGCCGCTCCGCCCTTTGCGAGATTGGCAACCTGGGCCAACTCGTCAAGCTGACCAGACAGGCGCTGGGCATTTTGCTCGGTGCGGGCGACGCGCTCCTCGGCCTCGCCCAGCCGGTTTTCGACCGGCACTACTGTCGAATCGACGGCGTGAGCGACCTTGAAGTCGTTATCCGAAAACTTGATCTTATCGGCGACCAGAGCGCCAGAGGCGTCTCCGCGTCCTTCGACCTCGACATAAAGGCCGCGGACTAACTGAGTTTCAGAATACTTCTTGGCGCCGCGAAACGGATTACTCTTCTTCTCTTCTATCTTGGCATTGCCGGCCAATCGGACAGTCAAGTCGTGACCGCTTTGATCGCGCACGATGAAGTTGCTCTGGTCGCGCTTTACGATCATGCCTTTTACGTTCATCTTCGCGCCGGCGGCGATCTGGGGGTTGCCGGCAGTTGAGCGGGCGGGTTGCTGTGCGCTAACGGGCACGATTAATGCCACGCTCAACACTACGAGGGCTCTTAGCATCGACAGTTGTTTCATTACTTCCTCCTGCAGCCCGAAAGGGCTGAGAT
>CAZJQQ010000033.1:0-78906 GCA_964548075.1 uncultured Clostridia bacterium | reverse complement strand
GCTAACCCGCTCTATTTAAAGAATTGGCTGGATTCGAAGAGAGACGGGCGAGCGCACCGTGTACTTTTTGCCGAATTCCGCCAACCGCTATGAATTACTTCCATATGCTTGAGAGAGGGCCGTTGTGGTAAAACATCTCCTGAGGGGTCGTTATGTCGGTGAGGTGAAGAGTTCGTAGTTCGGCCTTTAGGCGGAAGTTTGTAGCACGATGACCGGACCGTGCCCGGGTACAAACTTCCGCCTAAAGGCCGAACTACGAACTCTCTTCTGAGGAGGAAAGATCGCGATGTCGTCGACGTTAGTTCGAGAGCGCCCGGCGGTCTCAGTTTGGTTCGCGTCTCCGAGAACCGTTGAGTTGCGAGCTTCGAACACGCCGGCTCCTGGTCCAGGCGAAGTACGCATCGAGGCACTCTTCTCCGGCATAAGCCACGGCAGCGAGATGATGGTCTATTGCGGAGAAGCTCCCTCGGGACTTGCGCTCGACGCTACTTTTCCTACGCTGCAAGGCCGCTTCAGCTTTCCAGTCAAGTACGGCTACGCGAGCGTAGGTCGAGTGGTGGATGCCGGCAGCGGCGTGAGCGGACTGGCGGAGGGCGATCTGGTCTTCGCGTTCAACCCACACGAAACCTGCTATACGGTTCCCGCGACGGTTGTCATCAGGCTCCCTCGAGAACCTGATCCGCGCATCGGGATTTTTGCGGCGAATGTGGAGACCGCTCTGAATTCGTTGCTTGATGCTGCGCCGCGCCTGGGTGAGAGGGTTGTCGTGATCGGTCAGGGTGTTGTTGGGTTGTTGATAACCCAACTGGTTCGAAAAGCGGGCGCGAGCCTGATCATCACCAGCGACTTGTATGAGAAGCGCCGGCAGCTATCGCTATCGGCAGGCGCCGATGTGGCTCTTGACCCATCAGCGGAGAGTCTCGCCGAGCGCGTGTCCGCTCTGACCGGAGGAGTCGGAGCCGATGTGGTTATCGAGGCGAGCGGCCAACCGCGCGCTCTGGATGATGCGATCGCCGCAGCGGCGCACGAGGGACGCGTTGTGGTCGTCTCCTGGTACGGCACGAAGCGAGCCGAGTTGAACCTTGGAGGCGATTTTCACCGCAAGCGGTTGACCCTGAAGAGCTCGCAGGTATCCAATCTTGATCCGTCGCTTGCGCCGAGGTGGACCATTCTTCGCCGGCGCGAGTTGGCTGTCAGATACCTGGGCGAATTGCTACTGGATGAATTGATCAGCCACATGCTGCCGTTCGATCGCGCCGCAGAAGCTTACCGTCTGATCGACGAGCAGCCCGGCGAGGTCATACAGGTTGCTCTGGATTATTCCGCGAGGCACTATGCAGAAATTTGAAATAGGTATTACCGGCGAGTTTGAATCGGCGCATTCATTGATCGGCGACTTTGGTCCGGCGACTCGTCTTCATGGACACACCTACAGAGTCGAGGTGAGGGCTGAGGCGCGCGACATCGACTCGAGTGGAACATTCTATGACATCGGCCGGCTTCGCGCTGAGTTGAGCGCGGTGCTCGAACCGCTGCACTATCGCAATCTCAACGAAGTGGCGGAGCTTGCGGGAACGAATACGACTGCGGAGGCGGTGGCGCGGTACGTCTTCAAGAAGCTGTCTCCAAGCTTGCGGACGGCAGGAGTGGAAGGACTCAAGGTGACCGTGTGGGAGTCATCGTCGTCGTTCGCTTCTTATCGGGAGTCGTTTGATTCTTGAGATCGAACTGGGCAGAGGATTTGAGAGTCGGGTATTAACCGGGCGGCCATTTTTGACGTCCGTGAAGCACCCTGAGGAAATGAACCGCGTTCTTTTTCAAGCGATAGACAATCATGTATTGCGTGGCTGATACAACCAGCTCGCGTGTGCCGTTTACTCGACCGGGGCGGCCAACCTCGGGGAACTGAAGAATTCGTTCAGTCGAGTCAACGATGCGCGAAGCGAGCTCGCGGGCGGCGTCTTGATTCTCAAGACCGATGTATTCTCGCGCTTGAACGAGGTCCCGGATTGCTGCTCGCGCCCAAACCGGTTTCATTTCGGCGCGTCCTTCTCTCGATCCGTGCCCCAGCTATCGAGCCATCGCCGGACCTTCTTGTGATCCACAACGCGCCCTGTTTCGGTGTCGGCGACGCCTTCGGCTACCGCCTCCAGGAACTCGTGGCGCTCGCGCAACTCTTGAAACGCGGCTGGAGACATTAGGACCGCGGCAGGCCTGCCGTTCTGAGTGATCACCAGCGGCTCGTCACTGTTGGCGATCTCTCCAATGATCTTGGATGCTCGTGTCTTGAACTCGCCGAGAGGTACGATCCCTTCCGATACATTAACGTCGCGCATTGTTGCAACCCATCCCTTGAAGATCAGACTTGAATTCAGCTCCAAATATAGACCAGCATTTGTACCAGTACAAGGTCTGAGTGAACAACTCAGTCTAGTTTTGGTCCTTCTTTATTGCGGCAAGGATGCGTTTGAAGAACTCGTCGCCGTTTGCCTGATGCCAGCGCCAGACCACAACCAGATCGTGCTCGGGGTCGATCCAAATGGTGTTGGAGCCGTTGCCGAGCGCCGCAAAGCTTCCAGCCGGCGCTGACGGCCACTGTTTCTTCTGAGTGTTCAGCCACCACAGGAATCCGTAGTCCGGTCCCAGCGGTCCAGGCATCGTCGCCATCTGAACCCACTTCTCGGAAATGATCTGTTTGCCGCCCCACTTGCCCCGGCGCAGGAACAAGTAGCCGAAGCGCGCCTCATCGCGCGTGCTGATCCACAAACCGCCGCCCCAGCGTGTGCCCCCGCTTACCGAAGTCATCTTCTTGCCGTCGATCATTACGTCGGAGTTGTAGTATCCGTGATACTGCCACGTGTTTGAAGCCCCGATCGGGTCCATAACGGATTGTTTGATCACTTCAGGCAGCGGCCGCTTCCAGAGCGTCAGCAGCGAGAGCGAGAATCGATTGATGCGCACGTCGTTGTACTCGTAAAACTCGCCGGGCTCTTTTAACTCGCGAGGCTCGCGGCGTCCCCTGCCAAACTGCTCGACGCCGATGAAGTCGTGTGACTTGCCGAACATCGTGCCTTCCCATTCACTCGTCTGGTTCGCGTGATTCCGCCAGCTGATCTTCGAGTTATGTGGCGAGTCGTAGCCGCCGTCTTTGATGTAGTTGCGCACCGGATCGTCGACGCTCTTGATCATCCCGCGATCGATCGTGAGTCCGAGCACTGTAGAGAGAAAGCTCTTCGCAACGCTGTAAGTAGGATCGACGTGTGCGGTGTCGCCCCACTCGGCAACGATGTAGCCGTGGCGAATGATGATTCCGTTGGTTTCAGCGCGATCTTTCGGTATCGGGCCGAGCAATGCGCCGAAGTTCTGTACCTGGGTTGAGAAGTCGCGAGGCTGCCTTGTCTCCTGAGTCTTCGCGAATGCGACTGCCTGCTCGAGCAGCTCGGGGCTAAATCCGGCTTCGGCTGGCGGCTTGCGCTGCCACTTGTCACCGGCGGCTGGATAGTAGACCGACGACTGGGATGGCTTCTGTGCAAGAGCGCCTGCCAACAGCGTCAGCGCGATTGCTGTGGTGATAAGAATTCGTCTCATGTTTTGCGTCCTCTCGGCGTCGACGGATTTGGGTGAGCAGCATCAACGCGGGAAGCGAACTTATCGCCATTCAATGGAGATTGTAAAGCCGAATCGCGTGCGCTCTGGCTGTTGGAAAACCGCAAAGCATCTAGCCCCGGTGAGGCGACGAGGTAGTATAATCGACGCGACTGACTCAGATCCTGTAAACGAGGAGAATCAAATGAACGTGTCTTCTTTCTCCGACATCGAAACCGAGTTCATCAAGCGTGCTCATACTGCGGTCTGGTGTAGCGCGGCGACACTGGATACGAAGAACCGCTTGCGATCGCGAGTGCTGCATCCAATCTGGGAAGGCTCGACGGGTTGGGTGGCTACCGGACGCTACTCGTTGAAGGCGACGCACCTTGCGCATAATGCTCATATGTCGCTGGCCTATCTGGCGGACCCGGTCAAGCCGGTGTATGCCGATTGTAGCGCGGAATGGCAGGATGATATGGCTACCAAGCAACGCATCTGGGATCTATTCCGTTCAGCGCCGGCGCCGCTCGGTTATGACCCGAAGCTGTTTTTTGGCAGCGTCGAAAGTCCCGGTTTCGGAGTCTTGAAACTGATGCCCTGGCGCATCGAACTGTTCGACATCTCGAATCGAGACAACCCCAAACAAGTGTGGCGACGGTGACTGCTCGTTCTCCGATGGAAGAAACCGCGCGCGGCTTCCGTCTAATAGGAAACCACCGAAAGGAGACTCTTATGAAACACAGACCAATCCTGATCGCGGGGATCATCGCCTGTTTCTCGCTCACGCTGCTTACGCTGAAGACCGAAGCCTCTGACTGGACCGGTGTCTATGCGCGGGTAGACAAAGTCGTCTTCGAGCCGAATGCGGAGGCGCCGGAGAGGATTCAGATTTGGGGCGCGTTCGCGCTGGCAACCAAGGATGATCGCAACAACTACGACCCGGCGCGGCGAGGCTATCTCTACTATTCGCTGAAACCGGGTAGGGAGGCGGTCTGCCGGAACGAGTGGGCTGACATTAAGGCAGTCGCCGGGACCGGTCAGATCATCGCTTTCGGGGGACGTAACCAGCCGGCCCGCTTGCGGAAGGCCGCAGACAAGCCCACCGATCCGGATGTTTATCCGGTGGACCGCGGCGTGACAAAGATGAGCGCTAGCAGAAGTGACTACGGGCCGATTGCTGAACTGATGTCGCTTCCCAAGGAGTAGCAGCGATGGCCGCACGAGTGCTCGGGCAGACGAGGTGGGCCACGTGGGATGCTCTGCCGGTCGCGCTCGCATTGGCGCATGGCTCGCTGCTCCTGGTGTGGCCGTCGATCCCGCTGGTCGCGGTTGGGCTGTGGTGGAACGCAAACACAATCTCGCACCACGCAATCCACCGGCCGTTCTTCCGGACGAGAGCGCTCAACGCGAGCTTCTCGTGCTACCTTTCACTGCTGCTCGGCTTTCCGCAATCGCTTTGGCGATCGCGGCACCTCGCGCATCATCTCGCGATCGAGGGGCGGCGCGAGCGACACGACATGAAGCTTGCACCGTTCGACTTCGGCGCGGTGATCGCGTTGTGGGGAACCCTGCTCGGATTTGCTCCGCGATTTGTGCTGTCTGTTTACCTGCCTGGTTTTCTCATGGGGCTCGGGCTTTGTTATTTGCAGGGCCACTACGAACACACGCGAGGCACGGTCAGTCACTACGGCTGGTTATATAACTTCCTGCTGTTCAATGACGGGTATCACATCGAGCATCACGCTCGGCCGGCGGCAAATTGGCGGGACTTGCCTCGTCAAAGAGCCTCGCATTCGAACACAAGCCGCTGGCCGGCGGTGCTGCGATGGTTGGAGGTTGTGAACCTGTGCGCGCTCGAGCGGATGGTCCTGCGATTCCCGGTGCTTCAGAGGTTCGTGCTCGATCGGCACGAGCGCGCCTTCCGCAGCTTGTTGATCGAGCTGCCAGGTGTAGGTTGCGTCGGGATTGTCGGCGGTGGACTGTTTCCGAGAACGGCGTTGATTCTGAGCCGACTGCTGCCTGAGTCAAGGCTCGTGCTGATCGACCAGAGCGAGAGTAATCTCGCAATCGCGCGGAGTTTTCTCGCCTGGGAGCGCAGGCATCCTTGCCTGCTCCGTGGAACTGTGTCAACAGAGCAAGAAGGCAGGCAAGGATGCCTGCGCTCCCAGGGCTCCCAGGAATTCATCAACCAACGCTTCGAGCCCGTGGTGTCGTGTGATTTTGATCTGCTCGTGATACCGCTCGCGTTTGAAGGCGACCGCCGAGCGCTCTACGAACGACCTCCCGCCTCGGCGATGCTTGTGCACGACTGGATCTGGCGGCGCCGCGGCTCGAGCGCGGTCGTCTCGTGGTTGCTGCTGAAACGCGTGAACCTGGTGATGCGATGAAGGCGCTGGCCCTGCTTGGCGTCCTCGTTGTGGCCAAGCTGGCAATGCTTGTGGGACGCCCGATTCAGCTTTCGGGATGGACGCCGCTCGCTTACTTCTGGCAAGACGTGCTGGTCGCGCTCGCGTTCGCGTTATTCGATAGCTTGTTCGGACGATTCAGGACAGGTCGCGTTCCTGTTTGGATTCTCTACGGAGCGGCGGTCGCTTACGTGGCGATTAATGTTCCCGTAGCGCGAGTGCTCTCCTCGCCGCTCACGTGGCCTATGCTGGGCGCAACCCGCGGCGCGCTTTCGGATTCGATCAAGCATCACGCAACAGCCGGCAACCTCTCGTTGATGTTTCTTGTCGTGGCAAGCGGCGTCGCGCTTCCGCTGTTTCTGCGGTGGGCGACGCGACGCTTTGAATGGCAGCGTCGCCGCGCGGTTGGCATCTTTGCGATGATTCTCGTCGCGCTGGTTCTCGTGTCGCTTGGGCCGCAGGCTACCTCGCGAGTGGACACCGCCGGAATGGGTCGCAACGCAATCACGGCGCTCGCGACTACGGCGCTGCCGCGAATAACCGCGCGAGCTGCCGATGGGGAAGCCGCCGGAGATTGGCGAGCTAGCCCGCTCGACTCCAGCTTGCCCGACGAAGATATGTCTCGGCTGCGCGGCGCGACGTCGGGCCGCAATGTGGTTTTGATCGTGCTCGAATCGGCGGGCGCGCAGTACTTGAGGACTTACGGCGCGGCTGTCGATCCGATGCCCAATCTGTCGGAGCTGGCCGGCTCCTCCCTCATCTTCGAGAACGCTTACTCGGTCTATCCTGAAAGCATCAAGGGGTTCTTCGCGGTGCTCTGCTCGCGCTATCCGGCGATGGATACAGAGGCGGAGAGCTATGCGCGAATCACCACTCAGTCGATTGCGGCAGCGCTCAAGCAGAACGGGTATCGCACTGCGCTCTTTCACTCGGGCCGATTCATGTATTTGGGGATGGAGGCGGTTATTGAGAATCGCGGGTACGATGTCCTGGAGGACGCGGGTGCGATAGGTGGCAATCGTGAGTCGAGCTTCGGTGTGGATGAGCCATCGACGGTGCGGCGAGCATTGGCGTGGATCGACTCGCTTGTGCCCGGCGAGCGTTTCTTCCTGACCTATTTGCCGATCGCGGGGCATCATCCTTATGACACGCCCGAGCCCGGTCCATTTCCAGAACGAGCAGAGTCCGATCGCTACTTGAACGCGCTGCATTACGCGGACGAGTCGCTGGGCGCTTTGATCAAAGGTCTGCGCGACCGCGGCCTCGAAGACCGAATGCTGTTTGTCATCTTTGGCGATCACGGCGAGGCTTTCGGCCAGCACGAAGGTAACTATGGGCACTCGCTGTTTCTTTACGATGAGAACATCCGCGTTCCGTTTCTGATCGCCGCGCCGGGTTTGATCAAGGAACCGGAGCGGGTCGCGCGATCAATCAGCCTGATCGACACCGCGCCTACAATTCTCGATCTGCTCGGCTCGCCGCTGCCCGCGGGATATCAAGGGCTCACCGCGCTCGACGGGAAGTCGAACATGGCGCTTTTCTACACCGACTATTCTCTTAGCCTGATGGGACTGCGGGATGGTTGTTGGAAGTTTATTTACGAGCTTGAATCCGGGCGCTCGAAGTTGTTCGACGTGTGCGCGGATGCGGCTGAGTCAACGGACCTTTCTTCGATGCACTCGGAACGGGTTGCAGCCTACCGCGGGCGTCTCTCGGAGTGGGCCTCGGCGCAGAAGGCATTGATTAATGGAGACAAGTGACGACTCGCTCTATCACCGAAGCGCTACCAATGCGTCCGCGAGCTTGTTGACCGCCGCGATCAGCGATCTTCCCGACTGATCGAAGCTATTAGCGGCGGCTTGAGTCTCGGCTGTCTGGCCGAGCTTGGCCACACCCGCCAGGTTCAGGTAGTAGCTCTGAAGCACCGGATTGAGACGAAAGCTCGACTCGAGTTGATCGAGCCCGATCCGCACGGCCTTGATGCTGTCTTTCAGTTTGGTCTTACTCTGCTCGATCCGCTCCGCAGGCATGCCGACAGATGTCTGCTCGCGATTGCGGTTCACCTGTTCAGCAGTTTCGATGCCCTTCGAGATATTTCCGAACAGGTAGAGGAACTGAGTTAAGGCTTTGATCTGCGCGGCGATTTGTTGGCGGCCGGCCCGGATTTCGGCTTGTTGTTTTTCAGCAAAGGATGTCGAAGCAGCCGGGCGCTTTTGGGAATTGCGGTGTTTTGTCTGAGAGGTCGCGGCGACTGATGACAGGATTATGCAAGTGAGTGCGAGGACGAAAGCTCTTTTCAACGCGAGACCCTCCTGGCTCGTTGGTGTAAGCAACCTATTCCCTCGGCGGCTCCGCGGTCAAAGCGGCGAGGTTCGTAGTTCGGCCTTCAGGCGGAAGTTCGTAGCCTGGCGTTGAAGCGGACGTTCAATAGCAAAGTTCGAATAGAGAGTTTCCGGTCGATTACAAACTTCCGCCTGAAGGCCGAACTACCAACTCCGAATCCCGAACCCCGAACTCTTGGCCGCTACTGGATCGTCACGTATCGCTCGAAGCGCGCGACTTCTTTCGGGCCCACGTATTTTCCGATCTCTTTCCGGAACTGCTCGATCGCTTTGTACGGGCGGTACTCCTTGAATTCCCGCAGCATTCGCGGGCCGAGTCCCGGGATGCTCAGAATGTCCTCGTCGCTCGCCGTGTTCAGGTTGATCGGAATAAAGCAGTACTGAGCAAGCCGGGCCGTCTCCGCGGGACCGACGTACTTGCCGATCTCCTTGTCGAACTGCACGAAGCTCCTCCACGGCCGGTACTCGGCGAACTCACGCGCCATTCGGTTGCCGGCTCCGGGAATCAGCACGATCTCTTCGCGAGTCGCGGTGTTGAGATTGATGTGTATGAAAGCCTTTCGATAGAACTCTGTGGCCTGCTGCGCCGTGAGCGACTGACTGAGCAGAAACGCGTTGAGATCGACGATGCTTCCGAAGGGTCGTTTTTCCATGAGCCCCTTCACGATGGCCGGGGTCATGGAAGGAAAGGTCAGCAAGTCCTTCTCGGCCGCGCTATTCGCATCGACCAGGCCCAGGGACTTGCCTACCTGGCCGTGAACATTCATGGAGGCGCTCATCACAAGGACTATCGACGCTATCGCCGCGAACCACATGGGTCTTCTCCGATTCATCTCATGCTCCTTTGCTGGGGTTGTCGCCGGGTGGGCCGCCTAAAATCGGGTGCCGATAGGCGTAAGCCAAACCCAACAGACCTAAATTGATCATCGCGCCCGGCCCTAACGCGGGCGGCGCCTTCGCCCGGATTGCTTTCATAAACAACTCAAGACCGCTGAGGTCCGGGTTGACCTCCAACTGAAACTCCACGCTGCCCCGATAGTGGAGCACCAGACCGGCAAAACCGGCAATAACGAACAGGATCATCAACACCTGAACAACTCTGACGCTCCCGGGGCCTCGATGGATGATGTGCCAGGTCAGGACAATCACGGCCAGTCCGAGGAGAGTCAGCGGGATCAATTGCAACTTCTCCTCAAAATGTTCCAGCAGAAAAAGGTCCGCGCCGGTTCCAACCATGCCCACCAGAAAAACGGCTAGGAGCACGCGCCGCAACGGCGGGATCGCTCTCTTTTTCGATTGGCTTCGAGCTTCAGGTTGCTGTGTCACCGTCTCAAGACCCCTTTGAGGATGATGCTTTGCGGCCGATCCACGTTTGCCCAAGCCTGCTCACAGCTCTATTGCGCTTACGTCGTGTTCCTTACTCCGACCTAAGAACCGTGCTTGTGTTGCTGATAGTGCTGGCGCAGCAGGTCCTTGCCGTAATCGTTTCCGTTTGGCGTTCGCACCACCACGTGAATGTGCTCGCGGTTCGGGACACGCGGGCCCGCGCCCGCCGGCCTCAGATTGGCAGGCAGTTGATGGTCAAACTCGATCAGGATCACCGGACTGTGAATGCGATAGTAGAAGACGCTTGTTGGTTCTGTCCCCCCTATCCACGCGAACCACGTGTTGTCGATGTGCCGGCGGACTTCGTCCATCTTAATCCGCGCGTGTCCGTCGTCCATGTTGTCCACGTACAGCGAGATCAGATCAAGCAACTGTTTCCGCTCCTGCTTTGAAAGCTCCGAGGCGCGAACCCCGGCGTAGTCCAGAACTACGTTGTCCTTGAAAGCCTCAGTGAGGTTGTTGTTTCCAGTCTTGGAAATCTGGAGTATGGCCTTCGTGCGAAGCTCTTCTTTGAGCGCGTTGATCATCGCCAACCCGTTGTTCTGCTCGTCTTGGAGAATAGTGGTTCCTTTGTACTTGCCGGAGGTGGCTGTCACTGGCTCCGACCCGCCGAAAAACGGTGTCATCACGACCTGATCGCCCAGCACGAAGTAGTTGACAATCGCGTGGTGCCCGTCCAATTGCCAGCCCCAGGGTTCCTTTGCCGAAGGCGAGCCCATCACCGTGATGTTGTAGAGCCATTCGCCGTATTGCTCGAAGTCGTTGCCGTTCAACTCGCCCAGCGTGTGATTGAGCCTCATGATGTCGCGCGTCTGCTTCAAGCCTTTTGCGCTGAGCGACGCGCGCATCAATCCGAACGCCGCCTCGCGTTGGGCGTCGCTCATATCCTTAAAGCTCACGCCCTGCCGTACGTAGAAATGCTGATTCATCCACTTGCGCCATTCCGGGTCATCGATGGCGAACATCGCTTTAGCTCGTTGATCTACGCTCAAGGCAGAAAGAAAAGCGCCGGCCGCTTTTTGGACGGGTTCGGTTGAGACACCACTCGAATGAATCGCGAACAGGCCGGGCGCGATCTGTCCGTTCGTGGTGATGCCTTTGAATGGCTCGGCCAGGCCTTTCGTTTCGGCGCTCACGGACATGCTTCGGAATCGCTCGACGCGGTCCTGGGCCGATTGCTGCGTGAATGCGGTCGAACCCAGCAACGGAAGCGCCAGAAGGATTGAGAGAATGGCCATCGCTAAGAGGCGAGGTCTTCCGAGACTGCTAGCGGCGGTTTGCAACGCGGTATTGATCCGCCATGCATTCGTTTTCTGCGACATCATGACTCTACCTCCTGCCGGGTGAGCTACAGGTCCAACGAGCGGCATTGTATAAGGGCGTCGCTAACAAGTCGAGGACAACCCTGGGAGCGCAGGCATCCCTGCCTGCCTGCCGTTTGCGAATTGAAAAGGCAGGCAGGGATGCCTGCGCTCCCAGGGTTGACAGGAACCTCACTCCGCTAGAATCATTGACGAACTTCATGCGATACGAGGAATTCCGTCCAGCCGAACCGCTAGCCAGATACATCAAGTGCTTCTGGGTGCTCGAGAGCGCGGCGTCGCACTCAGCCAGCCCGGAACGTATACTGCCCGATGGGTGCACCGAAATCGTGTTTCACCTGGCGGACCCGTTCGATCAGCACCACTCCGACGGCACAACCGAGCGCCAACCGCTCGCTCTGCTCGTTGGCCAGATGCGCGCGCATCTGCTGATCCAGCCAACCGGAGGAGTGCGCGTGCTGGGCGTAAGGTTCTGGCCCGGAGGCGCTTATCCGTTTCTAACGCTTCCACAAAACGAGATTGCCGGCAGAGTCATTGCTCTGGATTCAATCTGGGGAGCAAGCACCCGCGAGCTTCACTCGAGAATCTACGATGCCGCGACTCCCGCCGACAGCGCGAGGCAAGTCGAGACTATTCTACTCGCGCGGTTGAAAACCTTTCGGGGGCACGACGATGGAGTGATGAGAGCAATCGGATTGATACTTCGTTCGGGCGGGCGCCTGCCGGTTGAGAGCCTCGCGGAAAACATGGGAATCGGCTTGCGCAAACTGGACCGAACGTTTAATACGCGAGTTGGTTTGCCACCCAAGACGCTGTGCCGGATTATCCGGTTCCAACGCGTCTTCAAGATGCTCGAGCAAAAAGAGAGCGGGCGGGACTGGGTGCAGATTGCGCTCGACTGCGGCTACTACGATCAATCGCATTTCGTCAACGAATTCAAAGAGTTTGCCGGCAAAGCGCCGACATCCTATTTTGCCGAGCAAAACGCGATGTCCGAGTTGTTCACCGCCGCCTCCCAGATCGCTGTCTTTTTTTTACAAGACAGTGGTTGAACCCTTCAGCTAAGCTTCACCATCGTAAGACATTTCTAAGGAGGCGTAAACCTATGTTCAGGCGTGTGGCCCTGTGTGTGTTGATCGCAATGACCGTGGGTACGATGTCGAATGCAGGTCAAAAGTCTGGGATAGAGCGGCTCGAGTGGATTTCCGGCTGCTGGGTGTTGGACGACGGGAAAGAGCGCACCGAAGAAACCTGGATGAAGCCTGCCGGGCAGTCGATGCTCGGGATGAGCCGAACCGTTGCAGGCGGCAAAACGGTTTTGACCGAGCACATTCAGATCCGCGAGGCCAATGGCCAGATCGCCTACATTGTGGCTCTGGGAATGGGCGCGAAGCCGACGGTCTTCAAACTGGTCAAGAGCTCGGATAACGAAGTTGTATTCGAGAATCCTGAGCACGACTTTCCGCAGCGGATCATCTACCGCCGTGAGTCAGCGGACGCACTCTTCGCCCGGATTGAAGGCGCGGAAAAGGGAGTCAACAAGGCGATGGATTTCCGCTACAAGCGATCCAAGTGCGATTGACTCAGCGCCTTTGCGAAGGCGCGAAGTCGCAACACCCTGCCGAGCTTGACGGTTTACTTCGTCTTGTACTGAAAACTGATTTTAGTTTCCTCCTCCAGGACCAGCGGCCGAACGAATCGATACGACTTGCCGGCGCGTGGAACATCTACTCTAACCGGAAGGACGCCTGCGACGCGTCGTTGCAGATTCAAAACATTCTGCGAAGGCGCATTCAACGTTGCTTCTTTGTTCTTGCGTAGCTGGTCCTCAATTCGTCGGCTTTCGCGTTCCAGGTCGTCGCGGCCGGCGGTCACCGTCACAGTTTCGCTGACCGCTCCAGCATCAAGCGTCACTCCGAGACGAGCCGGGCGCGACGAGTTGAAGTCCATTTCTTGTTGAAATTTCTTGAAGCCTGCTGCGTCGATCTTTACACTGACGGGTCCCGGCCGCACGCCCGACACGACCCAGCGTCCTTCGCCGTCGGTTTTGGTCGTCAACGTAGCGCCGGTTTGCGAATTGAGAACCGAAACAACGGCGCCCGGGATGACCGCTCCATTTACATCTACAACGATCCCGGCTATCTGGCCTGCGGCCAGAGCCGACGTGTCGACGCTGTTCTGCGACCAGACGTTCTGCTCCTCGTCTGCGCCCTCGATGCCTATCGCTAGAGAATCCGCGGCGCCAGACGGAAAGAGTGAAGCCGACAGTGCGTTGCCGCCGAACTGCCTCACCTCGACCCGATCGGGTAAGAACACTTCCCATGTCATAATGCTCACCGGCACGTCTAGTTTCGGAATAGCCATCTCGTAGGAACCGCTCTTCCCAAACCGCGCTCCGGAGTTCAGGTACACAAAGGACACCGTGTAAGCGCCCGAGGGGCGAAAGCCGGCCCGCAGCAGCGGGACCCGGCTTCCATCCGCTCCCTGCACCGGTTTCACCTTCTCGCCTTCGACCTCCGCCGATAGCAGGCTGGCTCCCTGTGGCAACTCGACCTTCACAAACGGCTGAGCGTGATTCCTGATTCTCAGCGTTACCTCGGTAAGAGACTTTCCTTCCACGTTTGTCAACGTAGTAATAGTCGCGCGTTCGGCTACCGCCGACAGCACGCCGCTGTCCGGGAACTGGTTCCACTCGAGCGCCAGTTTCGGCACATCGCCGGGGCGCCGGTGATAACGAAACGCAGCCTGAAGAGGGAAGCGCGCAAGAGATCGAGAGACCGCGCCCGCCTCGCGAACGTCGATCCGCCTGAGCCCTCCGGCTTCAGTTGCCGTGAGCTCCATCGTGCCGGCGCCTTCGACCAGCAGTTCGCCCGTCTCCCGCTGCGCTCCCGCCAGTGACAGGAAAGGCGCGTCCAGCTTGTTGTCCCGGCTCGTTCGCTCGATCGCGATCAAAAACTGATGCGTCCGGCGTGCGGGCTCGCGCACTTTGAGGATCAACTCGCCCGCGCGGGTCTCGCTTGAATCCAGCGTGCTGCCCGTTGCTTCCGTTAGTTCAAATCCGGACGTCAGCGGCATCCTGAACTCGGACGGCTCGCCTTGAATTACGGTGATGTCGCACAACGCGGCGACTCGCAGCTCCGAATCACCGACGGAGATCAGTGTCTTGATGTCTGAGAGAAATCGCACTTCGCGTTGAGCAACCGGAGCGGTCACTTCTCTGGTTGTCCACCACACCCTGGCCGGCTTGCCCGGTTCAAGCGTTGCCTCGACGATTGTGCGAGCGTTCGGCGCCGTCTGTTGCGTGATCAGCCCCGGCTCAATGTGGACGCTCGCGTGGTTTCCGGGGATTTCAAGACTGAGCAGCGCGGTCCCGGCAGGGGGCGCCGGCAGCGTGAAAGAAGCGCGTCCGGCTTCCACCGTGAGGGCCGACGCAACGCTCAACGAAACCGAGAATGTGCCTGGGCCGGTTACGACCACCGCGTGCGTCGATCCTTCTTGCATGAGCGGGATTGGCTTTTGTGACTGCTGAGCTTCAAGCACGGTGAGCCCGCTTACGAGAGGGACTTTTGTAGGACCCTTTTGCAGAACCTCGCCGTCGATATCCAGTGTGCCTGACATGGACTCGTTGTCGACTCGCAGCTTGAACGCAGCGCGCGACAACACGAACGGAAGCGGCGGCGGCTCGGGCGTCTTGGGTTTGCGCGCCGCGAGCTCAGCCAGCCGGTTGTATTCGGCCAATGAAAGCGTAACCGTGCCGGACGGGCCCGGCGCCACGCTCGCAGGCGGCAAGCTTCGCTGCTGCCCGAAGGTCGCCATTGATAAGAGCAAAAGAACTATGATCGATCTTCTCATCGCTCACCTCGCTTTTTTCCTTTTTGGAAATCGACTTCTACAACGGGGCTTTGATTCTCACCGGTCAACTCCGATACCAGGAAGATCGAAGGACCGAAGTGAGGAAAGGTCACCCGCGGCGGCAGAATGCGCATCGGGCGTGACCCGGCGCCGGTCTGGTGGAGACGCGACACTAAAGCGCTGGTCGCGTCGATGGCGCCTGAAGGCGCCGGTCCCGCGCTGGGCATTTCGACTCGAGCGGTGCTGACAGATTCCGATCGCAGCGCCGCCGAGCTGGGCGCTTCATATGGTGCGCTCCTGAAGTTGCCCGGCATCGGAGTCAATCGAAACATCGGCGAGTGATGAATCAGCACCCCCGATTTTGATATGGGCATATCAAGCGTCAGCAATGAAAGACGCGCTCTGCCTTTCTCGGCCCAGGCGGGTACACGGTCCAGATACGCGAGTTCGACAACGAACGCCGGCGCCTCTTCTCCCGTCCTTCCTTTTTCGAGCGGTACCAGCAGCGAACCGTCAGGCGCCCGCCCCGGTCTTACCGGCCTCCCGGCTACTAAGGCGCTCCACAACACGGCGGTCGAAGGCAGGTTGATCTTGAGAAAGTTTCGTTGATTGTTGCGGACCGCCAGTCGCGAGTGGACCAGCATCTTGCCGTCTTCGGTGACCAGCACGCTGTACCTCGCCTCTTCGACGTTCGCCGTCAGCACCGCCTGAGGCGTGTAGCGCGCGATGTTCAGAGAAAGCGACCGGAGCGATTTGCCTTCAGCCGGCCGCATCCGAAACGCGATGAGAGAGGGGGACTGGCGGCTCGATATCAGTTGAGCCAGGTCGGCGGCGTCGGCCTCTTCGAGCCCGGCGGACTTGCGATCTTTGATTTCGGCGGCGCCCAGCACCTCGACCCCTACCGCGCCGGTCTCACGCTCGGCCGCCGAGAGACGGACGAGCGGAACCTCGATCTGACCGTCTCGTGGCAACTTCAGCTCGCCGGTCACGGTGAACCTGGCCGACTGCGCGACAGGCTCGAGGAACGTGACAACCAGCTCCTGAGTTGATGAATCCCAGTCGGCGACCATCGCTCCCGAGACCTGATTCACGGTGAACTGATCAGGCAACCGCAGCCGAACTTCTTTGGTCAGACCCTGAACAACATCTACTTGAACCTCGGCGCTGATCTGCGTCGTGTCTTCGCCGAGGCCGACCAGTTGATTGATCGTGCCGCGCAGCCTCAGCGGCTGCGTCGCGCGTTGATCGTCAATCCGGCGGCGCCAGGCAAAGGTGAGGACCTCGCTGCCTCGGCCGTAGGCGACCCAGCGGCTTTCAGTCGCGGTCTCGGACTTCTCCATAAGAAGTCCCCCGGTGATCCGCGCGTCAACCCCCTGGCGCGCTACGACAACAACCGCGCGCGAGATTGCCGACGCGCCAACGGGAAGCTTGAGCATCTCGGTTCCAGCTACAGATGAGACGGGCGCTACGAGACTCAGCGTCAGGACCGAGCGCCCGGTGCGCGACAACAGCACGTAGCTTGCACCCGTCCCTTTGTCCGAATGAGTGATCAGCGACACTGGCCTGCCGTCAAGCCGAGCCTGGCGAATCATCAACCCGGCCGGTATTGCCACGCGGACCCATCCGTCCTTGATCACGTCTATCGTGAGTCGAGCCTCGCCGACCGCAACCGCGCCATCGACTTTTAGCTCATAGTCGACCCGAGTGAGGGTCGCTTCCACCGGAGACGGTTCGGGCTGGCGTTCGGCGGGGAAGGCTGACAGCCGCAAAGCTCGGTAGTCATCCACCGGGAGCACTACCCAGCCGTCTGGGTTGGGAGGGCTCTGGCCGGCGCAGAAAACTGCGTTGAGAACGATGAGTGCGGCTGCCAAGGCCAACCTGGTTGCAGACGCATTCAAGCGTGTGAACAGTGAGCGAAATATTACAAGTTCTTTCATAACGATGCCTCTCTTCCTTTTTGTCCAAGAGTGTCATAGGAGCGAAATCAGCGTGGGGGCTTTTCCGCTTTAGCGGGTGCGGGACTATTCGGAATCCAACCGCGGCCGGGTAGCGGTCCACTAGAAGAACGGCATGCTGACACTACGCTTGCGTACCATCAAGGTTAATCGACGAGTCGGCGAAGATGTGTAACGGGCCTTTCGCCACCAGTATCCGCGCAAATCCGTCGGATCAGTGTCATCCGTGATGGTCTATGCGGCGCTAGCAAGGCGCTTCATTCCGAACGCATAGACCACAGATGACTCTGATCTGACGGATTAGCACGGATTTCTTACCGATTTGATCGCTCGCCAAATGCCCGGTACAAGTCCGCCTGTGGCGCAACAATGCGCAACCGTGGAATCATTGGGCCCATGTCATTGCCGGATCCTCCTTTACTCAATGGAGAGTCAACCAACAAACCAACGAGATCGTCCTTCTCCGCGCTCCGCCACCGCGATTTTCGTTTGTTGTGGATAGGCCAGCTCATCTCCGTGACTGGCTCTCAGATGCAGCTTGTAGCGATCAATTGGCACGTCTACCTGCTGACAAAATCTCCGCTTGCGTTAGGCGGCGTCGGACTGGTGCGAGTCCTGCCCATCATCTTCTGCTCCCTGGTTGGGGGCGTGGTCGCTGATGCAATAGACCGAAAGCGCTTGATGCTTGCCACACAGGCAGTGATGTTGATCAGCGCGGCGTTGCTTGCGTGGATGACAGCTTCGGGCTTGAGCAGCGTCTGGCCGATCTACTTGCTCACGGCAATCGCTTCAGCCGCAGTCGCATTCGACAATCCAGCCCGCCAGGCTATGCTGCCTACACTGGTGCCGCGGAAGGATTTCCCAAACGCCGTGAGTCTGGGAATTCTGGTGTTCAATTCAGCGATGATCGTCGGCCCTGCGCTGGCTGGATTGCTCCTGAAGATCCGCGGCCCGGCGCTCATCTATGGTCTGAACGCAGCGTCATTCGTCGCCGTCATCATCGCTCTGCTGCTGATGAGCGCGAGCGGCCGCGTTGTAACGCCAACGGAAGCGGCGCGAATGAATCTTGCGGCGCTTCGCGAAGGGCTGCGATTCGTTTGGCGCACGCCGATCATCGTGCAGACAATGACGCTGGATTTCATTGCGACTTTCTTTGCCTCGGCGACGGCTCTGCTGCCGATATTCGCAGCGGAGATTCTGAAAGTCGGGGCCGGAGGACTTGGCTTGCTTGCCGCGGCGCCAGGAGCGGGATCGATTGTTAGCGGACTGGTGATGGCAAGGCTCGGGGTTATGCGGAAGCAAGGCAAGGCGGTGCTCATTTCGGTGGCGATCTTCGGAGCGGCCACGGTTGTCTTTGGGTTGTCCCGATGGTTTTGGCTCTCGCTGCTGATGCTTGCGATCACCGGCGCTGCCGACACAGTGAGCACGGTGTTGCGACAGACGATCCGCCAGTTAGTCACGCCGAATTACCTGCGCGGGCGGATGACATCGGTCAATATGATTTTCTTCATGGGCGGTCCGCAGCTTGGAGAGTTCGAGGCCGGCGCGGTTGCGGCGCTCATTGGCGCGACGCTGTCAGTTCTGACGGGCGGCGTTGGGTGCTTGATTGCGGTCGCGGCAGCCGCCCTCTGGGCGAAGAGCCTGGTGCGCTACGAGGGAGATTCGACGGAGGGAATGAATCGATGAGCGACGAATCAGGTACCAATATCAACGGCTCAGCCAAGGTGTGATTCTCTTTTTCACCTGATTGAGCAATATGTAAGTCGTCCCAATATCTAGCGTAACATATATACTTCGAATCTCATTGAAGTCAACCGGCGGTGGGGCGGCGGCATCAAGGCTCGATGAGAAATTTCATAGCCTCGTCCAGGAACAAATCTAACTGATCGTGGTGGACCCAGTGCCCTGCCTCCGGCACCTTGACGAGGCGGTGGTTTTTGATGACTTGCGCGCGGCCGTCTGATTCGGGGTCGGGCGCCCAGCTCTCCATTCCCCAAAACAACAACACCGGACACCTGATCTGGCCCATTATCTCGACGAAGTCCTCTCGGTTGTGACCGTAGGGCGCGAACGGCCGCGCGTAGTTGTCGAACTTCCAAACCAGCGAGCCATCCGCGTTCCAGTTAGTCCCGTGCAGGGTCAGATGGCGGGCTACTTCGTCTGAAAGATGCGGGTTCGCTTCTTTCATTCGCGCGACCGCCGAATCGAGCCCCTTGTAGCTGTGCGGGTCTCGGCGCTCGGATTGGCGAATCGCCTCGATCCAGCTACGCATCCGCTCCGAAGCCGGACGAAATATTTTGTGATTGGGCGGCGGACCGAGGCCTTCGATCGAGACTGCCTTCTTGACTCGATCGGGATAGACGCCTGAATAGAACAAGGTAACGATCCCGCCCAGCGAGTGGCCTACTAGATAGATCGGCGACGCGTTGATGATGTCGGCGAGCGCCGAAAGATCGAGGACGTGCTCGGAGATGCTGTAGAGCGCACCCGGAGCCCACTCGCTGTTGCCGTGCCCACGCAGGTCGATCGCGTAAACGTGAAAATGCTCGCGCAACGCTCGCGCCACCCAATCCCAGTTGCGAGCGTGATCCAGCCCGCCGTGAACGAGGATGAGCGCAGGCTTGTCTTCATTGCCCCAATCCCAGAAGTGCAGCTTCAAACGGTGCGAGTAGTAATAGTGTGAAATCGGTTCCAACGTTTTCTCCGATTCGAGGGAATCAACTTTCGACGGTTCAATGTGACTTGATAAGCAGGCGTCCGTCAAGCGCGATCATGATCTATTGCCTCGGTCAGCGAGTCACGCAGCGGAATTGACTGGGCTCGGGGCTTTGCTTGACATCCGTCTGTCGCTGATATAAAAACCGACCGGCTGGACGGTACAAAAGCCTTACTCAACTCCAGCGAATCCCTGGCTCTGAATGAAGGCCCGCGATACCAGATGGGCACAAGGTGTTGGTCCCATCTCAGTCCTACTCAGTGGAAGCGCTTCCGGAGCGATACATGGCTGCAACCGCCAAGCTTGCGAACCCAACTCTTCCGCGCCGCCGCCGCACTAGACCAGCGCGTCGATTTGCAACAGCGTCACGTAGGCGGGCGCTCTTGATAGTCACCCTGCTTGCGTTTGCCTGCGCCGTCTCGTTCAGCGTAGCCGCGAAGCAGTCGAAAAGCATCGAAGCCCCCGCATCGTGGCAAGACGACTTGACGCCGCTTCGTCCGGTGGAATGGAACTATGATCGCGCAGCGCACTTGCTTGAGCGCGCCGGTTTCGGCGGCACTCCAGAAGAGATCGAGAAGCTGGCGGCGATGACCCCCGAGCAAGCGGTGCGGCACCTGGTCCGCTATCAGGAAATAAAGAACGCGGCGCTTCCGCCTTTCAAAGCCTCGGGCATTTTTCCCTCGGAAGACTTTGTCCCCCCGCTCGGCGGAGGTGAGCCCCTGCGCGATGCGATGACCAAGGGCGAAGCGCTGGGCATCAAAGTCGAGCGCAAACCCGGCACGATGTGGCTGCAACCAGTCGTCGATGCCAGTTACTACTACCGCTTTTCCAACAACGGAGAGATCACGCGGGTCGCCGTTTGGGAAGCACAGCGCATGCTGGTTACCGGGCGGCCTCTCGAGGAAAAGCTTGCGCTGTTTTGGCACGGGCACTTTGCGACCGAGAACGACAAGGTGCGCGACTACCGGAAGATGATGGCGCAGTTGGATCTGTATCGAGTTCACGGCAACGGTAACTTTCGCGACTTGCTGCTCGGCATCTGTAAGAACCCCGCGATGCTGATCTACCTGGACGGGATGTCTAACGTCAAAGGACATCCCAATGAGAACTTCGCTCGCGAGATCCTAGAGCTGTTCTCGCTTGGTGTCGGCAACTACACCGAGAAAGACATCCAGGAAACGGCGCGCGCTTTCACGGGTTGGAGCCTTGAGGGGAATCAGTTTGCCAAACGCGTCGCGCTGCACGACGACGGACAAAAGACCGTATTCGGCAAGACCGGAAACTTCGACGGTGAGCAGATCGTGGATCTGATCCTCCAGCAGGAAGCAGCCGCGCGTTTCATCTCGCGCAAGCTGTATCGCTACTTCGCGCGCGACGAGATTTCGCCGGCGATGGAAAGCCGGCTTGCCTCGGTTCTGCGCGACAACAGGTACGCGATCGCGCCGCTGCTGGAAACGATCTTTCTGTCACGCGATTTCTACAGCCCGGCTTCGGTTGCAACTCAAATCAAGAACCCGGTTCACTTGATCGTTTCGACTTATCGAAAGCTCGGCTTAAGGGAGCTTCCAGGCGCGCCGAACTTCAGCGCTACGACGGCCGCTCTGGGACAGCAGATCTTCTCGCCGCCCAATGTCGCGGGCTGGAAAGGCGGGCGCACATGGATCAATCCATCGACGACGCTGCAGAGGCAAAACTTTGCGCGGTACGTTATGTTCCCGCGAGAGATTCCGTTGCCGGCGCGCAAGCCGATGGATTTTGTCGGCGATATCATCGGCCAGCAGGCCTACCGGCAGTTGACAGAGATGGCCAGGCGCGGCGATTTCACCAGCTCGCCGTCGATGCCTGCGGAAGTGGCGATGCAGGAGTCGGGTTTTAACCGGCGAGCGAGCACGAACAACGAGACGTACAACGTCTTCCGCGGAGTCTACAATGGAGCGGTGAAAACGTTTCAGGTCTACAAACCCGATCCGGTCGTTCCCGCGCGCGTAGATCTTGTCGGCATGCTTCACAATGGGGGCGTCAAGGACGTCTCCGGCGCGGTTGACTACTTTGCACGCCGCTTCTTGCGAGTGGCTCCGCGCGAGGGCGACCGTCAGGAGTTGATCGGGTATTTGAAACAGCGAGTGGGTGCGAACGAGATCGACTTCGACCGGCAGGGTCTGGAGACAGACCTTCGCGAGGTGCTGCATCTGATCATGAGCCTGCCCGAGTATCAGTTGGCTTGAGGTTCAGGGTTCAGGGTTCAGAGTTCAACGTTCAGAGTTCCGGCTTTGGCGCGCCGATACGCAGTCTGAACCCTGAACCCCGAACCCCGAACTCTAAACCCTGAACGCGAGTGAAGGAGTAGATCGAAATGGCGAACATCAACTGCGGCGACTGCTGCAAGTCGCGCCGCGAGTTCCTTCGAAGTGGATTCTTCGGAATCGGCGTCGGGCTTGCGATGCCGCTGATCTTCGAGCGCGCGTCGCTTGCAATCGCCGCAGAGTCGTTTCTCGAAGGCACTGAAGCCCATCCCGAGCGGATCCTGGTCGTAGTCGAGATGGCGGGTGGCAACGACGGGTTGAATACGGTGATTCCGTTTCGCAATGACATTTACTACAAAGCGCGCCCATCTCTCGCGGTCCGTGCTTCTGATGTCTTGAAACTGAATGACGAGGTTGGGTTGCACGGGTCGATGACCGGCTTCAAGTCGCTGTGGGATCAGGGCAAGTTGGCCATCGTTCAAGGCTGCGGCTATCCGAATCCGAATCGCAGCCACTTCACTTCGATGGAGTACTGGCACACGGCTGTCCCCAACAGCGCTGAATCGCTCGGCTGGGTGGGGCGCTTTGCTGACGCGAACTGGCCGAAGGCTGAGCCGAACAAGATCGTCAACATCGCCGAGCGCCAGTCGCTCGCGGTTCAAGCCGGCAAGCACGCGCCGGTGGTGTTCGCTGACCCTAATCGGTTCGTTCGTGCCGGAGACCCAAGCCAGGAGCCTGTTTACAAGAACGTCCTCGATCGCAAGAGCGAGCAAGGGAACAAGACTCTCGCCTTCCTGCGAGATATCTCACGCACGGCGGCGGAAAGTTCGGTCAAGGTTCGGGAAGCCGCGAGCAGCTACAAGACGACGATCTCTTACGGCTCGGAAAGCTCGGTGGCGACGCTGGCGACCGATCTCAAGAAAGTAGCGGCGCTGATCAGCGCGGGCTTCGGCACTCGCGTGTACTACGTCAGCATGGGCGGGTTCGACACGCATTCGGGGCAGGCGGGCGCGCAGCAGCAATTGTTGATGTACGTCGCGGACGCCCTCGAAGGCTTCCTCAAGGATGTGAAGCGAATGGACCGGGGTTCGGATGTCGCGGTTATGATGTTCACCGAATTTGGCCGCCGTGTTTCACAGAATCAGAGCGGGGGCACCGATCACGGCGCGGCTACGCCGATGTACATTCTTGGAGAAAAGGTGAAGGGTGGACTGTATGGCAGCTATCCGAGCCTCGATAAGCTGGACTCGAACGGCGATCTCATAATGACGACGGACTTTCGCAAAGTCTACGCGACGATGATCGCCGAATGGATGGGGTATAAGGACACCAGGGCGATTCTGAAGGGAGACTTCACGGCGATTGGAGTGTTCGGCGGCGGCTAGGGGTCCTGAAGAACCGTTGCGCCGCGAAGACTCGAAGACACAAAGCGCACGAAGTCAGCGTCGATGTCCTTCGTGTTCCTTCGTGCCATGGTGTTTTAGTGGCTGAAGCGTGAGAGGAAAAAGGAGAGTTAGATGAATAGGAACAAGATCAGAGTTTTGGCAATCGCGATGTCGGCGCTCATGCTTGCTCTGGGTTTTTCGGCCGTTGGAGCCGCGAAGCCTGCGGCGGTGGCCGGCCAGCAGCCGGCGGCAGCTTTCAAAGCTCCTGACACGATTGATTTCCGCAGCGCCAACATAATGAGCGAAGGCGTTCGATTGCACGCCGAGCTGTTCTCGCTCAAGACGCTTGCCGGCAAGCAACTCCCGACGGTCATCATGGCTCACGGGTGGGGCGGCACGGCTGCCGGGTTTCGCCGCGACGCGATCGAGCTGGCGGCGGCCGGGTACTTTGTCATTACGTTCGACTATCGCGGTTGGGGAGAAAGCGACTCGCGAGTCATCCTCACAAGCCCTGCGCCCGCGAAGAAAGATGGTCTGAAGTTCACCGCTGAAGTCATCGAGGTGCGCGAGGTAGTCGATCCGTTGGAGATGGTGACGGATTGGTTCAATGCGATTCATTGGGCGATGGGCGAGCCGATGGCCGACAAGAACCGAATCGGCTTGCGCGGGTCCAGCTACTCCGGCGGACACGTCGTCTACGTTGCGGCGCGCGATCCGCGTGTGAAGGCAATTGTCAGCCAAGTGGGATCGCTTGACTCGCGTCCCAAGGCGATTGCGCTTGCGGGGGCCGCATCAGACCAGGTGAAACTGGCGTATGACGAAGCGACCAAGCGGGCGCGCGGCGAGATCGGGTATCCGGCGCCGCGCGCACGGGTGGTCGGCAATCTGCAAGGCGCGCCAATCCGGGACAAGCTGTTGCTCTACGCGCCGGTCGAGGACGCAGTGAAGCTCAAAAATTGCGCGGCGCTGTTCATCGTGGCCGAGAAAGAAGAGCTGTTCGACAACAACGACCATGCGAAGGTGGGCTATGATCGGATGACCGGGCCTAAAAAATACGTGGTCGTGCCGGGCATCACTCATTACGGCATCTATACCACAGAGCGCGATCGAGCGATCAAGCTCTCGATTGAATGGTTTGATCAGTATTTGAAGAAGTAGCGGGAAAGAGTTTGTAGTTCCCTGGGAGCGCAGGCATCCCTGCCTGCCTCTTCTCAAGCAAGGCCAAGCAGGCAGGGATGCCTGCGCTCCCAGGGAACTACGAACGTTTCAAAGGAGATCCTATGAAGCTAGTCATTCGTGTGATGTCGTTGTTCCTGGTTTTCCTGCTTGGCGGTGGCGCGGTGGGGCAGGGTATTCGCTCAGTACCGCCCAACGGAACTGGACTCTCCAGCGAACGCCTCGACCGAATCGGCGCTGTGATGAATGACCACGTAGCCAAGGGCCACATTGCCGGCGCAATCGGTTTGATCGCGCGCCGTGGTAAAGTCGGCTACTTCGAGACCTACGGGTTTCAGGACAAAGAGGCGGGTGTGGCCATGCGGAAAGACTCCATCTTCCGCATGTACTCAATGACCAAACCCATCACCGGTGTGGCGGTGATGATCCTCTACGAAGAAGGGAAGTTCTATCTCACGGATCCCGTCTCCAAGTATCTTCCCGAACTCGCCAACATGAAGGTCGCGGTGGTCGAAACTGATCCGCGGACCGGCAAGAAGACTCGTTACTCTGTGCCGGCGCAGCGCGAGATCACCATACTCGATTTGTTACGGCACACATCGGGGATCGATTACGCGGGCCCCGAGGACCTGGAGGGGAAGCGAATCTACGAGAAGCTCGGAACCAATTCCGTCGATCAAACGATCGGCGAGATGGTCAAGAAGATTGGGCAGGCGCCTCTGGTTCATCAGCCGGGAACGATGTGGGAATACGGGCTCTCGATGGACGTGCTTGCCCGATTGGTTGAAGCAGTCTCCGGGCAGCCTTACGACAAGTTTCTCGAACAGCGCATCTTCAAGCCGCTTGGCATGGTGGACACGGGCTATACTGTGCCGCAGGAGAAGGCTAACCGGTTCTCGAAGCTCTATGCGCCGGCCGAAGGTTGGACGATCAAAGCCAACACCACTCCAGCTCAGACTTCGTATCTCAAGCCTGCGGTGAATTTCGGCGGCGGTTCGCAGTCGGTGTCCACGGCGGCGGACTATCTCCGTTTCTGTCAGATGCTGCTCAACGGAGGCGAGCTTGACGGCGTTCGAATCTTGAGCCGCAAGACCGTCGAGTTGATGACTGCAGACCATCTCGGCGATATGCCGCGAGGCGGCCTGCTGGCGACTGGCTATGGCTTCGGCTTCACAATGGCGGTTAGTCACGGCGCCGGAAAGACGGGAGTGATCGGCTCGGAGGGCGAGTACTTTTGGGGAGGCGCTGCCGGGACACGCTTCTGGATCGATCCAAAGGAGCAGATGATCGGGATCTTCATGATTCAGATTCTGCCTCACACAAACCTGACATACGGGAGCCAGTTCAGGCAATTGGCTTATCAGGCTATTTCGGACTGAGTCACTTTCGTCCTTCGCCGGACCGGCTGCGCGAGCAAGTTTTACGATGATCAATTGACAACGGCTTAGCTAGAGGCTAAAGTTAGCAACAAGTTGGACCTGACCGACCTACCGGGCGGTCGGGGAACAACTTGAACCCTCGTACACTGGCAGCGAAGCAGCAGTTGATGATTTGTAGTCGGCGTTGCGTTAGCCGGCGACGGATTGCTTTAGCTGGCGAGAACGGCCTGGTTGCGAAGGCCAACGATCAAGTGGGTGCTAATCGAGCGAGAGCAGTGGAACCGAATTTCAGTCACCGCTTCTAGGGAGGAGAGAATATGAAACGCACCAGCGGACTTTGCCTGACTGCCGGGCTGATTCTGGCCGTGGTCTTCCTGTTCCAGTTATCGACGAGCGCCAGCGACAAGGCTTCGTCTTCAGTCACCTTCAGCAAGGATGTAGCGTCGATTCTGCACAAGAACTGCGCCGGTTGTCACCGGGCCGGTGAGATAGCGCCTATGTCGCTGCTCAGCTTCAAAGATGTTCGCCCGTGGGCAAAATCGATTCGAGAGGTTGTGGTTGAACGGCGGATGCCGCCATGGCTTGCCGACCCGCATTACGGCGAATTCGCCAACGACAGCCGCCTCTCACAAAAGGACATCGATACGATCGTGGCGTGGGTTGATGGCGGCGCGAAAGAAGGAGACGCGAAGGACCTTCCGGCGGCGCCGAAGTTCCAACCCGAGGGCTGGAAGCGTGGAACTCCCGACGCTGTGCTATCGATGACCCTGGAAGCGAGCGTGCCGGCAGACGGTGTTGTGGCCTACAGGCATTTTGCGGTGCCGACAAATTTCACCGAGGACAAATACGTTCAGTTTGCCGAGATCAAGCGAGGCGACCCGGCCGTTGTCCACCACGTGATAGTCAGCGTGCGTGAGCCCGGCCAGGGACCAGTGCTACCGCCGGGTGAGATCAACCTTGGCGCAGCTGCGAATCGCGAGGGTGAAGCCAGAACCGCCCAACAACCGCAGGGTCAGGGCGGAGGAAGAGGGAATACTCAAGATGGGATGCTGGTTGGATGGGCTCCCGGGATGAGTCCTCTGAACCTGCGCGATGGTCAGGCCAAGCTGATCAAGAAGGGCTCAATGCTGATCTTCCAGATGCACTACACGACAAACGGCCAGGCAAGCAAGGATCGCACAAGCATTGGTCTTTACTTTGCGAAGAGTCCAGTCGAGAAGCGCGTCATCACAACAGGCGCCGTGTCTCGCAACCTGGTGATTCCGGCCGGAGAACCGAACTACGAATCAAAGTCCTCGTTCACATTCAGAGAAGATTCCCACATCGTCAGCTTCATGCCGCACATGCACGTTCGCGGGAGGGACTTCGAGTACAAGCTGGTTTATCCGGACGGAACTTCCAAGATTCTATTGAGCGTGCCGCGGTATGATTTTAACTGGCAGCTCGTGTACTTCATGAAGGAGCCGGTCGCTGCGCCGAAGGGGAGCCGCATCGACTGCGTCGCGCATCACGACAACTCCGAGCGAAACAAGTTTAACCCGGACCCGACCAAGGAAGTGCGCTGGGGTCCTCAGACGTGGGAAGAGATGATGATCGGGTGGTTGGACTACACAATCGACGGTCAGAATCTCAGGACGGAAACGGCGTCCAAGTAGGGATCGACGTTGTGCGAAGTTCGTAGTACGGCCTTTAGGCGGAAGTTTGTCGAATCGGCGCCTGGCCAAAGTACGAACTTCCGCCTAAAGGCCGTACTACGAACTCTTCATAGGAGGGTTAATGAACATGCGCTTACTCAAGGTAGGGGCCATTACCGCAGGGTTGGCCGGGGTTCTGGTGGTTGGAGTGTCGGCGAGCGGACCGGCGAAAACGAGCTCGACCTTTACCAAGGACGTCGCTCCCATTCTATTCAACCGGTGCATCGAGTGTCACCGCACAGGTGAGATCGCGCCGATGTCTCTGCTCACCTATCAAGAGGTTCGCCCGTGGGCGAAGTCGATCAGGCAACGTGTGGTAGAGCGCTCGATGCCGCCCTGGTCTGCGGACCCGCACTTCGGGAAGTTCTCAAACGACCCGAGTCTCTCGCAGAAGGAGATCGACGCTATCGTATCCTGGGTTGATGCAGGCGCGCCGAAGGGTGAAGACAAAGACATGCCGCCCACCCCGAAATTCGTCGAGGGTTGGACAATCGGCAAGCCAGACGTCGTGCTCGCCATGCAGGAAGAGTACGCCATACCCGCCGATGGAACGGTGCCTTACCTCTACTTCACGATCCCGACGGGTTTCAAAGAGGACAAGTGGATCTCGGCGATGGAGATCAGGCCCGGAAATCGCGGCGTGGTTCATCACGTCATTGCCTTCGTTACGGAAGCGGGCGCAAGCGGCCGTCGTGGCGGAGCCGCAGGCGAGGCGCAGCAGGGAAGGGGACAATTGGGAGGCATCACACCAAACAAGACCGGCGTGGTCTTTGGTCCCGGCACTGCTCGACTCGTCAAAGCGGGTTCTAGCATCGTCTTCCAGATGCACTACACAACAAACGGGGTGGCGACAAAGGATCGCACCAGCATTGGGCTGGTCTTCACCAAGGAGCCTCCGAATCGAACGCTGGTGACGGGGAATGCCATGAACGCGCGTTTTGTCATTCCGCCAGGGGAAGCGAGCCACGAGGTCAAATCCTCGACCACCTTCAAAGAGGACGTGCACCTGACGTCGTTTATGCCGCATATGCATTTCCGCGGAAAGGACTTTATTTATACGGCGGTGTATCCGGATGGCCGTTCAGAGGTTCTGCTCAGCGTGCCGAAGTATGACTTCAACTGGCAGTTGACCTACGTGTTGGAGAAACCGGTGGCGCTTCCAAAGGGGACGAGACTGGATTGTGTGGCTCATTTTGACAACTCCACCAAGAACAAATTCAATCCCGATCCGACCAAGGAAGTACGCTGGGGCGACCAGACATGGGAAGAAATGATGATAGGGTGGTTCAGTTTCACGCGTGACGCTGAACAACGGGATACGGCCGTCGCTAAGTCGCCTTCGGCCAAGTAGGTTGGATGGCGAGGTGTTAAGGTAAATCGGGCGGCCTCCGTGGTGGAGCGCCGCCCGTTTCCGTCAGGGGAACATTCAGCGCAGGCAGCTTGCGCTTATCAGTGGACTCTCAAGTCTTCTTCAGACACCTCAATTAATAGATCGCAGGAGGATCGAGCTAATGCGTAAAGCACTCATTGTTGCCGCAGTCGTTTTGATTCAATGTCTCGCCGCGTCCGCCCAGTCGCCCGACAAGTTGGCGGGCCGATGGGCAGGCACGGTGGACGGGATACAGGGAAAGCAAAATGCTGTCGCCACCTTCAAGAAGGATGGTGACAAGTACACCGGCACCATCTCGGGCCTTCGGCCCGGCAGCGACGCTACGCTTACGGACATCAAGGTGGATGGCGACAAGGTGACTGCCAAGACCGAAGTGGAATCACCGCAAGGCAACGTAGTCATCAACTACGACTTCGTGGTGCAGGGAGACGCCTTGAAAGGAAAGGGCGATGTTGACTTCGGCGGTCAAACCTACACCTTCAACTTCGACTTGAAACGGGGCGGCGATATGCCCGCGGCCACGGCCGCCGGACAGCCGCCGGCGCCTGCTCAACAGCAGCCGCCGAGGCGCGAGGTTCCACAGCCGCAGCAAAAGCAGTCAATCAACTATTTCGTCGGGCAATGGAGCTTCAATTGGATCGGGCGAGAAAGCGCCCTCGGGCCTGCGCCCCGAGAAGGAACGACAACTTTTACTCTTCGACCAGATGGCAAATCGCTCGACGCAAAAACCGTTGGCAAAGCAGACGGCAAGGCTTTCACTGAAAGCGCCGTGATAACTTTCGATGAAGCGACCAAGATGATGACATTCTCCGAGCGGCTCGGGAACGGCATTCAAGTTCAGAGCACCGGCGACTGGCGCAGTCCGATCTCGATACGCTTTACCATCGAACCGATCAAATCAAAAGGCCAGATGCTCGCCTTGAAGCGGATCATCTCGATCGTAGCCGCGCATTCGTTTACCGTCGCCGAAGAGCTCTCCGAGGACGGCGGACCGTTCGTCCGGCTCGGCAGTGCGATCTACTCCAGGGTCGGCGCAAGCAAATAACGACTGACGTTCGTAGTTCGGCATTTATGCGGAAGTTTGTGGAATAACTCTCACCCAAAGATACGAACTTCCGCATAAATGCCGAACTACGAACACTCTAACAGGAGGCAACCCGATGTGGATCCCCAAGTATAAGCGCGATGAAATGAAGGGAGTTGACTCTCCCATTCCGACTCAGGTTGTTTCGAATGAAGAGATCCTTCCGCGGCCGCAGAACAGAAAGCAGCAACATGTCGAACACCTGATCGGCAAATGGGGCGCGGAGAATGCAAAACGGCTGGGGATGAACCGCCGCGACTTCATGCGTACTTCCATGGGGTTTGCAACGGCCGTGTTGGCGATGAATGCGGTGCACGGCCCTTACTGGGAAGTCGATGCCGCCGAAGCCTTCGAGCCTGCGGCGACGGCGGAGAAATGGCCGAAGGGTGAGTATTTCATCCTCGACGTGCAAACTCACTTCACCAACGCTTATGACCTGGGAATGGAACGGCGAGCCGGCTCCGGTGGTGGGTTTCGCCAGTATGAGTTTCTCAAGAACATGGGCTTTAGTCTGAAGGGTGACGCGGAGGCGTACAGCTTCCACAATTTCGTCAAAGAGATCTTCTTCGATAGTGAAACCAGCATGATCGTCATCAGCGGGGTGCCCACCAAAGAGAAGCAGCGCGATGAAACGGGCAAAGTGCTCGAAGGCGCCGGCCGCAGCCGAGCGGGGCTGCCGAGTTGGTTGATGGCAAAGCGAAAGAAGGACCTTAACGATCTGGCCGGCTGCCAGCGCTCGTTGTCTCAGGGCAACTGCGCGCCAAATCATTATTGGAACAAGACGACGAACCTGCCTGACTGGCCCGCGTTGTGGGAGCAGATGGAGCGCGAGGTGAAGCTCTACGGCATGGACTCGTGGAAGTGGTATTGTCACACCGATCCGGGCGGAAGCGGCGGCGGCTTCCAGATCGACGACGATATGTCCGCGAAGTTCTACGAAAAGTCGCGTCAGTTGGGAGTCAGGTTGTTCAGCGTTCACAAGGGATTCTCCTATCAGTCGCGCACGCTCGGGCACCTGGCAAACCCGAAGGACGTCGAGAAGGCGGCGTTGCAGAACCCTGACCTGACGTTTGTGGTTTATCACTCTGCCCTGAAGCACGGGCCAAACGAAGCGGATTACGTTGCCAACAATCAGTTCGATCCCACGACGGGTGACTTCCTCTGGCACAACGTGCTGATGGACATCAAGAAGCGCAATCCTAAGATCAACAACGTCTACTGCGAGATCGGATCGTCCTTCGGGCTGCTTGCGGTCGAGAACCCCGCGATGTGCCAGCATCTCATCGGCAAAAACATCAAGAATTACGGATCCGACCATGTAATCTGGGGAACGGACTGCTTGTGGTGGGGCTCGCCGCAGTGGGCAATCGATTTGTTCAAGCGGTTCCAGTTCACCGATGAGATGAGCGAGAAGTTCGGCTACAAGAAGCTGACCAAGCAAGACAAAGCCAACATCTTCGGCTTGAACGCGGCGAAGGTCTACAAAGTTGACGTGAACGCCAAACGCAGGGGTCTGCCCGCGGACGCGCTCACGAAGTTCAAGAAGGTCTACAAGGAAGAAGGTGGCCAGGCTTCAAATCGCGCGTATGGGTGGGTGCGTTCCGAAGGCTAGCGCGGTTGTTTTGCCTTTAACGTTCACCGGCAAGCCGCTCGAGCCCACTTTGTCGGAGTGAATCTCCACTTTCTGCGCGGGTTGGCGACTGCAACGTTTTGTTAGGTGGCCTGTTGAAGAGCCAGAATCTTCTTTCTCACAGCCTGGGGAAAATCGACAAAAGCGAATTGGCTCTTGTGAAAAAGGTAGTCCTCCCCGCTCTCGTCGACGATGCGTACGAGATCGTCCTTTGCTGCTCGCGCGTCGGGCAAGATTCGATAGACCTTACCGAGGATCAGCGAGGCTTCGTTCCCTTGATTTTCGAGGCACAGCGCAAACTGTTTCGCAGGTTGTTTCATGGCTTGTCTAAGTAACCCTTGATTTTGAGGTCCCGTTTGCCGATGCGGTGAGCTTCATACCAATGCAGTTCTACGCGCCGCAAGCTTCCATTCGGAAGCCGCACGGTTGCGACTCCCTTTAGCTACGCCACCTGCCGCGCACGTAGGTCTCACGAAGAAACGACCGAACTTTGACGCTCGGTCCGGCTGCAATCGTCTCAACTTGTTCAATCGCGCCGACGACATCGAATTTCACTCCCTGATTCTGTCCGAGAACCTGTTGGCAAGTCCAGCTAACGCTGGGCATCAGCGGCGCGCACGAACCGCCGCCATTGACAAGCATTGCATAGGAGACATGCTAGCTGCGCGTCCGCTGCACACCATTGTTAGGCGGCCTCGCTTAACCAGCACCGCTCAACATGAAGTGGCTGTCCCAAGAGCGCCGGGAGTACTACCGGCGTTAGTACACGTATCTAAATCGACTCACAAGCAAGGATCAAATTCATAGACAGTTGAGGACTTCGATGCTGGGATAGACTAACAATTCGCAGAATGGGATGCCAGCCCTTCTCATCGCACTCCCACATATCACGCAAAACTCTGAACAAGGCAGCACATAATGGCGAGCAGTAGATTCATGTTTACTAAACGCTACTGCCGAACTCGACCCCTCTCAAAACGTCGCGATAGGATTCAAAGGAGAGCCGGTTCCCCCAGGCACTGCAAGCGGGGCTGCCGTCAACAGGAACTCCCACCGATTTCGTTTCGCCGTCGCTTCGCTGAGTGCTTCCAGATCGCAGTTGTCAAAGATGTGCACACCAAGCGCGACCAAGACGAGCTGGTGAATTGGCAGCGTCACGCCTTCAACCCGTGAAGGCACGACATCGCTCGCCGCGTCGCTTCCGAGGATCGCCACACCACGTTGCTTCAGCCATCGCGCGCACGAGGCGTGAAGTCCGGCGGAATGCCTGGAGACGTCCCATGGACCGAGTGCCGCTCGACGAGCCCACCGGCCGGTGCGAATGAAGATCACATCGCCGCTCGAGACCTTAACGCCGGCTTTCTTCTCCCACGCATCGAGGTCCTCCGGGTAGATAGGTGTCTCAGGCTCGAGATAAGGCAGGCCCTTTAAGCGAGCGATGTCCATCAATATCCCGCGAGTGAACACGCCCTGTTTGAGATTGAGAATCGAGAGCCGGCCTGCACCCTTCTGTGTGACCTCTTCTTGTGAGAACCCGTTGTACATCTTGCCCTGGTAAAACATATGACAGAGCGCATCGAGGTGAGTGTGAGCGTAGCCGTGATAGTTGACCGAATAGGCGTCGAGACTGAATTGCGGTGTCAGCGTCATCGTATGCTGGAAAGGATTTGAGGTATCGGCGGCGCGTTCCTTTTCGACATCGTGCGCTAGCGACACGGAGACTCCCTCCTTGACCAACCCGGCAGCCTGCTTGCGTTTTGCGGGGGTGATCAGGTTCATCGCCCCGAGTTGATCGTCCTTGCCCCAGCGTCCCCAGTTTGACAACTCCGTCATCATGCGATCGATGTCAGCTTTTGTTAGCGTCTGGTGAGACTGAGCGACCGGTTCGTTGGATGAGGCGCCCAGGACGACTGCCAGCATTGTCGGTAGCAAAACCAACAGTGAGAGAAAGACTGACGCGATCATTCTCATTGGGAACCCCTATCTAATCCTTCGTTCTAGCGACTCCTTCGAACACAA
The DNA here is from genome assembly GCA_964548075.1 of uncultured Clostridia bacterium. Classification (GTDB taxonomy): domain Bacteria; phylum Acidobacteriota; class Blastocatellia; order UBA7656; family UBA7656; genus Onstottus_A. Next base: position 45,340 of record CAZJQQ010000033.1, on the reverse strand, counting down.
CGAGTCGGGACGTTGTCCTCGATGATCCGCTCGTAGCGGTCCTCTTGGCGTCTTTGCGGTTCTTAGCGTCTTTGCGCGAAAGAGATACTCGGAAATTCTTCGCGCAAAGACGCTAAGAACCGCAAAGCACGCCAAAGGGACGAACTGGCCTGCGATCACGGATCAACGAATTGCCGCGCGAGTCTCAGAGATCGGCGATGGTTTCGCGTTATCAACGATGGACTGATTGGCCAGCGCCATGAATTCCTGGCGGATGTTCAGGTGGTCATAGGGCCGCACCTGCGTCATAACGATGCCGATCAGTTCCTCTTTCGGATCGACCTGGAAATAAGTGCAGAATGCGCCTCCCCAGCCGTATGCGCCAGCCGAACCAGCCTGGCCGGTCACGCCGATGTCCTTGACGACGCTGTAACCCAGACCGAAACCGAAGCCCGGTCCCGTCAACCAGACCGGCAGATCGCCGATGTGATTGGTCGTCATCAACTCGACCGTCTTGCGGCCCAGGATGCGCACGCCGTCGAGCTCACCGCCGTTGAGCATCATCTGATGAAACCGTACATAGTCAGCCGCGGTCGAAGCCAGACCGCCCGCGCCCGAAAAGTAGTTGTGCGGCTCTTTGACGTAGCGGCTCTCGGCGTTGGGCGCCTCGACCAGCTTGATCTTATTCCCGTTGGCGGAATCAGGTTGATAGTTCGCGGCGAAGCGACTCAGCTTCGCGGCCGGCACATAGAAGTGCGTGTCGTTCATTTTCAGCGGTTCGAAGATTCTCTTGCGCAGATACTCGTCTAGCGTCATGTTGGAAATGACTTCGACGAGGCGGCCTACGACATCGGTCGCCGGGCCGTACTCCCACGCTTCGCCGGGATTGAAATTGAGCGGCATCGTGGCGAGCCGCTTCACTACATCGGCAATGGTTTCGTTCGTGCTCTTCCGCGGGTAGTCTTTTGCGAAATCCGCCCGGGTGATTCCTCGATAGTTATTCGGAAATCCTGCCGTGTGAGTCAGAACGTGCTTGAATGTGATCGGCCGCGTTGCGGCCACGAGTTTGTAAGGCGTGTCGCTGCCTGCCGAAGGATTCGCGGCTTGCGCGACTTTCATGTTTGTAAATTCGGGGAGGAACTTCGAGATCGGATCAGAAAGCAGGAAGTGTCCCTCTTCGTAGAGCATCATCAGGCCGACTGAGGCAATGGGTTTGGTCATCGACGCAATGCGAAAGATGGTGTCAGTGGTCATCGGAGCTTTGGATTCAACATCGCGATAACCAATTGCTTCGAAATGGACCACACGGCCTCGCCGGGCGACCAGCGTAACCACGCCGGGCACCAGCCCTCGATCCACATATCGCTGCATGGCTGTGCGAATGCGCGCCAGCCGTTCCGCTGAGATGCCGACCTGCTCCGGTCTGGCTGTCGGCAGCCCCGGCCTGGCTGACTGCGCGATCGCACGGCCATCTCCGATGATGATTGAGAAGAACATTGCGGCGATCAACGAGATAACGGTTATCCGTTTCATGTCAGCCTCCTTCTCGCAGGTTTGTTTATCCTTGCTGGATGGCGCATCTCAACAGGGTCGATCCCTGCTCTATCTTGTTCGTTCGAACGATCCGATGCGCCTGGGGTCCGATGTCGTTTTCAGTGATGCGGAGATACGGGACTTCCTGAGAGTTTTTTTGAAGCGGGGCGGCGGAGAGAGTCTCCCCGCCACCCCGGTTGAAGGGTTAGCCTAGAAGCTCAACCTTGCAGCTAGCTGGAACGCGCGGGGTCCGCCGGAGCCGAAAATCGGACTGACGCGGCCGGTGGGCTGACCAAAGTTGAACGTCGGGTTGCGGCCAGGCGCAGTGATCGTGACCACGCCGGTGGTTGCATTCCTCGTAGCAGTCGGCCGGATGTAGGCATCCAATGCGCCGCTGTAGCCGGTCAGGTTCGCGATGTTGAGGACGTTGAAGGCCTCTCCAATCAAGTTGAGTCTGACATTCTCACGAATTCTGAAGGCTCGCTGCACCCGAATATCGTGCGAGAGGAAGCTGTCAGAATTGGAGAACTTATCCGGGAGAATTATGTACGGCAACGCAGTACCGATAGCGTCGCGTTGCGCGCCTGCCGGAATGGCAGCCAGAGGCGTGTCCTTTGGCGCCGCGATTGTGCCGTTGTACTGTGCCACCAGCTTTCTGATGCCGTCAGCGTTGATGTTGTAGCCGAACGAACTGACCGTTGTGCCGGGGAGCCGGAAAACAAACGATCCGTCGCCTTCGATATCGAGAGTGCCCAGGGTCACCGACCCCGGAGCGCCAGTTCGCATGTCGATGACCGTCGACACTTGCCAGTCATTCAAGATGGCTCCCATCCATTTTTGATCGCCCTTGTACTTCGGCAATTCCCAGATTCCACTTGCAGTGACGCGGTGGCGAGGGTTGGCGGCACTGATGCCGTGACCTTGATGAAAATCGTCAAGACTCGAGATGCTGACCAGAGTCCAGTAGCGGGAGAGGGCGTAAGCGCCACCGATCTGAAAGCCGTGCGAGAACCGCTTGTCCACTTTGATGTTCAGGGCCTGATACATCGAGAGAATCCCGGGCAATCCGTACTGGATTGGTCCGAGCGAGCACTGGGCAGCCGCGAAGGCTGTGGGATTGGTTCGCGCCAACAGGCTTTGCGCTGCGGTGCACGCCGGAATTATCGGGTTGCGAGCGCCGGGCGTAGCGACCCCGCTTGTGCCGCTCACAGTGTAACCGCTGAATCTATTCCAGCGATTGATGTCCGGGAAGAACTGGTCGAAGCCCGATACTCCAGCTCCGAACCCGACTCCGCGGCGGAGAACGTAATCGGCGGAAACCGAGAGGTTGCGCTTAACCTCCCTTTGCACTCCGACATCGACCTGAATAGTATATGGCGCCTTCGAGGAGTCACTGTTGTAAATCGCGTCCAAACCCTGCGAGCCTTGGATCGTCTTAAACAGCTCCACGCCTTTGACCGAGAGATCGGTTCCCTTGAACGGCAGCCCGGCTTGGAGCAGACCGGTCGCGGTCCCCAGGTAGTTGAGCATGTCTCCCGCTGTGAAGTTAGTAAATGGGCTACTGAAGCTCAAGCAGGTATTTGCCACGAGCGGATTGCAGGGGATCGCGTTTTCCGGATTCTGTAGAGCTGTGCTAGTGACCGGTTGTAGTCCATTCCCCGCCGGACCGAAGAGGATTCGCTGGTTGAGAGCGTAGAAACCCACGTTTCCCGAGATGTGGTGGAGCGATACGCTCGAACGGAGGACCGTCTTCTGGTCGTTGCCCAGAGCCCACGCAAAGCCGAAGGCCGGATCGAAATTCTTATACTGCTTTTGAGGCCCTCGAAGATCCGTTCCAATCAGAGGCGTCAGGTACTTCGGAAGATCGGGAAGGTCGTAATAGAAGGTTTGACTCTCGTGCGACCAGCCCAATCCATAGTTGAGGGTGAAGCCCTTAAAGACCTGCCACGCATCCTGGCCATAGAACCTGATGTTGTGGTTGGTCAGAATCTCCGAATACCTGTACGGCGCCGGCTGGCCCGCGTCTCCAAGACCGATGGTCAGAGTACCGCTCATCGGAAGCTGGAGCAGTTCCTGGAAAGTTGCACGCGGCCCGGTGTAGCCTGTCTTAAGGCTTGCAGGAAGCGCATTGTAGATCGCAGGATTTACCGCCGCGAGCGTCGCCGGGTTGGCGACCGAATACGTCCCATGGGAGTTCTGATTCCACGATCCATGGCCGTTTTGCATTTCGTAGTTGCCACCGAAGCGAACCCGGTGAGACCCTCTAGTCCAGTTCACGTTGTCGGTGAACTGGAAGGTGCGCGGGTGGCGATCCTGCGAAACATTGACCTGGGTGCCTGTGGTAAGCCCGCCGAAAAAGTTTATTTGGGGGCCGTCTATGCCAAAGCAGAGGCTAGGATCTCCTGAAACCTGTGTACACTCGGCCAGCGTTGGTTGACGCAGCCGATTTCTGAAATAGGAGTAGGAGAATCGGAAATCGTTTACCAACGTCGCCTTCAACACGCTGGTCACACCCAACTGAGTTTGGTAGGCGTAATTGCTGGACGTGATCCATCTCGACTCCAGTCCTGTGCCGGCGATTCCATCATTGGAGTCCAGGTTGGCTCGCATAAAGGCGGTGTGTTTCTGGCTGACGGTGTAGTCCACGCGCGCACCGATCAGGTCGCCATCCTGCGGTTGCTGCGCGACATGGTTGTAGCCAAAAACGAGCGGATCGGTAAAGGTAACCACGTTGGCGCCTACCTGGGAATTGCGTTCGTAGTTTGCAAAGAAGAAGAGCTTATCCTTCTTGATCGGTCCCCCGATGGTCGCTCCGTACTGTCTTCGAACAAAGAACGGGTCCAGGGCGGCCTTGCAACCCGCGGACTTGGGATCGAGGCACAGCAGGTTCAGAGGCACGCCGGCCGCATTTAACTCGGTGGGACGTTTGAATCCCGAGAACGCCGCCATATTGTGGTCGCGGAAGAACAAGAAGGCGCTTCCGTGAAAGCTGTTGGTGCCGGTCCGGGAGACTATGTTCACTGACCCCGCGGAAACGGTTCCACTAGAGAGGTCGAAGGCCAGGGTGCTGATCTGGAACTCTTGTACGGTCTCGGCAGAGAAATTCTGCGAGGTGCCGCCAGTTATGCGATCGTTGACCCTCGACCCGTCGACGCTAATGGAAGTCATGCTGTTTGGGGCGCCGCCAATCGAGACCTGAAAGTAGCTGTTGGGAGCGCCGGGTGTGGAGCTGGAGTTGTAGTTTACATTCACGCCCGGCTCCAATAAAGCAATCGAGAGAAAACTCCGCCCGTTCAAGGGCAGATTCTCGATTCGATCCCGGCCGATGATGCCGCCGACGACGGTGTCAGTGGTGTTGATGACCGGCGCATCGGCTGTCACGTCCACTGTCTGGCTGGCTACGCCGACGGTTACCGAGAAGTCGGCTGTCGTCGTGCCGCCGACCTGCACCGTCAGCGTCTGGGTCTGAGTCGAAAACCCCTGCGCCTCGACCTTCACCTCGTAGTCGCCGGGCTGCAGGCTCTCAAACACGAAAATGCCATCGCTGCCGGCGTTGAGTTTTCTGACAGCGCCGGTTGCCTTGCTGGTCGCTGTGGCGACAGCAGTCGTGACCACCGCATTATTTGGATCTTTTACGACTCCCTTGATTGCTCCGGTCGCGTTCTGCGCAAAGGCCTGAATCCCTATGCCCAGCAACAAGAGCGATATCGCAAGTGCGCGGAATAGATACTTGACATTAGTCTGCATAGACCTTCTCCTTTTGGTTGCATCACCAAAGAAAATGATGCAGTGCCGTTTTGAGTTACAGGCGTGTGCCCGCCTAAAGACGAACGGGAGAGAGGGCGAGAGTCGCACCTCTAATCCCTCCAGAACAGAACTCCTCTAATGGCATTAGTCCCGAAGTCGCCGTTCCCTGGATAGGATATGGAGCTAACGCCCGAACCAACCTCACGACTGCCTGAGGATGGACTCGAATCGACCGACTTCAGAAGCTAACTAAAACCCGAATCGTACCTGCCACGGGCTCAACCGCTCTTGAAACCAAGAGCGGTTCTGCTGAAGAAGCCTTGCTATAACTTGCCTGTAAGAAGAAGAAATGCGAAATACTGTCCGGCGGACTTGAATCGCCGACCGGCCAGTCGGTCGGATATTATCCCAGGCGACTATCGTTGTCAATCAAGGAATCTCTTGCGGCCACCAAAGAAAAATTGCGCCCGAACGGAGACGGTGGCCACCGTGAATCTGATCAGGGAGCGTCATTCCCTTGAGCCTCCGGGCGCAGCAAACCCGACAAAGCAATCTTGGTGACCTCTTCGGATACTTGATCGGGTGTCAGCCGACCCTCAGGGCTGTACCAGCGAGAGAGCCACAGTATCATGCCGAGCAGGCTGAACGTCGCGGCGGTCACGTCCAACTCTCTCAACTTTCCGGTCGCCTTGAGTTGCGTAAGCGCCTGTCGGATCAGATCCACATATGCGCGCTTGCGCTGATCAATCTTGCGGCGCTGCGGGAGAGTGAGCCCAGCAACCTCATCCACTACGATCGTAACCGGATTATTCCCTTGTGAGGTGCTGCGGCTGGTGATCAGATGCACGTGGTTCGCAATAATAATTCGTAATCGTTGCTCCGCATCGGGAATTGCGCGCGCCGGAACTATTACCTGCTCTTCAAGCGAATCCATTCCAAAGTTCATGATACTGAAGAGCAGATTTCCCTTTCCGGAAACGTGATGGTAGAGGCCCGACTTTGTGATTCCAACGGCTTCTGCAATGTCGTTCATAGACGTTGCATCGTATCCTTTGTCGCAAATGATCTGGGCCGCCGCCCGGTAGATCTCTGCCAAACGATCTGGTTCGTCCGAGGCGGAAACGCTGAAGGGATTTTTGGTTGTCCTCATCGTTGCGATAGTTGCACCACCGGCACGCGATGCCGGAGCAGCGAATCTTGATGTGTTATTGCTTGCCGCTCGCAGCGCCAATATACAGCGTTCGCCTCCATGCGCCAAGCGTTGGACAACAATCTTCGATGTGTAGTTAACAAAACGGCAAAATACGTGGCCGCGATCAGCGTGTCAAGGTAGCCAGCCGACCCTGGAGCTGCCGGTAACTTCACATGCTTTCAGGGCGTGTGCTATATTGCTGCGGCTTATGCGTACCGCCGAAGCGGTCGAACTATGTGACTCTGCGGCGCATGTTGAATTCGAAAAGAAAACATTTGAGATTCAAAGGTCAGGAGGACCAATGAGCGATCACTCGCACGCAATCAACGTTCAGGATTTGTTTTCGATTAAGGGTAAAGTGGCCTTGGTGACGGGCGGCTCTCGCGGCATCGGACTGATGATAGCTCGAGGGTTCGTCGAGGCCGGCGCGAGGGTCTACGTCTCCTCCCGCAAGAAAGAAGTCTGTGACCGCGTGGCGGAAGAGCTCTCGGCGATCGGTCAATGTGTCTCGATTCCGGCGGACCTGTCTACGACCGAGGGCTCCGCGCACCTGGCTCAAGAGATATCGTCCAGAGAGCAGTCGCTTCACATTCTGGTGAATAATGCCGAGGCTGCATGGGGCGCGCCGCTAGCGGAGTATCCTGAGGTCGGGTGGGACAAGGTGATGGACACGAATGTGAAGTCGATCTTTTTTCTTACAAGGGATCTGACGCCGATGCTCGAGAAATCCGCTCGTCCGGGTGACCCCGCGCGAGTGATCAATATCGGCTCGATTGATGGTCTCAAAGTGCCCCGGGTTGAAAACTACGCCTACGCCCCCAGCAAAGCGGCAGTCCACCACCTGACGCGAGTGCTGGCCGTAAAGCTCGGTCCCCGCGGCATCACCGTCAATGCGATCGCGCCCGGGCCGTTTGAGAGTCAGATGACCAGGTGGCTGCTGGAGACCTTTCAGAAACAGATCGAAGCAGAGTGCCCGCTTGGGCGCATCGGTTCTCCGCCGGATATGGCCGGGGTCGCCATCTATCTCACGTCGAGAGCCGGCGCATATGTGAACGGCGTGGTGATCCCGGTCGACGGCGGAATCTGTATAACGTAAGCCCGTGGGATCGCAGGCATCCCTGCCTGCCTCTTCTCGGGCAAACGCCAAGCAGGCAGGTATGCCTGCGCTTCCAGGGCGAAAGATGAAACCAAAAATATCATTGCTAGCGCTAGTCATTGCGTTGAGCCTGGGGCTACCGCTCAACGCGCAGCAAGGCCCCGCCGGCGCGGCCGCACAATCGACAGTCATTGCGGACTCAGGGCCGTTCAATCGCTCGACCGTTTCGGTTCCAATGCGCGATGGACGCTCGCTTGCCGCCGATGTCCTCCTGCCCAAGAGCGGCGGAAAACACCCGGTCGTGTTGATTCAGACACCCTACGATAAGAACCTGGTCAGACCCTGGTTCGCGAGCGTGGGCCGATGGGGACCGGACTCGCTCTTTACTGATCCGAACTACGCCTTCGTGATCACGGATTGGAGAGGGAAGTTCGCTTCGAGTGGCGCGTTAACACCAGGAACGCAGGCGAGCTTGAGCCAGGATGGGTACGACACCTGTTCCTGGATTGCGAAGCAGGAGTGGTGCAACGGCAAGATCGCGACGTGGGGACCATCCGCGCTCGGCCGGGTTCAGTACGAGACCGCGCGAGCCAACCCTCCGAACCTGGTCTGCGCGGTACCGATGGTGATGCCGCTCAATCTGGATCACGACATCTACTTTCCGGGTGGGGCGTTGTGGGAAGAATTTCTCGGCATGCTTGGACGGCTGGGATTCGGCACGCAACTCTACAATCAGGTCACCGCACGCGCGGTCAAGGATGATAGCTGGAAGGTCGTTGAGAGGACCTTTGTCAGACCCGACGAGTTTCAAGTGCCGATGCTGTTCATAGGCGGCTGGTATGACATCTACACCGACAGCGTCCTGAATGCCTTCGCCGCGGTGCGCGCTGGTGGCGGAACAAAGGCGCGAACTCACAGCAAGCTGGTCATGGGTCCGTGGTTACACAACACGGATCAACTGACAAACGGCCAGTTGGACTTTCCGAAGGCTCGTCTTTACGGAATGAAAAAGGCTCGAGGCTTCTTTGACTATTGGGTAAGGGGTCTCGCGAACGGTTTCGACGCCAGGGAACCTTCAATCTCTTACTATCAGATGGGAGTTGATGAATGGCGGGCGACAAGCGTCTGGCCTCCCCCTGGAGTGAGAGATCACAAGTACTATCTTCACCCGGATCGGTCGCTGTCTACGACCGCGCCGCAAAAAACCGGCGCGCCCGCGTCGTTCCGCTACGATCCGGCGGGCCCCGTTCCGACGATCGGCGGACACGTGCTGGATCCGGCGTTGAAGGGCGGCCCGTCGGATCAACGTGAGAAGGTCGAAAGCCGTGGCGACGTGCTCACGTTCAGCACGCCCGCGCTTACGAGCGATTTGCCAGTCACAGGCAAAATCAAACTCGAGGTTCACGTATCATCTGACCGGCTGGACACCGATTTCACTGCAATCGTGACTGACGTTTATCCTGACGGCAGATCGATGCTTGTGACTGAAGGCATCCGGCGAATGCGATTTCGCAACACGACTTCTCGAGAGGAGTTGATGAAGCCCGGCGAGGTATACGCCGTCACGATAGAACTCACCAACACGGCGATCACGTTTCTGAAGGGCCATCGCGTGCGAGTGATTATCTCATCTTCGAATTATCCGAAGTACGCGCTGAACCTGAACGACGGCGGTCCGATGTATAAGAAGGGAAACGGCCTAGTCGCGACCAATACCGTGTACGCTGACGCTAAGCATCCATCTGCGCTAATACTGCCGGTTGGCGACCGATGAAAGTGCCCGAGTTCGTAGTTCGGCCTTAAGGCGGAAGTAGCATAGACTTTAGTCTGTGTCCGATGGAGATCTCTTCTGGGGTTGCAGACACAGACTAAAGTCTATGCTACTTTCCGCTAAAGTGCGGACGGCGTTGCACAACTGCCAAAACGAGGAGACAAAGAAGTGACGCGAAAACCGGCATGGTTGATCTCATCGATACTGATTGCCCTGCTACTCGCGGGCATCACGGGTGTGACTGCCCAACAAGGCTCGTCTGCCCCTGGCGGCAGGCAAGCTGCACGCAAGCCGAATGTCGTTTTCATCCTGGGCGATGACCTCGGCTATTGCGACGTCGGCATGTACGGCTGCAAAGAGATTCCGACACCGAACATTGATTCGATCGGGAAGAACGGCATCAAGTTCACCAACGCCTACGTCTCGGCTCCGGTGTGCAGCCCGTCACGCGCCGGACTGATCACCGGACGATATCAACAACGCTTCGGCTTTGAATTCAACGCCGGTCCGTTGCAGCGAGCAATCAACAACAAAGACATGGGCTTGCCGCTGACCGAGATCACGCTGGCGCAGGCCATGAAGAGGGCCGGTTACGCGACGGGGATGGTCGGCAAATGGCATATGGGTATGAACGACAGGTATATGCCGACGCAGCGAGGCTTCGATGAATACTTCGGCTTCTTATTCGGCGCGAACCTCTACATTGATCCGAACAAACCAGGTGTGATGAGCAGGCCCGGCGCTGTCGAGGGCGGAGGCAGCACTGCAAGCGCGCGGTCCCCGCAGAATCCGATCTATCGCAACACGACACCAGTTGAAGAGGATGAATATCTGACGGATGCTTTCGCGCGCGAAGCAGTCGGATACATCGATCGGCATCAGAAAGAACCCTTCTTCCTCTACTCGCCGTTCAACGCGCCGCACGAACCCTTCCAGGCGACGCAGAAATACCTCGATCGTTTTCCGAACGTCAAGGATGAACGCCGCCGTGTTTATATGGCGATGGTCAGCGCGCTCGATGACGGCGTCGGCGCGATTCTCAAAAAGCTGCGAGATACCGGACTGGAGAAAGACACGCTCGTCGTCTTCTTGAGCGATAACGGCTGCGCGACGTATACAGGAGCCTGCACAAACGATCCGCTGCGCTTCGGCAAGCTCACGCATCTGGAGGGCGGCTTCCGCGTGCCGTTCGCGATGCAATGGCGGGGGCGTCTGAAAGCTGGGACCGTCAGCGATCAGGTGATTTCATCGCTCGATCTATTCCCGACTGCTGTTGCATTGGCGGGTGGTGAGTTGCCAAAGGATCGCCCCTACGATGGCGTCAATCTGCTGCCCTATCTGGCGGGGACGGCCAAGAGGTCGCCGCACGAAGTTCTATGCTGGCGAAATGGAACGAACGCCGCAGTTCGGAAAGGGAACTGGAAACTGTTCAAAGGCGGCGATCACTATTGGCTTTATGATTTATCGAAAGACATCGGCGAGCAGAAAGACCTCGCCGCCGCGCGCTCTGAGATTGTCGAGCAGTTGAAGAAGGAACTAGCGAACTGGGAAGCGCAAATGAAGGAGCCGCTTTGGCCCTGCCGCGAAGCCGGAGGCAACTGGGAAGTGGACGGCATCAAACTGAAAATCTGCATTTGAACTTACCGGAGTGAATTGACGCGCCGGACGTCTCGTCTAATAAACGCCTGAAAGGATGCTGAACCATTATGAAAACCCACGTTTCGATATTCATCGTCGCCACGATTTGTTTTGTTTGTTCGATGATAACCAACGCGCAGAATCCAGCGCCCGCCACGCCGCCTGCACAACCTGCGACGCCGACCGTGGCGCCCAGTCCCTCACTGGCGAAGGACTCGCGCTGCTTTGAGCTCCGCACCTACTACGCCCCACCGGGCAAGCTCGAAGAACTCCACGCCCGCTTTCGCAATCACACCTTGAAGCTCTTCAAGAAGCACGGGATGGAAGTCGTCGGCTTCTGGGGGCCGACAGACAAGGAGAAAGGTTCGGAGAACACACTCGTCTACATTCTGGCTTTCCCCAGCCGCGACGCGCGTGATAAGGCGTGGCGCGACTTCCGCAGCGATCCTGTGTGGCAGGCAGCTTTGAAGGAGAGCGAGAAGAACGGCAAGCTGACCGAGAAGGTTGACTCGGTAATTATGATGGCGACCGACTATTCGCCGGTAAAATAGGGCGGTAAAGTTCGTAGTTCGGCCTTTAGGCGGAAGTTTGTAACCGCCTCGGATCGAGAACCTATACGAACTTCCGCCCAAAGGCCGGACTACGAACTTCTTCCAGGGAGAATCAACATGTCAGACTACAGGCTGCTTCAAGGTAAATCCGCAATTGTTACGGGCTCAGGGCGCGGCATTGGCCGCAGCGTAGCGAAGCTATTCGCCGAACACGGCGCTTCAGTTGTCATCAATGATATCGATGCTGATGTCGCGCAGGCGACCGCCAGCGAAATCAACGAAGCAGGCGGCCGGGCAGCCGTGTGTGCCGGAAGCGTCACCGATGTCGAGTTCCCTGATCGCCTGGTCAAGACATGCGCCGAGTCATTTGGCGGAATCGATATAATAGTCAACAACGCGGGCTACACATGGGACGCGGTCGTACAAAACATGACCGACGAGCAATGGTACGCGATGATCGACGTTCATTTGACCGCGCCGTTTCGAGTCATCCGAGCGGCTTCGCCCTACATGCGCGAAGTAGCTAAGCAGGAGATCGCCGAAGGCAAACGCGTCCACCGGAAGATAATCAATGTCTCTTCGACCTCTGGCGTCGCGGGCAACCCTGGGCAGATCAACTATTCGGCGGGCAAGATGGGAATCATCGGCGTGACCAAGACGATGGCGAAGGAATGGGGACGTTTCAACATCAACGTCAACGCCGTCGCGTATGGCTTCATTGAAACGCGCTTGACTCAGGCGAAAGAGAAGCACGAGACGATCGAGCGTGAGGGTAAACAAGTCGAGATTGGCATTCCGGATCAGATGCGTCAGATGGCGGCGCAGTTCATACCTCTCGGCCGCGCAGGCACGCCGGATGAAGCGGCAGGCCCGGTGTTGTTTTTGGCGTCACCGTTGTCCGACTACGTGACCGGGCACTGCGTGCTGGTGACCGGCGGCTCTTATATGTAGGTATCGGGATTGCGCTTCCGTAGGCGGCGAGTTTTGAGCGCGCCATCCTGCCACCGATGAACTGACATCGAGAAGTAATCGCAAAGCCAAAGCGCCGCCGATTACCTGTCTGCCAAGGTTCATCGTAGCGGGCGGCGCAGTCCAAATACGGCCGCTTCAGAGCGTGCGCCGGTAGACCGCGACAAGATTGTTCGATCCGTCGCGGGCTTCCAGTAACAGTTGGAGTTTTCTTGCGCCGCTAGCTCCAAGCGTTATCCTGCGGGCTGGTATCGAACCGTCCTTTGCGTCGAGAGACTTGTGCGGCCGGCCGTCGATGTAGAGATCCAGCCGTGAGATATTCTTCCCGCTGTCGGGCGGCTCGATCTTCGAGACCGCGGTGACAACTATCCCGCAAGCCCCCTCCTTGTCCGTGAAAGGTTTTACCGAGAGCGCGTACACGGGCTTCTTCGCGAGCATTCTCGCCGCCCTGGTGATCAGATCATCGTTCGTCCCCAGAACGTCTCGCTTTGTCATATGGTGACGCCGGTCGGGGACGATCCCTAGTTCTTCAAGAGGCCTTCCAGCGTGCCGGCCGACGCGTATGCTGCGGCGAACCGCAAGCACGATATCAGCGCCATTGGGGAGCGGTTTGAAGGGCGAGCGCGGGTTGTCCTGAGAGGCATTCACCAGATCCTGGTACCGCCAGAACTCCGCGCCGCCGGCCCCCGTATTGTCGCTCGTTCCGAGGACTTCGCCGATCTCGTTGTCCTGGAAACCAGCGGCAAACATGTCGGTCGTGCTGTAGGACAATGCATCGGTTATGAGCACGACGGGCCCATAGTATGTCTGGCCGATATCATTGCAAGATTCTTCAGAGTTGAGCGGAAAGCCGGTGGAATAAGTCGCCCCTGTGACCACAGACTCTGCAATGGATTCAGCCCACTTATCCAAATGCCAGGTCTTGGGCGCCGAACGACAAATCTCGAGGTTCAGAGGCGTGTTAAGGAACTCGAATAGCTCAGCCTTGATCCTCCGAGGGGTAAACAACTGAAGCAAGCGCTCGCCTGCTCTGATCCTCCCCCCGGGGTTGCTGCGCACATCTATGATAAGGCCGTCCTGAGGGAATCCGTCAGACTTGATCACCTGGACAAAGTCCTTAACGAATTCGTCCGGGTCACCCACCTCAAAAGTAAAGAGACGAATGTAGCCGAATTCTCTCCCCTCTACATTTCTGGTCTCGGCGTACATTATATGCTGCAAGGACTTCCGAACGGGCACATCACGCGGAGCAAACAGTGTTTTCGTTAGTTGATTGATCTTCTTTTTCTTGATGTCGATTGCGGCTCTCTTTTTCCTGCTGGACTTTGGGGCCAACGGGGGCGTTCCGGCCTCGGCGGTCTTGAGGACCAGCCACTCGTGCTTAAGCGTGAAGGTCTCTCCCGTCTTCGATCGGTAAGTAAGATTCACCCATTCTTCATCCGGCGGCAGCGAAGTGTCCAGAGGTCTTATAGTGAGGTTATCAAGGCCACGTGCGAACCGCGCATCAATATTGCTGCCGGCTTGCGACTCGCCGTTTAGTTCGATAGTCCTCCTAATAGGCACGCCATTCCAGTAGAGAACGTCAACGCCCGGCTCGAATGAGAGCACCTCGGGTCCAGGGTTCGGAATCGATTCGTAGAACTCCTTGACCACCCGTGAGACCATGAATTTCTCGACTCTTTTGTGTTTCTTGTTCCCTTCGAAGTACTGCTCGATGAGGAACGGGAGATAAGCAACGTGATCGATAAACGGCGCGGGCAACAAATACATCGTGTGAAGGTCACGGGTGGAGGCGAAGATTTCCATCATCCTCTGGTGAAACTGCATCTCGCTTGGCAGCTCGCTGTCTTTCATCTCCAAAAGGCGGAACCTGAGTAGCTTGAGCCGCTGGATTGGATCAACCGCATGCATGGCGCGCTTGAGTGGCAGGTGGACGTAGTTCATGTTCAGAAGCAGAAGCGCCTGCTCGACGATTCGGAGGCGATCTAGCCGGGACAATCTCGTCCTCTTTTCGCAGGCTTCCAAAAACTTCTTGAGTGGCGTCACGGCGGCAGGTTCACTCCTTGCCGCGGCTTCGGCTTCCGCTAGCTTCGCTCTCGCGCCGATCGCTTCAATCTTGGCTGCCATACGTTCCTCCAACCGGCATATTCTCTCCGGCGTGCGCTGGATAGCGTTCGGCTGCGGGGGATTGGCCCATCAGCGTCCGCATCAGGCCCGCAGTACAGCCGGGGCGTACCGACGACGGACACACCTTAACTCCGTCGGCGAGCCCAAGACAAGGACCGGCCGGCTAGCCTTGAGGATTACGCTTCAAACAATCGGAGCCGGGGGGAGGCGGTTACATTCCCATCAGCGCTTCTTGGAGGTCTTGCCCCCGCTCTTTTTTTTCGTTGTCGCTTTCTTGGCCGGCTTACTCGTGGGTCTCCTTCCGCCGCCGGCTGAACCGCCCCCTGGGGGCTTGTTGCTGCTGAAGTAGACGGCTGGTAGCTGGCTGGCATCGTTTGCGGGCATTTGAGTTACGGGCATCATCGGTGTCTTCTCCTTTGAAGTTGAGTTTGTGACGTCATTTGCTGCGCGAAAGGATCTGGTCGAGTTGACTGCGATAATTCCGAATGTCGGGTCGCCTCAAATAGCCTTCATAGGCATCCGCACCCCACTTCTCACGGAGACCATCGCAGAGAGTCTGGGCCCGGGAGGCATACATGTGCGCGGCGGACCGGTCGCCGGCGAGTTGGCTGGCGCGCGCGGCCATGAGCAAGGCCCGCCATTCCGAGTCTTGCTGCCCAAAGCGTGCACACAAGCGCTGTGCGTCGAGAGATGCCCTTAGCGCGCCCTCTGCGTCCTTGGCGAGCACCAGCACTTCGGCGAGTGCGAGCTGCGCACTTGAGATAAGCCGGGGCAGCCTGGACTCCTTTGCCATTGCGACTGCTTCCTCACAGAGCAGCTTGGCCGGCTGAGTGGCACCCGAGAGCGCCTCCGCAAGTCCCATTGAGAACTTTCCGTTAATATCGATATCTTTGTACTGCTTCGCGGCGAGATGTATAGCCTTCTGACCTTCTCTCTTCGCGTCCGAAAAGCGCCCTTCGCTCAGCGCCATCTGTGAATATCCCAGGTGCACCAATGCAAGAACAGTCTTTAAGCTCGCCTCGGGCTGGCCGGGCTGGTCCGCGACGGCGGAAGCATCATTGAGAGCGTCGGTCGCCTCCTTGTACCTGCCGAGTTGCCAGAGCAGGTTGCCGCGATTCATCTGGCTATACGCGGCGTGCGACTTGGAACCCCGCTGAATATTGATCCTGTGGCTCTCATCCAGATGTACAAGCGCCTGTGGATACTTCTCCTGTGCAAAGCCAAGCAAAGTCCCGATGCTTAAATGCACGGTAGCCAACTGTTCCAGATCTGCGAGATCGGACGCAAGCACCTCTTGGTAAGTCTGCATCGCAATCTCATCCTCACCTTTGTCGCTAAGCGCGTTCGCAAGTTCGATGAGCGCGGTCGATGTCTCCTTAGGATAGCCGGCCTCCCTGTAAAACGTCAGGGCCTTTTCAACCAGCTTGATCGCTTCGTCGGGATTTCCCTTTTGGCGACTCAAGGCCCCAAGCGCCAGCGTAGCCCGCGCCTCACTGCTGCGTGACTTGTCCCGCTCAGCAAACTCAAGAGCCTGCCTTAACGGTTTGTCGGCCTCGTCCAGTTTGCCTCGGTACATAAGAGCGTATCCAAGAGTTATCAACCCGCTGGTTGCAAGGTACTGGATTCTGCTGTTCTGCGCGCGATCAATGGCTTCAGTTGCGAGATCCGTGGCCCTCTGCGTATCCCCCTGGGCGTAGGACAGCGCACTCAGTTGCAACGTGGTCTTTACAATTTGATACTCGTTCTTCCCGTTCAGAGAAATCTTGAGGGCCTCTTCCAGATGTTTCTTTGCTTCAGGTAGCTGATTGGTCTTCGCGACAAGGGCGCCTCGCTGGTAAAAGACTTCAGCTCTGCCCTCCTGATTGGACATCTTGTCATAGAAGTACTCCGCTTTGTTGAATGCGTCCTCAGCATTCTTCAAATCCTGACGCCGGCCGCCGTAGAGAATGGCCAGGCGGAGGTAAGCTGCCGCTGATTGCGAGTCCTTTTCGATCGCCTTTTGATAGTACTCTTGCGCCTTGTCGATGTTCTCGGTCCGTTCGTACGCACGACCAAGCTCCAGAAATGCATTTGCCTTCTCCGATTCTGCGGCTTGATCGGCGAGTTTGCTGTAGTGCTCGAGGGCCTTCGGGAACTGCTGGTTCACGGTGGCCGCGACGGCGTCGACGTACGCGGAATCCTGGCTGGAGAGACCCGACTGATCCCGCAGCGAGATGGCGCGCAGTAGTTCTTCCCTGGCCTTGTCTGTGTTATCCAGCTCGAGGTATGTCTGAGCTAGCCGCGCATGAGCGAGCAAGAATCCTTCGTCAATTGAGATCGATTGCTCGAGCTGCTTACTCGCTTCATAGAAAGCCCCAGCCCGCATAGCGCGAGTACCATCCTCGTACCACCTTCTGGCTTCTGGCGGCGGCTGATGCAGCGACGGGCGCGCTATCCGGATAACCGACCATGTTCCGAAGACGACGATCGCAACCAGCGCAAGGCCCACCCTCACCCTAAAGGGAACCCTTCGAATCGTGCCCGACAGGCTTGCTCCGGTTGTTCGCGGGATCGAGCCCCGCTCGGGAGTCAACGGCCGAGTGTTAAGAACGCTTCCTTGCAACGACTCTTCCATCCTGCGAAGATCCGCCAGCATCGCGCGCGCCGACTGGTAGCGGGCATCGACGTCCTTGGCGATTGCTTTAAGGATGATACCATCCAACTCGGGCGGAACATCGGCACTGAGTGCGGAAGGCCTTTGCGGGTCGACCTCGATGACCTGCAAGGATATTTGTATTTTTGTGGAACCGACGAAGGCAGATCTGCCAGTGGCGCACTCGTACAACATAACCCCGAGCGAGAATAAATCGGTGCGAGCATCAACCGGCAGATCCCTGAGTTGCTCAGGAGACATGTATCCGACGGTGCCTACTACCTCGCCCGTCTCCGTCAGCCGGCTCTCTGTCTCGTCAGTGTGTATCGCACTCACGTCTCGGACGATCTTCGCCAATCCGAAATCGAGGATCTTCACCTGCCCGCGAGGAGTAATAATGACATTCTGTGGTTTGATATCCCGATGGATAACGCCCCGAGAGTGCGCTTCGGCCAGTGCTTCAGCCGCTTGTATGCCTATGTCGACTACCTCAAGAGGTGAGAGCGCATTGTTCTTGATGATGCGGGAGAGGGTGCGGCCTTCGATGTACTGCATCACGATGAAAGCGCAGTCTCCTTCTTCCCCCACCTCGTAGATAGCGCAAATGTTGGGGTGGTCGAGAGTGGCTGCGGCTTTTGCTTCCCGGAACAGCCGCTTCTTCGCTTGTTCGTTGCTGATCGATTTGGCGGGCAGCATCTTGATGGCGACCTTCCGATCAAGGCGCACATCCTGGGCAAGGAAGACTTCACCCATTCCGCCCGCACCGAGTCTCTCGATAATGCGGTAGTGAGAAATCTCTCGTGGAATCAAACAAGCTACCTCGGGGCCATCGGAAAACATCGGTATCCAGAAAAGAGAATGAACCTGAGCGGCCCGGGAAGAATGCCGAAGCTACAAACGAACGCGATCCCCGCAATGGTTCAGGCTCGCCCGTCGAGCGTTGTACTCCAAGGCATCGTAATTTGTCAATTGCCAAGGACTTCTCATCCACCTGAGCGTGTTTGTGAGCGCAACAGCAACAGTTGTGAACGCCTGTTATCTTTGTCTCTTCCGGCGACGTGGCCGCCTGGAGCCACTCGCCTTCACAACGATTTTACCCGCGTGTTATATTGCTGGTCTTTCGCAGTCGTTCATTGCGCCAACATTTGATCTTGGGAGAACTGCTTGAGCATACTCGTCGATAGGAACACTCGCGTTGTCGTTCAGGGCATCACCGGTAAAGAGGGCTCCTTTCACACCGGGCAGATGATCGCTTACGGCACTAAGGTTGTCGCAGGCGTAACACCCGGCAAAGGAGGAACGGCACACGAGGGGGTGCCAATCTTCGACACGGTTGAGGAGGCCGTGCATGAGACCGGCGCGAACGCAACCGTGATATATGTTCCTCCGCCTTTCGCGGCGGACGCGATCATGGAAGCTGCGGACGCAGGCCTCGCGCTGGCCGTGTGCATAACCGAAGGCATACCCGCTCTGGATATGGTTCGTGCCTTCGATTACTTGCGCGACCGTTCCACGCGGCTGATAGGTCCGAACTGTCCGGGAATCATCTCGCCGGGCAAGTGCAAGATCGGAATCATGCCCGCCCATATTCACGCCGAAGGCCGCATCGGAGTTGTGTCACGCAGTGGGACGCTCACGTATGAAGCCGTGCATCAGCTAACGAATCTCGGCCTGGGCCAGTCAACCGCAATTGGAATTGGCGGCGACCCGGTGATCGGCACGGGATTCGTCGACGCGCTTGAGCTTTTTGAAGCCGACTCCGACACCGACGCAGTGGTGATGATCGGCGAAATCGGTGGAACCGCTGAAGAGCAAGCCGCCGCGTTCGTGCGCGATCATATGACCAAACCGGTGATCGGTTTCATTGCGGGACAGACCGCGCCTCCCGGCCGCCGAATGGGTCACGCAGGCGCGATTATCGCGGGCGGGAAGGGAACGGCCGCCGAGAAGATGGCGGCGATGCAGGCTGCCGGTGTTCACGTAGTCAAGAGCCCGGCCGACATAGGCGCGAAGATCAAACAAGCGCTATAGTCTTTGGAGCAACTCGATCAAGCTTGATTATGGAATCAACGCCAACCAAGCGAAGTGCGAAGAAGACTGCGCGGATCGTGTGCGCCAACGACAACGAGTTCTGGACCACCCAGAAACAGTTCTGGCAATGGGTGCGCGAAGGACTTGTGGACGTCACCGGCCAGCACCCGCTCACGGGGCGCTTCGCCGGAAAGCGCGAGAAGCTTCTGGTCATGGTTCGCCACGTCATCCTTGACAAGAGCAATCCGCACCACAAGCAAGAAGTTCTGGATACCTACGCCAGGCTCAAGCCGCACGTCAGCAAGCGGCGCACTGAATACTAAGCGAATCGGATAGCAAGCAGGCAACCCTGCGCTTTGCTCCTCCCGTTGTTTTGTCAGAGATTCCGAGCCTGCTTTCTTACCTCACCCTTGGATCGATGCTAAAGAATTACTTTAAGCTTAAGGAAAACGGTACCAGCGTTCGCACTGAAGTGCTTGCCGGAGTCACCACCTTCGCGACATGGCCTACATCTGTTTGATAAGCGGAGGCTTTGCGGTTCACGAGGTCATCACGGTAGAGGGGCAACAGGTCGCACGCGCTTTCACGCTGTATCCGGTCACGTCGCCTGCGTTGATAGTCGTCGGAAGCTTGATGATTCGATCCGTGCGCGACATTGAATGGGACGATTTCACCGAGGCCTTGCCGGCGTTTCTAACGTTGGTTCTGATGCCACTGACGTTTAGCATTACGGATGGCATAGCGTTCGGCTTTATTTCGTATGCGCTATTGAAGCTGGTGACCGGTCGCGCCCGCGAAGCGCACTGGTTGATCTACGTGTTCGCGCTACTGTTCATAGCACGCTACACGGTACCCGGGCTCCATTGAATTTGACAACGATCGCGGCATCGAATTAACATAGCGCGGTTGAAAGCGAGTCCAGATCAAGCGGGTGTAACTCAATGGTAGAGTGTCAGCTTCCCAAGCTGAAAGTTGCGGGTTCGAGCCCCGTCACCCGCTCCAGTCCTTAACCTGAATCATCAGAGGTCGTCGTCACGACTCTTGAAGGGCTGTCTCAGCTTCGTGACGCCCTTCTTCAACCTGATCCTTCCTTCGCGTAAAGGCGCGCCCAAATGCGGCTCTGGCCTGACCTGGTTACGAGGTCAATCACGGTCCGCGACACATCCTGAAACCGCCTGTGATATTATGCAAACCGCGGGCTTCGTCACGCGCAACACCGCATGCTCGCTGAGCATCAAAAGAGCCATCAAAGCTACGGGCTTCAAGCGATGTCTGAAAAGGTGAAGTTTTTCATGAGCTTTCGCGCACGGCTGATGTTGCTGCTCTCTTCATTCCTGGTGCTGACCATAGTGCTCGTGCTAGCGCTCGATAAGTGGGCTCAAAAGCGCGCTTCTCAGGAAGTCGCCCAGCAGAGCGCGCAAGTCAAAGACGCGGTGAACGGAGGCTTCAGTGATTTTGCAAAAGCCATGTACATGGCGATTAAGAACTTGAATTCGGAGCGTTACCTTTACAAGCAGATACAAGCCGGAGAAATCAAGTTGCCTGACACGGTGGAGCACATCATCGTTGCCGATGAATATGGAGCGGTGAGTGATACAACACTTGAAGACCTGGATGGCAAATCGATATCAGTCCCGGAAACCGAAGCAATAAAGGAAGGCCTTGGGGACCCCGTCGAAGGTGAGCTTGTGATTCACGGGAGTTCGTCCAAGACTTATGACATACCGTTCACCTCGTCGAAAGGTCTCTATTGGATAGTAATCGTCACGAACCCAGAATCGATCACGAGCAAAATCGATGATGCTTCGCGTACACTATCGGACAAAAGCCGCGAACTGTCGAACGTCAGGCTGCTCGCAACCACTGGGCTTCTGATGCTTGCGCTGGCAATAGCCGTAATAATCGGCTGGAGCTTCACCAGGCCGATTCAAAAACTCGCGAGTGCCGCACAGCGAGTTGCTGCTGGTGAGCTCGATTTCCAGGTCGATGTAGACAGACGCGACGAAGTAGGGCAGCTCGCAGGCACGTTCAATGAGATGATCGCCGGTCTGAAGTCGAAGCGCGAGCTTGAAGACAAGTTGAACACTGCCGAGCGACAAGCGGCGATCGGTAGGCTGACTCAGGCTGTTGCTCACGAGATCCGCAACCCGCTCAACGTGATAAACCTGTCGATCGATCACGTTGCGACGAAATACGCTCCGGAAGATGAAAAGCGCCGCGAGCAGCTCAACCGTATACTCTCGTCCATTCGAGATGAAGTCGCGCGGCTTAAGCGATTAGTCAGCGACCTGCTCAATTACGGCCGGCCTGCGCGCCTTGCAGTCGAGACCGTCGACGTGCGTAAGCTGGTAGATGAGACGATCGCGCTGGTTCGCCCGCAAGCAGACGAGCAGGGTGTTGAAGTAACACTTGAGGGAGATCCTTCGCCCGTCGAAGTTCGAGGTGACCGCGAGCGATTGAAATCCTGCTTCTCGAACATCGCGATCAACGCGCTTCAAGCGATGCCCGGGGGCGGACATCTCCACGTACGGATCGCAAAGCTGGACGGCAGCGTTGAAGTAACAATGAGCGATACCGGGGTTGGCATCAGCGAGGAAGCTTTGGGTAAGATCTTCGAGCCTTACTTTTCCACTAAGCAGGCCGGTTTTGGTTTGGGGCTTGCGGTAACCAAGACCATTGTTGAAGAGCATCAGGGTTCAATAGATGTCCGAAGCGAGCCGCACCGAGGAGCTAGATTCACAGTCAGGCTTCCCGGCCGCGGATTCGAAAGCGGCAGTTGAAAACTAAGACTTGAGGTTCAGCATCAAGTTTTGGTGTGGACCGCAATCAGGGAATCGGGAGAGAGTTACAGCATGGCAAGAAACAGAGTGCTGGTTGTTGACGACGAGAAAAACCAGCGCGAAATATACACGTTGATTCTCGAAGACGATGGCTACCAGGTGACAACAGCCCAGAGTGGCGAGCAAGCCTTGAGGTTTGCGCGCGAGAACCCTTTCGATCTGGTGCTCACCGACTACAAGATGACTGGCATGGATGGCCTGACGCTGCTCAACGAGTTGCTCAAGCTCGACCCTTCCATCATCGTCGTGATGATGACCGCCCACGGCTCAGTCGAGTCGGTTAAGGAAGCCCTGCGGGGAGGCGCGTTCGATTACCTCGAGAAGCCCATAGATCGAGATCAGTTGCTCAAGGTGGTTCAAAACGCACTCGGCCGGCTGAACCGAATCGACGATGAGATAATCGGTCAGTCGGAAGAGATGGAACGCGTTAAAAAGATGATCCTCAAGGTCGCGAGTTCTTCGTCAACCGTGATGATCCGCGGAGACTCCGGTGTCGGGAAGGAACGCGTCGCCCGCGCGATTCACAAGGCCAGCCCTCGAGCCAACGAGGTTTTTCAAGCCGTCAACTGCGCGGCAATCAATGAGAATCTTATCGAGTCTGAACTGTTTGGTCACGAAAAAGGCTCGTTCACCGGCGCGCACACACAGAAGAAAGGTCAGTTCGAGACTGCCGACCAGGGGACTCTCTTCCTCGATGAGATCGGTGACCTCAACATAAGTATGCAGGCCAAGATTCTGCGCGCGCTTCAGGAGAGAGAGATCATGCGCGTCGGCGGCACCAGGCCCATCAAAGTCGATGTGCGCGTTATCGCAGCCACTAACCGCGACCTCGAGGCAATGGTAAAAGATGGACGTTTTCGCGAAGATCTCTACTATCGCTTGAACATTATCCCGATTGTTATCCCGCCGTTGCGCAACCGTCGCGACGACATTCCCCCGCTGATTGACTTCTTCATCGCTAAGCATAGTGCCGGCTCGCACCGTCCGATCCGCGGGCTGACTCCGGGAGCCCGCAATCTGATAATGGGCTACTCGTGGCCGGGCAACGTGCGCCAGCTCGAGTCGGCCATCGAGCGCGCAATGCTTCTTTGCGAAGGAAATGAGATTGAGGTGGAAGACCTGCCGGTCGAGATACGTCAGGAAGGGACATCCGCCGCGGCCTTCAACTTCAAGCTGCCGCCCGAAGGAATCTCATTCGATGAGGTGGAGAGGTCGCTCATCACTCAAGCAATGGAGCAGACCAACTGGAACATCACGCGTGCCGCCAAGCTGCTGGGGCTTTCGTTTCGCACGCTTCAATACCGGCTTGAGAAGTTTGGGATTAAGAAGGCGTCGAAGGAATGATGAAACCAGGCACTCGCGATTGCTGTGCGTGCTCGCCTACCTGTTCGTTGAAGACCCCGTCCGCGACCGCGTGCCGTGTGACTTTCGAAAGATCGTTGCTACTTGACGAGCAGGAACTTCCGCGAGCGTCCTTGTCCAACAGCAATGCGCTCTCGACCGGCTGAAGCCGCCGCTGAAGGCTGTTCGTTCAGATGGGGCGTTGAGAGTTTCACGACTTCCGTTCTAGCTGATGTGAGCGAATGATTGAGGCGCTCGGCAGCAAAGTCATCGTGGAACTCGCGCGCGGGGCGCTCGGCGCCACACTCGTAGCATACTTGAACCAATCGCTTATCCGCTGATCGGTGCGGCGTGCACCAGTAGTGCTTTCTACTCAACCGGCAAAAGAATGACATCTCTACTTCCTGTACCTAAGCTCGAGGTGAAATGAGTTTCGGTCGCCCGCGAAAACCCTCTACCAATCCTTGAGGGCTCGGGAAGGGCCGAAGCGCCGCAAGTATAAGCAATAGTTCTAGGCAATTGCAAGCGTTTTCTTAATGCTGACACGGAGATTGGGTTCGAGGAGTTTTCCTGCGATTCGGTCGGAGCGTCTCACGCGCCCGAGCGTAGTCCTCGGGAGTGTTGATGTTCTCGAAGAACAACTCCGAGCCATTGAGATCACGCAGTTCGTCAAACGGAACAAGCCGCGTCGGGACTCGATCGAAGAGAAGGCTCACCTTTCTCTCGCCTCGCGTGATGAGGTTCGTTACGACTGGTAGTGCTTGCGGGCAATAGATGGCGCAAAGCGGTTCAAGTTTTCCATCAGCACCAACCGGTACAGTCGCAGAGTGATCTCCTGGAATGCTCAGCAGCAGGTTGAACAGATCGGCCGTAACAAAAGGCAGATCGCAACCAACCAGTACCACCCGGGACGTGAGCGTGTTGGAGAGTGCCGTGCGAATTGCCTCAAGGGGGCCGATGCCGGTGTTGGAGTCGGCGAAGACCGGAAAGCCTAAGCGCTCGTACTCAAGGCTGTTGGCAATGATCGCGACTTTGGCGGTGACGGGCACGAGCGCAGCGATCACGTGCTCGATCATCGCTCGTCCGCCGAGTTCGAGCCAGGCTTTATCCTTCCCCATGCGCGAGCTCAGTCCACCAGCGGTAATGAATCCAGTCGCCTCATTCATCTGGGTTTCGAGTATAACAAGAAAACCAGGCTTTCGGGTTTCCGAGCAGCAGCCTGACGAACTGCATCTAACGAAAGGATGTTTGCGCAAATTACTTTGTTTGGTAATGTACAGGCCGAGCGACGATGCGGAACTTCAGCGCTATTCGACGGTAACGGTATGATCGATAATGAACAGCACCTACTGACAATATTCCAGCAGACCGGCGCGCTGCTGGAAGGCCACTTCCAACTGACATCCGGCTTGCACAGTCCACGCTATTTGCAATGTGCGCTTGTTCTTCAGTACCCCCAGCACGCAGAGTTCGTCGGTCGCGCCCTTGCGGCGAAGTTCCTCGACGACCGGGTGGACGCGGTTGTAGCTCCAGCCATCGGCGGGATAATCGTCGCTCATGAGACCGCCCGCGCGATTGGCGCGCGCGCGCTTTTCACCGAACGCGAGGCGGGCTTGATGACCTTTCGACGCGGCTTCCGACTAAGTCGAGGTGAGCGAGTCCTGGTAGTCGAGGACGTCGTCACTACCGGAGGCTCGACTCGCGAGACCATCGAGGCGGTGATCGAGGCAGACGGTGTCGTCATCGGTGCAGGCTCGATGGTGGATCGAAGCGGCGGCTCCGTTGATGTCGGTGTTCGGCGCCAATCGCTGCTGACACTCGATGTGGCTTCATACGATCCTTCAGAGTGTCCGCTCTGCAAGGAAGGAGTTCCGCCTGTCAAACCCGGCAGCCGGGAACTCAAGAAGTGAGGCGTGAGGTAGTCCCGGTGGAGCGGAGAGGCGAGGTCGTGCCTTAGGTTGAAATGAAACATCCCCCAACTGAAGTTGGGGGTTTTGCAAGAGGCTCTTTAGTCTGTGTCCT
The DNA here is from genome assembly GCA_964548075.1 of uncultured Clostridia bacterium. GTDB lineage: Bacteria > Acidobacteriota > Blastocatellia > UBA7656 > UBA7656 > Onstottus_A. Next base: position 19,871 of record CAZJQQ010000033.1, on the reverse strand, counting down.
TCAGTCTAGACTCTGAATAATGGGCATAGACTAAGAGAGTCTTTCCTACATCACGCATCGCGGTTCACTCATGCAAAACTTCAAGATCCCAATCCAATATGACGGCACGAACTACCACGGTTGGCAGATGCAGCCGAATGGCCGGACGGTTCAGGGCGAGCTGACAAGAGCGCTTTCGATTATTGATCATCGCCCCGTCACCGTCTACGGTGCAGGACGCACCGACGCGGGCGTGCATGCCGATGGCCAGGTCGCAAACTTCTTCGTTGAACGAGACTTCGAACCTCGTTTGTTGCGAGACGCGATCAACGGCAATCTCGACCGGGATATTCGCGTCCAGGAAGTCGTGCCCGTCTCGGATGCGTTCAACGCCCGCTACTCGGCGACGCAGAAGACCTATTGCTATCGCCTATGGACTGGTGAAGTGGTCAGTCCGTTTGTTTATCGATATGTCCATCACTATCGCGCGGGCCTTGACATAGAGCAGATGAAACAGGCCGCGGCCGCGCTTATTGGCACACATGACTTCACCGCGTTCACCGTTGCAAGTTCGGACGCTGAGGACCATGTTCGCACGTTGATCGGCTTGGATATCGAGCGAGTCGCGAACGAAGTCCTGATAACTGCCTCGGCTGATGGCTTCCTGCGCTACATGGTTCGGACGATTGTCGGGACGCTGACCGAAGTGGGTCGAGGGAGGCGAACAGCGGCGAGTGTAGCGGCAACACTTGAGAGCCTTGATCGCGCAAACGCGGGGCCTTCCGCGCCTGCCAACGGGTTGACTTTGGTTCGCGTGGACTATTAAATTGACGATTGCCGGGTACCCCCTGTTGCTCGTCATTATCACTCATCGCTTCGAAGAATAATGAGCGTTAATATCCTTAGAGAGTTTGAGAGCGTCATCGAAAGCGGGTCGGTAGACGAGTTCCTACTAAGACAGATCGACTCCGAAAGACTCCCCTCGCACATAGCAATCATTATGGACGGCAACGGCCGCTGGGCTGCGCGCCGAAATCAGCCGCGAGTCGCCGGACATCGCGCTGGAGCCGAGGCCGTTCGAGCAACTGTGGAAGCCGCGGCGAGGCTGGGTATCTCGCACCTGACCCTCTACGCGTTCTCGACCGAGAATTGGAAGCGGCCGAGGCTCGAGGTGGAAGCGTTGATGGGATTGCTGCGCGAGTTTCTTCGCAAAGAGGTCCGCAGTCTCAAGGCCAACAACATCCGCTTTCAGACGATCGGTCGCGAGCAGGGACTCGAGGGCGTAGTCAGCCGCGAGATCGACCGCGCGCGGCGTGAGACCGCAACCAACACGGGAATGGTGCTAACGGTGGCATTGAACTACAGCGGGCGTTCCGAGATTGTTGAAGCCTGCCGCGAAATCGTTGCCGATTGCCTGGCCGCGGGCCGCGACCCTTCAGAGATAACCGAATACGACATCGAGCAGCACTTATTTACCAAAGACCTTCCCGATCCAGATCTGCTAGTCCGCACGAGCGGCGAAATGCGCGTATCTAATTTTTTGCTCTGGCAGATTGCATACAGCGAGATCTACGTGACCGATGTGCTGTGGCCGGACTTCCGCCGCGCGAACCTGTTCGAGGCCATCGTCGAGTATCAGAAGCGTGAGCGGCGATACGGCGACGTGAACCCCGGTGCGAAGAACTCGCTGATCGCTGCAAACATGAAGTGAGTGATGAAGAGAATCCTCACCGCAGTCGTCGCCCTTCCAATCCTGCTCTACACCGTCTGGAGCCAGACCCCTTACTTCTTCGTGGCTCTGACGGCGGTCGCCATTGTTCTCGCACTGGGCGAGTTCTACAGCCTTGCAGCAAAGGCAGGCTGCAAGCCTCAGACTGTTCCTGGATACGCCGCCGCGCTGGTTGTGATTGCGAGCTTCGTATTCGAAGAACCGGCGCTGACAGTTGCGGCGGCGGCCGCGTTGTCGGTCTGGTCGCTCGCAGCAGCGATCTTTCAACCGGACGAAATGAAGAAGGCGTTGATGTCTGTGTCAGTAACCGTTTTCGGAGTGATCTACGTAGCTTTGCTGGCAGGTTGTCTGGTAGGAGTTCGAATGATCGCCGACACCGCGCCGGGCATTCCGGTTCCTCATCTTGCCTCGAAGCTTCTCACGACCTTCTTCGCCATAGTCATGATGACTGACACGGGAGCGTACTACACAGGGCGCGCGATCGGCCGCCATAAACTGGCGCCTCGTGTCAGCCCAGGCAAGACGATTGAAGGAGCGATCGGCGGGTTCGTGATGGCGATCGTTACCGGTTTTCTCTGCAAGCTCGTCTTCTTCCCGGAGATTCCGGCCGCTCACGCTTTGGCGCTCGGCGCGACTCTAGGGGCCATCGGGCAGGTTGGAGATCTCGCTGAGTCCATGTTGAAGCGCGGGTCCAGCGTGAAAGACTCGGGGACTCTCTTGCCCGGCCATGGGGGCATGCTCGACCGTGTCGACAGCATCCTGTTCTGCGCGCCGGTGCTTTACTATTACTCGCGGCTGTTTGTGTCAAGCCTGTAAGCGGAGAAGGAAGGATGAAGGATGAGGGAGAGTCGTTCATCTCGCGCCTATCAGTCTTCGCCTTTGCGGCCCTCCGAGATGTTTGGCTTGTCTGGCTCGCGCTTGCCGTTCTGACCACGCTTCCATACGTTGCCGCCGCGCTTCGCACTCCTGCAGGGTACGCGTTCAGCGGAGTGTTGACGGCCTACGACGACACCTTCACCTACTTTGCCTGGATGCGACAGGGCGCTGACGGTCATCTGGTGATGTGTGATCCGTTCACCTCTGAGCCGCAGCACTGCGAGTTCTTTCTGCCGCTGTGGAACCTGCTCGGATTCATCTCGCGAGTCACTCATATCCCCATAGCATTGACGTTTCACGCTGCAAGACTGCTGGCTGCCCTCGCGCTCTTGATCGTCGCGAGAGGCGTTGCTGGCAGCGTAATGAAATCTCGAACGCGAGTGCAGTACACGCTGTGGTTGTATGTGATGTCAGGCGGCCTCGGCTGGCTCGTTTATCTTTTGAAGAACAGGGGCAACTTGTTTGGCGCCGCTGACGCTTCGGGGTCGACGGACTTGAACCTGCCGGAGGCTATCGCGTTCCGTTCGGTGTTTTCTCAAGTGCACTTCGCTATCGGAGTGACTCTTGTCTGTGGTGCGATCAGGCTATTCTTTAGCGCAATTGTCGAGAAAAAAACGAGCCGGGGACTTATCGCAGGTATGATGGTGTCGCTGCTTGCGGTAGTGCATCCGTACATGGTTGTCGTCGTTTGTGGAGTCGCGGGAGTGTCTCTGCTCCTGCTGCCGTGGCTGAACGACAGAAGCGAGTCAGTGCGTGTGAATTACTACTCAACTGCCCGCGCGGCCGTCGCGTTTGGCGCAGGTACGCTTCCAGGCGTCGCCTACCTGTTTCATCTGAATCGATCAAACGAAGTATTGCGCGAATGGCTGCGGGTTACCGATACGTTCTCGCCGCCGCCCTGGGAATACGCGATGGGATTCGGCATAGTTGCGCCGCTTGCCGTCGCCGGCTTTCGTTTGATGTGGAATCGACGCGTGCCGTACGGGCGACTGCTTTTGATTTGGGCTGTTGTGCAAGCCGCGCTGCTGTATGCACCGGTGAGCATCCAACGCCGGTTCGTCGAAGGTTTGCAATTACCGCTTGCGATTGCGGCCTCGGCCGCCTTGTTCTGGATCGCGCGCAGAGCTTTCAAAGGACACGCTGCGGTCCGGAATAGAAGGGTCTTTCTGGTTTGTGCAATCGCATTTGCCTCCCTCACCAATGTTGGTTTCGTCATCGGGCAAATGGCCGCACGAGGACCCGCCTCCGGGTCTACGGATCCCAGACGCTACTTGCGGGCCGACTTAGCTGCGGCGTTCGAGTGGTTGAGAGCCAATCCTGAGCCCGATGCGGTGTTGTTCTCGTCCTACTTGACTGGCAATATCGCGCCCTCAATGACGGGCTTGCGTGTCTTTCTCGGTCACTACGCCCAGACGCTCCGCAGTGGCGAGAAGGGTGCCCAAGTCACGGCGTTCTACACCAATGCAATGACCGGCGAAACCGCGCGGGAATTGTTTGCTGAGCACCGAGTGCGCTACATAGTCTACGGACAATTCGAGCGGGAGATATCGAGTGCCTTCGTGCCGCCCGTCTGGCTCAAGCTCGCATATCGCAGCGGCGATGTTGAGGTTTATGAAGTGGCTAAAGAACGAGGATCAGGGTCGCCATAACAATCCGTAGCGTGCGGTCCCGAAGCGCGGGGTTCAGAGTACAAGCTTCAGCTTGCTTCCAGGGCCTCGCGCGATCGAATCAGCAAGCTGAAGTTCGTACTCTGAACTCTGCGGCGCAAGGTGCAGTTGCATGACCCGAAAACGTTTATCAATTAAGGAGCGCCTGGTTGTCATCGTACTCGCCATCGCGGCGTTGGTAAGCGGGCTGTACTTCGCGCGCAAGAGCGGGACGAACCCTGAAGTCTACGGCAACGATTTTAGTGTTTATTACCACGCCGCGCGCGAGGTCATCGCGGGTCGCGACCCCTACCAGCACTCGCTTGGCGACTGGACGCCTTACATCTACCCGCCGCTTCTCGCGGAGCTGATTGTTCCCTTGGCGTTTTTGCCGTTGCCCGTGGCGGCGTACCTTTGGTTTCTGATCAACGCTGCTTCGATTCTCGCCGCCGCGTGGATGTCAGCTAATCTTGCAAGCGACCAACGAGAGCTATGCGCTCCCGAGGAACTGGTCGCCGACTCGGGTTGGTGGCGGGGAGCGATCGCCGCCGCCGCCGCCGTGCTGGTTCTCAGGTTCGTGTTGGACACATTCAATCTGGGTCAGGTTAATGCTGTGGTGGCGGCGCTCGCCGTTGCTCACGTATACCTCTACGCGCGCGATCGTAAAGCACTATCAGCCGTCGCGCTTGTGCTTGCCGTCTCGATCAAGCTGACGCCTGCGCTGCTACTGCTGTATCACATAGCAAAGTTGAGGCTGAAATTCGCCGTAGCCTGCGCCGCGCTCCTGGTCGCGGTCACAGCGATAAGCTTCCTGCCGTTTGGACCGCGTGGACCGGATGCCTTTCAAACTTTCTGGAGCCGGACCGTGAAGAACGAGCAGGGCTACGACTTTGCGTATTCCGGGAATCAATCTCTGCGCGGCGCAATCGCGAGGCTGACCGATGACGCGAACGGGGCGTCGCTGCAGAACGAAGGTGAGTCACGCAAACCGGCCGACCCGGCGACCTTGCTAATCTCGATGGGGCTGCTCGCATTGGCAGTGTTCGCGGCCGTCCGCGCTCGAAGCGAGTTGGCCGCCGCCGCGCCGTTCTTTTGTTGTCTGGTATTGCTCTCGCCGCTCAGTTGGAAAGCGCACTACGTTATTCTGATCCTGCCGGCCGCGTACCTGCTCTCCGTGGTGAAGAGTTCGATGAAAGCGCGGCGGTTGATGGCCGCGACGATCGGGGCGGCATTCGTGTTGTTCAATCTGACAAGCCCGCACGTGATTGGTCTCGCGGCGGCCGAATGGGCGGATGATCATTCGTTAGTCTTCGCCGGCGCGCTGCTCATCTTCATTGCTTGCGCAGCCGTCGCCGTGACCCGCAAGTTTGGCAAGCAACCGCACGTTTGCTAATCTGATCAAACAAGCCCCGTGGAGAAGTGATGAGCACAAAAGAGCGCGTCGAAAGAAAGGCCGAAACAAGCTCGGGCATAGAGATGAAGACCGTTCTCGGGCCGCCTGATGCGCCCCTCGACTACGAGCGTGACCTGGGCGATCCCGGCGAGTTCCCTTATACGCGCGGACCTTACGAGACGATGTATCGCGGCAAGCTGTGGACGATGCGCCAGTACGCAGGCTACGCATCGGCTGCTGAATCAAACGCGCGATATCGCTACTTGCTCGAACAAGGCCAGACCGGGTTGTCGGTTGCGTTCGATCTGCCTACGCAGATGGGCTACGACTCGGATCATCTGATGTCGCGGGGCGAAGTCGGCAAAGTCGGCGTCGCTATCGACACGGTCGAGGACATGGAATTCCTGTTCGATCAGATTCCGCTCGACAGGGTGTCCACGTCGATGACCATTAACTCGACCGCTGCGATACTGCTGGCGATGTACATCGCAGTAGCGAAGAGACAGGGCGTCTCGCCCGGCAAGATCTCAGGCACGATTCAAAACGACATTTTGAAGGAATACATCGCGCGCGGTACTTACATCTATCCTCCACGCCAGAGCCTGCGAATCGTGACTGATATCTTCGCTTACTGCGCCCGCGAAGTCCCCCGATGGAACACGATTTCTATTTCCGGTTATCACATTCGCGAAGCCGGTTCGACAGCGGCGCAAGAGGTTGCGTTCACGCTCGCCGACGCGATCGCTTACGTGCAGGCGGCGGTGGACAGCGGGCTAGACGTAGACGAGTTCGCGCCGCGCATAGCTTTCTTCTTTAACTCGCACAATCAGTTTTTGGAAGAGGTCGCAAAGTTCCGGGCGGCTCGCAGACTGTGGGCTCGGATTATGCGCGATCGCTTCAACGCGCGCGATCCGCGATCTCAGATGCTTCGATTTCACGCTCAGACTGCGGGCTCTTCGTTGACCGCTCAGCAGCCGGAGGTGAACATCGTTCGCACGACGATTCAAGCCCTGGCCGCGGTGCTCGGAGGAGCGCAGTCGCTTCACACAAACTCGATGGACGAAGCGCTGGGGCTTCCGACAGAGCACGCCGCGCGAATCGCGCTTCGCACGCAACAGGTCATCGGGTTTGAATCGGGGGTCGCCGACACGGCGGATCCGCTCGGCGGGGCATACTCGATCGAGCACCTGACCAACGAGATCGAGCAGCTCGCTTCCGAGTACATTCAGAAGATCGACGAGATCGGCGGAATGCTGCGGGCGATCGAGAAGGGCTACGTTCAACGCGAGATCGAGCACGCGGCTTATGACTACCAGCGCAGAGTCGAATCGGGCGAACAGACCGTAGTCGGGATGAATCGATTCACGTCGGACGAGGCGACTTCGGTTCCGGTGCTTCGTATCGATCCCGAACTCGAGCGGCAGCAAATTGAACGGCTCGAGCGCGTCCGGGCGCGCCGCAACAAACAGCAGGTTAGTGAAGCGCTTGAAGAAATCGAGCGAGCGGCTCGCACTCATGAGAACCTGATGCCTCACATCGTTCGAGCGGTTGAAGCTTACGCGACGCTCGGCGAAATCTCTGATCGCCTGCGAGCAGTGTTTGGCGAGTACACCGGCGAGACTTACGAGTGAAACGAGACAGACGGTGATCTGTTAAGATCAACCGACATCTTGCGAGGTGAGCGTATGGCAAGCAGAAGTTCACAACCGCTCTACAGCATCGAAGAGTATCTCACGTTGGAGCGCGCTTCTGAGGAGCGTCACGAGTACATCGACGGCTACATCTATGCGATGGCTGGCGAGAGCGGAGAGCACGGCGATATCTCAGTCAATCTGGTAAGAGAGATCAGCGTTCAATTGCGGGGTAAGTCGTGCCGCGCAAGGTCCAAAGACACGAAAGTGCTTAGCGGACCCGTGCCCATGCGTCCACGGTCGAAACAAGGCCTTTTCTCCTATCCCGACCTCGTGGTGATCTGCGGAGAGCCGCAGTATCACGACGAGCATACCGATGTGATTCTCAACCCGGCCGTCATTATCGAGGTTCTCTCGAAATCAACGGAGAGCTTTGACCGTGGAGAGAAGTTCCACCGCTATCAAGCTTGGAATCCCACGTTGACCGATTATCTGCTTGTGTCACAGGACGCTCCCATCATCGAGCACTTCTGCCGCCAGCCCGACGGCAGTTGGAGCTACAAGATTTATCAGGGACTGGACCGAAGCGTCACCATCGAGTCGATCGGCTGCGAGCTGCAGCTTGCTGATGTCTATGATCGCATCAATTTCGAGTCGCAGGATTCTGAGGAGAGCAGTGAAGCTCCAAACTGAACGACCCTAACCAATCGGAGATTGCCGGCGAATCAAATGACCGACAACATCCTCGAAGTCAGACACCTCAGCACACAATTCTTCACGCGAGCCGGCACAGTCAAAGCAGCAGATGACGTGAGCTTCAATATCAAGCGGGGCTCGACGCTCGCGCTTGTGGGAGAGTCGGGGAGCGGCAAGTCGGTCACGAGTCTCTCGATAATGCGATTGGTCCCTCCGCCCGGAAAAATCACCGCAGGCGAAATCGTGTTCAGCGGCCGAGACCTAATGAAGCTCGACGATGAACAGATGCGCCGGTTGCGCGGGAGAGAGATCGCGATGATCTTTCAAGACCCGATGACTTCGCTTAATCCCGTTTACACCGTTGGCGATCAAATCGCGGAAGCTATCGAGCTTCACGAACGCTTGCCACGGAAACAGTCATGGACCAAGGCCGTTGAGATGATGACGCGAGTGAAAATCCCGGACGCCGAAAGACGCGCGAAGGACTACCCACATCAACTGTCCGGGGGCATGCGCCAGCGGGTAATGATAGCCATGGCATTGTCGTGCAAACCCAGGCTGCTCATCGCGGACGAACCGACTACGGCGCTCGATGTCACGATTCAGGCCGAGATTCTCGAGTTGCTTCGAGGCTTGAGAAACGACTTCGATCTTTCGATGCTGCTGATCACCCACGATCTCGGCGTCGTCGCAGAGACCGCCGACCGAGTCGCGGTGATGTACGCGGGCCGCATCGTGGAAGAAGCTTCGGTCCACGAGATCTTTCACGACCCGCGTCATCCTTACACCGAAGGGCTGCTGCGTTCGGTGCCTCGACTCACCGAAGAAGGTTTGAAATTGCGCAGGCTGGAGACGATCGAAGGTACAGTCCCAAACCTCCTGCATCTGCCCGAGGGCTGCAAGTTCGCGCCCCGGTGCGCGTATGTGATTGACGAATGTACGTCGGTTGAGATTCCGCTGGTTGCGGTGATTGATGAGCATCGTGCGCGATGCATTCGGTCTGATCGAATCGGGGATGAATCGGCGAGAACACATGCGGAGCAAATCGGCCACGGATGACGCGGATCATACGGGTCGGCACTGATCTGATCCACGCTGATCTGATCCGCGCCGATCTGATCCGCGCACACCCGCGTAATCCGCCTAATCCGTGGTCTATTGTTTTGATGGCTGATAACAACGGACACCTAATCGAGGTACGAAACCTCACGAAACACTTCCCGACCGGCGCGGGACTCTTCGGAGTTGGCAGCGACTCCGTAAGGGCCGTCGACGGTGTGAGCTTCACCATCCGTCAAGGCGAGACCTTCGGGCTGGTTGGCGAATCCGGCTGCGGCAAGTCAACCACCGGGCGCTGCATTCTCAGGCTGATCGAACCAACATCGGGCGAGGTGCGTTTCCAAGGTCAGGACTTGCTCACGGTCGGTTCCGACGAGTTGCGCCGGCTCAGGCGAGACATGCAGATCATCTTTCAAGATCCGTACTCATCGCTCAACCCGCGAATGACGGTCGGCCAAATCGTCGAGGAACCGCTCATTATTCACCGCATCGCCGATCGTCGCGGCCGTCGCGATCGCGTAGCCGAACTGTTGAGGCTTGTCGGCCTCGAACCCGAGCAAGCCGCCCGTTATCCGCACGAATTCTCAGGCGGGCAGCGCCAGCGGATCGGCATTGCGCGTGCGCTCGCGCTCAATCCCAAGTTCATTGTGTGCGATGAGCCGGTGTCGGCGCTCGACGTGTCGGTTCAGGCGCAGGTGGTGAACCTGCTTCAAGATTTGCAGGAGCAGTTGGGACTGACGTATCTGTTCATCTCGCATGGTCTTTCGGTCGTCGAGCACATCTCGACTCGAGTCGGCATAATGTACCTTGGCAAACTGGTCGAGGTTGCTTCGAGTGAAGAGATATTTCACAACCCGCTACATCCCTACACACGGGCGCTGCTGTCTGCGATACCGGTTCCCGATCCTGAGCACCGGCGCGAGCGGGTGCATTTGCCTGGAGACATTTCCACCGCGATCGCCCCTCCGTCTGGTTGCCGCTTCCGCACGCGTTGTCCGATAGCCGAGCCGAGGTGCGCCGAGGAGGAGCCTCAGTTGATCGAAGTGAGTCGCGGCCACTTCGTGGCGTGTATGGTGGTTGCACCCGGTGAGAAAAGATAGTAGGTTATTGCCCAGTTCGTGTGGTAAGCGTCGCGCATTCAGTTTGGCGCATTGGGTAAGGCCGTGGTTGTTCAGGTTTGAATCAGTCTCTGGACTTTGAATTAGCCCCTGTGGCAACAAACGTACGGGACGGAGGAGCGTTTATGTTTGGGGTCGTCGTAGTAATAGCCTTCATCGTGGCCTTCAATGAGATCGCACTAATTGCCGGAGTTGCATGTGCTATTCGGAGACCTAAGCTCAGAAAATTAACAATCACGGATTATCCAGACGTTGATCCGGAGCGATTCGGTGCTTGGCATAGCGCGCAACTGAAAGCCTCGAATGTCCTTCTGTGGGGGGCGTTTGGCCCGTTCGTGATCAGCTTAGCGAGCGGCTTCGTGCTGGCGGGTGCCGGGTTTACTCTCCCTCAAATCCGCACAATAGGAGCCGTAATATCAATTGCTGGTTATGTCGTCGTCCTCTTAGCTGTAGTTTACAGCAGACGGGCAAGAGAACTTGGGGAAGCTGCCGGGATCTTAGATCCAGCCCAGCTACACGTTCATCAGAGACTTGTCGGCGCCCTGATCTCGCCGGGAGAGACTTTCGCAGACGTGAATCGGAAGCCGACGTGGATTGCTCCGCTCATTATCGGAACCGTAACTGTTATTGCGGGCACCGCGTTCTTCAACTGGCGAGTGAAGCCCGAATGGGACCAAATTCTACGGCACCAGATAGTGAAGCGAGTAGAGAGCAGCGGTCGGTCACTGACTGAGGAGCAGATTCAACAGCAGGTGGAAATCGGGAAAACCTTCGCGAATTACGCTCCCGTTTTCGCAGCCGCAGGTCCGCCGATCCTCTACATCATACTGGCGGGAATATTTGCGCTGGGCTTGATGTTGATTCAGGCCAAGGCTACATTTGAGAAGATACTCTCAGTCGTCGTCTGGAGCTCCGCCGCGACCGGAATTGTAGCCACGGTTGTAACCATGGCTTCGCTCATGGTGCGCGACGAGGAGGGTCTCCGAAGCATCGACCCAACTCAAGGGGCTGGCATAGTGCCGTCTAATCTCGCGGCGTTCCTTTCGTCCGAGACCTCGGCTGTGATCAAGTCCGTCGCCGGCTCGTTAGACATCTTTACTATCTGGCTCTTGATACTGTTGACGATTGGATTTGCAGCGATCGCCGGATCGCGCAAGATCACAACCGGGAAGACAGCCACGGTCGTCTTCGGCTTCTGGGCAGTGTATGTCCTGTGTAAGGTCGGCTGGGCCGCGGCGTTTGGAGGCTAGCGAATCGAGCCTGAACGCGCGAAGACCTTTACCTTACGACTCGATTGTCGGTTTTGCGCGGCGGGACTATAATCGACTCGCAACTCAATGAAAAATTGCCGGTGAGAGAAGGACTATGATTACCGAGACCCTGGGTTACTTTGAAATCGCCTCCAACTTGCCGCCCGCGTCGGCCGTCACTTTTCACGATGTCAGTTGGGAAGAGTACGAGGAACTGATCGAGGAACTGGGCGAGGCAAGAGGACTGCGCGTCAGCTACAACGAAGGGACTCTGCGGATTATGACTGTTTCATCTGAACACGAGAGCTACGCGGCTTTCATCAATCTCCTGATCGGTCACCTGAGCTTCCGGCTGCGAACCAACATACGCTTCTTCGGCTCGGCTACGATGAGAACGAAGAAAAAGAAGAAAGGCAGCGAACCGGATGCGTGCTTTTATGTTCAGTCGGCCCCGGTCATCGGCAACAGGATTCAAATCGACTTTGCCGTCGATCCCCCGCCAGACGTCGTTGTCGAAGTCGACATTCATCACGACTCTCGGGACAAGTTTCCGATCTACGCAGCGCTCGGCGTGCCTGAAATCTGGCGCTATGACGGCGAGGAACTGACCATCCATCATCTTCAGGAAGATCAATACGTCAACGTAGAAAGGAGCCTAGCGCTGCCTATGCTATCCGGCGGCGCCCTAACGGATTTCCTGGCTCGGCTCCCGAAGGACGGCGAATCGCAAACGCTCGTGGCTTTTGACGAATGGCTCCAATCCCTCCAGGGATGATCCTCTATCAACCGCGAGTCTCAAACATCGGGCCGCCTATGCTCAATCTTCTATCTTCAGTCTCCTGTTCTTCGTTAGTGTCTGAGCGCAGTCATTGGTTAAGCTTAGGCGGGGGACTCTGCCAGAGCACATTCACGATCATCCATTTGCCATCGTACTTGGCCAGATGGAAATAATCGGTGCCCCAAGCTGCCACCAGCTTTGCCGAGGCTGTCTGATCCTGCACATCGAAGATTGTAATTTCTTTTGGCGCGCCCTCTGGAAGCTTGCCGGTCTTGTTCCAGGTCTTGGCGACTTCAACCAGCTCCGCGAAAGACATTTGGCCGGTCGTGTAACCGTCTTTGCCTTTCTCGCGCCAGTATCCGCGTTTCGACAACGTGGGATGTACGCTGCGTTCGATGCGGGCGGGTTGGACCTGATAGACACCTTCGACGTAATCGAGCACCGCCTGCCGTACCCGCTCTCGCTCATCAGTTGATTGTGACAGTGCAGTTGAGCAGCCAATAACAACGGCTATGGACGCAACGAGCAAAACTAGTTTTTTCATTTCTCTATCTCCTTTAGTAGTCAGTAGTCCGTAGTCAGTAGTCCGTAGTAAGTAGTCCGTAGTCAGTAGTTTTGATGTCAACGATGCCTTGCGCTAGAAGACTACTGACCACGGACTACTGACCACGGACTACTGACCACGGACTACTGACCACGGACTACTGACCACGGACTACGGACTACGGACTAAGGACTCTCCCGTCATTCATATCTCAGCGCCACCATCGGATCGACCTTCGCCGCGCGACGAGCCGGCAGATAACTCGCAAGCAACGCCACCACGGCAAGCACGAGCGGGATCGCCGCAAACGTAGTCGCGTCCAACGGGCTGACGCCATACAGGAAACTTGCCAGCAGCCGAGTCGCCGCAGCCGCGACGATCAAGCCGGCCGCGACTCCGCCGCCAACCAGCATCAATCCTTCTTTCAACACCAACCGAAGCACATTGCCTGTTCCGGCGCCGAGCGCCATTCGTATTCCGATCTCGCGAGTCCGCCGCGACACCGCGTAAGACATGACCCCGTACAACCCAATGGCGGCAAGCAACAGCGCAAGAAACCCGAAGATTGCCAGCAGCGCTGCGCCCATCCGCGCCGCAAACAGCGAAGCGGCGACCACGTCAGACAAGGACTGGAGATTTGTCACCGCGAGGTTCGGGTCGAGAGCTTGTACCTCGCGACGCACCGATGCAGCGATGCTGACCGGGTTGCTTGCCGTGCGAACCTGCAGCGTCATGCCGGTCTCGTGATTCTGCGCGAGCGGCACGTAAGCGGATGGCCGAGGGCTTTCACCGAGCGTGCGATACTTGCTATCGCGAACGACTCCGACAATCTCAGACCACGGGCCATTGGCGCCTCGAAAGCTCACGCGTTTCCCGAGCGCGTCCTCTCCGGCGAGGTGGCGGCGCGCAAAAGCCTCGTTGACGATCACCGCGAGCGGCGTGTTTTCGTTGTCTTGCCCCGTGAAATCGCGGCCTTGGAGCAGCCGGATGCCCATCGTCTGAAAGTACCTCAACCCGACGACGTTCGTGTTCACAGTGTGCGGGTTCTCGGCATCGGGGCCGGTGCCCTCGCTGCGGCTCACATTGTCGGGGCCCTGTTGCCCTTGAATGAGGAAACTACTTGTGCGGCCGGCGCCGCTCATCGGCACGACGCGCGCGAGGCTTGCTGATTCGACTCCCGGCAGCGCTTCGATCCGCTCGATCACCTGGCCGTAGAACTGTTGCCCTTGCGCTTTTGTATAGCGCAGCAGATTGATGTTTAGCTGCGCGTCGAGAATCTTATCGGCAGTGAACCCGGGATCGATCGCTTGCGCATTGTTGAGGCTGCGCAGGAATAGTCCCGCGCCGATAAGCAACACCAGCGACAACGCGACCTGCGCGACGACCAGAGCATTGCGAAGATTGAAGCGCCTGCGTCCTTGTACCGCAGCCGACGCTTCATCTTTCAACGCCGGAACAAGATCGGGCCGCGAAGCTTGCAAGGCGGGCGCGAGCCCAAAGATGACTCCGGTCGCAAGCGACAACGCGAATGTGAACGCGAGCACGCGGCCGTCGAGTCGGTAATCCAGGGTGAAAGAGAATATGCCATCCGGCGGCGTAGCGGATTTCAGAACGTCGATCGTCCACAAAGCGAGCAGCAGGCCGGCTACTCCTCCGGCGAGCGATATCAACAGGCTTTCGGTCAGCAACTGGCGAATGAGCCGCGAGCGGCTTGCGCCCATCGCGAGCCTCACGGCGATTTCTCTCCTGCGAGCCGACGCCCGCGCGAGCAATAAGTTTGCGACGTTTGCGCAGGCGATGAGCAGGACGATTCCGACAACAGCCAGCAGCAGTCCCGCCACCGAGAGGAGTTGCGGGTAACCCTGCGGATCGATCTTGTTGACCGGAAACAAAGTCGCGATGGTGTTGCGATTGCTCTCGGGATACGCTTGCTCGAGCCCCGCGGCGATCGTAGTCATCGCGGCCTGAGCTTGCTCGAATGAGACACCGGGCTTGAGACGCCCGATCATTTTCAACCAACGCGCCCCGCGGCGCGAGAGCAAGTCGGGATTCATGTCGCCCGAGAACCCCCCGCGCGGCGGACGCACCAGCGCCTGCATCATCATCGGTGCGTAGATGTCGTTGTTCTCCAGGACCTCAGGACCGTTGAAGCCGGCAGGCGTGACCCCGACGATCGTGAATGCGTGTCCGTTTAGAGCGATCTGCTGGCCGATCACCTGCGGATCGCCGCCGAAGCGCCGTTCCCACAAGCCGTGACTGATCACCGCCACCGGGTGCGTGTTTGGTGTTTTGTCTTCCTCGGGAGTGAACGTGCGCCCGAGTGCTGCCCGTAGTCCAAGCACGTCGAAGAAGTTACCCGACACGATCGAGCCTGAGATCAAATCACTCTGATCATCGGCGCGAGCGCTCACTGTTATGCTCGAATAGGTGAGCAGATCGCTGAAGACTTCGTCTTTGTCGCGGTAGTCGAGGTAGCCGGGATACGACGAAACGCCCCACGGATTCGTAGTGGTTCCATTGAAGACGAACATCAGCCGGTCAGGCTCGTTTACGGGGAGCGGCCTGAGCAACGCGGCGTTGACGACGCTGAAGATCGAAGTGTTCGCGCCGATTCCCAGTGCGAGCGATAGCACCGCCACTGCGGCGAATCCGGGACTCGCGCGCAGAACTCGAAAGCCGTAACGAAGGTCCTGCCATAAGGTTTCCATTGTCCCTCCCGTTGATCGGTTCAACCCTGAACTCTGTGCGCTTCAAGCCTGAACCCCTAACCACAAGAGCTATTTCTCGCTCTTATGCTCGCCTTTCTGCTCGCCGTCGGCCATTTTCAGGAAGCGCTTGAAGCGCGGATCAGATCGCAGGCTGTCGAGATCTTCGTCTCCGTTTATGTAACCTCCGACATCGAACCCGGCATCGACCGCCTTCTCGAGCCATTCAAACGCCGCGTCTCGATTTCCCATCATCGCGTTCGCGCAGGCGATGTTGTACAGCGAGGTCGGCTTGCGATATCCCTTCTGAATCGCTTGCCCGAAGGCTTGAATGGCCCTGGCGTGTTCGCTCGAATAGTGGAGCGCGTAACCGAGGTTGAACCAGCCGCGCCCATTGCTTGGGTTGTCTCGAAGGAAGGACTCGTATGTCTTGATCGCAGGCGCCCAGTGTTGCTTCGAGTATTGTGAGCCGTCAAATACATTGCTGGTGAATTGAGAAAGGGATAGCACGCGGCTCAGCTCTTGAATGTGCTTGAAGCGCGGTTCACCTCGCAGGCTTGCGATGTCGGGATCGTCTTTGAGCTTGGCGCTGTCGTCGAAGCCCGCATTGATCGACTTCTCGAGCCATTCAATTCCAAGGGTCCGATCTCCCTTGAGCGCGTACGTGCACGCGAGGTTGTACATCGCGGACGCGCCGCGATAAGGCAGGTGATCCACTGCCTGGGTTAATGCAGCAGCCGCGCGGTCGAAATCGCGAAGCCTGAGAAGCCGCGATCCCACTTTGTACCATTCATCGCCGTCACCGGAGGACTCTCGCCGAAGCTGCTCGAAATTGCTGACAGCGTCCTCGAGCCGCGAGGTGGTTTTGTCCTTCCCGGGTTTGTCTTCTTTCTTTGTGAGCGACACTTTCCCAACGATCTCCTTGAATCGAGGGTCGGACCGCAGCGGATCGAGGTCCGAATCATCTTTCAAAAGATCAGCCCTGTCGAACCCGGCGGCAATCGACCGATTTAGCCATAAGAAAGCGTTGTCTTTGTCGTTCAACAGCGCGTACCCGCAAGCGACGTTGTACATCGAAGTCGCCTGGCGGTATCCGAGACCGATCGAATGACTGAACGCTTCGATGGCTTCAATGTAGTGGTCGGATTGATGCAGCGCGTAGCCACGGCTGAACCAATACGCGCCGCCGCGGGTCTCGTCCTTACCGTCCTCATCCTTAGCCATTCGCAGACTGGTGTTCTGGACGGACCCACGCTTCGACTTGTCAGATTCGCGCAGTCCGTTGGACCCGCGCGACGACTGTGAATAGACGGTCAACGAAACGATCGACATCAACGCCAGCAGCGCCAGCAGCGCCAGCGGCTTTAGATTCGCTTTCATAAAGCCTCCTTTGGGTTCTGGTTTCTCGTTTCTGGTTTCTGGTTTCTGGTTCAGGGTTTAGGGTTCAGCGTTCGGTCTTGCACCTGAACGAGGATTTGAGCCTCGGAATCACCAACTCGGAACCCTGAACTTTGAACCCTGAACCCTAAACCAGAAACCAACTATTCATATCGAAGCGCGACCATTGGATCGACCTTCGCAGCTCGGCGCGCCGGCACGAAGCAAGCCAACAATCCGACAGCGGTCAATCCAAAACCAACTATCGCAAACGTGACCGGATCGGTCGCGCTTACCTCGAACAGCAGACTGGCCATCCATCTCGTTAGCCAGAACGCGCCTGCCAATCCGACAGCCAGACCAACGACCGTCATCTTCAGCCCTTCGCCTACCACCATCGCCAGAACGTTTCGAGTCGTAGCCCCAAGCGCCACCCGCACGCCGATCTCCTGCGTTCGCTGGGTCACCGAGTAAGCCATCACGCCGTAGATACCAATCGCCGCCAGCGACAACGCGATCGCTGAGAATGCTCCGAGCAACAGCGAGAGAAATCGAGGCCTCACCAACGAATCAGCAACTACGTCGCTCATAGTTTGCAGTTGAAAAATCGGAACGCTCGGGTCCAGATCGCTGACGGTCGAACGGATGCTAGACGCTATCGACGCAGCCGAAGTTCCTTCGGTTCGCACAACAAAACTCATGCGAGGGCTGACCCCGAAAGCCACCGTCTGAGGCAGCAGAAAATAGATCTCCGTGCCCGCGGGCTTGTCCACACCGAGATTCTTTGTATCTTCGACGATACCGACTACTGTGAACCACACCGGCGGATCTTCGAACGCGGGATTCACGCGCCGCCCGATCGGGCTTTCTTGCCAGAATCGCCGCGCCATCGATTGATTGATCACAATGACTTTTTGGGCGCTGTCGTTGCGGTCGGAAGCCTCGAACGTCCGGCCTTCCAGCGAGCGGATGCCCATCGTCTTGAAGTAGCCTTCGTTCACGGCGTTCCAGTAGTCGGCGTTTTCAGCCGGGCCTTCCGGTGTTCCTTGATAGTCCTCGATGTCGGTGTCGTTCGCGTCTATCGGGCGAAGCGGCGGCAAACCCAGGGCATAAGAAGCGGACTTGACTCCGGGCAGCGCTGCCAATCGCTCCTCGAGCTGAGTGGCAAAACGCAATCGATCCGGGCTCTTGTATCGCGAGCCGGGGAGTTGGAGATTGAACGCCGTAACACCGCGCGGCTCGAAGCCAGCATCGACCTGTCGAAGCTTCCAGAAGGCGCGGATCATCAAACCCGACCCGATCACCGGAATCACCGCCAGCGCGATCTCCGCGACTACCAGCGTCTTTCTAAGCCTGTGACTTCCGCCGCCACCCGAGGTCCTCTGGCCCGAGCCTCGTAACGTAGTCGCGAGGTCGCGATCGCGCATCTGCAGCAACGGCGCCATCGCGAAAACTATGATCGAGAGAATCGAGACGCCGAGCGTGAACCCAAGCACAGTCGGGTCGATTCCGATCTCCGCGGTGCGCGGAATGCTGTCGGGCGCCGCAGCCAGGCCCAGACGCAGACCCACCTTCGCCAGAAGAATACCCGCGACCGCGCCCAGCACGACGAGAATCATGCCTTCGGCAAGAAACTGTCTCAGCAGTCTGTTTCGCCCCGCCCCGAGCGCAAGACGTATCGAGAACTCGCGTCGTCTTGCTTCGGCCCGAGCCAAAAGGAGATTCGCCACGTTCACACAAGCGATCAACAGAACAAAAGCCACGGCGCCCAGGAGCATAAGCACCGCCGGCCGTGCTGCGCCGACGACGTCTTCGTGCAGAGGCACCATCAGGATTGGGTGACGCTCCGGATCGGGCAGGTGCATAGCTCGATTCGCACTCTTCCAACCAGCCATCAGCGAGGCCATCTCCGATCGCGACTGCTCAACTTTGGCGTTGGATTTCAGCCTGCCGATGACATAGAGGAAATGCGAGCCTCTATTGCCGGGCTTCTGCGGATCGATCTGAAGAGGCTGCCACACCTCGGCGGGATCGTTGCTGCCCGGAGGAAAAACAAAACCGGGCGGCATCACGCCGACAACAGTCGTGGGTTGCGAGTTGATCTGAATTTGTTTTCCGACAATGTCGGCTTCCCTACCAAAGGCGCGGCGCCACAATCCATCTGAGATCAGCGCGTTGGGAGGTCCGCCGTTGCGATCTTCTTCGGGCGTGAAGTTTCGCCCCATCGCCGGTTGCACTCCCATCGTCTCGATCAAGCCGCGAGTGATGATCGCAGCGCTTACCCTGACCGGCTCATCGTTGCTTGTAGCGACGTTGCTTCCCGTCGTCGTCCATGCGCCGATGCTCTCCCAGGAGTCGGCCTCGTTTTGAATGTCGAGGAACTCGGGCGGTGACATCCAGAACTTTTTCAAGTCCATGGTTGGGAACTCGGTATAGACCCGTACGAGCTTGCCGGGCTCGCGGTAGGGCAGCGGCCGCAGGAGCACGGCGTTGACCACGCTAAAGATCGCGGTGTTCGCGCCAATCCCGAGAGCCAGAGTGATCACCGCGACGGCGGCGAACCCGGGTTTGTGCAACAGCAATCGCAGTCCGTATCGCAAGTCTTGCAGTAAACTTTGCATCGTTCCTCCGAAAGGTCAGACCGAAATCCCCATTTCACCTAATGATCGTTAATGCGCTACAGGTGGGCACACGAGCGCACTTTTGCCTGATTACCTGAGGGAGACTAACCAACTTGCGTGCCAGCGGGGCTGTATCAGATCTCTCGTTTGGCTTTACCCATTAACGGCAGCCGAGGCGGATTGGGCACGTGCTTAAGTGTAGTATTGATTGAAGTTGGGCGGTTCGAGTCGATGGATGGCCGTAATCCGGGAGCTTCCGTACTGATGACCTGAAATTGAGATTCGAAATTCGAGAGCCCCTTGGTGTCCGCCTACAGGATTGGCTTTCCCAGAATCGCTCAGGATGACACCGCGAGAAGCGGCCGCGCCCCCTTCGGGAAAGGGGTTACTTGCGGGCGCGTTGCTTGGTAGTGTCCTAATTTGGGTAATAATATATTTGACGAATCAACGTGCGATAGTCATAATAGCG
>CAZJQQ010000032.1:0-86373 GCA_964548075.1 uncultured Clostridia bacterium | reverse complement strand
CGCTATGGATATGGCAGCTGCCATGGGCATCGAGATTTTAACGGAAGAACAATATCGAGAGTTGCAGAAACTTGGAAATTTCGATACGAAAACGTCGAGCTGGTTGAAAACACCTTCTGAAATCAGAAAACTCGGCGGCGCCATCTTTGCCGATCGTCGCTACGACCATGTCTTCGTGTATCACAACGGTGCGCCCTCTTACTATGGCGTCAGGGGGTTCCGTGGCTCGCTAAGGGTCTAAATTTTGCGCAGACAGCTAAAGTTGAATTTGAGAACGGACCACGCAAAAGAGAGGAATGCAAAAGACAGGGTCTTGTCCGTAAACGTCGGCTGGCAACTTGAAGCGCGCACTGGCGCCCAACAAGCGGTTCCAGCGGACGGCCTCGCTTCGCTCGGCCGTTCTGAAGCAGGGGATTACTTTCAGGTGCTCTTTGAAGAAGATATAGACAATCCCGAGGCCCGTTATTTTCTGGTTCAATGCCAATTCGAGTTTCCGGACAAAGAAGGATTCTATATCGAAAGCGACGACACGCGATTGTGTGGGCACTTTGAAGTCAAGACCGCCACCTTGAGTAGGCAAAGTCTTCGCTTGGAGATGCCTTCGACAAAATGGAAAGTCATCCAGGTTCAATTCCGGACAGATGATGCAGATTACGAAGAACTGGAGCGCGTCCTGGGAACGATGTTCGAAGACAAGTTACAGCACGCCTAAGAGTCTATGCTACTCTCGGACGGCAAGAGTCGGTCAATGTCATTCTCGCTTCCGAAGATCTATCCGATCACCGACACCCTCATCAGCGGGTTATCACACGCCGAACAGATTGAACTGCTCGCCGCCGGAGGCGCATCGCTGGTTCAGTTGCGCGAAAAGCGCGCTTCGCCACGGGAGTTCTACACGGACGCGCTCGAAGCAATGTTGATGGCGCGAAGGCTTGGTGTTCAGATCATAATCAACGACCGCGTCGACATCGCGATAGCCGTCAAAGCTGATGGCGTCCATCTCGGGCAGGACGATCTGCCCCCCGATAGAGCGAGGCCGTTGCTTGGTGAGACCCGCATCATCGGATTCTCGACTCACTCCCTGGAACAGGCTCTGGCAGCCGATTCGGCGCCTGTCGACTATGTCGCGATCGGACCCATCTTTCAGACGTTCACAAAAGACAGGCCGGACTCCGTCATTGGGCTTGAAACTGTCAGCGAAGTAAAGAGGCGCATATCCAAGCCCATTGTCGCGATTGGAGGCATCACCCTCGGAACCGCTTCGTCGGTTATCGAAGCTGGAGCCGACAGCGTTGCGGTGATCTCTGATCTGCTTTCAGCCAGAGACATCGCCGACCGGATGCGCGCGTTCGTGGACCTGCTTCGGTGATACCGCCGCGAGTCTGCCCGCAATTGCGGCCAGGCCGTTGTCACGCGTCGGCGCCTCGCGAGCGTTCGGCATTGTCAGCAGACAGGGCCGCCGCGACTGTGGCGGCCCAGCGATGAAAGGAGTGTTTTGACTACTTGAAGGAACCCTGAACCGGGACGTCGACGAACGGAACATCGGGGTCGTTAGTCTCGATGTGGATCTGGCCCTTGAACTCTCCGGGCTTGACCTTCGTGGGGTCCAGCGTGATCCGAATCCTGTAGACCTGGCCCTCAGTTTCAGTCATCAACTCGAGCTTGATGAACGGAAGTGTCGAAGTGTAGCTCTTGATCTGGAACCCATTTTCTCGGAGCTTTCGCACGAAGATGTTTGGCCAATTGATGGTTGCCAGGTCGCTTGAAACCGACAGCGGCGGCATTATGATCGACGCCGGGGAAGCCAACACCTTAGGGTAGACGGTCAGGTCGAGCTCGATCTTCACCTCCGGCTGAGCCGTGCTGTCGGTGACGACCTTGACGGTTTGCACATAGTGACCGGCCTTGAGTGCAGGATTGCTTGTGACGCTCACCTGGTAGCGCTTGCCCTCCTCGATGGTGCTGAGCGTCGCTGTGAATGTAGTGCCGCCCGGAATGACGTTCTTGACATGCACAGGCGTGGGCAGAGGGTTGTAGACGTATAGGGTATTTGAGGAACTGCTGCCAGTCAGTACGCTGGTGATCAACCGGTCGACAGGCTCGACTCTAAGCACCGGGTTCGGGTTCAACGCTCCGGCAATTGGCTCGGTCCCCGGCGCCGAATCCGACTTGAACCGAGCACGTAGGATCAGGTTGAAATTCGGATTCTTCGGGTCATTGGTTGACACGCCTGCCGACTTTGACACTTCGCCCGTGAATCCCTCGGTGTGCTCGACTGCCAGCTCGATTTTTCCCTCCTGACCAGGAGGCACGACTTTGTCAAAGTCGCCTTTCGTGCAGCCTCAGCCAGGGTTGACGCTGTTGATCAATAGGTCTGCGTTGCCTTGATTCTTGACCTTGAAAATATAGCGAAGCGGCGTGCCTGCCTTAACTTCACCAAAGTCGTGTGTAAACGAGTCGATCACCATTAGCGGCGCCGCGCCTGAGGGCGCACTACCGCCATTCGGCTGATTTGGCGCTTGCTTCTCCTGCGCGGCGGCTGTTACTACGAGCAGCGCCACCAGCGCAATCGCTGAGATCGTTTTACAGAGCTTCATAGTAGGGATTCTCCAAAACTCAGAAGTCGTTGTACTCGGAGAGTCTATCAGATGCAGTGTGTCGATGTCACAGGGTTTCTCGGAAGAACGCAGCGTTGTCTCCGCTCGCTCTTGAAAACGCGGAACTCTGAACATCCGCCTGTGGTGTGTTATTGTAGACGCCGATGAAAGTGATTCCGTTGGGCACAAGCTCGGGCAAGCCCACTCTGAGGCGCAACGTGAGCGGGCTCGCGGTGGTCCGCGAAGCAGAGTGGCTCCTGTTTGATTGTGGTGAAGGCACGCAGGTGCAGATCGCGCGCGCCGGTCTGAGTCCCAGCCGCCTTTCGGCGGTGTTTATCACTCATCTACACGGCGATCACTTCAACGGTCTGCCGGGACTTCTTTCGACGATGGGGCTCGACCGGCGCACTCGAGACCTGGGGCTGACCGGACCGCGGGGAATCCGTGACTATCTGGATATGCTCGAGCGGTTAAGGGTGGTGTTCCTGACTTATCGAGTCGAGCTCGCGGAGTTTATTTCGCTTCCCCGGTTGACCGTCGTGTACGACGCAGCGGAGTACTCGGTCAGTGCCTTGGCGCTGGATCATCGGTTGTTCGCGCTCGGCTATCGCATTGATGAGCGGCCAAGGCCCGGCCGGTTTAATGTGGAAAAGGCGCGAGCGCTCGGCGTGCCGGAAGGACCGCTGTGGGGGCGATTGCAATCCGGCGAAGACGTGCAACTGGACAACGCTAGCGTTGTTCGACCATCGGATGTGATGGGCCCACCGCGCCCGGGCAAGTCGGTAGCGTACTGCCTCGACACGCGGCCTTGCGCGATGTCCGTTGAGCTTGCGCGAGACGTTGACTTGCTGATTCACGAAGCTACATATACGGAAGAGTTCGCTGCCGAGGCTCAGCAGTACGGCCACTCGACTGCAGCGCAGGCAGCTCGCACCGCCCGCGATGCCGGCGCACGTCGATTGCTGATTACTCACTTCAGCACGCGCTATCCCGACTCTACTCCGTTGCTTGAAGAAGCGCGCGCGGTTTTTCCTGACACTGTTGTGGCCGAAGATCTCATGGAAATCGAAGTCTGAAACGATGATTGTCGCGATAGGAATCGACCTGGTCGAGATTGCCCGCATCGAGGAAGTCTTCGCGCGCCGAGGCGACCGCTTCCGCGCGCGCGTGTTCACGGAAGGCGAGATCAGCTACTGCGAGCGCCGGGCGTCGAAGTTCGCCAGTTACGCGGCTCGATTCGCAGCAAAGGAAGCTGCGATGAAGGCGCTAGGCACCGGCTGGTCTGACGGCGTGGGTTGGACCGACGTCGAAGTGGTGAGCGGGCCGAACGGCGCCCCGGTTCTTCACCTGCACAGGCGGGCCTTGGAACGCCTCGGCGAAATCGGAGCATCAAAGGCTCACATCTCGCTGACTCATTCAGGTAATTTGGCTATCGCTGAAGTGCTGTTGGAGGGTTAGACCTGTACGGGCGGTCCTCGGTGGCAGCCCCTCTTCCCGCGTACAACTATCGGATCCGCAGCGAAGGGCGGCCACCGAGGACCGCCCGTACACGTCTTCACGCGAAGCTAAGAAACTCGCGAAGCGTACTGCCCATCTCATGCTCGCGTAGCTTTGCAAGGGCACCCGCCTCAATCTGACGAACGCGCTCCCGAGTGACGGAAAGGTCCTGCCCGATTTCCTCGAGTGTCTGAGGCGTCGAGCCGGCTTCCAACCCATAATGCATCTTTAGGATCTTCGATTCGCGCGGCGTCAAGTGCGCCAACGCTCGTTGAATCGCGCTGCGCCTCGACCAGTCGAGCGCCGCGTTGAATGGATTCGCGTAGTCCCCGTCGTCAATGAAGTTCACAGCGGTCTCGCCGTTGTCGTTCGCCGGCACGTCCAGCGTCACGGTGTGCTGTGCGAACCCTAGGGCTTCGCTTACTCGATCCGGGTCTACGTCTATGCGCTCAGCTATCTGGTCACCGGTCGCTTCGGCGTTGGTCTCTTCCCGGATCGTGCGTGACGCCCGAGAAGCCTTGTTTATCAGCGCGAGTTCGGAGGCTGGAAGGCGCACGATGCGGCTCTGCGTATCAAGCGCCCGCGCCATAGATTGGCGAATCCACCACATCGCATAAGTGGAAAACCTGAAGCCGCGCCGCCAGTCGAACTTCTCGACCGCGCGCATCAACCCGACATTGCCTTCCTGAATCAGGTCGAGGAATGGCAAGCCCCTGCGTGAAAACTGGCGTGCTACCGAAATCACCAGCCTCAGGTTTGCTTCGGTCATTTCCTGTTTCGCGGCGTTCAGCTCGTTGATGGCCGCAGAGGCTTTTTGCGAAAGCGTCATTAACTCGCGCGGCGAGGCCAGCCCGCCCGCGATTATTCTGGCGACTGCCGATTCGAGATCGAAGCCTTCTTGCTGCTTCGCGGCTGCGATCCTGCTGGTGAGACCCCTCGCGCTCGCGAGACGGCCGGCGCTCTCCATTAACGCGACCAATCGGCGCTCAGCGGCGGGAGTGAATGTGATCGCCTTGGTTGAGCGCGAAAGACGTATCCGCGCTCGGACATTGGGTGTTTGAAAGATGTGCGTCTTGCGCGCGCGTTGCCGGGCGGATCGCGCCATCGGCGAACGCACTTCGCGATATTTGAGTTCGATCTGGGCCAGGGCGGGGTCCGCGAGTTCGGAGACAGGCAGGGACTTCGAAGGATCGCCGCCCGGGGCTCGCTCGATCACATCCGCGGCGGTCTCCCTGCCTTGACGAAAGACTTGCCTGAGATACACACAGTATTCGGCGACGACCAGCGATCTTGAAAGCAGCTTTGTGAGCTGAATCCTTGCGCGTTCAATACGCTTTGCTCCTGCAACCTCTCCTTCGGCGGTGAGCATTGAAGACCGGCTTGCTTCCCGCAGATAAAGCTTGAGAAGGTCTGTGCGGTCGATGTCACCCGCGTCTTCCGGTTGCTCGCGTTCATCCGCACGACCAAACGGCTCTTCGCCGTTGGCCTCATCGTGGCCGTGTTCGAAAGTGCGCTCAATCTCTTCGATAATCATTGCCATTTCTCCCACCGTTCCTGGGAGCGCAGGCATCCCTGCCTGCCTCTTATAGCGCAACCCCAAGCAGGCAGGGATGCCTGCGCTCCCAGGGGCGCCGCCTGACTCGGAGTCCTACGGTTCCGATTGTAGCCCGAGTGCGAATTCAAGGAAAATTAATAAAACTGAAATTGAATTCGGTCCGTGCTAATAGTGTGATTCATGCATTGTGAGACGGTATGGAGGTTCGTTCAGGAGGGCGGCAAGCGGCGATTCACTTCATCCAACCGCTTACCGGCGAGCCTTCTCGAATGATCGTTTCGGTGCGGTCCGGTCCTGTTGAGATCAGCGCGACCGGCGCGCCGCATAGTTCCTCGACGCGCCGGACATAGTCCTTTGCGGCCTGAGGCAGATCGTCGAAGTTCGTCGTGCGGCTCGTTGTGGCTTTCCAGCCAGCCAAAGTTTCGTACACCGGCTCGCACTCGGCCAGCACGTTCGCACCGTAGGGCATACCTTCCAACAACTCGCCCCGGCAGCGATAGCCAGTCGCTACGTTGATCTCATCAAACTCATCGAGCACATCGAGTTTGGTCAGCGCCAGCGCGTCAAACCCGTTGAGCATCACCGCGTAGCGCACTACCGTTGCGTCAAACCAGCCGGTCCTGCGCGGCCTGCCGGTCACTGCCCCGTATTCGTTCCCGCGCTTCTGCAGGTATGCGCCGTGCTCGTCCAGCAGCTCGGTGGGGAAGGGACCCCCGCCCACGCGAGTGGTGTACGCTTTTGCAATTCCCAACGCTCCCGTTATTTTCCTCGGCGCCAGGCCCAGACCGGTCGCCGCGCCCCCGGCGGTTGCGTTTGACGAAGTGACAAAGGGGTAAGTGCCGTGATCGACGTCGAGCATCGTCCCTTGCGCGCCCTCGACTAGCACCGACTTGCCATCCCGCGTGGCTGTGTTGATCATCGTCGCGGTGTCGCGGATGAAAGGTTTGAGTCGCAGCGCTTCGACAAGGAATTCATCAAGCGTCGAATCGGGAGCTATCGGCTCGGCGCCCATTGAGACCAACTCGAGGTTCTTCTCCTCGATGTTCGCTCGAATCTTCTCGCGAAGCAGATCGGGATAAAACAGATCGCCCGCGCGGATTCCACTGCGCGAGGCTTTGTCTTCATAGGCCGGCCCAATCCCGCGCATCGTTGTGCCCACGCTGTTGGCGCCCAGTCGTTCTTCGCGGGCGCGGTCGAGCGCGACGTGATAAGCGAGTATCAAGTGGGCGCGGCTCGAAACGAACAGGCGGCCTTCGCATTCGACCCCCATCTCCCGAAGCTCTTGAAGCTCGGTGTTGAACGCGCGCGGATCGACAACTACCCCGTTGCCGATAACGCAGCAGCACTCGTCGTGGAGGATTCCGGAAGGAATGAGGCGAAGGATGAACTTTCTATCGCCTATTCGGACAGTATGGCCGGCGTTGTGACCGCCCTGATAGCGAGCGACGATGTCGAAATGCGGCGCGAGTATGTCGACGACCTTACCCTTGCCTTCATCGCCCCACTGAGCGCCCACTACAACGACGTTTTTCATTTCAGCCCATTAGCCCGCAAGCCCCCGCGGCCTGCGCCACGAAACAGGCTGCGGGAGCCAGTTTCGCGTCTCGAAGTTAGGGCAGGCCGGAAGGTCCTGCGCCGAAACAAACCTACAGGCGCACACTGCCGATGGCGATGTGTGCGCCTGCTGTTCTCGGTGTAGCTGCTCCGTGACCGCGGTTCAAGAAGCGTTGCCAAGAGCGCGGTCGATCATGCGGGCGATGTTATCTTTCGACGTCGCGCCGACAACCCGCTCCGCCTCGACACCACCCTTGAACAGGATCAACGTTGGAATTCCCTTTATTCCGCAGAGCTGAGCTGTCGGGTTGTTATCGTCGACGTTCAGCTTGACGACCTTTGTTCTGCCCTGGTACTTCTCGGCCACCTGCTCGACTGCCGGCGTGAGCATCTTGCAGGGATGGCACCATTCGGCCCAGAAGTCCACCAGCACGGGCTGGTCTGATTTGAGAACTTCCTGCTCAAAAGTCTGATCGGTCACATCACTAATTAGCTCGCTCATCACTACCTCCGAAATTCAGTGCTTTCTAAACCGCTGCCGACGCCCCGACACCCACCAGCCTCTGGTAGAGCTCGACGTAATGCCGCGCCGACTCGGTCCACGAATAGTCCGCGCGCATTCCGTTCAACATCAAAGCCCGCCACAAATCGCGTTCTGCGTAAACGCTAAGCGCTTCTTGAAGTTTCTCGAGCAATCGCTCCGAGTCGTACTCATAAAACTTGAACCCGTTGCCGCGCAGCGCGCTACGATCGAAGTTTTCTATCGTGTCGTCCAATCCGCCTGCAGCACGCACGATCGGGACCGTGCCGTACTTTAGCGAATACATTTGATTCAAACCGCAGGGTTCGAAACGCGACGGCATCAGGAACATATCGGCGCCCGCTTCGATCTTGTGAGCCAGCTCGTTGGAGAAACCCAGATACACACCCACCTGCGAGCGCCTCGCGTCGCGCAGGGCTTGAAACGCACGCTCATAGGCTTCCAGTCCTGACCCGAGAAGCACGAACGCAACTCCCAGCTCCAGCATCCTGTCGGCGACCGAGAGAATCAGGTCGAACCCTTTTTGATCTGAGAGCCGCGATATGCAACCGATCAAGGGGCGATCCGGATCTTCGGGTAGCCCGAACGCGCGCAGGAGATCGCGCTTGCACGCGAGCTTACCGCTCAAGTCGTCAGCCGAGTAGGTCGCAGCAATGTGCGTGTCCGTTTCAGGGTTCCAATCATCGTAATCGACGCCGTTGAGAATGCCGAATAGATCGCTGCGTCGCGCGCGCAGCAGTCCGTCGAACTTCTCGCCGAACTCCCGCGTCTGAATCTCCGCGGCGTAGCGAGGGCTGACCGTCGAGATTGCGTCTGAGAAAACCAGCCCCGCCTTCAACGCACTCGCGAGCTGGTAAAACTCGATGCCGCCTTCCGCACGATTGATCCAATCCGGCAGTCCGAACCTCGCCAACTCGTCAGGCCGAAACAAACCGTGAAACGCTATGTTGTGGACCGTGAACAGGGTCTTGGTCCCTTCGAAGGCCGGATCGCCCGCGTAAACCGTCTTCAGAAACGCGGGTACGAGGCCGGTCATCCAATCATTCAGATGGATGACGTCGAAATCCTCGCCGAGCGCCTTTGCCAATTCGAGGACTGCCCGGCTGAAGAAAGCGAAACGTTCCGGGTCATCGGTATCGCCGTAGAGTTTTGCACGTGAGAAGTATTCGGGCGCATCGATGAAGTAAACCGGCGCTTCGCCTGAGCGATCGACGTAGACAGCGACGCGGCGCTCGCCGAAGTTGAACGGCACTCGAAGCTCGCCGGGGAGGCGTTCGCCGACTGCTTCGATCTTCTCGAGTTTGTATCGCGGCATGACGACCCGAACGGTGTGGCCGAGCCGCGTAAGCTCTTTCGGCAGCGCGCCCGCAACGTCTGCGAGTCCTCCGGTCTTTGCGTACGGCACAACCTCAGACGCCGCCAGTAAGATATTCAAAAGTGCACTCCCATTGTCAGGAATCTGTGCTCCACCCGAATGAAAAACAGTAGCCGACCGCGAATCAGGTTGTCAAGAAACAGGCGCCGCGGAGAGGCTCCCGCGGTGACCAGCGACGTATGGTCTTTCTGAACGATTGCGGACCGAAAGCTCAAAAGCGATCGCGGGACTTACAGCTTCACGCACCGACAAAAAGGACCAGAAGAGAGGCGAAATGGAAGAGCGCGAGTGGGGCGACGCTCCCAAAGTGGGCGGGCGGAATTGCTTCGCCACTACGCGCGATCTCGCATTGCATGGCGAAAGTTGAAGACGCTTACGAATGCAACCGGTCAGTTCAGCGTTGGCCAAAAGCGCTAGCGCTTCTGCGTGACGCGACGGATAAGCACTTGCAGACGCTGCACGCGCTTAAGCCTGAACTGAAAACTGAGAGCGACCTGGCCGCGATTAGCGGAGCGACAAACGAGGCAGAGACCGCCAACAAAAGGCCCTCGCGATGGATTGAAATCGACCTGCTCCCGGTGAGTTGCTCTTTTCAAATGTCAACAATATCAAGCCTGACCCCTGCCCTCGCTTTTGATCTGCTGCTGATCTCACAAACCGCAATATTGCAGGCCAGAGACCCTTGATCTGCTGCTGATCTCACCTGAATGATCCTTGAGGTGGACCTGTCCGTAACCTCCGAGGAGGAGACTCCTCTCTCAGATCGAGCAGGAGGTCGTGGAGTCGTAACTGCCGCGGACGGACCGCGCGACTTCAGGTACGTCTTCCGCGCCGAGCAGATCGGATGCTACTCCGACTCCGGGTACCTGGAAATCGAGGACGACGAAGAGTGACGCCCCCGCGATGAACGTCCGACCGTCGGCTTCTCACGGGCTGGAAGCCCGCGCGACCGTAGGGAGCGCGAAGGCCATGAAGGCGTCGCTGCTGCGAGACCCGATCTTACCCCCACCGCTCGCCGCAATCACCACGAACTGGCGGCCGTTCACCATATAGGTGGATGGAGTGGCATAACCGCCCGCCTCCAGCTTATGCTGCCAGAGCAGCTTCCCAGTAGAGCTGTCGAACGCATGGAGCCGCTCGTCCTGTGAACCGCCGATGAAGACGAGGCCTCCCGCCGTGACAATCGTGCCGCCGAAGTTCTCTGTTCCTGTCTGGGGGACTCCCTTCGCCGTCAGCTCGGGGTACTCGCCCAGCGGTACGCGCCAGCGGAACTCACCCGTATTGAGGTCGATGGCGGTCAGCATACCCCACGGTGGCTTGACGCCGGGATACCCATCCTTGTCATTGAAGTAGAATACGTCCAACCCGCGGCCGGTTCGGGAGCGGCCGGATTGGCTCTCCATCAGAGCATAGTCATTCCCGGGTCGCTCCGTCTTGCGCAGCTTGATAACGACCGGGGTGTGGTTCGTGTTGACGAACAGTAGGCTCTGCGATGGGTCGAAGGATGCCCCTGCCCAGGTCGCGCCACCGTGGAAACCCGGCACCGCGAGCGAGCCGAGGAGGCTGCCAGGGGTGTAGATGGGGCCCGTCCTCAGCTCGCGGAAACGCTGGAGTGCCTCCGCGCGCGCTTCCGGCGAGATTTCTGTGAGATCCTCTTCGGTCAGGTTCTGAGGCGAAAGCGGCGGGGGCTTCACGGGGAAAGGCTGCATGGCAGCCGTGTGCTCGCCGGGCACGTCGGAGGAGGGCACAGGCCGGTCTACCACCTCAAAGAGCGGTTTGCCCGTCACACGGTCGAACAAGTAGCAATACCCCGTCTTCGTTACCACCGCGGCGGCATCGATACTCTTGCCGCCATGCCGGACGCGGACCATCACCGGTGGAGACGGGTTGTCGTAGTCCCACACGTCGTGACGGACCGTCTGGAAATGCCAGAGCCGCTTGCCGGTCTTCGCATCCAGTGCCAGGACGCAATTGGAGAAGAGGTTGTCGCCCTTCCGGTCGCCCCCGTACCAGTCGTAGGCGGCGGAGCCGGTGGCGCAGAAGACGATGCCCCGCCTCTCGTCCACGTTGACACCACCCCAGGCGTTGACGCCGCTGCGGTCCTGCCAACCGTCCTCCGGCCAGGTCTCGCTCCCCAGCTCGCCCGGTCGCGGCACGGTCCGGAAACGCCACACATCCTTCCCGGTGCGGACGTCGAAGGCGCGGATGTCGCCCGGAGCGCCCGGCCGCGGACCTTCAGTAACGGCATAGCCCACGATGATCGTGTCCTGGTAGATCGCGGGAGCGGATGTTGGTCCGTAGGACTCGCCGCGCAGATGCGGCTCCAGGCCGTCCCGCATGTTCAGGATTCCGGCGTTCCCGAACCCGAAGTCCGGCTTGCCGGTGAGAGCGTTCAGGGAGATGAGCCGTCCGTCCGCCGCTCCATAGATGATCCGCCGAGCGCCGCCGCGCTTCCCATCCGACCAATACGCTAGGCCGCGGTTAACGCCGCCCGCAGCCGGACGACTTACGCTCATTCCCGGGCCCCAGGCGTCGTACTTCCAGAGCTCACTACCCGACGCAGCGTCAAGGCACGCGACCTTCACCCGAGGATTGCACGTTGTAACGTACATCCGTCCATCGACGATGAGCGGCGTACACTGAATCGTGCTGCGCTGGCTGCCATCGCCCGTGTGGTAGGTCCAGGCGAGCGCGAGCCGGTGAAC
Organism: uncultured Clostridia bacterium; assembly: GCA_964548075.1. Taxonomy (GTDB): domain Bacteria; phylum Acidobacteriota; class Blastocatellia; order UBA7656; family UBA7656; genus Onstottus_A. The sequence goes on along the minus strand of CAZJQQ010000032.1, from coordinate 74,549 downwards.
GTTGCCCCGGTCGATCTGCCGGAGCCCGGCAAACCGCATGCCGCCGCGGTCGTTGCCGACGCTCGGCCAGTCGACCGACTCCCCACCGGTCTTCTGCGCGCCAACCGGGCCGACCGCTCCCGCCACGCAGGCGGCGAGTCCGAGAAGGACGAAAATGGGACGGGCTCGGTTCACTATCATCGGATGCTCCTGTCAGCCCCGCGGGGGCAGGTTTCAAACCGTCCCTACCGGGGACGAGGCTCGTTCAATACGGTGAGCCGGATGTCTTTGAACTGGACGAGCATCGGAGGTCCCGCATGAAGCTGGAGAGCGAGGATGCCTTCCGCGGCGCGCCGCGCAGGGTCCTCATCCATGACCTCGGCCGTCACCCTGCCATTGATGGCGTGGACCAGGTGGTTTCCGACCGCCGTGACGACATATTCGTTCCACTGCTCTTTCCGGACGGATGCCAGCAGCTCTTTCGCGTCGCCCACCGTGCCGGCCTTCCGGGGCTTCCCGTCCGGCCCCACGGTGGCCTTCTCCCCGACATTCCCGAGGATGCCCCGCCCTCGCTCTTCATACACGATGCCGGTGAAGCGGTCACCCGCCTCGAAGTCCGCCTGGTAGCCGCCAACCATCCAGTTGCCCAGGTCCTTGCTCCGGTACTGTATGCCCGAATTGCCGCCGACGATGCGGAACTTCACGCTCAGCTCGAAGTCGCGCACCGTGCCGCCCCGCCAGATGAGGAAGGTGTTGCCCTGCGTGGGGTTCTCCCGGGTGGTGCGGGCCGTGATCATACCGTCTTCGACGGTCCAGAAGCGCGGATCGCCGTCCCAGCCGGTGAAGTCCCGGCCGTTGAAAGGGGAGATGGTACGGCCGCGAGCCGGCGTTTCCTGTGCGGTGCCAGGAGCGGAATAGAGAAGCCCGATGGCGATCAGGGCGAGGCAGCGGTGGAACATAGACAGATCTCCGGGCGACACAACATAGACGGAAGGGATAGGAATTCCAACGCCCATCGCAACGGAATCTACTCCTACCCCCGGAATTTGGCAACGGGAAATGGGGTATCCAGGGTCTGCGGGCCGTGTGTGTGACGGTACCAGTGGCCCTCAGAGGAGTGGAGGAAGGGCAGGACGGCGGATCGGTCGGAAAGAGTCCCCCGCGTGCGGTAGAACGGACACACGTTCCCCGTGCATTGTGTGCAATGAGAGAAGGGTCACGCGTGCATCAATATGCGATTCAAGAAGGTCGCGAGTCCTCCGGGGGTTACAAGTAGAATCCTTATCTCAAAAGTGTTTGTGAGGTTTCGGTCAATTTCTTTGGCCCCGAGGGACTTGGGACTAAGCCCAGAAGTCCTGGTCGAGCGGCGGTACTGAATTGCTTCGCTCACGTGAGCCCTAGTTTGATGCCTGAACGGAATATCGTCACCGCTCTTAAGCCGGGACTTCTTCCAGATGCGGGATGCGCCCGTAGCGGCGGTCGCGTGTTTGATAATCAATCAGTGCGGCGAAGAGGTCTCGCTCGCCGAAGTCCGGCCAGAGCGTCTCAGTCACGTGTATCTCGGCGTAAGCAATCTGCCAGAGCAGGAAATTGCTGATGCGCATCTCGCCGCTTGTCCGGATCAGCAGATCAGGATCGGGAAGCGCGCGTGTATAGAGGTTGCGGTGGATGAGTTCCTCGTCGACTTCATCCGGCTGCAAGTGCCCCGCTGCTACATCACGAGCAAGCTTCCGAACTGCATCGACGATCTCAGTGCGGCCGCCGTAGTTGAGGGCGATGTTTAATCGCATCCCGGTGTTCTGAAACGTCGAAAGCTCCGCCTTGCGAATCTGTTCGAGCACCGAGATGTGAAGCTCTTCGCTTCGGCCGATCATGCGAAACCGAATGTTGTTCTCTTTGAGCGAGTGAAGCTCTTTCCGCAAGTACTCAGTCAACAAATCCATCAATGCGCGAATCTCGAAACGGGGGCGTTTCCAATTCTCGGTCGAGAACGCATAGAGGGTGAGGCACTCGAGTCCCAGGCGAGCGGCGGTCTCGACCGTCCTTCGCACGGCGTCCGCGCCTGCGCGATGTCCCGCCACTCGTGGCATGCTTCGCCTTGCCGCCCAGCGGCCGTTGCCGTCCATTATGATCGCTACGTGCCGCGGCAGCCTTGCCAGGTCCAGCTTGCGCAGCAAGTCTTCGTTACTCGTTTGGCCCACCGTTGCAATGTCAAAACTTCGCATAGCCATAATGTTTGCACCCCTCTTTAATGATCCAACCCGACAGTCTGATCTTTGCGGCTGAGCACGGCCAGCATTGCCAGCAGTGAGACGCCGATGGCCGCCACGATCGCGACGGTGACGACAATGCCCTTTGAATTCTGTTTCATTCGACTCAGCGGGGGCGAAAAAAGGAAGTCTCGCGCATTCTATGGCATCCCTTCAGAGAATAAATGAGCAATCAGTGAGAAAGTTGTGAGAAGCTGCCAGAATGTACCGCAGACTGTCTAGGGGCGTGGCATAGACTTTAGAGCCTCTTGCAAAACCCCCAACTGAAGTTGGGGGTTTTGCAAGAGTCTCTTTAGTCTGTGTCGGGCGATTGTTCTTGCCAGCCGAGTTTACCCGACACAGACTAAAGTCTATGCTACGTCCCGACCGCCTGCGGAGAAGCCGTCATTGGCCTCACTTCGCGCGCAAAACCACCAGCTCTCGTCCTCTGCTTCCCGGCGTCAAACGGAGGCTTTCGTCCTTGTCGACTCGCGGATTGCGCGCGTCAGCGTTCTGATCCGAGGCAACCCCTGACGGATGAGAGCCGAACCCCGTCAGCACCGCTTCGAGCATTGGCAACAGCGAGGTCACCCGCTTTGCTCGGATCACCCAGTCCCATAACGGCTCGAACTTCTTCCACCCGCCCGCGTAGGCGACGTGCCTCAATCGCTCGTTCAGACCGCGTTTCGCGCACGCTCCGTTCCAGATCGAGCCCCACTTGTAGAACTCAGTGTAGGCGCGCCAGTAACCAGCCTCCAGCGCTTCAGGGGTCATCTTCGCGGGCTTGAACACAACGTGACGCGTGTCGAACAGGTCCCAGTCATCACTCATCATTCGTCCCTGCGCCAGGATCCGCTGGTACAGCGCAGTGCTCGGATACGGCGTGAGAATGTGAAACGTTGCCGTCTCGATTCCTTGCTCGACGGCCCATTCGACGGTGCGATCGAAGACCGTTTCGTCATCGTCGTCCATCCCAAAGACGAAGCTCCCGTTAATCATCACGCCCGCGTCGTGCAGCCGGCGAATCGCCGCGGTGTAGTCCCTATCAAGGTTCTGATACTTGTTCTGCTCGATCAGATTGTTGCGGTTCAGTGTCTCAAACCCGACGAACAAACTTCGAAGCCCGCTCTCGACCGCCTTCTCCAGAAGGCGCGGAGCCAGCCCTGGGAGCGCGGGCATCCCTGCCTGCTTGGGGTTTGCGCGAGAAGCGGCAGGCAGGGATGCCTGCGCTCCCAGGGCGACCGAGTTGACCGTTCCCGCGGCCTGCCACAGCCGCTTCATACCCTTCATTCCATCGAAGAGCGCCGATGCGAATCGAGGGTCTCCAAACAGATGGTCATCCAGAAAGTAGAGATGCCGCCCAGGCAAGCGGTCGATCTCAGCCAGCGCTTGATCGACCTGTTGAGTGTAGAAGCCCCGGCCCCCTTCGAAGAAGGCGACCTTGTAGCAGAAGTCGCAAGTATGCGGGCAACCGCGGGACACGACTATCGAGTTCGGAACGAGGTACAGACGACGCTTGATGAGGTCCCTGCGAATCGGCGGCATCCCGATCAGGGACCGACTCGTCGATCGATATACGCGGCCTGGCCGGCCATCGAGATAATCTTTCAAGAACGCCGGCCACGTGTCCTCGCCTGGGCCGAGAAAGATCGTGTCAGCGTGGCTCATCGCTTCCTCGGGCAGTGACGTTACATGCAGCCCGCCAAGCGCGACGTGCGCGCCTTTCTTTCGATAGTGGTCCGCAATCGCGTAGGCCCGCTTCGCCGAAGTGATGTATACCTGAATCACCACCAGATCCGGCTCATCGTTCAGTTCGAGTTTTTCGACGTGTTCATCCTGTAGCTCAATGGAAGTGTCAGCCGGCAAGTATCCGGCAAGCGTGGCGAGTCCGAGCGGTGGAAACAGTGAGTACTTGATCGGCCGCCAGAACGGGCTCTTCGCTTCGGTGAGCGCCGGAAGGATCATTTTGACTTTCATCTGCGCCTCTCTCCTGTTAATAAGTTGCGTGACGTTCGAGCAACGCGAGCCGGCTCGCCTGGCTCTAAGCACACTCTACGGGTTTGCATCGCCGGAAAAATGAGCCATCAGTGATTAAGTTGTGAGAAGATTCAAACGATGAATCAGGTCAGAACTTCGGTTAGCAGTTATCGCTTCGACGACTTCCATCTCGACGCGGGCAACAGGCTGCTCTCGCGTAACGGCGAACCCGTCGCTTTGAACTCCAAATACTTCGACGTGTTGTTGTTGCTTGTGAGCCGCAGCGGTCAGTTGGTCGAGAAGCACCGGATCTTTGAAGAGGTCTGGGATGGCGTGTTCGTCACCGACGCGGCGCTGACTCAGTGCATCAAGGACATCCGCAAGCAACTCGGCGATGATGCCTCAAGTCCCAGGTACATCAAGACGGTGCCAAAGCACGGGTACGTATTCATAGGCAACGCCGTCGAGGCCGACGAAGACGGGACGCCCGGCTTCAATGCAGCCAGGCACCGAGCAAGCTCGGGTGACGCCTCAAGCCGCCTGCCGTCGGCCGCACGGCCTTACAAGTTCCTGGATTACTACACCGAGCGGGACGCCAGTCTGTTCTTCGGGCGCGAACAGGAAGTCGAAGCGATTTGCTCTCAGATTCTTGCGCGAGCTGCTTTTATCCTCCACGGCCGGTCGGGTGTCGGTAAGAGCTCGATACTGCGCGCGGGGCTGATGCCAAAGCTCAAAGCGCAGGGGCATTTCGTATTTGTCATCCGCAGTTTTACTGACCCGGTTCATCAGATGGTGAACGCGCTTTCCCGTGTTTGCCCCGTCGAAACAGGAGGCGAACCGGGGCCAGATCAGTTTGTCCAGTTGACCCAGTTGATCCGCGTGATCCGAAGCGCGGACGATGGCCGTTACGTGATCTTCTTTCTGGACCAGTTTGAAGAATTCTTCACGCTGCTTTCGGAGGAAGCGCGGTCTCATTTCCTGGAGGTGGCCCGTGAGCTTACGGCCGGCGACCTGCCAGTACGGCTCGTCTTCGCGTTGCGTGAAGACCTTCTCGCCGAGATGAGCCAGCTAAAAACAGCTATACCCGAAATCTTTCATCACGAGTATCGGCTCAAGCGTCTGAACCGCGAGCAGGCGGAGCTTGCGATCACCGAGCCCGCGCGTGCCGTCGGCTGCCGCTACGAGGCAGAGCTGGTCGCGCGATTGTTGGCCGACATCGGCGATGCAGGCGGCGTTGACCCGCCGCAGTTGCAGATCGTCTGTGACAACCTTTACGACTCGAGGGACGCAACGGGCTCGATCACGCTTGAAGCCTATGAGCGGTTGGGGGGAGCGCCGCAGATACTAGCCGGTTATCTCGAGCGCGTCTTGCGCCGCTTTAATGCGGACGACCTGCTGGTTACAAAAGGAATTCTCACTGCGCTGATCTCCGAGAGCGGACAGCGGCTGGTCGTCAAAGCGGCAGACCTCCAGGCTCGCATCGGAAGCCGATGTACCGATGACCCTGCAACGAACCTGTTGATCGAAGAACTTGTCGCGGCCCGCGTGCTGCGGCGCCGCAGGCAGGACGGCGCGGCGTGGATCGAGCTTGCTCATGACTTTCTGACGCCCGAAGTTTCGCGCTGGCTCACCGCCGACGAGGTCGCATTAAAGCGAGCCCGTGGGGTCATCGAGCGCGCGATGGAGAATCATCAAGCGCACGGTTTGTTGATCGATGCCGAAGCGGTCGATCTGGTGATGCCTTTCGGAGAGCAGCTTGGGTTGACCGGTGAGGAAGCGGACTTGCTCATGACAAGTGCGTTGAATCGAGCTCGGCTGGCGCCGAAATGGTTGGTCGAGGCGGCCCCTCGTGCTTCGGCTTTGATCGCCGACGCAAGCGGGAACGCGGATTCGGAAGCGCGGCTGCGCGTTATCGAGGCCGCTGCTTTGTTGCGCACTGCCGAGATGAGAGTTCTGCTGCGCAAGCTCGCTCTGTGGGATAAGGATCTGCTGGTGAGGAAGTCCGCCAGCATCGCGCTCGCAGAATGGATTGGAACCGCGGTTGAATATGCGCTCTCGGATGGCCACGAAGGGGCGCACGCGGGCCTCATTCGCCAGGCTATCAGCCTCGCGATGGTTCGCGACCATAACAAGCGGCTGGTGCGGCTCTCACACCTTTCGATTCCAGTGAGCGTGCTGGTTGTCGCCGGGTTGATGTGGGTGCGGTTGCGCAGGGACGGCGCAGAGATCGTTCGTAGCGGGATTGGCGGGCTGTTAGGCGGCGCTGCTTCGGGTATTGCGGGCGGAGTAATATTGGGCACAGGACTGGGAATCGTTCGCGAGTCATTGCCGCTCGAAGCTGCAAACCTCGTGCTGGTGCTGGCGACGCTTGGCTTCTTCATTGGAGCGATCGGCGGGCTAGGCGTGAGCTTCGGGATGATCTCGGCAGTGCACATTGCTTATCGTCACAGCAAGTGGTGGTCTGTAGTCGGCGGCGCGGCGGGCGGCGCGGTCGTCGGAGGCAGCACGAAGCTGCTCGGCGTTGATACGGTGAGAGCGTTGTTCGGCCAGAGCCCGACCGGAATAACCGGAGCGTTCGAGGGCGCTGTGATAGGAGCCAGCTTATCGCTTGGTGTTGTGCTTGCGGCCACATTGATACGGCGCTCGCGCCCCTGGCAACGGGTGCTGGCCGCGAGCATAGGCGCTATGTGCGCCGGGGTTTTGCTGACGGTGATCGGCGGAAACCTATTCAGCTCCAGCCTCGAGATCGTTGCGAAGCTGTTTGCAAATTCCCAGATCAGGATGGACCCGCTTGCGCCGCTTTTCGGCGAAGTTCATTTCGGTCAGACGACTCAGATCGTGATGGGTGCGATCGAAGGACTGCTGTTCGGCGCGGGCGTCGCGAGCGGAATAGAAGTATCTGGCCGCGGTGATCGCGAAGGCGCGTCCGCAAAGACCCAACGCGTGGTGATCTGACTTGATTAAGATACCGTCGGTGGCGAGAGAAGCGGCTGACTTATGGTAGTATCTGCAAACTGGGCATCTCTATGAGTACAACGATTCAGTCAACGACAGCGGAGGAACTGCTCCGAATGCCGGATGACGGCTTTCGATATGAACTCGTAAGAGGAGAACTCAGAAAGATGTCGCCGGCGGGAAATAAACACGGCCGCTTTGCGGCCAATATCACCAGCTCCATAGGCCCTCACGTGAAAGCCAATAAACTGGGTGCGGTCTTTGCCGCTGAGACGGGCTTCTGGCTATTATCCGACCCGGACACCGTGCGTGCTCCCGACGTCGCTTTTGTGAGTCAGAAGCGACTCGATGAAGTTGGTGATGTCGAGGGCTACTGGCCCGGCGCGCCTGATCTGGCTGTCGAAGTGATCTCCCCGGGAGACACTTACACCGAAGTTGAAGAGAAAGTCCTTGAATGGCTCGAAGCTGGTGCGCGGATGGTTGTGGTTGTTAATCCTCGCAAACGCGCGGTAACTGTTTATCGCTCTCTCACTGATATCACAGTCCTCACCGAAGACGACACGCTGGACGGCGGAGATGTTGTACCTGGTTGGACGATGGCAGTGGATGACATATTCGCTTAGCAGGGATATCACTCCAGATGGCAGCTCACCTTGCCGCTGCCCCAAGTAGTAGTCACCTCAGTCGCCTGTCCTGCGTGAAAACTGCTTACGCGAACTATGTCATCGAATAACGTCAGCAGTTCACCGATAGATCTTGAAGATCGCCTTGATGCCGCCAAGATCGCTATTCAACACTGTCTCCCACGGACTCGAGGAATCGCAGCACGGCCTGATTGAATATCTCCGGCTGATCGATGTTGACCGCGTGTCCGGCATCTGCGATCACGAGCTTCGCAGCATTCGGGATCTTCGCGGCCATGTAATCCGCGGCGTTGAGGAATGATGCGTCGTTCGCCCCGACGATGACCAGCGTCGGCGCTTTGATATTTGGGAGAGAGTTGATGACACGGGCGTCGCGCTGCGTGAGCATGCCGCGGCCGGCTCGAATCAAACCGTCGGCTGAGCGGTGAGAGCTCATCGCCATCTCCTTGCTAAGCGACCGAATATAGCTCAGTCCTTCAGCCTCGAACCGGTTAGTGATTTCAAACGCATGCTTGTTCCATCGCTCTCTTGCCTCATCGCTCTTGAAGCCCGGCCCCGTATCGATGACGAGGAGCGCACGAACCCGTTCTGGGTGAGCCAGGTGAAACGCCAATGACATGTAGCCTCCGAGCGACAACCCACCGACGATTGCGCTATCGGCTCCGGCCGCGTCCAGCAAGGCGGTCATGTCGGCGACGGTTTTATCTTCGCTGTATTCAGAAGGGTCCTCGGGATAATCCGTCTGGCCGTGGCCACGCATATCCCAAAGGATGAGCTTGTAAAGGCGCGAGAGAGGCTCGATCTGGCCTCGCCACATTTCCGACGTCGCCGAATATCCGTGCGACAGCAGGATGACCGGGCCTTCCCCATGAATCTCGTAATGAACCTTAACTCCGTCACGGTCAAGCGTAGGCATTGGACTCCCGCGATGTTCTCATCGGCCGTTGAAGCGACCGGGTCGTCTCTCACTGACGGCCCGAACGCCTTCTCTGTGATCTTCGGTTTGAAAGAGCAGGCTCTGTTCCGCGTGCTCGTGATCGGTCTGGGCTCTCACGGCGTCGGCAAGGCCGCGGCGCATGGTCGCTCGCGTCGATTGGACCGCAAGAGGCGCACACTCCGCGATCTCAGTAGCGAGCTTTGTCGCTTCATCACGCACGCGATCCGGCTCAGCCAGCACATCGCCAAGCCCCCACGCGAGTGCTTCTTCGCCCGTGATGCGCCGTCCGGTGTAGAACATCAAGCTCGCCCGCTGAACGCCGATTATGCGCGGCAGCGTGTATGTCAGGCCAAAGCCCGGATGAATGCCGAGCTTCACGAAGTTCGCGCCAAAGCGAGCGTCGGGCGATACGACTCGAAAGTCGGCCACCAGCGCAAGCCCTAAGCCTCCGCCAATCGCCGCGCCTTGAATCGCGGCCACTATCGGCTTCACACAAGCAAAGAGGCGAACAGCATTCTGATAGAGGCGGCTCGTTGTAGCCGCAACTTCGTCGCCGGCCCTCGCCGCGGACGCGCTGAAGTTCGCCCCGGCGCAGAAGGACCTCCCTTCGGAGGCGAGCACCAGAGCGCGGCAGTCGTGGTCGTTATCCATCGCCTCGAATGCGTCCGCGAGATCCTCAATGAGTTGGGCGTCGAAGTAGTTATGAGGCGGCCGATGAATTTCGACGAGAGCGATGTGACCATCCAGCCGAACGGATACATCGCCGTGTTTCAGTTCGATCATGAGTGTCCCTAGTGCTCCTTTACGGTAACGTCGTTTCTATTTTCCATTTTCCATTTATCATTTGCCATTTTCTTCATTTGAAATTGATCGATGCTCTTCAATGACAAATGAAAAATGGAAAATGGAAAATGGAAAAATGAGTTTTTTGACTCACCTCAGCTTGAGCAATTTCCTCGCAACAACCCAGCGATGCACTTCCGACGGACCATCATAGATTCTCATGTTGCGGACCTGACTCGCCATCAACTGCAAAGGCATCTCCTTAGTCATTCCCATTCCGCCGAAGGTCTGCATCGCCTTGTCCACGATGTCCCAAGCCATCTCGGTCGCGAATACTTTGACCATCGATACTTCGGTTCGCACGTCGCGTCCTTGATCGAGCTTCCACGCGGCGTCGTAGGCCATCAGCCGGCACGCGTGAATCTGCGTTGCCCCGTCGGCGACCCACCATTGAATTGTCTGGCGTTCCGCGAGCGGCACGCCGAAGGTGACGCGCTGCGGTGCGAAGTCGCACATCATATCGAGCGCTCGTTGCGCGATGCCTGTACACCAGGCCGCCATCTCGAGTCGCCGAGTCGATAGCCTCACCTGCATCGGCGCGAACCCCTGGCCTTCCTTGCCCAGGAGCTTCGACTCCGGCAATCGGCAATCTTCAAACGCCACTTCGTAAGTGAACGCGCCTCCAATCATCGGAATTCTGCGGAGGACATTGAATCCGGGCGTACCCTTGTCCACCAGAAACGCAGAGATGCCGCCGCGGACGCCCTTCGCCGGATCCGTCACAGCCATCACGATCGAGAAATCCGCTTCGGCCGCTCTGCTAAACCAGATCTTCCGTCCGTTTAGGACCCACTCGCCGTTGTCTTTGACGGCGCGGGTGGTCATCGCCCCTGGATCGGAACCGGCGCCCGGCTCGGAGATTCCGATGCCGGAGATTGTCTCTCCTCGAACATACGGCTCGAGATACTGGGCGCGCTGCTCCTCAGTGACCGTCACCATCAGCATGCGCAGATTAGGCGAATCCGGCGGGAACACATAAGGCGTGATGGTCTTTCCCAACTCTTCGTTGACGCCGATCATCGCCACCGCAGGCAAGTCCGAGCCGCCGACGTCTTCCGGAGCATCGAGCCCCCACAAGCCAAGTTCGCGAGACTTCTTGTCAATCGGCGCCCGTTCTTCGGCGGTCAGTGTTGCTCCCTGTCCTGAGGCTTCTCGTTCGAGGACGACGGGCTCAAAGGGTAAAAGCTCTTCTCGCACGAATCGCGCGACGAGATCTTTGAGCATCCGGTGCTCGTCATTCAAAGCAAAGTCCATCGTTCCTCCTATGACCTTGGCATTGACTGAGTCTCTCTTCAATGACAAATGAAAAATGGCAAATGGAAAATGGAAAATCCTGTCCGAGCCTATCCAGACCGCGCTTGCAGTTGAACGAGGTTAGTCGCCGGCGCCGGGATGGCATCGCCTTCCAATCGCCACAAACAATCCGCGACACCTTGAGGGCCTTCCATGCGGCCGTCATAGTCGCGGCACATCTGAGGGCGAGTCTCGTACACGCCGCAGACATAGTTAGTCTCGCCGCTCGGTGTCTTGATCTCCTGGAGCGCGTCGCAGCGTTTCGGAATCGTGAAGTAGTATTCGGTACGCCCTTGCTCTTGGACGTAATCGATCTTCAACCCGTGAAGCTCCATCCAATGAATCTCATCGCGAGCGTCTTCATCTACTTCGCCGCCGGAGAAGGTCATCGACATGCAGCACTTGCCGCATATGAGACACAGCTCGGACTTTCGCTTCGCGGACAATCGCTTTTTCATTTCGGGTACCTCTTTGAAGGAGCTCTCAAAACAAGGCGAGTATAACCCATTCGGCTCAGCGCATGAACTTGCGTCGAATGGCTAGAGCGAGCAGCGCGGCTTGCACGGGTCCGAGAATGGTTTCCAGAGTGACGAGCGTGTGCGCCCAGTTTGTGAGAGGCCGAGGTTCGGGCTTCTGCAAGCTCATTACGGCGAGGCTGTATGTGAGCGCGCGAGAGAATTCAAGGGGCCGCCCTATTCTGTCTTCGATTGTCATTGACGCCGCTGTCGCTGACGAGGCTCCCTCGTTCGATGCCTTTGGCGGTTGCTGCGCGAAGCCAACGCGCGCATAAAGCAGCACAAACACGAACCACACAGCCGCAAGCACGCCGAGCGCACGAAGCATCCTTTCGCCATATCCGCTCACCGCCCAGTACAGAATGTGCAGCCAGTCTGTTTTCCAGAACGACCAACCCTTCCACTTCGTCCGCCGCGCGAGATCATTTGCCCAGTATCGGAAATTGGATGCTTCCTCGTATCGGTTATTCGCTTCAGCATTTTCGGCAAGCTGACGGCACGTTATGGCCAGAAGGTGATTTGGGGACGAAACGTCTTTTGCTTCAAGCGCTGCGATCTCTTGTTTGATGCTGAGATGATTCCACTCCCAGCCGACGTCGGTGAAGACGAACGAGCGAGGGTCGACGTTGACGAACCAGTGAGGGCGAAGGTTTAGCGTATGGAATGCTATCCGATTTGGGTGTTCGCTCCTGACCTTCTGAAGGTCAAGCGACGGATCCTTGCCCAGGGTTCTCGCTCCTATGCTGGCGCTGTCTTTCACTTCCCGTTCCTTTGCGCTTCCGAAGAAGTGCACTGAGTCATTGAAAAAGGCGCGCCTGAAATCTGCTCGGGCGTGAAAGACCGCGTGGTCGAACTCCGCAGCCCCGCTGAAGGTGGCATAGCTGAACTCCGCGGCCGTGCTGAACGTGGCATAGCTGAAGGACGCAACGCCGCTGAACTTGGCACAGCTGAAGAACGCGGCGCTGAACGTGGCTGAGCCGAAGTCCGCGTTCCCGCTGAACGTGGCATAGCTGAAGTCTGCACCTGCGCTAAAAGTTGCCGAGATGAAGAACGCAGCCGCTCTAAAGAAGGCATAGCTGAAGTCCGCGTTCTCGCTGAACTCGACATCGCTGAAATCAACTACGTCGGGAAACCACACCATCCGAAAATCAAAGTCTCCCTTGATCAGCTCGCTATCGAGCGCCGCCTGGAAATCAGCGCTCTTCTCTTTTCCGGGATAGTGCAGCACGCAGTAGCGTCGGCTCTCATGCACGTTGTAAAACGGAAGCCCCTTACAGGCCGAGCGCATCCATCTTCCGCAGTCGCAAACGAAGCCAGGCTCGCTAGACTGTTCGGGCGTGGGTTCGCCGGATTCAGGTTCCGGTTCGAGGCCGGCGTCGGTTTCCGCTTCGATGGATTCTTCCGCAGGCGGCAACAGCGGAGACGACTCTTCAACCATAAGCGTCCTCTCGTTAACAATGCTACTTTCTTCGCGAAGTGTAAATGACCACGTCCGGCTAAGCCAACATGGTTCAACATAATAAAGGGATCAACCGTGAACGCGCTGCTCGGCTAAACAAAGAACAGCCTCGTTTAAGGAAGCTGGCCGAGAAAGCTATTACTCTCTGGTATCATCCAAGAAAGCGATATGACCATGGCAACGCTTAACATCACAACCTGCCCGTCGTGTGGCGGAAAGAAAATCAAGACGGTTCGGCGAAACTGGACTGGTAACTTCAAGGGGAAGGATTACACGGTCCCTAACTTGGAGTACTACGAATGTCCAGACTGCGGGGAGAAGGTCTACGACCGAGACGCTATGCGAGAGATACAAGCACACTCACCGGCTTTCAAGCGCACCACATCGAAACGCAAGCCAGCCAAACCTGCCCGACCCGCGACATCCTTGAAGTCTTAGCAGCGAGTGGCCATACGTTCCTGCGCCGCGAGCGAGCTCGCTTGCTCACTCCCGAGCGCTGCGATGCAAGAGAGGGGAACTCCGTAGGAGTCTCCTGTCTATAGAACGCGACGCTGGTTCCGGGGCCGGACTCCTTTAGGAGTCTCCTTCCCATACACTACGACTCGATCCATTTGAATAGATACCTGTTGTCGTGTTCGATCTCGAAGCTCTTCAACATCGTCAAGTACTCGTCTCTGAATGATCGCCTCGCGTGGTGACGCTCCTGGTTCTCGATGTAGCGTGCGACCTTGGTCAGATGTGAGTGCGAGTAAGAGAATGCGCCAAACCCCTCTTGCCAACTGAAGCGGCCTCGAACCCATTTCTTGTCGTTAATGAATCTCGATGAAGCTACCTTGATGTCCTTGACGAAGTCCGACAAGGCGATATTAGGCTTCAGTCCGACCAGAATGTGAACGTGATCCGGCATTCCGTTTATCGCAATCAGTTTTTGGCCGGCATTACGCATTGTGCCACCAATGTACTTGAACAAGTCTTCCTTGAATGATGGGCTGATCAGCGACTGTCGCCCGCTCACCGCGAAGACGCACTGAATGTAGATTTGAGTGTAAGTGTTCGGCATGTGGGACACCTCCTGTCGAGGTCGTTTATCATGGAAGACTCCGCTTAAGCCAGCGGGTTGATGATTATTATCGTTGCGTAGCGGTTTATAGACAGGAGACTCCTGACGGAGTCCGGCGCGTCGTTGATGCGCGGTGTTCCATAGACAGGAGACTCCTGACGGAGTCCGGCGCGTCCTCGAATCGATCGGGTTCTATAGACAGGAGACTCCTGACGGAGTCCGGCGCGTCCTCGATCGATCGGGTTCTATAGACAGGAGACTCCTACGGAGTCTTCAGGCTGTGTGCGAGATGGCTTGTTCACTCCCCAATGCCGCTTGAGCCGCAGCCAATCGCGCGATTGGGACTCGATATGGTGAACACGACACGTAGCTCAATCCCGCTCGATGACAGAAGCCCACCGATGAAGGTTCACCGCCGTGTTCGCCGCAGATGCCTACTTTCAAATCGGGGCGAGTTGCTCGACCTCGATCGGTTCCGATCTTCACCAACTGACCAACGCCTTCCTGGTCCAACACCTGGAATGGGTCTTCAGTGAAAACGCGGTTCTCGATGTAGTTCAACAGGAACTTCGGTGAGTCGTCTCGCGAGATCCCATAAGTCGTCTGCGTCAGATCGTTCGTGCCAAATGAGAAGAACTCGGCCACCTGGGCGATCTTGTCAGCCGTGAGCGCCGCGCGTGGAAGCTCGATCATCGTGCCGACCAGGTATTCGATCTCTTGTCTAGTTTCGTCCATTACTTCCTGAGCCACTCGGCGCACGATATCGGCCTGAAGCTTCAACTCGTTCACGTCGCTGACCAGCGGGATCATGATTTCGGGCAGCACCTTCACGCCCTTCGTTTGAACGCGAGCAGCCGCTTCGAAAATCGCGCGCGTCTGCATCTCGGTTATCTCGGGGAAGACGATTCCCAGGCGGCAGCCGCGATGCCCGAGCATCGGGTTCGCTTCGTGAAGTGACTGCACGCGTTCCCACAGATGCTGCGGCTTTACTTTGAATTTGCGCGCCAGCTTGCGCGTTTCGATTTCATCGTGAGGCAGAAACTCGTGCAACGGAGGATCGAGCGTGCGAATCGTCACCGGCAGCCCGTCCATCGCCTTGAATATTCCCTCGAAGTCCTTGCGTTGAAGCTTGAGTAAGCGTGCGAGTCCGCCTTTGTACATTCGCCTCGGTTCTTCGATTTCTTGTTTGCGACTTCTCCGGGCGCGGCTGAGCTCTTCGACTTTCTTCGGCGCCGTAGCTCGACGGAGTTCGCTTTCCAGTGTTGCAAGCTCGCGCTCGAGCCGCTTGTAGTCGAGCGAGCCAAGAATCATCTCGCGCACATAGTCGATGCGGTCGCCTTCGAAGAACATATGCTCTGTGCGGCACAGCCCGATTCCTTCAGCGCCAAACTCGCGCGCGACGGTTGCGTCAGCGGGAGTGTCAGCGTTAGCCCGCACGCGCATGGTTCGAAACTGGTCGGCCCACAGCATCAGCGTTTTGAAATCATCACCAAGCTCGGGATCGATCAGCGGAGCCACGCCTTCGATCACTCGGCCGCTGGTGCCATCGACGGTCAGCCAATCGCCGCGTCGCACACGCGTGCGGTTGACGGAGAATTCGTTCTTGCCATAGTTGATCGCGATCTCACCCGCGCCGACTACACAAGGCTTGCCCCATCCGCGCGCGACGACGGCTGCGTGACTGGTCGGGCCGCCGGTCGAGGTGAGAATAGCTTGCGCAGCGTCCATTCCTCGCACGTCTTCCGGCGAAGTCTCGCGACGAACGAGAATGACAGGCTTGCCGTCGGCCGCCCAGGCTTCGGCTTCTTGAGGTGTGAACACGACGCGGCCGCTTGCCGCGCCTGGGCTGGCGTTGATGCCGCGAGTCAGCACGTTTACCTCGGCCTTCGGGTCGATCATCTTGTGAAGCAACTGATCGATGTCACCGGCGGGCACTCGCAGCACGGCGGCGCGTTCATCGATCAAGCCTTCGCGCACCATATCGACTGCGGCCTTCACGGCAGCGGGTCCGGTGCGTTTGCCGTTTCGTGTTTGAAGCATCCACAGGTTGCCGCGCTCGATCGTGAACTCGAGATCCTGCATGTCTTTGTAGTGGCGTTCGAGACGGTTGGCGACTTCGACGAACTGATTGTAGATCTTGGGCATGTCTTGCTTCAGCTCGTCGATGTGCTTAGGCGTGCGGATGCCCGCGACGACGTCTTCGCCCTGCGCGTTGACGAGGTAATCGCCGAACAGCTTCTTCTCACCGGTAGCAGGATTGCGGGTGAAAGCCACCCCGGTGCCCGAGTCCTTGCCCATGTTGCCGAAGACCATGGTCTGGATGTTCACCGCAGTTCCGAGATCATCGGGAATCCTCTCCCGGCGCCGATAAGCCTTCGCGCGGTCGCCGTTCCACGACCGGAAGACCGCTTTGACCGCTTCCTCGAGCTGGCGATAAGGGTCCGTTGGGAAAGGCTTGCCGGTGTGATCGCGAACGATCTTTTTGAATTCCTTCGAAACGCGTTTCAGATCGTCCGCAGCCAGATCGGTATCGAGCTTCGCGCGCGCCTTTCGTTTGGCCGCATCCAGCGCGTGGTCGAACAATTCACCATCGATCCCAAGCACGATCTTGCCGAACATCTGAATGAACCGCCTATACGCGTCGTAGGCAAATCGGTCGTTCGATGTGAGGCGGGCCAGGCCCTTTAGCGTTTCGTCGTTGAGACCGAGGTTAAGCACTGTGTCCATCATTCCCGGCATCGAGAACTTCGCGCCTGACCTTACGGAGACGAGCAGCGGGTTGGAAGGATCGCCGAACTTCTTGCGTGTAGCGCGCTCGACCTGGTGCATGGCCTCGAGGACCTGATCCCACATGCCTTCGGGGAACTTCGCGCCAACGCCGTAGTATGCGTTGCAAGCTTGAGTGGTAACGGTGAAACCTGGCGGCACGGGCAGCGCCGCGTTGGTCATCTCAGCAAGGCCGGCGCCTTTGCCGCCGAGCAGGTCTTTCATGTCGCCGCGCCCGTCGGCTTTGCCGTTCGCGAAGAGGTAAACGTACTTGGTTGCCATTAGAATCTCCCGTCTTGAAAGTGAAGCGGCGGGCTCACTATTGCGAACTGATCACCAGAGCCAAACTATTCGAATAAGCGATGGCCGAGGCTATTGTCAAGCATGAGATGGAGCAGTCCTCCGCGCCCTCGGCGTCCTCAGCGGTTAAGGGTCCGAGATCTACGAAGGAATAACCTATAAGGACGCCGGGGACACAGAGGACTGCAACGCCGACACACTAATGCACAACTACCGGGCGGGCGAGAGTAACGGACTCTCAAGAGATCACCGAAATCATCTCGAGCGCCTTCGATGCAAGCGCTCGATCACCGGAAAGGATCGCGCCTGCGAGAGCTTCATCTTTGGTTGTTCCTTTGCAGAACAAGCGCCACGCGATTTCTTGATTGATGATTGTCTCGGCGTCGGCCTCTCGCGCATCGTCGACGTAAAGGCGCCACGCGCCGTTCTCGCGTCGCAGAAGCCATTTGCCGCCGGAGTCACCCGATATCGTCAGAGCGACGAGCGTTCCGTCTTTCGCGTCCACGTTTCTGTACGTATGCGGGAGCGCGCGTACGAATGCGTCGAGCACCGGGGCAAAGAACCTCGGCTCCTTGAGGCCCGGCTTGCCGACAGCATCTCGGATTTGCTGCTGATGATGCCACCACTCGGTGTATTCGCGCGCCAGGTCGAGCCACACTGGGGCAGGCTCGGGACCTGCCCAATTAACCGGGCCTCCGATCGCGTAGGGATCGAGCGAGTTGAAGTAAACGCAAACCTCCTCGCCGCTGAGCTTCAGCAAGTCGCACAACAGACGAGGGCTGAGCCTGCTTGCGGCCTTCACCCAAATGTCGTTCAGGTTGTTGATCAGCGCGACGAGTTCATCCCACTTCTGGATGGGGTCCCCTGAGTACCCATATCCGTCGCGCTTTCGCGAAAGCATGCCGAGCTGTCCGCCCAGCAGATGGGTCGCAATGTCCTTGACTGACCATCGGGAGCAGGCAGTCGGCTTGTCCCAATCTTCGGGTGAGAGATCAGACAGCAGATCGAGCAACGATTCCAGAACCTCGGGGAATAGGTGGGTGACTATGATTGGCTCGGGAGGTTTCATTGCAGTCAGTCAGGAAGACTCAGGATATGCGCATGAGGAGGATCAGGCTGTGGTAAGTTCCCATTGCTGCGCAAGAGTTGTCAACGCTTCGTGTCAACGCTTCGATGTGATCAGGCCAGTCATGCAACGTGGCAGGATCGAAGTCGGCGCCGTTGGGCCAGACCAGCGTGTGAACCAAATACGACAAGAATATGCGCTTGCCTCGCCAGTACACGACGTGTCACTATACCACCCCCGCAAGGAGGTTGCTATGGCTGATCAAGACCAAAAGGAACAGATTAGTGAGAACGAGGAGGAGTTGTTCTCCCGCGAGATTCCTATCACCTATTACGGCACGCAAGACGTTGTGGGAATTATTGCGGATCAAGCTATGGTGTCTCATTCAACTGGTTTTTTCACGCTATACTTTTTTCAAATGCAAATTCCGCCAACTGAGAAAGTGGAAGACCTTCAGAAACTTGAGGAATTGCCCGCACGGTGCGTGGCACGCATTGTTCTCACGCCTGCACTTCTACGGCAATTCGTTGAGGCAATCGGGAAGAATATGGAAAGATATGAACGGCTGATTGAACGTCAGGCTGAGAAGACAGAGAAATAGAAATGCAATCGAGACCATCGAGACCAGAGCCTTCTGCAAAGACAGTTACTATCATTCCCGCTATGTTGTTAGTCCAGCCGTCGAGCGGAACCGTGAGATTGGTAGCTTTTCATGGGGATGTTATTGCCATGCCTGTCGCGATCCCCATTGATAGTACTACCGCGCCGAGGTTTCAACGGCTCGCAAACGAATGGCTACGGGACACTGCTTTCGTGTCTGACCCGATCGAAAAGTTCATGCATCCCGCCCATCTGAAAATACTTGGAATGGGAGACAAGATCCTGCCATTGGTTCTCAGGGAAGTAGAAAAGATGTCAGGGCACTGGTTTATGGTTCTTGATGCGATTAGTCCGGAGAATCCAGTGACACCCGAAGACCAAGCAAGCCTGGAGAGAACAGCTCAGGCTTGGGTTGAATGGGGTAAGAAACAGGGATTGATTTGATGGTCAATTGGCGACAAGAGCAGCAGCAGGCGTTTGCTGAACTACCACTGGTCTTCCCCAAATTATTGCCAGCTGGATTCACTATTGATGATGTGACAAGCCCGAGAACACCGGTATACAACTGCATAGCTTATGCCGCAAAGGATGAGACACGACCCTGGTGGCCAATGCCCCAGCATTTTGGTCCTGGATACTTTTACTGGCCTCCTGATCTTCCGCGACAAATAATACCTACGGTTGAGAATTTCTTTAGTGCTTTTGAGAAGCTTGGCTATGAAAGATGCCCAACGAGTGACCACGAGGATGGATTTGAGAAGGTTGTACTCTACCTGAAGAACGGCGTGCCCAAGCATATGGCCAGGGAAATTGGGGATGGCGTCTGGTATAGCAAGCTAGGGGACGAGCTGGATATCCGACACCACGTTTTTGACGCCGTTGAGAATCAAATATATGGCGAGGCGCGATATTTCATGCGTAGACCCCTAGACCAAGATTACATCGCATGAGTAAGAGCAAAAGGAGAACTACGGCTACTGCGGTTTTACGCTTCGACGTTCTGACCAAGAACGTAGTAGTGATGAATCAAGTATGTCACTATTGCCCCTTCTAAACGACTCAGGTAGGGTATAGTGCTTTTGTACTCTCATGGCAGCGCCCATCGCAAAGTAGTTACTTGGTCACAGACACTTCGATCTTCGTCAGAACGTATTCGATACCTGACGCTTGACCTCTGACCGGAACGCCAAGAGTTGAATGCACCCACCACTCGGATGTTTCTCTATCGGTCTTTCGGATAACGTGCCGGGCCCGGAATTCTCCGGCGGGTACACGCACTGTCTCTTCGCTTTTGGTTTCGCAGCTCGATGTAGCCAGCGTGCCCATCGCCTTGTCGAATTCCGGCGGAGCAAGGTAGCTGGAGATCTGATAGCGATCGGTCTCTTGCGACTCCACGAAACCCTGCCCGGCAATCGATGGCGATGAGAGGAAGAGACGTTCGGGTACTTCGAGCGTTTGCGATATGACGCCGGACACGCTCCCGCGCATGCGAGCCGTCAACGTGGTTTTTTCGATGGTGAAGCGCGTGCGAGTCTGATCGTCGCCGTGAAACTTTGTTACTTCGGTGAATGAGGGCCGCCGCTTGGCGTCTACTCTATGAAACACATCGGTCGTCAGATCGTCCATCGTTATCCGGCTGTGAACCAGGTATCCGCCTTCAGACGTGCTGAACAACTCCCACGATTCAGCGCCTACTTGCTTGCCGCTTCGATCGCGATAGGAATAAGCGCCACTGGCCAACTTTGGTCCGCGATCCCATCGGCCGTTATGCACAAGCTGCTTTCCGTTGAGTATCGCCGCCAAGTCTTCTTCCATCGTCGAAGCCGCAGGAGTCTCGACTATGCGGCCGATCTCGCGGCCACCGCGCTCGACTATCACAGTCGGCACGTTTGTGATCCGGCGCGGTTGAACGGTCGTGACCGGCTCACGGAACTGATTGTCTATGCCGACGAGCTTAACTTGAATCTTGTCATTGCCGGCAGCGCGCAGAGCCTTGATCAACCTGGGAACGTAGTTCTTGCTGTCCGGGCACCACGTGCCGAACGCGAGCGTCACTGTCGTGTCTTTGTCGCTTGCTTTGATCTGCTCGACCGCGCCGGCGTTCGGTTCATAGTTCTTCATCACCGAGCGCCACACCGGAACAGTTTCCCAGAGCTTGTCCATGCTCATCTCTCCCGTCGCTCCGGGATGCGCGCGAATGAGCACAGGTTTTCCGTCGACTACGAAGAAGTAGATCGGCCCGTCCACGCGAGTGAACTTACCTACGACCTTCATCCCGGCGCTTGATTCAGAAGTGGCCGACGTGCGATCCGCAGCGAACTGAAAGGCGTCTTTGGAGGTTGTGCTAACGGTATGTTCTGAAACATTGAGCACGACCGCGGAATCGAGCTTGGCGGAGATCAACGCGAGCCGCGACGGGGAGTCAGCGGTGAGAACCTGAACGCCGCGATCGAGTTCGTTGTCTACGTACACATCACGGGTCGTGTCGGACCAGTTGATCGCAGGAGCCTTGTCTGTCTGTGCCGAGGCTGCGGCTACGCCGGCTATGATGAACAGGGCGAACAGGATTTTGACTCTCATCTAAGCTCGCTTTCAGAAGCTTTCTTGGTTTGCCTTCCAGATTATCTCACGATATCGAGCAACAGTCTTTGTTTACTCTCAACCCGCGAAATGGAAAAACACATCGTCGAATGGAGCGTCGTTCATTCCGGCAATGGCTCGCAACTCGGGAGGCGATCCTTCGGCTGCCAGTTTTCCGGCGCGCATTATCCCTACGCGGTTGCTGATGCGTTCGACAAAGCTCATCACGTGAGAAGCAACCAACAACGCTCGTCCGTTGTTACGCTCAGCTTCGATGCGGTGTCTCAGCTTGCGCATCATTTCGACATCGAGCCCGTTGAGAGGCTCATCCAAAACGAGCACCTCCGGAGAACCCATCATCGCGGCGGCTAGTCCGAGCTTCTTGCGCATCCCCAAAGAGTATCCGCCGACGAGCTTGTTCTGGGCCGGGAGCAGTTCGAAAAAGCCCAGCTCTTCTGGAATCGTCGCGGAGTCGGCGTCCTTCAAACCAGCGACCAGCTCCAGATACTCTTTTCCTGTCAGCCGCTCATACAGGACCAACTCTTCGGGCAGATATCCCAGATGCCTTCGCGTTGACGCCGCGCGGTTCGAAAGATCCTCACCGCAGATCGACAAACGCCCCGCGTCAGGCTCGGTGATGCCGACGAGCATTCTCAGAAGAGTCGATTTTCCCGCGCCGTTTGCCCCGACAAGCGAGTACACCTCGCCGCGCGATATCGACAGGCTCACGTTGTCAACCGCCACGATTTCGCCATACCGCCTGGTGGCTCGCTCGATTTCTACCAACGCGTCGCTCACTCGGCCTCCGTGATCATGTAGTAACGCGCTCTTTGGCGACCGCGCGCGGCGAGAGAGTGCATCGCCTGCGGATAGACTATCAGACCGACGGGCCACACCAGCGCCGCTACCAGGCCCAACGCCAACCCCAGTGTGCCGTTCACGATGATCGCAAGGTCGGGTCGCGTAGGCATCTCAAAAGACAGCACACCCATAAGCGAGCTTACCAGCCACCACAGCCACAGACACTCGGCCAGCAGTGGCAGCGCGTAGAAGACCGGGACCGATCCAGTCAGGGCGCCTGCAGACCAGATGATCAGCGGCGCGGGAGCAGTCAGCAAGCGCGCGTAGCAGATCTTTGCGCGCAAGAGATCGAGACCCGTCGTCCCGGCGGCGCGCTCGAGCCACATATGAGGCAACTCATATGCGATCAATACCGGCAGCAACGATGCCAGCGAGACGACGCCGAGAACGCAGGCTACCTTGATCGCGATGACGTGTGGCAACCACGTCGCATCGAGCCACGCGGTATCGCCTAACAGCGGAGGCAACCATTCCGTCGTGAGCGCAGCTATCAAGGCTACAGTGCATAGCGCCGCGACCGCGAAAACTACATACACGGCGGACGAGAATGCCCGAATGGTCAGCCGCACATCGCGCGCGAGTTGCGCTGCAACCACGGGTGGGAGTCTCCGTTCAAGGACGCGCGCGACCCGGACGGTTGGGCGGGTGGCTGACTCCAGCCGCCTGGCATACTCGATATCGGAACTACGCCAACGCGTGTTCAATAGATAAACGAGAGAGTAAACGAGCAGAATCCAGACGAGGCAAACGGCGGTTAGCCAGAGCTCGAAACGGGAAGAAAAACTCGAAGGCTTGAACACCATTGTCAGCAGTAAGCCACCGAGAATCCCGTTCACAAGAAGCACGAGCAACGCAGCAATGGCTGCGCGCGGGTTCCTGGTGTGACCCCAGTGAATCCAATTGAGCGCGCCCAGCGTTTCCGAAAGCGAGGTGACCGCTATGAAACAAAGAAGCGGCGGAAGATCGAGAGCGTGCAACAAATGGGTCTCGCCGGAGGCCGCGCGGGCGAGCAAGGCTGCGGCTGCTACTACACCAGTCCGCGCGACTCGCGTCGCGAGAGCCGCGTGCAGGTGCGCCGCGGCGGAAACCGGAAGTGCGTCGAAATAGGATTCGGGCCGGCGCGGATGATAGATTTCCGCACTTGCTCGCGAGAGGCTCAATCCAACGAGGCTCAGGTTGAACAGGGCCGCAAGCGTGAGCTTGAGTATCGTCGAGGGTTGCCAGTCGGGCAGATTTTCCGCGAGCCGCACGACGGTGAAGTACGTGATTCCTAACACAACCGGCGCCAATATCAGCCAGGCGTAGACGTGTTGGCGTGCCCAGCGGAGCAGGGAACGAATAGAAGCGCCGATCAGCAGCAAAGATTTCTTCACGTCGAAAGCCAGCGGAGGGTCACGGCTGATTCACACTCAGTAGTTCGAGCTCGAATATGAGCGTCGCGTTAGGGGGAATAGATGGCTGGCGGCCCTGAGCTCCGTAGCCGAGTTTGGCAGGGATGATTAACCTTCGCTTGCCGCCGGCTTTCATCGTCATCAAGCCTTCTACCCAGCCTTGGATCACTGGATCGACGCCAAGTCGAAACTTGTATGGCTGGCCTTTATCGACCGAACTGTCAAACTTGGTTCCGTTCTCAAGCGTGCCCGTGTAATGCACCGTCACGTTCTGACCGGACTTTGGGCTGTCTCCCGTCCCCACTACCTCGTCGATGTACTTGAGTCCCGATGGGGTTGTCACCTCGCCCGGGGTCGAGCTTCCTCCGCTACGAAAAATGACGAAGAGCACTGCGGCGACCGCTACTGCCGCGATCACCAGGAACGCGATCGCCTTTGTCATTTGATTGGACTGCTTCTTTGGGGAATAAGTGCTGCGTGATGAGGCCCCGCCTTTTCGGGTCTTTCGTTTTCGGCTCTTGGGCAACGTTCCTCCTCCTTTGGGTTCAGGGTTCAGAGGTCCGGGAATAGACCACGGATGAAGCGGATTGAACGGATTCACGCGGATCAGATCCGTGTTAATCCGTCTAAGCCGCGTCATCCGTGGTCTATTCCTGGAACCCTGAACCCCGCGCCCTGAACTCTACTTTCCACTAGCGGGCGCGCGGACTGCCCGGCCTGGATTGACATCCGGTTGCAGCCTGCCATCTTTCACAACAAACACTCCGCCGACCAATACGTGAGTGATGCCTTCTGAGTACTTCGCCGGCTCCTCGAAAGTCGATCTGTCGATGATAGCCTGCGGGTTGAATACTGTGAGATCGGCATCGGCGCCGACTCGGATGCGGCCCTTGTTCTTCATCATCGGCGCGAGGCGCTCCAATCTTTGCGCGGGCATCAAGGTCATCTTCCGCAGCGCATCCATCAGAGTCAGCGCTTTCAAGTCGCGCACGTAGTGTCCGAGAACTCGCGCATAAGAGCCTGACCCTCGAGGGTGACCCTTGCCGTTTTGCAGGCCACCATCGCTTGCGATCATTGTCAGCGGGCTGGCGACCGCTATTCTCGCAATGTCTTCGGGGATAGCGTGGCCGATGACGGCGCCGCCCGTCTTGCGGTATCTCGCGAAGCTCTCTTCCGTCAACCGCTCGCCAGTCGCCACCCATTGGAGATCTTTGTAGTCGATGCCGAGCGCTTCTTTCCATCCGTCGTCGTAGATGGCGGATTCGATCATCGTCTGCGTAGCGGTGTACGGATAGCACTCGGTTGTCACGTCGAGGCCGCGCGACTGCGCTTCGCCGATCATCTGAAGCAGGAGCGGAGCCGCGCGTAGCCCGCTGCTGGAAATGTGAACGACGTGCAGCGGCGCGCCGGTGATCGCCGTGGCGGACAACACTTCTTCGAGCGCCCGGATGCTGTTGGTGGGCTCTTTCAAACCGGCGAAGCGCATGTGCACGAAGCAAGGCGCGCGGTGCTTTGCGGCGACACGGAACATCTCGAGTATCTCCCAATGCGAAGCCGCGGCGGTATAGTTGATGCCAAAGCCTACACCGAGCGCGCCTTGCTTCAAGCCTTGCTCGACGCGCCGCTTCAGTTCTTCGATCTCGGAGTCTGAGGCGGCTTTGTGCGCGGCGTCACCGCTCGGCAGAAAGACGCCCGGATCGCGCATCACCGCCATCCGCGTGGGAATGTGGCCGATGCTCGCGCCGTAGTTGATCAGCGCTTTGCCTTCGCGCTCAGCATACCATTGGTCCGCGTTCCCGGTTCCGACTTCAAGCTCGAGCGCCGTAGTCACTCCGTCCATCGCCTTGAAGCGATAGTTCTCCTGATCCTGGCCGTGCGAGTGCAGATCGATAAAGCCCGGCGAGACCACCAGTCCAGTTGCGAGAACAGTGGTGCGGCCGCGCATGCTCGTCGCGGAGATGGCCTGAATCGTGCCGTTGCTGATACCAATGTTGCGGATTGCGTCGAGCCTGGATTCGGGATCGATGAGTCGGCCGTTGAGTATCACTACCTCGTATTCGGGCTCGGCCGCCGGCGAAGCGATGTCGATTCGCACGAGCCCGCAGAATGCGGCTACGAGATAGCATAGCAATGCGATGATACGACTCTTGCGACGAGCACCACGGTGAGTCATTGATTGCCTCCTCTTTGAACTGTCGGGGTCCGAACGGCACTGCGAATATTGAAGGCGAAATATAGCATGGAGTTCAGGCTTTAGCCTGTCTTCTATAACGGAAAAGGAAAAAGGAAGGAAAGACAGGCTATACCTGAAACGCATGCTCTATGCGCGGGCGATTCTGGTTTGGAGAGATTCACGATCTGCGGATCTCTTAGCGTTGCGACGGCTGTGTTGCCCTAACGCCCGTTGAACCGTGGAGCTTAAGTAGTAGGGGGATTACTGATGAGACTCCACCCGAACAGCACGTTCCATGATTTCGAGGGAACTGAACCAACGGATTTCACGTCACTCCAAACCGCGTGAAATGTCAAACAGAGTCAAGCCTGCCAACGAAATTGCACATTGCACGCCTGACCCTCGGCCCATTTCTTCGCGTAGTGCGGAGATTCTTAAGAAGTCGGAGAATGCAAATCGCAGGACTAACCCCTTAATCGATAAACCTTCGATGTAGCTTCCCACCCGCTGGACTACATGGCATTGCCGGGTCGCTTCCAAGCGTGACCCCTCCTGACGCTCATGCGGCTTGGTCAACTATTCAAGGCACTATTTGTCGTCGGTCCACTTTGGCAGGCTCACTTCAGACCAGGTCTGTCCTCCATCGACCGTCCGCAAGAGTCGGTCGGTGGCCGGATAGTCCCACTGGCCAGCTATGAGCCACCCGTTCTTGGGGTTCACGAACCTGACGATGCCCGCTTTCGACTTGGCGCGCACAAACGCCCAATTCTTCCCGCCATCTATGGTATGCAAGAGCCGGTCATCTCGGTAGTCGTAAAGCACGACCCACGCTTCCTCTTCGCTTACAAAATCCACGTATTTGAGCCCTAGATTCTCGGTCGCAGTGTTGGGCCTCCAGGTTAGGCCCCCATCGGTCGTTTT
Organism: uncultured Clostridia bacterium; assembly: GCA_964548075.1. Taxonomy (GTDB): domain Bacteria; phylum Acidobacteriota; class Blastocatellia; order UBA7656; family UBA7656; genus Onstottus_A. The sequence goes on along the minus strand of CAZJQQ010000032.1, from coordinate 47,980 downwards.
GAAGATGACCCCGTTCGGTTTGTACCTTGGGTATCTATAGTTGATGCCGGCTGCTATGAAACCGACATGCCCACTCGAGAACCTCACCTCCGGAAAGTTAACGTCCCGCAGTCTCCAACCGCTCACCTTGGCTGCCATCTCGGCACCTCGGGGCTGCCATGTTCGCCCCGAGTCGGTCGTCTGAAATGCCTGGCCCATCTCTCCGACGATCCAACCGTTGAACTTGTCGCGAAAGCTCAGAGAACTCACCCTGCCGGTTGCGGGGAAGTGATAGGTCACCCATGTCCGTCCGCCGTCTCTTGTGTGCAGGATTTCGCCTCCTTCTTCCGCCAGAATCCAGCCCCAGTCGTCATCCACGAACTGGATTCTGATGAGAATGGCGTCCGTGGGTGAAAGCTGGCCATGCCAGCTTTCACCCCCGTCAGTGGTCTTTAGGATAGTGCCGGTGTACCCCGCTGCCCACCCGACCATCCTGCTGACGAAATTGACATCCTCAATGAATCGTCGATTCTTGGCGTCAGCCGTCTGCGCCTCGGTGATCAACTGCCGCTTCCAGGTCGTCCCTCCGTCCGATGTGTGGAGTATCACCGATCTCCCTAACCTGGAGTCTATCGCCTCGCCCTCAAAGGCCACCACCCATACGTCGTTCGTAGTCAAGGCATGAAGCCCTGAGATAACAAACGCGGCCCTCTTGCCTGGAGGCACCGCGACCGACCGGTCATCCGCTAACGGACACAGGCCAACTGCAACGAGACCCAGAGACCGGGACGTAAACCCCGTCAGCGCCAGGAGAGAGAGCAGACCTACTAACGCCGAGACGCCCGAATGTGTAACCCTAGAAGCTAGTGTCTCTATGATCATAGTCCTTATTTACGCAAGACTGAATTATGAAATCCTGCAGGCCCCAGTCCTCGTCCGTTCCGTAATCATCATCGTGAAACCCGAGAGTGTGGAGGACCTCGTGCAGGAATGCGATTGCCCTGGTCTGATCGAGACCGATCCTCGCGCTCGCGTTGGTAGCACCTCCGAAGAATTCCTTGAAAAGAAAGATCCCATCAAGATTGACTGTTCCCACGTCCTTGCCCCTTTTGTCTATTACCGGGCGGTAATCTGACGCCGATCCGTCGAACACGTTATATTCATGATCGAAAGATGCGTCGTGGATGGTCGAGTCTGTTGCCCTTCCTGTTCCGTCCACCAGAGGCTTGACAAACGTGTCTGCCAGCGCCAGATCAAGTCCTGCGAGGGTTATGCTCTTGCCGCTCTTCGCTGCCGTGCCGGCCAAGTTCGCTGCACAATCGCCGCTGTGGAGAAGCGCGTACGCATTGTCTTTTGCCTTCGCGATGACTTTTAGCTTCTTGTCAGTAAACCCCGGGAACGGGTGTGGCCTTGCAGAATTGTTACCGCCACCGTACCGCGGAGGAATAAGAGGGACGTGACACAGAATGGCGCCAAAGATAGGGTCGAAGCAAAATCCGAATTGTCCAATACCTAGGAAGAGGCCGGTCGGATCAGTAGTGTTTACGGGATCATTCTCACCGTAGATGTACCTGTTTGCACTTTGTGGACTCTGATAATCATAACTCCCACCATACGGATCAACGCGCGAGAATCGTCCGACATTTTGCGAATACTGCCTGTTCAAAGCATAATCTGTCACGCTCTCTCCGTCCCTCTCATAGCTGGTGAAATGATGCTTCTGCTGCGAACCACTCTCTCCAAAGTCCTCTCCAAACGGCAAATGGGCCTGTCGCCCTATCACACTGCCGCTAGCGTCCAGCACAAGCCTCGTGCTCAACCGATCGCGCAAATAGTACTTCGTCGTCCAGGTCCCTCCGCTACTGGCTCTCTCGCGGCTCGAGATCATTCGGCTGCCTGAATAGATGTAATCTACCCTCGCTGAACTCACCTGATACGTCGGGTTGGTCGTGTACCCTGTCGTCGCGTCGTGCTCGGTGATTACTTGCCAGTCTTGCCAGACATAATGCGTCCAAGTCGACCCGATGATCTTACTCACTCGGCAGTTCTGATGATCGTACTTGTACTGCGCAGTTGCGCCGCTATCCACACTCACCAGCCGGTTATCAGCGTCGTATTGATAAGTATGCACCCCGTCGTTGGTAACATTCCCCGCCGCATCGTAGAGGTAATTCGACGGCGTCCCGTTGTTGGTGACAGTGGTTATTCGGTTGGTTGGCGCCCCGCCCGACTGCTCGAGCGTAACCGTCTGAATCGGTGTTCCGCCAAACAAGCTCTGCCACACCGTTGTTCGGTTGCCCCACCGGTCATATGCGAACTTCCGCTGCGCGCTCGACCCGTTGGTTGTTTGATTGGAAGTCAACAGCCGTCCGAGATTGTCGTACGAGTAGGCCGCGCTCTCGGTCGTTGAGTTGATCGTTCCGCTGATCGCCATCAACTGGCCTGCGTTGCCTGCCGTCGAGCCCGCTCCCATCTTCCCAGCCGCCGCCTGGTAGTCATAGGTCACGTTCATCAAGCCGCCCGCCGGTCCCCCGCTCTTGGTTGCGACCTGCGAGGTCAACTGCAGCCGATTCGCCTCGTACGCGAGTGTCTCGGCAACGCCGTTGCCCAGCGTCAACCCGGTGACCTGTCCCGCTATGTTGTAGGTCACTCCCGTCAAGTAGCCGGAAGAATAATAATCGGTCAGCGATTGCATACGCCCCTTGTCGTCGTGATTCACCGATACCTGGAGCCACGATGGATAGGTTATCTTCGTAAGCTGGCTCCCTCCGTTGTACTCGTAGCTCGTCGTATAGGTCTTCCTCGTGTCGGAGGTCTGACCAAGTATCCATCGCGTCACCGAAGCCGGCCGATCGTAGTCGTCAAACGTGTAGTTCTCAGTGTACTCGTTCCCGATGGTCACGCTCTCGATCGCTCCCGATCCTGCATAGCTGAAAGTCACTGACGGCGTCGCCTGAACTCCCGTCGCCCCGCTGGTATTGTAGCTTATCCCAGTCACTCGATTCATTCCGTCATAACTGTAAGTCGTCACCACGCCTCGCGCGTCTTGCTTCGTCGCCACTTTGCTGAAATCGGTGTAGGTATACTTCGAGGACCACATTGTTCCAGAGCCGTCGTTGATCGTCGCAGTCTGTTCAGGTATCCTCTCGTAAAGCAACCGGCCGAGCGAATCGTATTTGTAGCTGCGAAGCTGCCCGCCTTGATTCACTCCGGTCAGCTTGTCCAGCAGATTATACGAATATGTGGTCTCTTGAGTCAGCGCTCCTGTGGATACGTCTTGCTCGGTGACTTTGATCAAACGTCCAAGCCCGTCGGTTTCTCGTTTGATCTTGCGATTCACCTGATCGATCGCGGTCACCGTCGGCCCGCTGTACGTATTCTGAACAGTATTGCCGCCAGGAAGGGTTGTGATCGTGGCTCGCCCGAGCACGTCATACTGAACAGTCGTCGCAAGTCCCGGAGTCCCGCCTGCAGCAAACGGATTCGTGTGACTCGCGACTCTCCCCATCGCGTCGTAGCTCGTGTTGACTTGCGCGTTAGTCGGACTAATGGTGTCGATCACCCGTCCCCACCCATCGTAATGCGTGGTAGTGGTCAGCGTCCTGGTAATCATCCCCCCGATTACCGTCGGATCGGGCCCGTCGGTATAAGTGACAGTCTTGGTTGACGACAGATTCGCATAGTCATACCCGGCGACGGCAGTGGCACCGGTCGGAAGCGTCACGCTCGATGGATTCATCGCCGCGTCGTAGCCAAAGTTCGTCGTCAGGCCTCCGGGATCAGTTGTGCTCGCGGGCAAGCTGTTGTTGAAGTCATAGTCGGTCCATCTTGTCTGCTGCGCGCCGCCCGACGCGCCCCGAGTCTCGATTTCGGTCTCCGACCAGTAAGTGTTTTCCGTCATGGTCAGCACTTCTTCCTGACAGCACGCGACCTGAGCCCTGACTACGTTACCAAAGATATCGTACTTGAACCGGCGTTCGATCGTCGTACCAGCCACGACATCAATCCACTGAGTCGTGCCGGTCACGTTACCCCGCACCCCGTAGCTGCCCAGGTACCCCGGCGGGAGAGCCGAGCCTCCGTAATCCTCTAACCCGCCCATCGATTGGTAGTCGTCGTGTGTGTAACCGGTCTTGGCGATCAGAACGTCGTCCGCGTCGTTGGTGTTTCCGAGCGCGTCGAACACTTCGGTCAGCGTCACCAATCCGCGCCGGTATCCGTTGATGTAGGCGGCGTCAGTCTTGTAGGTAAGATGAGTCCGTCTTCGCACCTGCCACACACCGCCCGATTGAAACCCATATTCTCGTTTGTTGGTGATGTTCCCGTATTGATCGTAGTCGAAATCAACCTTCGCCTGATTCGCCGGACTGGCGTCATCATAAGCGGTCACGGAGGCGACCTGTGGCGATCCGCCTCCGTCATTCACATAAGTGAGCAGGCTCTTGCCAAAGGACGTGCCGCCGCTGTTCTTGATCTCGGATTGAACCAGCAGCCCGTTGGCCGGCGATGCGCTATTGGTCGAGCGAGCTAGCGAAACGGTCGAAGCGTCCGGCCGCGTTATAGTGAATGTTTTCGTCTGCGCCCCACCGTCGGTGGTAGCCGAGTAGCTGTAAGCGCTCGACGGGCTGCTCGTTGCAGTCTCGGTGCGCTGGGTGAACGCAGGAGCAGCACTCAACGTGCCTGAGGTTGGGTAGTTGAACGACACATTCGCGCTCTCAATACCGTCCCCGCCACTCCAAGGCATCTGCCTTCTCAGCGAGTAGCCGTGAATCATCCCGAAGTCGGAATAACTAAACACCCACCCCGTTCCGGTCGCGGGAAAATAGACGCGCCGCAAGCAGTTGATCGCAACTGTTGGCCGGTTCTCAACTGTCAACCCGCTGAAGTTGCCGCTGATCGTGCGGCTCTGATATTCGAAGGTCACCGTGTACCCAAACCCGCCGACGGAAGTCAAGGTGCCATTAGTCTCATCGTAGCCAAAGTAAATCACCCGTCCCAAAGTATCAGTGACATAGTCCAGCGCCGCAGGCGGGTACACCGTGGGATAGCCCTCGTAATCAACCGCGGATTTGTAAGCGATCTGAATGAAGTTGCCGTTCTTCTCCACTATTCGCGTCGGGAGCAGCCGGTTGTTCAGGATGTTGTAAGTAACCGTCAAGCCATTGTTATAGTAAAGACTCCCGCCGTTGCTATCGCCGGCGTAGGTGATGTGCGAGCCGTCCGAAGTCTGAAGCGTGTTCGACCCCAAGATGTTTCCTTGCCCCAGATAGCGGCGGGTGCCATCCGCGTCCACAAGCATGTACCTGCAGGTAGTCGATTGAACGTTGTAGGTGACGATGCGCCCGTAGCCCAACGAGAAGCCGGGGCTGGGCCAGCTCGTCACTGGATCAAATGTTACGGCGTTACCGTGTTGCGCCCAGCAGACGCGGCTGTTGTAGTGAAGCGCCACGCTGGTGTCGATCCCTCGGCCCTTGGCGCCGACGAGGGGAACGGCGAAGTTGAAGTTGCTGCCTTCCGGGAGAACGCTTCCTAAGCGGGTTGATTCAACGGCTCGATTACGCGGAGAGCCGACCAGGTTCGCAGGATCGCTCCACAACTCATCGTAAGCGAAATCCGTGTTCGGGACCCCACCGCCTCCGGTCTGAGTCTGAGCAGATGCTGTTGGCACGAGCTTATCAATCAGAGAGGCCAGTGAGGCTACCAGGTTGGGAGACTCAGATCCGCTGCTCCCGACAGTTCCATCGATGCGCAGGAGAGCCTGATCAGCGCGCCACTGGGCATCGGTCTGACGCGGCCGCTGATTTGGTCTGACAAGCACTGGCGCGGTTGTGCTGACTGTTCCTGCCCGGCAAGTGATCCTAACAAGTCCGGGCTGAAGGAAAGTGGCTCGGCCGGTGTCATCAATCCGAACTCTGTCAGGGTTGGAGGATACCCAACTAAACTTCACGCCTTGGACTGTGTGATCGAGACGATCAGCCGGGAGCGCGGTCAAGGTTATCGTCTCAGTTACGTACCCAACATACTTGATTGGATTGAGCCTGATAGTTCGGACCGCCGCCGCGCGATCCGACATCGTCTCGTGACGCGGCCTGACGGGGAATTGGGAGAAGAGCCTTCTGAGGAAGAAGGCTTCGTAGCTGTAAAACCCAACTCGTGAGTTGAGCACCTGGTCGGCTAAGGCAAGGACGTGTTCGGTAACAAGACCGGGCCCGGGCCACAGGAGAAGATTAATTGCGACCGCACAGCAGACGACTCTCCTTTGAAGGGCGCGGCGAAAGAAGCGTCGTGCAAGGGTTTTGCCGAAAGCGAGAAGGCGTGAGCTTGAGAGAGCGTGAGACGGGCGCATAGGGGTCTCCTGTTCTTCGCAACGACTCCACATCTGAGCCGTTGGCTTCCGAACGGGCCGACCGTGTCCAGCAGCCGACCCCGGAATTAATCCCCTTCAAACCCTGCCTATTTGAGATTTCCCAACGTGAGAGCACCACCGCAGAAGATTGTGGTGGCGGTAACGAGCCAGCTTGTAAGTGCTGCCACCTTCTGCGCAGGCCGATGCGACGCCTGCCGTGTAAGGTTGTCAACAAATAAATGCAATGAGAACGAAAAATAATTACGATGCGAGGAACAGAGCAAGAAAATGCGGGCTATGCCAGATTGAAATACCGCCGACACCGGCGTTCGCAGGTTGGAGACATTCGGAGTCTGCGGTATCCTTGGCAGTCTGACCGCGGATCATCCATATGCGGAAAGAGAACAATCAAGCCTTCACGTACGAAAGGAATTCTCAATGAGAAAGACAGCAAGGTTCAGCCCAGCGATTGTCTACTCGTTGGCAGCAGTGTTTGCGCTAGGCGGAATGATTAGTGCCCAAACACCGGCGCCGGCCTCGCAGCCTGCCACTGATCCTGCGCTTCAGAGGCTCGAACGCGAGATCGCACGGTTGTCAACGGTTTCGGGCGGAGTCTTCGGCGTAACTGCGATCCATCTCGAAACAGGCCGCCGCGTATCGATGAACGGGACCGAGCGATTTCCAATGGCCAGCACATTCAAAGTCCCGGTCGCCGTTCAGCTTCTGACTCGAATCGATAAGGGCGAAGTGAAACTCGACCAGATGATCGACATCAAGCAAAGCGATCTTCATCCGGGCAGCGGAACGGTTGCGGACCTTATCAACAAAGGCGGGCTCGCGTTGTCGGTGCGAAACTTGATGGAGTTGATGTTGCTGATTAGTGACAACAGCGCGACTGACGTGATGTTGCGGACTGCAGGCGGGGCAGAGGCGGTGACAGCACGAATGCGCGCGCTTGGCATTGACGGCATCAGCGTGAATCGCTCGACCGCGCAACTGATCGCCGACTGGGTAGGCGTGACTAATCTTCCGCCGGAGGATCGATGGAATCCCGCCGTCTTTTCTGCGGCCTTTAATGCCGTGAAACCGGAAGACCAGAAGGCCGCTGCGAAGAAATTCGACGCCGATCCTCGCGATACCTCGACGCCCGATGGGATGGCCGCGCTGCTCGAGCGGATTTATCGCAAAGACTTGCTGAAGCCCGAGAGCGCCGAGCTGTTGCTGGACATCATGCGCCGGTGCAGGACCGGAGAAGCGCGGCTGAGAGGTTTGCTTCCACAGGGAACCGAGATCGCGCACAAGACCGGCACGATCGGCGGGACTACAAACGACGTTGGGATCATCACGCTGCCCGATAACGCCGGGCACGTCGCAATAGCGGCGTTCGTGAAGGCTTCGGAAAAGGAAGTGTCCGCTCGCGAACGAGCGATCGCAGAGATCGCCCGAGCGGTGCACGATTTCTTTCTGTTCCAGCCTCGCCCTTCCTCGTGAGAGGACCGGCGGCGAAGGTTCGATTGCCCTGTCTTTATTGTGCTTTGTGGCTCGCGCAATCTGTGAGAGACTTGTCCCGGACAAGGGCCGCGGGCGCCCATCTCAGCGCATTTGTTGAGCCGCTTGAATCCGTTTCGCAGCGGCTGGCGTAAACTAAGTTTGAAACTAAGAATGGTCCAATTTCCCGCGAGATCTGACGCGGATTCTTGATACGAATGGCATTATCCGATTGCTTGATAGTGCGTGCGTCGGCTGCTATCGAGACGCGCGTGGCAAGTACACTCGAAACAGTTCGACTTGGACGAAGGGCTGCGGCTTCGAAGCCGTTATCATTTAATCACCAGGAAGGAGAGTACAAACTGTATGCGTAAGAAACTGATGGTAGTCGCGATCGCGGCGGCAGTGGCAATGGGATGTTTCAGTATCGCATCCGCCGAGGGGATGGATAAGAAAACAAAATCGCTCTTCACCCGGCTCGGGGGTAAGAAGGCCATCACCGCCGTCGTCGATGAGTTTGTCAACAACTGCGCAACGGACACCCGGATCAACAAGTTCTTCGCCGATACGGCCAAGGATAAGAAGCGGCTTGCGAAGTTCAAGGGGAACCTGGTCGATCAGATTTGCCAGGCATCGGGCGGACCTTGCAAGTACAAGGGCAAAGACATGAAGACCTCTCACAAGGGGATGGGCATCACTGACGCAGACTTCAACGCGTTAGTAGAGGACCTTGTGAAAGCGCTGGACAAGTTCAAGGTGGGGGCGACTGAGAAGAACGAGCTACTTGGAGCGCTAGGCCCAATGAAGGGCGACATAGTCGGGCAGTAAGGCTCGAGCAAGGTAGGCCATCAGGGAGGTCGGAGCGCCGGTTCTCGGCGCTCCCACCTCCTCTTTTTCGTTGCGGCTAGCGATTGGGGTGCCGGGGAAACTTAACGTAGGGCAACCGGACGCCGCGAACAAAGACTCGGTCAGAGCGAATGTCCACTGGCGCTTCAAACCCGGCGCTTCCCATCGCCGAGATGATATCGTCTTGATCCACCCCGTCCCCGCTGACGCCAATGGCGCCCGCGAGCCGGCCGTTCTTGAATAGCGGCACGCTGCCGGGAAAAATTTGAATACCATTCTTGAGGCTCGGAATGCCGGTGCAGTCTCCGGGGCTGAAGCCTCCGGTGGTGACGAACTTTCCGATTGCGCCCAGCAAAAGATCGAGCTGCAAACCGTCGTTGAACGGACTGAAGTCCTCGATCGGAACCGAAAACGGTCCGTTCTCCGTGTCGTCGATTCCGTCCGGGAAGAATGGGCGCTCGAGAAAGCCTTGCGCCCGGTCGGAGAACGCGACGGACCCGTCGAGCTTCACGCCGTCCTTGCTCGCCGCGTCAGCGTAGCGTCCCATTCCTCGCGAGCGAAGATCGGCGCCCGCCGAAGCCTTGCTGAAAAAGGCAGCCGTGCGAGCCTTTTGCACACAAACATCGAAGCCAAATATCGGCGCGTCGATCGTGCTGAAGATTCCGAGTACCCTTCCGTCAACGTCGACCACTGAGATGTTAACCTCTGCCGCGCTGTTCAAAGGCTGTCGAATAGCCGCTCGAGTGATGAACGCTTGCCTGGCTGCCTGAGTGATGATCTGTTGCACGTCGCTCTTGCTCAACACCGAGCCCCCGATGAAAGGGAAGAACCGGCTGTCAACTCGCCCCGCTGGTGCGGAAGGATCGATGGTCACAACGGTGAACGCGGATGGTTGGGCCGCTCTAATCCCGGGAGCCAGAGCCCCAAGGGTCACGACCTCGCCGCGCAATTGATCGAAGGGCGTAGCTTGAGCTTGCGGCGGCATCGGCGTGTTGACGAACGTGAATCTGATGCCGTTCACAATGATCTTGTCGCCTTGGATCTCCGTTGGTGTTTCGAAACCTCGAGTGGCAGCGCGCGCGATCAGTTCCTCGACTGGCTGATCGTCGTCAGCCGGGTCCGGGTCTAACGTGTAAGCGCCATCGCCTTCAACGCCGATTCCGCCGACTTGGATACCATTCTTGTACAGCGCGATTCCGCCTGGATCGGCGGCGAGACCCAGCGGTGACCGAGCGTTGATATCACTGCAGATAAGAAACTGCGAGAACTGAACGCCGAACAGCGGACCGCCTGTTTGGAAATTGACGCCGGGCGGGAAGTGCTCTTGCACGATGAAGCTTGCAGTGCGAGTCGTGAAGCTGTGGCCCTGGCTGCTGAGGAACGCGCCGGTCACCGCCTTTGTGATAGCGGCGAGAGTCGCACCGTCCGAGACTGGAAGCACACCGAGGCGCAACCCGTCGAGTCCACAGGTTGGATTGTTGATACTGTTGTTCCCTGCGCACCGTTTACCGACGCCTATCGTTATATCGTTGCGAGCGCCAGTCATTCTGAAGATGCCAAGGATGTTGCCTTCCTTGTCGGTGACCGCGATGGTAACTTTCAGTCCACTTACGTCGGCCTGAGCTACGGCTTGCGAGATTATCTTCTTCACGTCGTCGGCGGTGAGCTTACTCTCGTCGGCGGCGATCTCGACCGTGACGTGAACCATCGCCGAGGTGACGCCATCGGGGTTGGTGACGGTTATGTCGATACCTTCGGTAATATCTGCGGCCGCAACCTCGTTGATGACGATTTTCGTAGAGCCTTTTACCTTGGCGCGAGCAAAGCTGACCGGGCCGCGTGCGTTGTTGAGGGAAACGGTTGCGCCCTTCTGGAAATTCTGGCCCTTGATGATCAGTCTGCCTCCGTCCGGGTCGTAGAGGGCGGTTTCCGAGGTGACCTGGGGGACGGGACCGGATTGGATTAACCAGGCGAGAGAGTTTCCGCTGAGGCAAACCATCACTATAGCAATCAGCACTGTGATCGTTCTGGTGAGACGATGCTTGTGAACCAAATCCCGGCTTGCCATCTTATCCTCCTGAAGCGTGTTCAACTCAGACGACGTTCAAGTTGAGGCGCCACACTACAAGCTACGCGCTTGTTTCTTTCGGGCGGCAGTATAGCGAATGTGAAATTGGGCCGCAAGCACTTAGCCATTCGCGGGTGTGCGTCTTGTTTGTACAGACTATCGTGCGGCGCGCGCCCCCCAATAACTCTCCCACCGATACAGCCATTGTTGGCTCTTCGGGTTCAACGCCCCGAAGGCCGCCTTGTCCGCATCGGCCAGATGCTCCAACCCGTGATACAAGTCCACTATCTGAGTTGCTCCCCAGAAGTGATCGAAGGCGAAAAACGATCGCTGCCTGTGCTCGCTTTTGATGTCATCCGCGAGCCGCTTCACTTAGGTAAGGCTTGGTAGAAAATCGCAAGTCCGATGCACATAATGACGAATGCGCTGACCACGGGCAGCAGGCGCACCAAGCGGTCGGAACGCGCAGGTCGCTTCATCAACCGCCCCGCATAAACGAACGCGAGTCCAACCGCAGTGAGCGTAGCCGCAAGCCCTACGCTAAACGCCACGACAAGTACAAGGCCGTAGCCAACCCGGTGAAGCGAAATCGCCGAGAGCAAGACGATGAGCGCTGACGGGCAGGGTAGCAACCCGCCCGCGATGCCGAGCGCTAGCAGGCTTCGCCAGGTTACTCGAGAGTCATCCGCTCCAGGCGGAAGATGAGTGTGAGCCTTGCCGCCGTGTGAAGGAACCAGAGAGGAATCACCGTCCCCGTGAGAATGACCGTCGTGCGAATGAGCGTCGCCGTGCGAATGGCTCTCGTGCGAGTGGTCATGATGTACATGATCGCCGCGCCTATGATGGTGATGCCCGTCGTCGTGTGAAGGCGCCTGAGAACTCTGGCGATTCGCTTCGCGTCTTCCAGAATTTAGAATAGCGGTCCGTAACCGGCTGGCAAAGAGGCTCGCGCCCATGGCCAAAACTATCCCTCCAGAGATCAGGCTCAAAATGGGAAACAGCTTCTCGGGAACCACGTACTGCGATGCGAACAGCGTGGCAAAGCCGAGCGCGAACACACCAAGAGTGTGAGTGACCGTGACGGTCAACCCAAGAAACGCCGCGTGCCGCGCCGTACCTCGCGAGCCAATGAGATATGCCCCGACGACAGTCTTGCCGTGCCCTGGCGACAGCGCATGTATCGCGCCCAACATCGCAGCCACCAGTAACCCGAGCAGCGCAACCAATGGTGTGACTGCAGGCACTGCAATCAGTTCCGCAAGCCGGTCGCGTGACCCAGCAACCGGGCGGCCGTCGCGAGAAAGAAGGACAGTCGCACCCGCCGGCACGGCTCCCCTCGCAAATGACAACTCACAGACTCGCTCGTTAAGCGGCGCAGAAAGCAAATCTTCGGGATAAGCTCTCAACTCGTCTGTGATTCCGTTTCCGTACGCAACGGTGTCAAAGACGCTAACACCCGCTGAAGCTGCGACCACGACCTCTCGCCATCCGAGCCGATCGCGATAGTTAGTATTCTCGAAGCGCAAGCGGTGCACGCCGACTCCTGGACGGCCAACAAGCCCCGCAAATTCGACCTCGACTCTCAGGGTCGGGAGATTCCCAGCGCCGGGTGGAGTAGTCGCCCGGCTTCCAATTACTTGCAGCTCAATCGGCTTATTATCGACTTGGATCAGAATGCCGATTGCATACTTGCGGGCAGCCTGCTCGCTGTAATCCTTCAACTCCTGTTCCGAAACGAGTCCGTCGGAGTCCGTGTCGATGGTCTGCAGCTCTTGAAAGGCAGGGATCTCCGCCATATCGACGACGCAACGTAGCGCGACGCGTTCGGCGCCGACCTCGATGCGAGCGTAGTGATTGATGGTGAAGTTTCCAAGCGGATGCGCGGTAGCGAGGCTCACGTATCCACCTGAAAGAATCAGAACCATACCGAACGGGAGCAACCTTCGGCGCGCCGTACGTGCCTTCGCAGTTGTCATAATGATCCTTGAAAACTGATCGGCGCGGCGGGGCGCCGCCGTCGTGCGGTCCGGCTGCGACTCAGTCGCGTATGCTTTCGAGTGCCTTCCTGGCATTCAGTTCTTGCGACGGATCGAAGTGCGGGCTTAGTGTAAGCGCCCGATTCAAATAGTCACGCGCCGTGGACTCTTCACCGGCCGCAAGCGCGATGATCCCGGCATGGTAGTAAATCTTCGCGTCTCGCGTGCCCAGCTTCAAAGCCTCTTTGATTGCGGCTTGCGCCTCGCTTACCTTTCCTCCCTTTAACGCCGTCCACGCAACTGCGTCCGCGCCATAGATGTCGCGCCGCACTGCATATTCTTTCGACGCTTGCTCGTAAGCTTCCGCGCACTTCATATCGTGGTCGGCATAGAACATCGCCAGTTGCCGATTGTAGAGCACGCCACTTAGCTCGCTCAGTTTCCCGATATATTCGACGAGCGCGTACTGGGCTTGCGCGTCCCGGTCGCGCCCGGTAAGCCGATACAAATCACCCAGCGCCGCCACGAACGTTGGATCGGGGATAATTTGAACAGAGCGCTGATATTGTTCAATCCCGCCTTCGAGGTCGCCCTGCGCTGCGCGCACGCGGCCAAGCGAAGCGCGCGCGCGGAAATAATCAGGAAACGTCACGAGCGAATCGCGGTAGTGCTCTTCAGCCTTTTGGTAATCGCCAATTGAAAAGGCGACCTCGCCCAATTGCCATCGAATCCAAGCGACGGTCTCGCGCGGCGGCGGCACCTGCCGGAGCGCAAGTGCAAGCGCGATTGACAGGCGGCCCATCGCGTCGTTCGTTTGACCGCGCAGCAGCGCGGCGCGAGCAAGCCGGGTCTCTGCGCCGACGCTGAGTCGCTCCATCTTCGCGAAGACGCTCGTCGCCTTGTCGTAGTCCCCCAGTTCAAGAAGCGCATCGCCCAGTATTTGATACGGATAGCTCTTCGCTTGAACAAGCCTCGAAAGCTGAAGCGCGTGGTCGCGCGCCGCCGCGAAGTCGTGCGACGCGTATTCGACCTGCGCGAGGGCAGTGAGGCCGCCGTGGTTCTGCTCCGGAGGCAGCACCGCGAGAGAAGCGCGCGCCGCTCTGGCCGCAAGCTCCAGATAGGTCTGGTCGCCAGTTTCCCGTTGCAACTGAAGGTAGTAGCCAACGAGTTGGTTGTGCGCGATGAAGTCTTCCGAGTCGCGCTTAACTCGGTCCTCGAGCCAGCGAATTGATATTTTCTTCGCCTCGTCTTCGGAAGGGAGCGGCGCGGCAGCGGGCAGAGGAGGTGGATGAGTCGCCGAGGACTCCCACCACCCACCGCAAGAGTTGAAGGTAAACACCGCGAACCCTATCGCGACCGCATGCAGCAACTTTGCTTTCAGAGCACGCATAGCCAATAGTCTGTTCTGGCCTCGTCATAGAAGGACCGCGCCGATGGCGAAGGGCACCGGCGCAGGCAAAGCTAGGGAATCAATGGCGCGTCTTGTCGTCAGTGGTGCCCGGTGCGAGCGGCGTATGGCTCGGCGCAAAGAACGGGAAGCTGTTACGGAACGCCAATTCGTTCCCGTTGACACTGTCGCCGGTGGTGAGCGCGCCGTTGGTGATGATTGAAAGCTCGATGTCAATCACGTCATCCCGCAGGCGACGCCCATTCGGGAAGCCCCCTCCAGGGCTGTCGCCCCCGCCCGTGCCGCTATTAGCGACGCTGGTCCTGAGCCGCAGGAGGTCGCCCCTAACCACTGCAATACTCGCTAGGACACCTATGTTGGCGGCGCTGGTGCCAAGCCTGACGGCCGTAGCGATGATATCGTTGGCGAACTGCCCACGCGAGTCGTCCAGCGGTGAGGAGGCGTTGTATTCGTCCTTGCGCGCGAACGGAATGAAAACAATGTTGACGGCCGGGATTCCAAAACGGTCAAGGTTGAGAAACCTTCCAGAGCCGGATATCTGGCCATCTTTCCCCACAACTTGATTGATCCGGCGCTGCGTTCTGAATGCCAGGCCTATCTCGGCGCCGCCCGGATTGTCGGCCTGCGTCTGGAGGCGCAGCAGCGATATCGGGACACTCATGGCTATTCCCAAATTATTGAAGCCGGCGAAACTATCGCGGCCACGCGAAAACAGCGCGGGGTTAGGGGCGCCGGCATTGACCGAGGCGATGAAGCGGCCAAAAGCCGGAATGTCAAAGAAAAACGGATCGTCCACTAATCCGGCGAAGAAGGTGACCCCGGTCGCCGAATCGGTCGTCACCACGGGAACAGGTGGAGTCTCGGCGAACGAGCCGGGGGTCGTAGGGGCCGTAAACGTGTCCCCGAATGGTGTGATGATGGTGGCCGTCTGCGGCGCCGCAGCTGCCGTGCGCCTGCTGAAGCGTACGTCAAAATACAGGTCCTCCCTCGCATCGCCGGTGGTTTCCACGTCAAACCTGTAACGGACGTTTTCGTCAAAGGCGCCGAAGTTCACAGCCTCTCCGGGGTTTATGAACCCTTGCGCCGTGCCAAGGATTACCAGTCTGGAGTTGTCATTCGGATCCAGGAACGCATAGACGTCGCCGATATCCGCGCTACGATCCAGGTTTGCAGTCGGCGCGTCCCCGTGGTCGGCGGCGTCGGTCGGCGGCACGGGGGTTAACAGCATTGTGAAGCCAATCGTTATAGCCAGGGCAACAAGCGCGATTTTTCTACTGCTTGAGCATTTCATGGTTTGCCTCCTTCTCTTGTAGTCGACGGCTTAAGCGAGAATCGTTAAACAAAGGTACGGAACGTATCGTCCGATTAGATTTACATATTGGGCTGTCGAAGCATATTACTGGGGAAGCGGCGTACACGTTGAGACCGCGTTCTTCCTGTCCAGACCGCTACGCCCTCAAAGCGGCTCACTCCTAATATCACGGGACGCGAAATACCGCAATCGCATTGCAAGAATCCCGCAAGAATCCCCATTCACTCGGAAGCACGTGAAGCCCGAGCGGACCGCTACGCGGGTTGGTCCGCTCGGCTGCCGGGCTTTTGTTTAGAAAGAGTACTTGAGTGCGAACTGAATCGTCCGCGCGGGAACTCGCGTGTCAATAAACAGACGGTTGCCCTCGGTAGCCGGCTCGGTAGTGTAGCCACCGAAGAAGAGTTGATGCACCGGAATACCGAAGGTTGTTCTGTTGAACAGATTGAAAAACTCGCTTCGGAATTCGATCTTGTGCCGCTCGGTGAATCTGAAGAACTTGTTGACAGACAAATCAACCGTGGCGATTCCTGGCGCTCGGAAAGTATTGCGTCTACCGGTGCTCGGATTGACAGCGCCCGGGTCCACTCTATCCGTGAGGTTGCCGTCGAGATTCAGATCACAGCAGAACAAGACTGAGTATGGCTGGCCAGTCTGGAATGTCCCTATGCTGCCGACCTGCCACCCGCCAAGAATCTTGCTCTGCTCGAAGATCGGCAAGTCCCAGATCAGACTGTAGACGAAGCGATGGCGCACATCGTAGTTGGCGTCCGCGCGCTCGGCCCTTCGGTCAAGGCTGTTCTGGGGTAGAGCGCGGGCGCCTTCCAGATCAAACAGGTCCGACACCTCGTCGATCGCGTGCGACCACGTATACGCGGTGGTGAATTGGATCCCTCGCGAGAACCGCTTGATGAGCTGGAGCTGAAGGCTGTGATATGTCGAGTTGGCGTCCGACTCAATTGAGTTGATCGATCCGAGCAAGGGAAACGGCCTGAGGGTTTCGCCTTTTATGTTTGGTGGAATGCTAAGTCCAAAGAGCACCGGGAACAGCGCGGATCCTCCAGGGACGAGGCCTTGAGTCCTAACCTCATTTACCAGAGGTATGGCGTTCGGTCCGAGGTTCGGCGTTGCAAACCTGAGCAGATGCGCCCCCCGCGTTCCGACGTAGGCGGCGGAAGCCAGGTAGTCCTTGCTGAACTGATGCTCGAGGGTGAGTCCCCAGTGTTGCGAGTAAGGAGTCACCAGATCGTTCGCAGGGAGAACGAATCCCGGTCCGGCGGCAAGATTCGTTAGCAAGGCAGCCGCCAGCACTCCCTCGACGACAGAGAAGCCTTTGCTCGCGTCGAACTTATTCAAAGTTCCAGGGACTCCAAATACGGCTGAAGGGTTGGCTGAAACAAACGGGTGCGGAAGCAGCGCGCTGCCCTCCGGATCGTTGACATTGAAGTTGGTGTTGAACCCCCCGAAGTTGATAGTCAAGAAGGTCGGGAACACGTTGCGCGATTGGCTGATGACTGCGCCGAGAATCTGATCGTAGTAGATCCCGTAGCCGCCTCGAACAGACGTCTTGCCGCGTCCGAACGGGTCCCATGCAAAAGCTACATGAGGCGCGAAGTTGTTCTTGTCCAATCCGAATATCTTCTCACGCCCGCCCAGGAACTGCTCGAGTCCGGATACGCCAAAAGCCGCTTTTTCTACAACCTCAAAAGCCTTGACCTCAGGAGAGGTGAAGGTGGATTCAATGAGGCGGTCGGCTTCGGTTGGCACCGTGTTCAATTCATACCTCAACCCAAAGGTGAGAGAGAGATTCGACCGGACGCGAAACTGATCTGCGAGGAAGAAATCGTTCTGCCAGTATCTCAGCCGGATGTTCGAATCGGCGTCGCCGTTGGTCAAGGTCTGGAAGAACCCCGTCGCCGCCCCGGCGGCGAGATAATCCTTGCCAAAATAAAAAGGCACGGGGTTTCCCAGGCGTGTTGCCAACTGTTCATCGGAAATGTCGAGCGCGCCGCTGAAGACGGCCAGCGGGCGGAAGTTTCTATCCAGGAAACTGTTGAGACGAGATTGACGTATATCGAACCCCGCGGCGAGCCTGTGCCTGCCCTTGCTCGAGATAAGCGTGTCGGCGTACTCAAAGGTCGTATTGGTCCGTCCTTGCGGGAAGTTAAACACATCCACTCCCAACGGACTGTAGCCGGAAGCTTTGACCTGGCCAATCGGACCCGTGCCGGTGGTCGCAAGGCCCGGGATAGAGCCAAATCCGCTCTCAGTGTTAGAGCCCGGAATCGAGAAGAATGCAGGTTCGCCGCCGCCAAGCGCTCCGTTAAACAGAAGCCGGGCGTTCAAAAGGAACGGCACATCGGGCAGCACGCTGGAGGGCCGCAGGAACGAATCGCGAACTTCTTTGAACTTCAAATTGGTCCTGCCAAAAGAGAAGCGAAACTGATTCGCAGTGGCGGACGAAATCGCGCTGTTGAACGACAGGGCGACATCTTGCGTGTTAACCAGCGCACGGAGCGTCGAGAAAATCGCCTCGCCGGTAACCGGCAGCGTCGTGTCATCATCGGTGGAGTTATACCGGCCAGTCAGAGTGTGATCTCTGCCGAAGGCTTTCAGGTTATGATCCAGCTTCACGGAGTAGATCGTGCCATCGGCGCTTGCCGGAAGGACCTCGGTAAAGGTGTTGCCGCGATAAGGGCCTCCCGGGTTGTTTGGAAACGGGAACAGGCTTAGGAAAGAATTTCCGGTCAGCGATGCGGGAAAGAGCTGCGCCCCGTTGGTCAAGCGGAGGCCCGAGCCTCCTGAGCTGAAGACGCCGCGTTCGTTAATCGTCGGGACCGCGAAGTGAGATTCCCTGCTTGCGTTAATATCCTGATGCTCGAAAGAGCCGAAGAAGCGGGTCCGTGCTCCGATGGGACCGCCGAACACCAGGCCGTACTGGGCTCGCGTGTATGGATTCTTCCCGCCCACCGGGATCGAAACCGTTAGCGGTGCTCCATTCAGCGTCGCCGGCTTGCCGTTACCGCTGAGCCTGAGACTGGACGGGCCTGCGTCGGAGTCAAACGCATCGCGCGCTCTTAGTGCCTTGTCGGTGAAAAATCCGTACAGCGTCCCGTGGTAGCCACTGCCGCCCGAGCGAGAGACGGCGTTTACTTGAGCACCCATATTGCGGCCGTACTGCGGCTCGGGCAGAAGGGTCGAGATTTGAAATTCCTGAAGGCTCTCGATTGATTGCGGCGCTAGCGACGTGAATCCCTGCCGCCGCACGCCGACCTCTTCATCGTTGTTGTCTGAACCGTCAATCGTGAAGTTGTTCGAACGGCTGCGCAATCCATTGACAGAGAATTGACCGGTAGTGCCGACACCAGGCCCGATGCCCGGTCCGACATTCGTGCCAATGGATAGAGGCGGCGGGGCGACACCCGGAGCGAGGAATGCAAGGTCATCAAAGCTGCGTACTCCCGGCAAGGGAAGAGACAACAGGAATCTCTCGTCGAAGTTCCCGCCTCTGGTCGCGTTCGTCGTGTTGGCCATCAGAGCGACGTCCGACTCATCCGTTGTTGAAGCCTGTCTGGCCGGTGGCGTTGGCGGTGGCTGAGCCGCCGGAGGCTGCGTGACCCGAGGCGGAGTCACCGGAGGCGGAGTCACTGGAGGGGGCGTCACTGGAGGGGGCGCGGCCACGCCCGCCTTTCTCAGAACGATTGGCGGCGGTTGGTCGGCTCGCTCGGTGTTGGTGATGTGGATAAGAAAGTTATTGATGACCGAGTTTCTGGGATCGGCGTCGTTCTCGTATCCCTGTTTCGCGGCGGTGATTCGATACCTGCCCGCGGGTAGAATCCCGACGTAGTAGATTCCCTGATCGTTACTGACCGTTGTGCGCTCGATCCCAATCTCCTCGTGAGTGATTGTGATAATGGCGCTCGGCAAGGGATCGAGGGTTCCCGCTTCGAATACGCGTCCTTGAATAGCCCCTGTGTTCTGTGTCTGTGCGATGACTTGTGGAAAGTTGATGCTCCCCAATGAGAGCGCGACTAAGAAAGAAAAGACCTTCGAAGCGATTCTGGACATGCATTCTCCTCCCGTATCGAATGAACTGCTGGTGACAGAATGAAGAAGGCCTTGCTGCCTTCCGATAGCCTGGTCGATCTACTGATCAGGTCAAAACTGGGACGGCCTGATCCTTACCTCACGCAGGATAGCACGAGAAGAATCGAAGCACCAATACACGAACCGTGGCCAATGCTGTCTTTCATTTGGCGGGAATGATGCTCACGAATTGAATGACAAACTCCTCTCCGTCTTTTGTGCCAAACCCGATCCGGCCATTAGAGAGAGTGGTATCGGTCATCAGACTGAAGGGCTGGGGTTGAGTGGCTTTCGGGTTGCTCTTCACTTGAAGGGAGTGTTTTATCTGCGGCCCGTTCGCCTCGATGATGATGTGAAACTTGTCACCTGGAACACCGAGGCTTTCAGGGACTTGAAATACTTTCAGCAGCTTTGACTGGCCATTCTGGTAGAGGAATGTGTGGAACCTGTTCGGCGATGAGGCGCCCGGTCCCGTAAGCTGAAAGAGATAGCAGGTGGTTTCATCCTGACCGCGCAGGACCCAGACGGCTCCTTTGCCGTTGCCGAAGATCAGGTCAAACTCCATCCTGAAGTCTTTGTAGCTTGTATCCTTGATCAGCCCTATACCGGGGCCTTGCACCGTCAACTTGCCCGCACTTGATTGCCAGGTCCTGGGCGCATTCCAGAACCGCAGGCCTGCATCGAAGGTATCGACAAACTCGGGAGAGAAGACGGTGCGATTCAGCGCCAGTTTTATCTCAGCGGGTCCGGCGCTAAAGGTCTGAGCCTTCTCTGCCGGCTCGTACTCATTCTTCTTGGCGCGTATTCTGTGTGGGCCTGGCGCGAGACTTGAAATTCTGATTTCGCCCTTCTCGTTGGCGCGGCCTCCATAATTGTCGTCGATGTAGATCTCGGCTTCGGGTTCCGTCTTAACGATCAAGCCGACCAGAGCCGCTTTGAACTCCGCAGCTAAGTACTTTGTTCTACCGTCCTCGACGTCTACTTCTCTGGTCCACTCGATTTGATTCTGTTGTATGACTCGCAGCTTGTGGCGGCCCGCTGACACATCGGCCAACTCGATTAGTTTTTCCTCTTTCCTTACGCTCACGCTTAGAGGTTTTTGATCGTCGATCAACACCGTCGCGTTGGGCTCAACGCCAAATATCTGAATGACGCCCCCGAGGGGAGTCAGCTCGACTGGCACTGCCTCGTCGTTTTCTAACTTGATACCCGAGACTTTCTTTGGAGAGTATTTTGCCGCGCTGACTTCGATGTCATACAATCCCGGAGGTAGCTCCGCGCGGAATTTGTTATCGACGCTCCGGCCCTGCACAGGCCTCAGCGCGGCGTCGCGCGGCGTAACAACAACGCTGGCTGGGGTGTTGGTGATAACTATCAGCACTCCCTTCGGAGGCTTTGCGGGTGCCGTTTCTGTCTTGACTATGGGCGGCGGAGCAGGCGGCTGAATTCGTCGAACGGCTATCTCGGCGAATCTTCCAGACGGATACTCTTTCAAGTACGCCTGGTAGTCCGAGACATTCTTGCTGTCTCGGACCCTTTCCCATAAGGCGTCTTCACCGGCCCGCCTCGCGATGCTCGCGTTCTTTGCGCTCGGAAATCTTTTCAGGTAGTTTTTGAAGTCTCCGGGGTCCTTGCTGTCTTGTATACTCTCCCAGAAAGCTTGCTCGGCGAACATGCCGCTCGGATACTTCTTCAGGTAATCGCGGAGAGCAGCGGGATTGCTCTTGGCTTGAGCGATTTCCCAATCGCTCCGTTCGACTGCAGCAGGATCAACGATAGCCACGTTCTCCGCCGCCGCGACTTTTGAAAGCACCAGATCGCTGGCCTTGTAGCCTTTGATGTCGGCATATGGCTTTTGTATCTTACCCGCTCCCAGGTCGATGCCTATGCGCCTCGGCACCTGATCCTGCAAGTAAGTCACGAGGCTGTTGAGCGTTACTTCGCCCTTCTCATTTGCCGCGGCGCCCTTCAATCCTTCGACAAGTGCCCAGGAAAAATACCCCTGCTTCTTCTCTTTGTATTCGTACGCGCGACTGCCTATAGCTGTCGCATAGAGCGTGGCGAATGCTTTTACTTCAGAGTTGAGTTCGTCAAAATTGAAATGCTGAGTGAATCTATTGGTAAGCTTGTTATCTGCGTCGCCGCGGCCGGCCGACGGATCATTGCGGCAGGCGTCGAGGATCATTACCACCTGCCCGACCCCAGTATCGATGATGCGCTTTCGCATATCATCGATATTGAGGGAACTCTGTTCGAGGAGCGAGACGTCGTTGCTCAACTCCGCATCCGACGGCAGCAGGTAAGCCTGATCGCCACGCTCAATTCCGTGTCCGGCGAATGCGATTAGTAACAACCCGTCCTTTGGCACAACCGTGCGCAGGTTCGACAGTTGTCTCAGAATCTTGTTGCGCGTCGGCCTGCGCTCTACGGGCTGATCGGAGGTGAGCAGCCTGACCTGGTCCCTGGGGAAGCCGGCATACTGCACCAGCGCTTCGACGATCGCTTTGGCGTCGTTTCCGGCGCCCTCGAGCTTATTGATCTGGGAGTCCTCGTATTCATCCACACCTATCACCAGAGCGTATCGCTTGGAGTTGGCCGGAAGGGATTCAACTGGTTTCGCGGGGGCGACTCGCAAGCCGCGGCCGTCTTTTTGGGTCTGAGCCTCGATGTCCATCGGCGCAGTTAGCACGCTGCAAACGCAGATTGCGAGGGTAACGATGAGTATGAGGGAGCGAGAATACGAACGTCTTGTTTTCATAGGAGGATTCCTTGCTGAGCAATAACATGACTGGATGCATGAAGCATAACAGCTCGATTAGTCTAGCATACGTAGCTTTCTACACTAAGGTTCTCGAACCTCACCGTCCAACGAAAGTGACTCAAGGGTTTTTTCATGAAATGTCTCACTGCGACTATGGCCAAATCACTAACAACGCGGTCAGGCCACACTCACGGAGGGTCAAGTCTCATTTGTTTGACAGTGGCATGGGCCTATTGTACGATATGGCCCACTTCGAGCCCGAGTTTCTTCACGTCGGAGCACTGCGGATGAAGCAATGCCCAAATTGCAGGCGCGAGTTGGAGGATCACCTAGCGTTTTGTCCCTTCGATGGCGAGAATCTCAGTACTCCGAGCGCGAACGACGAGTTCGTCGGAACGACCCTTGAAGACAAGTATCGACTGGATGAGAAAGTAGGCGAAGGCGGGATGGGGACCGTCTACCGTGCGACTCACATCCAGATGGAAAACACGGTCGCGGTCAAGATACTCCACCCGCATTTGGCTTCCGATCACTACGCAGTCGAGCGCTTCCGCCGCGAAGCACGCTCAGCCGCTCAGATACGCCATCCCAATGCAGTCGCAGTCACGGACTTTGGCGTCAGCAGGGAGGCGGGGATTGCGTACTTGGTGATGGAGTTTCTCGAAGGACAGTCGCTCCGGGACAAGATAAAACAATTGCGCCGGCTAGACCTCGAAGAGACGTTCTTGATACTGAGTCAGACGTGTTCGGCGGTGTCGGCAGCCCACGCTAGAAATATTATTCATCGCGACCTTAAGCCGGACAACATCTGGCTTATCAAAACCGAGAATGAAATCGAACATGTGAAGGTGCTCGACTTCGGCATCGCTAAGCTTAAGGCAAGCACGGACTCGATGAACCTGACCCAGAAAGGCACGATCGTTGGCACACCGTACTACATGTCGCCCGAGCAGGGCAGGAGCGAGGAGCTGGATGCCGGTTCTGACATCTACAGTCTCGGCGTGATCCTATACGAGATGCTGACCGGGAGAGTGCCCTTTGACGGCAGGACTCCGATGGCGGTCGTTCTGATGCACAACACCGAACGCCCCAGGCCTCTGCGCGATCTGCGCCCGGAGATCCCCGAAGAAGTTGAGAAGGTGGTTCTGCGTGCTCTCGAGAAGAAGCGGGACGATCGCCAGGAGTCCGCGCTTAGGTTGGCTCAGGAAATGGAAGCGGCTCTTTATGCGGCTGGAGTGCAACTCAGATTTCTTGGCAAGGATACTCCAAAATCAGTTTTTGCCGTGAACTCTTATTTACCCGAGCAGGCAAGGAAAGACGTTTCCAAGCCGATCGGAAGCGGCACCAGAGCGTTCGATCCGAGCGGACTCGCGTCGGGGCGCGCGGTGAGATCGAGTGACTCGACTCTGGCTATCGGCGATCCGAACTCGCGCCAGGCGGCACCAAGAGTGACTGCTGAACCGGAAAGCGATGTCGTTGAGCAGGGCGGCACGCGAGCCTATTCGGCGCAGTCGACGGAATCAGCCAAACCGTCGAAGGGGTTGCCGGACATCAGATCTCTGCCAGGAAGCAAGGTCAGGCTATATGGGTTGGTAGGTATAGGTGCTGTAGTCATTCTAGCCGTGATACTTGCCCTCTGGTTGCGTTCGCCTGGCGGTGATCCCGGAAAGCTGAATACACCGACGCCGACTGGGGTACCGCCGGGCATGACTCTGGTTAAGGGCGGGAGTTTCATGATGGGCTCGGACGATCCGAACGCGCAGCCCGAATGGAAGCCTTCCCACCAGGTGACTGTCGAGGACTTTTATCTGGACCTCAATGAGGTGACGAACGAGGAATACGATCGGTTCGTCAAAGCCACGGGCCACCCCGCGCCTACGAACTGGAAGTCTGGAGAGTACGAGCCGGGCGACAGCAAACTGCCGGTCACCGGCGTATCTTGGGACGACGCACGACTATATGCTGAATGGATCAAGAAGCGGTTGCCACTTGAGGCGGAATGGGAGTATGCCGCGCGCGGAAGCGAGGGAAGAGTCTATCCCTGGGGCGACGAATGGTCGCCGGCGTTCTCGAATTCGAAAGAAGATGGACGCAATCACCCGGTTGCGGTTGGGTCCTATCCCAATGGTAGGAGCTGGCGGGGCATCAACGATATGGCTGGCAACGTGGCTGAGTGGGTCGCCGACGACTACAAGGCATACACTGGATCGGCCGCTCAACCTCAAGCAAAGAGGTTGAAGATCTTCCGAGGCGGTGCTTACAAGCTCTCCCAGAATGAGCTGATGACCTATGTCCGCTGGGCCGACGAGCCCAATAAGAAATATGACTGGGTTGGCTTCCGCTGCGCCAAGGACGTCGTGAAGTAACAACCTTTCGTCTACTTAACCAATGAGTCGAATCCTCTTCCTAATAACACAGGATAGCAACGTCGAAGAGCACTTCATTCAAAAGCCTCGCATCACTCTAAGGACAGCACTTCCCTTTCTTGCGTTGTTTTTGTGCCTTCTTTCGCCTATTGAGTACTCACAGATTCTTCCTCCGAGCCTCGGTGAAGTAAAAGAAGCGAAGCGCACGGCCACGGCTATCACACGGACACCTAAGGGTTCTTCTTCGACTCCAAGGTTGACCAACGGAGTTTTGTTTGTGTTGACTGAACCTCCTAATGCCGAGATTGTTATCAACGGAAAGCCGGCGGGCAGAGCAATTGACGGGGAATTCAGAAAGGAGCTTCGAGCAGGCAGTACTTATCGCATCACGGTTTCGGCTGGGAGCGACTATGAGCCGTTCAAAGAAACGGTGGTGCTGGAACGTCGGCGCGATAAGGTCTTGCGAGCCTCACTGGTGTCCAAGTATGGGCTTGTTAGGATCGGCCCGGCTTTGGAAGGGGCGCAAGTTTTCATCGACGATAAACCTGTCCCGTCTGAGAGGGCGCCGCTCGACAAAGACAGCAACACCATCAAAATCGACAACCTGACTCCCGGAGAGCACAAGATCAGCTACAGGCATCCGGACTACGTTCCGCTTGAGAGGCGCTTTCAGATCTCGCCTAGCAGCGAATACATCTGGACCTTTAATCCTGAGCCTGCGACTGTCGAGCTAACGGTTCGCACTGACCCGGACACTCTCGTGTACATCGACAGCGAACCGAAGGGAAAGACTACCGCTGATGGTGTACTCAAGCGCAGCGATGTCAGACTTGGGACGCACAACATCAAGTTGGTTAAGGAAGACTTCGAGGAGTACAAGCAAACGGTCGAATTCAAATACCGCGAGCCGGTAAACTTAAGCAAGAAGCTCGTGCCGCTGCCGACGTCCGCTGGATTCGACGATAACTTCGATGTACCTAAACCGAAGCTCTGGACAATGCCGGCTGAGGGTCTGACTTTCAAGGACAAGCGGCTCTACGTCGAAAACTCTAAGGCCCTCGGTACACCTACCGAGATTCGATACCGCGATTTCGAGATGAGCTTTCACTTGAAGCTTACAAATGCCGGCGGTGCTGCATGGGCCGTCCGGGTCAAGGATTCAAACAACTACTATTTGTTTTACCTGGCTGGGTCGAGCGGTCTGTTTCCAAATACCTTCAATACCTACATCGTGCGCAACAACGAATTCGATCCTCGAAACCCCGTCGCGTCCCACGATGTCACGGTGCCGCTAGTTGCGAACGGCCAGTACCGAATCTATATCAAGGCTACCGGAAACATCATAGATCATCAGATTACGCCTGCGGCGTCAGGCGATACCGTCAATCTGGGGTTGTTTGTAGACAAGAACAGTACTTTTCTTTTCGGCGGTATCGGCTTTCGCACGGTGGCGGCAGAAAAATTCTCGATTGACGAGCTCTTTGTTTTGCCTCGTTGAAAGTCGGCCCCTTGCATAGCCAATCGAATTCGAAATGCGGGTCGTAATCACGAGAGGGTGCGAAGGATAGCGAATGCGCCGAGCAGCAAAAGCAGTAACACAAAAACAACAACAACCAGGACGATAGAAGTTCTCTTGACTCCCGGCAGCGCGCCCCTAGCTTTCTGCTTGCCAGCGGCCGGGATGTCAGCGTAAGGCGACTTCAAATCGGCGGGAGTAACTGCGTTGAGCACAACCGTCGTCACGTCCTCGGCCGGCAGCGAGTTCATCGACGCGTACTGATCGCTGAAGTGGGACAGGTCGCCGCTAAAGCAGCCATCATTGAGTACCTTGAAGCTTCCAGTGATTGAGTTGCTTTGCGCAGCCGAGTGCAACGCGTCTCCATCGAAGCGAGCGGCGATGACCGTGATGTTGTCCTCTCCTCCGCGCTTATTCGCCAGTTCCACTAATCTCCGGCAAGCCGCATTCAAGTTATCGGAACGGCGCAAGGCGCCACGCATTTCATCCGGCGCCACTTTGTTCGACAAGCCGTCAGTGCATACCAGCAACAGATCGTCCCGGCAAAGCTCGACCGACGTTATCGCGACTTCGATAGTCGGACTGGTGCCGAGAGCTTGCATGATCACGTTCTGCGCAACCGTGTTCGCTTCCTCGGGCTTGACCGCTCCCGAGTCGAGGAGCATCTGGACCAGAGACTGATCTTTGGTTAGCTGTTTTTCTTGATCCCCACGTATCAAGTACGCGCGCGAGTCGCCGACTTGCGCGATGTAGGCCGAAGTTTCGTGTATCAGGACCGCAGTCAGCGTCGCGCCCATTCCGGTCAGTTTGCGGTTCTCCTTTGCATATTCCCAGATTCTCTCGTTGGCAGTCTCGGTCGCGTGCCTCAGTTGATCGCATATGTCCTTGGAGCGCGGCTTCATGAGAGCTTCTCGAATTATCTTGACCGCCATAGAGCTGGCTACTTCGCCTGCTACCGCTCCGCCCATCCCATCCGACACAACCATCAAGCTGCCGCGATCGCCGATCCTATGCGTGCTCATCTTTGCACCCAGCCCCACGTTGCCCGTGGTCAAGTCCGCGACCAGAAACGCGTCTTCATTTCCAGCGCGTTGAATACCGGTATCGGTCCTCGCGAACACGGAAACTGAAATGTCTTTTGCGGGCGTCTTCATCCTGTTTCTCAGAGCTCAAACCGAAAGAGTTGCTTGCCAAGCAGAACAAAGTCTCCGGGCTTGATCTCTACTTCCTTCTTTATTCTGATGAACGAACCGTTACGGCTGTCCTCGTCGATCAACACGAACTTCTCACCGCGCTTTGCGATGGTTGCATGGCACCCAGACATGTAGTCGTCGTGTGGAAAAGTGATGTCCCCGCTTGTCCGTCCGATTACCGTCTCGCGCTTCAGTTCATATTCATCCCCGGTCGCTTCCCCATCGACCATCAGGAGCAGGCGCCCCTTCAGTGACGGCCTCATCGACGACATCACTACCGTCCTCGAGTTCGATAAGGGCGCACCGCATTTATAACAAAACGCCGCGCCCTCGACTACTTGTTGCGAACACTTTGGACAAGTAACGTGACCAGCCCCACGATCTTTGTTCGGTTCATCACCAAGGGAGGATGACTTTATTGTAGTAGCATAATGTCGCTGCGGCTCCGGCGCCGCTCCCGCGTCCAGGTTAGAGGCATCCGGAATCTGGCCCAACTTGCTGCCACACTGTTGGCAGAAAAGCCATTCCGCCTCATTCACAGCGTCGCATACTGTGCAGATTGGCGGGTCGGGAGATTCAATAGGTAAGGCTATTGTAGTAACCTGAGAAGGACTCTCGCTCCTCGCCGCCCGGTCCTCACGCGTTTCATAATCGCCAGCCAGTCTTAAAGGACTCGCGCACATCTGGCAGAACTTGGCAGTCGCTGAGTTCTCAGACCCACACTTGCTGCAGCTCTTCATACAACGGCTCCCGTGGCGAGTATTATATTAGAAAGAGCAGTTGCGAGAAAATCAAGTCTTGATGGCTGCTCGCGACTGACTCTGTGATTGTAATCGTACATAACCAAAATGTTGCGACGGCTTCTGAACCCGATGAACTCGTTTTCGCAACCTGGCGCGAATCTCGTCAGAAAGAATACTTCAACGCGAACTGAATGATGCGGGCCGGGTTCGCGGTTTCCACCGACGAACCGAACCCCGGACTACTAAGCGTCCGAATCGGTGTTCCGAAATTTGCCCGGTTGAGCGCGTTGAAAAACTCGGCCTTGAAGTCGAGCCACTGACTGTCGGTAAATGTGAACCTCTTGTTCAAAGCTACGTCCCAGGTCACGAAGCTATCACCTCTAACGGTGTTTCGCCCGACAAACCCATCACGACCAAGCACGAAAAAGTCCGCGACGGTGCGACCCGGTGCGACCGCAACTCTCTGTCGCCCGTGCCCGCTGAAGAACACAAGCCCATCGCTGGTCGACGGCCGGTCAGTCAAGTTGCCATCCAGATTCGCATCGTTCGGGAGATTGAGCGTGAACGGCTGCCCAGTGTACGCCTGAAATATCGAAGCTAACTGCCAGCCGCCAAACCAGCGCGCGGTCGCGCCCGACTTGGCGTTGCGATAGAACGGCAAATCCCAGATCAATGACGTAGCAAAGCGATGACGAACGTCAAAGTTTGAACTCGCGCGCTCGAGCCGAAGGTTAAAAGAATCCTGCGGTAGTAGCGGCGCGCCGGCTATCGGGAACACGTCGGACACGTCGTCGATCGAGTGCGACCACGTGTAAGCAGCCGTGAACGCATAGCCGTGCTTGTACCGTGAGCGCCCCTCAAACTGGAGCGCGTGATAGGTAGAATTCGCCGCGTTCTTGAAAATCTGAAAAGCGCCCAGGGCGGACTCCGGACGGGCGGGCTGAAGGCTACACTTCTTGTTGTCTTGAAAACGCGAGCATTCCGCGAGCACAAGCGGCGGCGGCAAGGTAAACCCCGGCGGAAAGTTTGCGAAGGTGGTTGCGAACTGAACGGACGGGGTGACGTTCGGCCCAAGGTTCGGTGTAGTCAGCAGCGTCAGCTTCGTCCCCCTGGTCCCGACATACCCCAGCGAGACCGCATAGTCATGAAGGAACTCGCGCTCGAGCGTCAGATGCCATTGTTGCGCATATGGCGATCGCAGATTCTTGTCCGGCAGCGTGAATGCCAGTCCGCCGCCAAGCTGGTTCTGCCTGAACAACTCCCCGATCAACGCCACGAAATCCGCTGGCGAGCCCCCGAATCGATTCAACGTGTTTTTTGCGATCAGCGGAATATCCGGAATAGTCACGCCTCCCCGATCTCTGACTACGAGGGTGCTCGGGTTGTTGAGAATGAACACGTCGAACTGGGTGAAGGCTGGCTCGATGTTGACCGGAATCTCAGTGGGGAAAACGCTGCGCGATTGGCTCACAACCGCTCCGAGGATCGCGTCGTAGAACAAACCATAGCCGCCACGCACCGAAGTCTTGCCGTCAGACCACGGGTCCCACGCAAAGCCTACGTGAGGTCCAAAGTTGTTACGATCCGGCTCGTATATACCAGTGCGGCCGGCGAGCACTTTACGATATGCGTCCACCGACGCGTTGAAGGCAGCGGTGCGCTCAGGCGTGTCCGCCGACGAGCTTCCGGGCGCAGGAAGATTGGTCAACGCAAGCGCGTTCTCGATCCTGTTGTTAACTTCCTTCGGCACGCTGTTGTACTCGTACCTCAGCCCGTAGTCCATCGAGAAGTTCGATCGGACGCGCCAGTTGTCGTTGAAGAAAAGGTTGTACTCGTTGAAGCGCAGCCCGATAGTCGAATCGGAAGCGCCCGCCGTTATCGTTTGAAATATCGAAGAGGGCAGCCCGAGCGCCGCCAATTGCACGCCAGACAGAAAGCTCTTACCGCCGGGCGCGAACTTGAATGGGTCGTTTGGATTGGTCGTGATGCTCAGCGTTCCGACCGTGAGCTGTGCGCCGCCATACACTACTTGCGGGCGGTAGTTGCGATCCAACATGCTGTTCAGTTGAACGCGACGAATGTCCGCGCCGAACTTCGTCGAGTGCCGCCCCATCGTCCACGAAATCGATTCCGCGAACTGAAAGGTGTTGTTCGCCCGCTCCTGGGGAAACGAGTAAGCATTCACTCCAACCGGGCTGTAAGGCTCGACGACGAGCTCACCAATCGGCCCCGTCGTCGAAGGAATCAGCTTGGTTCCTACGCTCGTGTTGACGTTTTCCAACGAGTCCTTCGAGAAAACGAACGGGCTATCAGGATGCGGCGAGAACTCGAGCCTCGTGCGGCCGTACGAAAAACGCGCCTGGCTAAAGAGGTTCGTCCCAAGCTCACGGTCGTAGATCAGCGACAAATCCTGCGTGCGCGTGTCCGTTATTACGGTCGAGCGGATCGCGCGGTTGACGCTCGGCAAGACGCGACTGTCATCCGTGAAGTTGTAGCGCGCGTAGATTGTGTTCGTGTCGTTGAAGCGATGGCTGATCTTCGACGACAGGATCGACCCTCTGCCGTCTGCAGGCAATACCTCGGTGTAGGTATTTGCTCCGTAAGGTCCGCCGGGATTATTCGGCGCGGGATAGAAAGACAGAATATTGCGGCCAACGGGTGTGCTGCCAAGTCTCTCACCGAAGAACTCGTTGACAAAGGCGCTGGGCGAGAACTTCAATACGCCGAACACCGGCAGCCCGAGGAACCTTCTTTCCCCAAGCGTAGGCGTTGCGAAATGCTGCTCGGTCGAGGCGTTGACATCCAGATACTCGTAGCTACCAAAGAACTGCGTGCGATCTTTCGCGATCGGACCTGTGAGGACGAAGCCAGCCTGAGTTCGAGTGAAAGGGTTTTCTCCGCCCGACGCGCCTCCCAGGTAATCGAAGAAGTTCTTCGCGTTCAATCCTGAATCCGTAAAGAAACCATACGCCTGCCCGTGAAGCTTCTTGCCGCCTTCCTTCGATACCGCGTTGACCTGAGAGCCAATGTTGCGCCCCATCTCTGAGTTCCACAACAGCGTCGATATTTGAAACTCCCGAATCGATTCAATCGACTGCGGCACCAATGCGAGAAAGCCCTGCCGGCGGACACCCACATCAGGGTCGTTGTTATCCGAGCCGTCAATAGTGAAATTGTTGGACCGCGCACGCAGTCCGTTAACGGCGAACTCACCCGACGAGCCGATGCCGAATCCGACCCCAGGCCCGCGCACCCCGGGCGTGTAAGGCGGCGGCGCTACCCCGGGCAGCAGCAGCGCAAACTCGTCGAACGTTCGCATGTCCGTGGTCCCGCCAAGCGGCAGCGATTCGATCTGCTTTGCGGTGAAGTTGCCGCGGCGCGTAGCATCAGCGGTGCTGATCAACGGCGTGAGATCGTCTGGTTGAGCGGCGCCTCCAGCGGTAGTCGCGGTCGGTTGAGCTGGCGTGGTGGCGGGACCTGCGGTCGAGTGAAGAGTGATATCGGGCGCTCGCAGCAGCGTCGTGAAGTTGAGGGGAATTCCCATTCTCACAGGCCCTCCGTCAAATCCTGTGATCGAGGCGGTAATCGCGTAAAGCCCCGGGACAAGAAAGGGCATGTTGTAGGTGCCGGCGGCATTGGTTCTGGTCGCGCGAGCGTTTCCGTTGTTTTCATTGACCACTGTGACCTTCGCATCGGCGACGGGTCTGGCAGCGGCGTCAAAAACCTGCCCGGTCAATGTACCCGACGTCGACTGGGCGCTCGCGAGCGGCGGTTGAATGATGGGGCACAGCATCAGAGCAACGCTCGCGATTACAGCGAGCCGCAGAACCGATTTAGAGAAAGAGCCAAACATTGAGGAACCTCCTTGGAGCGCGGCGTGGTGTCGCCGCTTTCGGTTGCTATTAGAAAGATTACGGAATTGAATCAGCATACTCGGTTACGCGCCGGTGTTGAACCGCGCGATACAAAGCGGCGACAAGTCGCCGCACTGCAAATGGCCTATGGAGGACAATCCACTCGTGTATAACTAAACTCCGGTGTTACACTGCTATCCGGGTTGCGCACTTTTAGCTTATCGCTTGTAAACGTACGCTTGCCGGCCTTAAGGGCTATCACTTGGGTCGAAGAGATGAACTGAGTCTTCTTCTCGACCTCCCCATTGATCAGGACCTTAGCTCCGTCCACGAAACCCGATCCGTTGATCACCAGGAGTTTACCTTCGCCCTTGCACGCGCTGGCGATCGTGAACGCGTTGGGATTCGTCACCGCGAAGCAAGAAGAGAACTCGGATGTGTTCCCACTCACGTCGGTCGCCGTTGAGTTGACATATCCGCTGCTAACGCCAGTAGGGAATTCGAAGCTGAAGCTATACGTTGCATCGCCGTTGCTGTTCGTGGTTACTTGCTTCAGCGGTTGAAGCGGTATCGGTATAGCTCCAGTGAACTGATGCCCCGAACTGTCGCAGTTGCTGCCGAAGAAAAACTGCAAGTTGAATGTGGAATTGGGCCTGCTGTTGAAAGTGCCGCTGATAGTTGCGGTGACCGCAGTCGTGATAGGCGCTGCGTCTGAACTGGCGGGCGGTCCCAGTGTAGTCGCATTCAGGACAGGGAAGTTTTGCAGTTCGTTGGCCCCCCTGTCTGTGTCTTTGTCGTCATTGTCGGTCACTCCAGCCTGACCTAGATCGATTCCGAGCCGGTCGTTTGAGAAGATGAAGTTTGATAGGAGGGAAATCCTGATGCCCGGGTCTCCGGGATTGCCAGTGACGTTTGGAATGGCGATTCCATTGCCCCTGTTGAACGCGATGCGATTGTTCTCGATCGTATTGTCAGTCGAGGCCACCTCGACGAAGATGCCGTCTCCTAAGTTGCCCAGGCCGGCTGTGCCGCTGAGGTCTGTCCCGACGAAGTTGCCTAGCAAAAAGAGTTTCGACTGGCCGACGACCCCGCCCTCGCGCGCGAAGCCAACAAAGACGCCAGCGTCTCTATTACCAGATATGAGATTGCCTGCTCCCTTACTTGCTCCGCCGATGACAGTGTCGGGCGATCTGGTGACGGCTATTCCGGCCATTGAATTGCCGAGCGCGCGGGTGCCACTGAGATCCGTGCCTATGAGGTTGCCCTGTATCAGAGTGTTGGAAGCATCCAGAAGCACAACCCCTTCCCTCACATTGCCTGAAATTACATTTGGCGCGCTGAGCGCGGTTCCGCCTAACGTGCTAAAACTGCCGGCATCAACCACCACCCCGTTGACGTTCGCTATCGCCTCGCTGCCTGCTTCATTTAAGCCAAGGATATTGCCCTGAACCAGATTCCCAGCGGCGAAAATCAGAATGCCTGCGTCCATATTGCCTGAGACGACATTGCGCGCCCCCGCATTCGTCCCGCCGACTGCATTGTTCGGACAGAGGATTGTTATGCCTGCTAAATTGGCAATCGCCGTGTTGCCGGACACGTCAGTTCCAATCAGATTTCCCTGCACAACATTTTCGCTCGTGTCCGCATTCTCGGGGCCGATCCGGACTCCATCAGAGCGGTTGCCGGAAATGAGATTGCGCGCGGCGGAGGTTGTGCCGCCGATGACGTTGCGCCTGGCTCCGGTGTTTGGATGCTCCGCGTCATTGAATACTAGAATTCCTACATCATTGGGCGCCGGCCGAGTGCCGCCCACGTTGGTGCCGATGAAGCAACCCTCGATGCGATTGTCAGTTGCAGCGGCAGTTCTGATGATCACTCCCGCACCGTCCGTGAAACCGTTGACGACCAGCCCTCTAATGACGCAATTGCTGGTCTCGATTCTCAGGGGCGAGTCGATTGTTACAGAGGGTGATGAAGCGTCGCTGAGTTCGATTACGGGTTTGCCACCAAAGCCCGGTTGTGTCGTGCCGTCTATAGTCACCGAATTGGTTATAGTGGGCAGTGAACTTGCTATTCTGATAGTGTGAGGGCCTTGCCCGGGAATGCTAAAGCTTATAGTGTCCGCTCCGGGACTCAGATTGGCATCAAGAATCGCCTGCCTCAATGAGCCTGAGCCGCTGTCGTTCGTGTTGGTCACGGTAAGGACAGACTGCGTCTGCGTCATCACCACCGTCACCACGCTCCTGCCCGATCTTAGGACCACCAGATCACTCAGCGCATCCTCGTTCAAACGCATTGGGAGCACCATCTGAGGCTCGCCGTCTATATCAAAGACTGTCGCCGCTACCCCAGCTCGTTCTGGTGTAGCAATATCCCCAGTCAGCGCCCCTGCTTCAACGCTGTCCTCCAGCACTTCCAGGCAGTGGTTCGTTGAGGCCACGATCAACAGGCTGTCTCTTGGCGAACTCGACACCCGAACCCGAATCAACTGAGTGCCCTTGCTCGACCGACCGCGCGTCAGAAGCTTCCTGTTCCATTGCCCGAGACCCTTGGGCGACCTCTGGCTCATCAAACCGGCTTCGCCTTCACTCAACAAGCTCACCTCTCCATCTTCGGACAATAACGCTATGTCATTCCTCGGATTGCCGGTGAACTGTCCGGCCGAAATCGAGCGAATCACAAACGGGAACGATCTCTTTTCGATGGTTGCTTGAGGAACCTTAGCCTGCGCTTCTAAATCCAGCGACTGCTTCCTATCTCTTCCGTGCACGATGATCAAGTCGTGCCCAGCCGCAATTGCTAAATCCATCCCGTTGCTTTCATCCAGCTGGCCGAGCGCCAGCGACGACGCTTCCGCCGGCAACTCGAACGACTCAGGATTGGCTCTCAGAGCCCCTTCCGGGCCTTCGAACACAAGTACCTCCGGTCCGCGCTTTCCCGATACTCCGAGCACGACATCATCCAATCCATCCCGGCGGTTGATCTCGCCAACTACCATCGCGGTCACGCCACCAGATAAGTCGATACGCTTTGTCTCGCGCAAGCCTCCCTTGCCGTCGCCTGACATCAAGCACAGCTTGTTGCTCCCGCGAGCGGCAGTAACTACATCCCGGTGACCGTCGCCATCGAAGTCCCCTGCTCCGATGAAGTCCGCAGCCTCAGGCACTCCAAACACAAAAGCTGGAGATAGAAACGGAGCATCGGTGAGAGTGCCTTCTGTTTTACGCTGTTTGGCTTCGGGAGCGTTGGGATAGATCGAATCGACGTTGCCTCGAAGTAGCGTGATGATTCCGCCGTTCGGTCCAGCATAGCCGCTAATCAAGTCAGGCACACCATCTTCATCAAAGTCGGCAGAGCACAGCGACAATGGCCGAGCCTCATTCCGCTCCAAGATTTGCGTGAGTTCCGCCGGGCCGCTGTAGGGAGTTATGACCTCGCGTCCGTCACTCAGGTTTATCCGGGGACTGCCCCGCCCTGCTGCAAGGACGCTGATCTCATCGCTCATTCTCGCGAGTTGGAACTCTTGCTTCGAGGTTGAAGCTCTCGATACGCGGGCACCGCCGCTCTGCTTGTATGAGATGGCGATCAAGGCGAGCACTAAGGCGCCGATCAAAACCGGCAGTTGCTTAAGCTCTAATCGCAGCAATCCACTTCGACGCGTCCAGGTCATCGTTAGTCCAGTTCCAATGCGTACTGGCGACTTGTCTCCGCCCTCGGCTTTCGGGCTGAACAATTGTCAGCCGCGAACCCGGATCGAGCAGCCACAAGTCGCCATCAGAACACGTTTACTGAAGGATCAATGTCGCCGTAGCCGTCCTCGTTCTTCCGGTCGAATCTACGCCGGTGAATGTAAGCTGGCGCGTCTCCGGAATGAGCCCCTCAGCAACCTTGTACTTGAAGAACGCGCTGCTGTCGGTCGTAGTAATAGGGTCAGGCGGCTTCGCTTTCACGCCGTTGGATTTGGGAGCCGGAATCACAGTCACGGCGCCGGTAAATCCGCCGGTGCGATTGATCAAGACCGTGAATCGAGCCTTTGTGCCGATCAGGCCGGTGACCGTGGACTGCTCGAAGCTTAGTGAGAAATCGGCTAGCCCTAGTGGGTTGACCGTAATTGCAAACGAACATGTGCCTCGCGATCCGGAGGCGTCCGAAGCGGTGCACGTCACTGTAGTTCTGCCTACAGGGAAAGTCGCACCTGAAGGAGGGACACACGTCACGTTCACTCCGGAGCAGTTCGCCGGCAGCGTTGGCGCCGAATAACCGACTACGGCTCCCGATGCCGAAGTGGCTTGGGCCGGCGCCGGGCTCGCGGGACAGATCGGAGCGCAACTCGATTGCGGCGTAACGGTCACGCCGAAAGAACACGTGCCTCGTGTTCCAGAGGCGTCTGTCGCCGTGCACGTCACTGTAGTCGTGCCGATAGGGAAAGTCGTGCCCGAACCAGGCGCACAGGTCACCGTTACACCGGAACAGTTTGCGGGGAGCGTCGCCGCTGGATAAGTCACCACTGCTCCAGATGATGAGGTGGCTT
The DNA here is from genome assembly GCA_964548075.1 of uncultured Clostridia bacterium. Taxonomy (GTDB): domain Bacteria; phylum Acidobacteriota; class Blastocatellia; order UBA7656; family UBA7656; genus Onstottus_A. The sequence goes on along the minus strand of CAZJQQ010000032.1, from coordinate 11,510 downwards.
GAACCGGCGCCGGGCTCGCGGGACAGATCGGAGCGCAACTCGATTGCGGCGTCACGGTCACGCTGAAAGAACACGTGCCTCTCGACCCAACGGCGTCCGTGGCCGTGCACGTCACCGTAGTCGTGCCCACAGGGAACGTGGTCCCCGAAGCAGGCGCACACGCCACGCTCACGCCAGTACAGTTCGTCGGCAGCGTTGCCGCCGGATAACTGACCACTGCTCCCGATGCCGACGTCGCTTGGACCGGCGCCGGGTTCGCGGGACAAGTCGGCGCACAATTCGTCGCAGCTCCAATCAGAACGCACTGAGCAAACTGCGACGTGCTTCCAGACGGAGAAGTCGCCGTAGCGTTGACAAATCCGTAAGACGTGAAGTTGTCCGGCGGCGGTACACTGAAAGTAAAGGCGCCGCTGAAGCGTCCGGTGCCATCCATCAGCGCGGGCTTTTGCCCCAATGGGAACGGTATGAGGCAGATCACCTGGTCGCCTGTGCATTCGCACCTGCTGTAAAGGTAGAGGTCGAGCGTGTAGGTTTGGCCTGGCGTACCAGTAAGACTCAATGTCACCGTCAGGTTTCCTGCAGCCAACATCCTTGCGGTTGGGGTCACCCCGTTCGGCGCGGGGGTGTTGACGAGCGTAGCAGACCCGAACACCGGTGGAACCTGATTTTCGTTAGCTCCGGGATTAAGCCGAATCGGGAGATCACCGTTATTGAAAATCCGATTCGAGAGAATCTTGTTCTGATTTCCGGACGAGACGAGCACGCCGTTGCCGTTGTTGAGAGCAATGAAGTTTCCGGCGGCGTCCAGGGCGCCGCCTATAGAGTTCCGGAGAGGATTGGCCGTAAGGGCGATACCGTTACTCCCGTTTCCTTGATCTATCGGGTTGCCGATAGAATCGAAAGCCAAGCCGACGAAGTTGCGCTGTACTAGATTATCAGTCGCCCCGCTCCCGTTTATTTCGACACCGTTGCCGGTGTTGCTAACAATGTTGTTCCTTACTATGTCATTGGTTCCTCCTATCAGATTACCGGCCCCCGAGACTATGGACACTCCGTTTCGGTTGTGAAGAACAATATCGTTGCGCTGGATAGTATTCGAGTTTGCTGCGCTGACGAACACTCCGTCCAAACCGCTGCCGAAGATGTCATTTGCCGTCCCAACAAATGATCCGCCTATTGTATTCCGCGCCGCGCCGTTGGTAATAGATACTGCGAACTGGCTGTTGCCTCGGAGGAACTGCCCGTTAGCGGTGGTGCCGAACCGGTTGTTTCTAACCTGGTTGTCGTCCGCGTTGACGCCATCGAACATGACGCCGGTGCCATTGCTTGAGATCACGTTGGAAGCGGCGCTGACGGTCCCTCCAATCATATTGGCGCGTGACGTTATGCGCACGCCTGTACCGTTGCGCCTGGGCGTTGAGCCGTCTGATGCCAGCCCGATGAAGTTACCCTCGACCATGTTGCCTGAGTTGGTCGTGACTTGCAGGCCGTTCGACGTAAAGCGCCCAATGACAAAGTCTGCTATCCTGATGCCCCCGCCGGTAAAGTTGAAACCATTGTTCACGGAGTTACCGCCATCGAGCCCTATCCCATTCGCAGACTGCTCGGTGAAATCAGCTTCGTTGGGATTCGAGCACGAGGCGGCTGCCGTTCCGCCTATGTCGAGGGCCTCAGTTATCGCCGGTAATGAATTCTGGAGTGTTATCGTGGGGATGCCCGAAAACTGGTTGCTGAATTTTATCGTGTCTAAGCCTTGTGATCCGTTAGCTATGGCAATGGCGTTCCTCAATGACGTTGCCCCACCTGGACATTCGTCACAATCCTGAGTCGTACATACAACAATGGTCATAGCAGATTGCGAGGTGAGCACCGAAGGCGACATGTGGCCAGCCCTTAAAACCACAAGGTCGCTGAGAGCATCGGTGTTCAGCCGCATCGGGAGTACCGCCACGGGATCGCTCTCGGTGTCGAATGTCACCGGCGGGCTTGGCTGACGCGAACTCAATTCGACGCCTGCATCTCCACGGGCGCGGCGCTCCTCGTCATCCATCCAGACGTGCAGTTGGTTGCTCTCCCGGTTAACCATCACAAGGTTCTCGTGAGAGAGGCTCGATACTCGCGCGCAAAATAGCTGGCCTCCTCGCGTCCGAAGGCCGGCTGCAAGAGTGATTGCCTTCGAATGCAATCTACTGCTTAGTGATTGGGCTTCACCGCCCACCGCACTTATGAGCTGCACTGAGCCGTCATCCAGCATAACTGCTAAATCCAGATCGGGGCCGCCTGTGAAGTCCCCAATAGCAAGTGAGATGAGCGGAGAAGAAAAAGATCGGCGACTGATGCGGGCTCGCGGGACCGCGGCCCTCGTCTCCTCATCCAGCGACAACTTCCTATCGCGCCCATGGACAATGAGGAGTTCGTTGCCGGCAGCTACGGCAACATCGGCGACGTGGTCTACCCCAACATAGCCCAATTCAAGATCCGTCGCCGCGGAAGGGAGAGACAGCAGTTCGGCCGTGGCTTTGACCGCGCCTTCCGGGCCTTCGAAGACCATCAACTTCGGCCCGTCGGCCGCTTCAATCGCAACTACCAGGTCAGCCAGGCCGTCGGCCCGATTGATCTCACCGCTCGTAATCGCGGTGACTTTGCCGGGCAATGAGAGGTCCTGAGCCGGGGCGAGATTTCCTCGGCCATCACCCGCCAACACGTGAATCGTCTCGCTCCCGCGCGCGGCCGCTATCAGGTCGGCGTGACCGTCGGCGTTGAAATCTCCCTGCAAGAAAATCTCGGGAACGGCTGCGGTATCAAACACCGCGGCTGGCGAAAGGAATGGTGCGTTGGTAAAGTCGCCGCTTGCTCTTCGCTGCCTGGCTTCAGGCGTGTACGGATAGACCGAATCCACGTTACCGCGCTGCAACGTTACGAGCCCTGAGCCCGCTAAAGCGTACCCTGTTGCCAGATCGGGCATGCCGTCTTCGTCAAAGTCCCCCGAAGCGAGAGACAACGGCCGCGCTTGATCACGCGCCAACACTCCAACCAATTCGTTCGATCCCTTGTAGGTCGTGACTAATTCATGCCCATCAGTCATGTTTATCCACGGCTTGCCGCGTCCCGCCGCCCCAGTAGTCACGGAGTCGCCGAGTCGTGCCCTCGCGATCGCAACAGCGTTGCCGCCGCTAGACGATGCCCGTCCGCTGGAAAAGACCGATGCTGAAACCAGGATAACGCCCAACACCGCCAGGATGGACGCAATTCGGCAATGAGGATTAGCTAAAAACGACTTACTTGCGATAGTTCTTGAAAGTCTCATTTGAATCTCCTGAAAGACATGCCCGACCAGGAACTGCCCCTCGGCTATGGGTATTTGAATTAAGACCCGAGGTGAAAACTCTCCGCGCTGACTCCGCTCGCTTTATGAGAGCCGGACGCCGCGCATCATAGTTTCCGCTGGCCCCCCCGTCAAGCTTAGAGTTGCGCGATGTCGTCCTCGATTCCTAATGACATTCAAGCTCACACCGTTTCATTGTACTGACGCAAACCGGGGACTTCATGATTCAAAATGATTCAAAACACTTTGCTCGGTTTGCATCCACCCGCCGGAAGATAGTCCCCAGAAGGCCGAAATCGGCGTCGCGCGGGCTTGTCGGGAAGAGTTCCACGAAGTCGGCAGAGCACAGCGACAAGCGGGCGAGCTTCATTCCATTCCAAGACCTGAGTGAGTTCCGCCGGTCCGCTGTAAGGCGTGACCAAGCGGCACCTGACCGCCCGGGGCTCCGCGCCGAAGCGCTCGATGTTAATCCGTTACTGAACGATCAATGTCGCTGTAGCGGTCCGCACTTTCCCGGACGCGTCCGTTCCTGTGAACGTAAGCTGACGCGATCCCGGCTCAAGTCCAAAGGCAATCTTGATCTTGAAGCTTGCGGTGGGGTCGGTGGTAGTAGTAGTGATCGGGTCAGGCGGTTTCGCCTTGATGCCAGCTTGTTTTGGGGGAGGCGTCACCGTCACCTCACCTGCAAATCCCCCCGTGCGATTGATGATCACGGTTATTCGAGCCTTTGTCCCATTCAGCCCGGTGACCGTCGGCTCCTCGAAGCTCAGCGAGAAATCAGGCACAGCTATCGTTTGGAGCGCTTGCGTGACTGTGTGCGTCGCATCTCCGACGGTTATCACACCTGTTCGAGAGCTGCCGCTTGTGTTCTGTTGGAAGGAGTAATTGACCGTTGCATTGCCGCTGCCCGTGCTGGTTGTTGTCAACCAGGAAGCGTTGCTGATTGCGGTCCAGTTACAACCGCTTTGCACCGCGACCGTGAAACTTCCCGTGCCGCTTGCGGCGTTGACTGATGCGAATGTCGGATTGAGCGCGAAGTCGCAAGTCGTACCCCCGCCCGAGATCAGCGAGAGTGAGTAAGGGCCCCTGTCTGTCGGAAGGAACGTAGTTGCTTCAATCGTGTACGTGCCGGAGCTTGGCAGGTTCGCGACGATTTGGGCGTTTTGCTGACCCGCGCTGTCGTCATCTTGTGCAAGCACGCCACCGCCCGGCGCGATCAGAATCAAGTATGGATCAATTGACGACGAGAGCTTGGTCATCGTTGCAGTAATTATTTGTCCTGCGGTGGCGTTGAAAGTGTAAAGATCAGTTTTTTGGCCATCGCCGAACGGATCATTACAATCACCGTCGGTTATTGCGCCGTTCAATGTCTGCCCGACGCTGATAGGCGTTGAAACGCAAGCGTTCAGCGTCACTGAGAGAGAGTAAGGACCTCTGTCCGCAACGTTGAAGGTGGTGGCTTCAATCCGGTAGGTGCCGGTGATGGTTATTGGAAAAATGATCCTGGAACTCTGTACCCTTCCCGGATCAATGTCGTCATTCACGTCGAGGAGGGCGCCGTCGAGGGTAGTGAGGATCAGATACGGGTCAATCGAGGAAGAGCCTTGAACCATGTTGATGTTTATTGTTTGTCCGGCGGTGGCGTTCAAAGTGTACACGTCGGCTTTGTGTTCAACGAGATGTGGCGCGGTGCAGTCGGCTTCGCTTATCGTGCCGTTGATGGTTTGGTTGATGAGAATAGGCGTAGTGGTGCAATTACCGCCGCCTCCGCCACCCGTAGGAGAGGCCTGAGTAACTGTATGGACTTGCCCCTCAACTATGAATCTAAATGTTTGCGAGCCGCCCCCCACAATGATCCTTGGAAACAACGTGTACGTTACCGTCCTCGGCCCAGTGCCGGAGCTTACGTCAAAGACCGCATCGCACGCATTGTAGATTATTCGCCACTGGCAACCAGCTTGGGTTTGGATCAAAAAGCTCCCGGTTCCTCCTGCGGCCGGAATGGTGGCCGGGTTGGTCGCTGGCACTAACGTGTAGCCTGTACAGCCTGTCCCTATCTGAAGGAAGTTGGAGTTTAGGTCCGTTCTGCCGTCCGCAGTTGCCTGGGCATTGACAAACTGTCCGTTGCTCCCGGGTGGGAGAGAGAAATCAAGCGAGAAAGTGGCCAGTCCGATCGAGTTGGTGGTGCGGCTCGCAGTTCCTAAGTAAATAGGCAGGGAGCCAACGAACTGATTTCCCGCAGGGTTAACAAACCCGGAATACAGGTCAAAAGTCACGACCTTATTGGGGCGTGCGCCATCAAACACATAGCCCGATACAGTCATAGTATTTCCAAATGTCGAAACAGAGTTGATCCCGGTCGTTCTATTGGTTGGCACGCACCCAAAGAAGATAATTTCTGGAAAGAACACTAACCCGCCGAGGACATTAGAAAAAATCTGCACGTTTGGCCGGATTGTGGCTACCGCGCTGCTCCCTTTTGCGATTCCCGAGAATCCGTTGTTAGCCGATATTACATCCGTCACGGTTCCATTCGCGCCTGCATAGATTTTCATTCCATCTTTTGAATTGCCAACCAAAGTCGTCCCGCTTGAATCCGTGCCAATGCTGTTGAATCGAACCAGGAATTGCTGCGCGTTCGCCACTTCTATTCCGATGCCCGAATTCCCTCCGATTACGTTGCGGGCCGAAGCGCTGGTACCTCCTATGGTGTTCACCGGAGCGCTTTGAAGCAGTACTCCGTCTTTAGTGTTGCCAAGCGGGAGGGTTCCAAAGGCATTTGTTCCTATATGGTTCCCCTGGACGTTGTTCCTCGTGCACGAAGCCCCCGAGAGGAGTATGCCATTAGCTACATTCCCTGATATTAGGTTTTTCCTCGCCGGAGTCAGCCCGCCGATCGTGTTGTCAGCAGAGCCGACGCTGATGCCATCCGTCTGGTTGCCAAGCTTGGTCGTTCCGGTGGAGTTCACCCCGATGAAGTTTCCATCAATCTGGTTGGCTCCGTTTGAGGTCAAACTGATACCGGCAAGACCGAATCGGTTGATGATCAATCCGCGCACGACAGAGCTTCCAGCTCTTATGTCCAAACCATTCGCAGCCCCTGCACCCGCGCCATTCAATTCGATCCGCAGGGTGGCGTTGTCTCCGTTCGTCAATGTGTTCGGACTCGATCCCGTCTGGGTGTAACCGTCAATCGTCAATGCGCCGGTGATTGACGGCAATGCGGAAGTCAGCGAGATCGTGCGCACTCCCGAGCCGGAGATGCTGAAGCGAATCTCATCCAGACCCGTCATACTGTTGGCTAGTGTCATCTGGTCACGAAGCGAACCCGTGCCGCTACTGTTCGTATTGGTCACAATTAGGATCGATTGCGGTACGGTTTGAATCACACTCGGTCTGGCACGGCCGGCTTCCAACACAACCAGGTCGCTCAGTGCGTCTTTGTTCAGTCGCATCGGCAGCACGGCAACTGTCCCGTGTCCTACATCCAATGTCGCCTCAACAGTCTCATCGTTCAGATCAGCAGATTTCAGACCCTTAAGAGCTTTTCTCTCTTTCTGTCCGGCGACGACTACTCTCACTTCACCAGACGCTTCATCAGCTATTAGCAAGTTATCCACGGGCGCGCTTGATACTCGCGCACGAATCAACTGTGCGGTCTTAGATTCCCCGTTCTTTGTGAGAACTTTCTCGCTCCAGGTTCCAACCGGTCGAACGCCTTTTTGATAGCTCCGCTTTCTAAAGTCCCTGTCGCCCGCTGGATAGGTGCTAACCGCTCGCGAAGCCACCGCCGATTCTTGGGGATTGAACGGCTTTGGCGAAGTCATCGCTTCTCCGCCCTTCACCATCGTTTGTTTTGTCTTTTCGCGCGTTACCGGATCAGTTAGGACTTCGATTTGACCTTCTTGAAAGAGCAACGCTATCTCGTCATCGGCAGAGCCAGTGAAATGGCCTACCGCGAGTGACTGAATGGTAACGGGAAACGTTCGCATTTCTACGACTGCCGGCGCCGCGCCTGGTTGTTGGTCAACACCAGTTGAGAGGTTTCGATCTCGCCCGTGAACAACCACCAACTCGCGCCCCGCCGCGACTGCCAAATCAAACCAGTACTCATCATCCAACTCCCCCAATGCTAATGACGTCGCTGCTTGAGGCAGGTCGATCTCTTCAGGGGTCGCGTTCAACGCCCCTTCCGGACCTTCAAACACTAATGCCTTCGCTCCCGCGTCTCCATCGATGCATACAACGATGTCATCGAGGCCATCTCTACGGTTCATCTCGCCGACTATCATTGCGGTGACTCCGCCCGGTAGCGGGATCACTTTTGAAAGTGACAAGACGCCTCTCCCATCGCCGCTCATCAAATGGAGGAATCCGCCGTTGCGCTCTGTTGCCACCACATCACAATGACCGTCGCCATCGAAATCTCCGGTGCCAACGAAACCGACCCCGGCGGGAACCGAATAAACCAAGGCCGGCGAGAGGAACGGCGCGTCGGTGAACTCGCCATTCGCTCTTCGCTGTTGCGCCTCAACCGAGTTCGGAAAGATCGCATCTTCATTGCCGCGGTGAACAGCGATGATGCCTTCGCCGCTCTCTGCTCGGTAACCGGCTATTAGGTCAGGCACACCGTCTTCATCGAAGTCGCCCGACGCGAGCGACAATGGTTTCGCTTGATTCTGCTCAAACGCATCCACGAGTCGCTCTTCACCGGCGTAAGCAGTGACAAGGTCGTGACCATCCGCGAGGCTTATCCAGGGATTGCCTCGCCCGGCAGCGCGCACACTTATCTCTTCGTTCATGCTGCCGCTCAGGATCATCGGTTGTTTTGAGGCCGGGCCGCGCGATGCAATGACGGGTCTCTGAATCTGATGGATGGTAAGAAAGACTAGAGCAAGCGCTCCAATCGTCACGAGCCAATGCGGCCGTCGAATCGTCTTTATTGCGAACCAACAAGTGAGGGGGTTGGTGCAGGCTTCATGGGTATTCATAGAGTCCTCCCACTTCAGTTTTCCATCCTCTACACCTCAACGGCGGCGCGCGCTCCGGACGCTCTCCTTAGTAGGCCAAAGATGTTTTGGCCGAGACAGTCAACGTGTAACGATTGAAAACCTAACCCGAGCAGCTCGATGATCTCAGGAGCCTTGGCAGGAAGCCTTCCTGAGATGGCCGGAATGATATGTGTCTTGAGTTAAACCGTCAAGCATGAAGACTGTTCGCGGTCCCTGAGTCTCCGCTTGCACGACTGCGCGAGGGCGATTTCCGAATCGAATACGGATGTCGTGAAACGTATATCGGGATGTGGGCGGTTGACAAAGAACATCACTCGACGTAGTATCGGCGCCATTAATTAATGGAAGTACTGAGAACGAGGCGCTCGTGATTCTCAGCGCAGACATTCGTTTCATTAGGCGCAACTGAGCTGCCAGCTAGTCATTATCATATCGGTCGAGTCGCAATGGTCCGGGTTTGATTCAATAGTGAGCGCGCTGAAGTAGGGGTCGCTCCTTAGAATAGAGTTCTCATAAGATGAATAGAGCGGTCTCGAAAGGCTCTAACCGGATACTAGTGATTCCAATGAATCAAGTGAGGAATACCCAAAACTCGAGGTAGCTTCCAATGCCCGATCAACATGACAGAACAGAGCCTTTGGCAGTCGCCATACGAGCTCTCGCTCTAGTAATTGTTGTTGCATCTGCCGGCCTTTTCGCTGCCTTTGTGGGGCCTGCTGAATCCCCTGCCCAGGCGCAGTCCACGGGACAGGCCCTTCAGCAGACCGTGATCGGAGCGAAGTGTCAGCAGTGCCATAAGGCCGTTGTGCAATCCTTCGCACTGGACGCTCATGGCAAGAGCGCCAAGTTCCTAAAAGATTCGCGGGCCGCGACGTGCGAGAGCTGTCACGGCGACGGCACAAAGCATAATAAGACCACGGAAGCCAAGGACATAATCAATCCGCCCAACCTGACTACAGCGCAGGCCAACGAATCGTGTCTTCTATGCCACGCCCGGGATCGCACCCATTTTAGCTGGCGGGGCGGACAGCACGACAGAAAGGACATGAGCTGCTTGTCCTGTCATAGCGTCCACCACGCCAAGTCGGAGGCAAATATGCTGGCGCGCCGAACCGATGAGGAGACTTGCCTCTCCTGCCACAACAACAGGCGTGCGGACTTTAATAAGCGCTCCACCCACCTCTTTCGCACCGAGCTTCGCAACATGAAGGTCGGCTGCGCTTCCTGCCACAATCCTCATGGCGGGGAGGGGGGCAAGATGCTCGTGAATAATACCGTCAATAATGTGTGTTACACCTGCCATGCCGAAAAACGGGGTCCGTTTCTCTGGGACCATCCGCCGGTCCGCGAGAATTGCATGAACTGTCACTCGCCGCATGGTTCGAGCAATCCCAAGCTTCTGACTGCTCGCGTTCATCTGTTGTGCCAGCAGTGCCATATTCATATGTTGCCCCGTCATTCGACGACCGCCGGGAAACCTCTGGACATATGGTCCATAAATCGCGGCTGTGTCAATTGCCACGCCCAGGTCCATGGCTCGAATCACCCAGGGGGTAGGACCCTTTCGCGCTAGGAGGAATAGATGAGATCCGACCAGACAGACAGACTCAAACCGATTCTCCGGGTCGAGCTCGCTTTCATCGCTTGTGTCATCTCAGCGGTCCTGTTTACGCCTCACGTTTGTTGCCAGACGCCGGAGAAGGACAAGACACAAACACCACCCAAGGACAAGACACAGACACCACCCAAGGACAACAAGACACAAACACCACCCAAAGACAAGACACAAACACCACCCAAGGACAAGACACAAACACCACCCAAGGACAAGACACAAACACCACCCAAGGACAAGACACAAACACCACCCAAGGTCCAGGGAACAGTCGAAGTCGGCGGCCAGACTCGGGATACCCAGGGAGGCCATCCCGCCAAGTTCCAGGAAGTGCAAGATGTTCCAAAAGGGTTCTTTGTTCAGAAATTGAGGCTGGACTTCAATTCTGCCGATTCGCCCTACGTTCTCGCAATGAGAGGATTTGAGATTCGCGAGCTTGACCAGCGCTTCACTGTGGACGGATGGAGGGTCGGAAAATATCGAACGCAATTTGTCTGGGACCAGATCCCTCATTACTTCGGCACCGGGCAATCCTTCCTTCAGAAAACTGCGCCGGGGGTCTATCAAGTCAGCCCTACGCTGCGAGCGAGTCTGCAGGCCGTTACGCTGCCGGACACAGTGCGAACACCTCCGAACGCCGCGTTGCCCACATTAGTGCGCCAGGAGTTGCGCACTGCGCCCTTGACCGAGGTGCGGCTCCGCCGAGATCAAGCTCTATTCAGGCAGAGTTACCGGCCCTCGGATAAGGTCGAGTTGCACGTCCAGTTTAGCCGGCTGCGCGATCGCGGGTCGCGCCCCATGTCCGCCGGCACATTCGTCCGGCGACCCGTTCCTGGGAACGGCCTCCCAGATATCGGAGGTTCCTGGGAAGGGATCGGACAAGAGTTTCTGGAGCCCCTCGACCATCGGACGACCGAGTTCAAGGTGGGAGCGCAGTTTCGCGGCGAACGATGGAATGCCGGCGTGGACTACGATCTTTCGCTCTTTCGCAACCGTATCGGATCGCTGATTTTCGAAAACCCTTTTCGGGTCACCGACGAGCAAGGATGTACTCCTAATCCAGCAAATCCTGCTGCGCCAACATGTGGAGCCTCGAATAGATTTCGCATGGTTCGGTGGCAGAGCGACCTGGCTCCAAACAACGATTCTCACACCGTCAGTTTTTGGGCCAACGCGGACCTGACGCCGCACACCCAATTGCGCGGCCTGTTCTCGCTGGCCTACTGGACACAGGACGATGCTTTCCTCCCGTGGACTCTGAACACGGCCATCGTGCCAAAGAACTGGGACGCTACGTCCCCGATCAACAATCCCACCGACGTAAGGGAGCTTCCGGCGAGCAGTCTGAACGGGAAGATGCGAAACATCAACCAGGATTATGCCCTGGTGAACCGCAGTAAGAACTTCCGCTTCCAGGCTCAGTACCGTTCACAGGATCTGGACAGTCAAACAACCACGCTTGAGTTCCCGGGATATGCCGCGTTTGGCGATTCGACGTGGCGCGCGGCGCGGACAGATTTCTACAACTTGCCCATCGAGAACCTCGATTGGGATTTTA
>CAZJQQ010000031.1:0-87157 GCA_964548075.1 uncultured Clostridia bacterium | reverse complement strand
TCTATGACAAAAAAAGAAAACCTGCAAATCCTACCTATAAATTTGTCGCGCACCCAGGCAAACTTGCTGGTGAATTGAGAAACTAGTAGAATCTCGACCATCGAATTCTAGCCCGCGTAACCTGGCAAACCGGGGTGGCACTCAAGCGGTTGCGAGGTTTGAACCCACCCTCGGTGCTCGAAGTAAGCGGCTTTTCCTACGCCGTAAGGAGGAAGAACATAATGGGCCACCTCTCGCAGCGTCTAGCTCTTGCCTCGATCCTGGTCGCTTGTTCGATCCCGAGCTCATTCGCTCAAGACTCGAAGAAAGAGCCGTCGGGATCAATCACTGGCCACGTGACGGTCGGTGGAAGGCCTGCCGCCCGCGTCACGGTGATGCTCACTCCCGCCGACAGAAGCCAAACGCAATCGCCTTCCGGCCGAGCGACCACCGATGAGGAGGGCCGCTTCACCATCAAATCCGTTCCGGCGGGAAGCTACACAGTCTTGCCGCATACGCCTGCGCTTGTTGTTGGGGCGGACACATCTCTCGCCCAACCCGGTAAAACTGTGACGCTTGGCGACGGGGAAGAAGTTGACGGCATCGATTTTTCGCTTGTCAAAGGCGGTGTGATCACCGGCCGGGTGACAGACGCAGAAGGGCGGCCATTGATCGAACAACGCGTCAATATCATTCGCGTCGACGAGCGCGGACAGCGGGCGCCGACTCCTTACTTCAATCCGTTTATGTTCAGCACCGACGACCGAGGCGTCTACCGCATCTACGGAATGTTGGCTGGCCGGTATAAGGTGAGCGTGGGAGAAGCATCCGACAGCGGCATGGTCCGAATAGGCTTCGGCGGCGGCTCGTACCCCCGCACCTTTCACCCGGATGTTGCCGATGAGTCGAGGGCCCCGGCCGTTGAAGTAAGCGCCGGCGGCGAAGCAACGGGCATCGACATAAAGCTGGGGCGCCCTACCAGGACCTACGCAGCGACCGGGCGCATCATCGATGCGGACACCAGCAAGCCGCTCGCGAATCTTCAGTATGGACACGCACCACTCAATCGAGATCAGAGAATGAGCGGTGGCTTCGGTTGGACGGCCAATCGAACCAACAACAATGGCGAGTTTCGGATCGACGGGCTCAGCCCCGGCCGATACGCGGCATTTGCCGTAGCAACCGAGCAGGTCGACTTCTACAGCGAACCGGCTGTCTTCGAAATCAACGAGTCGGATGTCAGCGCGATCGAGATCAAGACGCGCCGCGGGTCAAGCATTAGCGGCGCAGCGGTCATCGAAGGATCTGACGATCCTGATGTGCTCGCCAGGCTATCGAAGATGGAGCTGCGAGCGTCCGTGCAAACCGAAGAACTTGTGGCGCCTTCGATAGCGCCGATTCGAGTGAACCCCGACGGAAGCTTTCTAATAAGCGGGTTGCGGCCCGGCAAGGCGCGGATCTTATTAGGGGGGTTCGGGTCCGAACCAGCCAAGGGGTTCTCGCTCATGCGAGTCGAACGTGAAGGGGTGGCGCTGCGCGATGGCGTGGACGTTGCCTTGGGCGAAAACGTGTCCGGCGTGCGCGTGGTCATCGGTTACGGGACCTGTGTCGTGCGCGGACAAGTGAGAGTTCAAGGCGGTGAGCTTGCCCCGGGCACGAGATTGATGATATCGGCCGCCAGGCTCGGCGGCGACGGGATGCGGCGGTCGACGATTCCTGATGCTCGAGGCCGGTTCAGCCTCGAGGGGTTGGTTCCGGGTGAGTATGAGATAACGGTCAATCCGATGGTGGTTACCCCGTCTGCGCCTGGTGCTCCTCCTCCACCGGGCAGGCAGTCGAATCGTATGCTCGCGAAGCAGAATGTCACCGTCGCGAACGGAGTCGAGACTGAAGTAACACTTGTTATCGATCTCGCCGCCAAGGACAAAGACGGCCAAAAGTGATTGTACACTTATCGCACTTGAGGTTTGTGATGACTAGATCCACCTGTTACGCGATCGTCGTGTGCGTGGTAGTTGGAACCGGCGCCGTTTCCACCCACGTCAGTAAGGCTTTCAATCCGCTTGGTTCAATGCTCGTATTCAGCGGCGAAGAGACTGAAGCGACAGCGCAGCGATCGACAAGCCCCGACAATCAGAGTGACTCTTCCAAGAGGCGCTCGAAGTCAATCACCGGCCGGCTTGTCGACGAATCGGGCCAACCGATCCCTAACGCTGCGGTGTATGTTCGGAAGGCCGGGCCACCGACGAGCCCAAACAGATCGTTGGGCACCGATGAGGACGGAAGGTTTCACGCTGACGATCTCGCCTCGGGAGCGTACTCGGTATCCGCGTACGTTCCTGGCTACGTGCCGGCTACGGAAACCGTCGACCGAGAGTACTACCGCGCCGGTGATGTAGTGAGCCTTCGTGTGATGAAGGGCGGGATCATAACCGGGAGCGTCACGAACTCATCGGGGGAGCCAGTCGTGGGCGTGCGGGTCACTACGATCCGGGTGCGGGACGGCGAAAGCCGGCCCATTCGAGGAGCGAGCCAGTCGGGAGACTCGCGGCAAACAGACGACCGCGGCGTTTATCGAATGTACGGGCTGCTCCCGGGTTCTTATCTGATCTCGGCAAGCGGAACCGGTCAGATGTCCTCCACGACGTCTCCCTACGACAGTGATGTCCCTACCTATCATCCCTCGACTACGCGTGACGACGCCGGCGAGGTAGTCGTGCGCGCCGGCCAGGAGGTCAGCGGGATTGACATTCGCTATCGCGGCGACCGGGGATACATCGTGAGCGGGACGCTGTCAGGCGCTCTTGGGGAGGACTCCTCCGGATTCCGGGGTGTTACCGTGTCGCTCGCTCATAGGTCGAGCGGCGCTGTCGAGTCGAGAGCTTACGTTCAACTCCGAGCCGGACGAGGCTTCGGTGTTTACGGAGTACCCGACGGGGACTACAACCTGATCGCTCAGATGGACGTCGGAGCTGATAGCAGCGCCGCCTCGGCGCCGCGCCACGTTGTCGTCAAGGGGGCGGATGTGACTGGCATCGAGCTGTCACTCGCGCCGCTTGGCTCCGTATCCGGGCGCGCCGTGCTTGAAACACTTCCCGACGCCGAACGCACGCCTGATTGCAAAGCCAAACGAACGGTGTCGCTCGATGAGTTGGTGCTAACAGCTCGCCGCGATGAAAAGTCAGGCGCGAAAGATCAGCCGGGTCCCGGTGTCGTTGCGCCAAACGACGCCAGCGCGGACGAAAAAGGTGAGTTCAAGATCCCGAGCCTGGCTGCCGGACGCTACAGAATCGAGACGCGATTGCCAACCGAAGACTGGTTCGTGCGATCTATGACAAAGGCGGGGCCGCCCTCCTCAAGACCTAACGACGTAGCTGCCGCAGGTCTTGCAATCACCACCAGCCAGCGCTTCACCGACCTGACCGTGACTCTCGCCGAAGGCGCAGCCGCATTGCGCGGGAAGGTGGTCCCGGCATCCGAAGGCGCGCGCTTACCGGCGCAGCTTCAGATTCACGTGGTTCCGGCAGAGCCGGAGTCGGCCGATGATGCATTAAGGTTCGCCGAGGTCCGAGTAGACAGCGAGGGCGCGTTCTCGCTATTCAACCTTGCGCCGGGCCGCTACTACTTGCAGGCTCGAGCGGTCTCCGACGATCAGTTGATGGAGAGGAACCCTCAACCGCTCGCGTGGGATGCGGCGTCGCGCACAAAGCTACGACGCGAAGCGCAGGCCGCCAACGTACTGATTGAGCTTCAGCGCTGCCAACGGGTCACGGAATATGTGCTCAAGTACGCCGCGGCGCCTTCGAGTAAAGCCGAGTCGAAGAAGTAATAGGTCCTATAGGTCGAATAGGTCCTAATTTCACAACAACCGGTTCTCCTGAAAACTGAAATACCCATTCTTCCCCACGATGATGTGGTCCAGCACTCTTATCTCAACCGTGCGCGCGGCTTCAATGACCGACCGCGTCAGCTGCTTGTCTTCCTGTGAAGGGTCGGGGTCGCCGCTCGGATGGTTGTGGCTCAGGATCAATCCCGCTGCTTTGTGAGTCAGCGCGGCTTTGATTATTTGGCGAGGATAGACAATCGCTCGGTCGACGGTGCCCTCTTGCAGGACCTCGTGGTCGATCACCCGGTTCTTGACGTTCAAGTAGATCACCATGAACGCTTCGTGTGGAAGCCCCGCCAGCTTCACTCGCGCGAAATCAACTACAGCGCCCGGAGACGACAGTACGTCTTTGCCTTCCATTCGCTCTTCGAGATAGGCCGCGAACAGCTCTTTGACCAGCCGAATCAAGATCGCGGACATCCCGCCGACGCCGTGAACCGATTCCAGTTCGTCTTGACTGGCATCGAGCACTCCGTTGAGACTGCCAAACCGCTTCATCAAAGCTTTGGCCACGGGTTTGACGTCAAGCCTCGGGATCGCGTAGGTCAAAAGGAGCTCGAGTGATTCGTAGTCGTGAAGTGCTTCGGCGCCCGCTTTCAGAAACTTCTCGCGGAGCCGTTTCCGGTGTTCCAGGTAGTCAGGCTTGTATTCCATCTGACAGCTTCTCCGCTGCCCAAACCGCATAATTACCCAGGAACGACGGTCCCAGCGATTATACACGCGCTGGCTCGATGAGCAATCGCAGACCGAGCGGTTTTCTTTTCGCTCCCACAGGTTGACGCCAGCCGTCCATCGCAATAGCATAACGGTTCTTCCAAGACGCACAGTGGATAGCCTTCAGCTTGCACGCATCGATCCATCTCAGTGATGGCAGGCCTATGAAAAAACTCGTCGCGATAGCTCTCACCTCGGCTTGCTCAGTGCTGATCGGTTCAGGTCAGAACGCGGCGACTTGGACAACAGAGTTCTCGGCGAGCGCGGCGCAGACTAAAGTCTACGCTACTTCGGATCTCGCGAAACAAGCTCGCGCGGCGCTGGCTCAGACCTCGGGGCGCATCGAGCTGGCCGGCCTCACGAAGCCCGTCGAGGTTATTCGAGACTCTTGGGGCGTCGCACACATCTACGCCCAGACTCAGGACGATCTGTTCTTCGCCCAGGGTTTCGTGGCTGCCCAGGATCGATTGTGGCAGATGGAAATATGGCGGCGAACCGGCGAAGGAAAGCTCGCAGAAATCCTCGGACCTTCAGCGATCGAGCGAGACAAGTTCGCGCGTCTCATGCGTTATCGCGGCGATATGGACGCCGAGTGGAAGAGCTACGCGCCGGACGCGAAACCAATCATCGAATCATTCGTTCGAGGAGTGAATGCCTTCATCGATACGAGCCGCGATCGGTTGCCGATTGAGTTTCAACTAACCGGTATTCGCCCTGAGCACTGGGCTCCCGAAGTCTGCCTCGCTCGCATGGCAGGCTACGTTATGACTCGCAACGCGTCGAGCGAAGTCTTGCGCGCGCAACTCGTGCGACTGCTGGGAACCGACAAGACCGATGAGCTGGTCGAGACCGATCCGTTCAAGAAACTCGAAGTGCCCGAAGGCCTCGATCTGAACGGCATTGATAGCAAGATTCTCGGCGGGGCCAGCGCTGCGAGCGGGGCCGTATCGTTCGGCAGCGAAGGCTCGAACGACTGGGTCGTCAGCGGCGGGCTCACAAAAAGCGGCAAGCCGATCCTGGCCAACGACCCTCATCGAGCCATCGGTCTTCCGTCGCTGCGCTACCTCGTACACCTGGTCGGTCCCGGCTGGAACGTCATCGGCGCGGGCGAGCCCACCCTTCCGGGAGTCGCCGCCGGTCACAACGAACGAGTCGGGTTCGGATTCACGATCGTTGGTATCGATCAGCAAGACCTCTACGTCGAAGAGACCAATCCCGCTGATCCGACTCAGTATCGCTACAAAGACAAATGGGAGAAGATGAAGATCGAGCGCGAGTCGATCGATGTAAAGGGCAAGCCCGCGCCGGTCGAAGTCGAGCTTCGCTTCACGCGTCACGGACCTGTGATCTACGAAGACCAGGCGCGTCATCGCGCATACGCGTTGCGATGGGTTGGCAGCGAACCGGGCTCGGCGGGTTATCTCGCGTCGCTCTCATTAGACCGCGCGAAGAACTGGCAGGAGTTTCTGAAGGCGCTCGAGCGATGGCGTGTGCCGTCCGAGAATCTGGTGTATGCGGATGTGGACGGCAACATCGGATGGCAAGCCGCGGGGTCGGCGCCGATCAGGCGAGGATGGTCGGGCTTGCTTCCTGTGCCTGGCAACACGGGCCGCTATGAGTGGAACGGCTGGCTTCCTCTGTCGGAGTTGCCGCGATCATACAATCCCTCCAAGCGCTTCATCGCGACTGCGAATCACAAGATCATCCCCGACGGTTACAAGCACGAGATCAACTTCGAGTGGGCTGCGCCGTTCCGCTTTCATCGCATTGAAGAAGTCTTGCAGAAAGGTAGCAAGTTCACGATCGAAGACTTCGAGCGGTTGCAGCACGACGAGACTTCGCTCCCCGCGCGCGAGCTTGTGCCGTTGCTGGCCGGGTTGAAGATCGACGGTCCCGTGGTTCGCGAGGCGCGTGATCTCTTGCTGCATTGGGACCGCGTGCTTTCGAAGGATTCGCCAGCGGCCGCGCTATACGAAGTGTGGCTCTCAAAGCTCGACTCTATTTTCAGGCCCGCGGTTCCGGCCGAAGCGCGGCAAATCATCGGCGGCCGCAACTCGCTGCCCAAGCTGATTCTCGAGTTGAGGAGCGCCGAGCCAAGGGTGTTTGGCTGGGGCCACGCAGCGGTGTCGAAGCGAGATAGCGAACTTGCGCGCACGCTGGCGGAGGCCGGCGCGGATTTGACGAAGCAATTGGGCGCGGACATGAAGAACTGGCGCTGGGGTGATCTTCACCTCGCCGAGTTCAAGCATCCGCTCTCGACCGATGACGCTCGACGCGCGGTGTTTGATCTGAAGCCTGTGTCTCGCGGAGGCGACGCTAACACTGTTAACGCAACCGGCGGCGCCAGGTTCACCCAGCGTAGCGGCGCCTCTTTCCGCGAGATACTCGATCTCAGCGATTGGGACAAATCAGTAGCGATTAACGTGCCGGGTCAATCGGCTCAACCGGAAAGTCCGCACTATGGCGACTTGTTGCCGCTCTGGGCGGAAGGCAAATACTTCCCGCTGCTGTTCAGCCGCGAGAAGATCGAAAAGAACGCCGCCGAGCGATTGCTGCTCGAGCCAAAACGCGCGAGCCAGGCGGCGACAAAACAGTAACCGCATCAATGCCGGTTTGGTACATGGTCCTGGGAGCGCAGGCATCCTTGCCTGCCTCCGCTAGCACAACGCCAAGCAGGCAAGGATGCCTGCGCTCCCAGGTCTCGAACTCACACGGAGGAAGAAATGTTGAAAAGATACACTGCTATTCTGGTAACGGCCTTGATCTCGTTGGCCTCGGGTGTCGCAGTCAGCGCCCAGGGGCCACAAGAGAAGTTTGATCAGGCAGCGATCGACAAGATCAAAGAAGAGGGAATGAAACATTCCCAGGTCATGGACACTCTGAGTTATCTCACAGACGTCCCGGGCGCGCGGCTCACCGGGTCGCCGGGCATCAAAGCGGCGCAGGAGTGGGCCAAACGAAAGCTCGCAGAGTGGGGCTTGCAGAACTCGCATCTCGAAGCATGGGGACCGTTCGGACGCGGCTGGTCGCTTGAAGGTTTCTCGGCAAGCTTGATCAAACCGAACTACGCGCCGCTGATCGCTTATCCAAAAGCCTGGTCGCCGAGCACAAGCGGCGTGCTGCGCGCGCAGCCCGTTTACTTCGACGCGAAAACCGAAGCCGATCTCGACAAGTTCAAAGGTAGGCTCAAAGGCGCGATCGTTCTATTGAGCGCGCCTCGCGAAGTGAAAGCCCAATTCGAAGCGCTCGGCAAACGTCAGAGCGACGAGGATCTTCTTCGGCTGGCGGATGCAGATCCCCCGGGAGCCGGAGGTCAGGGTCGTGGCGGCCAATTTCGCCTGACGGATGAAATGCGCGCCGCGCAAACGCTTCAAACCAAGAAATGGCTCATGCTGCAGAGTGAAGGCGCGGGGCTGGTGCTCGAGCCGGGACGCGGCGACGGCGGAACGATGTTCGTTCAGTCAGCGACTCTTGTGTACCCCGAAGACGTTCCTCGCGACAAACAGAAGACCATCCGCGACAAGGACGCGCCTCCGATCGTCCCTCAAGTCGTCGTGGCTGTCGAACACTACAACCGTTTGATCCGGATGATCCAACGCGGCGCGCCCGTTCAGCTCGAGTTCAATGTCTCGTCCAAGTACCATGACCAGGACCTGATGAGCGCGAACGTGATTGCCGAGATTCCCGGAACCGATCTGAAAGATGAGATCGTGATGCTCGGCGCGCACTTCGATTCGTGGCACAGCGGCACGGGGGCTACCGACAACGCCGCCGGCTCGGCCGTGTGCATGGAAGCGCTGCGGATACTTCAGACACTTGGCTTGAAGCCGCGCCGCACGATTCGCATCGGACTGTGGAGCGGCGAAGAGCAGGGTCTGCTCGGCTCGCGCGCTTATGTATCCGAGCATTTTGCCAAACGCCTCGGTCCCGAGCCTCGCTTCGGCGGCGGTCCTCCGGCGGCGGGCGCGACTCCCGAGCCGCAAACCCCTCCGCAGTTCGAGATCAAAGCCGAACACGAGAAGTTCGCCGGCTATTTCAATCTCGACAACGGCACAGGCAAGGTTCGCGGAATC
Organism: uncultured Clostridia bacterium; assembly: GCA_964548075.1. Classification (GTDB taxonomy): domain Bacteria; phylum Acidobacteriota; class Blastocatellia; order UBA7656; family UBA7656; genus Onstottus_A. The sequence goes on along the minus strand of CAZJQQ010000031.1, from coordinate 78,505 downwards.
TACCTGCAAGGCAACGACGAAGTGCGCTCGATATTCAGAGCGTGGTTTGGCCCGTTCAAGGACCTGGTTGGCACTTCGAAGAACAACTCCGTTGCGACGATCTCGATCTCGAATACCGGCGGCACCGATCACCAGTCGTTCGACGGGGTGGGATTGCCCGGCTTTCAGTTCATACAGGACCAGATCGAGTACGACACGAGAACTCACCACTCGAATATGGACGTGTATGATCGCATCCAGGAAGAGGACATGAAGCAAGCGGCTACGATCATGGCTGCGTTTGTTTACAACACAGCAATGCGCGATAAGAAGCTTCCGCGCAAAGCGATGCCCGGCCAGCCGGTTGCCAGGACTGGACAATAGACGTTCAATAGACCACGGATTGGGCGGCTTGGACGGATTCTCGCTGATCAGATCAGTGAGAATCCGTCGCATCCGTCTTATCCGTGGTCGATTTGCTGAGGGTAAGCAACAGCGGTGAATCTCGATGCCGAAAGCTATCGACATGCACGTTCACCTGCCGACGGCGAGTTTCCTCGACGGCGCGGTTAAGCCGTTCAAAGAGCCCGCAGAATTGTTCTTCCGAAGCAAAGTCCCGGTTCGCGAAATGGATGAAGTCGCGCGGGTCTACGAAGGGCTGGATATTCTCGCGGTCCTGCTGGCGTGGGACGCCGAGACCGCAACCGGACTGCCGCCGCTTACCAACGATGAAGTAGCTGACGTCGTCAAGAAATACCCTCGACAGTTTGTAGGCTTCGCTTGCGTTGATCCGTGGAAAGGCGAGCGCGCCGTCGACGAGATGCAGCGCGCTATCACTGAGCTGGGCTTGATCGGAGCGAAGTTTCATCCCGGCATCCAGGCCTTCTATCCGAACGACAAGCAGTTCTATCCGCTTTACGAGAAGATCACCGAGCTTGGTGTGCCGGCCCTGTTTCACACGGGCACGAACGGACTGGGGGCGGGAACGCCCGGCGGAATGGGGGTGAGGCTCGACTACACGCGGCCGATCTATCTCGATCACGTAGCCGCCGATTTTCCCGAACTGACGATCATCGGCGCGCACCCCGCCTGGCCGTGGCACGACGAGATGCTGGCGATCATCGGCCACAAATCAAACGTGTTCATGGACCTTTCAGGCTGGTCTCCGAAGTACGTTCCTAAAGCGATAATGGACGAAGCTCGCGGGCGTTTGCAGGATCGAATACTCTTCGGCAGCGACTATCCATTCATCATGCCTCAGCGATGGCTTGCAGACTTCGACTCGTTGGAAGGATTCTCACCCGCGGTACGGCAAAAGATCTTGCACGACAACGCCGCGAGAGTTTTGAAGCTGGAGAATGTTTAGCGTCTTTGCGTTCCTTTGCGTCTCTGCGCGACTTTGGTTTCGCGCAAAGACCGCGGAGACAACGCAAAGCCGCAAAGCCTCAAGCGATGAGGGACTCGATCACTCGACACTTTTCCGGAGTGCTCCCTTCGGTTGGAATCGGAATGAGCGGAAGCGTTGCGCCGAGCGCATACATCTCATCGAGCCTGGCCCGGCAGTGTTCCAGAGAACCGCATATCGCGATGCTGTCAATCATCGCATCGGTGACTGCGGCCATCGCATCCTTGCGCCGGCCCGGCTGCCACAGCCCGCGAACCCGATCTGCCTCGGCGCCAAAACCCAGTCGGCTTAGCGCACCGTGATAGTAGTCGCCCATTCCGCCGATGTAGTAGGCCAGCGGCAACCGGGCTTGGTTCCGGGCTCGCTCGGTTTCATCAGAAACTACGACATTCGCGAACGGCGCGATCTCGATTCGATTCGCGTCACGGCCGGCTGCGCAAGCGCCCTTGCCAACGTCCGCTATTCCCTCGTATAGGCGCGCGCGAGGCCAATGAGTCGGTAGCCATCCGTCGGCGATCTCGCCGACCTGGCGCACGCTCGTCGGGGCAAGTGCCGCGATGTAGATTGGAATCTCTGCTCTCAGTGGCGTGAACCCAAGTTTGAAACGCTTAAGCTCGAAGCACTTGCCGCTGAAATCGGCACGCTCACCTTTGAGCAACAAGCGAATGATCTGAGTTGTTTCTTTGAGTCGAGTGAGAGGCTTGTCGAATCTGGCTCCGTGGAAGTCTTCGATGACTCTCGCGCCGCTCGTACCCAGGCCCAATCGAAATCGGCCGCCAGAGATTTCATCGAGGGTCGCCGCGCTCATAGCGATCAGAGCGGGACTTCGCGAGAACACGTTGATGATCCCCGTGCCCAGATGAATCCGTTCTGTACGCGCAGCAAGTTCGGTCAGAATCGTAAACGCATCGTGCTCCCACGCTTCGGGCATCCAGAAGGAATCGTAGCCGCAAGCATCGGCTGCGCGCACGCATTCAATCAACTCGCGCCTGTCGAATCCCCGCTTGTCGAATCCGGGAAGTCGTCCGAGATAGAGTCCGAGCCTTCGCATCATTCAGACGATAGTCAGTAGTCCGCGGTCCGTGGTCCGTAGTCCGTAGTCCGTAGTCCGTAGTCCGTAGTCCGTAGTCCGTAGTCCGTGGCTCAAGCTCCGAAGCTACTGACTACTGACTACTGACTACTGACTACTGACTACTGACTACTGACTACGGACTTATTCGTGCGTCATTTCGGTGCGTCGTGCCAGTGCCCGTGCTCGGTAGACCAGACTTTGCCTGCGGGAACCGGGCCCGCCGGTTGAGGACCCGGCGTAAAAGCTGGTTGGGCACCTGACTGGGCCGGCGCCCCTGAAGTTGGCGCGGCACCGGGCGCGTCATGCCAATGCCCGTGTTCGGTATTCCACACCTTCCCTGCGGGCGCGGGGCCTGGCGGCTGAGGCGAACCCGGAACACCATCCGGCTGAGGCGAACCGGCAGGAGCCGGAGCGGACGGAGCACCCTGCGTGACTGGCTGCTGGTTGCCATCTTTGGAGACAAATATCGCCCCCGCGAGGATCATGCCACCGATCAGCACAACCACAATGACCAACATCGGCGACATTTTGCCTTCCTTTAGTCCGCAGCACTGCTTGTACTTCATTCCGCTGCCACACGTGCATGGGCTATTTCGGCCGGTCTTCATTTTTAATTCCTTTTTCTTCAGAGATGTCGAGCGAAGTAGCTTTCCTGTGAGCGACCTATGCCCGTTGCAGAACCGGTTCGAGCATTCTAACCGTACACCTCCACAATCTCATAAAGCGTCGTTCGCTCCGCCGGGATGCGGCCAAGCTCGCGGATGCGCTCGTGAAACTCTCCGGGGGCGATGTACTCACCTGACGTAGATCCAGCCAGCCGAGAGATGTTCTCGTTCATCAACGTACCGCCGTAGTCGTTCGCGCCCGCCCTTAAGCAAGCCTGCGTCACCTCGCGCGACATCTTCACCCAGGAGACCTGTATGTTGTCGATCCAACCTTGCAGCATCAGCCGGGACAGCGCGTGCACCTTGAGATGTTCCGCAACGGTTGGGCCCGGCCGCGCATCGCCGGATTTGTAGAGCTGAGTAAACTCGTGCACGAAACCGAGCGGCACGAACTCAGTGAAGCCGCCGGTCTCTTTCTGAACATCGCGCAGCAGCATCAGGTGACGAACCCAGTGCTCTTCGGTTTCGGTGTGGCCGTACATCATCGTCGATGTTGTGCGAATTCCGAGCCGGTGAGCGGTCTTGATCACGTCGAGCCACTGGGACACCTTCAGCTTGATACGTTCGATCTGATGGCGAACATCGTCATCCAGGATCTCAGCAGCAGTTCCGGGCAGCGTGCCGAGGCCGGCGTCCTTTAGCATCACCAGGTAGTCATCCAGTGGCATGCCTGTAAGCTCCACGCCATAGACAATCTCCATCGGAGAGAACGCGTGGATGTGCATCTCGGGCGTCGCTTGTTTGATGGCAACGAGCAGGTCGCGATAATAGTGCGGGTCCAGGTCACGCGGGAGCCCGCCTTGCACGCAAACTTCGCGAGCGCCTCGCTCCCACGCTTCGAGCGAGCGGCGCTGAATCTCTTCGAACGAGTGAAAGTAAGCATCCTTCTCGCGAGGCGCGCGGCTGAAGGCACAGAAGCGGCACCCGATGAAACAGATATTAGTGAAGTTGATGTTCCGATTGACAACGTATGTGATCACGTCGCCGACGCGTTCGCGGCGGGCCAGGTCGGCGGCAAGGACCAGCGCTTCCATCTCGTGGCCGCGAGTGCGAGCCAGCGTCAGCCCATCATCGAAGTCAAGCTCGCCGCCGTTGAGCGCTTTGTTCAAAAGCACCGCCACCGCCGGATCGATCTTCGTGAGCAGAGTATCCAGCCTGCCCGGTTCGTCCCAATGCATGTCACCAACAGCGTTCATCAATACTCCCACCAGAAACCATCTTCCGCCTTCAGCCGCATGTAGACAGATGACGGATCATCGATCTCACCCCATACCTCGATGTGTTTCGGATGATCGACCGAACCGTAGTATTTCTCGCCAAGCGCTCGATATATCCTGGCCCTCAGTCTTCGGTCGGTGACTTCTTCGGCCTGGCCAAACTCTGAGATGCCTTTGTATTTGTTCTGCTCGCCGCCGTCGATCACCCACCCGATACGCGGCATGCGCTTGATCGCCTTCCACTTCGGACTGTTAGCGTAAGTGCCCACGTAGTAGTCGCGCCCGATGACCACGAACCAAACCGGTACGACTCGAGGGGATCCGCGCTCGATATAAGCCAAACGAAGGAGGTCTTGTTTCTCGCAGAACTCTTTGAAGGTTGGAGTTAGTCTTTTCATCGGCGCCGCCAAACTGAAGCACGAGGTTGTTTACTATCGAGGCATCGTGAAATCTAACACGCCGCTGCGTGCATCGCCATTCGGGCCGCTACGGAAACACCTCGTCAAAGGTCTTTATGATCGAGTGGATGGATGCTGGACTCTGGGCAGGATTTCCGGGCCGAATGCAGAGCAGCGTCTGAAAGCCGGCAGAACCGGCGGCATCCAGCTCATCGGGCACATCGGAGATAAATAATACCGCGGATGATTCCAGTTCCAACTCGCCGGCGATGCGATGGTAACTCTCCGGTTCTTTCTTCGCTCCGATGTTGGTGTCGAAGTACCCGTTGATGAACGGAGTGAGGTCGCCCGCTTCGGTGTTCGCGAACAACAGCTTCTGCGCAAGCACACTGCCCGACGAGTAGATGCAAATCTTCTTTGCTTGCTCGTGCCATCGTTTGAACGCGGGCGGCACGTCTTCAAAGACCTGGCTGCGCAGCTCGCCTTTGCGATAGCCCTCGTCCCAGATCCTTCCTTGAATCGACTTGAGCGGGGTGGTCTTTCTATCCTGATCCATCAGCCATCTCACGTAAGCCTCGACTGCGTCGAGTGAGACGTGTTCAGCGGGTCTCTCGAGCAACGGCGGATCGAGTCCGCGCCTCGAGTCTTCGGCATTCTCTTCAAACAACGCGGCTACGTCGGCTTGCACTTCCGGCTGCGATAGATGAGCCGCGAGGTAATCCTTAACGTGGGTCCTCGCGTAAGGAAACAGGACGTTGTAAACGAAGTCGATCGGAGTAGTGGTTCCCTCTATGTCAAGAAGGAGGGCTGCGATGGGCTTTGTAAGTGGCTGCGGCGTCACAATAGGGTTTGGTGAGTTAGCTAGCTACCTGTATGGGCGAGTTCGTAGTTCGGCCTTTAGGCGGAAGTTTGTACCTGGTCATAGTCCGGTCATCGCGCTACAAACTTCCGCCTAAAGGCCGAACTACGAACTCGCCCATACAAGCGGTTAACTCACTGAGCTCTGCGCGGGAAGATACGAAGCTCCGAAACAAACAGGTTGATAGTTGCCGTCCACTCCGGTCTCGGTGTAGTTCGGCGCCCAGCCGGCCGGATCCTGAAACAAGCGGATCGCCCTGATCTCGCGCGTCTCGCACAGATTGAACCAGTGCCACGTGCCTCGCGGAACGCGAATAAGATCGCCGGCTTCCACCTCGATCGCAACGACTGAGCCCTCGCGCGGACGGATGTGAAACACGCCGCGGCCATGAATGATGAAGCGCACTTCGTCTTCGTCGTGCCAGTGCTCGCGGTTGAACTTCGCCAGCATCGCTTCGAGACCGGGCGTCTGCGAATTCACGTCGATCACGTCCGCCGTGACGTAGCCGCCTCGCGCTTTGAGCACTTCAATCTCGTCCGAGTAAGCAGCGAGGACTTCTTGCGTTGGAGCGTTGGGAGCAAACAGGCGCGACGAATCCCATCGCTCGTAGTCGATCCCGATGTCAGCCAGGTAGCCGGTGATAGCTTCACGATCCTCGAGCGTTCGATTCTCGTCGGGTATTGTTACGATAGCCATTGCTCCTCCTATGAACGAGTTCGTAGTTCGGCCTTTAGGCGGAAGTTTGTACCGGATCGCGGGTCAGTCATAGTCCTACAAACTTCCGCCTAAAGGCCGAACTACGAACATTCTGCCCGGGTCCTCATCTTCAAGCGCAATGCGTGCGACCTCGGACCTCCAGCAAGAATTCAAGAATCTCGACGTGTCGCTTCGCTTCAGCGACGTCCTTGCCCCAGGTGTACAGCCCGTGACGGCGCAGCAGAAACCCGTGAGCGCCTGGATGTTGCGTCAGAGCTTCTTCAACGGATCCCGCGAGCCGGGTCATATCCTGCGAGTTCTCGATGATGGGCAGCCACTCGCGATGCTCGTGGGTCGAGACGCCTTCAAGGCCTTTGAGCATCTCGTATCCTTCGATACTCAAGCCGCCATCCGCCGCATACGCATCGGAAAGAATATTGCTCCAAACCGAATGGGTGTGCAACACAGCGCCAGCTTCGCGAAGACGAACCACTGCAATGTGCAGCAACGTTTCAGCCGAAGGCCGGCCGCTGCCTTCGAGCACGTTGGCTTCGCCATCGATTTGCAGAATGTGCTCAGCCGTAAGCTCGCCTTTGTCGACGCTGCTCGATGTAATCGCGAGGCACAATGGCTCGCGGCTAACGACCGCGCTGAAGTTGCCGCTGGTGCCCAGAACCCATCCTCGCGCATAGAAAGCTCGCCCGACCCCCGCGAGTTCCGCGGCTACCGCCGGGAAGATTTGTAAGGACGATGGGTTCATCTCTACTCGCGTCGCCATGTCAGTGCGCGCCGCCGCTGAGGTTCAATCCAACGACTCCGATGATGATCAGGGCGAGCGAGATCAGCTTCATCGCCGTCGCCGGCTCCTTGAACCATAGCACTCCTATCGTCGCAATCAACGCCGTTCCCACACCAGACCACACAGCGTAAGCGACGCTCACGTCGATCTTCTTGAGCGCCAGCGTCAGCATACAGAAGCTCAAAGTGTAAAACACGAAAAGCAGAATCGACGGCACAATCCTGGTGAAGCCCTCAGACAGCTTCATGCAGGTGGTGCCCGACACTTCAAGCAAGATTGCCAGAACCAGGTATAGCCAGATCATGGTTGCTTCCTCGTTGATCCAAGAGTAGTCACCGAACCGGTACCGGTCTTACAGGATTAGCCACTCAACTCGGCTGGATGCCGCAGCGACCATGGCCGGGCATAGATGGACTATGCAACTTTCACAGGTTGGTAGTGCAAGACCAATAGTTGATCGGCGCGGAGAGCGAGAGTCGCGAACGTTCGCCCATCGTCGTCGCTGAACTCTACTTCGTAGACACCGGGAGCAAGCGTCTCGACGACCGTGCCAACCTGTCCACGATGAAGACCGCGGTCCGGCAGTTCCTCAGTCAGTGCAACTACATCAAGAAGATTGATTATGCTCATGCTTCCCTGCTTCCACAACCGCGCTTTTGCAGTTCGGCATCTTCATCGATGATTCTTCAATGCCCGCGTCGTCCCAATCCGCCGGCCATCAATCTCACACGCGTCCGAAGCCCCCCATCGATGAATTCATCCCGATGAACATACTCGGGATAAACGCTCAAACGCTCGGCCAACTCAAAGCCTTCGTCTGCAGTTCGTTCAGCGAGCCGCTCGATGTGAGGCCACGGCTTTTCGGGATTGATGAAGTCCGGAGTCAACGGCGAGATCCCTCCCCAATCATTCAAACCGGCCCGCAGCAGGAAAGGGTAATCGTCGTCCGACAGGTTCGGCGGAGCTTGCACGTTCATCTCTCGAAGCACGAGCCGCGCGACCGCAATCGTGCGAGCGTGATCCGCCTGGCTTGGCTCAGGATGATCGCGCATCGGGATCTCCGGCTTCGCGCGAAAATTCTGGATGATCGCTTCCTGAATGTGGCCGTAGCGCTCGTGAAGCTCGCTTATCGCAAACAGCGAATCGACTCGTTCGTCGAGCGTTTCGCCGATGCCGATCAGAATCCCGGTCGTGAATGGAATCTTCAAGCGGCCTGCTTCTTCGATCGTCTTCAAACGAAGCGAAGGCGGCTTATCCGGCGCGTTGTCGTGAGCCATTCCCGGAAGCGTCAATCGCTCGCTCGTGCTCTCAAGCATCAGCCCCATGCTCGGATTGAACTGTCGAAGCGTCTCCAAGTCTCTTCTTCCCATCAAGCCTGGATTGGCGTGGGGCAGCAAACCTGTTTCATTCAACACTCGCTCGCACATCTCGGCGAGATAGGAAAGAGTAGTTCGATGGCCGAGCCGGGAAAGGGTCTCTCGCATTTCGGGGAAGATGGCTTCGGGGCGGTCGCCGAGGCTGAACAGCGCTTCTTTGCAACCGAGTCGCGCGCCGGCCTCGGCGACCGCGAGCACTTCATCAGGCGTCATCGTTCGCGCGCCGGGTTGGCCCGGGTCTTTGCGAAACGTGCAGTAGCCGCAGTAGTCGCGACACAGATTCGTGAGCGGGATGAAGACTTTCTTTGAATAAGTAATGCGCCGATCTTTCACGCGATCGCGCAGTTCGACGGCGGTCTCAAGCAGCGAGTCGAGTTCCCCGCCCGGGAGAGCGCGAATCAGCTTCGCAGCAATCGCGCGAGTGATTACCCCTTCGCCCGCCGCCGCCAGCGCTTCGCCAAACGTGATGTGAGTTGTTAACGTGCGCGCTTGCATTATCAGATTGACTTGTCGGCTATTGCCCTTCCTCAGCGGGCGCCCATCGCTTGATTCGCGCAGGTGCGATCTTGATGATCGGCCTTTCGTCGAGCTTCATCGAGCGGTATTGCGGGTACTTTTCGCGCAGCAACTCGACAGCGCGTTTGTGTTCCGAGGCGTCATCGGCCGCCGAGATGATCTCCGCGGTGCCGCTTACGAGAACATAAACCAGCTTACTCCAATCCTCCGAGTAATCGTCAACGACAAGCGCGACGTTCGGGTTGGCCCGTATGTTTCGCACGCGCTTGAGCGAGCCAGCGTCTACGCTCTTGGGCTTTTCATCGATCGGCGTGTACAGGAACTCGCCGTCGAAGACGTAGCAGATGGGTACGACCAACGGCTGGCCTTCAACACTCGCTGTCGCAAGCCGCGCCACGCGACGGCTGCGAATGAACTCGAGCGTACTTTGGTCAATGTCGAGGGGCATAACGGAACGTGAAACGTGATGTAGCATAGACTTTAGTCTGTGTCCTTCAGTCTAGTCTCTGAACAATGGACACAGACTAAGGTCTATGCTAGGTCACGCATCACCTTTCACTTCGAGATCTCTATTAACCGCTCCATCAGCGCGACCATGTCATCGATGCTCGCCGTCGGGTCGAAGCCAATCTCCGGAGGCGATTGAATCAGATGGGTGACGCCAATGTCTCGCAGCCGCGCGGTATCTTCGCGTACCTGATCCGCAGAACCCGTCATCGGACTGCGGCCGCTGCCGGCCGGCTCCTTAAACAGCATTGTGAATGCTCGCAGCACGACTTCCATGCTGTCTCGGCCGGCACGCTCCGCCGTCTTACGAAACTGGTTTATCATCCCTTCCAAACCTTCAAAGCTCATAATGCCCGCCGGGTTCCATCCATTCCCAAACTTCGCGGCGCGGTCAAACGTGTACTGCCCGAAACCCGCGACGTAGATCGGCGGGTGAGGCCTTTGAACCGGCTTTGGTCCAACCTTGGATTCCGGAATATGATAAAACTCTCCATCGAACTTTACCGGGTCTTTTGTCCATAGCTCGATCATCGCGCGCAGAAACTCGTCGCAGCGCGCGCCTCGCCGCTCGAACGGCGTGCCGGCGGCTTCGAACTCATCGCGCGACCACCCGGCGCCAACTCCTACAAGTACGCGCCCATTTGACAGCACATCGAGCGACGCGAGTCGGCGCGCAAGCTGAATCGGCGAATGGTAGGGCAGCACCATCACGCTCGTGCCCAGTTGCACTTTCGTGGTGTGGGCCGCCACGAAAGTGAGGGTCTCGATTGGATCGAGAACCGTTTGGTATGTTTCAGGCAGGCGGCCGTCCGGCGCGGCTGGATACGGCTCCTGTGGGGCGAGCGGCCACAACAGGCGCTCGAGCACCCACACCGAATCGTAACCCAGCTCCTCTGCGCGGCGCGCGACCTTGACCAGATTCTCCGGCGAGGCCTGCGGTCCCAATTGCGGAAGCGATATGCCAACTCTCATCTTTCAGTCTATCTCCTCATTCAGAATTGACCAATCGCGTTCACGGTATTAAGTTTCGCTATGGAAGTCAACGGGGCCTGTCGAGACTGTCAACGTCAGCAAGCAACGGCACGCCGCGCGAGGACTCGACGCCGTCGAATATTGCGATTGAGTTGGATTCTGGAATGTGTTAAAAACTGAAGACATCGAAACTGGCGGGGAGAAGGAAACATGTTTGGAAGATTTTTGTTGCTCGCGATCTTCATCCTTCTTTTCGCTTCTGCCGCTGCAGGACAATCCACCCGCCCTGCGATCAGACCGGCGGAGACCAAGACACCTGACAAATACCCCGACGAAGGACAAGAGGTAAGTCACCTGCCGGACGACATGCGCATCAAGATGGCTATCGCCCGCGCCGAGGAGGACCACAAAAAGATCCTCGAAGACGTGGAAAAGTTGAGCAACCTGTCCGTCGAAATCGCGAGGGGTTATGGTGAACGCAAGCGGCTTTCCTCCGACGACTTGAAGAAGCTGGGCAATATCGAAAAACTCGCCAAGCGTGTATTGACTCACGCAGGAGGCGAAGAGGTCGACGAGAAGTCCAACGAGATCGAACATATGCCGCTGGCTGACGCCATCGATCTGCTGAACACAACGGCTGCCAACATCAGAAAGGAGATGACGGCCGAGACTCGGTTCGTCGTTTCAGCAACCGTCATCGCCAACTCCAACGAAGTGATCGGTCTCTCTCGCTTCATCCGACGCGCCAAAAAAGCGGACTGATGTCCACGAGCAAACCAACACCCGCAAGCAGCGCGTCTTCCGGCATGCGGAGCTGGGTGACACCCTACATCACGGTCTTGCTCGCGCTTCTGCTGGCCACACCGGTCTTTTCGGGGAGCATAAGCCAGGACAAGAAGCCGAAGCAGGATCCTCGCCAACGCGATGATGATCCCGTGCAGTTACACTCGGACCTGGTCGTCGTAAACGTGATCGTCACCGATGCGAAGGGCCAGTACGCGCACGGGCTGTCCGCGAACAATTTCAAAGTTCTGGAGGACGACGCCGCCCAGCCGATAGACTCGTTTCTCGCCGAGGAAGCGTCGTTTGCCGCAGCGATACTCATCGACATGAGCGGCAGCATGGAGTACAAATTCAGCCTGGCGCGCGCCGGCGCTGCTTCATTCGTGGATCACATTCGAGACAATGACCAGGTCGCCGTCTTCGGCTTCAACAACAAGATCAAACTATTTCAGGAGTTTTCGGACTTGCGCGACATCACCGAGTACATCTGGGATGCCAAAGCTGAAGACATGACGCGTCTGTACGACTGCGCGGATGAGGCGATCATCGCGTTGGAGAAACGGCCTGAAAAACGTAAGGCGATTCTGTTGATCTCAGACGGCTGGGACACCTCCAGCCATAAAGCCTCGTTTGATTCGGTGATGAAGAAGTGTCTCGCCCGCGGCATAACGATTTATTCGATTGACCTTGTAGAAGACAGCGAGAGGATGGGAAGCAGCGCTGCATTTTTAGGTCTGAAGCGCGGGCAGAACGAGATGAAGGAGTTCGCTACTCAGACCGGCGGCCGGTATGTTCATACGCCGCAGGGCGACCAGCTCGAGGAAGCGTTCACCGGCATTGTGGATGAGCTTCGAAATCAATACACGCTCACTTATTACTCCACCAATCAAAAACGAGACGGCCGCTGGCGTAGGCTCAGCGTCGCCGTATCGCGCCCGGGGCTGACGACACGAACCCGCAGGGGTTACTGGGCGCCGAAGTCATGATCCTCCTGCCTAATCCCTTAGCTTCCATTGCCGTTCTGTGATGAGCCGCGCGCCACGTTTTGAGAATAGATAGCTCCAGGCCCATTGGGCCATGACGCCTACTCGGTTTTTGAATCCGATCAGATAGAAGACGTGCACGAAGAGCCAGGCCATCCAGGCCAAGCGGCCGGTCATTTTCAAGCGGCCTGACTCCATCACCGCGCGATACTTCCCGATCGTCGCCATCTGGCCTTTGTCAAGATATCGAAACGCAGGTCTTTCTTTGCCGCGAATGCATGACAGGATTACCTTTGCAGCGTGACGCCCCTCTTGCATCGCGGCTGGAGCGAGGCCGGGCACGAAATTCCCTGGGGTCATTTCAAACGAAGCCATGTCTCCAACCACGAAAACGTTGTCGTGACCGGGAACCGACAAATCGTCTTTCACCTTGATTCTCCCCGCGCGGTCCACCTCGACCGGGGGTTCTATTTGCAGTTGTGCGGCCTGAACCCCTGCTGCCCAAAAAACGCTCTTTGATGGAATGAAATCGCTCCCAACCTGCACACCCTCAGCGTCGATGTTCGCCACGCGGGCTGAAGTGCGCACCTCAACCCCGAGCTCGGTCAAGTCCTGCTTTGCCTTTTCCGCGAGTTCCTCTGCAAAGGACGTAAGCAAGCGCGGGAGCGTCTCAACCAGAATTACTTTCGCCTTAGAAGGATCAATGCGGCGGAAGTCATTAACAAGTACCGTGCGACTGATGTCTGCGATGGCTCCTGCGAGTTCAACGCCTGTGGGTCCTCCTCCGACGACGACGAAATTAAGAAGGGCCTTTTGCTTTTCAGGATCGACCTCGTTTTCAGCATTCTCAAACGCTGAGAGAATCCGCCGTCTGATTTCTAATGCTTGCTCGAGTGTCTTAAGCCCCGGCGCGAACTCCTCCCACTCGGGGTGGCCGAAGTAGCTGTGTTGGGCGCCGCAAGCGAGGACGAGATAGTCGTATTCAATTCCCAAATCCGATGCTGATGATTTAATAACCCGCTCGTTGAGATCCACGGCCGTGACTTCGCCCCAATGGACTTCGATGTTAGGGATATGAGCAAATTGGCTTCTAATTGGCACCGCGATGTCACCAGGACTTAGTCCTGCCGTCGCGACCTGATAAAGGAGCGGCTGAAAGAGATGATGATTTCTCTGGTCGATCAGAATGACAAAAACATCCCTCTCGTTGGCAAGCCGCTTTGCCGCGTTCAGCCCCGCAAAGCCCCCTCCAAGAACCACGACGATCTTTTTGCCCAATTCGTTTACCGGATGTCTGACCTTCATACTCGCTCCATATCCTTGATTAGAAGCCTGGAAAAGGAAAGAGCCCACAAACGGTCTGCCCACTTTTTCATCTCAGTTCGGAACGCATCACAGCCGTCGGGTTCCAGCACTTGTAGCTTGACTTAAACTGCGCGGGCGGACAACAATGTCTGCGAAAGGACAGGTTCCCAACCTAACCCCCAACTTTCGCGTTTCCCGCAGGACTAGCAGTCTGTTATCTCAGGAGTTTGCCATGCCTTCAAACAAGAAGATGATCGTGCAGATCGTCGCGCTTCTCGGCGTGTTGCTGACATTCGTCTTTTCGGTATGCGCCGAAACCCAGTCGCTTGAAACTCTCCTTGCTTATCTCAAGAGTCCCAATCCGAGCACGCGCCACGACGCTGCCCACAAGCTGGGAGAACGCCGAGTCCGCAATCAACTCGCGGTCGAAGCGCTCGCAGTGACGGCTCGCAAGGATGAAGACCCCGATGTGCGCGCCGAGGCTCTTCAGTCGCTGGGGATGATCAAAGACTTCTCGGCGCTGCCCGAGATGATCGACGCGCTCAAGGATCCGAAAGCGGATGTGCGCAGTGTCGCCATAAGGTCGCTGGTGGCGCTGTACACCGAGCACGACATTGACTTCATCACCAATAGACGCGAGGGCTGGAACCTATTCAATCCCTTCCTCGACACCAGCGATCACGAGATTGTCGAGCCCTACATTACGGTTGATCCGGCCATCGTGACTGCGATTGGGGAATCAGCGCGCGGCGACCGCGAGCGCGACGTTCGCATATCGGCGATTCGCGCCATCGGCGTGTTGCGAGGCGCGGCCGCTATTCCGCAACTGGCCGACGCGCTGAACGCGGATCAGGATCTGCGGATGGAGGTCCTTCGCGCTTTCATCAAGATCGGCGATCAGTCGGCCGGCCCGCACCTCATACCTTTCTTCCGCGACTCGGACCACAAGGTCAGGACGCAGGCCATGGTCGCCGCCGGCATGCTCAAGTACAAGCCCGCGGTCGAGCCACTGCTCTCGGTTTACGGCCTGGGTCCTGAGAAGAAGGGCACATTCAAGAAGGTCCGCGACACAGTGAAAGGCAGCTTGTCCTATCTGCCGCCGCGTGACGAAGCGGCGCTGTGGGCGCTGTCGTTGATAGGCGATGAGAGGGCCGAGCAGACCTTCGTTGAGAATATGACCGACAAGGATGCCGACCGGCGTCAATACGCGATCGAGGGGCTGGCTCGAATAGCCGAGCCGCGTTACCTGGATCAGATTTCACGGCTGGTGCTGACCGAGAAGAACAACGACGTGAAGCTCGCGGAGTATTGGGCGCTTTACAAGATGGGCAGCACGCCAAACATCCAGAACATCGTCCGCAAGCTCGATGACGATTATCAGGAGCATCAGGCGCGCGCTTACTTGATGGAATCCAACGCGGTGGATCTGTACCCGCACGTCCGCTCGAGCAGCAAAGAGGTCCGGCAGAAGGTCATCGAGATCCTCGGACGCATCGGCGATCAAGACACGATCAAGGAATTGGAGCCGATAGTGCGAACGTCAAGCGCCTCTACTGCGGACACGGCGACGGTCGCGATCAAGCGAATCGAGTGGCGCATCTCAGGCCGCCCGCGCGCCAGCGACAGCGTGCTGCAGAGTGATCGCCCGCGTCGCGCCTCGAACCCTTGAGATAAAACGTCAGGCACACTTCGGTGAGATACCCACCTCGTCACGAGGTGGGTATGCGCGAAAAGCTGACGCGCAACCGTAGCGCCTGGCAAGCCCGTTTACCGTGAGGCGATGACGCGCCGGCTTGAGTGAGAGAAATGTTCGAACGAATCAAGAGAGCCTTGTCTCTCTGGGGCGGCGCCCCCGAACCAGAAGAGCCTCCGGACGCGGCGGACGATCGCGATGCCGGAATCCCGGCGCCGATCAGGCGAGGCCCCCCCGGATCGCGGTTCGTCGGTGGCTGTGGCTGAACCTGACGACGACGAGTAAGTAGGCGCTCGAAACCGGCTCTGGCAGCCTGTCCCAGGGCTGAGGCCCAAAGAGCCAAAGCCGAAGTGAGCGAACAGGCCGCGGATTGATGCGCCGGTCCCGGGCCTATCGTATTCGATAGAGGTCGCCGGTCTTAACGCTGACTCCAAGCAGCTTGAGATAGAAAAAAAGCTGATACTTGTGATTGATGAGGTGCTCGAGGTTCTCTAACAACAGGGTTATCACTGCTTCGCCTTCCGCAACAAAAACTGTCGGGACGCATTTCGCAAGATCGTCATCGTCGAGCAACGCGAAACCCTCTCTTATGTGCAACCCGTAACCGCGTATTCGCTCACTCGCTTCCTCGATTCCGCAACAGTGATTCACTGGCAGTTCGCGCAAATGAGCGAAGTGAGGCAGACGTTCGGAGTTCACGGCATAGAGTGTCGCGCAGAACCCAGCCAGGCATTCAAGCAGATGGCCCAGCAGATCACACACGCGAAGGGAGCCCGACTGCGGTTTCCAGTCCAATTTGTCTTGTGGGATCAACGCGATCAGATGCTGCGCTCGCTCGATGTGTTCTTCGAGGTTTGACAGAAACATGCTTGCAAGCGACTTCGGTTCGCTCATCACTTGCTCACAATGCGTTCTTTGATTTTGGCGGTCCAGCCGGTGACCGTCTCCGCAAGTGAGAGATCGCCGGCGATCGACGTCTTCACTTTGTGCTTCAGCGGGCCGAAGATCGGAACCGTAAACTCAGTGGCCAGTTCGTAGTGGGCTTCGAAGCCCTTGGAAATGACCGCCCACGCTACGCCGGGCAAAGCCGGCAGGTCAACGCTGCAGGGCAGCTCGAACGTCGTGCTCGAATGAGCGGGTATTTCGATCTCCTTGTCGTACTTGCCTGCCGCCGCTTGCTTCTCGTTAAGCATGAGCCTATAGCTCAGGTGCTTTAGCTTGAAGCCCCGACCGGGGTTGTCTATCTCGATGGAAAGCTGAGCGTCGGCGGTTCGGTTGTTCAAGTCGACGGCTCGCACAGAAAAGCCCCTGAGGTGAGCGGTGGGTTGCTTTTCCTCGAAGGCGCGTGCTCCCACCGACGAGACAAGGACAAGAAAAACGGCGGCAAGGATCCGGGGCGTTGTCCGAGCTGCCGGCTTTGCTCGCACGCAAGGAAACGCAGACAACCCGGCCTGCGTTCCTTTGGATACCTGACATGTCGGTAACTCAAACATCGAAGTACATCTGAAACTCGAGCGGGTGCGGCCGCATTCGAACCGGATCGACTTCCTTGGTTCGTTTGTAGCTTATCCACCGCTCGATGAGGGCTTCGGTGAACACATCGCCCTTGAGCATGAACTCGTGATCAGATTCGAGCGCGTCGAGCGCGATATCCAGTGAGCCCGGCAGCGTCGGCACATCCTTCAACTCTTCAGGCGACATATCGTAAATGTCCTTATCAAGCGGCTCGCCCGGATCGATGCGATTCTGTACGCCGTCCAGCCCGGCCATCATCATAGCCGCGAACGCCAGATACGGATTGCACGACGGATCGGGGAAGCGGACTTCCAATCGTTTCGCGCCCGCCGATTGCGAATACATCGGGATGCGGATCGCCGCTGAGCGATTGCGCCGCGAGTAAGCAAGGTTCACCGGGGCTTCGTAGCCCGGCACCAGCCGTTTGTAACTGTTCGTCGTCGGCGCCGCAAGCGCCGCGATCGCCGCCGCGTGCTTGAGTATCCCGCCCGCGTAGTGCAACGCCATCTCCGAAATGCCCGCGTACTTGTCGCCGGCAAAAAGCGCCTTCTCGCCTTTCCAGAAGCTCTGGTGGCAGTGCATGCCGCTGCCGTTGTCGCCGAACATCGGCTTCGGCATGAACGTCGCCGCTTTGCCGTAGTAAAACGCCGTGTTCTTCACCACGTATTTGAAAAGCATCACATTGTCGGCCGTTCCAAGCAGCGTCGAAAAGCGAAAGTCGATCTCACATTGTCCGCCGCTTGCGACTTCGTGGTGATGCATCTCCGGTTCGATGCCGACCGACTGAAGGTTCTGCACAATGTCCGACCGCAGATCGTGCAGCGAATCAACCGGCGGGACCGGCACGTATCCTTCCTTGGTTCGCACCCGATAGCCGAGATTCTCTTCGGCGCGGCCGGAGTTCCAGATGCCCTCGGACGAATCGAAGTGATAGCCGGCGCTGTTCACCTCGTTGTGATAGCTGACCTGATCGAAAATGAAGAACTCAGCTTCTGGACCGAAGTAGCAGGTGTCGGCGATGCCGGTGAACTTGAGATAGCTTTCGGCGCGCTGAGCCACCGCGCGCGGGTCCATCTCATATCCTTCCTTGGTCATCGGGTCGACCGCATTCGCGAACATGCACAGGGTCGGCTCCTCGAAAAACGGGTCGATCCAGAATCGGCTCGAGTCGGGTATCAGCAGCATGTCCGATTCGTTGATCGAGGCCCATCCCCGCAGGCTCGACGCGTCAAAGCCTATGCCCGAGTCAAACGAATCTTCATTGAACTGGTTGATGGGCACGGTGACGTGATGCCAACCGCCGGGCAGATCTGTGAACCTGATATCGACGAACTTCACCTGCTCGTCAACGGCAAACTGCAAGACTCTCTTGGGGTCCATTAAACCGAATCCTCCTGAGGGTGGCGTCCAAAGAATTGATTACCGGGAAGCCTGATTTAGTAGAGAGTGAGCATATAGCCGCGATATGTGAGTGTCAAGGAATCGGCCATCCACACGCCGGAAGTAACATAGACTTTAGTCTGTGTAACGCGCGTTTGAGCAGCACTGCGTCTCGAGGTAGCCAGACGAGCAGGCTAGAGATTTTCTATTTTCTACTTGATATTACTTGATATTTGTCATTTGCTATTTCCTGAGGCAATCCAATGAACAGGATTCGCGCCAAATGACAAATGACAAATGGAAAATAAAAAATAGAAAATCGGTCGAGTCTATGCTACTCCCGGCGCTCCGAACACGTGTCTTTGTGGCAGATCACACTAACGATCAACGAGCTTCAACTTGATCGGCACTTCAACCCGGTGGCCCTCATCGGTCTCGATGAGCACAACGCCCGAGTACGCGCCCGGCTTCAGAGGCCTGGTTGGATCGATTGTGACCCTGATCAGGTAGTTGCTGCCGTCAACCATCGTCGCTTGCTGAAGCTTCAAGAAAGGCAGCGTTGAGGAGAGCGTTTTGATGTGAAACGAACCAACTATCTTTCTAATGCCGAACCTCTTGATCGCGCCGCTCACGCCGGTCAGAGGCAGCTCGCCAAAGTCGAGTTCCCGAGGCGTCACGACAAGATTCTCCGCCGGCACCGTCACCATCAACTGAACGGGAATCTCACGCGAGCGGTTCTCGCCGGGATCCACAACCAGCTTCGCTGTGCGGGAACCGCCGGCAGCCTCGACCGGGATATCTAGCCAGTAATCGCCTGCCGCTTCGCGCCGGAGCTTCCACGAATCGGGCGCGCCGGGCCCAAGCTTCAGGGTTCCGGCGTCAGAAGCAAGCGCTCTTATCCTGAGACCGATAGCCAGCCGTTCACCGGGTTCGATTGAGATTGCGGGCCGCGCCGTCGGCCAGATTTGAAAGGCGCTGTTTGTTTCGCCGTGCGCGATGTCGGCGGTCGTTATGCGTTTGACGTAAGCGGGCAGCGGTTTGACGTTGGCGACAATCGTCACCTTGATGAAAGGATGCCGCGGGTCGTTAGTCGAAAGCTCGTAACTGCCCTCGATCGGGCCAAGCTGGTCCGTGGTGTGAACCTTGACTAGGATGGTGCCAACCTGACCAGGCTGGACGACTTTCTCGAAGTACAAGTCACCGGGAGGGCATCAGCTAGGCGCGGCTCGCCTCGCAGCTACAGTTCGAGGGAGAAGCTGATCATTCGGTCGCCACACCGCTGCTCTGACAGCGTAGCCGGGCGCGGTTGATCGAGCGCCCAACATCGACTTTCGCTCGAGCTCGAGAGGCTTTGTTCCGGTATTGCGCACGGGGAAGTTCTGTTCGAGTTCTTCTCCGGCGAACACATCGCCAAAGTCGCGCCTTGTTAAAGCCATCGAGACTTCGGGTCCATCAGCGCGCGTTCGCGCGCGCGAGGGAGGCGTAGAGTAGCCACTCAGCGCCAACGTGATAGTGAGGAGAAACAAGTCACCCAACAGCGATCTCAGTCGGTCGCTATCCCTCCGTTGAGTTTGAGCTTGGCCTGTGTATTGTTGCTTCACGATGAAGTAGACATAGTAGTCGGCGAACCCCCACAATTCAAGTTTCTGTCCCAGATCGATTCTCGCGGTCTCGGAGTTGTGTGTTCGCCAACCGGAGCGCCTCAACGCCACTGCTGCAGGTTGGGCCGTACTGATTCCTCACAGTTAGGGTCTGACCGGCTTCACCAGATTGGGAAGGCTGCGGCATCTATTTTCGCACATCTTTGAGGGACACCAAGATGGCCAGATATGGCGACACCAGAACGAGCGTGGTGACCAGCAACCCGATCCAAAATGGTCCGTCGTCCGCGCTGCTGGTTGACTTGGAGTGCTCTCGGAGCAGTTCGACTGCCCAAGACCCGCCGGTCGCCAGAAGGGGAACCAGAACTGAGCCGAGCCGAAAGAAGCGCCCGGGCAGCGTTGCGAGAGACGGATAAAGGCGGATTGCCTCAAGGATGTCGGGCGTTGGCCTTAAAGCCGCCAGTGCGGCTTTATACCGACGAATGGCCGAAAGCGCCAATGCCCCAAAAACCACGTAGAGAGCCTGCGCGATAGCCCAGGCTAACGGCGCGCTCAGCGCGCCGGAAAGAACGGGAATCGGCTCTGGAGCGGGCTCCCGCAGGCGTATTGCGATTAGAAGACCAGAGAGCGCGGCAGTAGTCCCCCATACGAGACTCCGTTGATAGAGAGCCAGCGCTTCCTTGATGTTGTCTAGGAGAATGGCGTCCCTCTCGATAGGCATGAAGCCTCCAGTGCAGCGTCAATCAGAATTAGTCGCAGCTCCACGGGCACGTTCCAGCTACCGCGACTCATTTGCTCAACACATAGTCGAACAGTCGGGTAGGCAGCAATCGCTTAACCGCCAGCGCAAAGCGCGCGTGGCCTGGCGCCGCGTAACGCGTCCGAGGACTCCGGGAAGCCAGCGCTTTGAAGATCACTTCGGCGATGTCTTCCGGCCGGCCCGCCATCTTCCGCAATCGATGGATGACTCCGCTCAACCGTTCGAACGAGTCCGTATAAGGGCCGGCGTTTTCTATGATCGGTCGCGCGTTCTGAGTCGCCACTCCCAGAAACTCGGTGATGATGAAGCCCGGCTCAATCACGACCACCTTGATCCCGAACGGGGCAAGCTCGCCGCGCATCCCGTCAGAAATGGCTTCCAGAGCGTGTTTCGTGGCGTCGTACACCGACGAGAGCGGCCGCGCTATTCGGCCCGCAACCGAGCTGATGTTGATTATCCGGCCGCTAGTCTGAGCCCGCATGATCGGAATCACAAGCTGGGTCAGCGCGATTAGAGAGAACAGGTTGGTCTCGAAGTTCTGTCTGATGGCCTCGACCGGCACAAGCTCGATCGGCCCTCGCTGACCGTACCCGGCGTTGTTGACCAGCCCGTCAATCCGGCCGAATGCGCGCATCGTTTCCTGCACCAACCGCTCGCGATCCTGCGGCGACGTAACATCTCCCGCCACCGCCAGCGCGCGCCCGCCTGCCGACTCGATCTCTCTCTGGAGTGCTTCGAGCCGGTCAGTGCGGCGCGCGGAGATCACGACGGTTGCGCCCTCGGCCGCCAATCTTCGAGCCGTGGCTTCGCCTATCCCAGCCGAAGCGCCGGTCACAATCACGATCTGGCCATCGAGCTTCGCCATCAATCCTCTATCTTCTATCTTCTGCCCCTGCGTCAGAACTTCGCCTGAAGGTAGTACTTCATCATCTCGCGCCATGTCGGCCAGTCGTGCGGCATGTCGTATCCCCACAAGTCCAGCTCGTGAGGGATTCCCTTCTGAGAGAGAATGCCCGACAAGCGGCGCGACGCATCGGGGTTCTCGTAGTTGCCCTGACCGGTGACGACGTGGATGTGCTCTTTGTGGCGCAGCGCTTCAAGGGTCCACCCTTCGATGTTCGTAAGATAATCAACCGGATTGTTGAAGTACACGTTGTCGTCGTAGTAGTCGCCTTTGTAGTAGCCGCGAATGTCGAACGCGCCGCTCATCGCAATGCAGCCCGCGAACAGATCGGGCCGCCGGAAGAGTTGATTCGCACAGTGAAACGCGCCGAGGCTTGCGCCGGCGGTGATGACCCCGAAGCGGCTCTGACAACTGTTCCAGATGTAGGGCACGACTTCATTGGCGAGGTAGTTGTTGTACTGGACCTGGCGCAGCGCTTTGTATTTCGGATGCAGGTCGTCGTTGAGCCAGCTCTCGCGATTGATGCTGTTTATCGAAAAGACCTTCGCCTTTCCGGCTTCGATCGAGCCCTGCATCGCGTCGACCACGTAGAAGCGTTCGTATTCGAGAAAGTCCGCCGCCGCCGTCGGAAACATCAGCAGCGGAAAACCGTAATTGCCGTAGGTCACAATCTCCATCCACTTGTTCAGGCTGGGACTGTGCCAGCCATCGATGAATCGTTGCATAAGATTTCGTCCTTTGTCTTAGTTGAATAAAACCCGCGTGTGATTATTTGGCAAGCGTGTACGCTAGCGGCATCGCCCGTGAATTTCAAGGTGAACTGTGTGATGTGATAAGATCGCGCCCGCTCAAAACTACCCTGCTAACCGGAGCCTGACATGACCAAGCTTATTGCGCTGCTGATCTCGTTGTCGTTCATCCTCGCCTGCGCCTTCGCGCCGCTCCAGTCGCAAGCTCAAGCGTCGTATTCGCTCGTGATCACTCACGCGAGCTTGATCGACGGAGTGTCCGCCGCCCCAATCACCGACGTGACTGTGCTCATTCGCGACGGGCGCATCGAAAGCGTCGTCACCGGGAAAACAGAATTACCGTCCGGCGCGACTGTGCTTGATTTGAAGGGGCGCTGGTTGCTGCCCGGCTTCGTCGACGCGCACGCGCATCTTGCGGATCTCGGCGCGGCGCGGAGGGCGCTCGCTTCGGGAGCGACCACCGTGCGATGCCTCGGAGTGAATCACTTTGTCGATATCGGCTTTCGCGAGCTAAACCACGCGGGAGTTAGCGACATTCCGGACGTCGTAGCCGCCGGCTATCACGTTCGCCCTCGGCCCGCCGAAGAGTTCTTCCTCGATATGCCGAAGATGAAAGACCTGATGAACGGCGTCAACGGCCCGGACAGCGTTCGCCGGTTTGTTCGGGCGATGATCGAGCGCGGCGCTGGCGTGATAAAGATCATGGCTACCGAGCGAGCCGGCTTGCCCGACACCGATCCGCGTAAGCGAGTGTTCACCGATGAAGAACTCGCGGCCGCCGTCGACGAAGCTCGCAAGTCGGGAGTCTACGTAGCCGCACACGCGCACGGCGACGAAGGAGCCGCGGCGGCGGTGCGCGCCGGCGTGCGTTCGATCGAACACGGCACTTATCTGAGCGATCAGACGCTCGCGATGATGAAGGAGCGAGGCGCTTACCTCGTGCCGACGATCGCTACGGTGATGGACTTGATCGATCCCGGCGGCGACTACGACAATCCCATTCTCTCGGTGCGCGGCCGCGCAATGCTGCCGCGAATACGCGAGACGACGGCTCACGCGTGGAAGATGGGTGTGAAGATTGTCGCCGGCACGGACACCGGCTACGGTCCCGCGAGTAGCCGCCGCATTCCGCACGAGATCATCGAGTTGGTGAACATCGGGATGACGCCGATGGATGCGATCAAAGCGGCCACATCGGTTGCCGCCTCGTGCATCGGGGTTGATAAGCGAACGGGCTCGATCAAGGCGGGAATGGAAGCCGATTTCATCGCCATCGAGCGAGACCCGACGGCCGACATCAGCGCGATTCAAGACGTCATCATCGTGATCAACAACGGTAAGGTCGCTGTGAATCGGCTCAATTGGTGAAGCTTTGAATCGCGCGTGAGGGAGACCTTCGGGTTCTCAATTCAGCAATCTCGACAGCCAATGCATGATGTTCAACGCGAGCTGACGATTGTCTATTCCCGGGCGGTTCATTCCGAACTTCATCTTCCGAGGTCCGGCGAGTTGAGCCGACAACATCCCGGCTTCGCCCATCACGACTACGCGGCCCTTGCCGAATTTGAAAGCGATTCCTTGCGCGTGGCCCGCCGCCGACGCTTGTTTTTCTTCAGAGCCCTGCCGCGAGGGAGTGACATCAACCGCCGTGTCGGCGAGTTTCATGAAAGCGACGCTGCCTTTCGGGCCTTTCAATGACTGTCCGGTGAAGGCGATGACCCGCGAAATCTTCTCGCTGGCGTTGCGTCCGCGAGTGATCGGGTGATCGCCAAGCAGTTTGTTATCGGGGTCGTACCTGATGAAGGTGTCGCTGCCGGTCTCTTTGTCGTTGTTCACCGGATCGCCGGTGTACCCCTTGCTCATCTCTACACCGAAGCGCAGGCCCAGCTTTTCGTTCGCGGCTCCCATCGGCGCGTGATCGGCGATCAACAATAAGTGCCCGCCCGCTCGGACCCAGTCGCGAACGGCGTCGCATTCGTCTTCGGTGAACGCGGGATTGCTGGCTTCAGGGCTGCCCATCGCCACAGCTCCCAGCGCGTTTGAGATTACCAGCACGTCACAACCTTTCAATGTCTCTTTGCTGAACGTCAGTTTGTTCGGAGTGACCTGGTATCCGTCGCTGCTGATCAAATCGGCAAACGGTTTGTAGCGACCGCTGGCGGTGTGAAAGTTGTGGTGGGCTTCGTCAAGAAGCACCTTCGGATGCTTCTTGGTGTAAGCAGGCTTTGCGAGCTTTGGATCGAAATCGGGATCGGCGACTTGTTGCGCGAGTCCGGCAATCGCAAGTCCGACAACACACACCGGAGCGAGGAGTCTCCCAGTCAGCGATCTCATACAGTCTCCCTTTCCTATCGTAAGCTGGAAGTTGAACTCTAAAGCTGCGTCGGTAGGGAGTTCAACCTCGAATGGGAATACCTCAGTCACTAGAACCGTTGCGCCTCGCAATGAGGAGAGCTCGACCTATTCGCCGGATGCCTGGTTAGTTGCGACCGGCTCTCTGTTGATCATTTGACTGGCCGAGCTCAAACCCTGAACAAGCCCCAGTAGCAAAACAGCCGCAACAAATAGAACGGGCCCGATTATCTCCAGCCCGAGCTTGCCGGCCAGCAATCCTACAAATGCCGGAAGCAGCGATTGGCCAAGCACCGCAGCCGCAATCTGAAAGCCGACGCCGTTGCTGGTGTGCGCGGAACCCAGCCGCGCGGGTGTCGTCACGATTAGCGAAGGGAAGACCGGCGCGGACGCAAGCCCCATCACCCCCAAACCGAGAAAGCTGAGCAGGCTTGTGACGTCCAGCCAGATCAGCGCAGCGCCTAGAGCTATGCCGGCGACGCAGATTCGCAGCAGCCGATTCGCAGAAACGAAACCAACGGCGACGCCCGCAAGCAACCGCCCGACCGTCAAACCGCCCCAGTAAACGCTCACCCAGGTTCCGGCAGCCATCATCGAGACTCCGCGCGACTCCGTGAACAAGCTATAGGCCCAGATGCCGGTGGCAGCTTCGATGCCTGTGTAAAGGAAGAAGACCGCGATGCTCAACCACATTACTGGTAGCTTCAGCGTTTTGATATTCGGTAGTCGGGCCGCTGAGTTTGAAGCAAACTGCTCAGAAGCGGAACGCTTCGGCCACCATCGCCGCGTCAGCCCAAAGCAGATCGCCAGTAGCAACTGCCATACGCCGACAATCGCGTAGCCACGTTGCCACGGATGACCCGTCGCCAGCACGCTCGTCATAATCGCGGGCCCGCTTGCCGCTCCAATGCCGTAACACGCGTGCAGCCAGTTCACCATTCGCGCGCTGAACTGCGTAGCTGCGAAAGTATTCAATCCCGCATCGATCGCCCCCGCTCCCAATCCAGCGACTGCTCCCAGCGCGACCATCACCCACCACGCCGGAGCCAGCGCGTAGCCTATGAGACTCACTGCGGCCGCGACGCAGCTCAGCGCCAGCAAGCTCCCGACGCTCATTAGCGCGAGCATCCGCCCGCTGTTGAAACTCGATGCCAGATAGCCCGCGGTGAACATCACCAGGAGCGCGCCCAGTGCGCCGAGCGGAAGATTGAAGTAGCCGCGAATCGACGGCCAGGCGACTCCGTTCAAGCCGTCCGGTAACCCGAGGCTGACAAAGCTCAGATAGGCGAGTGCGATCAGGAACAGAGAGTACTTGCGTTCAGGTCTCACGATTCGGTGTCTTTATCAACTCTAGATCCACTCAATCAATCGCGCGGAGCTTTTCAAGCTGACGCTCGAAGTGCGTCTTCCAACTGTCGGGCAGGGCATCGACTCTCAAGGCCCTCTGCAAGGTTTCAAGTTCGTCCTTGCCGTCGTGGTACAGCCGCGTGACGTCGGCGACCTTCAGCTCATTCACATCCCTGCTTATTATCTCGATCGAATCGTCCGCTCCGACGTCACCTTCTTTTTGCACGGCGAAGTAGAAACCTGTTCGGCCGCTCTCGAGGAAGCGTTTGATGATGTCGTCTCGCGCAAACTTAACCGCTAGCTTGTAGCAGGGGAGCCGCGGTTGCGCCACCGTGAGCTCAGCCGATCCGATTCGAAACTGGTCGCCGATGCTCACCTCGTCTTCGAACATACCTTCGACGGTGAGGTTCTCGCCAAACATTCCCCACGGCAGCTCGACGCCGGGCAACTCGCGTCGCCAATAATCGTAATGCTCTGCCGGATACGCGTAGACCGCTTTGTGTGCGCCGCCGTGAACCTTCAGATCCGCCTGCCGGTCACCATCAAGGTTCAGAGTTCTGAGCTGAACGCGGCCCTCGACCGCATCTTTGAAGATGGAGGTAGTGACAGACTTTCCTTTCCAGATGACATCGCGCGGAAGCCCAACGTTGACCGACACAAGTTTCATTCTCGCCCCTAGTCAAAAGTCGCAGTTCGGCCTTCAGGCGGACGTTTGTATTGCTCGCAGGAGAAACTAGCATACCAACTTCCGCCTAAAGGCCGAACTACGAACTCCTCCCTTGTTTGAGGAATCAAAGCCCAGCGAAAGCATTCCCTTCCGTTCAGGATTCCAACAGTTGGATTGCCCGTTTCCACCAAACGCCGGATGCGCCTGCAAAGTCTCCGACGAAATGATATATTCTTGGCTTCTATTCCGCAGCTCTCCGAGCCCAGGGCTGGAAGGGTCAAAACAGAATACCGGGGCCGGAGTCATTCAGAAACAATTTCACGGAGCGTTGATGAAGATTGGTGTAGTGCGAGAGGCGCCGGCGGG
The DNA here is from genome assembly GCA_964548075.1 of uncultured Clostridia bacterium. Taxonomy (GTDB): domain Bacteria; phylum Acidobacteriota; class Blastocatellia; order UBA7656; family UBA7656; genus Onstottus_A. The sequence goes on along the minus strand of CAZJQQ010000031.1, from coordinate 51,639 downwards.
AGAAACTCGGGCGGCGCTCATGCCTGAAGCTGTGCGCGCGCTCGTCGCTGCCGGCGTGCAAGTTCACATTGAGAGCGGAACCGGAGACGCCGCGGGGGCGCGCGACGCGGATTACGTTGCGGCGGGCGCGCAAATCGACCACGACAAGATTGAGGTTTTGGAATCGGTTGACGTGCTGCTCTGTGTCAATCGACCTGCTGACGACGACGTAGCTCGAGTGCACGCGGGCGCGATAGTGATTGGCTTCTTGAGGCCGCTCGATGAACCGGACGCGTTGGTCCAACTGATCGAACGCGGTCTCACGGCGTTCGCGATGGAGCTGATACCGCGGTCAACCCGAGCGCAGACGATGGACGCCCTCTCGTCGATGGCTACGATCGTAGGCTACAAGTCGGTGCTGCTGGCCGCCGAGCGATTGCCGCGCATGTTCCCTCTGCTGATGACAGCCGCGGGCACGATAGCTCCCGCCAAGGTCCTTGTGTTAGGCGCTGGGGTTGCGGGCCTGCAAGCAATCGCGACGGCTAGGCGTCTGGGCGCGGTCGTTGAAGGTTACGATGTTCGGGCGGCTGCGGGCGAGCACGTTCGATCTCTTGGCGCCAAATTCCTGCAGGTCGATCTCGGAGGCATTCAAACGGAAGACGCGGGCGGATACGCGGTCGAGCTGAGCGATGAAGCGCTCAATCGAGGCCGAGAGTTAATAGCGAAGCACGCGCGGACCTCTGACGTGATCATTACTTCAGCGCAAGTGCCCGGCAAGCGTGCGCCTCTTCTTGTCACCGAAGACGCCGTCGCCGGTATGAAACCCGGCTCGGTAATCGTGGACCTGGCCGGTTCAACCGGAGGCAACTGCGCCGCGAGCAAGCCGGGTAAGACCGTCGATCGAAACGGCGTAGTCATAATGTCGCCGTTGAACCTGGCGGCTACGGTTCCGGTTCACGCGAGCCAGCTCTTCTCTCGAAACGTAACCGCGTTCTTGAAGCTGCTGATCGACGACAAAGGCGAGTTGAAGATCGACTTGAGCGACGACGTGGTTGGTCCGACTTGTGTGTTGCATCAAGGCGAAGTTGTAAATAATCGAGTTGCCGCGGCGCTTGAGACGGCTGCGCGATAGCTTCATTTGTAGCTCGGGTGATATGCTCTGAAACAAACCGAGGAAGACGATATGGAAATAGCAGCAAACGAAGCGCAACTCAAGGAAGCAATCAAGGCGGCTCTAATTGAAGTTCTTCAGGAGCGACAGGACTTGCTTTACGATGCAGTCGAGCGGGCGCTTGAGGACATCGCGTTTGCCCGTGCAATCGCAGAAGGCGATAGAACGGAGCTCATAGAACGTGACGAAGTGTTTGGCATCCTCGAGGGCCGGGTGTGAACGTTCAATTCAAGGCCAGCTTCGCGAAGGACCTTCGCAACATCAATAATAAAGACTTGCTGAACCGTGAAGTAACAGCGCGCGAGACCTCGTTGGGCCTATCAAACGTGGCGAAAGGAGCACCAGAATCGTGAGCACAGAAGTAATAATCGCGGGGCTGTACGTTTTCGCTCTCGCGGCTTTTATCGGCTATCAGGTCATCTCGCGGGTGCCGCCGCTTCTTCACACGCCGCTGATGTCTGCGACCAACGCCATCTCCGGCATCTCGCTGGTCGGTTCGCTTGTGACCGCCGGTGCGGACTACAACACGCTCAGCACGGTGTTGGGTTTCATAGCGGTGACCGCTTCGACGATAAACGTCGTCGGCGGGTTCATGATCACCGATCGAATGTTGCGGATGTTTAAGAGACAACCAGCCGTTAAGAAAGACTCTACAGAGGAGCAAGAACGAGCCTGATGGGTCTGCCAATCGAACTAACATACCTGGCCGCGTCCATTCTTTTCATCCTCGGTCTCAAGGGCCTCAGCCATCCTGAAACCGCCCGGCGAGGAATGATCTTCGCCGAAGTCGGGATGTTCCTGGCGATCGTCGGCACGCTGCTTCACAGAGAGATCGTGAGCTACCAGTGGATCGTCGCCGGGCTTATCATCGGGTCGCTAATCGGCGGGGCCATTTCGATCTGGGTGCCGATGACCGCGATGCCGCAGCGGACCGCCCTGTCGCATGCTTTTGGCGCGCTGGCCGCTTCGCTCGTCGGTGTCTCCGAGTATTACCGGCACGGCGCGGGCGAGCTTGGAACTTTCAAGATGACGGCGCTCAGCCTCGAAGTGCTGCTGGGTGGCATCACCGTGACCGGAAGCTTGATGGCGTTCATCAAGCTGCAGGATTGGGTTCGCGGGACGCCGATCACCTACCGCGGGCAAAACGTCTTCAACATGTCGCTGATGGCGTTAACGGTTGGGATGTTCGCCTATCTGATCTTCGATCCTTCGGCGCACTCGTTGTTCTACGCGATGGCCGGGCTCGCGTTCGTGTCAGGCGTGCTGATGGTTTTGCCGATCGGCGCGGCGGACATGCCGGTGGTGATGTCGCTTATGAACTCCTACGCGGGTCTTGCGGCTGCGGCGACCGGGTTCGCGATCTCGAACAATGTTCTTATCATCGCCGGCACCCTTGATGGCTTCTCGGGCTTCATCCTTTCGATCCTGATGTGCCGGGCGATGAACCGGTCGATCACCAATGTGCTGTTCGGAGCGTTTGGAGCGGAGACAGCCGCTGGTGAGAGTGGAGCCCTCGGCCTGATGCGCGAGGTGAAGGCAGAAGACATCGCCGTGCAGCTCGCCTACTCCGGTCAGGTGATCTTCGTACCGGGCTACGGGATGGCGACGGCGCAAGCGCAGCACGCGGTGCGCGAGCTGGCGAATATACTCGAAGCAAGAGGCGTCACCGTCAAGTACGCGATACATCCGGTAGCCGGCCGCATGCCGGGGCACATGAACGTGCTGCTGGCTGAAGCCAACGTGCCTTACTCGGCGCTGTACGATCTCGAGCAGATCAACGCCGAGTTTCCGGCGACCGACGTCGCCGTAGTGATCGGCGCAAACGATGTAGTGAACCCGGACGCTCGAGACAACCCGAAGAGTCCCATCGCTGGAATGCCCATCCTTGATGTAGACAAGGCGCGTTCCGTGGTCGTGCTGAAACGTGGAAAGGGCAAAGGCTTTGCCGGCATCGAGAACCCGCTGTTCTTCAAGCCAAATTGCGGAATGCTCTACGGTGACGCAAAGTCGTCGCTGATCAAACTAGCCGGAGCCGTGCAGAACGCCTAGAGGGTGATCTGCAGGCAAACTCACGCATCTGTCCCAAATACCACCCACGGGCATTTTCCATTTGTCATTTGCTATTTCCTGCGGATGCGCGCGGGTTCTGAGCGACTCTCCTTGATATTTTCCGTTTGTCATTTGTCATTTGCTATTTCCTGCGGATACGCGCGGTTCTGAGCGACGATCCAATGATCGGGACGGCGACAAATGACAAATGACAAATGGAAAATAGAAAATAAGCCGGGATTTATCCACTTGGGATTTGTCATTCAGTTACAACACCTGCCGTTGGTGGTATTTGCAGAAGGCTGTGACAGCCGTCACAGCGCGTCGTGACCCCCGTCATAGCCCGATCAGCCGAAACAACTTAAATTACTCAGTAAGGCGAGCGCGTTCTAGCTGCTCGCATTATCGAGCCAAAGGGCGGCCCTCGGAGGCCGCCCATCCTCTCTTAGAGGCGGCTCGGAGTTGAAAAGCATGATGAGGTACTGATGGCCAACAGAATATTGGACAAAACCGCGATAGCTGACGGCATCTGCCGCTTCATCATCGAAGCCCCAAAGATCGCAAAAAAGAGAAAAGCCGGGAACTTCGTCATCGTCCGCGCCAACGAATACGCCGAGCGCATTCCGCTCACCATCGTCGACTCGGACGCCGAGCGCGGGAGCATCACGCTCATCATTCAAAGCGTCGGCAAGAGCACCCGGCTGCTGAACTCGCTTTGCCCGGGCGATGAGCTAGCCGACGTCATCGGTCCGCTGGGTCACCCGACGCCGATCGAGAGCTTCGCCACGGTCGTTTGCGTTGGTGGAGGAGTCGGGACCGCCGAGATCCTGCCCATCGCAAGAGCCTCAAGGGCCGCCGACAATCAAGTCATCTCGATCATCGGCGCTCGCACCAAAAGCCTCCTGATCCTCGAAGACGAGATGCGCGAGACTAGCGATGAGCTTTACATCGTAACCGACGATGGCAGCTACGAGAGAGAGGGGCTTGTAGTCGACCCGCTCAGCGATTTGATTGTGCAAGGCAATGACATCGATGTCGTCTACGCGATCGGCCCGATGCCGATGATGCGCGCCGTAGCCGAACTGACCGAGCCTTACAACATCAAGACCCTTGTGAGCCTGAACCCGGTGATGATCGACGGCACCGGCATGTGCGGCGGATGCCGGGTGGTCATCGACGGCAAGACTCGCTTTGCGTGCGTAGACGGTCCCGAGTTCGACGCGCATCAAGTCGACTTCGACACGCTGATCCGTCGCAACCGGGCTTATGCCGACGAAGAGAGAGTGTCGCTCGAACGTTTCGAGAACGAGCAGGCCGCAAGATTCGAGGGATTGGTTTGAACGAAGCGATTCGCGAATACCACCCACGGCAGTGGGTGGATTGTTCAGGTACAGCCTACACAGGGGCGCACCCGGGATTCCCGTTTCCTCTTCTCTCCCTCGCGGCGCGAGGAGAGATAACAACAACGAGGGCGGGCCGCTCGTTTTGTAGGCCGCACCTGAACAATCCACCCACTGCCGTGGGTGGTATTTTCCGCTCAACTGCGGGCCCACGTGGAAGGTAAGGGCGGAAACGGGACGGGAGGGCACACGATTGTCGACTGAGCAGATCAAAATCAAACGAACACCAAAAGCGCCGCGTCAGGGGATGCCTTGTCAGGAAGCAGAAATCCGGCGCAGGAACTTTTGCGAAGTGGCTATCGGCTTCACCGAAGAACAGGCGTTGCTCGAAGCTCAGCGATGCATAAGCTGTAAGAACCCGACTTGCATCGCCGGTTGCCCGGTCGAGATCAACATTCCTCACTTCATCCTGTCGATTTTGAAGCACGACTACATCGCCGCTGCTGACATAATTCGCGAGAAGAACAGCCTGCCCGCGATATGCGGTCGCGTGTGCCAGCAAGAAGACCAGTGCGAAGCGCGATGCGTCAACGCCATCAAAGGAACGTCGGTGGGCATCGGCCGCCTCGAACGTTTCGTCGCCGATTATCAAATCGACCGCGGCTCGTTCGCGACGCCGTTCATTGCCCCTCCAACCGGAAAGCGAGTCGCGCTGGTCGGCTCAGGACCGGCTTCGCTCACTGCAGCCGGCGATCTCGCGAGGATGGGCCACAAGGTCACGGTGTTTGAAGCTCTTCACAAGCTCGGTGGCGTGCTCGCGTATGGCATCCCCGAATTCCGCTTGCCCAAGAGCATCGTCGGCATCGAGATTCGTCAGCTCGAAAACATCGGCGTCGAGTTCGTCACTAGCTGTGTGATCGGCAGGACCGAAACTGTGGACGAGTTGCTGGACGGAGAAGGCTACGACGCGGTGTTCCTCGGGACGGGCGCGGGCCTGCCCTACTTCTTGAACATCCCGGGTGAGAACCTCGCGGGCATCTACTCGGCAAATGAATTCCTGACGCGCGTGAATTTGATGAAGGGCTACAAGTTCCCCGAGTACGACACGCCGGTGAAAGTCGGCAAGCGCGTCGCGGTGCTCGGCGCGGGCAACACGGCGATGGACGCCGCGAGAGTGGCGTTGAGGCTCGGCCCTGAAAAAGTTTACATGGTGTATCGCCGTTCACGCGCAGAGGTTCCGGCGCGCGCCGAAGAAGTCGAGCATGCCAGGGAAGAAGGCATCGAGTTCCAGTTCTTAACCAGCCCGACTCAGTTCTTCGGCGACACGCGCGGCTGGGTGACGGGCATGGAAGTGATCGACATGGAACTGGGCGAGCCCGACGACAGCGGACGCCGCCGACCTGTTCCAATCAAAGGCACGGAGCACAGCTTCGATGTAGATACGGTGATCGTCGCCGTCGGCCAGGGCCCCAATCCTCTAGTCCAGTCAACTACGCCCGGACTCAATACCACCAAGTGGGGCAACATCATCACTGATGACACAGGACTCACGAGCCGCCCCGGTTTGTACGCTGGCGGAGACGTAGTTCGTGGCGGGTCTACGGTGATCCTCGCGATGGGCGACGGGAAGAGAGCCGCGAGAGCGATTCACGAATACTTGATGAGTAACGGTCGCCGAAACATGTAAAGATTCCTTGCGACTGATGCGCCCTTCGAAGAATATCAGCGCAACGAGTGAGAAACATCCATATGGAAATCCCGACGCGCTTCCCGCAATATAAGCCTTCGTAGCTCGCTCGCGTTTGTATCCTCCGCTAATCTTAGTCACCAACATGAAAAGCGCCAAGTCACTCATTCCCAACGAGCGAATCCAGACGCTTATCCTTATGGTTCGCGGGCAGAAGGTGCTGCTGGATCGAGACCTGCCGACGCTCTATGGTGTCGAGACGCGAGCGCTCAATCAGGCGGTGAGTCGAAATAGTGAGCGCTTTCCTGCTGATTTCATGTTTGAGTTGACGCGGGATGAGATCATGGGGATATCACAAATTGTGACATCCTCAAATGCTGAAGTTCTCCAAACGTGTCACAGTTTTCACCGAACAAAGTCTGTGCAGTCTACCCGAGGGTCCGATGTCCGGGAGTGCTTCAGGCAATTCGAAATCGCAAGCTACCATCTCCTGCTCAAGCGTTCGTCGACTGATTCACTCGGTCTGAGAAAACAGATTCGAGTACCGGTCGAGCAGTTCCCTTGCGCGCCGCTTTGTGAGGCTTCGCCGCCCCCCTTCGAGCCGTATTGCAATATTGAGGCACAGCGGTGCGACACGACGTGAGCGCTCCATGCTCGGTCGTTGTGCCCCATCGACCTCGTCAGAGGCTGAAGAATTCGGCCGGCTGGCCTTGAGAAGTTCGGCTATGCACCATTCTCCCAAGTGCAGATAAGGAGCCGAGAAATACGGGTCCTCATAAATGCAATCGATCAGGAGAGCCCTCGAGAATCGGTGATGCCCCGCTTTAAGAAGAACGTATGCGTAGGCATCCAAGAGGAATGTCCACGTAACTGGAACGGTCCGACCGACAATCCGTGCAATCAACTCCGGTCTCGCAACCTCGTTTAGCTTCAGTGCCTCCCAGATGAATTTCAGCGCCTCGTGTCTCTGGTCTTCGTGGGATGCATCGCTAGGCGATACCTCTTCAAGAAAGGGAAGCTCCTCGGCGATGCGTAGCCCCTTCGTTACTAGAGTGAGCAGGCAGTTTGCCTCGCATTGCGAGGCTTTCTGCAAAGTCTCACGCATCTCAGCCTTCAGGTTCAGATCGCCAAGGCTGAGGGCTTTATGCAGATAAAGGAAGGTATCTAGGGATGTGTCATGGCCGTCGCGCGCCAACTCGACATCAATGGTTGTCCTGGCTTCGTCGTAACGCCCCTTTAAGCGTTGCGCAGATGCCTTAATAATAGCCAGCACAGTTGTTGGGTGATGCTCAGTGTTAGAGAAGAGTCGGTCAAGGTGACGCCACGCCTGCCTTGCGTAATGCTTGACCGCATCGACCTCCATACCGGTTAACTTCACACTGTTCCCTAGCAGTTCGGTAATGTTCCTACTGTGTCTCGCAGTTTGAGCGCGCAGATGCTCTTTGTTCCGCACTAGGTAGTGAATCCAGAACCCGAGGCCAAAACCGTACAGGTAGAAACCAGCGTACAAACGATGGGACTCCAGAAAAGGGAAGAGCCACAAAAAAATGGTCAACGCTACAAGCAGGAAGAGTCTATGAATCTCGACGTGCGATCCCTTTAGCAGTCGTGCGAAGACAGCTAGCACAAGCATTCGGACCACAACTCCAACGACGGCACCTTGCAAGGCGAATTGCGGGAGGACAAGGCTAGAGTAGTCCAGCGCGGGAGCGGTATTCGACAGGAGTAACGCTAGTGTGCCGACTAAGAGGCTCGCGACCATGAGCGCGTCGGCGACGATGTGACGCTTGGCGATCAGAACCGCAGTGAACGCAGGTTGCCGGATCGCCAGGATGTCGCAAGCTAGTACACCCAGGACGAAAGGAATCGCCCAGTAACCTGAGAGGTGGTTAACGTGAAAGAGGTAATGATTAGCTACATAAAGCAGCACGTACCCACCAAACGATATCCACATGTAAGAGGGCCTCCCGTTTGGGTAAGACCTTGCCTACTGAACGGCCAGGGGACGCAGGTCAACCTAGCGCGTTCTTGGGACTTTGTAAAGCGAATTGCAGTGGAGTGGTGTGGTGTGGTGTGGTGTGGGCGGTGGCTTGGTGTCGCGGGCGACTGGAATGAGAAGTACGATGGAGCCCGAGAGCAAGCAAGTAATCTGCGTTAGTTAAGGTCCGTAACCAGGGGCAGGCTTGCAAGTTTGCAGTTCGCCGAATCGCACCTTCTTAGCTATTTCTTGAGTTTGATTGTTCCAATATGCTGACGCCTTGAGGACTAGCCGCTGAATACGCATAATCTAGGCGCGACCGGCAATCTGCCACAAGAACGGAGATTTCAGAGATGGCAACAGTTGACGCGAAGAAGCCGCAGACAAGCGACAAGGACAGAATGCACTTCCGCCTGGATCCGAAGATCAAGGCGCGAGTGGCTCGAGCTGCCGCGATTACCGGCCAGGGGCTGACCGACTTTGCCGTCTCTACCCTCAGTGAGAAGGCCGATCAAATCCTCGCACGTCACGACACAATCTTGCTCACCACTGATGCATATAGCTTCTTTCTGAACGCTCTTGACGATGACCGCAAGCCTTCCAAGCGGTCACGCACCGCCGCCAAGCGATACCGGCGTGGTAATCGTAGAGGTGTCAGATGCCACGTTGGTAATTGAACCGGCCAGGTCGGATCAGTGCGGATCGGTCAGCCCGATCCGCAGCAACTCGAGCAGGCACAAGACGTGCTGTTATTCCTCAAATGCCTGGAGGCGTGACGCGCGTGCCTGAACTCTCCGCATGATCGCGAGGCCGCAAGGAAAGTCGTGTGCTCAGGAAAATCGTTGAGGTCTTGAGGGACGCGATGCTAGACTTCCGGCCATGAGCACTATTGGTGAAATCGAAACCGCGATTGAGAATTTGCCGGCGCCGCAAGTGGAGGAGCTCGCCATTTGGCTGGCGGCATATCGCACGCGGCGAGCGGCGCCGCTGCCTGCCGAGACCTGGCTGAAGCAGGCGCGGGGAGCTGCGCGTCCTGGTGTGACGACTTCGGAGGTGATGGCCCTCACGCGTGGTGATGAATGAACGGCATCCTTTTCGACACGATAAAGAGGGCGCGATGTTGCAGGAAGCTATTGCCATTCCTTACAATCAGCCAGTCGACATCGTAAGGCAAGACATATGGCACAGACGATCACACCGCTAAAGACTGAGATGGGTTGGGTCATGGAAATCCCAGCCGAGATGGCCGAAATCCTCAAGATCGCACCTGGCTCCTTTGCCGTCCTCTATCCCAAAGAAGGCGGGATCGAAACTGAGATTCTGCCCCCGCCCTCAGACGAATTGAAAGAGGACTTCGAGCGGTTGTTCAATAAGTACCCGGAGACGTGCGAGGAGTTGAAACGGATTGGCGATTGAACCAATACGCTATCTCAGTTATGCGGAAGCAGTCACTCTCCACATTATGCTCATGCGTCGCCTGGGTGAGACGCACTTCGGAGTCCTTGACCGTGCTCTAATTGAATCGGCCCTGGCTCGTCCGCGCCACGCGGCCACTCTTGAAAACGCCGACCTCATTCGCCAAGCTCGACGCTCTGCTTCGGATTGATCAAGAACCATCCCTGGATCGGCGGGAATAAGCGAACCGCGACTATCCTTGTCGACCGTTTCATTCACCTTAATGGCTTTGACTTGCGAACGACGGTCAGTGAAACAGTTGAAATGGCTCTTGCGGTTGAAGCAGGCAGATGGGGAGTCGATGAGATCAGTGACTGGTATCGTCAACGAACATTCTCCTTGCAGAGTCAAAGCCCGAAGTAGTCTGCGCGAGATAGTCGTTGATGTTCGGGGTGCTCTTTGCCTCGCGATCAACCTACACACTCCTGGCTGTTGACTCCGCGTCTGTGATTCACGTATACGCATTAGTGCCTTTCCCCTCTGAACAGGAGATCGATTCAAATGATTCACCAACAAAGAACTCTTTCACGACGCGCTCTGTTGCAAATGGCAGTCCCTCTGGGCGGCTTCGCGATTCTAAATCCGATCAAGTTGACACTGGCTCAGGAAGCGGCGCAGAAGTTAACGCCCGAACAAATCATGGGACCCTTCTATCCGGTCTTGAAGCCACTCGACCGAGACTCGGACCTCACGCGCATCGTCGGCAAACGGGGACACGCGCAAGGACAGGTTATTCATTTGACGGGGCGAGTCCTGAACAGCAAAGGCGAACCCGTGCTGGGTGCCAGGATCGAGATCTGGCAGGCGAACGCCAAAGGGCGCTACGCTCATCCGGCTGATATCAATCCGGCGCCGCTCGATCCGAACTTCCAGGGGTTTGGCGTTCAGGTCACCGATGCTCAAGGCCGCTATCGATTCAAAACCATCAAGCCCGCCGCGTATCCCATCAATCCGATCAACCCCAGCAACATGCGCCCTCCGCATATCCACTTCGACGTGACGGGCAAAAAGGGCCGGCTGGTGACACAGATGTATTTTCCGGGTGAGCCGTTGAACGAGACGGACATCATCTTCAAAGACCTGGGCGCGGACAGAGATGCCGCAATAGCAAAGGTCCTGCCGGCCGGCAAAGGGTTTGAAGCTGATTCCTCGCTGGTAGTGTGGGACATCGTGCTTGATCGCGGCTGATGCAAACCGAGGTTTGTTGCGATGATCTTCTTCCTGGCAGCTTTGCTCCTTCAGACGCCCGCTCCGGCGCTAGAGAACGACTACGTGCGCGTGATGCGAGACGCGACGTCGTGCGCGTCGTCCGAGCCGGCGGAGTGCGGAGATCGCGTTATCGTGGCGCTGAGCGACATCGAGCTGCGATCTGGCAGGTCACGGCGAAAGATGAAGCGAGGCGACATCGCAGTCTTCAAGCAACGCGAGTCCTACAAGACTCCGTCTGCCGGCTCGTACTTCGAAGTGAACATCAAGCCGAATCATCCGCCGGTTCAGTCGCCGCCTGAGATCATTCCTCCTGAAAAGAACGCAATCCGTTACGACGGCAAGCGCTTCTTCATCTTCGAAGAGAGGCTTGCCGTAGGCGACACACGCGCCCGACACAGCCACAGTCAACGCGTCGTGATGCAGCTCAACCGGACTCGGCTTCAGCAGTGGCCCGATGGTCAGCCTGAGATCTTTGTGGACATAGTGCCTGATCGCGCCGCGTTCAATCCTCCGGTGATTCACACGGCGAAGAACGTTGGCGCCGCGCCGTTGCGAGGCATCGTGATCGAGTTCAAACCAGAGCGAACTAAGCCACCGTCGAAATGAGTGGGTTGTGGAGCGCGCCGTCCTTTGCCGGCCGCTTCGTCCGGCGTTGAATCGGCGGCGGTTTGGCTATGGCGAAGTAATTAGGCCGGCGCCAAATCAATAGCAACCTGGACCGCTCACTCCTTGCCGGCGCTGAGCCCTGAAGCGGGCGCATGGTCGGCCATCGTCTCAGCACTCTTGCCAACGTCAGCCGCCGCAGGCGCCTGCCTCAACGCGGCGCCGAGTTCTTCGGCGGCTTCGCTTCGGCGTGTCTTTCGCGCTTTGCCGGTGCTGCTGTGAGTATCGCGTCCCGCCGCGGCTTCTGCCGTCCGAGGAGTCCGCTGACGAACTGCAATCGAGTATTCTTCGTTGGCGGCCTCGAGATCGCCCATCGAGTACAACACTCGCCCCAGGTCTTGATGCGCTTCGGGGTAGTAGTCGCCGCGCTGCTCGATTGCCTTGCGATAGGCTCTGACAGCCGCTTCTGTGTTGCGCACCCGAACGTGGTCCAGGCCCATATGGTAGTAGGCTTCGGGATAGATTCCCCCCGATTGCTTTACCGCGACCTGGTAAGCGTCAAGCGCCGACTCGACGTCGCCCTGACGCGACAGCAGCAGTCCGATCTGGAAGTGCGCTTCGGCAAAGACCCCGCCTTGCTGCTCGACCGCGGTCTTCAGTGCCGACATTGCCTCCGACAATCGCCCGGCCCGAACCAACGCGCGGCCAAGCTCGTAGTGCGCACGCGGAAACACGGCGCGCCCGCTGACGGCCTTGCTCAACTCGGCTATTGCTTCGTCGCTGTGGCCTAAGTCGTAGAGCACACGTCCCAGGTCGAGATGCGCCTCGGGGAAAGAGGAGAGAGGGGGAGAGGGGGAGAGGGGGGGAGTGGGCGACGCGGCGATCATTGTTGTATTCCCGGCCGCTTTAGCAGAGGGAGCCTTCTCGCTTCCGAGCATGACCGTCGCCCCCTGGCCCAGTCGCACCGTCGCACTTTCTATTTCCTCTGTCGCCCCCTGGCCCAGTCGCACTGTCGCACTTTCTATTTCCTCTGTCGCCCCCTGGCCCAGTCGCACTGTCGCACTGTCTATTTCCTCTGCCGCCCCCTCGCCCAGTCTCACGGTCGCGGTGTTGCCTGTGTCCGCCGCTCCCGCACGCTGAGCGATTGCGGTTTCCAACTCCTTACGAGCGTCCTCAAGCGCGCCGCTCTCATAAAGCGCGCGTCCGAGATTGCGGTGTGCTTCAGCGTCAGTCCCATTGCGAAGATCGAGCGCGATCCGGAACTCGCGGATCGCGTCTTCGAGTTGTCCGCGTCCGTACAACACAAGGCCGAGATCGTGATGAGCATCGGCCGCCGTGTCGCCTTGAGTGATCGCCCGCTTCAATGAATCGGCCGCGCGGTCAAGATCGCCCAATCGCGCGAGCGCGTTTCCGAGATTGCGATGCGCGTCGGGGAAGTTCCCGTGCTGCTGTTCGATTGCCGTCTCGTAAGCGCGCACCGACTCTTCGATCTCGCCTCGCGCGTACAGCGCGTTGCCAAGATTGTAATGAGCTTCGGCGTAGCGGCCCCCGCGTTGTTGGATCGCGGTTCGATATGCAGCGATTGCTTCGTCGATTTCACCAAGGTCGTAAAGCGCGACGCCCAGGTTGTGCCAGGCTGCGGGAAAACCATCTCCCAGTCCCGCCGTTGCGCGGCGAAGACTCGCAACCGCCTCCTCGAGCTCCCCTCCTTCATACAATGCAAGCCCCAGGTGGTGATGGGCGATCGGATAGTCGGGCCGATGCTGGATGGCTGCCCGGTATGAGCTGATCGCGCCGTCAAGATCTCCCATGTCGTAAAGCACACGGCCCAGGTCGCGATGAGCTTCGGCGATTGACGGATTAGCCGCGAGCGCCGAGCCTAGCGCGCCAACCGCCGAGTCGAGATCGCCAAGCTCGTAGAGAGCGCGGCCGAGAAGATGATGGGCTTGCGGAAACTCCTTGCCGTGCGCGGCTATGACTTTCTCGCAAGTTTCGACCACGCCGCTGAGATCGCCGTAGTCGTAGAGCGAGCGCGCCAGGTTCAGATGAGCGTCGGGGAATACCGGCTGCTGGTTGATCGCGCGGCGCAACTCGTGGATTGACTCTTCGAGCTGCCCGGCTTGATAGAGCGCGACGCCCAGCCGGTGATGCGCCCACGGCATTTCGTCGTTGAGCGCGATCGCGCGGCGAAGCTCGACGATCGCTTCGTCAAGCTCTCCCGTATCGAGCAACGCCGCTCCCAGGCTGTAGTGCGCCGCCGGATAGTTCTCGTTCTCTTTGAGCGCCGAGCGGTAAGACGCGATCGCTTTTTCAAGCTCGCCTATTCGCGCATGAGCGAGCCCAAGGTTGTAGTGTGCGTCAGGATACGGGCCCCGCCGAGTCGAGATGGCGCCGTTGTAAGCTTCAATCGCTTTCGCGACTTCGCCCTTCGCGTTGTAAGCAGTCCCAAGCCAGAAGTATGCTTCCGAAAACTCTTTCGATTGTTCAAGGGCCTTTCGCTGCGCGCCGATCGATTCGTCAAGCTGGCCTTTGCTGAAGTAGGCCAACCCGAGATCGTGATAGGCCTCGGGGAACTCACCGTCGCGCTGATCGACGGCAGTGCGCAGCGCCGCCACGGCGCCGTCGAGATCACTCAAACGATAAAGCGCGCGGCCGAGGTTGCGAAACGCGCGCGGGAACACCGGCTGCTGGTCAATCGCCAGCCGGAATTCTTTCGTCGCTTCGTCGAGCACTCCAAGATCCGCCAGCGCCAGGCCGAGGTTATGGTGCGCGCGGGCGAAGTCGCCGCCTCGCTGCTGAATCGCGGCGCGAAACGAGGCAACAGATTCGGGAAGCTTGCCGCTGCGATACAGCGACAGACCAAGCTCGTGATGAGCCTCGGGGAAGTTTTCGTTCTGCGAGAGAGCCGTTCGAAACGAACCGATCGCCAGGTCGAGCTTGTGCTCACCCGCGTAGATGCGCCCAAGCTCGTAGTGCGCGTCGGGGTAGCCGCCACTCCGCAACGCGATGGCCGCGCTGAATTCCTCTGTCGCCTCCGATACTCGGCCTAGACTGTACAGCACGTTGCCCAGATCGTAATGCGCGCGCGGAAATCGCGCGTTTTGCTCGATGGCTTTGCGGTAAGCTTCGACACCTTCTTCGAGATTGCCCAGACGGGTAAGCGCGACCCCAAGGTTGTGATAAGCCCACGGGAAGTGCTCGCGCTGTGCGATGCCGGTGCGATAAGACTCGATCGCTTCTTTCAGATCGCCGCGCCGCGCGAGCGCGCGGCCCAACGCGTAATGCGCTTCGGGATAGACAGCCTGCTGCTGAATGGCGGTGCCCGCTTCGGTGATTGCTTCTTCGAGCTGACCCAATCCGAACAACGCGCGGCTCAACTCGAAGTGAGCCTGCGGAAAGGGCGACCGCCGCTGCTCGGTCGCCGCGCGTATGGCTTCGACGGCTCCGGTCAGATCGCCTTTCTCGACCAGCACGCGGCCAAGCTCGAACTGAGTGTCGGGGTAGTTGCCGTGACGCTGGTCCAATGCGTTGCGAAAGGCACTTGCCGCCCGTTCCAGGTCGCCTCGGCGCGCCAGCGCGATGCCCAGATTATGCCATGCCTTTGGGAACTCGCCGTTGCGTTGCTCGATCGCGCGATTGAACGCGTCGACGGCTTCGCTGAAATCACCACGCCGGAGGAGAGCGATGCCAAGGTTATGATAAGCCCACGGATGATTGCCGCCGCGTTGCTCGATTGCTTTGCGGTAAGCGTCGATGGCTTCGGGATACTCACCGCGCCGCGCGAGCGTGAGTCCGAGCGAGTAGTAGGCGTCAGGATTATCGGGTTGCTGCTCGATGGATGAACGGAGCGCTTCGATCGCGCCGCCGACATCGCCCGCATCCAGAAGCGCGCGCGCGAGCTGGTAGTAGGCTCGCGGGAAGTTGCCTTCACGCATCTGGATGGCCATGCGATAGCTGTTGATCGCTTCGTCGAGCCAACCCTTATTGTAAAAGACCAAACCCTTGTCGAGATATTGTTGCGCGGTGCTGAGAGAACTGCTCATGGAAATTCTCCTTGAGAGTGAACTCCTGACTCTCAGTGGAGCGTCTGCGAGTCATCCCGGATCGGTGAGGAGTCTCGCCCGACAGAAGCTGGACGTTGTTCACTCAGCCTTCCGTGCCCGTCGGGTCATTGCTCAAGCTGCGCCTTAATATACCACGCGACTGCCGAGAGCCAAACAGACATTTGGACTGGAGTGCCCTCCTAACGGAGAGCGGCCCGGTCCCACCTTGGCGTCCATAAACATGGCCGTCCTAACGGAGGGCGACCGCCCGAACGATTTTCTTTGACATCGCATATGCTCCTGAGTAATATGTCGCTATGTCATATATGGAATCTCGGATGCTTGATCGCGAATTGAAGAAAGGCAGCGCCGAGCTGCTGATCCTGTCGCTCGTTGAAACCAGGCCCAGACACGGTTACGAAATCAGCAAACTAATCGAAGCTCGTTCCGACGGCGTGCTCAAATTCAACGTCGCTTCGCTGTATCCGCTTCTGTACCGGCTCGAGAAGCGCGGATGGATTCAGGGCCGCTGGGTTGAAAAGGCGGGTCAGCGGCGGCGGCGTTACTACAAGCTCACCCGTGAAGGCAGAAAAGTGCTGGCGGCGCAGCGCAGCGGCTGGGAAGAATTCGTGGCGGCCATCAGTCGCATTACGGGGGCCGAACGTGCGTGATTAGATTTTGGATTCTGGATTCTGATTGCGCCGTCGATCCAATCTGGAAATCGAAAATCTAGAACCTAAAATCCGAAGGACGTAGATGCGCGACTGGAAACAGGAAATCGGACGGCGGCTGACCAGCCTGAATCTCGAGCCGACGCGCGAGTCGGAGATCGTCGAGGAGTTGTCGCAGCACTTGGAAGATCGCCAGGCCGAGTTGCTAGCGGGCGGCGCGACGCCAGAAGAAGCCACTCGCGCGGCATTCGCGGAGTTGAGTGAAAGCGAACTACTGGCACACGAACTGCGCCGCGTTGAACGGCCAGTTACGCAAGAACCCGTCGTGCTTGGAACCAACCAGAGGGGTGGGGGCAAGTTGATCGCAGACTTGTGGCAGGATCTAAGATACGGCGCGCGAATGCTAGTGAAGAAACCCGGCTTCGCGCTGATTGCCATCGTCATGCTGGCGCTGGGCATCGGCGTCAATACGGCATTGTTTACGGTCTTTGACGCCTTTGTCTTGAAGCCGCTGCCGCTCAGAGATCCTGACAGCATCACCACAATTGAAGGGCGAACCCGCGAAGGTCGGGGAAACCGGCTCTTCTCCTATCTCGATTATCTCGACTACGGTGATCGCAACACCGTGTTTGCCGGACTGGTGGCATTGAATAAGTTTGCGGCTCCGTTTGGCGAGCCGTCGGCAGGCGTTGATGAATCCCCGCTTGTACCTGACAACTTCGGCTTCGGCCAGATCGTCTCGGGGAATTACTTTTCAGTGCTCGGCGTGGAGATGGCGCTGGGCCGCGGCTTTGCGCCCGAAGAGTGCAGCACGCCCGGCACTCATCCGGTGATGGTCTTGAGCTACATCTGCTGGGAGCAGCGGTTCAACTCCGATCCGCAGATCATCGGCAGAGCGATCAAGCTCGCAGGGCTGCCGTTCACGATCATCGGCGTCACGGAGCGTGGTTTTGTCGGCACCGTTCCAGACTCGCCGCAGTTCTGGATTCCGCTGATGATGCGCGACCAGGTGGTCTCCGCCTGGAATAGCAAGCGCTGGCTGACTGATCGCAACGCGGATTCCTTCTCGCTCTCCGGCAGATTGAAGCCGGGTGTAACGCGCGAACAGGCGCAAGCTGAAATGAATGCGATCGCGGACCAGCTTGCCCAGCAATACCCCGATCCACAGCGCAAGACGTTTGTCAGCATCGGCCGCGGCGCCACCTTCGTCGAAATCGATGAGAGCCTGATCCCGCTGGCTTTGCCATTGCTGACCGCTGTCGGGCTGATTCTGTTGATCGCCTGCGCCAACGTCGCGAACCTGCTGCTCGCGCGGGCGGCGTCGCGGCAGCGCGAGATTGCCGTGCGCCTGGCGCTGGGCGCGAGCCGTTGGCGGGTGATCCGGCTGTTGCTCACCGAGAGCATGCTGCTGTCGGCGTTGGGAGGCGCTGCCGGATGGCTGTTGACGATCTGGGCGCTCGGTGCGCTCTACCCCGTCGTGTTGGCGCAGTTGCCAATTCCCCGCGCGCTGGTCGAACAGTTCGCGCTCAACCTGGACCCGGACTATCGCATTTTCGGGTTTGCGCTGCTGGTCTCGATGCTGTCAGGCGTGGCAGCGGGACTCGCTCCGGCCTTGCAAGCTTCGCGGCCCGATCTCAATTCTGCCTTGAAAGACCAAGGCTCGACGTTCGGCGCGCAACTAAGCCACTCGCGCGTGCGCAACGCGCTGGTCGTCACGCAGATAGGTGTGTCTCTGACGCTGCTCATAGCCGCAGGCTTGCTGGTGCGCAACCTGCAACGGGTGCAGACGATCGATACCGGCCTGATGACCAAGAACGTCTTTACGCTCCAGACCAGCTTGCAGACAGTGCAGAAAGAGCCGGGCAGTGAGAGCAAGCTGAACAGCCAACTTGCGGCGCGTTTGCGAGCGCTGCCGGGTGTGAAAGCCGTCAGCCAGGCGCATCGCGCACCGTTGACCGGCGGGCTACGCACGGCGCCGGTCACGCTTGCCGGAAGCGAGCAGCTCGCCGATCGCCCGTTGCAGGCCGGCGTCACCTTTGTCTCGCCCGATTATTTTCAAACTCTCGGCATGCGCATCACGCGCGGGCGTAGCTTCACTGAACAGGAAGCGCAAGCAAACGCGCCCGTCGTGCTGATCAGCGAATCCACTGCGCTCCGCTTCTGGCCTGGCATCCGTGACGGCAACGAAGCGCTCGGAAAACAGATCGGCGTTGGTTTCGCGGCAAGGAAGAACGAAGCGACGGCCAAGGCGCCACCCAACTTCCCGCAGCGTGAAGTCATCGGTATTACGAACGACACGCGGCAGGTCTGGGTTTGGCAACGAGACGAGACATTTCTCTACCTTCCATTGCAGGCGTTTTCGGATGCGAACGAAACAAGGACTGCCGAATACCTGATCGTCAGCACCGAGAGCGATCCGCGGCCGCTGATTACAGCGGCCCGTAACGAAGCCCGCGCCGTTGATCCCAATCTGGATGTCCTGCCGTGCCGCCTCGAAGATTCGCTGACATTTCAAATGGCTCCCTTCAGGGCCATCGCAGTGCTGTCGAGCGTGTTGGGCATTCTGGCTCTGCTGCTGGCGTCTGTCGGGTTGTACGGCGTTATGTCGTTTGTTGTCAGCCAGCGCACGCGCGAGATCGGAATCCGCCTGGCGTTGGGTGCGCGAAGTCGCGACGTTATCTCGCTCTTTTTGCGGCAGGGGTCGAAGCTGATTGCGATTGGCATCGCGCTCGGTCTGGTTGGCGGCGCTGGGATATCGGGACTGCTGGCCAGGGTGCTGGTAGATATCAGCCAATTCGACCCGCTGGCGTTTTGCATAGTAGCCGCGTTCTTGGCGGCCGTCGCGTTGCTCGCTTGCTGGGTTCCGGCGCGGCGAGCGACGAAGGTTGATCCGATGGTTGCGTTGCGCGAGGAATGAGAGCCGATTTGCGATTGCCGATTTCCGATTGCCGAATGAGAGCGGCCCACCGCTGCGAATGATCTTTTGAAGCGGGCTCCGCCGACTCGACCGAGTTGAGCGAGGTCGAGCCCGCTTCAGAAGTCTGCACGCTTACAATTCCCTCCCGATGCCGCGTATAATCCCGCCGTGCCCATTGTATGAAATCTGATTCGCGCGTCGCAGCCAACATCATCGTGATCATTTGGTTGGTTCTGGCCGTCGGCTCTTTCGCGTATCAACAAACCCTTTCGCCATTATCCAAGACGGACCAAAAGGAGAGGACAGTGACGAAGCATGCAAGCGGAACGTTTGAAGTGAAGATGAATCCTCAGACGGAAGACAAGGTCGGAGACCCAACCGTGGGCAGGATGTCGCTCGACAAGCAATTCCACGGCGATCTCGAAGGTACCAGTAAGGGCCAGATGCTGGCGGTCAGCAGCACGGACGTTCAGGGCTCGGCCGGTTACGTCGCGATGGAGCGGGTCAATGGAACGCTCGGCGGCCGTAAAGGTACGTTCGCGCTTCAACACAGCGGCACGATGACACGCGGCGCCCCGCAACTCAGCATCACCGTCGTCCCGGATTCCGGCACTGGTGAGATCGTCGGGCTCGCCGGGAAAATGACGATCAACATCGTGGACGGAAAACACTTTTACGAGTTCGAGTACACGCTTGCCGAGCCGCACTGAAAAGCAGCGGCCGCTGATTTCAAACTGAGAGGCACAAACGAGGCCCCCGAAGTAACCATCGCTCGAGACTTGCGTCGCTCCTCGCGGTGTGTGTGAGCCCAAGCGTCCGTCTAATCTCCAAAGCCTGAAACTTTATTCCCAGCTACCGCACTAACACGCAGTTCCAGTCAAGGAGGATTACTGCCATGAAGTCGTTCATCCTGGTGCTTGCGGCGAGCTTACCGTTTTCTTTTCCTGCCTCACTTCAAACAACCGATTCTTCAGAAGCGTTGCTCACTGTCGAGCAGGTGTTAGCAAAATACGTCCAGGCGACAGGGGGCAGCGCGGCTCATCAGAAGCTTACAACCCGGGTGGCAAAGGGTGAATGGGAGAATGTCACCCGTCGCGTACGGTTCCCAATCGAGATTTACTCCAAAGCGCCAAATAAGCGAGTCGAAGTACTCGACGCTCCTGAGAACCGCGGCTTCACCGGAAGGGGTTACGACGGCACAGCCGGCTGGTCGATGAACATGACTGAAACGGGCTTGCGCCCACTGGAGGGCCCGGAGCTGGCGACCATGCAACGGGAATCTGATTTCTACCGGCAGATCCGACTGGACCGCCTCTATCAGCGGCTGGCGGTTTCGGGAAAAGACAAAATCAACGGCCGCGAGTTGCACGTCGTAGAGGCAGTGCCTGAAAGCGGGAATCCTGAGAAGTTGTACTTCGACTGCGAGACCGGGCTGTTGTCGCGCCGGGATATGGTCTACGGCAAGACACCGGTGCAGCACTATTACGAAGACTATCGGGATATCGATGGAATCAAACTGCCATTTGTCTTGCGCTCCGAAGGACCAGTGCGAGTGATAACCAGACTGACTGAGATCAAACACAACGTCCCGATCGAGGACGCGAGATTCAAGAGCCCGGCGTCCAACTAGTGATTGACGGCACCTCCGCGGGGGGCGGCGATTGCTCACAGTGGTGCGGCAGCATCACCTCCCACGACGCGCCTCGGTTCATCATTGTGATCGTTGACCGCCCGCCGAACTGCTTTCCGCACGTAGAGCATACAAGCTGCGCGCGCGACAGGTAGGCGAGCGCGTCAGCCAGCCCAGTGAAGCGCATCGATAGCAGTAGCGTTCCTGTGCGATCATCCTTAACGCTCATGCTGCTGTCTGCTTGCATCATAAGATAAGCTCGCTTGAAACCTAACAAACAGCGTACCCGAAGACGGTCAGTCCCTAACTCTGGCGATCAAACGATTGCATCTTCTATCTCCGGGGACAATTGCCACAAGGATCCGGTGCAAGCTGTTGCGATGGTCTTCGCTTGTTGGCGCCCGCGGCTGCGGACGCCTCTAGCTTCGCGGCTTGGCTTTGATTCGCCTGTAGACCTCGATCATAAGCATCAGCCAGATGCCGCCGGCCAGGTATGCGCCCACCACATCGCTGGGCCAGTGCGCGCCGAGGTACACGCGGGACACGCCGACCAGTGCGAGGAGCAGGCCCGGCACGATCAGCGATGCGTGACGCAACGGTCCTCGCTTGAGCAGCACCAGTGCGAGGAAGAGGAGGAATCCAAAGAACTCGACAAAGAAGACCACGTGACCAGAAGGAAAGCTCTCGAAGTGGAAAGTACCGGCGACGTTAACCAGCGCGTCGCTGGGCCGCGGGCGTCCGATCGACAACTTCAGCAACTGGTTCACAAGCCATCCCGAGCCCGCTCCGGCCATGCATATGACACCCTCGGCCCGAAGGCCTGTCTTGATCAACACAATTCCCGCGACTACCACCAGCGGCCACGCGATCCAGCCGTTTCCAAAAAGCGACACGCCAAGCATCGCCGTCTCGAAACCAGGAATCGATATGGATTGAATGCTACGCGCCAGCGAGAGGTCCCAATCGAAATAAGCGTATCGATGAGCGAGCACCGCCAGCACCGCGTAGACGCAGAGGCTCACAAAGAAGACCGTCTCAGCCCATCGTGCTCTCGCGGTGGCGCGTGGCTCGGACACGATCATATCGGTGACGTTTGAATCACAACTTTGAGGCGGAGCATTAGCGGATGGCAGTTCCTCGGTCATGCTCAGATGGTAGCGCCACGCCGACTGCTTGATCCAGGAGCGTGTGTTCGTAGTTCGGCCTTCAGGCGGAAGTTTGTAGACGCTTTTCGTGAGCCTGAAATACAAACTTCCGCCTGAAGGCCGAACTACGAACTTGGGTTATAATCCGTTTTCCATTATGAGACTGCTTTCATCAGGCGCTCTATGGTGGCTGCTGCTCGCCGCGATCATAGTCTTCTTCTACCTGCTCAAGCTAAAGCGAAAGCGTACCGTTGTGCCGAGTGTCCTTCTGTGGACGCGCGCGCTCGAAGAACTGGAAGCTAACGCTCCATTCAAGAAGCTGCGGCGCAGTCTCTTGTTGCTGCTTCAACTGCTCGCGCTCATTGCCCTCGTCTTCGCTTTGGCGCGGCCGCTGGTTGTCACTCGGGCTCTCGCATCGGGCAGCACCGTCATCATCATCGACTCGACAGCGAGCATGAGCGCGCGCGACGAAGACGACGGCTCGCGGCTTGATCGCGCCAAACAGCTCGCCCGCGAAATGATCGAGGGCCTCAGCGGCGGCGACCGGGCTGCGATTATTGAAAGCTCAGCGCGAGTCACCGTGCGCAGCGCGTTCACTTCGGACCTCGCCGCGCTCGCCGAAGCCATCACCCAGGTGAAAGAGACCGACGCGCCGGGCAACCTCACTGACGCATTGAGGCTGGCCGAACAACTAGCCATGAGCGAACGCGATGCGAGCGTTGTCATCATCAGCGATGGCGGAGGATCGCCGATCATGTCCGAGCGAGATTCGCCGCTTGAACTATCCGCGCGAACCGCTGCGGATTCTCATGCAGGTGCGGCGCGGTTCGTTCGCGTC
Organism: uncultured Clostridia bacterium; assembly: GCA_964548075.1. Lineage (GTDB taxonomy): Bacteria > Acidobacteriota > Blastocatellia > UBA7656 > UBA7656 > Onstottus_A. The sequence continues at coordinate 28,924 of CAZJQQ010000031.1, read as the reverse complement.
GGCCGCCGCTCGGACAATATCGGCATCATCGCGATGAACTCGCGCCGGGCTGCTGGAAGCAGCCGCCGCGAAGTGTTCGCTTCCATTGCAAACTTCGGCGACCGAGCCCGCACATTCGGCGTCGAGTTGAAGATCGGAGGCAAGCTCATCGACGCGCGAACTCTCGACCTTGGCTCGAACGACAGACGCGGGCTGGTCTTTGACTCGGCGCCCAGCCAGGACGCGTTGGCTGAATTGAGGCTCGATGTGGATGACGACCTCGCGGCCGACAACGTCGCTTATGCCTTCCTCCCCAGCACACGTACTGTTCGCGTCGGCGTCATCAGCGAGAACCCATTCCTGCTCGAGGCCCTCGCCTCCAATGCCGGCATCGCCGCGAGTAAGATCAGCGCTGTCTCGAACACCGCCGAGTTCGATTGCATTGTTAGCGACGGCGCCGGCGCTATCGAACGCAGCCGCCCGGTGCTCGCTATCAACCCGCCGGACGCCGCAGGTCTGTGGCGCGCAACCGGTCAACGCGAACGCCCTGAGATCACCTCGGTAGAGCGCTCGCATCCGGTCAATAGCTTTCTTAGTTACGGCGATTTGCATGTCGAAACTGTTACAACCCGCGAAACGGCGTCCTGGCTAAAACCCATCGTCAGCGCTGGAAGCGATCCGCTTATCTGGGGAGGCGATGATGATCGCCGCAGGATCGTCATGATCGGGTTCGAACTCGCGCGAAGCGACCTTCCACTCAAAGTCGAGTTTCCGATTCTGCTAGCGAATGCGATGTCGTGGCTTGCGGGTAGAGATTCCCCTGCGACGGAGCGTGCGGTTCGCGCAGGTCAGCCGGCAACGATCCAGACCCCGGCGCCGAGCGCGAGCATCACTACACCCGCCGGCGAAACTCGCGAAGTAGCGGCGCGCGACGGCTCAGTTGTCTTCGCAGATACGCTGCGGGTGGGGACCTACGACGTTAGGGCCGCGCCGTCTTTCGCCGCCAGTTTGCTGAGCGAAGCAGAGTCGAACACCGCGCCGCGCGATTCGATCAAGACGCGCTCGGGCGAGGCCAGCGGCCAGATGGAAACGTTTCATTCCGAGCGCGAGGCGTGGCGGTGGATCGCCCTCATCGCGCTCGCAGTGTTGATAATCGAGTGGTGGGCATATCACAGGAGAATCGCTTGATTGCGGATTGCGGATTTCGGATTGCGGATTGACAAGGCATCCACGGTTCCGAAGGCGCAATCCGCAATCCGCAATCCGCAATGCGTGTTGACTTCACTAATCCGTTCGCGCTCCTTCTCCTGTGTTTGATTCCGCTTGCGCTCTATCTCGCGCGGACCGGCCTCGCAAATCTCTCTCCAACACGACGCGGGATCAGCAACACCGCGCGGGTCCTGCTGCTCCTGCTCATCGTGCTGGCTCTGGCCGGATTGCGGATGCGAACGACTTCACCCGACCTTGCTCTGATCTTTCTTGTAGACGTGTCCGCGAGCGTCGCGCAAGACAATCGAACCGAAGTCCTCGCTTTCATCAACCGCGAGATCACCAATGCCGCGACGCGAGATTACATCGGCGTTGTGGCCTTCGCGCGCGAGCCTTCGGTCGAACTCGCGCCCACTCGCAAAGAAGCGCTGGGCGATTGGCGCATCAGCGATATTAGCTCGAACCCGCCGCGTGATTACACCAACCTCGCCGCCGCTTTGAGACTCGCAACCGCGCTTGTGCCCAAAGACGCCTCCGCCAGATTCGTCTTGATCTCGGACGGCAACGAGAACCTGGACAGCTCGTCAAAAGAAGCCGAGATCCTTCGGGCTTCGGGTATCGAAGTCTACACACGTGCGATTGGCACAAGCACCGGGCACGGTCAGTCCCGTGGCGAACTTGCGGTCCGCGATCTCGAAGTTCCCGAGAAGCTCGCCGAGGGCGAAGGCTTCGACTTGAGAGTCACCATCGACACCACGCGCGACACCGGCGCAACGCTGCGAGTTTTTCGAAACGATTCGGTTGTGACTGAGCGAAATGTTCACGTCGCGGCATCGGGCGAGAACGTCTTCGTCCTGCCTCAGCGTGTCGAGCAGAAGGGCTTCTACAGCTATCGCGCGGAAGTTGAAGCAATCGGGTCCGACGCTTTTGTCCAGAACAACTCGCGCGAGGCGTTCGCGATAGTCGAGGGCCAGCCGAAAACGCTCTATCTCTACGGCGACGAGCGGCCCTCGCCCGGGATCGTTCGCGTACTCGCGGAAGGACACTTCGCGGTCGATACGCGAGCGGCGGCGGCGGCTCCGGCAACGCTTGCGGGGTTTCAAAACTACGACCTTGTGATCTTTGACAACGTGCCGGCTTCGGCGCTGACGACCGCGCAGATGAAGACGGTTCAGTCATATGTCCGAGATTTGGGCGGCGGGTTCATTATGATCGGCGGCGATCAGAGCTTCGGCCCGGGCGGTTATTACAAGACGCCTATCGAGGAGACGCTGCCAGTCTCGCTTGACGTGCGCCAGAAAAAACACTTGCCAAGTCTGGCGCTCGCGCTGGTCATCGACAAATCAGGCTCGATGGCCGGCACTAAGATGCAACTGACTCAGGAAGCCGCTTCGGCGACCGTTGATTTTCTATCCGACCGCGACTCGGTTGGAGTGATCGCGTTCGACAGCCAGCCGTATCCGGTTGTGAACCTCACCAAGGTGGAAGACAAGCAAGCGATCATCCACCAGGTCGAATCGATTCAAGCGCTCGGCGGAACCAATATGTATCCCGGTTTACGAATGGCCCAGCAATGGCTTCAAGCGAGCGACGCGCAGATCAAGCACATCATCGTGCTCTCGGACGGCCGGAGCGAGGACGGTGACTTTCGCGGGGCCGCGCGCTCGATTCGCGACTCGGGGATGACGCTTACGGCGGTTGCCGTGGGTGACGACGCCGACATTCCGATGATGAGGATGTTGGCCGACATCGGAGGCGGACGGTTCTACGCGGCGGATAGGCCCGAGAATCTGCCGCGCATTTTCACCCGCGAAGCGTCGCTCGCGTCACGCTCGACGATCATCGAAGAACCCTTCGCGCCGAGGCTCGTGCGGCCGGCGCAAGCCACGAACGGAATCGACTGGAGCGCGGCGCCGCAGCTCGGCGGTTATGTCGGAACGGCCGAGCGCGACTCGCTCAAGTCGCCGGCGATCACGTCGCTGATCTCTGACAAAGATGATCCGGTGTACGCGGTGTGGCAGTACGGATTGGGCCGCGCGGCTGCGTTCACCTCCGACGCGAAGCCGCGGTGGGCCGCAGGCTGGATGAACTGGCCGGGCTTCGGGCAGTTCTGGACGCAAGCTTTCAGAGACACGTTGCGCCACGAATCCTCTGGCGGGTTGACGCCGCGAATCGAAATAAATGCCGGACGCGGTCACGTGTCGGTTGAAGCAACAACACCCGAAGGCGAGTCCAGGAACAATCTTCGACTTCGAATCCATGTCATTGCGCCTGATCTGTCGACGACTGACGTCACGCTCGATCAAACTGCGGCCGGTCAGTACGAAGGTGACTTCGCCGCTGTCGCGCGCGGAGCTTACCTGGTCAGCGTTTCCGAGGACGACGGACAGGTTGGAACGACGGCCGGCGCGATAAATTCATATTCGCCCGAGTTCAACATCGCTTCGGAGGACGTGAACCTGCTGGCGCGCGTCAGCGAAATGACCGGCGGAAAATTGATCCCCGCCGGCGATGCCGGAAGTCCGGACTTGTTCACTCGGCGTTCCATGAAAACAATCCCTCACGAGATATGGGAAACACTGATGCTCGCGGCGTTGCTACTCTTGCCGATCGACGTGGGAGTGCGGCGCGTTCTCATCACTCGCGAGCATTTGGCTAAGGCGCGAGAATGGATTCAGTCAAGACTGCGTCGAGCTTCCTCCTCGAGAGTTGATTCTGCGGCCTCCGTTTCGATGGCGAAGCTGAAGGTTGCTCGGTCCCGCGTCGTGCTGAGCGACGACAAAGGAGACGGGACAATGCAGCCGACACAATCGCCAGTCCGGCAGCCGCGCGATCACGCTTCAAATGCGGGTGCTTTTGGAGACGCTGCCGAAGGTGCTGAGCCGCTCGCCAGTAGATTGCTCGACGCGAAACGAAAGAGACGCGAGTGACGTTTCGTAGTACGGCATTATGCGGACGTTCGTAAAGTGGAGCGTAGAGGTCAGTCTGCGCGCGCTCCCCGGATCAGTCCCACCTCGCGCAGACTGGACAGGTACGCTACATTCTTCTTCGGAGGCGCCGCCATGCAGAAACGCTCGTCCTCGCGCATCATCCTTGTTGGGCTCCTGATTTGCCTCGTTACTCCTGCCCCACAAGCATTAACCGCCCAGACGCTCGAACCGATTGTCTACACCATCAAGTTCGCAGCGCCGGACACACACATCGCAGATGTAGAGATCAAAGCGCCCACAGGCAAGCGCGCGGCGATTGACCTGATGATGCCCGTTTGGTCGCCGGGCTTCTATCGCGTTGAGAATTACGCCAACCGCGTCCAGGACTTCTCGGCGAGAACGCCGGACGGCACGCCGCTTCAAGTCCAACAGCCCGAGAAGAACCGCTGGCGGATCAAGACCGGCGGGCAGCCAACCGTCATCGTGTCCTATCGGCTCCTCTGTAGCGGGCGATCGGTCACGAGCAACTGGGTCGGAAACGATTTCGCGGTGTTGAATGGACCGGCGACTTTTATCACGCTGGTCGAGAAGGCCCGCCGCCGGCATGACGTGAGGCTGGAGTTGCCGCCGGTGTGGCAGCGGTCAATGACCTCTCTTGATGCAGCGCCTGACGGCTTGCCGAATCACTATCGCGCGCCTGATTACGACACGCTGGCTGATTCACCGATCGTAGCCGGCAATTTGATCGTCAACGAGTTTGAAGTTGACGGCAGCAAGCACTACGTCGTGGATGCCGGTGAAGTTGGCCGGTGGGACAGCAAGCGCGCGGCTCATGACCTGGAGAAGATCGTCCGGGAAACCCGGCGCTTCTGGGGTTTCCTGCCGTTCAAGAAGTACGTCTTCCTCGCCGTGTTCCGTCAGGGAGGCGGCGGGCTCGAGCATTTGAATTCCACCTTGTTGACGGCGAGTTCAGCGCGAACGACGACACCAGACGTTCGCTGGCTCACATTCGTGAGTCACGAATACTTTCATGCATTCAACGTCAAGCGGCTGCGTCCCATCGAACTCGGGCCCTTTGACTATGAGCACCCGCCGAGCACCAGCAGCCTGTGGATTTCCGAAGGCCTCACGACGTACTTCGGCGACTTGATGGTCGTCCGCGCCGGGCTTTGTACTCCGGAGGAGCATTTGTCGCGGCTGTCGTCGAACATCGGGCAGCTTCAGAGCGCCCCCGGGCGGCTCGTGCAAACGCTCGAGCAGGCATCACTCGACGTGTGGAACTCCGGCACTTCCGGTGTGGGCCGGGACACTGCAACCAAAGTCAGCTACTACGTCAAAGGGCCGGTGGTGGGATTCCTGCTAGACGCGAAGATCCAGAATGTCACCGGCGGCAAGAAGAGGCTGGATGACCTGATGAGGCTCGCCTACAAACGGTATTCGGTAGAGCGCGGGTTTACGCCGGAGCAATTCCGCCAAACCGCGGAAGAGGTGACTGGCGTTGATCTCAAGGAGTGGTTCCGGAAAGCGCTCGCTTCAACCGAGGAATTGGATTACGCCGAGGCGCTCGACTGGTTTGGTTTGCGTTTCGCTGCGCCAAATGTCCAATCGCCCGCAAGCGCCTGGACGCTCGAAATACGTGATGACGCGACGGAAGCTCAAAAGAGTCGTTTTCGCAGGTTGGTCGAACAGCACGGCAGATAAGGGAAGTCACTCGTAGTACCTCAGCGTACGTCCACTGACCGAGATCACTTTGCCCATGCGTTTCTGCTTGGTGCTCCACTCCGGGAGGCTGAAGATCATCCGCAAACTGCCTGGGATGTCGCGGGCTCGTTCCATCGGCAAATTGAAACAGATGACGCAATAATCAGGATGAGCGTCAATCTTGCGCCAGAAATCATGGTAGTTGATGGTGACGAAGGTAGATCTTTCAGGCGTTGAAGTAAGACACCGATCACATCGTCCAGTACTCTGGTGTTAGGTCGGACCTCCAGTATGTTAATGACTTTGCCGCGATACCAGCGCTCGACGGCAGCGACGATGCGCGCATCGGCGAGCTGCTCGTCGAGCACGATCATGCGTAACTCTTCTCGTAGTCGTAGACTGAGGCTAGTTCGATGGCCTCATTCACCGCCGCCACGGGAATCTTGTAGTTGCGAGCGATCTGCTGTGGTGTGTCTCCAGCCTTCAAACAGCCGATGATGTGGCGCGCATCCAGGCGGTGATGCTTGATGGTGGGTCGTCCGCCGCACACGCCACGCGCGGCGACAACGTATTTCCCCAGCGCATAGTATTCATAGGGAGACCCATACAGCTCCTCACGCACCAGCGCAAGCTTGGGCGCTTTGTTGGGTGCCTTAGGCAATCTCGCTGCCACTGTCTCAACCGCTCCTTTCGCGATGAGTATAGCACCGTTCGGAAGATCAGACCGCGCAAAAGGCTCAGTGCTGGCGCTGTTGGCGGACGGCACAATCGGCCTGTTCCACACGGGGCCTAGGATACTTCGAGTGCCTCTTTGAGCGTGAAGCGACCTTCGTAAAGCGCCTTCCCGACGATCGCGCTATCAACGCCGGTCTCACTCATACGGCTGAGCCGCTCGATGTCCTCGAGAGACGAGACGCCGCCCGAAGCCGTGACCTTCAAGCCGGACTCTCGAGCGATCAGGCAAGTCTGTTCGATGTTCGGCCCAACGAGCATTCCGTCGCGAGACACATCCGTATAGACGATCCGCTCCACGCCCACACCCGCAATGCGCCGCGCCAACTCTACCGCCTCGATCTGCCCGTGCTTTTCCCAGCCGCGCGTCATGACCTGGCCATCGCGCGAGTCAATCCCAACCACGATGCGAGGGCCGAATCGCTCGACAAGTGTCTCGAGCGTCTCGGGGGATTCGGCGGCCAGAGTCCCGATCACGACGCGGTTTGCGCCCGCCAGGATCAACTCTTCGACGCCGTCGATAGTCCGAAGGCCGCCGCCAAACTGCACAGGTACGCTTACGGAACGAATGATACGCTTCGCCACATCGCGGTTGAGCGATTGTCCTTCGCCGAACGCGCCGTCCAGATCTACTACGTGAAGCATCCGCGCTCCGTCAGCTTCAAAGGCTTGCGCGACGCTGATCGCATCGCGGTCGTAAGCTGTCGCCGCCTCTTTGCGCCCTTGTGCGAGGCGCACGCATTTCCCCTGACGGAGATCAATCGCAGGAATTATCAGCATCCGTCGTTATCTCTTTTCCATGAATGTGTGGTATCCGTGCAAATCCGTTCGATCAGTGTCATCCGTGGTCTATGTTCTCAAAAACGCATAGACCACTGATGAAACGGATTCGACGGGTTCACACGGATTTTCTTACCGCTTTGATCGCTGCGAAATGGCCGGTATGGGTCACTCGCTCTGTTCTCCTCGGCGACGAACCAACTCGGCGCGCACATCCGACAGAGCGACGCCGCGCTCGACCAGCAACACGATTAGATGATAGAGAAGATCGCAAGACTCCTTCGTGAGAGCGCTGCGATCCTCATTCTTCGCGGCGATGATTGTCTCACTCGATTCCTCCCCGACTTTCTTGAGAATCTTGTCCAGCCCCTGATCAAAGAGGTAAGTCGTATACGAGCCTTGCGGTCTTTCGCGTTTTCTCTCCTCGACTAGAGCGTAGAGCGCACCAAGCACTTCGCCCAGACCCCCGGCATTCTCCTGAGGCTCGCCTGCAGCTTGAATGACATTGTGGAAGCAGGAAGTCTGGCCGGTGTGGCAGGCGGGCCCGGCGGGCTCGACTCGCACGACGAGCGAATCGCCGTCGCAATCCAAGAACACATCCACGACCCGCTGAATGTTGCCGGAGGTCTCGCCCTTGTGCCAGAGTTGCGCTCGCGATCGGGACCAGAACCACGTCTCTCCGGTCTCCAATGTCCGCTTAAGGCTCTCCTCATTCATGTAAGCGAGCATCAGCACGCCCCTTGTCTGAGCATCCTGCACAACTGCGGGTGCGAGACCGCGCTCATCAAACTTCACGTCGTCAATTGTCGTTTTCATCTCATCACGATTCCTCGCGCTCGCAGGTATTCCTTTACCTCGCCAATCTTGTACTGTCCGAAGTGAAAGAGTGAGGCGGCCAGCACGGCGCTGGCATCGCCCTGGGCGAGCGCTTCATGAAAATGTTCAAGCCGGCCAGCGCCTCCGGAAGCAATTACCGGAATGCGCACTGCCGAGCTAACCGCGCCTGTAAGTTCCACGTCGTAACCGTCGCGTGTGCCGTCCCGATCCATGCTTGTCAGGAGGATCTCCCCGGCGCCGAGCTGTTCAGCTTGCACGGCCCATTCGACCGCATCCAATCTGGCGTTTCTCCGCCCACCATGAGTGTAGACCTCCCATCCCTTTGCAGGATCATCTGCTTCTCTTCTGCGAGCGTCGATGGCGATGACGATGCACTGGCTGCCAAAAGTCTCTGCTCCGTCACTTATCAGCGAAGGCCCCGTGACCGCGGCCGTGTTGACTGAGACCTTATCAGCGCCGGCGCGCAAGACCTCTCGAATATCTTCGATTGAGTCGAGGCCGCCGCCGACGGTCAATGGAATAAAGACCTCGTCAGCTACGCGACGCACCAGATCGATGATGATCGAACGCTTGTCGGACGAAGCGGTGATATCCAGAAACACCAACTCGTCCGCGCCTTCCGCGTCATATGCCCGCGCCTGTTCCACCGGATCGCCCGCGTCGACGAGCGAGACGAACCGGATGCCTTTGACGACGCGGCCACGGTCGATGTCGAGACACGGGATGATGCGTTTCGCCAACATTGAAATCAATGGCCCTCCACTAGTGACTTGTACCGGGCAATTCGCTAGTGATCAATTCGGTAAGAGATCCGTGTAAATCCGTCGAATCCGTTTGATCAGTGGTCTATGCGTTCGGAACAATCGCTCTAGTTCCGCATAGACCACTGATCAAACGGATTCGACGGATTTGCACGGATACGACGCGAAGTTGCCAAGCAGCCGCAAACCCGCAGCCTGGCTTTTTTCCGGATGAAACTGGACGCCGCAGATTTGACCTTGTGCAACCACCGAAGCATAGCCTGCACCGTAGTCCGTCTCGCCGATGACGACCGCCGGGTCATCAGGTTCACAGTAGAAGGAGTGGACGAAGTAGAAGAACGCTTGATCTTCTATGCCGTCCAGGAGCGGGTGCGCGCGTGGCTGCCGGACTTGATTCCAGCCGACGTGAGGCACGACCAGATCATCGGTAAACCGGCGTACGCGCCCGCGCAGCAAGCCCAACCCAGACGTTTTCCCGAATTCCTCCGACTCTTCAAACAGCATCTGCATGCCGACACACACACCGAGAAGCGGCGTGCCTTCGGCGACACGTTCACGAATGAGCTCGTCGAAGCCGCGCGCCGAAAGCGCTTTCATGCACGCGCCAAACGCGCCGACGCCCGGCAGCACCAGCGCTTCGGCTTCGCGCAAAACGCGTTCATCATCACTGACGATCGCGCTTGCACCGGCTGCCGCGAAAGCCTTCTCGACAGAGCGCAGATTGCCGACTCCATAATCGAGGATCGCCACGCATGTCATCGCTCTACAAAGTTCCTTTCGTGCTCAGCACTCCCGTAATTCGCGGATCGCGTTCGACTGCTTGTTTGAGAGCGCGAGCCGTCGCCTTGAACGTCGCTTCCAGAATGTGGTGAGTGTTGCGGCCACGCACCAGATCGATGTGAAGATTGCACTTCAAGGCTTCGGCAAATGAGCGCCAGAAATGTTCGGCAAGTTCCACGGAGAAGTTTCCTATGCGGCCTCGTTTGGTTTCGACTTCGTAAACCAGATAGAAGCGGCCCGAGAGATCGACCACTGCTCGACACAACGCCTCATCCATCGGAACCAGACTCATGCCGTAGCGGGCAATGCCTGCCTTGTCACCAAGAGCATGCAGAAATGCCTGCCCCAGGCATATGGCCACGTCCTCGACCGAGTGGTGATCGTCTATCTGCAGATCGCCCCGGCATTCAACTTCGAGGTCGAATAGTCCGTGCCGAGCGAACAGGTCAAGCATGTGATCGAGAAACGCAATCCCCGTATCGATGCGAGCCGTTCCGTTTCCGTCCAGCGTCAAGTCAATGCGAACATCTGTCTCTTTCGTTTTGCGGGCGACTTGCGCCACACGCGGTTGTGTCTGTACGTCTTTGCTCATAGGTCCCTCACAATTCCTGATGCCCGAGGATCTCCCGCAGCGACTCGAGGAGCAGGTCGTTTTCTTCCGGGGTTCCGACGCTGATTCGGAAGTAGTCTTGAAGCATCGGATAGCCAGTCACGTCCCTAATAAGGATGCCGCGCTGCAAGAGTTGGTCGAAGACGCGACGCGGCCCAATGGCAGAACGCACTACCATAAAGTTTGCCCGCGAAGAGACCGGTTCGAGACCCGGGATACGTCTCAACCCGCCGAAAACCCGATCACGCTCGGCGAGGATCACTGTGACCAGCGGCTTGAGTTTGGCGTCGTACATCTCGATGGCGACTTCAGCCGCCGTCTGCGAAAAGAGGTTGACGTGGTAGGGCAGCAGCGCCTTGGAAATCTCTCGCGCGAGTTCGGGCGTCGTCAAGAGGTACCCGACGCGCAACGCGGCCATCGCCAACGCTTTCGAAAACGTGCGCAACACGACGAGATTCCGATGCTGCCCCAGAAGCGGTACCGCTGTTTCGCCGGCGAACTCAAAGTACGCTTCATCCACCACGACCAGACCGTTCGACGCCTCGAGAAGCGAAACCAGATCGCGCGGTGAAATCGTGCAACCGGTCGGGTTGTTCGGCGAGCAGATAATGGTCACATCGGGCTCGAGGGATTCAGAGGCAGCCTTCAACGCATTCACGTCGTAGGTCAAATCCTGCGAGAGAGGCACACTAACGACTTCGGCGCCAAGCAGTGTCGCGACCTGCCGGTAAAGAGCGAAAGTCGGTTCGCTGATCAGCACTCGTTTTCCCTCGGTGACGGAAACCATCAACAGCGCCTGGATCAATTCGTTCGATCCGTTCCCAACCAGAGTGCCGTCGGCCGTCCAACCGCTGAACTCAGCCAATCGCGCAATCAAGCTCGACGGTATGAACTCGGGATATCGCGACCACGGGCGATCCTGCAGGCGTCTGAAGGTCTCTTGCTTGATCTCGATCGGCGTGTCCCACGGGTTCTCGTTCTGATTGAGTTTGACCCGCGCCGGCTCGAACCGCAGCGAATAGGACCGCATTTCGCGCACGTAGGTTTTTATGCTTTCCAACGGATCGCGCATTTCAGTTCTTTCCCTCCAGCCGAATCAGCGCCGAGCGCGCGTGGGCTTCAAGACCTTCGGCTCTGGCCAGCGTCGCTATCATCGGGGCCGTTTGTCTGATTTCATTCGATGTGAATTTCAGGATGCTGGTTCTCTTGAGAAAGTCGTATACGCCCAACGCCGACGAGAAGCGCGCCGAGCCGCTTGTGGGCAGCACGTGATTCGGTCCGGCCAGATAGTCGCCCGTTGCCTCAGGCGTCTGATCGCCGAAGAAGATTGCTCCCGCGTGACGCACCTGCGAGGCAACCCGTTCTTCGTCGCGGCACACGATCTCAAGATGCTCGGGAGCAAGTTCATTGACCAGCGCGCACGCTTCGTCCATATCGTCTACGACGAAGATCGCGCCGTAGCGAGCCAGCGATCGTTCAATCAAGGTGACGCGCGGCAAAGCTCGAGCTTGATTTGTTAGCTCGGTGAGAACTTCCGCGGCGAGCCGCTCGCTTGTTGTTATGAGGACTGCCGACGCGTCTTCGCTGTGTTCGGATTGCGCCAGAAGATCGCTCGCGATGTAGGAGGCTCGCGCAGTATCGTCCGCTACTATTACCACCTCCGTCGGCCCGGCTATTGAGTCGATGCCCACGACGCCGAAGACAAGTTTCTTGGCCGCCGCGACATATCTGTTTCCTGGCCCGGTGATCTTGTCCACCCGCGGCACGGTCTCCGTTCCGAAGGCAAGCGCGGCTATGGCCTGCGCTCCGCCCACCGCGTAGACCTCCGTCACACCGAGCTCAACAAGCGCCGCGGCGACCGCCGGGTTTTCTTGAAGCGTGCGGGGAGGGGTGGCCACGACGATGCGGCTAACGCGGGCGACCTGCGCCGGCACGACGTTCATCACCACCGATGACGGATAGCTGGCCGTGCCGCCCGGAACATATAACCCCGCGCGCTCTATCGGGGTGATTCGTTGACCAAGACGAACGCCGTCCGAGGTCTCGACCTCCCACGAGTGCTGGCGCTCGAACTCATGAAAGAAGCGGACCCTTCGAATCGCTTCGCGCAACGCTGTGAGCACGTTTGGGTCTACTCCCGAAGCGATGCTCGTCAACGTCTCTTTGCCGATGCGGAGATCCGAAGCCTGAACGGTACAGCAGTCGAACCGCGCCGCGTAATCAATGAGCGCCGCGTCGCCACGGTTGCGGACATCCTCGATGATCGCGGCCACTTGTGACATCAACTCCGCATCCAGCGCAACGTTTCTCTCGCGGATTCGCCTAAGCTTGTCTGCGAGCCGCGTTTTTTCCCGGCTATGAATGATCTCAATCATGTCCGCTCTCTTTAGAGGAAGGTTCGTAGTACGGCCTTTAGGCGGAAGTTTGTAGCTTGGTTACGGTCCGGCCCTTGTGCTACAAACTTCCGCCTAAAGGCCGTACTACGAACTCCTCATTGTTCCACGGCGTCGTCTCTGACGACGACTCCTTGACTCATCGTGCCGCCGAGAGAGTCGATCAGACGAGCGACGGCTTCCGCTTTTAGTTGATAGCTGGCGCGGTTGATGACCAGCCGCGCGGTGGACTCGGCAATCACATCTACTATTCGGAGGCCGTTCTCACGGAGCGTCCTTCCGGTTTCCACCAGGTCTACGATGCAATCGGCGAGTCCCAGCAGCGGCGCCACTTCCACTGAGCCGGAGAGTTCGATGATCTCGACCGACAGCCCGCGCGACCCAAAGTGCCGGGCCGTAACACGTGGGTACTTGGTCGCCACTCTCAACATCCCGAAGCTGCTCAACGGCAGGTCTGATGGCGCTGCGACTACCATCCGGCATCTGCCGATCTCGAGAGTGAGCCGCTGCAAAACGTCCGCCTCCGACTCCAGTAGCACGTCACGGCCGACTACGCCGCAGTCTGCAATGCCGTGCTCGACGTAGACCGGCACATCAGCGGGTTTGACGAAGATGAAGCGATACCGGCCCGACTCATCCTCGACCGCCAGACGCCTCGTCGCGAGCATCTCGCTCGAAACGGAGAGGCCCGCGCGCGCCAAGAGATCGAGCGACTCGGTTTGCAACCTTCCTTTTGCAATGGCTATTGTCAGCGTATGCATCGCGTCACCTCTCAAAGTTGATGAGCACGCTTTCGCCTTCCGCGCGCTTCTTCATGGCTTCACGGAAGAGGAGACTCAAATTACTGCCTGTGACGTCGGAAATCTTCCGTTCCGGCTCTTGCGGAAGGTTCGAGTCTTCCTTGCGCGCAAGGAGCACGGCAGTGAGCGCATCGAGGTCCAACACAAAACCCACCGCCGGTTCAGACTTTCCAAAAGCGGCTGTCAGCCCATCGTAGCGGCCCCCGCTGCCGATCCGCGCTGAGGCCCCGTTGACATAAATGTTGAAGGTTAGGCCGGTGTAGTAATCGAGTTTCGCAACGTCGCCAAGGTCGATCTCGAAGTGGTCCGCGAGGTCCAGCGATTCGATCATTTCCCACAAACGATCGAGGCGGTCCAGCGCTTCGATCGAGCCCGAGTTGGTGATCACACGCCGCGCGCTTTTCAACGTGTCGCGTTTGCCTGAAAGCTGTGTGAGTTGCGCAAGAGCCCGGCACTCTTCCGGGGCGAACGCGTGGCTAACAAGAAAGCGCTCGAGATCTGCCGCGTTGCGAGAGTCTACAAGCTGCCGCATCTCGTCGCGCGAGACCACGTCGAGTGGCAGGCGTGAAGCGATGCCCTTAAAGATTCCAACATCGTTGAGCGTGATCAGGTGATTGCCAACCAGCCCCAGTTGCTGGAGGATCTCCGAGGCGATTGCTAAAACCTCGATGTCTGCGGCGCTTGTGTTTGCGCCTATGAGCTCACAGCCTGTCTGAGTCGACTCTCTCCTCCACTCGGCGTGTGATTGCGGCTGCTGCCGGAAAACCTGCGCGGCGTAACACAGACGCAAGGGCCGATCGCGCTCCGCGAACATTGTTACTGCCGCGCGCGCGACTCCCGACGTTACATCCGGTCTCAGCGCGAGCAGGCGTCCATCAGTGTCGGTGAATCTGAAGGCGCGGTGAGCTTGAGAGGACCCCATGCCGTGCTCGAAGAGAGAGTAGTAATCGACCGTAGGCGTCGTGATCTCTTCATACGACCAGCCGTTGAAGACGGACATCACGATCTCTTCGACGCTGCGCCTCAAGCGCGCCTCTCGCCCAAAGTAATAGCGCATGCCGTCAGGAATTTTGGATAGTGGCTCAGACATAAGAACGACCTGGTGGATTCAACAGCAAACAGAAAAACCCGCTGCCGGACTCTTGGTCACTGGCAGCGGGTTCTTCAGGATTCCGGGTTGTGAGCTTCTCGGCTACTCTCGGGTCACGACCGCGGACGCGCTGCCTTCGTGCCAATGATGGCTGGCATGATGATGTGCGCCGTGGTGGTGATTGGTTCTAGCGAAGCTCATGAAAGTTACTCTTGTTCCAGCGTGGCGGCCCCTTTATACCCAACCGGCACGGTCGATGTCAAGGCCTTGAACACCGAGGAGGTAGTTAACAGTGGAACTTGACCTCGGACGGACTCCTAGACAAAGAGGCTGATGCAAGCGGCGCGAATCCCACCCACGGCAGAGAAGGTGTGGAGGCTCCGGGAATACCACCCACGGCAGTGGGTGGATCGTTCAAGCCCAGCCTACCTACGGCGCACACGGGATTCCCGTTTTTCCTCCCCTCCTCTCTCCTCGCGGCGCGAGGGGAGACAGGAAGAGGAAACGGAAATCCCGGGTTTGCTCCTATTCCGAGGGCCGCCCTAACGGCTGAGCGCTGCGCTTAGAGTGGTACATTCATCACTGACTATCACAGGTCTTTCCGGGGTCTTGCTTGACGTAAAACTATGCGGCTTTTAAACTGGAATCCACCTATTTTCGGCGCGCGCCCAGGCTGGGCATCGATTGAATCACCGGGTGCGAACGCATCTCCCGCGCCGTCAGGAACACGATGGTTGAGAACCCTATGGCACACAATCTCTTCAACTCACTTCAGAACTTCAAGATCAAAGACGACCGGATCGGAAACTTCTACTCCCTGCCTGAGCTTGAACGCCAGGGCATCGGCCCCATCTCAAAACTCCCTATCAGCATTCGCATAGTCCTCGAATCGGTGTTGCGCAATTTCGACGGCAAACGCATCACCGAGGACAACGTGCGCAGGCTCGCCAACTGGGAGCCCAACCATCTGCGGACCGAAGAAATCCCCTTCGTAGTGGCGCGCATACTGCTTCAGGATTTCACTGGTGTGCCGCTACTGGTCGATCTGGCGGCGATGCGATCGGCTGCCGCGCGAATGTGCAAGGGCCCGCAGATCATCGAGCCTCTAGTGCCGGTCGATCTGGTGATTGACCATTCCGTTCAAGTGGACTTTGCGAGCGTACCCGCGGCGCTGCGCTTGAACATGGAGATGGAGTTCAAACGCAACCGGGCGCGCTATCAGTTTTTGAAGTGGGGCATGCAGGCATTCGACGGCTTCAACGTCGTGCCGCCGGGCATCGGCATCTGTCATCAAGTCAACCTCGAGTACCTTGCCAAAGGCGTTCAAGAGAAGGACGGCGTCTTCTATCCTGACACCGTCGTCGGCACCGACTCGCACACCACGATGATCAACGGGTTGGGCGTCGTAGGCTGGGGCGTCGGGGGAATCGAAGCCGAGGCGGGAATGCTCGGCCAGCCCGTGTACTTCCTGACGCCCGACGTCGTCGGCGTGCATATGACCGGCAGCTTGCGAGAAGGCGTCACCGCGACCGATCTCGTTTTGACCATCACCGAGATGCTTCGCAGAGCCAAGGTTGTCGGCAAGTTCGTCGAATACCATGGTGAGGGCGCGGCGAGTTTGTCGCTCACCGACCGCGCGACGATCGCCAACATGTCGCCCGAGTACGGCGCGACAATGGGCTTCTTCCCGGTCGACGAACAGACCTGCGGGTACTACAAAGCGACTGGCCGCTCGGACGAACAAGTCGAGTTGATCCGAAACTACTTCACCGCGCAGGGTATGTTTGGGATTCCAGCCAAGGGCGAATGCGACTACAGCACCGTGCTGGAACTCGATCTTTCGTCAGTCGAACCGAGCGTCTCAGGGCCAAAGCGTCCGCAAGATCGGATCGCGCTGCCGGAACTCAAGAGCAAGTTCGAAGAGCTTCTTCAAAAGCCCTTCGGCGAGAATGGCTACAATAAATCCAAAGGCGAGATCGGCAAGCGCTTCCCGGCGACTATCGGTGCGCGGCACAACGGCGCGCAATCAGGCGGCGGAGAGCAGCGGACCGAGAGTGCCCCTATTACCGTGAACGGCACAACAAGCACCGAGAACACCAGCGTGGCTAGCGAAACCGAGATGATGAACAACCGGCCCACGCCCGACCGCGTTGAAGAGAGCGGAGCCCGCAGCTCGCACGGCGCCCGCGTAGATGTAGGACACGGCGACGTGCTGATCGCCGCGATCACTTCGTGCACCAACACATCGAACCCAAGCGTGATGCTCGCGGCGGGACTGTTGGCAAAAAAAGCGGTCGAGCACGGGCTGACGATTCGGCCAGTGGTTAAGGCTTCGCTCGCGCCGGGCTCGCGAGTGGTGACTGATTATCTCGAGAAAGCGGGGCTTCAGCAGTATCTGAATCAACTCGGCTTCAACCTCGTCGGCTATGGCTGCACGACGTGCATCGGCAACTCAGGACCGCTCGATCCGGGCATCGAAGAAGCGATCAGCCAGAACGACCTTGTCGGCGCAAGCGTGCTGAGCGGCAATCGGAACTTCGAAGCGCGCGTGCACCAGAGCGTCAAAGCCAATTTCCTGATGAGCCCGCCTCTGGTCGTCGCGTTTGCGCTTGCGGGCCGCGTTGATATCAATCTCACGGAAGAGCCTATCGGGAAGGGATTTGAAGGCCGTGATGTTTATCTCCGCGACATCTGGCCCACCGCCGAAGAAGTTGGCCGGCATCTGCAGACTGCGTTTGACCCTGAGACCTACCGGCGGCGATACAGCAACTTTGTCGAAGGAAATCCGCTGTGGAACGAGATTCCGTCAATCGCCGGCGACGTGTATGAGTGGGACCCTGAATCGACTTACATTCAGGAGCCACCTTATTTCGAAGGCTTTTCGATGGAACACGGCGGCGTGAGTGAAATCAAACGCGCGCGAGCGCTGGCGATCTTCGGCGACTCGGTTACCACCGATCACATTTCACCTGCGGGCGCGATCAAGCCGACCTCGCCAGCCGGGCTCTACCTTCAAGCGAACGGCGTGACGGTTGCGGACTTCAACAGCTACGGCGCGCGTCGAGGCAACGATCGAGTGATGACCCGAGGAACGTTCGCCAACGTGCGTATCAAAAACCTGATGGTCCCGGGCACAGAAGGCGGCGTGACGGTTCATCAACCGGACGGCGAGCGAATGAGCATCTACGACGCGGCTATGAAATATCAATCCGAAGGCCTTCCGCTGATGGTGTTCGCGGGCCAGGAGTATGGAACCGGAAGCTCGCGCGACTGGGCGGCGAAGGGTACGAGCTTGCTTGGCGTGCGAGCGGTGATCGCTCAAAGCTTTGAGCGGATACATCGGTCGAACCTTGTCGGGATGGGAGTGCTGCCGTGTCAGTTCAACGATGGAACGAACGCGCATTCGTTGAAGCTCGATGGAACGGAGACCTTCGATCTGACCGGGTTTGAAGCAGGAGTCACGCCTCGGCAGGAGTTGACGCTGACGATTCGCCGAGCGAACGGCGAGACCGAGACTGTGCCGCTAACGCTACGGGTGGATACACCGATCGAGGTTGATTACTACCTGCACGGCGGAATTTTGCCTTATGTGCTGAGGCAGTTGATCGCGGCGAGTTGAGGCTTCCAGATTGCACCTGCTTAAGGAGCGAGCCCGACCCGCCGCACGAGGTCAGCGAATCTCGGATCCGACCGAACGACATCGAACACGGGATCGACCTTAATCCAGACCATCCAATCATCTCGACTTAGATATGCCTTCTCGAGCCAAATCATTGTCTGGTCTTTATCGCCGAGACGAGCATAAATGTTTGCGACCAAATATGGCGAAACATACCCCCGCTTTGCCCGCTCGTTGAGATCCTGAATTACCTTAAGGGCTTCTTCCTTCCGCCCGGCCACGGCGAAGGCTCGCCCGAGGAAGGACAGGTTTGCCGGGTTTTCCCCGTGTCGCTTTATGAGATCTGAGTATATGGCGATGGCGTCCTCATACATTCCCTTTTGTTCGTAAGCCCACGCCGCTGCAACATCGAGAAGCGCCCGGGCCGGGTCGATTGCCAGCGTTCGGCGGGCCTGTTCAATAGCCTCATCGTCGCGGCGCACCACGTAGAGACGAAGGCCCATTTCAATGTTGAGGCCGATATCGAGTGGATCAAGCTCCAAGGCTTGTTTTTGTTCAGCTATGGCCTCATCGTGCCTTCCCATCATTGACAAGTACGTACTATAAGCGTTGTGAGCGGGAGGATTCCTTGGATCCAGCTCGAGAGCCCGTTTGAATTCCTCTTCAGCCCCCCGCCAGTCCCAGTCATACCTGAGCCTGGTCAAGGCTAGTGAGACGTGAGCCTCAGCCAACGAGTCATCCAACTTCAGCGCTGTCAGGGCGGCTTGCTTCGAGTTGAGCATGGCGTCTTTCGGAGGCAGCAAGCTGACGCCCGGCTGTCCGAGACGAGCATAGGATTCGGAGAGACTTGCATAGGCGAGGGCATACGAGGGATCTACAGCAACAGCTTTCTCGAAATAACTAATTGCTTTCTTGACATTCTCTGCCTCGCCTTTCCGTAACTGAAAGCTACCATTGACGAACAGATAATACGCTTCGGTGTTTTCCGTAGAGTGTTTTATCAACCGCTTCTTCACTTCTGGAGATAATCTAAACGTCAGTGCTGTTGAAACTTGCTCAGCAATGGAGTCCTGAACGGCGAAGATATCCGTTAACTGTTGATCGCGCGTTTCTGACCAGAGCATTTTGGCGTCTGCAACGTTCCAGAGCCGTGCGGTAACTCGGATTCGATCGCCTGACTTTTGAAGGCTACATTCAAGAACGAGGTCTGCGCCTAGTTCCCGGCCAGCCGCCACCGGATCTTGCTCTGGCCCGCTGTATTTTCGCACCGCGCTCATCGGGCGAATCATGAGTTGCTCAATGCTGCTGAGCTTGGTTATCAGAGTATCAGCCATCCCCATCTCAAGAGACTCATCACGGCCTTCAGCAACCAGCGGCTTGAATGGAAGCACGGCGATCGACCTGCGAGTTGGGCCATCCCTTGACGGATTCGGCTTGTCGAGAATCCAAAAGTACAGGAGCCCGGCAGCTACAAGAACTAGCCCAACGCAGGCAGCAAGAACGAGCGCGCTACGTGACCCAAATCTGCGCGTATGCTTTGTGTCGTTAAGTACCCGACCAGTGACATGCGAATCAGCAGCGCTCGGCTCACCATCTGACGATCCGACGTGAGCCGTCACGCTGTGTGCTACTTGAACATCAGGGATGAAACGATACCCGCGTGTCGGCGCAGTCTCAATGTACCTTGCCTGCTTTTTGTCGTCTCCGAGCGCCTTGCGAAGCTGAGCGATTACCCGTGTCATCGCGTTCTCGGTGACGAACGCATCCTTCCACACTGCGTCGAGCAGCTCTTTCTTTTCGATCAGCCGCCCCCGATTCTCTATCAAGAAGACCAGTACTTCGAACGACTTTGGCTCAACGGTGACCGGCGTCCCGGCCTTGAATACTCTGAACGCTTTGAGGTCAACCCGCACGTCATCGAATTGATAAATAAGGGACTTACCGTCCATCATAACTCCATCACAGACCCGTCATAGAAACACGCCGAAGCATCCGAAGACCCTCAATACCTGAGGGCCGCCTCGGGCCTAGAGTCCTCCCAGACTTTCGAACGGGAGGACTCAAATGGAAAAGAACAACGCACTCGTAAAGCTCTTCACAGCGCTTGGTCTGCTGACGATTATCTGCAGCTTCGCCGCCACACCCGCGAAGGCCAGCACACCGGTTCGTTTCAAGCAGGTTAAGAACCTGATCGTCGCTTCGGTGACGGTGAACGGGGCAGGGCCGTTCGATTTCGAAATCGACACCGGATCAACCGCTACTGTCATCGACCGCGATCTAGCCAGGCAACTCTCTCTCAGCCTGGTCGACAGTTCATTGATGCGCACCGTCACCGGTCTGACGACCTTGCCCAGATATCGCCTGGACTCTTTGACGCTAGGATCCAGGTCAGCGCGGAACCTGATCGTTCCCTGCGCTGAACTGCGTGAAATCCATGCGGTCAACTCGAAGATCCGCGGCGTGTTGGGCCAGGACTTCTTATCCGGGTTCAATTATATACTCGATTACCGTGCCCAGTGCATTGAATTCGAGGAGGACGGTGAATTCGCCAACACCTTACAAGGGGCGCGGCTCCCCGTGGAGCGCGACGGGGGAAGGGTTCTCATCATCACGCAGCCTTCATCCGCACAGAAGCGGGCTTGCAAGCTGGTGATGGACTCTGGTACTTCGACCGTTGTGGTCTTCAAAGCTGCTTCGCGAGACTCGGACTTTGAAATCGAGCTTGACTTGAATGGCGGATTCAACGCCTCCACTGTTACTGGGACTCAAACGATCTCAACGGGCCGACTGCGCAAGCTCCAAATCGGTACCGAAAGGCTCTCGTGGTTGCCTGTGATGGTGGTTGACAATCGCGCGGCTGTAGAGGGGCGTCTTGAGAACGGCCTCCTCCCCACAAGCCTCTTTCGATCGATCTACTTTAACAACACTCAGAACTTCGTGATCCTGAACCCGCGGCTCTCTGAGCAGCGGTAGCGCGAACACCATCCCGACTTACACGCCGAGTAGACTGGTCGCGCGCGTTTGCGGCCTTGTCAAAGGAGTCGTCATGTCGTCTGAGACGACGCCCTGAAACGATGAAGAGTTCGTAGTACGGCCTTCAGGCGGAAGTTGGTAGCGCTTCGCCGGAGAGACTAACATACCAACTTCCGCCTGAAGGCCGTACTACGAACTCATTCAAAGGAGAGGCGCGTGGGAATTCAGATACCTCCTCTCGGTAAGCTTGTTGGCGTCGTGGCACTCGTCCAAGAAATCTGCCCACCGACTTCCGTGAGATATGCTATGCTCATCGGCCGCAGCGAGCTTCCCGAGTTGCGGGCGCTGCTCATCGTTCCGCGAACGGTAATCTGTTCGCGATCCAAGCTCGATCCGTGGCAAGGCGGCATACGCATAGCTGCGAGTTCAACTCTCTCAGACTCACGGGGGATCAATGAAAAAGACGAAGAAGGCGACAGCCCAAAGCCAATCAGACGGAAAGGAACACGCAGCCACATCGACGCTCGCGCACACCGAGTTCTACAAGACTAAGAAGGTCAAGCCTGCGCCTCGACTGTCAAATCACAAGAAACGCGCCGTCTGGTTTCGGTCTCGCGTAACCTGGCCGCTCAGAGAAGCGCCAACCAACACGTTGATCGCTGAGCGGAACAGAGCGAGGAGCGATCTCGCGCCGGAACCTGGCGCCGAGCTGTGGGAGTGCGTCGGCCCGACTAACATCGGCGGACGGATGACTAGCGTGATCTGCCATCCGGTTACACCCGAGCACATCTGGGCCGGAGCAGCAGGAGGCGGCGTGTGGGAGAGTTTGGACGCTGGACGAACCTGGCGAGCCATCTGGGATATGCGGCGCATTCTGAACGTCGGCTCCCTGGCGATCGATCTCAAGAACCCCGACGTCATCTACTGCGGGACCGGCGAAGCAAACCTCTCGGCCGATTCGTACCCCGGAGTGGGGTTGTACAAAACCGAAGACGGCGGAAAGACCTGGCACTTGCTCGCCAATTCGACGACAACCGGGATACCAACGCGGATTGGCGCGATCGCTGTCGACCCGTTCGATTCCAGCCACCTTCTGCTTGGCGGTGTGTCTCACAGCCTCGGTCACGACGACAACGACAAGGGCGGGTTGTATGAATCGTCGGACGGCGGCGTCACCTGGAAGCGATACGAATTCGTTTCGCGGTTTAACTATTGGTGTCACTCGATCGCCTTTCATCCGTCCAAGCGCGGGACGATCTTCGCCACTGTCACCGAGCAAGGAGCGCGCAGTGGGATATGGCGGTCGAAGGACAGGGGCAAACACTGGGAGCAACTGACCACGGGGTTGCCGCATCCGGCGGCGTTCGGACGCACCAGCATCGCGATCGCGCCCTCGAACACGGATGTGCTGTACGCATTCGCGACCGATGACTTCAGCGGGAACCGCGACCATCTGCTAGGCGTCTTTCGCAGCTCGAACGGCGGCGATACATGGAAGAACATCGCCGGCACCCACTTCAAGAGTGAAGACCAGATATCCTACGGAAACGCTATTGCCGTTCATCCAACCGATCCCAACTACGTCATCTGCGGAGGCGTCGACTTGCACCTCACAACGGACGCCGGCAAGACCTGGAGGAAAGTCACCAAGTGGGACGCCGCGCGCGGCTCTTCACGCTACGCGCACTCGGATCATCACGCGCTGGTGATGCCGGCTGCCGCGCCCGGCCGCATCTACGACGCAAACGACGGCGGGCTGGATGTCAGCGACGATGGCGGAGGGCGCTGGGCGAATCGCAGCAACGGTCTGTCGATAACCATGTTTTACGATGTGGACGTGGCGCCGAGCGATGGAAGGAGTTTTGGCGGAGGCGCTCAGGACAATGGAACGATCGTAACTACGACCGGCCGCGCCGATGACTTTCACGAAGTCTCCAACGGCGACGGTGGCTGGATAGTCTACGGCCCGGACAGCGCCGACCATATCTACACTTCGGATCAGTTCATGGGGATATATCGTCATCGCCCGGGCGGCAGGTGGAGCACCGTTTCGCCCCCGGCCGACGAGGAAGAGCTGGCGCCTCCGTTGTGGATGGTGTTCATCACCATGGATCCGTCAGACTCGAAAACGGTCTTCACCGGCTCGCGCCGCGTGTGGAAGACAACGAACGACGCCCAGACCTGGAAGCCGGTCTCAGACAATCTGGATGGCAGCCCGATCACCGCCATCGAAGTGGCCGCCGCTGACAGGCGGAAGGTCTACGTGGGCACCGATAGCGGGGGCTTCTTTCGTAGTCTGGATGGCGGCGACACCTGGAGTCCAAATCTGGCGGGGGCCACACTGCCGGGGCGCACGATCACCAGACTCGAGACAAGTCCGCTCGACGCAAAGTTGCTTTTCGCGACCGTCGCAAACTTTGGCCACTCGCATGTGTTTCTATCGCAAGACGGCGGCGTGACCTGGGAAGACGTGGATAAAGGACGCTTGCCCGACGTTCCGCACCAGGCGGTTGTTATTCAGCCGGACAAACCGACGACGGTTTACGTGTGCAACGACGCCGGTGTGTACACGTCGCCGGATCTGGGCAAGACCTGGAGAAATTTGTCGGGCAATCTTCCCAATGTGCCAATCGTCGATCTTGTCATTCATACGAAGGACCAAACGCTAAGCGCGGCGACTTATGGCCGGAG
This sequence comes from uncultured Clostridia bacterium, assembly GCA_964548075.1. Classification (GTDB taxonomy): domain Bacteria; phylum Acidobacteriota; class Blastocatellia; order UBA7656; family UBA7656; genus Onstottus_A. The sequence goes on along the minus strand of CAZJQQ010000031.1, from coordinate 5,039 downwards.
CATTTGGAAGATAAGTATCAAGTGAGATCACCAGTACTCGGTCACGCTTAGTTTGATGGATCGCAGATCCAGACATCAGAGACTCCTATCCCAGAGGGATGACCTGTCTATAGGAGGGCCGTGCGACATGGGTCTGTTACTCCGTTAGGAGTGACCTGTATTCCGGCAAGCGGTGTTATGCGGTGAACGAGGTGACTCCTAAAGGAGTCGAGTATCTTCTCCGCGCCGTCTTCTATAAACAGGTCATCCCTAACGGGATTAGCTGCTGAGATTCTGGTCCACGATGTATCAAGCCGAATGTGACTGACTACTAGCACTAACCGTGATGTCGTTGTGAAGCACGAGCGCTCAACAACCTCAAGAGTCAGCGGTTTCATTCCGTGGCGACTGGCGCCGGGGCGTCCTGGTCCAGGATCAACTCCGCCACCCGCTGACGGTAGCGCTGATATAGGAACGACACCGCCAGAAGAATCAAGCCCAACACGATGAACGAAATGATCCGGTAGAGCTTCTCCAGCGAAGACAAGTCAAATAGGAACACCTTGAAGATCGTCAGCCCTAACAGCAACAACCCCATCACACGGAGCAGCTTGCTGCGGCGCGCGATTCCCACCGTTAGCATCGCCCCGCCGTAGATGGTCCACACCACCGAAATCGAAAGCTGCTGCGCCAACTTTAGATTCGCCAGTTGAACTGGTTGCAAACCGGTGGCCCTCATCTGGACAGTGTAATATCCGAGCGCTTCCAAGCTGAGCGCAACGATGGCAAGCAGATTGGCCACTGTCACGAGGACCGGGAGCATGTTAGACCGTTCGTCGGCATCTACGTTCTCGGCTCTAGAGTAGAACCAGACTCCGCACGACAGCGCACCGATCAACAGCGCGAACGCGCCGAAAGTCTGATTGAAAACAAGCGTGTGCCACGACGCGTCGTAGAAGTGCGAATCCACGGCGGTCACCTTGACCGTCGCGATCGTTAACAGGATCAGCGCCCCCCATCTGACAGACTTCCTCCCGCGCCTTATGGAGATGCCCAACGCCGCCGCGCCGTAGAATGTCCACAGCGCCGAAAGCGCAAACTGTTCGTTGTTCTTCAGCCGGGATATCTCGTCCCAGAGCTGCGTGTTTATGTGCGACCTGGCCTGCTCGAAGTAGCCGATGGCCTCTGCGCTCAGCGCGACTAGAGCAAGCAGGTTGGCCGCGCCGAGAAGGATCGGGATAATGGTCGCACGCTCTTTCTCCGCGATGTCTTCGGCGCGCGCATAAAACCACACGCAGACAGCGAAGGCCACAATGAGCAAGGCAAACGCCGCGAACGTCGGATTGAGGAGCAGCTTGTGCCACGCGGCGTCGTAATACCACAAGTCGACTACGGCCGCCTTGGCCGTCGCGAGCGCTAGCAGCATCAACGCGCCAATGCGCACGGAAGTTGAACGGCGGCGGATTCCGGCGATCAAGGCCGTTGCGCCAAAGATGGTCCACACCGCCGACAGCGCAAGTTGTTTTGTGTTTTCGAGGTGAGCTATTGCCTCCCCGCTTGCCAGCGCCTGCGCGCGGTCGAAGTAGCCGAGCGCTTCGGCGCTGAGCGCGATAACCGCCAGCAAGTTGGCCACGCCGACGAGAATCGGGATGACGGTCGCGCGCTCTTTATCAGTGATATCTTCGGCGCGCGCATAGAACCACGCGCAGCCTGCGAAGGAGACTATGAGCAGAGCGAACGCTGCAAATGTCGGATTGATGAGCAGCGTGTGCCACCCGGCGTTGTAATACTGCAAGTCGATTGCGGCTGCTTTTGCGGTCGCCAGCGCAAGCAGCATCAACGAGCCCATACGCACAGCCTGCGAGCGGCGACGGATGCCGATTATCAAGGCCGTCGCCCCAAAGATTGACCACACCGCTGACAAAGCAAGTTGTTTTGCGTTTTCAAGGCGAGCTATTGCTTCTCCGCTTGCAATCGCCTGCGCGCGGTCGAAGTGGCCAAGCGCTTCGGCGCTGAGCGCAATGATCGCAAGCAGATTCGCCGCGCCAATCAAGGCGCTGAGGGCGAGTTTTCGTTCCTCGTCATCGATGTCTTTAGCTTTAGCGTAGAACCATGCGCCGCTTGCGAGCGCCCCGATGAGCAGTGCGAAAGCGCCGAAAGTCTGGTTGAACGCAAGCGCGTGCCATGGCGCGTTGTAGTAGGAAAGATTCAACAACAATACGAGGACGATCGCTGCTGCGAGCAGAGCCATAGCGGCGCCTCGTATCAACTTCAGCCGGCGTTTGATGCCGACAATCAACGCCGACGCTCCGTAGATCGCCCACAACGCCGAGAGCGTGGAATAGTGCGCGTTGTCGATGCGATCCCGGTCAGAGCCGGCTTGTTGCACACCCGCTTTCTTCTGGTTGAAGTAATCGTTTGCGTCGAGGGTCAACAGGATCACCGCCAGGGTGTTGGCTCCGAGCATGTAGAGTCCGATGAACATCGATCGCTCTTCGTCCTCGACATTGGATTTAGTTCGTTTGTAGATACCAACCGCCGCTGCAAGCGCGGCAACAAGCACGGCGCATGAAAGCGCTCGACGATTTAGCAGCGGAAGAAAACTCTCGTTTGCATGGTAGGCGAACTCGCGCATGTCTACGTAAAACCAGTGCGCCACGGCTACGCCAAACACGACAAGCGCCGCGTACCTGGAGGTCCGATCGTTCGCGCGCAGGCCTATCCAGCTCATCACCGCGCCCTCGATCGCCCATCCCATCGTCACCCAGTGCTGATCGAATTGAATCGGCACGGCGAGCACCGCGAACAGGAATGCGAGCCCGAGAAACGTGAGTATCAGCAGCCTGTCTTCACGGTCACGGTTGTAGGTGAAGTAGCCCAGGCCCATGTAGAAAGCCGACACCAGTAACGCAAACAGTCCGAGAATGCTGTGATGGTTGTCGTCGAGAAGTTCGTAGCTCGTGCCGAAATACAGCAGCGCGTTCGAGAACACCATCGCCAGATCGAGCCAGCCCGTAGAACGCCGATTGACTACGTTGTACAGCACTGCAAGCAGGGCAAAGATCGCGAACAATACCGTGAGGAAGAAGATCGTCGTCCAGAGCTTATTGGGGTCGTACCACTCATTCATCCAACCGGCGAACATCAACACGGTCGAAATGAAGGCCATGTAGTTAAGGCTGCGCCATTGCTTCGAGTAGGCAAGCGCGAGCACCCCCATGTCCAAGAGCGCGATGTAGCTGAACAATCCCCTTTCGTTGTCGACACCGGTTGAGAGAAGAATCGGCGTCAGGAATCCGCCTATCAGTCCCAGCACTGCAATGGGCAAGGCATTGTATCTGGCGGCTAACAGCGACGCTGTCGCAGTCACAACGGCCATCAATGCGAAGGCCACTGTCGGAGAGAGCAGGTCGTACTTTTTGCCGGACGCAAACCAAGTCGCCGCGTATAGCACCGCGATGCCCCCGCCGGTCAGACCGTAGGCGTAGCTTGGGTAGCGCTTGCGCAGACGCTCGCCGAGTGCCAGGAACGCGAGGCCCACTGCAGCGCCAATCGACACGCGCCCTACAGCGCCAATCCACTGGTTGTCGACCGCATACTTGAGGAAGAAGGTGACGCCCAGAAAGATCGCGATGATGCCGATGCGATTGAACCAGCTTCCTCCGATGCGAGCTTCAAGATCGGTGCGCCGCGAGAATGTGCTCGGCGCGATGGCCGGCGCCGCGGGCCGGGCTGGAGGGATCGCAGGCGGAGGACCCTGCGGAACGGGCGCGCCGATCACGCGGCGATCCCGAGCGGGTGGTGCAGGCGGTGGCTTCTCGCCCGATCGATCCGGCGTTGGCGGGACTGATGGCGGGACTCGGCCTGACGCCGCTTCTCCGGCAGGCGGCTTGGATACCGGCGGGCTCGGTTGAGCGGTTTTGTCAGCAGCGGGCGGCTGCGCTATTGGGGACTCCGGTTGCGCGCTTTTGTCCGGGGGCTGCTCTTCCGGCGCGGCAGGTTTTGGAGGCACGGCGGTCTTTAGCACCTCTTCGACGGCGCGAAGACGAGAAAGCTGGGCCTCGCGGTCGATTTGAGGCGGTGTGTCCAGTTCGCGCGGCACTGCTCGAAAAACAAGACCGAGATGTTTTTCCATCGCATAGAGTCGGGCCACCGTCTCGCGGGCCACAGACTCAAGGTAGTTCAAGCGAGCGTCGAGCTGCTTGATCTTATCGGGTGAGGAACTGTCATCAGCCATGAAGGCCTCCGTTTCGGGTTGCGCAACATTCGCGACCCGTTCGATCCTTCGGCCGGTCTACAACGCGCGTGCGGCTATAGATGACGCGAAGGTTGCTCTGGTTGCAAGGGCTCATGCTCCGTTGTTGATGATGTACTGGCGAATTGTTTCCATCGCGTGAATTACCGCCTTCTTTTGCGAGGTGGTGAGCGCATTCATCATCTTGTCTACCTCCGCAAAGTACGACTCTTCGATCCTCAACTCGAGCTTGGCGCCCTTTGGCGTGAGCACGATTTGATTGAAGCGTCTGTCCGAAGGATGCGACATGCGCTTGACGTATCCGCTGCGCTCGAGCCGGTCTATCAATCCGACGACGTTTGATTTGGTGACGATCAGGTGTTCGCTGAGTTCCTGCTGGCTCAGGCCGGCGCTGCCGTGTTCTTTCAGGATCATCAGTATGTTGAACTGCACGTCGGTCAGTCCGAACTGTGAAAAGAACCGGTCGGACAGTTTTTGCATGAGCGCCGAAGTGCGCACGAGGCTCAACAGCGCCTCGTGGTTGACGCTCGCAAGCGGCTGTTTGAGTTTGAGCTCCTGTTGCAGTTTCATTTTGTTTCGCCGTCCGATCAGATGATAGTTTATATATGAACTATCTCTATGTCAACCATTTTCTTTTGGACTTCGCTCGCAAGCGGCGCCAATCAAGCTGCCCACGGCGGAGATTGTGCGAACGCTCCGGTAATACCACCCACGGCAGTGGGTGGATTGTTCAAGCCCAGCCTACATACGGGCGCATCCGAGATTCCCGTTTTGCCCTCTCTCTCCCCTCGCGGCGCGAGGGGAG
>CAZJQQ010000030.1:88984-90219 GCA_964548075.1 uncultured Clostridia bacterium | reverse complement strand
CCGATGTCTCGACACCACCGGCTTCAGCCGCGTGGTGCTTCAACTTCAACCTACGGACTCGTATACTGAGAATCAATGACCAGCCGACCGCCTTTCAGCCAGCTCGAGTCAGCTTATCAGCTTCATTACTACCTCTGCTTCAAAACTCATTATCTGCGTGAAGCTCTTGTCGGTAATACGGAGCAAGAGCTTGTAAACATCGCGGCGGAGGCTGTCTGCAACAAGGAAGGCTATCACCTGCTCGAAACAAAGGTGGAACCCGCATATGTCCGATTACTGCTCAGTCTGAAACCAGACCAATCGGTCTCGCGGGCCGTCCAACGGCTGAAAGGCAACATCTCTCGCCAGTTCTCGGCGACTTTCGCTACGCGGCTACCCGAGTTGCGAATGCCCACGCTGTGGGCGCGAGGCTATTTCGCGCGGAGCAGTGGAAAAGTCAACCTCGAAACTGTGCGGAACTACGTTGACAGCCAGATAGCACACCATGGATACCGCGGCGCTTGGACCGAGGCGCTGCGGTACAAGAACCCGCAATTTAAATCGCCGGCTTTCAGCCTCGCGCACTGTCTCACCATTCTTCAATACCATCTGGTGCTCGTGACCGACTTTCGCATCCCGATTTTCGACGAGGTCATCGCGCCGAAGCTTTTCGATTACGTCATCGCTATCGGCGAGAAACGCGGTTTTGCGGTCGACCGGATGACTGTGCTTCCGGATCACATCCATCTGCTGATCGAGGCCTTGCCTTCGCTTGCCATTGGCGACTGCGCGCTCTCGCTGGTCAATAACACGCGCCACTGGATGGAGAAGAAGTATTGGGGTGTGCTCAAGCAAGCGAACGCGTGGGACGTGTGGCGGCCTTCGTTCTATGCGGGAACGGTGGGTGAGTACACGACGGCCCAGGTGAGACGATTCCTGAGCGAGTCTTAGGTTGAAGTTGAAGCACCACGCGGCTGAAGCCGGTGGTGTCGGGAGCGGTGCTGTGTGCGTCGTAGGTTGAAGTTGAAGCACCACGCGGCTGAAGCCGGTGGTGTCCGGGTGGGCGGTGCTGGCGTCGTAGGTTGAAGGTGAAGCACCACGCGGCTGAAGCCGGTGGTGTCGGGGCCGGGTCGATCGCGCCGCGTAGGTTGAAGTTGAAGCACCACTCGGCTGAAGCCGGTGGTGTCGAGGAGCGGTGCTGTGTGCGTCGTAGGTTGAAGGTGAAGCACCACTCGGCTGAAGCCGGTGGTGTCGGG
>CAZJQQ010000030.1:0-88884 GCA_964548075.1 uncultured Clostridia bacterium | reverse complement strand
TGTGCGTCGTAGGTTGAAGGTGAAGCACCACTCGGCTGAAGCCGGTGGTGTCGGGAGCGGTGCTGTGTGCGTCGTAGGTTGAAGGTGAAGCACCACGCGGCTGAAGCCGGTGGTGTCGGGGAGCGGTGCTGTGTGCGTCGTAGGTTGAAGGTGAAGCACCACTCGGCTGAAGCCGGTGGTGTCGGGAGCGGTGCTGTGTGCGTCGTAGGTTGAAGGTGAAGCACCACGCGGCTGAAGCCGGTGGTGTCGGGGAGCGGTGCTGTGTGCGTCGTAGGTTGAAGGTGAAGCACCACTCGGCTGAAGCCGGTGGTGTCCAAGAGTTCCTTCGATCAAACTATGTCTTGCGCAGACACGAAAACGCGCAGACACGAAAAAAGGAGCGGCTCCGAGGAGCCGCTCCTTTGAGAACCAAACAACCTTGTCCAGGCTTTACCAGTTGATGCCGAGGCTAGCGCTGATTTGACGCTCTAACCCCGTGGTGCCGGTGATTCGGCCAAAGGTGGTAGCCTCGAACGACTGGCTGCCGATGTTGAAGTTTGGATGGTTGAACATATTAAACGCGATCACGCGGAACTCGACGTTGCCTCGCTCCGAGAAGTAGGTCCGCTTAGCCAGAGTGAAGTCCGTCTGGGTGAAATTCGGACCGTTGAGCGAGTTCATCGGGAAGTTGCCGAACGTGCCCACAGCAGGCTGGACGAAGATGCCGTCCTTGAGCCTGGCACTTGTCAGCGCGCCTGTGGTCGTGTTGGTAACGACGTTCAGCAGGCTCGGGTTGACGAAGAAGATGCCCACCGGTGTGCGGAACACACCGAGGCTCTTCTTGATCTGTTCAAATGTCATCGAGCCCAACTGCGCCGAGTTGTTCCCGGCATTGAAGCTGTTGTACGTCGAACGGCCCGAGGTGATGTAGAACGGTCTGGAGGTTTGGTAGGTCACTATCGTTCCGACCGTCCATCCCTCAATTGCCTTTCGCAACGGCGTCCATGTACCGCTAAGGTAGCGGCGCCCGGTGCCGAATGGCAGGTCATAGACCACATTGGCCACGAACCGGTGCCGCTGATCATCGTCTGAATTCTGGTAATCCAGGCCGAAGTTCCTCAGCGTGCGGCTCGATTCCAGCGTGCTCTGGCTGTTGCCGGTCCCGTCGTTCAGCGTTCTGGCCAGCGTGTAATTGGCCTGGAACTGAAGTCCTGCCGCGAACCTTCGGCGGATTTCGACCTGAAGCGAATGGTACTTGGAGTAAGAGAAGTTTCCAAGCACCCTGGCAAATGCGGCGTTCGGGTTCGTCACGAAGAAAGCCGGCGGCAGACTCTTGCGGGAGTTTGCATAGGTCGAACTGAACGCCAGGGAGCTGGCCATGGCGCCGATGTTGTTCTGCTGCAGGTTGCTGATGAACGTCGAACTGGTGAAGCCAGACGTTGCAGCAACCCCGGTGAACAGCTTGGTGAAGGTTGGAAGCGCAACAGTTCCAGCAGCGCCCGGCGCAAAGCTCGTATTGCCGTTGGCAATAAGATTCTTTTGAGCGTTCAAGAACTCCTGCATGAAGCCGTTCTCGAAGATGTTGGCTTCGTTGTAATCAAGCGCGCGGTAGATCTTTACGGCATGGTTTGCAGCGTACCGAATTTCGATTGCCGTGTTGGAGCTGATCTCGCGCTCGATGCCGATCGACCACTGCTGGACGTAAGGCGTGCGCAGGTTCGGGTCGAACGCCCACAGCCCGTTGCCTGTGTTAGCCGCGAAGTTTTCCGCGGAGGTGATTGGAATCTTGAAGACCGGGGTAACCAGCGGCACACCCGCGGTGGTCAGTACGCCCGTCGGTACGGTGTTGGCCGCGGTCTGAATCAGGCCTGGGTTCGTGGTCCCGGTGCCCAGCGCGTTGCTGACAACCGTGAAGCCATCACGCAGGTAGCTGATCGAGTAGCCTGCGCGAATCGAGCTTCGGCCCTCTCCTCCGAATATCCAGTGCAGCGGGCCGCTCTCGAAATTCGGTGAGTAGGCAAAGCCGATGAACGGGGCAAAGTTGTTCCAATCGTTTTTGTACAGACCCTTCCCCGTCGTTCCGCTGACAAAATCGAGCGTCGCCGAGGGATTACCCGCAGTCGAGTTCGGGTTGAACAAATTGCCTGGGCCGCCGGCGCCGAAAATGTCATTGAAGTTGGTCGCCTGTATGCCAAGGCCGTCAGGCAGCGTCGGGACTCCGAGGAATTCGTATCGGAGACCGAAATTGAGCGTGAGGTTGCGCTTCACTTTCCACGCATCCTGGAAGTAGAAGCTCACATCACGATACAGGAACTCGCGCGAGCGGGTTGCGCCCGGTACGAACCCTGAACTCGGGCTGGTCACGTTGAAGGTGGCCGATGCGCTGGCAAGCATGCCCGTCAGGTCGCGGTAGATCGCCCTGGCGTTGTTGGTGATGCTCGTTCCGGCAGCCCCCGCAGGGAGGTTCGGGAAAGCCGAGATCAAAATGCCGTCGGGATTCGCGCTGTTGGTGCCCAGGTTGATTGTGGGGTTGATGCCCGTATCGTTGGTGCTGATGGCGGACACCGACTGCGTGTCGTTGCCCATGCGGAAAGTATGCGAGCCCTTTACCAGCGAGAAGTTGTCAATGCCCTGCCAGAGCTGCGTGTTGCGGCCCTGCGACATGAACGTATTGTCGTAGTTCGTAGTCGTCCCAAGACCGATGAACGGCACGGTCGGCTGGGATTCGCGCAGGAAGCCGACGGGCGCGTATTGACGCCCGATGCGCGCTTCATTGGTCATGTGTGCGCCGAATGTTGAGTGAACGGCCCCGCTCCACAGGACTCGCTGTGAGGCCTGGAACGCGTTTGCGCCGCCCGGGAATGGCGCTTCAAGACCGTTGAAAGTATCAGGTGTGAGCAGGAAATCCCCGTGGTGGTAGGTGAACTCGAACTTATGTGAGCCCCACTTCTGGCTGTCCCACAACTGCTGATCGAATCGCCCGTTGTACCGGTCGCTTGGGTCCGTGCCCAAAACGTTGAAGCGGAAACCTGCGGTGTTCAGTTGATCGCCCACCAGCGTGTTATTAGACTCAGGCATCGCGTTGAACTGGGCCGTTGTCAGCGGGTTGAGCGTGTGGAAATTCCCAAGCGAAAGCAGGTTTATCGTTTCGGTCGCGCCATTCGCGCCGACGTAACGGAAAAGCCCCGCCCGCGCCGGGTTGGTGAGCACCGTGCGATTGCGCGTTGCATTGAAATTCTCGCGGAAGCCTTCGTACGAGAAGAACCAAAAGCTCTTGTTGCGGCCGTCGTACAGTTTCGGGATATACACCGGACCGGAAGACTGTACGCCGAAGAAATGCTGTTTCAGAAGAGCCTTCGGGGTCTTGGTCGCATTGCTGAAGAACGTGTTGGCGTTCAGCGCGTCGTTGCGGTGTTGGTAGAACACGCCGCCGTGCAAACCATTGCTTCCCGACGGAGTGACGAGGCTGACTTGCGCAACGCCTCGACCGGCATCCGAGCCGACGGTCCCTACGGTGATGCTGAACTCGCTGGTTGCATTAAGCGAAGGAGAGCTGATCGCGAAAAACGAACTGGTTTTCACGAAGTTGTCCATGGCGTTGATGCCGTCCTGGGTTACGTTTGTGGCGTTGCCCCTCAATCCCTGAACCGATGCATTTCGGACATCAGTTCCGTTGACGGCAAGGCCGGCCTGAAGCCGCGCCAGGTCAAGCGGATTGCGCGACAGCAGCGGAAGGTCCTGGACCTGCTTCGAGGTGATGGTCTTTGAAAGCGTAGGACTGGACGTGTTGATGACCTCCTGCGCCGTGCCGGTAACCGTGACCTGTTCGGTCACAGCGCCGACCTCGAGATTCACGTCGACCTTTGCCGCTTGAGCGACCTCAACGTTTATCTCGGTCAACTCGGTTTTCTTGAAGCCGGCGGCTTCCACCGTAGCTGAGTATCTGCCCGGCTGAAGCGACGGAAAAGAGAAAGCCCCCTGCGAGTTGGTGGTGGCTTTAGACGCTTCGTTGGTTCCGGCTTGCTTCAGGGTAACGGTGGCGGCGACTATCGCGGCTCCGTTCGGGTCTTTGACGACACCATTCAGACTACCGCGAGTGCCCTGCCCGAAGGCCGGGACGCTCGCTAATAAAAAAACTGTCAGAATCATCACTGAAGTGAGTCTTCTCATCATAGATATTCCTCCTACCACTTACGGGTTGTTTGCGAAGAGAGCGATATCCGCGATCACGACTCGGCCAGATGCGGCTATAGCCCTGTGGACTGAAGGCGTTGAAGGAAACAAGTGCTTGCGGGAATTTGGTTGTACGCGCTCGCTTCCATCCCAATTCGATGCTGCTGATTTCATTCGGAACCCTGGTGAACTGAATCCGCGCGGGCCTGTCACCCACGAGGCCTGAATCAAACTAAAGTACTGAATGAGAACACGGTAACCCGGTAGGCGACTTCGCCCAGATTGCGCTGCCACGCACTCCATGCTTAAGGTACTTTCCAATGATCGGGTATTTCCTAAGTTATTTCTGAGAGTTGGCAGGCGTTAGGAGCAAGGCGGATGCCACTTTGTTCGTCGAACCTTAGATACCTGCCAATCGATCCATATCTGTTCAATGTGAAGGGTTAACGGGCCTCCGTTCGAGGCGTCCGATGGCCGAACGAACAGGTGCGTCCCACGGCGGCGTCTGACATTTTCCAAGTTTTCGGATATTAATTCAGGAATCTGTAAAAGGGACGCCTTCGAACCCGGACCGGAATTGGTTTTCACTTCGCGAAATACCCTCGCTTAGTTCTCACCTTCCCTCCTGGCAGGTCGACGGCGATGCTTATCTTCCGCCACTTTCCGTCTTTTCGCACGACCTTTGGGGCGTACGCCATGCTGTAAAGCGAATGCAGCTCGGCCGCGACTTGCTGGTAGACTCCTTCGAGATCTTCCGCACGCTCCGCTTTGAACATCATCGCGCCTGTCTGGTCTGCTAGCGATTGAAGTTGCTTGCGAGCGGTAACGTATGCCTCGTGTCCCCGCCGCCCGCCCGCGCCTATCGTTTCATATTCGGTATCAAGGTAGATCGGATAGATCGTCGCATCGGCTTCGATGGCGCGCGCGAGCAGTTCATCGAAACCGTGCCTGGGATCGTACTCGGAGTTGTCGGGATGGTCCAGCGAGTTGTCCACGCCATCGGTGAGGACGACGATTGCTTTGCGCGTTGTGTTTGCTTCTTCCAGCAGATCGAGCGTTGCCCACATCGCGTCGTAGTAAGCTGTGCCTGAGTGCCGGTTCTTAATGTCCCCGATGCGGTCCTTGAGGAGCGTATGGTCGGTGGTGAAATTGGAGATGACGAAGAAGCGCCTCGTGAACCCCGCTACCGCGATGTGGTCGGTTGGCTTGAGCGAATCGACAAACTTTTGCGCGGCCTTTTTCATTACCTTGATCTTATGCTCGGTGCTTCCGCTCAGGTCCAGTAGCAGAACGATGTTTAGCGGAGCCGTGACGGGCTCGAAATAAGAGACCTCCTGACGAACATCGTCTTCGAGGACGACGAAATCCTCTTTTCTTAGAGCTGGCAGCGTCTTGCCCGCCGCATCCGTGACCTTCACATTCAGATTAACCAGCCGAGCCTCGAGCTTGATCACGTCGCCAGCGACTCCGCCACCGTCACCGCTTGTTGCCGTGCTGGCATCGGGCGCGGGAACCGGCTTGAGGCCGGATGCGTTCGCGCCGCCGCTGCTAAAATCGCGCTTACCCACGATATCGGATGGTTGGCTGATCGACGCGATCCGAGAGCCAGCCTCGGCAAGAATAGTGATGTTTCCGCGTTGGCTTCGCGCGATCACCGGCGATCCGCCTGTCCCGATTCTCCCATCGAGTAAATGAGCGTCGACCTGACCGAAGATCTTGACTGGCAGACGAGTTTCAATCACGCCTCTAATCGTACGGAGAGACAGGTCTGTGTCGGCCTTCTCCGGCAGGTAGATCGCAACGCTGCCAGATGAGGTTTCGACCGAGAGGCTGGCTGTTTGGCCTTTGATGCTTACACGCTCGGTGCCGCCTCTTACCGAAAGTTGCGCCGAGGTGGGAACTTGAACAGTAAGGGTTATGGGACGGAGGAGGCTGTCCGGGTTTGTGACGATCTTCAGACTATCGCGTGCAGGTTGCTCGAATAGTACTTCGGCTTCAAGCCGCGAGTTGTCGGGGCTGCCGGCACGCGAAGCAGTCACGCTCACGGCCGGCCCGGGCCACGTCCGAACTTCTGTCGCCCCGGCGAGGTTCTCGATGGCTATCGTTCTTATGGGATCATTGAAGACGCGAGCGAGCCTTGCATCCTCGCCGGTTGAGAGGAAAGGAGGGAAAGTGAAGAAAGGTAATGACGCGGCTACGACAATCGCGCTAATGATGGCTGATGCCATGAGGTTGAACCTCCCAGACTGAGAGCCCTGTGGCTGAAGTGTCGAAACTCGTTCGCCCTCTGAATCATGCTAACTACGCTCCAGCTAGAGCCGCAAGGTGCACCTTAATCCAGATGGTTCATTCTTGCCTTGCTTTGGTGCGCATCACTTTTTTGTGCATACCCACCTCGTCAGAGACTGTGCGAAAAGTCCGCGAATACCCCCAACTTCACGAGGTGGGTATGAAGCGAGAATCTGACGCGCACCCGCCTTGCTTGACCCGATCGCTCCGTCCTCTCTAATATCCCAAAGGATAATAGGACGAAATGAAACGAAATCATACTCTGGCACTTATCTCTGTTGTCGCGGCCGGTCTTTCGCTTGGTGCTTCAAGCTACCTACTCCGAACGCGCGCGTCCGGCGTTGTGACTTCGTTGCAGGAGAACGTCGACGTTCGAGGATTCTTGAGCAGGCCGGTGACTGCTCGCGCGGCAGGTCGAGGCAATCCTTGGGTGACCTTCCGCGATGGCTTGAGCGCGCCTGCTGAGTATCAAGGGCCTTCCACGCTGGCGCAGCTATTGAAGGAGAACCAGACACGCCCGTTGTCGGTTGGGTCTGCCGACTTCGACGAGGACGGCGTCCCGGATCTGGTTGCCGGTTATGCGGGAACGAAAGGCGGTGTGATAAGCGTTCAGCGAGGAGACGCCGACACGATCTTTACAAACACGCGCGAAGCGATTGCGCATCGCGCGCAGTTGCTAGCAGCCGCGGGGCTGCCGCCGGTATCGGACGACATACAATCGCCGTTTTTCGTCCCGTCACGCACGTTCGATGTCTCAAGCGCTCCCCAGTTCCTGGGCACGGGTGATTTTGATGGCGACGGCCACCGGGATGTCGTCACCGCGGAGACCGGCAGTGGCGCGCTTGTACTATTGTCGGGGGATGGCCGTGGGGGATTCGCTCCAGCTCGTTCAATCGCGCTGCCCGGGAAAGTCACAGCGGTGGCGACCGGTGACGTGAACAGGATCGATGGACTGGCGGACATTATTGTAGCAGTGAAGGGAAGCGGAGCCCCAAGGCTGCTCATCTACGAAGCCAGAGCGGGCGCCCTCAAGGCCGGTCCGGAGATGATTACGCTGCCTTCGGAAGCAAAGTCCATCGCCCTCGGTCAGCTTGATGACAGCTTTCCGGTGGATATCGCTGTTGCGGCTGGGCGCGAATTAATCATCGTGCGCGGTAGAGATCGCAAGCATTCAACTGCCGATGGTAAGAAGCTGGACGCTCAGCCGCCTTCCGTAACACGACTCGCCGTTTCGTTTTCAATTGCGTCTCTCGCGATTGGCGATTTCACGGGCGACCTGCGACAGGAGATTGCTCTGCTCTCCGATGATGGGATGTGTCATGTGTTTTCGGGGTCTGCAGCGAGCGGCTCAAGTTGGCAAGAGGTGAGCGCTGTCGCGCTTCCAGTCCAGAAGAACGAACCGGCTGCCTCATCGCGCGTGATTGTCCCAGCGCGGGTTTCAAGTTCGTCGAAAGACGATCTGTTGCTGTTGGATCAAGCCGGGCGCCAACTACAAATTCTGATCAACGAGTCGGCAACGATGCCTGATGAGAGCGATGCGAAAGGGTCCGCGTCATTGCGTCTTCGCGCGGCGTGCACGATCGACTTTGATGGCGAGCCGGTTGCCGTGATGGGAATGCGCCTGAACTCGGACGCCCTGAACGATCTTGTTGTGCTCGAGAGCAATGCGAGCGCGCCGACAGTCATAATGACAAGCCCGGCGGTAACGTTCAATGTGACGAACACCAATGACTCCCTGGGAGGCTCACTCAGGCAAGCGATACTCGACGCAAATTCAAGCCCTGGGGCAGACTCGATCAGCTTCAACATACCGGGATCCGGAACTCAGACGATCGCTCCACTCTCTCAGCTTCCGATCATCACAGGACCGGTAACGATTGACGGAACGACTCAGAATCCGGGAAGCGCCACTCCTCCAATTGAATTGGCCGGCAGTGGCGCGGGACTGGGAGTGAAAGCCCTATGGGTGAACGGCGGAAATAGCACCGTGCGGGGGCTGGTCATCAATCGCTTCGACAGCATCGGAATTGAATTGGATGGCAGTGGCTCCATCGTCGAGGGCAACTTCATCGGAACTAATACCACAGGGACTGCCGGTCAAGGCAACGGCGACACGGGAGTGCTGATCAACTCCGGTTCCGGACACCTGATTGGCGGAACAGTTGCGGCTGCTCGCAACGTGATCTCCGCCAACCTTGGTCACGGAGTGCAGGTACTATTTGGTCCTGCGATGAACAATCAGGTGCAGGGCAACCGCATTGGAACTGATGCCACGGGTACGATCGGTCTGGGCAATCAAAGCGATGGCGTTGCGATGCTGAGCAGCCCCGGCAGCGTCATCATTAACTGTACTATTGGCGGAACGACTCCGGGGGCAGGCAACGTCATATCGGCAAACATGGGTGTTGGCGTGCAGTTCATCACAGTTGGCACGAGCAATCTCGTGCAGGGGAACTTGATCGGGACCGATGCGAGCGGATCAAATGATCTTGGCAACGGGAGCAGCGGCGTGGCTATGACCGAAGCAAACGACTGCACGGTTGGAGGTACGGTGGCCGGAGCCGGTAATGTCATTTCTGGAAACGGCTCGAATGGTGTGCGCATCAACTCACTGACGGCAACGGGCAATCGAGTCCAGGGGAACAAAATCGGCACACGGGCCGACGGCGCTACGCCACTGCCGAATAGCGCAGAAGGCGTCCGTGTCCAGTTCTCCGCAAGCAACAATACTATCGGCGGCGTGGCGGGCGAGGGCAATATAATCGCCTTCAACCTCGCAGCCGGCGTGGCGGTCGAGTCCGGCGCCGGGAACGCAATTCAGTCGAATTCGATTTTTTCAAACTTCGGACTCGGGATTGACCTCGGTCCTGCGGGTGTCACGCCGAACGACGCAGGTGATGGTGACCCGGGCGCAAACAATTTGCAGAACTTTCCAGTGTTGACTTCCTCGAATGGCGCAGCCGGTGGAGGTGTGAATATTCAGGGCACGCTCAACAGCAACGCCAGCACGACATTCACGCTGGATTTCTTCTCGAACCCGTCGTGCGATGCATCGGGCAACGGGGAAGGGCAGACATTTCTCGGTTCTGCGTCTGTGACGACGAACGGCGCGGGCAATGCTACATTCAATGTCACCCTGGCCGCTTCAGCTTCCGCCGGAGACTCGATTACTGCGACTGCCACCAACCCACAAGGGAACACCTCGGAGTTTTCAGCCTGCGTCCCCTATGGCGCCGCGGATCTCGCCGTCACCAAGGCTGCTTCGTCAGCCACTATCATTGTGGGAAGCAGTGTCACATATACGATCACTCTCGTGAACAACGGACCTGATTCCGCCTCATCGATAACGGTGACAGACAACCTGCCTGCGACGCTCACGTTCGTATCGTGCGCTTCGACCGGCGCCGGCGTTTGCGGCGGCTCAGGTAACAATCGGATCGTCTCGTTCAGCTCGCTTGCGTCGGGCGCTACTGCCACCATAACGATCGTTGCGAATCTGGCTTGCTCCGTTTCAAATGGGCAGATCATCGGCAACACCGCGACGGTCACTTCGATTGTGCTTGATCCGGTAAGCGGCAACAACTCCTCAAGTGTGAACTTCACGGCCTCGAACCCACCGCGTGTCATTTCACCGGCGAACCAATCCTATACGGCGGATGGTGGAGATGGGATGGTGAGTGTTACGGCGCCGGCGGGATGCGGATGGCAGGCCATGAGCAATGACCCGTGGCTTACAATCACATCGGGCTCAATCGGAACCGGCAATGGCTCGGCCGGCTATCACGTTGCCGTCAACGCGACAGGCAGCCCGCGAATGGGAACCCTCACGATAGCGGGGTTAACCTTCACGGTGAATCAAAGCAACATGAGTTGCTCGTATTCGATTCTGCCGGTGTCAGCCTCGTTCGCGGCAAGCGGCGGCGCCGGAAATGTGTCTGTCACGGCGCCAGCCGGATGCCTCTGGAAAGCGATCAGCGATGATGCTTGGATAGTGGTTGTACCAGGCACTGAGGTCGGCATTGGTAATGGAACGGCGAGCTACACAGTCGCGGCGAACGCCGGTAGCATTCCTCGCACAGGTACGATTACCATTGCGGGGTTGACTTTCACTGTGATGCAGGCAGGCGTGCCCTGCACATTCTCAATCCAGCCTACCGGAAAGCTATTCGGTGAGGCAGGAAACGAAGCCGGCTTTACCGTAACAACTTCTCCCGCGTGCAACTGGACCGCGTCTACGATGGACAACTGGATATTCATCACTTCCGAGGCGTCTGGGTCAGGGCCCGGAGTGGTCACCTATGGAGTCAGAGATAACTTCACGAGCTCACCACGACAGGGAACGATCACGGTTGGCGGGCTTACTTTCGCGATTGTGCAAGACGGAGGCACGCATGGGAGTTGCGTCTATGTTCTCAATCCCTCCTCGGCCGTCTTCAATGCGGCCGGGGGAAACGGTAGCGTTCAAATCCTCACACAAGCGAGTTGCGCCTGGGAAGCAACAACTGTCGCAAACTGGATAACGCTTACGTCTCAGATCGTGGGAATTGGCACGAGCACAGTGACCTATAATGTTAAACCCAATTCAGGTGCAAGCGGCCGCACCGCTGTCATCGTGATTGGCGGACAATCTTTCTGGGTTAAGCAGAAGGGGAATTGAGTCAGAGGTCAGAGTCAGAAGGGGGAATTGAAAATTGAGCCAGAGGCAAAAGGGGGAATTGAAAATTGAGAATTGAAAAATGAAAATTGCAAATTGAAAATTGCAAATTGAATAGTGGTAGCGTAGCGTCCCGACCTTTCCATCAGACGTCATTGCCTCCGCTCCGCTCCTTGAATTTGCAATTTGCAATTTTCATTTTTCAATTCTCAATTTTCAATTCTTTCTCTTTCTCTCTCTCTCCGGTTGATAGCCCTTCTCGGCGGTCCATCTCTCGACTTCGTTCCCGTCGAATCTTACAACGATTTTGCTTGCCGGGCTGTGTGCGGGCAGCCACAGACTGTACCACTGTCCGAGCGCGCGCTCGCGCATGCCGGGAGGAGAGTGCAGCCACGTATCGTTGACGTTGACGATGAGGTCCTCGCCGTCCGGCTCAGAGCTCTCAACCCGAGCATCGTATTTGAGCTGCTGCTCTATGTCTTCGCTGATTCCGGCGGGATACTTTGTTGCTGTGCTGGTCTGGTGCGGATCGCTTCCGCAGCCGAAAGCGGATAGCATCGCCGCAAGCAAAACCATGCACACCAGCCATCGCCTCAGGGCTGACACACTAAAACGACCGCTTGTTCTTTCCGTGATCATCGCTTCTCGCCTTTCGATATCAGTGGGGTTGTAACGACTCAGAGATGGTCATTATCACGATTGACGCGCCCTCCGTCAATCAGAGGACACGAAACGAAGGGTCTGCAATGCTGGTGTAATGAAGAGATGGGCGCTTGTCCGGGATTCTTTCATTAACACCTCGCTTCAGGGACTGCGTGAAAGCTCCGGCAACACCCCCAACTGAAGTTGGGGGATTTTTCATTTCTATCTACGGCACAGCGCTCCTCCTCTCCGCCGATGTCTAGCTCCTCTCACGCGGCGCCGCTCGCGCCGCGAGCGGCGCCGCGTGAGAGGAGCTGGGACCGGACAATCGTCACCCACGCGTAGGCTGAACTTAAAAAATCCCCCAACTGAAGTTGGGGGTGTTGCGGGAGTTCTCACACAGGATCTGAAGTGAGGTGTTAACTAAATTATGAGCATGTCCGACGAATCTTCCTTACTCGGCGGCGTTGCCTTCAACTCTCACTTCGAGTCACGGCCCTGCGATGCCGGGAGAAAAAACAAATTGACTTTAAGGTTGCGCCAGCACTATCGTCGGAAACACGAGGCGTATTCTCAGACAACGAATGGAGGACATATGAAGCATCGCCGAATTGTGAGTGTCTCAGTTGTGGTCCTGTTGTTGTGCAACGCATCGATGGCTCAGACCTCTCAAGGCAGGATACTGGGCGCCGTGACTGACGAGAACGGAGCGGCAGTGAAGTCCGCGAAGGTGGTAATCACGAACGTGGAAACCGGGGCCTCGCGCACCCTTGAAACCAACGACGCGGGCGACTACGTAGCCCCTAATCTCGCGCCAGGTCTCTACAAGGTTGTAGCTGAGGCAGCCGGCTTCAAGAAGGTCGAACGCGCCTCGCTGCGCCTGGAGGTCGCAAAGGACCTCCGCATTGACCTCACTCTGCCTGCGGGTCAGCTTTCCGAATCAGTCACCGTGACTGATGAGCCTCCGGCGATCGAGACGACCAATACCACGCTCGGCGGCACGTTCTCCAACAAGGCGATCAATGATCTGCCTCTGAATGGCCGCGATTTTCAGAATCTGGTGGTGCTGCGTCCGGGCGTGCAGCGAAGCCCCGGCGGCGGGTTCCTCTCGATCAGCTCGAACGGAAATCGGCCTGAGAATAACAACTTCATCGTGGATGGCACCGACAACAATGATCCCTACTATGGCACGACGGTGATCAACGCCGAAGGCGTTCAAGGCACGCCGGGCACGATTTTGCCGATCGACGCCATCCAGGAGTTCAACGCCCAGGAGCACCCCTCGGCGGAGTACGGATGGAAACCCGGCGCTATCGTTAACCTGGGCCTGAAGTCGGGAACCAACGAGATTCACGGGACGATCTACGACTTCGAGCGCAACAGCTTCTTCGATGCGCGCAACTTCTTCAACACCGACGACACGCCCCAGAAAGCGTTGCGCCAGCATCAATTCGGCGCGAGCATCGGAGGCCCGATCCGCAAGAAGAAGACCTTCTATTTTGGGGCCTATGAAGGCATTCGCGGATTCGTCAGCAACTCAAATCTGGTTTCCAGTCCGGCGACGGTATCGTTGGGTGGCGATCCCGACAACAGCATACCGGATGCGATAGCAGCGCTCAGGGGCCGAGGCATATCCGTCAGTGCGCTTAGCGCAAACCTCATCGGCACCGGAGCTTTCACCGGCAACGGCGCGTTTCCCGGGCTGTTCCCGGGGAACAATGGAACAAACCCGGCTGGACCTTCTCAGGTTAGCGCCGGATTCCCGAACCTAAATAGAATGGATAACTTCATCGTCAAGATCGATCACCAGATCAACGAGAAGAACAACCTGACCGGGCGCTACTTTTTCGGCGACAGTCTGCAAACCGAGCAGGACATAACGGTGCTCAGGCCGGAGTGGCGGTCAACTTCTGATCTCAACGCTCAGGTCTTCGGCGTCAACTGGATCTGGGCGCCCAACGTGCGTTGGGTGAACGAAGCGAAGTTCGGCTACAACCGCTTCTGGCAGAAGATACAGACCGCGGACGCGGACAAGGATCCGGTTGCGACCTACGGCATAAACACAGGCGCGAGAGATCCAGCGAACTTCGGAATGCCCACTATTGTCATCTCCGGTTTCAACCAACTGGGTGGCAACAGCGGGTGGCCGCTGTTTACGATACCTAATACGACCTTTCAGTTCGCGGATAATATTTCTTACAGTCGTGGCGCGCACAACTTCAGATTCGGTGGCGAGTTTCGCCACGGCTCGACGAACAACACGCGGAATCGGCGCGGCAAAGGACGCGTCCGGTTTGAGGGCGACGGCGCCTTCGACGGGAGCACTCCGCTTGAAGACTTCCTCGGCGGGTTCCCGTCTCGCGGCGACATCTTCGTTGGCAGCTCACAGCGTCACGTCACGATGAGCTCGTTCGGCGCGTTCATTCTGGACGACTGGCGCGTGAAGCGTAACCTGACGATCAACTTCGGCGTGCGGTATGACCTCAACGGCGTCATAAAAGAGAAGGACGACCTGCTCGGTAACTTCGATCCAGCAGTCGGGCTTCAACAGGTGGGCGTTAATATTGATGCGCCGTATAAGGGGGACCACAACAACATCGCCCCGCGGCTGGGTATTGTCTGGGACCCGACAGGCAAGGGCAGGACCGTGTTTCGCGCGGGAGCGGGCGTCACATATGAGATTCCCATCCTGGCAGTCTTTCTCGGCCAGAACGGAGTTAATAACGCGACCACGCCCGGACTGAACGTGATCCCGACTGGAGCGATTGGGTCGAACATCAAGGGATCGATCGTCGGTGCGGCGACTACTCAGCGCGGAGGGTTGAACTGGTCGCCCGCCGGACCGATTTTCAACGTCCAACTCAACTGTGACCCCGCGCGCGGAGGCGGTCCTTGCGACATCCTGGGCGTGCGCAGCGAACTTCGGACGCCTTACGTTATTCAGTGGAGCTTCAACGTTCAGCAAGTTCTTTGGCCAAACGCGTCGGTGCAAGTGGGCTATGTCGGCAATCACGGCGTCAAGCTCTATAGCATACGTGACATCAATCAGGTGAGACCTTCTGCTGACGACGGCGGCGAGCAAGTGGGTCGCCCGTTCAACTCGAAGTTCCCGTTCCTCGGGTATATCAACTTCCTCGAGAATGGCTACGGATCGAACTACAACGGATTGCAGACGACGCTGACTCAGCGGCCGTCGCATGGGCTGGGGTTTGTTTTGGGCTACACGTGGGCGCACGCGATTGACTTCGTATCGCTGCACCGCGCCGCTCAACCGCAGGACAGCGGACGGCCCGATCTGGAGCGCGCGTCAAGTGACCTCGACATACGTCACCGGTTCACGCTCTCGATGACCTATGATCTCCCGGCGATCAAAACGTGGGCGCCCTTGCTCGCGGGATGGCAGATAAACTCGATAGTCACGCTTCAGACCGGCACGCCCTTCAGCGGAGTGGACTTTGAGAATGACACAAGCCTCACCGGCGAGTTCAGCGACCGCTGGAACGTAATAGGCAATCCGAGGTCGATCCCCAACTTCTCGACGGCCGGCCCCGTTCCCGTTGAGCGCGTTCTGTCGCAGCCTGACGGAACCTTTGGAAATAGCGGCCGGAACACGTTTCGAGGCCCGAAACTCAAGAACTGGGACTTCTCGTTGATTAAGACCTGGAAGCCCACCGAGCGTGTCAGCGTGCAACTGCGCGGTGAGATCTTCAATATTATTAACCATCCGAACTTCGCCAACCCCGCGATTCTGTTTAACAATGATCTGGGGTTCCTGGATACTTTCGGTCTGGTGACCGCGACACCCGACGTCGCTGGAGCGAATCCAGTGATCGGAACCGGCGGACCGAGAAGCATTCAGGTTGGGTTGAAGATTCGGTACTGATCTGTTCCAAAAATGTGGTAACATCGCGCGCATGAAACGTCACACTTTGCTCGCTGGGTTCATAGTTCTGATCATGCTCGCATCGGTTCCGAGCGCCGCACAACAAGGCGGGGGTCATACGCTGTTTGGAGACTTCAAGGTCGACGACAGCCAACCCAGCGGTGTAAGGCCCCACACGTTCTTCATCCTCCTGTACTCCGTGTCTGGCAAGCTCCTCTCTCGTCAGACTGTCGGGAGTCCCGGGCGGTACCGGTTCATGGATGTCGTCAATGGAGAATACGACCTCGTGGTCGAGGCCGACAACCAGGAGGCCGTCCGCGTCCGTGTCGTGCTTATGGAGCGGTCAAAGACGGATGTCCGCCGTGACCTGGAGCTGGAATGGCGGGCTAGACCAGGCTCACAAGGCCAGGGGAATGTAGGTGCGATTGCGGCGCCGGACGACTACAAGCGGCTCCCCGAGAATGATGCTCGCCTTCGCAAGGCTCAGGAATCGATCAAGAAGAAGGAGTACAAAGACGCCTTAGCGTTGCTTCACCAGATACTCTCGATCGATCAGAAAGACTTCGTTGTCTGGACTGAATTGGGAACGGTTCAGTACAAGCAAGGGGATATCTTAGAGGCTGAGAAGTCATATCTAAGCGCCCTTCAGGAAAAGCCCACCTTTCTATTGGCGTTGCTGAATCTTGGGAAGCTTCGAATGGGCGAGAAGAAATTCGAGGACGCAATCGAAGTCCTTACTCGGGCAGTAGAGGCTGATCCAAAGTCGTCAGATGCGAATTACTTTCTCGGCGAATCGTATCTTCAGATCAGGAAGGGTTCAAAGGCAGTGGGCTTTTTCGAGGAGGCTCTGCGACTCGATCCTATAGGGAAGGCGGAGGCCCACATACGGTTGGGCACGCTCTACAAAGGCGCGGGGATGAAAGACAAGGCCGTAGCGGAGTATGAAAAATTTCTCGCAAAGAAGCCTGACTATCCCGATAGAAAACAACTCCAGCAGTACATATCGGAAAATAAGAAACCATAGCAGTCGCCAGCCGTAACTCCACCAACCCTGTGTTGGTGGGATCTCGACTGACAGCCTAGACAACGGGCCAGCTCGGCGGGCTATCTCCGCCGACCCCGCGTCGGTGGAGTCGCGACTTCCAGCTAAGTCCCATCCGTGCCGCATAGCTCCCAATCGTACCTCCACCGACACAGGGTCGGTGGAGGGTGGCCGCCAGTGCACACGCGGGCTAGCTCAACAATCGTACCTCCACCGACACAGGGTCGGTGGAGGGTGGCCGCCAGTGCACACGCGGGCTAGCTCAACAATCGTACCTCCACCGACACAGGGTCGGTGGAGGGTGGCAGCTCGGACACACTTGTCTAGCTCAAGAATCGTACCTCCACCGACATGGGGTCGGTGGAGGGTGGCCGGCGTGCACACGCGGGCTAGCTCAACAATCGAACCTCCACCGACATGGGGTCGGTGGAGGGTGACCGGCGTGCACACGCGGGCTAGCTCAACAATCGAACCTCCACCGACACGGGGTCGGTGGAGGGTGGCAGCTCGGACACACTTGTCTAGCTCAAGAATCGAACCTCCACCGACACGGGGCCGGTGGAGGGTGGCGGCTCGGACACACTTCTCTAGCTCAAGAATCGAACCTCCACCGACACGGGGCCGGGGGAGACGCAGCAGCGTTTTTCAGCACGCTGCTAGCCTGCAAAAACAAAGCGGGCTGAAGCCTCGGCTTCAGCCCGCGTCGATGCGCTAAGAGACTTGCGCGATCAGAAGGTGTACTTCAAGGCGACTTGCATGACCCGAGGATCCCCCTGGATGCCGGAGAATTTGCCCCAGTTGGCCGGAGGCGCGGGGGCCAAAAATGGATCTGCCTCGAGCGCAATGGCCGCGTTCCCAGTAAACCGTTGCGTGTTGGTCACGTTGAAGACCTCCCAGCGCAACTGAAGCTCATGGGTTTCGCGGTAGGGCATTTTGAACGATTTCGAGAGCCCCATGTCCAGGTCGATGTATCCGGGAAAACGGAGTGGGTTTCGGTCTCCGACTTCGCCGGCACGTGCGTTCCGGAAACTCTGATATGCTGCCAGAGCGTCCTTGAAGTTATTTGGGTCTTTGCCGTCCTCCCCCCGAGTCGGCAAGGTAGCGACCGGTCGAAGGCGAGTGCCGTTCGAGGTGAAGTTCCAGTTTGTGGCCCAGCCAACACCGCCGCCGTCGAAAACGCTGAACGGCAGCCCGGAGTTGTATCGGAAGATGCCCGTCAACTGCCAGCCACCGACAAAGGCGTCAACAATGCCAGGCGCCTTGCTGAAGAACGTCTTACCCTTCCCGAAGGGCATCTCCCATATGGCATTGACGTTGATGAGGTGCTTTACGTCAAAATTCGAGACCCCGCGATCGCCCTTCGGGATTATCGGATTCTGAATCAAGCCCGCGTTGTTGTTTGTTCCCGAGGCTGTGTCAATAGACTTCGACAATGAGTAGTTGAAGTCAAACGTCAAGGACTCTTTGTACCGCTGGCGCACGCTGACCAGCAGTGCGTGGTAATCCGATTCGCCGTAGTTGCTGGTCGTAAACAAAGAGCCATACTGATTTTGTCTGAACGCGTACTGGCCGACCGTCGAAAATGGATCCAGAAGAGTCTGTAGGAAGGTCCAATCCACGATGTCATAGCCACCTGCTGCCTCCCTCGCGACCATGTAGTACATCGCTTGCGTAGGCGTCAGAGTCAGGAAGGTATTATCACCAAAGAAACTTGCCAGAGACGCCCCCAACGGCGCTTGCTTGAAGAGGTTGTTGAAGTAGGGAATCGCCCCGATCTTGTCGACCGGCGTGTTGGCCAGCCGCGCGTCCTGGAGCTTTCCCGCGGCCGTGTACCAGTCCATCCCAGATTGCTTGTCGACCAGATTGTTGAAGTGCATCGTGTCGACGAGAGCGAGCAGTTTGCGCGCCTTACGGCCGGCATAAGCCGCTTCGACAAACAAACCACCGGGCAGTTTGCGGCCGACCGAGACGTCCCAGCTATAGTGCTCGGGCCAGACTATGCTCGAGTCCAGCGAGCTCTCAATTCGTGTCGAGCCATCCGGCGCCTTTTGCTGCGGGAACACCAATGGCTTAGCAGCCGGGATATTCGGCAATGCGCGGATATTCTGGCCGAAACCGGTAAACTGCGGTCCCGGGCGAGTCGTGACGTTGTAGGTATTCGCCGATATGCTCGTGCTCGAAGAGAAGCCGAGCGTATTTGAGGTATCGAAATTAGTCGCCAGCGCCTGGCCGAGGAAGTCATGGAGCATCACGAAACCACCGCGGATTACGAGATCGCCATCACTCCCAAGAATCTTGCGCTGCCAACCGCCACTGAAGTTAGGCGTCCAGGCGACGGAAACGCGCGGCTGGAAGTTGTTCTTGTCCCAATCGTAGAGGTTGGGCTTGTTATTGACAGGGCCGGCCAGGTCAACGGTGATCAGTTCCTGTACCGGTGTGCCGGCGGCGGCGCCCGCGAGACGCCTCTGGAGAAAGTCGCCCAGATTAACTGTCGACGCGGCCTGGAAGCCTTGTGTTTCATATATAGGCTTGCTCAAGCCGTAGCGCAGCCCAAAGTTCACCGTCAGGTTTGGCTTGAGCTTCCAGGAATCCTGGGCATAGAAGTCATACTCGTCGGTAGCGAAGGTGCGCACAATCGGGTCTCCCGAATTCAGGATGCTCCCATCCAGCTTGTAATCGATGTTGGAGGCGTACTGTGCATATCGCCCGATAACTGCAGCGAGCGCGTGCTTCATCGGGGTTACCCACGCCGAGCCGGCGCGCGGGCTCAGTGGGTTGGTAAGAACAGCTCCCGACAGATCATAGAAGAACCCGTTGCTGTTGGCGGAGTCAAAGCGGACGCTGGTCCGCGTATTGCGAATCACCCGAATGTTCGTGCCAAACTGAACACTGTGGGCGCCGTGCGTCCAAGACAGGTCGTCGGTAATGTTGTAAGTCGGGTTTGTGCGCGCGAAGGTGCGTGAATAAACCGCCGGTTGAAAGACTGACCGAAACGCGATGGCGTTCCCTCCCGAATCCCCAAAAGTCGAGAAGGCGTTCCGAGTCATGCCAAAGCGAAAGTCGTTCACCAGCGAATTCTTGATCGACCACGTGTGCCCGGTCGCGAATCCGAGCGGGTGGTTCCAGGTTCCCGGCTTCGGAGAGTCTGGCAAGAAGGGCGCGTTCAGCGCGACATCCTGCTGGTAGTTCCCCCGGAAAAACAGGATGTGATGGCCGTCCTGCGTGAGATTGTAGTCGAGCCGCACAATGTTAGTGTTGAAGCGCGCCGGCGTGGAAGAGTTAAACCGAAAACCGCTGGTGTTCTTGCCATCGCCCACTTCCGTCGAATTTGCCGGATACCTTTTCGCGGCATCCGCTAACACTGCAATGGCCGCCGGGTTAACCCCGACCGCGGGAAAGATCTGGGTGATCTGAGCAGAGTTCAATGTGATCGCAGCGCCCGTGGCGGTCAGGTAGTTCACTTCGCCGCGGCCAAGGCTTGGAAGCGGCACAGTCACTGGACCGGCCGACGCTTCACTAGCGTCCCTTCGGCCTTCGTAATTGTAAAAGAAGAAGAGGCGGTCTTTTTTGATCGGGCCGCCGAGCGTTCCGCCAAACAGGTTGCGGATTAGTTTGGGTCTCGGCAGTTTCTCTTCTCCGACGCCTTTCAGACCGGCAATCACCTGTGCATCAGTCGCCTTAAACCTGCCGGCTTTGTTGTTAAAGAAGCTATTGGCCGTGAATATCGTGTTGCGGTGGAACTCGTAGGCCGAGCCGTGAAACTGGTTGGTCCCGCTCTTGGTGACCAATGACACCTGAGCGCCTGCCGCCCGGCCCTCGGACGCATTGGGGTTGGTGGTAGTTACGCGAAACTCCTGAACGGAAGAGGGCGTTACGCGCAGGATGCTCTGAAACGCGCTGGCAGCCTGCTGTTCGTTGACGTCCACGCCATCCAGAGTGATATTGCCCTGGTCAGTGCGCGAACCTGTGACATTACCTGCTCGCGTTACACCGGGTTGCAGGCTTAGCAGCGCCACCACATTGCCCGATTCAAGCGGCAACTGGGTGATCTGCTGGGCCACGAAGTTGTTGCCGAGGCTTGCATCCCGCTTATTGAGCAGTACCTCCGCGGAACCAGCGCTGACCGTAACGGTGTCGCTGACGCCGCCAACTTCCAGTTCTACTGTTACGTTGGTCGCTTTGGCCACCAGCGCGCGCACATCCGTAATCACAGCTTTTTTGAAGCCGGCCGCTGAGGCTTCAAGCTGGTACGCGCCCGGCTGAACAAGGTTGAAAAGAAACGAGCCGTTCTCACCAGCCGTAGCAGTCTTGACATTGTTCGTTTCAGTGCTGGTGAGTGTGACTGTCGCGCCTGCGACTGCCTTACCTTGTTGGTCCACCACCGAGCCACTTACGGAAGAAGTGGCGCTTTGCGCCGGAACGGTTCCACTAAGCAGTAGAAGCGAGAGAAGGACGCCGAGAAAAGCGCGACCTTTCGAAACCTCCCGGTGTCCCCTGTGATGACCCCCTCTGAATCGGAGTGTTGAACCCGGCGGTGCTAACCACCCGAGTCCGCGCCTGATCTTATTTGCAAACATTTCGCCTCCATTCCTCCTCGCCCTGACAAGCGAGTGTCAGTGTGAGCGTTTGTAAGGTTATTCAATTCCGAGTTGAGGCCTGAGCCGGATGCTTTTGAGCCCGCTGCATATCAGACCGCACCCGAAGAGTGCCGGCACTTTGCTGAGGCTTTGAATAGACGAATCTTGCCGCTCGCCTTATCTACACATCCTAGAACTGCTAGAAACCTGGAGGATTACTTCCGAATTATTTCGAGCATGAAGGCGACCGCATTCTACAAATCGGAGGGATAAGAGTCAAGGGCACAAAGCGCTTCAAGCTGAATGGAGAGCTTCACACGCGCAGAGACTCGATGCGCTCGGTCTGACGCCGACCCGAGACCAGCCGAGCGTCACTCGACGATCCGGATGTGAAGCTCAGCTATTTGCTCTTCGGAAACCGGACTCGGTGAGTCGGTCATCAGATCGATCGCGCTGGCGGTCTTCGGAAAGGCGATGACCTCACGGATCGATCTTTCGCGCGCAAGCAGCATCACCAGCCGGTCGAAGCCTATCGCCATTCCTCCGTGAGGAGGCGTTCCATATTCAAGCGCATCCAGCAGAAAACCAAACTTCGAACGCGCTTCGTCCTCGGTCATTCCCAGCACTTTGAATACGCGACGCTGTGTCTCGCGTTGGTGGATTCGAATCGAGCCGCTGCTCAACTCCACGCCGTTCAGAACCAGATCGTAAGCCTTCGCCAGCACCGAACCTGGATCTGATTCGAGCTTGTCGAGGTCTTCCTCGCGCGGGCTCGTGAAGGGATGATGCATCGGATAGTAGCGCCCGTCTTCGTCGTGATACTCGAACATCGGGAAATCGGTGACCCAAAGAAAGTTGAACTTGGTCTGATCGACCAGGCCCTCGCGTTCGGCAACTTCCGTGCGCAGCGCGCTGAGCGACGCCGCCACGACCGAGGGCTTGCCTCCAACGACAAGCACACAGTCGCCTGCCTTGGAACCGGCTGCCTGAGCCAGTTCCGCGACTTTCTCTTCGCCGAGCGATTTCGAAAGCGGCGAGGTTATCTCACCCGAGTCCGCAGTTTTAATCCACCCCATTCCGCCTGCGCCGTACCGGCGTGTGATCTCGGTTAGCTCGTCAAGGTTCTTTCGCGAATACTTTGCGCCGCCGCCGGCGTTGATCGCCTTTATATGTCCGCCTGCGTCAAGCGCGGTGCGATAAGGCGTGAAATCGGTGCCGGCGAGGTTATGTGACATGTCAACAAGTTCCATCGCGAATCTGGTATCCGGCTTGTCGGTGCCGTAGCGCCGCATGGATTCCGCGTAGGTCAGTCGAGGGAAGGGAGTCTCGACCTTCAGGTCAATCAGCCGCGAAAGCTCGGCCATCAGCGGCTCGACGACTTTGAAGATATCGTCGGGCCGGACAAAGCTCATTTCGATGTCGATCTGCGTGAATTCGGGCTGGCGGTCGGCGCGCAGGTCTTCGTCCCGGAAACAGTGTGCAAGCTGAAAGTATTTGTCGAAGCCGGCGATCATCAGAAGCTGTTTGAATATCTGCGGCGACTGTGGCAACGCGTAGAAGCGCCCGGGCTGCAGGCGGCTGGGCACGATGTAGTCGCGCGCGCCCTCCGGGGTGGTCTTGATCAGCATCGGCGTCTCGATCTCGTAGAACCCGTGCTCGTCCATATAGCGCCGGACTGCGATCGCCGCCCGATGGCGCAGTCCAATGTTGTACTGCATCTTCTCGCGGCGAAGATCCAGGTAACGATAGTTGAGACGCACCTCCTCGCTAGCCTTGCTTGCGTCAATCTCAAATGGCGGTGTCTTCGCGTCGTTGAGGATATACAGCTCCAGCGCTTTGACTTCGATGCGGCC
This sequence comes from uncultured Clostridia bacterium, assembly GCA_964548075.1. Taxonomy (GTDB): domain Bacteria; phylum Acidobacteriota; class Blastocatellia; order UBA7656; family UBA7656; genus Onstottus_A. The sequence goes on along the minus strand of CAZJQQ010000030.1, from coordinate 65,792 downwards.
CGACTTAAGGTTCGGATTGAGCTTGTCTTTGTCACGCATCAGGACCTTGCCGACGATTGCGACGACATATTCGTTGCGCAACTCCTTGGCTCGGCGATGGGCGTCGGCGTTCTTCTCTTCGTCGAAGACAACCTGGACTATTCCCTCGCGGTCGCGGAGATCTATGAAAGTGAGCGGGCCGAAATCACGGCGCTTATGAACCCAACCCATGAGACGCACGACTTCGCCCGCGTGCTCAGGTCTGAGATCGCCCGAATAATGACTGCGTTTTAAGCGTCCTAAGCTATCGAGTGTAGGCATAAAAATTGATGCGTGATGCGTTATGCGTATCGAAGCAGATTTACAGGTCGGGAAGGTGGGCTTGCCCCCGCTGGGCCGGCTCTAACTTCCGATCTCGCAGGTAGCGGGGGCAAGCCCACCTTCCCGACCTGTAAATCTGCTTCGATATGCATCACGTTGTTAACGTAGTGATCAATTCCTTTTCTCCCAAATTCTTTTGCTCGCCCGTAATCATATCCCTCAGCACGTAGCTGCCTTTGTCGATCTCGTCGTCTCCGATAATCAACGCCCAGCGCGCACCGAGGCTATTGGCAATCGCGAGCGACTTTTTCAACTTGCGTCCCTCGAGGTCAACGACGGTGCTGATACCAGCTTCGCGTAATCTCCTGGCCAGCGCAAACGAGTGCTCGCGAGCCCGCTCGCCGATATAGGCGATGAACAAACCAGGCCTTTGCTTGAGGCTCTCGGCGCTCTTCTCGGGCAGGCTCATTATCATTCGCTCGATGCCGAACGCGAAACCGAATCCCTTGGCGGGCGGACCGCCCAACATCTGCGAGAGTCCATCGTAGCGGCCGCCACCAACGATCGTGTTCTGCGCGCCAAGCTGATCGCCGATGATCTCGAACGCCGTGCGCATGTAATAGTCCAGACCGCGAACGAGCTTCGGCGCAACCGTGTACTTGATGCCACGCTCATCGAGAAGCCCTGTGAACCGGAGGAAGTGCGTTCGGCAAGCATCGCACAACGAATCCGTAATGGCTGGCAGTTCTTCCAGGTATGGCTGGCAGGATTCGACCTTGCAATCGAGCACTCGCAAGGGGTTGGTTTCGAATCGCTGATTGCAGCTTCCACAAAGGTGCGGCAGGCGCTCGCGGATCGCCTCCCTCAATCGCTCGGTGTAAGGCGGCCGGCAGTTCTCGTCGCCGATTGAGTTCACGCGCAACTCGGTGCCAGTGATCCGAAGCTCTCTCAAATACCAGTCGAGCATTTCGATCACTTCGGCTTCGATCGCCGGATCATCGCTCTGCCCGAGCACCTCGACGCCGATCTGTCCGAACTGACGATAGCGTCCCTTTTGCGGGCGTTCGCGGCGGAACTGCGGACCGATGTAGAAGAGCTTCACCAGCCCCGGCTGATTGAACATCCCGTGTTCGATGTAAGCGCGAACTGTCGAAGCAGTCGACTCAGGCCGAAGCGAGACGCGTTCACCGTCGCGGTCCTCGAAAGTGTACATCTCCTTGTTGACATCGGTCTCAGTGCCGATGCCCCGCTCGAACAAGTCGGTCTTCTCGATGATCGGAGTTCGAATCTCCTCGAAGCCATACCGGCGGAATGCCTCACGAGCCGTGCGCTCGATCAGATCCCAGCACTCGATGCGCGCGTCGGCCTTTTCGGTGAAGCGCGCGGGGAGAAGATCCATTGTTCCACGTACCTTGGAAATCATTTTGCTATCGACTAGGCGAAAGAATTGAAAATTGAGAATTGAAAAATGAAAATTGCAAATTGAATGGCGCGACTATCGCTTGCTGTCCTTGTTCTCTTTTGCAGTCACGATTGACTGCGCGATGATCTTGCAGAGTTGGTCGCATTCATCGAGTAATTCACTCATACGGTGCTCTGGCAAAAGTTCGGTCCTTGTGATCAGAAGAACTCGAGAAATCATGTTGACTATCGACCGGCCTAAAGAATTGAAAATTGAGAATTGAAAAATGAAAATTGCAAATTGAATAGGGCGACTATCGCTTGGTGTTCTTATTCTTCTTCGCCGTGACGATCGATTGGGCGATGATGTTGCATAACTGGTCGCATTCATCGAGCAATTCACCCATCCGGTGTTCGGGCAGTAGTTCTGTCCTGATAATCAGTAGAATCCAGCTACGCGATTCCCGCAATTCCTTCAAACAGATTCCAAGTTTATGGATGAAGTCAGCCCGACTCTCGGCAGCGCAAGCTTCCTCATAGTTAGGTGCCGGCGAAGTGCCACAGCGAACAAACTGTCCTGCGATGTGACGCCCCATTCGCGTATCAGGGAGAGCATCGACGACCTTGCCAACGCGCGCAGCGAAGTTGATCAGTCGTTCAGACAGCTCATCGGGTGTCACTGGGTCACCTTATTCAATTTGCAATTTTCGTTTTTCAATTCTCAATTTTCAATGTTTTCTCTCTCGCTGCACCGCTGAGTGCCCCACGGTCACGTAGCTTCCGATAACCGTGGCGAACTGTCCCTGACAAGAACCGCGCTGTCTACGGAAAGAAGTGACGTTAGCATAGCCTTTCGAACAGCCGCAAGTTGACACCCTGTTGTCGCTGCCTTTAGCATCAGCGTGATGGTGGCAGCCGTACTCGACAAATGCTCTTCGTCAAGGTGGTTTCCGTTTCGATTCGCGGTCGCGAGCGCTGCGCTGGTCCTCGCAGCGGCGGCATTCGGATGCGGAAGGCCGTTCAATGTGAAGACTCAGCCGGCCCTGCCTCCGTCGAGCTATGCGGCTAAAGCAAGCTTAGATGGCATCGCCGTTGAAGCGCACGCGATTACCGACGAAGACTTTTTGTACGATACCTTTGACGCGAATCTGATCTCCGCGGGACTGTTGCCTGTTCGGGTGCGGCTGACGAACTCAGGGGGCGAAGCCGTGGACTGCAAGAACGCCCGCTTTGAAATCGAGACGCAATCGAGGCGCTTCAAGGCGGCGGACGCGCGGAAAGCATTCAAGCGGTTGATTTCCTATTATGGAATCTCGGTCTATACCAAATCCGGCTACAGCGAATCCCTTGAGGCGTTTGCCTCGTATGCGCTCGACGTTGGGACGCCGCTTGCGGGCTCTCAGTCGCGTCAGGGACTGGTGTTTTTTCTGGTGCCGGCCGAAGCAGCGCGCCAGGCAGGATTAACCTTGGTTATTGGCAAGCTGAATTCAAAACAGTCGGACGGCCGCGCCGGCGTCGCACTCAAGTTGAATTGAGATTCGCGGCGTGAGTTTCCGGCGTTGGGCCGCTAACGGAGTTGAGTGAGAGTTAACTGGTCAACAAGCAAGAACAGATTGGTCCGGAAGCGACCCGTGAGCAAGCTCAGCCGGGCGGGTTTCATTGTGTTGTTCAGCTTTCTCACATGCTTGTTTCAAGGCCCGAACGCTGCGATCGGTCAGGAACAGAAGAATTCCACGACTGAGAATCGCGATGACTTTCAACAGGCGCTCGACAGCGGGAATCTTCTATTACGTCAAGGCCGCATCGACGACGCGGTCAACGAGTTTCGCCGGGCCGCGAAGTTCAAGGATGACAAGTGCGCGGAGTGCTTTCAGAGGATAGGACAGGTCTACTTGCAACTGCGTAGACTGAAAGAGGCAGCCGTCGCGTTTCGCCAGGCGGCCGAGCTGAAGCCCCCCAACGAAGCCGATATGTACAACATCCTCGGTGTAGCTCTTTATTTACAGAACGAAAAGCAGTCGTTCGAGGAGGCCGTCGTTGCGCTACAGAAAGCGATTGAACTAAGCAAGGGCAAGGTCGTAAAGGCGTACTACAACCTCGGCTTTGCTCTGATCAAGTCAGGCAAAGAACAGGAGGGAGTCGCAGTCCTGAAGCAGTTCCTCGAACTCGATCCCCGAGCGACCGAAGCGAGTCAGGCGCGCGCGGTAATCGCTAATCTCAAGATGGTTGACGCGAAAGTCGCGCCAACTTTTGTTGTGAAGTCACACACCGGAGACGAACTCTCGCTCGAGAAGTTTAAAGGTAAGATCGTGCTTTTGGATTTCTGGGCGAGTTGGTGTCTACCGTGCCGTATAGACATGCCTGAGGTAAGAAAGATATGGAAGCAGTACGGCAGCGATCGCTTTGCAATCATAGGAATTAATCTCGATTCGAGTCGCCCTCCATTCGAAGCATACATGAAGGAGGAAGGGATCACCTGGCTGCAGTACTACGACGGGCTCGGATGGGGGAACAAGATCTCCCGGTTGTACGGTGTGTACGCAATCCCGCACACGGTGCTGATAGATCAAGACGGGGTTATTCAAGCGACTGGCCTGAGAGGCGAAGTGCTTTCGGAGAAGATTGGTGAGCTGCTCAAGAAGCCTCAGAAACAAGAGAGCGATGGGCAAAAGTAGCTATTGAAAACGGCGCCGAATCCCGACCGAATACCCCAATAGACGTTACGGGGGCTTCCTACTTCGTCGACGTGTGATTCCCCGACGTCCTGCTCAATTTCACATACTCGAAGTCGGCATAGGCGCCGCTGTTTGCGAATGCGTCGTAGCCTATGGAGAAATACTGAACGACTCCGTCGATCTGCGAGCCGAAGGTGTGAGAGCCCACGATTGTGAACTTGATTCCGTCGTCGCTGCGCTCGATGTTAACCGTCCGTCCGTTACGGTCGATTCGCCAGACATAAGTGTCGGCGGGATTTGGTTGCGTTAGATTGAATGCGACCGCTTTACCGTTTTCCAGGAATAACTGCCTCGTTTCGCCCGGACAGCATCCGTTCCAATCATCGCGCGATCTTAAAATGTAGGCCACGTTTAGAGGCGCCCTCTCAGCTTTTCCATAAACGCCGGGCGCGGGAACCGAGCCAAAGGCGATACTGAAGACAAGACTTCTCGATCCGCCCGACTCACCGGGATAGTATGAGGCTTTGACTTCGAGGATCCATTGTTCGCCCCGAAATCTTCGCATCAGAAGCAGTCGTGGCTTCGGCTCGGCTAACACGGCTGTGCGAAAGCGCAGATGGCCCGGATCTTCGGCGAGCGAATAGCTGCCCTGCCCCGCTATGACTTTCCAGGACGAATCCAGCATTGGCGAATCGAAGTGTTCTGAGAACTCTTCTGCAACCCCTCCTTCCAGGCTGCGCGTGTCAAGAACTCCGATCATTGGCGCGGCGCCCGTGTGACAAACGTAGGCATATCCTGTTCTCGAATCAATCACCAAAGTCCGAGGCGCCTCACCAACTATCAGCCTGCCCAGCTCCGCGCGAGTTGTGGCGTCAACGACGGCTATCTGATTCTTGAATGGCAGAGTGACGTAGAGGCGGTTGATTTCTGGGGCAATCACCATTGACCTCACATCGCTTGCAAATTCAAAAGAAGCGATCGGGTTATGAGTGTTTCCGTCCAGCGCCTGAATATTGGAACGGTCAACGTCATCTGACACCGCATAGATGACGTTATTCACGGGATCAGCTCCGAGAACCCCGAGTGCCGGGAGGTCGGCCACGACGGAATGATCAGCACCATTGAACACTCGCGTGTTTGGAGGAGCACAGGCATAGATTCGATTCGTGGCTGAGTTGACGACAAGCCCGCCAGCAACGCCGCCGAGATCATAAGGACCAGCGATCGCGTTGGTGTGTCCATCAATTTCGAATAGCTTGTCGTTGCCGGAAAAGCCCTGGCTGGTGACGTAGACTTTGTTTGTGGCCGCGTTGACGGCAATCGTAGTGGGTAGCCCACGAACATCAAGTCTGGTTTGAGCGAACGTGCTTGTATCAATCACCTTGATGTGCCCGTCGATCTGCGCAGCCGCATAGAGCTTATTATTAGCCGGGTTGAAAGCGATTTCGGTGATAAACACTGAAAACCGAATCGTTCTGACTACTGAACGCGACTCGGTATCAATCACAATCAGAGTGCTCGGTTCATACCCGGCGTGCAACCCTGGCCGCCCGGCTCGCTGGCGAGCCTCGGCAGAGCCTTGGTCTGAATAGTTAGAGATAAGTGTGTACAGACGGTGCTTTGCTGTATCTATGGCCGGAACGAGATAGCCTCTCGATGAAAATGTGAAAGTCTCAGAGTACCAGCCGTCCGCCGAAGCCCCAGTCTTCTTGACTAAGGAGTGCGCTGTCTCTTGACCATTGTCACCCGCAGCGGTAAGTCGGGCTCGCGCCCGACGTGCCGCATCAATCTGATCCGGGTAGTGCTCTACGACAGTCCTGAAAGCCCGCTGTGCCTCCGCCTTGTGTCCCAGTCGTTCATAAAGCACGCCGATTCGATACTGCGCTCTCGCCGCAAGCGAGCGTTGGTCTTTCGCCTGACTGATTATCTGATTGTATAGCCTTATCGCTTCCGTCAGATTCTGATTGCTGTCATCAAGCAATCGCGCCCGCTGATACGCCTCTTCGATGTTCTGTTGGGCAAAAGCCGAGATAGCGGCGAGCCAGATTGCGGCGCAAATGCTCGCGATGACGCGTAAGATTGACGTTCGCATCATCATGTTCCTTTGTTCACCCGCCGATGAGGGAAACGCTGTACCTGCGGCCGATTTGTCGAAGGCAGTCTGGCATCAACGGGCTGGGGAATCAAGAGCGCAGCCTCTTATGTTACCAGCCGGTATTGGAACGTCACATGGGGACCGACCTTGTGCGTTTCGTCGTTCTCGCAAAGGTCGGCCCCAAGTCAGGTTGGACTATCAGAACGTGATACTCCACGTCCCGAAAGGCTTAAACGGATTGCCACCGATGGCTCGGTCAACCAACACGTCTATCGTATTTTTTGGTCCCGGTCCCGGGCCGAGGCTTAAGGGAAAGCCACTGGTGAGGTAGTAACTCTGCGTCACTCCGCCGATTGTCGCACCGAAGCGGCTGTTGGCAGCGGCGTCGTTGAACCACAGCCTGGCCGTCCCGGCACGGTGGCCACTGGTGGCAGCAATGCGCACCGAGATCCTAACGCTCAAGGTGTCACCCGCACAGATGTCCACAGGTGCGGACAGGGCCAGGTTGATCGTTCTCAAGACAGCGTTGTTGAATCCGCTACTCCCGCCAGGCACGTTGTCGAGCTGCCCCGAACCTACCGGCGCGCCGTTCTTAAACAACTCAGCCAGCAAGTCAAACTTCGTCCCTACGTCGTCACTATTTTTTAGCCCGAGCCAAACCAGCCCGGGGCTGAGCGCGGTCAATTGCGGAGGTATGACGCTCACCGTAAAGGAGCAACTGGTCGAGTTGTTTGAAGAGTCCGTCGCAATGCAATTGACAGTTGTCGAACCCTTGGGGAAGACCGCGCCCGATGGGGGCGAGCAGCTCACTACCGCACCTGGGCAATTGTCAGTCGCCGTCACATTGTAGTTCACGGCAGACGAGCATTGACCAGGAACATTCGAATTGTCGACGACGATATTGGCCGAACAGTTGAGTGAAGGCGGCGTATCGTCAACGAGGTTCAGCGTGACTGTGCATTGGCTGCTATTACCGGCAGCATCTGTCACGGTGACGGTGACAGTTTGCATGCCTACGCCTCGCATCGTTCCCACCGTCGGGTTCTGGGTCTTGCCCAAGGAAGCCGTTTGCGTGCAGTTGTCCGATGCGCCAACCAGGCTCGTTACATCAGGGATAGCGGCTTGACAATTCGAGGTAACCGACAACGTCGTGGGCGTCCCCGGGCAGCTTACCGTTGGTGGAGTGTTGTCTATGACGGTGATGCTTTGCAAGAGGCTTACGTGATTTCCAGCGGCGTCTGTCGCTGTATAGGTTCGCGTGATAACTAGCGGGCTTGCCGGCGATCCGGCGCCGCCATTACTGGAGTCGCTGACTGTTATTGTCGGCGTTCCGCAATTGTCCGTGGCGGTCGCCTGAGATGGGGCGGCAGGAGGCACCTGACCCGCGCACTGATAGCTCGCATCTGGTGGAATGGACGTGATGTCCGGCGCCGAGTCGTCGACGACTGTGACAGTTGCCGTGCACGAGTTTGATGCTCCGTGGCTATCGGTCACAGTCATAGTCACCGATGTGCCGCCAGGTGGATAAGGTCCGGGCGGGAGTTGAGTGATCGTGATCGGATCGCCATCGGGATCGAAGGAGCCATTATTAATCGAAGCACCGGCAGTGCAAGTAGGGCCTGCTGACACGGTCACACTCTGGCAAACAGCTATTGGCGGGTTGTTCGGCGATGGCTTGCATTTGCCCGCGCTGCCTGCGTTGTAGATCGCCTGAATCTCTGCTTGCGTAAGCGCGCGGTTATAGATTTCAACTTCATCAATCATGCCGTGGAAGAAAGCAACGGTTCCGCCGTTTGCGCTGCCGATTTCGACAGCAGGTGAGAACGTCGTATAGGGAGCAACGGCCGAGTTAGTGGCCAGAAGTTGGCCGTCCAGATAAATAGACTTGTTGGTCCCGTCGGCAGTCGCGGCGATGTGATACCACCTATTCGGCACTAAGTGTGCCTGATTCACCGTTATCAACCTATCGAGGCCATCTGAAGCGGACGCTTGACGGCGAACCAGCAAATTAAGCTCGTCTGGGGCGGCGAGGCCACCGGAAAGAATGGCGTATTGATGGTTATCGACCAGACCTTTAGTGACTATGCAGTGGGCAGAGCTTAGGTCAGCAAAATTCACCCACGCGTCAATGGTAAAGGCTTGTTCAAGATCCAAGTTTGACGCAGCAGGGACGAGAACGCGACCGTTCACCCCGTCAAGGCTGAGCGCCTGCCCAACCTTGCCTGCCCCGAACGTCACCCCTCCCTGCAGTGTGCCATTGTTGCCGTCCTGGATATCATCTGCAGTGCCATCACCCGGCCACCAACTTACCATGCCTGACGGCGGCGTAACGCAAGTCGGCACCGGGGGAGTGAAAGCCTCGACCGTTGCGCCTATGACAGGAGGAGGATTGCTCAGTAAGCCTCCGGCCGCATATACCACACCATCTATCTCTCCGGCGCCAAGAGAGTTTCGCGCCGTGGGCATAGAAGCCATTGTAGTCCAGGTGTCTGTCGCTGGATCATAAGCGTCGACTGTCGAGAGAATGCCGCTATTGTTACTCCCCCCGATTGCGTAGATGATGCCACCAACCGCAGCGGCAGCCAGACCAGCACGCGCCGTGGGCATCGGTGCTTTGCTTGTCCATGTGTTAGCAGCCGGATCGTAAGCCTCGACCGTTGCCAAAGTAGTGCCGCTGCCAGTGTCAGAGCCTCCAATTGCGTAGAGGATACCGTCAACCACGACCGCAGCGTGTCCTCTGCTGCGTGCGTGCAACATGGGCGCCTTCGTGGCCCAGGTGTTAGTCGAGGGGTCATAAGCTTCGACGGTCGTCAACGTACCGGCAGAGTTTTCGCCCCCGAGCGCGTACAGAATCCCATTGCCTGCCCCACTCGCAGGGAAGGTTCTCGGCGTCGGCATACTTGCTTTGATCGTCCAACTATCGGTCGCGGAATTGTAGGCTTCATTGGTGGCAAAATATGAAAAGTCATTATCACCTCCGACGGCGTAAAGGATGCCGTTCAAGACCCCAGCGGCGAGATTTTTTCGCCTTACAGACATGGTCGTCTTGGTCGCCCAGGTGTTTGTCGTAAAATCGTAGGCGAACGTCGGGGCCGAAAAGTTATTGCAACAAATTGCAGCACTCGCGCCGCCGACGGAAAAGAGCGTACCGTTGACCACCCCAACTGCATGGCCGGTGATTGGCGTGGGCATTGAAGCCTTCGCCTGCCACGCGCCACCTTGAGCTAATGCAGCGCGATAGAGACTTGTGGCATAGAGCGCAAGGGCAAAAGTGGTGAGTGTCGATAGAATCAAGAGCTTGCGAAGTTTTCGTCCATTCTTCATGGGGAACCTCTCTGGATGTTTGATCGGAGAGCGATCCCGGGAGGCCCTTTCACGGAAGCAAAGCAGGCACTGTACCAGGCGCGTTAGCCCACCGAGGACGTGCTCTCAGTTGCCGCCCCGATTATATGAAGTTGAAATGTGAAGTGCGTTAAGGTTGGATTAAGATTCGGACAAGTCTCGGTCAAGCTTGTAGCCGATGCCGCGCAAGCTCAGGATGTGCTTTGGGTCGTTGGCGGTCATCTTCCAGTTTCTTGCTAAGCGCGGCATTAGCGTTCCAAAAAACGCGGTTCCCATTCATCATTCAACTTCGCTGCCGTAGCAGCTATGATATCGCGCGTGAAAAGTCGAAAGCAGCGGGTTGAGTTGTATTTGCCGATCCTGTATAACCCCGATTCTCGCGGAAGGCGCAAAGCGATCCCTGCCGAGCTGCTTAGAATCACAAAGGACGAACTCACCCAGTATTTCGCTCGGGAAGGGCTCAGTTTTGAATTCGTGACGCGGACACGAATTCATGGGGAATGGAAGGGGATCGAAGATGAAATCTTGCTGATCAAGATCGACGTCCGAATGAAAGTCTCTGATCCCGGCTGGCTGAAGCAATACAAGGAACTGCTGAAAAAGAGGTTCGAGCAAGAGGAAATCTACATCGTCTATTACGACATCATTGTTGTCTAACTCCCGAAGCTCTTTTCGCCTCGGCCGCGCGCGCTGGCCGCGGTCGGATCTCCTCAAAATGAATACCAGCCTTTTTGATCAGTTGAAGCTGGTCTGTTGTGAAGGCGTAGGTGTATGGATCAAAGCAGGCGCCGTCCCACTTATTCTTAAGGATGAGCCTCCACAATTTTCGATCCTCTGCTTCTGAAACTCTTATCGTCCGCGTTGTCATTACTCTTCACCTCAGCGCTAATGATAGAACATCACGGCAAACCGGCGAAAGGGGAAAGGAGAAATTTGACGAGTCTAGCTCTTCGGGTGCGAGTCGCCTTCAGTCAAGCTTGTAGCCGACGCCGCGCAAGCTCAGGATGTGCCTGGGATTGTTCGGGTCGTCTTCCAGTTTCTTTCGAAGAGAGGCGATGTGTGTGTCTATCACGCGCGGCGTGATCGAGAAGTCCTCGCCCCAGATCGAATCAAGAAACTTATCGCGGGTGATGACTTGGCCTGCGCGCTCGGCAAGGAGTTCGAGGATCTTGAACTCGGTGCGCGTGAGCACTACTTCTTTTCCCCGCTTCGTTACGCGATGAGCGCGCAAGTCAATTTCAACATCGCCAAAGCGGTAGAGTGGTCGCGCCGCTTTGCTGCTCTGGCGGCGGAGACCGACCTTGACCCGCGCGACTATCTCGCGAAGTGAGAACGGCTTCGTTACATAGTCGTCGGCGCCCAGCTCGAGGCCCATCACTCGGTCTACTTCGTCGCCGCGAACCGTCACCATGATGATCCATAGCTCGGGCATCAGCGGGCGAATCTTGCGGCAGACCTCGAAGCCGTTCAAGCCCGGCAGCGCCAAGTCTAACAACATCACTTCCGGTTTGAACTCGCGGGCCTTTTCCAGAGCCGACGGGCCGTCACAGGCTGAGTCTACTTCGAAGCCTTCGAAGACAAGCTCGTCCTTGAGCGCCAGCACAATTGATGGTTCGTCATCGACTATCAGGATTCGTGGCATGTTGTTTTCCTGCCAGGACCGGTTTCGCGCAAAGACGCAAAAGGCACGCAAAGACGCAAAAGGCATGCTTGGCCGCAAAGGCACGCTAAGACGCAAAGCGCCTAAACAACCCGCCGATCCACCGGCAAACTGATCGTGAAGCGGCTCCCTTTTCCGGGAGTGCTCGTCACACTCACGTTTCCGCCGTGAGCTTGAACCGTCGCCTTTACCAGCGCGAGGCCGAGCCCGGTGCCGCTCACGCTCTGCTGATGACTGCCGCTTCCGCGATAGAACCGATTGAAGATTCGCCGGAAATCGTCGCGATGAATCCCGATGCCTTCGTCGCACACTTCTAAGCAAGCATGGTTGTCATCGAGTCGAGCCGATACGCCGATGCGGCCGCCGGCGGGCGAATACTTGATGGCATTGCCGATCAGGTTTGCAATCGCGTCGGTCATCGCGGCCCGATCCAGTTGCAGCTCGGGCAAGCCGGGGCCGGCCTCGAATTCAACACGCATCTGCTTCGCTTCCGCTTGAGGCTTGAGGTCAGCGATGGCGCTGGCGGCGATGTCCGACAGCGAAGCGGGCGCGAAATTGTACTGACGCTGCCCGGCTTGAATCTGTTGTGCCTCGAGCAATCGGTTCACGTGATGTTCGAGCCGCATCAACTCGCCGTCGACGGCCCCCTGATACTCGCTTGCTGACCCGGGCGTTGCGATTCGACCTCCGGCCATACGCTCGAGGAGCAAACGAATGCTGGTGATTGGGCTCTTAAACTCGTGGCTGACTCCCGCGATGAAGTCGTTCTGCATCCGCGCAAGCTCTGACTCTCGGCGCACAACACGCATTGAACCCGCCAGCGATGCGAGCATAGTCGCGATCAACACAACGATAAAGCCAAGCCACAACAGCGTGCGTTGATCAAGCCAGCTTGCGCCATCGGTTCGTTGGAAAACGAGCAGCCATCCGGGAACAGCCGGCAGCGGCTCGGCCGTCGTTTGAGCAGCGCTGCCCGGTCGCTCTCCCCAGATTGTCTTGCCGGTTTCATCGGCGACCCAGGCATTGCCAGTTTGAAGCACAGCCGCTTGATTCATCACGTCGCCGAGAACACGCGCGAGGGTTTGCTCATTGAGCGCCGCGCCTTGCCATGACTCTGCGCTCTTCTGTGAAGGCGACAGCACGATCATGGTAGCTGCGCCCTCGCTCCGTTCGAAGTGGCGCGTCGGCTCATCTGGGCGAAGCGGAACGGCCTCGGCGAGCCGGGCGATGTTGGCAAGTTCTTCCAGTCGTGAATCGGATGGCTCGCTCGCGTCAGTCAGAAGGCTACGGAATTCCTGGTCGTAGAAGGTGCGTTCGTCGTAGCTGAGCCACCACCGCCCCGCTCGCAGGTTGGCCAGACCACGATTGATTACTTCGCTGTATTTGCTGCGCTCCTCAACGGGGATTGTTTCGATGTAAGCGCAAGCGACCAGAGCCAGTGGAAAACCGTTCGGACTGAGTTCGTCAGCCGGTCCTGATTCCGCCGTCAATATCTCGCCGAGAAACTGTCTGTCATCCTTGTGCTCCAGACGCAGCACTGATAATCGCGCCCAGTCTCGAAGCCTGGGTTCCGCGGTGATGATCCGGTTGTAGAACATCATTGCCTGGCCCGTGCGCTGCTGGGCTTCGGCGGCACGCGCTTGTTCCACGAGTTGCTCTACGCTCGCCGTCCACTGGACCATTGTTGAGTCTCGCAGCGAGTCGCCAAAGTAGACGCGATCGCGGCTGAAGCTTAGCCTGCCTGCGCGATCGTAAGTGAAGAAGTAAACATCCGAATCCTCAACTTCAGGAGGTGAGCCGTTCTGATCCGAGGAATCGCGAAGGCGGAGTTGCCGCTCAAGCTCCGCGAGAGCAGCGCGGATAGCAACATCGGCTAACCGCGCCGTCTGCGTTTGCCGGTCGCGCAGTTGCTGCTCGCGTTCGATCCGATCCGCCCGCACGGCACGGAGTCCTAAGATTGCCAGCGCGAGGGCAGGTAACGCGATCAGCAGACCGAAGCCCCACCACCAAGTCATGCCAGAACTCAGCTTGGGGCGAACAATACGCATGGTCTATTATTGGGATGCTTTCCTAGCCGGCGGCTTTGACACCTTGGTCAGCGGTACGTACTTCAACCGGTGGCCGCTTACGCGCTGACATTGCGTCAGCTCGATGGCGTTCTTTGAAGCTTCGCCTTCGAACCTCAGCGCCGTACGTGCGCCCGCGTCCCACGCAAGCGGCTTGCGATCCATTTCGGCTTGCTCCGCATCAGAAGTCTCTCGTCCTACAAGCCAGTACTTGCCGGGCTGAAGATTGGTCAGCGCGAAGTCGCCGCCGGCCGATACGTCGGCTTCGAAATAGCGCAGTACGTCCTCGGCCGCCTCGGGTTCAGCAGGCACCAGGTGTACTCTCATCTTCTCGTCCGGGGGTTTGTTTTCCGCGCCGATGACCACCTTCCCCGACAATCTCGCGGCGCCTTCGCTGATGGTGACGACCAGGCCCTTTATCTTGTCCCCCGGCTGTAGCTTCACGCCGCTCTTTGCGGCATCGATCGGTTTGGCCTTCGGGTCGGGTTGCGGAAGCGTAACCGCTCTTAGGTAGAGATGCTCTGCAGGAAGCTGGACATCCAGGCGATGAATGCCGGCTCGAAGGAGACTGATGATGAACTCGCTCTTCTCATTTGGTGTTGTATCACTAAACGCTCCAAGCGGGCCGCTGATCGGGTCCAGCGCAGTCTCCTTACTTTCGTCGCGAGTGCTGAGCACGGTCCCTTCGATCGGCACTGGGCGACTGTCCTTACAGAGAGCCTTCTGTTTGGCATCCTGAAGCAGTTCGAGGACGATTCGGCCGGCGATCGAACCCAGGGGTTCAACGACGAGGTTGATTCCGGAAACGTCGGCGCCTTTTACCGTTACGCGGCGAGGTTGAGAGACCGATGCGGTCATGCTTTCCGCGCCTGCCGTCAGCCCCATATTTCCCGGATTACCCATCGCAGTGACGACATATTCACCATCGAGCAGAGTGTCAAATCCGAAATGGTCACGGCCCGACATGACGACAGCAGTTGCTTCAACTACCCCATTGCTGGCGCGCGTCAGAAGCACCGAAATGGCCGAGGGCGCGGGTCCGGCGGACACGGATACAGTTCCGCCTATCGAGTGGCCGCGATTCTCTCGATAGCGTATGTCGATGTTGCCGGCTTCTTCGCCTGCACGCACCGTGACGTCGGATGCGGTCTCGATTGTGCTCGAAGGGTAGTAGGTGGGTGCGTCGCCGTCATAGGCATTCGCAGCGTCGAACGAAAACCCCTGCCCGCCTCGGCCACCGGCGGCGACCTGATAGTAGCCGGGCGCCAGACCATAGATCCGATAGATCCCCCGGTCGTCAGTCTTGAACGGTCCCAGCATCATATCCAGGCTATCGGAAATCTGAGAACCAATATTGGCTCGCGCCCGAGCCGGTTTGTCGTCGGCCTCACGAACCTTGATCACTCTGACCAGCGCTCCGATGACAGGATCTCCCGACAAGCTGGTGACCTTGCCGGTGATGACTCCGCCCTTGACCAGGGTAATCGTAGCGGCATCGCCAGGGCGATAAAACGTCTTCGAGTCTTCAGCCGTCAAAACGTATCCGGGCGAGGTCGCCGACAGTGTATAAGCTCCCGGCCGGAGGCTGGTCAATTCGAACTTTCCGTCCGCGTCAGAAGTGACTGGACGAAGCAACGACGTGATGGCGCCTTGCACGTTGCTGGCGATGTTCACTGGGAAGACCAATATCGTGGCGTCGGAAACGGGGCGTCCGCCCTCGGTAATGACCCGCCCCCTGATGCGCGTTGCAGAGCGTGACTCTTTCTCAGTCGTCTGCTGTTGCGCGGTTTGAGGATCGCTCACGGCTGGCTTCTTCTCCGTTTGCGCCTGGGCGCCGCGCACCGCCGCCAACAAGAAAAGCGCGGAGATTGTCAGGATTGATATGAGCTTTCGCATAACGAGCTATTTGTCAGAAGCCTTCCCGCTCAGGTCGAGCACCAAAACAACCTCGGCGGGGCTTTCACTGGTCACTGCCACAATCTGCTTTGCTGAGGCCCTGTGCGAACCGCGCTGACCGGGCACCCAGGTGAACACCTCGACCTCGTAGCTGCCCGGCGTGAGATTCTCGATTACGAACGATCCATTCGACCTTACGTCAACAGGCAAGTTGCCGACGATATTAGTAAGGTCGGATGGATCAACATTCACCGAACGGGCCTGGGCCATGACCTTTGCCCCCGGTTGGAGAGCGCCGCCCTGGATCGTCACACGTCCGCGGATCACGCAGGTCGCCGCGGTGAGTATCACTCGTATCCCGGTGATTTCTTCGTTGGGTTGAATCTCAAACCCTCCCTGCACCTCAACGCCGTTGCGCTCGACTCGTAGAAGTCCGGCCCGCCGCGGACTCATAGAGAACGGCCGGATCGTTACCTTACCCGGTTTGAGGCCGCCGAGCCGAAAACTGCCGTCGGCTCCCACAACACAGTTGCCCGATGAATAAGATTTCGTCGCATCATCTATCACCATTGCCATCAACATGAGTTGGCCGAAGCGATCAAGCGTGTCCTGCGTATCGGCGCTCTCAATGACTACAACTCCGCTGATGACCGCGCCGCGATGAACCTTGATGTCGAGCTTTTCGACGTTTATTGAGTGGACTTCGAAGGCGACTGGGTCGGCATAGAACTGACTGGCGCCCGTGCCGGTGAATACCCCAATGGACTTGGCTTCGAGTTTGTACTTCCCTGGCGCGACCGAGGCGAAACGAAACTCGCCTTTGTCGTTTGTCGTCGTGAAGCCACCCGGCATACCTGTTATGGCATCCTCGCTGTCTTTCTCGATTACGACCTTGTCGCCGGCGATCAGGGTGTTTTGTCCTTTTGAGTAAGCGACCATCGCGTTCGCTATCGGAGTGTTCTTTTCCGAATCCACGACGCGCCCGCTGACAACGAAGCCTTTGTCGGTGCCGCTGAACTGAATGTCGACGCCGCCGGCTTCAGACCCGCCCGTTACTTGAACCGGCTTAGCCTTGGCTTCGTCGGTCACGCTCGGGTAAAAGGTTTGAACTCGCTTGGGACGTTGAGAAAGGAAAGCGGACATCACATCCGAGTCTTTGCCCGCGCTTACGAGATAGCGCCCGGGCCGCAGGCCAAAGATGCGATAGACGCCGCGGTCGTCGGTTGCATACATCCTGTTCCCGAACATCCCGGCGGCTAACGCATTCGGCGTCGCGGCTTCCGACTTGTCGAGTGGCTTGAGAGAAATGCTTTCACCAATGACGGGGCGGCCTTCGCCGTCGGTGATCTTGCCTGTAATCACTCCGCCGAGCGACAAAGCGAAGTCGACGCCTTCAGCGACAGAATCCTCGGTCACCGTGATCTCCCCGGCAGACCCACTATTGATGCTGACTAATGCCGGGGCCGAGGCAGCCACGAGGTACCTTCCAGCGGGTACACCTTCCAGCCGGTAGACGCCGTCCGAGTCGGTGGTGGCCTTTATCGACGCGGATGAGTTGAACATCTGCTCGACAACCCTGGATGGGTCCGACGACGGCGACGGAGTAGCGATGATGGTGATACCCTGGGCCGGCTTGCCGTCGAGCTTGACGCGGCCGGTGATCGAGCCGCCCTTCAGGTCTTGTGCGAGGCATGCTGACCGGCCATTGCCTTGCGAGACTAACAGGAGCACGAGAATGATAGCGACGGATGAGAGGTTGCGCATGAATGATTCTCCAGGCGGTGGATTGCCTTTAGCCTGCAACAAGCCTCGATCGAACAACTACTGCCGACCGAAGCATATCAGTATTCGAGGTGAGATTTCTACCGGCATTCACAAATCCGAACCGGTGATCTTCGACAACGCAGCGTTACGCATCGCATCGATCGGCGGCTTCGTACGGGTCCACAGCTCAAACTGCCGCGCGGCTTGAGCGATGAGCATCTCGATCCCGCTAATCGTTTGGCAGCCTTCGGCTCGCGCGTCGATCAACAACTGCGTTTCGAGCGGATTGTAGACCAGATCGTAAACGATCAAGCGGCCCTGTAATGCTTGGATGGGCACAGGGCTTGCGCCTTCGCTGTGCCCGCGCATTCCGACAGGAGTGGTGTTGATGACTACTCGAACGTCACTCGACGCCAGCGATTCAAGTGGCGAGACCGCTACGCCGAAGTATTCGGATACCGAGTGTGCCGCCTCAGGGTTTCGCGCGAACACATTGACGCGAGCGCCGCGCTCCAGCAGTCCATGAATCACCGCTCGCGCCGCGCCGCCTGCGCCGATCACGCCACAGCTCTCACCTCTCAGTGCGCAGACTTTTTCCAATGGTTCCATCGCGCCTCGAACGTCGGTGTTGTAGCCGATCAGCCGACCTTGATCCACGACAACCGTGTTCACCGCGCCGATCTTGCTAGCGCTTTCGTTCACTTCGTCCAGCATAGGAATGATCTTGCTCTTGTGCGGAATGGTCACGCTGAAACCACGCAGATTCCAATCGAATTCGCGACTGTCGGGCCTTACCATTCGGTTGACGAATTCCTCGATGTTTTGGACTTCGTGCGGGAGATAAACAAAGTCCAGACCGAGCTCGGCGAAAGCGCGATTGTGCATTGCAGGCGACGCGGAGTGCGCAACGGGCGAGCCGATGATCCCTGTTATCGAAGTGCTGCGCGAAATCCGATACACGCGATAGGTGTTGATCAACTCATCGCAGCTCGGCTGGCCGGGCGCGCTCTCTTTCCCGTGTCCGAGCGTTCCGTAGGTCAGGAAGCTGCCGAACGCGGGCCCAAGCACACGCGTGACCAAACCCGGCTCACCCATCCCCAGCGCGATCAAATCGCGACCCTCTGTTCTCGCGCGATCGAGCAGCTTGAAGATCGCCAGCGAGTCAGTGACGCTCTTAGCGTGCGTCACTATCTTATGCACTGCTGCCGGGAGCGCTGTTACCCGATCATAAATTGCGTTGATGTTCGCCGGCGTCTCATCGAAGTTGTGATACGAAACAATCAGCCGCGAGAGATCCGGCGAGAGTCCGCCCGCTTTTTCGTAGTGTGAGGCTTCGATGTCGCAGTAATCAGCAAAGTGTCGCGCGCCTTCCACTAGCAAGCGAAGACGTATTCGATCGTCGATTTGTTGCTGGCCGCCTGCTGAAGCCGCGCGACAAGTGATGATGATCGGAAGCGGCTTCTCTTCCAGAAGCGCGCCTAGACCCTCAAGATCGCCGAAGTCAAAGTCTTGCAAGTAGTCGAGCCTGACCTCGACCATATCGGCGATGCTTGCTGCTTGTTTGATCGCGGCGCGAGCGGAACCGATCGTCGCCTCGGTGATAACGGCGCAGACTCGAACAGTATTCTCAGACATTCCAGTCGTAATGGACCACGGATCACGCGGATTGAGCGGATTCACACGGATCAGACCCGCGCGAATCTGTCACATCAGTCTGATCCGTGGTCTATATGGTCACGCCGATTGAGCGGATTCGCACGGATCAGACCGGCGCGAATCCGCCGCATCCCGTCTCATCCGTGATGGTATATCTCGCGGGACCGAGCCTAGCATAACGGGCAACCACTGGCCACTCACTCGCGCTCACTGTTATCATCGCGACGAAGCACAACAAACGGAGACATAGCAATGTTAAAGGATAAGAAGATCGCAGTGCTCGGCGCCGGCAAGCTCGGCGAGACTTTGATCAAAGGATTGCTTGAAGCCGGCGTTATCAATATCGCTAAGGTTCGAATCACGGCCGGTCATCAACAGCGGCTCGATCAGATGCGCGAACGATTCAACGTCGCCGGCTCGCTCTCAAATAGGGTCGCGTCGGCGACCGCCGATATCATCATTCTCGCCGTTAAGCCGCAGACCGTCCCGGTTGTTTTGTCCGAGATCGGAGACGCGCTGCGGCCTTCTCAAATCTTGATCTCGGTCGCGGCTTCGGTCAGCACCGCTTTCATAGAAAAGCACCTCGCCGCGGCGGTCCCGGTGATCCGTGCCATGCCAAACACGCCCTGTCTGTTAAAGAAGGGAATGACCGGCATTGCCGCGGGCAAGAATGCTTCGCGCGAGCACCTCGAGCTTGCGAAGTTCATATTCGACGCCGTGGGGCGCACGATAGTAGCCGATGAAAAGCACATGGACGCGATAACCGGATTGTCGGCGAGCGGACCGGCGTTCATCTACATCGTGATCGAATCGCTCGCCGAAGCCGGTGTGAAAGTCGGACTGCCGCGCGACGTCGCAACCGAGCTTGCGGCACAGACTGTCATTGGCGCCGGCTCAATGGTGCTCGAGACTAACGAGCACCCGGCGAAGCTCAAGGACATGGTGACGACGCCGGCGGGCTGCACGATCGATGGGATTCTCGAACTGGAAGAAGGTGGACTGCGTGTGACGTTGATCAAAGCCGTCGTCAAGGCGACCCAACGAGCAAAGGAGCTTTTGGAAACCTAGATGAGGGGAAACGTCAGCGCAGGCAAGAGCGCAAAAGAACTGCCTGTAGGGGCGTCCCACCGTGGGCGCCCCTCGGTGTCACTAGATGGCTATCATTGGAAGAAGGGGCGCCTGCGGAGGGACGCCGCCCCTACAAGGACGTTTGCGCCTTGCGCTTTGCTCCTGCTTCACGTGTTTACTTCATATGCCGGTCCGCTGTTTCAAGCGACCGAGTCGAAGACCGAGATGGCCGCTGCGAAGTTTCCACAACTCGTCGCTGAATACCTGCAGGATCTGCACTCGCGACACCCTGTGCTTGCGGCAGCCAGCGGCCTTCACACGTGGGACGGGCAGCTCGAAGACTACAGCTCTCTAGCCCTCTCCGCTGAGAGCAACGCCATCAAAGCCTTCCAGGCGAGACTCGAAAAGATTCCTCCTCTCGAGTTGCGTTTGTCCGACACGTTCGATTACCAGATTCTGGCGTCGAACATGAGCGCGCGTCTGCTCGAGCTCGAGCAGATTCAGAGCTACGAGCGCAACCCGCAAGTCTACAACGACCCGATCTCGACCGGGCTGCTGCAGCTCGCGACGTTCGAGTCAGCGCCCGCGGACTCGCGGCTCCGCCGGGTGATCGCAAAAGAGAAGCTCGTCCCGCGCCTGCTGGATTCCGCACGCTCGAACATTCGAAAGCCGCCCGCTGTTTTCTTGAAAGTGGCGATTGAAAGCTTCAAAGGCACCTTGAGTTTCGTGCACACCGATCTACCCAGAGCTTTTGCGACGGTCAAGGACCAGAAGCTTCACTCTGAATTCAAGAAGTCCACCAAGACCGCCGCCCAGGCGATCGCGAAGTACATCAAGCACCTTCAGGGAACGAAGCTCGACCCCGAGGCGATGTTCGCGATCGGGAAAGAACATTACGAGGCAAAGCTAGAATACGACGAAGGCATCGACGTGCCCGTCGATACGCTCCTGAAGATCGCCGAGCGCGAGCTGTCAAAGACTCAGGAGCAGTTCCGCAAGACTGCGGGGCTGATCGACCGGAAGCGCGACCCAATGGCCGTTTGGGCGGACCTGCAGCGCGATCATCCGAAAGCGGGCGCTCTTGTCGAAGAAGCGCAGAAGCAGCTCGATGCGTTGGTACGATTCATCGAAGCGAAAAAGATCGTGACCCTTCCGCGCGCGGATTCTCCGCTCGTCGCAGCGACCCCCGACTTCATGCGATGGTCGAACGCGAGCATGTGGACTCCGGGTCCATTTGAGAGCCGCCCGTTGCCTGCCCGCTATTTGATAACGGACGTGGATCCGAAATGGACTGACAAACAGAAAGAAGAGTATCTCGGATCGATCAACTACCCGCAGCTCTGGACGACTTCGATTCACGAAGTGTACCCGGGCCACTTCGTGCAGGGAACATACCTCAAGCAAGTCGCGTCACCGGTGCGCAAGCTCTGGTCGATTGCTCCGGGCAGCTTCGTCGAAGGCTGGGCTCACTACACGGAACAGATGATGATCGACGAAGGATTCGGCGGAGGCGATCCCAGGATCAGGATGGGACAACTCGCGGACGCGCTTCTCAGGCTATGCCGGTTCGTGGTTGGCATACGCGAGCACACCCGCGGAATGACTGTAGATCAAGCGACTCGATTCTTCGTCGAGAACGCTTACATGGGTGAGACGCCGTCGCGCATCGAAGCGGAACGCGGGACGTTTGATCCGACATACCTGGTCTATTCAGTTGGAAAGCTGGCGATACTGAAGCTGCGCGATGATTACAAGCGCGACCGGGGCGCTGAGTTCTCGCTTCAAGAGTTCCACGACCGACTGCTATCGAATGGCAACGCCCCGCTGTGGGTACACCGCCAGATGCTTTTGCCGGGGGATAAGGGCAAGCTGATAGAGTGAAGTGACTTCGGGCCCCTCAAACCGGCTCTGTAATCCAAAAATAGGTGCATTGCGAAGCTAAGGATCGCTGTTCAGGGCTCGATCGATTCGCCCGCGCGTTAGTCGCGTCCGGCCAAACGCATTGTCTCCGATTTGGCTTTGAGAAAGTTAGCCTTCTGCGTAACATCGTAGACGGTTTCTCCGGAGTTTACCCATGTCCACGATTACTATCGAAGTGCCCGACGAACTCTCTGACTTGGTGGCTGCGGCAGGGGATCGTTTACCCGAGCTGTTGGCCCAGAGTCTCAGACAACCGGCGCTGCCCGCGCACGTCTACCGATACGTTTCAGATTTTCTTGCGAGCGACCCATCAGCAGAAGAAATCGCATCCTTCGCCCCAACGCCGGAAATGACCGACCGGCAGAGAACGTTGCTCGCTCGCGAGGTTGGCAACAGCATCACTCCCGGAGAGAAGGCCGAACTGGATGAATACGAGCGGCTCGAGCACCTGATGGTAATGATCAAGACCGGCAATCTTCGGTACCTAGCGCGAGCATCGTGAGTATCACCCGCATCATGAGTCTCTGGCCTCGAATCAGAAAGATCAACTCCTCGATTCGTTCGGCCGATGCGGCTGCCGAGTCGCGCTTCATTGGGTTATTTCTCCCGGTTCTCTGAGGAGGCGGGGAGCCTCTCTTGGTGAGAGTACTCCCCGCGCTTGGGATTGTTGAACTGAACTCTCTCGACTCACATAGAGTTCTTCGGTTTGGCGTTCTTGTTTGTCGCCTTTGGCGGCGCCGATTTCGTTTCGGCTTCGCACTTGTTCTCGACCTTCTTCACACAGACGACGCTTTTCGCCATTCGAGTGGCTACGCCCTTCGAGGAGCTGGTCTTGACCTTGCCCGAGAGCGTGACCACTCCCGCGCTCGTTGCAACGTCGATGGTTTGGTCTTTGAGCGAAGGGGTTCCGGCAAGCTTGGCTTTCACGTTGTCGGTGATCTGCGCATCGGTCGTCGCTGAGCAATCCACCGGCGCCGGTGTAGCCTTCGCAGGCTTTGCGTTTTTGTTCTGCGCCCAAACAGTACTGGTCGCAAGAAACAGAGCTAGCACAGTGATGAGTATTCTCTTCATCGGTATTCTCCTTTTGATTTGGGTGACTCGGACTGGAGGCTAACCCAGGACATCGCAACCAGTAGTCGCCGTCATAATAGACACAAATTGGCTTGCGAGCAATAAAGAAATGCAGCGTTGGTTGTTTATAAAATGGCGTGACGGCTGCAAGCACGATCGCAAAGCCGACTTCTCACTGCAAAGATCTTCACGACCGGCTACTCGCGAACGGCAACGCGCCGTTGTGGGTACATAGGCAAATACTCATGCCTAGAGAAAAAGGCAAAGTTAATCGAATAGCCAGAGTACTCCTTAGTCTCGTTCGCACCTTGGGATAGCTGACGGGCTTGCCTCGGCACAAAAAAACTTGAGCGTTAGTCTATCTCCGGCGGACGCCACCGGAAGTGGTGTCACTATTGATCGAGCGGAAGAGAGCATCTTGAATAGGCGTACTAACGGCGGTATTATTCAACACGCTTTTAGTACGGCTACGTTAGGCGGTTGGTGGCGTGCACCGTGGGACCGGCGCAATACTGAGGACCGGATCACAACGTTCGTTCATCGAGGGAGTTGGCGCATGGGATATCTCGAAGATAGTCTCGACCTTCCGCTCGGCCGCGCTCTCGAGGCGATTCAACACCGCATTCTGGAAGAAACGCGATATTTCGGAGTAAAGGCACTGAAGAACCCATTCGATTTCTGGATTTACCAGGAGATTCTCTTCGAATTGCGCCCCGATGTGATCATCGAGATTGGGAATTACCACGGCGGGAGCATGCTCGCGTTGGCCCACCTGTGCGACGCTCTCGGCAATGGACGGGTGATCGGCATCGATCTCACCCATGACGAGGTGCCCGAGATCGTGAGGAGGCACGCGCGCGTGGTGCTGATAGCGGGCGCCGCGACTGAAGTACTCGGTGAGGTTCGGCGGCTCATCGCGCCCCACGACAGAGTGCTGATCATCGAGGATAGCGCTCACACCTACGAGAATACGCTCGGTGTGTTGAGGGCGTACTCCGGGCTTGTCAGCGACGGGAGCTACATGATCGTGGAGGACGGCATTTGCCATCACGGGCTCGACGTGGGGCCGAGCCCCGGACCCTACGAGGCGATAGAGACGTTCATCAATGAGACCGACGAGTTCGAGATCGATCGAACGCGTGAGTCGTTTCTCATCACGTGGAACCCGAAGGGCTTTCTGCGACGAGTGCGCCGGGGTCGGGAACCAGTTTAGCGCGGATAGATGCGGACTGCGGAGCGGCGGGCTCCTTTCTCTAAAGGCGTCCAACAAGTCGTTCCAGCGGACCGCCCGTAAGCGTGCGGGCGCTGAAGTCAGCCGTTAGACCTTATGAGGTTCAGTTCAGTTTGCGGCCGCGCCAATCCGATAGGATCTCTCGAGCTGCGTTGTAGCCAGGCGCTCCCATCACGCCGCCGCCCGGGTGAGTTCCTGAGCCGCACATGTAAAGCGCCTCAAGCGGCGTTCTATACTTGGCCCAGCCAGCAACGGGGCGCATGAAGAACAATTGATCGAGAGTCATATCCCCGTGAAAAATGTTACCGCCCGTGAGCGAGTACTCGCGTTCGAGGTCGAGCGGTGAAATGACTTGGCGGTGGATGATCGAATCGCGAATGCTTGGCGCGTATTCAGCCAGCGCATCGATGCAACGATCGGCAAACTTGTCCTTGGTCGAGTCCCAATCGGCGTCCTTCAAAGTGTACGGAGCGTATTGTGCGAAGATGCACATGATGTGTTTGCCCGGTGGCGCGAGCGAATCATCGTAGGTCGTCGGGATGGTCACTTCGACCAGCGGATTCTCCGAGGGCCGGCCGGCTTTGGCGTCTTCCCAGGCGCGATCCACATACTCCATCGAAGGACAGACGTGAATCGTAGCCTTGTGATGCGGGCCAAGCTGCGATCCGGGAAACGCCTTAAAATCCGGTAGCGCGTCGAGCGCGAGGTTGATCTTCATCGAGCAGCCTTCCATCCGAATCTTCTCGACGTCGCCTCGAAACTCTTCATCCAAATCGCCCGCGTCAACCAGTTTCAGGAAAGTGACTTTCGGATCGGCGCTCGAGATCACTACTCGTGCGTGAATCTCTTCGCCGCCTGCGAGGACCACTCCGTAAGCTCGGCCGTTTCGCACCAGCACTCGATCAACGGCGGCCCCCGTTCTGACCTCCGCGCCGCGAGACTTCGCCGAGCTGGCGATCGCCTCGCTGATGGCGCCCATGCCGCCGCGAACGAATCCCCACAGCCCGCGGACTCCGGTCGCGCCCCCCATCACGTGGTGAAGCATTATGTAAGCGGTGCCCGGAGTCGACGGCCCGCCATTTGTGCCGATGACTCCGTCGGTCGCAAGTGTGGCTTTTATTTCCTGTGACTCGAAGCGCTCGTCGAGATAAGCTCGCACGCTCTGAGACATGATCTTAACGAGATGAACGATGTCAGGATCTTTGAATCGCAAGGCGTCAAGCCCTAGTTTTCCAAGCTCGAACAGATCGCTCAGCTTACGATGGATGATGTTCGGCGGAGTGGTCATCAGCAAGCCTTCGACCCATTCGCCGAGCCTCGCGAGCTTTTGTTCGTATTCCGGATAGGCTTCCGCGTCGCGCTTTGAGAACTTCGCGAGTTCCTTCTGCGTCTCGGCGATGTCCTGCCAGAAGAACAAATGACGCCCGTCGGGAAACGGGGTGAAGAAGGCGGGGTCCTTTGGATAAAGACGATAGCCGAACCTTGCGAGATCCAAGTCTTGAATGATCTTGGGTTGAAGCAGGCTGCACAGATAAGAGAGCGTCGAGACTTTGTAGCCAGGCCATACTTCTTCGGTCACCGAAGCGCCGCCGATCACGTCGCGACGTTCGAGCACCACGACCTTCAGCCCCGCCTTCGCCAGATACGCTGCTGTCACAAGTCCGTTGTGACCCGCGCCGATTACGACCGCGTCGAACTGATTGACCATCATTTCCCTTTGTGCGCCTGAATCCAAAGCTCGTCGAGCGAGCCTTCTTTCAGCATCTTCGTGACGTAGACGATCTGACCGGTGTGTGTTGCGAGATGGATCGCGATGTTGAAGATCAGGTCGAATACTGTCGGCACGTAGTTCTGCTCATCGGTCGGCTCAAGGAATCGCGAGCTGTCGAATGAGTCCAAGGTGGTCGCGGCCTGGGTGATAGTTTCGTCAAACGTCGCGAGCAGCTCTGCCTTTGGAACTGGCCCACGCTCGGCAAACTCGGCGGGCCGATCGCGGTGGTATTCAATGCCTCCAACTCCGCGGGAGAGATAATGCCGCATCGAGCCTGACACGTGAAGAACAAGATTTCCGACAGAATTCGTTTGCTCGTTTGGTCTCCACCAGAGCTGCTCTTCGGTTAGTTCGTCGACGCAAGCTCTGATCTGCGAGGGCAGTATTCGCGTGATGCGACTGCGTAAAGCCGCCAGCGCAACATCGCTCAGATTGTTGGTTGGTTCCATGTTGGTCTCGTGTGTAAGGCGTAAGTCCGGTCCCGGCCGTCTCAAACCAAGCGCGGATTCTAGTTGTTGAGAGTCGGCTTTGCAACGCACGGGTCGCAGAGGCTCGGATGCGGGGTCCGGTCGGGAGTTGACTAGCGACTGGGGACTCAGCCTGGAGTGAGTGTGCCTGGTTAGGTGCTTAACAAGATTGCCCTGAGGTCCCTCGGCGTCCTCCGCGTCCTGCGGTTAAGAGTCCGAGGTGCCGGAAGGAGGACTACCGCAGAGGACGCCGAGAAGAGCGCAAGGTGTTTCGGCCACAGAATTCCAAACCAAACTCCAGGGGGCATTCTGACGAGGGGCTAATGAAGGATGACTCAGCCGCGCGCAAGCGCGGCGACTGTCTCGACGTGATAAGTCTGAGGGAACAAATCAATCGCGGTGATCCGGCTAAGCTCATAGCCTGAATCGAGCAGCGTGCGAAGGTCGCGCGCGAGCGTCGTCGGATCGCAAGCGACATACGTAATGCGAGTGGGCTTAAGCCCGACGATGTGAGTGATCGCTTCCGCTGCGCCAGTTCGCGGAGGGTCCAGTAGAACGAGATCGGGACGGGGCGATTTGGCTTCGACGAAGCTCTTCAGCCACACCTCTGTCTTGCTGTTATGAAACTCGACGTTGGCACTATGATTCGCGTTGATGTTCTCGCGAGCAAACTCTGCTGCTGCGGCATCAGCCTCCACGCCGATCACTCGACTGAAACGTCGTGCAAGCTGAATCGTGAACAGTCCAACGCCCGCGTAGAGGTCAATCGCGAGATCCCCCGAAGTCTCGCCGACCGCTTCGTTGACCAGTTCGTCGAGCAAGCTTGGGTTACCTTGAAAGAATGTCGAAGGGCTGAAATTGTACACGGCCCCTTGCACGGTGCGCTGAAGCGCGCCTCCGGGCAAACCGTCGAGTGCAGGCTCGAATGAGACTCCGGATTCCCCTGCCGCCATTTCTACCTGCAACCTGTTGGGTAAACTTTGATTCTTGTCGGTTGCGTGGCCCAGGGCACTCCAAAGGGAACGAATCGCTTCGTCGAGTTCAGGTACGAGTATCGGACAACTCGTAACATCACACACCGCGTTCGACGCTGCGCGATTAAACCCAACACGGCCGGCCCTGCGGTCAACCTTTACCTGAGCGCGTGAGCGATACCCGAACTCAGCGGCGTGGCGGATCTCTATCTCGTGAGGCCAGTCGATACGGCCTATTCTCTCCAGCGCATCGCGCACGAAACCGATCTTGGATTCAAGCTGCGCCTCGTAGCTGATGTGTTGAAGCTGGCATCCTCCGCAGTCGCCGAAGTACTGGCAAGGCGGCTCGCGTCTCGAGGGCGAGGGTTCGAGTATTCGATCGATCGCGCCGCGAGCGAAATTCTTCTTTCGCTCGGTGATTCGAACTCGGAGGCGCTCACCAGGCGCGGCAAAGGGAACAAAAATCGCGAGGCCGTCGTGGCGGGCTATCGCGTCGCCGCCGTAAGCCAGGCGCTCCGCGGTCACGTCGATGACGTCGCCAACGCGCAGTAAGGTTTCACTCACTGTCTCACGATATCAGGTGAGCGGGGATGAAGGAAGCAAGTGGATCTGAACAATCCGCACACTGGCGTATGGAGTAAGCACTGTCCAACTACCCCTGTGTTGGTGGGATCTCGAAGTGACAGGTTAGACAAATGCGTCAGCTCGGCAGGCTATCTCCACCGATTCCGCGTCCGTGGAGTTGCGACTCCCAGCCTTAGCCTCAAGTCGCCGCCAGGCCGCATAGCCTACCAATCGCGCCTCCACCGACACAGGGTCGGTGGAGGGCCTCAAGCGCCGGCCACGCCGGATATAGCCTACCAATCGTGCCTCCACCGACACAGGGTCGGTGGAGGGCCTCAAGCGCCGGCCACGCCGGATATAGCCTACCAATCGTGCCTCCACCGACACAGGGTCGGTGGAGGGCCTGGAGTCCCGTCCACGCCGCATCGCCTTGCACCAGCCTCAAGCTACAGGTAGAACAGACTCATGCGGGGAATGTTGTTCATCTCGCGGAGTCGGCGAGAGATGAAGTTCTGAACCGTCTCCTCGTAGATCGCCTCGTCCATTTTCTTACGATAAGAGCGGAGATGTTTCTGGCCTTCGGCGCGAAGCTTTTTCAACTCTTCTTCGCCGAGGCTCTCTCTCGCGCCTTCAAGAACCATCCGGTCAATGCCGTCGAGGTCGCGTTCCAGCGCTTCAGCGTTCACACGTGGTGACCCTTCGATCTCGGCGGTGATTTCCTTGAGCCTCGCGCGCGCCCGGTCGATAGCGTTTTCAAGCGCCGTCCGGCCCGAGGTCGACGCGCGCAAAGCCGCTGCTCGAAGCTCGTCTTCGCATCGAGCCAGGAACCCGAAGAGTACGTCTTTAGGAAAAGCCTCAGGTTCGTCGGATGATCCGGCGCCGCTCATATCCTCGCCCTCCCCCGACCGGCTCGAAGCGGGGTCTCCGCCCACTTGCGCAAGCCGATAATCAGCAAAGGCGGTTTCGACTGCCTGTTGGCAATAGAAGACGTTGTTGACCTTTGAATACTTTTGGGCGCGCTTGTCGTAGGCGTCGAACGCCTCGTTGATAGCGCGGAGGACGATATGAAGCGGGATGCCCGCGTTCTTCCAACTCTCGACCAGCGCCCAGTCCAGAGTGGAGATCAGCATGTGCTTGCCGCGCCGCCGGACAAACTCCTCCTCGACCTCGGTGAAATAGTTGAAGTAGTTGAGCCGTTCCGCGGGACCGGCACTGCTGTCGCGGGTGGTGTTTGCCAATTGTGGGTTTGAAGACGCCGGCTCTAATTACAGGAGGCTATTTGCTAACTCGCCGACGATGTAGAGCGCGACGGCCACTACGACGATATCCACAGCGAACCAGCCGATGAGCGGCCAGCCTTCCTTCCCGCATTGTGCATCGAGCTTTTCGATGAATTGTTTCGGATACTCAGCCATTCAAGTTTCCTCCCTCGGTGTTTTTTGTCTGTGGCGCTTCAAACCAGCGGCGTGAACTCGCTTATGATGGCTCCTTCAACATCCTCGAGCTGCTCGCGGACTACATCCGCCTTTGTGCCGCTCAATTCTAATCTCGAAGCTATCTCACTGGCGGCGGCCCTCAACCCTCGGTGCAGCAAGTTGGCCATTCGTTCGCGTTCGGCCGCGGGCACCGCGTCGGGGTTGGCAAACGGCGCTGCATCAAGAGCCGACGTGCCGGGACCTTTTCTTGCGACGTTTATGAGCGATGCGAAGCTTGGAATCGGATGCACCCGCGAGCGGCGGAACGCTTCGCGCAGCATGCGCTTGGTCTGTTCCTCGGTCGAGTCCGCCAGGCCGCCGAGGGCTTCCTCATCTGCGTCGGTCCAGTCGTTATCGGTGAGGTCCTGATAGAAACGGCGGACGCCATCCAGAGAATCGTCTTTGCTGGCGACAGGTTGGCGCTCGAACTCCGAGAGCCGATCGCGTATCCGGCGGCCGGCCTCTTCAAGCTCCTCACGAAGGACCTCCGCAATGCGCTGCTGTTCCTGCTGCTTTATTCTCATATTGATTCCTCCAACGAACGGCGATTCTCGGCGCAGCCGGAGGTAGATACAATAATAGAACGCGCCTCCGCGAACAAGCCCCCGCCTTTACCGGGATGGAGCCCCGGCGGACCTCCGGGAAGGTCGTCTGACACGGGAAGAAATCTTCGGTGAGCCGCGAGCTATAGTTGACATTACAACGAACCGGCTTTACTATGGCGAAAATATATTGAGGGGCGGGGCTGAAAATATTGGCCGGGAATCAGGTGAAACAGATGGCCGCGGCGGAGAAAACAATAGGAACAGAGACCACTGACGAAGAAGCCACAGTCTGCCGTGCGTGCCTTGGTACCGGGATGGTCTCCCACTGGAACGAGATTGCCTACTTCGAAGATCGGCGGGCGTGCGCGCGATGCGAGGCTGGCTGCAGGGTTGATACGACGATAGCCGACATAGTTAAGCGGGCACGGCTCGAGAACCGGCTCTCAGGAAGGTAATTCGCCCACCGGACCGGCGCTTGTTGTTGCTGAGCGATCTCTATCCAGGAGGGAGGCGGCTTTTTGATCCCGACTAGTCGCCTAAGCCAGCGACTGTCAATCGGGTTCCGATCCCCGCATCAAGTTGAATCAGGCAAGAGCTCGCACGATCCGCTCGGCCGCAAGCTCGAGCATCGCGTCTTCGCGCGCAAAGCATAAGCGCATGAAAACGTCCCGCTCGGGTTCGTCCATGAACGCGCTGCCGGGCACCCCCGCAACTCCCGCCTCACGAATCAGGAACTCGTTCAACTCGGTCGCATCTTCAAACCGGTCAGGTATGCGAACCCAGGCATAGAAGCTCGATCGCGAGGGATAAATGCGGAACCCGGCCGGTTCGAGCGCGCCGGTGATGATCTCGCGCTTGCGGGCGAAATCGGTTCGCAGCCGATCGTAGTAGCCGGGGTCGCGAAGCAGCACGCGAGCGAGTGCATGCTGAAGCGGCGTGGGCGTGCACACATAATAAAGGTTGCCCAGTTGTGCCAGCTCGCCAACCAGATCGCCGGGCCCGTAAGCATAGCCGAGTCTCCAGCCCGACACCGCCCACGACTTGGAAAACGAACTGACCGTGATCGTGCGCTCGAACGCGCCCGCAATCGAGGCGGTTGCAACGTGGTCCGCAGCTTCGAGCGTGAAGTGTTCATAGACCTCGTCCGAGATCAACATCAAATCAAACTCTTCGGCGCACTCGACGATCGACGTCAGCTCCGCGCTGCTAAGGACCCGGCCCGTCGGATTCGCAGGCGAAGATACGATTATGGCTTTTAGCGGAAACGCGGATCGCGACTTACCTTCGCGGCAGACGCGGCGCAACTCGCCGGCGTCGAGAGCCAGCGTTTCGCCTCGGAGCTTCACCACGTCGGTTCGAGCGCCGGCGGTTTCCAGCGTGCGCTTGTGATACGGGTAGTAAGGCTCGAACACCACTGCCGAAGCGCCGCGCAGGTATGTGTGCGCGACGGTAATCAACCCTCCGGTCGCGCCGGGGGTGATGATAAGTTCGAGCGGGCGGCGATCTGGATCGATAGTGATGCCGTTGAAGAGACGTAGCTTCTCGGCAACCGCGCGCCGCAACTCGTCGACGCCTTCAAAGAAGCTGTAGTGATTCAGCCCGTTGGCTACAACGTCGTTCAGGGCGCGGGCAAGCTCAGGGTGAAGCGCTACGTCGTTCTGTCCCTGCACTAGATTGCCGGTTGGTGGAATCAGCCGCGCGATCGCCCGTATGTCAGGCTGGGTTCGCCTTGGTGTAGTTTGCAACTTGGTCCTCCAACTCAAGCGAGCTCGGTGTCCGCTGAACCGTTGTATGACGCACGATGGTAAAGGCCGCCGGATTGCGGTGTCAAGAAAAACGAATCTGGTCATTGACCCTGGGAGCGCGGGCATCCCTGCCTGCTTCTCGGCGCGCGCAGCCAGGCAGCCAGGGATACTTGCGCTCCCAGGGGCGGGTTCATCGAAACTGGCACAGATTGAAAAACGGAGGTCCTGGTATTAGAGTGAGCGGGCCCTGTTCAGAGTTCAAGCTTCAGCTTGCCGATCTCGCACAGGGCAACCTAAAGGTTGAACTCTGAACCTCGGTCAAGTTCCGTGAGTCAGGAGAGTATGATCAGCGATCCAACGAGTATGAGGCGCACAACCCTGGCGATATGCCTCATATTGGCAGCGGCGTTGCTGCTTCGCGTGATCAATCTGGATGCGGACCCATCGGCGTTGATCAGCCGCGATTTCATCACCGATGAGGGATGGTGGGCTCATAATGCGCGCAACGCTTTGTTCTACGGTGAATGGCGAATAGACGAATACAATCTAGGATTGTACTCGGCGTACCTGTACAACCTTCTTCTCTATTTCACATTCAAGCTGTTCGGCATCAGCTTTACGACGCTGCGAATGCTGTCGGCGCTTTGCGGGTGGCTGACTGTGCTTCTGCTTTTCCTTCTGGTTCGCCGCGAGATAGGCGCAAGAGCGGCCCTTTTTGCGAGCGCGTTGCTTGGGTTGTGCAATCTTCATATCGTGTATAGCAGGACGGGATTCACCGAAAGCGTGATGGTGTTCTTTCTGGCTCTCACGCTCTGGTCATGGTCCCTCAGGCGCACACATCATCTCTTTGCTTTAATCGCCGGCGTCTCTCTAGGTTTAATGGTCGTGACCAAAATAACCGCCGTTTATCTGGTCCCCGGATTAGTCCTCGCTGTCGTCGCAACAGCGATCAGGCAGTCAGCGCGCCGGCGAGACGCTCTGTTGTTTCTGTGCGGCACAGGCCTGGTAGGAGCAGCTTATGGGATTCTCTTCATCGTACCCAACTTTGGCGACTGGTTACGATTCAATTTGCAAAACGGC
The DNA here is from genome assembly GCA_964548075.1 of uncultured Clostridia bacterium. GTDB lineage: Bacteria > Acidobacteriota > Blastocatellia > UBA7656 > UBA7656 > Onstottus_A. The sequence goes on along the minus strand of CAZJQQ010000030.1, from coordinate 33,026 downwards.
TCGGGGGCCGAGTGGTCGACAAGGCCTTCCAGTTTGATCGACTCGATACCGAGATTACTCGCCTCGCCGTTCTACGCCGAGGCGCCTCTGATTACGGCGCTGACTCTTTTGTCGCTGTGTCTCTTGGTCGTTGGCGCGTCGAGGAACGGGCTGACGAAAACAATTCGCTGCGCCGGCGAGCTGGAGATGACCAGCGCGATGCTCTTGATCGGATACTTGTTCGTTCTTTCTGTTACTCGCTATCAGCCGGAGAGAAGGTTCATCCCGGCTTTGCTTTTGATGGTTGTGCTATCAGCCGGCGTTTTGGAAAAAGGTTGGGAAGCGCTTGAGGGACTTGCGAACGCGGACTATCAGATGAGCACGGTTGGATGGTTCACGGTGTTGTTCTTGCTGCCGACAATTGGGGTTATGGGAGTAAGGTGGAGTGTGCTTGGGCCGCCTCTTTCCGTCGGATCCTGGGTGTCTAAGCTCAGCATCATCGCAGGGCTGATCGCGATCGCGGGAGCTTTGAGCCGCGGCCTGTGGCCTTACCGATTCAAGAGAAGTTTGTTGGTTGCATCCAGGTTGATCTTTGTTCTGCTGTTTTCGCTTTTGTCGATGGGCCTAATCTACAAGGCGCTCCTGCTTTGGGGACTAAACACAGAAGCCTGGAGGTCAACGGTTACTGGAGATCGAATGGTTTTGTTGGCCTGCTCGGCGGTAGTCATAGCTTGTGTAGTTGTCAGCTTCAGGCTGTTCCGGGACGGGCGTCACGCGGCGCCCTTGCTTCTAGGAGCGTTCCTTTTCATCGAAGGCCTCCAGATTTCAACCTGGCTGTTTCAGCCCACTTACACGATGAAGGAAGCGAACACATTCCTGGCTGAGACTCTGACACGGGAGGATACCGTCGTCACCTACTACGAAACTGTTTTGCTTTCATCGGCTGCAAAGGTAATCTGCAGATCGGCGCGTAGGGGGTTTAATGTCGATGTATTCGAGAAGTCCAGTCCGCAGTATATACTCGTGCTTCGGCGGGACAACTGGAGAGACTACACGTTAGAAGCAATGCCGCCAGAAGAGTGGCCGCCTCCCGCGGGATTCGTTGCAACGAGAATCAGCGGTTTCGACCTATGCCCTACGCGATTGCGTGGGCCTCGTTTTATTGCGGAGCTTTACAGTATTAGCCGGCGGATGAAGCGGCACAAACAGTCTTCCACTCGCGATGCTGAATAGAATGCTTGAGGATCTTCCATCAACCGTGAGTTTGGACCGCCCATCGGTGCGCGGGCACCTTCGAATTGCTCGCCTCGATCACTGGGTCAAGAATGTGTTTGTCTTGCCCGGGATCGTCGTCGCCGCAAGCATCGACCGGTCAGTGCTGAACTCAAGGTTGCCGTTGCACATTATCATAGGACTTTTGTCGGTCTGCCTGATCAGTTCGAGCAACTATGTTATTAACGAGATCCTCGATGCGCCGTTCGACCGCGCTCATCCGTCCAAGCGCATGCGCCCAGTGCCATCAGGCCAGGTGAACCTTCCGCTCGCCTACGCTCAGTGGATTGCATTGATGATCGCCGGCATAGGATTGAGCCTGCTCATTTCGACGCCGTTCGTGCTCACTATGATGGGGCTGTGGGTAATGGGTTGCGTTTACAACCTTCCGCCAGTGCGGAGCAAAGACGTTCCATATCTGGATGTCCTGTCGGAGTCATTGAACAATCCGCTGCGAATGCTTGCGGGTTGGTATCTGACAACTACAGGACTCCTGCCGCCGGCGTCCTTGCTGACAAGTTACTGGATGATCGGGTGCTACTTCATGGCCATAAAGCGTTTTGCTGAATACCGGGACTTCAATGATTCTGCTAGTAGCGTATCGTACCGCAAATCATTTTCGTTCTATAACGAGCCGAGGTTGTTGGTCTCGATCACCTTCTATGGCTCGTGTGCGATGCTATTTTTCGGCGCTTTTATCATGCGTTACCGGCTCGAGTTAATCCTGTCGTTTCCTCTCATAGCCCTGGTGATGGCGACATATTTCTCCATTGCGTTCAATGAAGATAGCGCCGCGCAAAGGCCCGAGGGATTGTATCGCGAAGCAAAGCTGATGGCCGCAATAGTCACCTGTACCGTGTTAATGATAGCCCTGCTGTTCGTGGATGTTCCTATTTTGCACCGTGTCTTTGTCCCAAGCGTACCGTGATTCGTCACGTCAAACTTGCCCTTGCGACGCTGAGAGGATAATCTAACGGGAAACAGGCAGTTGAATTTCACTCGGAGACGGAGCGCGAACTAAGGGGATATGGAAATAAAGACATCTGCACTTATAACCCGGCGACAGGCGATTGCGTCGCTGGCAACGCTGGCAACAGGAACCTTATTTAGGCCGGCGTTCGCGTTCGGCTCCGAGCCTGGCGACAGCAAGACGAGGTTTGCTGTGTTGGGTGACTTCGGTACAGGCGAGAGCGACGAGTTCGCCGTAGCCGCACGGATGCTAGAGGTACACCGCAAGGCGGCGTTCGATCTGGTGCTTGCGGTCGGCGACAACATCTATCCGAACGGCAGCGGGCGCTACTTCGTCAAGCACTTCGAGGAGCCGTTTGAGGGTCTGTTGAAAGAGCGCGTAAAGTTTTATGCGGTGCTTGGCAACCACGACGTGGAAGAGGGACGCAATGACCAGTTGAACTACCCGCTCTTCAATATGGTAGGGTCGAACTACTACACGATCAGCAGAGGCAACGGGTTAGTAGATTTCTTCATGCTCGACTCCACGGCCTTCGACCCGGGACAGGCGAACTGGCTCGAGAGATCATTGCGAACGTCGCGGGCAATTTGGAAGATCGCCGCCATGCATCATCCGATTTATTCGTCCGGAAAGAAACACGGCTCGGACCTCAGGCTTCGCGCGGCGCTTGAGCCGCTGTTCACTCGCTATCACGTGCAGGTTGTCTTCGCGGGTCATGACCATGTTTACGAACGCACCAAGCCGCAGAAAGGTATCGAGTACTTCGTCACTGGCGCAGGCGGCAAGACGCGGCGCGGCGACATTGATATGAAGAGCCCACTGCGTGAGGCAAGCTTCGATCAGGACAATTCGTTTATGGTCATCGAAATCGATGAAAACGAGATGACCTTCAAATCAATCAGTGAGAAAGGCGACGTGGTTGATAGCGGCGTCATAAGACAGTCCGCAGCGTTGGGAGTGTCGGTGCGAGCTGCCTAGCTTGCTTTGGCTGAACTGCCCGCCAGATTGAGTACTTCGTCGCTCGTCACCAGATGCGCTCCGCTGCCGGCCATCTTCTGAAGCGCTTCCTCTCCGTCCGCGGGATTCACATTGACGGCTCGCATCGCGTCGGTCACCGCGAAAACCTCATAGCCATGCTTGAGCCCGTCCAGCACCGTCTCCAGCACACAGTAGTCCGTCGCGAGTCCCACTACATACAGCTTCTTAACTCCGTGACTGCTGAGCACCTCGTCCAGAGTGCGGCCTCGATCATCCTTGCCGGCGAACTCTGAGTAATCATCCTTATCGGGCGACGACGCCTTGCGGAAGTAGTGGGCGATAGTGTCAGTCTGCAGGCCGGAATGAAGCTCAGCGCCCCGCGTACCCTGGACGCAGTGCGGGGGCCAGGGCCCGCCCCGGTCATTGAACGAAATGTGATTCGCAGGGTGCCAGTCCTGAGTGGATATCACTAGCGGGAATTTCGGCATCAACCAATTGACGGCCGGCACGATCTGATCTCCCTCAATCACAGCAAGCGCGCCCCCGGGACAGAAATCGTTCTGGATGTCGACAAGGATCAATGCGCTGTCAAGGAATGCCAACTTCATCGCGATGCCCTCCGTGCTTTGATTGTAGCCACGGCGAGACCTTCAGTACAGATCGCATCGAACACAGCGCGTCGCGCTCCAATCGGCGGCGCACCCCCCTCACTGCCAGACTGTGATAATCGAGCCCATCATCAGCAGATAGACGAGCTGATAACCGGCATCGATGCAGAAGACGGTGATTTTCTTGTCCGTGAACATCGTGGCCATCAGCCCGAGCGGGAAAGCGAATCCCGCCCATATGAGCAAGGCCAGCTTGAGTCCTTGTACGCACAGTGCCAGGTGCAGGTAGCCCACCAGCACGGCGATCGCGAGAGCTATCAACAACTGGCACAGGATCGATATCGCGTACGCCTTGCCGGCGCCTTTTTGCATTTCTTTGACCTGCTCTTCGGTGTAGCCGTGAGCCTTCACCCAATGCTTGGCGAACAGCAGGGGCGAATACCAGAGCCCGCCAATGGCGAACGCTACGACTCCGGCTACTACGACTGCGAGGTAGTTTATGTGAACGTGGGGCATAACACTCTCCTTTTGTGCGGCCAGCGATTTAGCCGGCCAGGATGTCCTCGATGGACTGCAATTCGTCGCTCGCAAAGCTCAAGTTCTTAAGCGCGCCCACCGCGTCGTCAATCTGTTCGCGACGGCTCGCCCCGATTAGCGCCGAGGTCACCTCCGAATGTCGGAGCACCCAAGCCAACGCCATTTGCGCCAGCGTCTGACCTCGAGCCTGGGCCAGTTCTTGCAAGCCGCGAACTTTACTCAGCTTGTCCTCGGTTACGTGCTCACGCTTGAGAAACCCGTGCGGCTTGCTGGCGCGGGAACCAGCCGGAATACCATTCAGATACTTGTCGGTCAACAACCCCTGGGCAAGCGGTGAAAAGACGATGCAACCGATCCCTGATTCACGCAAGACGTTCAGCAACCCGCCTTCAATCCAGCGGTCGAACATACTGTAACGCGGCTGATGAATCAAGCAGGGCGTGCCGAGTGCCTTCAGGATTTGCGAGGCCTGCCGGGTGCGCTCCGCCGGGTATGACGAGATCCCAACGTAGAGCGCTTTCCCGCTGCGGACGATTTGATCGAGCGCGCCCATCGTTTCCTCCAGCGGCGTTTCGGGGTCCGGCCGATGATGATAGAAGATGTCCACGTAATCCAGCCCCATGCGGCGGAGACTTTGATCGAGGCTTGCCAGGAGGTACTTGCGCGAGCCCCACTCGCCATACGGACCGGGCCACATCCAATATCCGGCTTTGGTCGAGATGATGAGTTCATCTCGAAAGAGCGCGAGGTCCTGCGTGAGAATCTGACCGAACGTTTCTTCGGCCGATCCCGGCGGCGGGCCATAGTTGTTCGCTAAATCGAAATGAGTGATGCCCAGATCAAAGGCGCGCAACGCCATCGCGCGTGAATTCTCAGGCGGATCGACTCCACCGAAGTTGTGCCAGAGCCCGAGCGAGATGGCGGGTAGCTTCAGTCCGCTACCCCCGCAATGCTCATAGGGCATCGTGTCATATCGCGTCTCGGATGGACGATACATTGTCATCGTTTCCGCTTTGCCTCGGGAAGAGAACGGTTGTGTAGCAAAACTGTTCGGGCGTCTCTGGACGACAAGAGTTCGTAGTTCGGCCTTTAGGCGGAAGTTTGTACCTGATCGCAAGGCCAATCCGTGCTACAAACTTCCGCCTAAAGGCCGAACTACGAACTTCTGTCGTCCGGGCCGCCGATCTTATTCGTCGCCTCTGTCGCGGGCGAAAACCAGAATGCTGTTGGCGGGAAGCGTGATGCCCGCGGAACTCGGAAGCCCGTGCATGCCCGGTCCGCTTGCAGTGATTCCACCCGCATTGCCCTGGGAGGCGGGATTGAAGAAATTGTCATAAATGTCACTGTTGAACACCTCCTCCCACCGGCCATCGCCGGGAAAGCCAAGAGCGTAGCTGTGATCGTAAAACGTATTCTCATTGAGACTGGCAACGACCACAACGTCGCGTCCGGCTCCAGGCAGCCAGCGGTGGAAGGCGATCACCCGGTTTTCGTTGTTCACGTGAAAGACGTTAATCGCTTCGCCGCGAAGGGCCGGCTGCTTGCGTCGAAACCAGATCAGGTCTCGCGTGAACCTGTGGTGGTCGGACATGTTTCTGTCGAGGCCTTCAAGACCAGCCCACCAGATCATAAGATTCGCCGCACGAGGGTTGTCCGTCCAATTCTTGTCTTCCAGGAATTCCTGCCCCATGAAAATCATCGGAATCCCAGGGGCGGTCAACAGCAAGCCGGTTGCAACCCGCGAACGGCTGCGCGCATACCACGACCGCGAGTTGCTCTGATCGCCGAGCCTGGCGATTCGTGGCCGTTTGTCGGCGCCCGTATGGCTGGCGTCGATCAGGTCGTGGTTTTCGATACACTGAAAAGCCTTCCAGGCGGCTGGAAAACCGTTGGGCGGCGCGAGCGCATCGCGCAGGTCGTCGAGATTCATTCTCGAACCGCTGCCGCCGGCGGACTGTTCGATCACGCTCCTTATCCGGTCCCTCAGCCCATCACTGTACCCGGCGTCGAAGCCCATCCCGTCGGGCGGATTCACAACGCCTCGCCAACGCTCGTTGCCCCAGTATTCAGCAATCTGAATAGCGCTGGGCTTGATGAATCTCAAGGTGCTTGTCAGATCCTGACAGAAGAACCAGCCGCCGTGTTCGTCCATCACCGTCACCTGGTCATAACGAAACCCATCGACGTGATACTCGCCGAGCAACATCCTGGCGTTGTCGATCAAGAACTGCCGGACCTCCGGCCTCGCAAAGCCAAAGACCAGCCCGCCGGCATGTCCATCTCGCGAAAAGTAGATGCTGTCCCTGTTGTCCGTACTCGCCGGGCGATCAAAGAAGTGGATGCTCTGATCATCGAAATTGCCGCCAGCGTGGTTGTAGACGACATCGGCGATCACGGCCACGCCATAGAGATGACAAAGCTCGATGAGCGCCTTGAGTTGGTTGACTTGACCAGTCAACTGCGCCGGAGACAGCGGCGGGCAATTCTTCTCCGCCAGCAATTGATTCACTCGACGCAGGTACGGCGCGAGGTCATCAGAGTCAACGGCGTAATCCATCTCAGGCGAGAAGAGATCGGTGCCGTTGTAGCCGAGGCTGTTCTCGCCCTGGAACTCGACGAAGGGCAACGGCATGATCGCGTTGACCCCAAGGTCGGCGAGATACTTGATCCGATCGACGACCTCGAGATACTTCGAGACGCGTCCGGCTCGGATGTCACGGCCTTGATCGTCTTTGGCGTAGAAGACGCCGATGTGAAACTGGTAGATGATCAGGTCGTTGAAGACCGGCGGACGGAAAGCTTGATCGTGCCATGGAAAAGCGTTCGGATCGCGCACGATGCAGTTGCAGTCCGGGTAACCGTGCATCTGAAGCTCGCGAGCGTAAGGATCGCGCTTGAAACCTTCGCCGCCGTGACCCACGATCCAAAACCGGTACTCGCTGCCATCGACAACTCCCGGAAAGAAGCCTGCCCAGTATCCACTGGCGTCTCGCATGAGCAGGTCGTGATCGTTCTTCTTCCATCCCGTGGGCGCTTGCACGTCGAAATCGTGCAAGACTACGTAGACCTCTTTGGCGCCCGGCGCCCAGGTACGGAACGTCGCGCCGCCTTCTACCAGTTGCGCTCCCATCGGGGTACTTGCGTGAATGTGGTCGTTCATTCCTGCGCCTCTTGCTTGCTGACGATCTGCTGCTCGAGCTTCTCTTTTTCTCTGCTGAGCCGCTCACTGAATGCAACAGGGTACCGCGCCGCTGAATCAAGCGCGCGCAATTCATCGGGCAATCGCCTTAGTTGATCGCGAGCGCGATCGCGAGCGTCGTTCAAGCGCGCGAATCGAGCTTCTCTCAACTTCGCCAGTGATGTGTCATCAGCCTGATCGCTTCGGTTGGCGAAGCCCTCGACCACGCGGCCCCGTTTCATCACTTGCTGGAGCAGCGGATGCCAAGAGCCGGTTTGGTGATTCGGTTCATCGGCGAGCGTGATGATGTCCTGATTGTAGCTGCCACCCTCATCTGTGAGCCTCCAAACCTGCTTCGGTCCGGGATAAGTCGCCTTGTCGTGGCTCAGTTTTATTCGCATGCTCACGTGGCCGTTCTCTTCAAGGCCTGCGAGCTTGTAGACGCCCGACAACGCGGGCGCGTCATACGAAGTCGCGAGTTCGGTCCCCGCTCCAAATGAGTCGATCTCGGCGCCGCGCGAGATCAGGTCTGCGATCTTGTACTCATTCAGATCGCCGCTTGCGAAAATCTTTGTGTCAGTCATCCCGGCTTCGTCGAGAATCTCTCTACTTTGCTTGCTCAACTCGCACAAGTCGCCGCTATCGAGCCGCACCGCGGGAATCGCCGGCCCAAAGTCGCGAGCTAATCGCTTCACCGCTGCGATCGTATCGTAAGTGTCGACAAGCACCGTCGCGGTCTCCGGGAAAACTTTCAAGAAAGCGCGAAAGGCCTCGTCCTCGTCCTCGAATGACATCACGAACGAGTGCGCCAACGTGCCGAACGTTGGAATTCCAAACAAGTGACCCGCTTCGACGTTCGAAGTCCCGATGCAGCCTCCGATGTACGCGGCCCGCGCGGCTAACAACCCGGCTTCGGTGCCGTGCGCGCGGCGTGTGCCGAACTCGATAACAGTACGTTCGCGAGCGGCGGTCACGACGCGCGCGGCTTTGCTGGCGATCATCGTTTGAAAGTTAATCGTCGAGAGCAGAAAGGTTTCTACTACTTGGGCTTCGATGATCGGACCGGTTATGCGCAGCAGCGGCTCCATTCCGAATGCGGCGGTGCCTTCGGGCATCGCCCACACATCGCCGGTGAATCTGAACTCGGTGAGGTAGTCGAAGAACTCACGAGAAACTTTCTTGAAGGACTGATGCTCGCGCAGGTAATCGATCTGATCGCTTGTGAAGCGCAGCGTCGATAGATAGTCGAGCGCCTGTTCGAGCCCGGCGACGATTAGATAAGAGCGTCGCTCCGGGAGCTTGCGCACGAACAGCTCGAAGATGGCGCGGTGGTGAATGCCGTTCTCGAAGTAAGCGGCCGCCATCGTCAATTCGTAAAGGTCAGTGGTGAGTCCGAAAGCGCGTTCGATCATAGATGGTGATCCCGGAATCCCACCCACGGCAGTGGGTGGATTGTTCAGGCCCAGCCTACCAGGAAGGCCGATCGACTGCTTCCCGAATACCACCCACGGCAGTGGGTGGATTGTTCAAGCCCAGCCTACCAGGAAGGCCGATCGACTGCTTCCCGAATACCACCCACGGCAGTGGGTGGATTGTTCAAGCCCAGCCTACACGGGGCCGCACCCGGGATTCCCGTTTTGTCCTCTCGCCCCCTCGCGGCGCGAGGGGATATCACAAAACAAAAGGGGGGCGGGCCGCTCTCATTGTAGGCTGGGCTTGAACAATCCACCCACTGCCGTGGGTGGTATTCGCGGTAGACGCTCAATGGTCGTCCCCCTCCTAATCACGCCTTGAGTGTTTTATCATCGCGCGGCTACAATCGCCAGCCTGAGCTTCCGCGTTTAAACGATGAAGAAAAGTAAACACGAAGCCGCTCTATCAAGTCTGATCGCAGAGTCTCGTGCAAAGGTGCGTTATGCGGAGACCGATCAGATGGGCGTGGCCTATTACGCGAATTACTTCGTGTGGTTCGAAGTGGGCCGGAGTCAATACTGCAACGACTGCGGCTTCTCGTACCGCGATATGGAACGCGAAACCGGTTTGTTCTTAATCGTCGCCGAAGCGAGTTGCCGCTACAAGAACCCAGCGCGATACGAAGACGAGTTGATCATCAGGACAAGGGTCACCGAATCGACGCGGCGGACTCTCAGGTTCAGCTACGAGATCGAGCGCGCAGACGGGGCGGCAGTTGCGACAGGGGAGACGCTTCACGTGCTGATCAATGCCGAAGGCCGGCCTTCGAGCTTCCCTGAGAAATACCTCTCCTTTTTGCGAGGCTCACCAAGAGGACGCTGAAAAAATGAAAAAATGGAACATTGAAAATTGAGAATTGAAAAATGAAAATTGCAAATCTGCGGTATCGAGCGTGCCAGAAATTTTCAATTTTCATTTTTCAATTCTCAATTTTCAATGTTTTTCCGTTCGCTAGTATGCATCGTCTCATCTATCACAATGACCGGATCATCGACGCTGCGGACGCACGGATCGCGCCGACTGCGGCGGGTTTGCTTTACGGGTGGGGCGTGTTCACGACGCTGCGCATCTATGACGGCAAAGCCTTCGCGTTTGATCGTCACTGGAAACGGCTGATGATTCACGCTGAGAAAGCTCGCATTCCAACGCCTCTTGATCTCAAACAAGCAAGGCGAGCGCTCGACAAATTGATCGCCGCGAACTCGGTAGAGCAGGGAAGAGCAAGACTGACATTGTTGCGCGGCGATGCCGGCTCGTGGCGGGTCGAACCCGGAAGAGAGAGCGAGTTTCTGATATTCACCTCCCCGGAGGCGCCGCGTGGGCGGGCTGATTTGGCGCTCACGTTATCGCCTTATCGAGTGTTGTCGACCGCGTTGCTGGCCGGAGTCAAGCAGACTGCGATGCTCGAGAACTTGTTTGCGCTCGAAGAGGCGCGGTCGCGCGACTTCAACGAAGCTGTGCTGTTGAATGAGCGCGGAGAGATCGTGTCGGCGGCGGCCGCAAACATTTTTTGGGTGCAAGGCGACGAAGTCTTTACGCCATCGCTCGCGACTGGATGCGTCTCCGGCATCACTCGCCATTTCATCCACGAGATAACGACGCGATGGAAGCTTCACCTGGTGGAGGGAAGCTTTCCTGCGCAGAGATTGCTCGACGCACGAGAAGTCTTTCTCACTTCGACCGCGCGAGAGGTGACCATCGTGTCCAGCTTTGACGCGAAGCAGTACAGCAACAAGCAAGCTCGCATCGCGAAGCTTATCAGCCGCGAATTCCAAAATCTGGTGCGCGATGCTAAGATCGGCTCCTAACGAGAAGTGAGTTCAATGCGGAGGACTGCGTTTGCCGATCAACGATCCAGAAGTCATCGACAGCATGCTCTGCGAAGCCAAGACGATCGCGGTTGTGGGGCTATCATCTGACGCGGCGCGCGCCAGCAACAGCGTGTCCCGCTACATGCAGTCACACGGTTATCGAATCATACCGGTGAATCCAAACGAAACGAGCGTGCTTGGCGAGAAGGCTTACGCGCAGCTCGAAGACGTGCCCGAGAAGATCGATCTTGTGAACATATTTCGGCGGAGCGAAGAAGCGGGTCACCACGTCGATGAGGCGATCCGCCTGGGCGCTCGGGGTGTGTGGCTGCAAGAGGGCGTAATCGATGAGGAGGCGGCTCGGCGCGCGCTCGATGCTGGGCTCAGCGTTGTGATGGATCGGTGCATTTTGAAGGAACACTTGAAGCGAGAGCGGTGAGATTCCTTCTTGTTGAAGGTCTCAGCCTGCGGTAGTGGGATATGTACGACGATGGAGGTTCCACGATGGAGAAGCAAGATCTCTCTTACGAGTTAATGAAGTATGAGAATCAGTGGGTGGCTATATTGGAGCCCGAAGAAAGGATTGTCGGAACTGGGACGGACGCCTATGAGGCACAGCAGGACGCGGAAAGAAATGGCTATCCTGAAGTGCTGTTGATGCGCGTCCGTTCAGCGGATCAACACTATGCTTTGAAGTTAGGCAATGCGATATAAATATCACCCGATAAGGAGCAAGCTAGACCCGAACGACGTTCTGCTTGTGCCAATAATTCCGGTGGGTTTGGGGTATGGAGGCAGAAAGGTTGTAGTTTCAGCTTTGATAGACTCGGGCGCGGACCTTTGCCTTTTTCACTCATCCGTAGGAAGGGCTCTAGGCATAGACCTACAAAGCGGGAGAAAGAACATCATCAAAACCTTGTCGCTTGAGGAAGTGCCCGCCTATGTTCACACGGTTAATCTCTTCCTAAAGGGCGAGGGCGGCGTAGACATAGAAATTGGGTTTCTAGAACTTGATTTAATACCCGATTGAGGACTCTTAGGGCAGACAGGGTTCTTTGATCACTTCGATATCAGGTTTCAGCGCTGGCAGAACAGTATTCATATCAACCGCAGAAGAGGGTGGAAGAAGATACGTTAGTCTCCCCGTTTCCATGGGCTATAGATGTGGTCAGGTCAAGATCCACATCAAGCTTTCGTAGCATAAACCGCATCGCCTCGTTGCACCGAGCAGCTCTCTCTGGGCTCTAGCAGCTCGCTACACTCCTAAGTTCCAAATGGAGTTCTCTCGCGTGTCAATGAGGATCGCTTTCAACCAAGCAACTCGAACTTCTCAACGGAGTCTTTCAGCCCGCAGGGTGAACGAAACCGTCGTCAGCGTTTCACCCCGCTGAAACTGACTCCAGATGCGATAGTTGCCCGGCTTTGGAAAGAACGCGTTGAAAGTCGCGTCGGGCCCGCCTCGCAGTTTTGACTTGTCCGGCGTGTCAGGCACAACCTCTTCAGGATGCGAGTGAACATAGTCGGATTGATCTTCACTGAGAATCAACGTATGTCCCCACGCGCCGAGGTAGGGAATCAGGTCGCGAACCGGCTGTCCGTTCTTGGCGTCGGTCAGATGATACTTGAGCGCGACCGGCTGCCCGGCGATTATGTCCGGAGGCTCCAGCTTCAACTCGATCTTCATGCCGTCGGCAATCCGGGTGAATGACGCGTCGGGTTTGAGCCGGGGTTGACCCGCCAGCAAGTCCTTCGTGTAACCAGCGGTCGTGATGTTTTGCTGCAAGACTTGAGGCGCGCCGTCGTGAGGATAAAAGTCCGAATAGATTTTGTAGTTGCCGGCTATCGGTAGAACAGTCTCGATCGTGAAGCTGCCGTCGCGTTCGAATTCCGGATGGATGTGTTGGAACTCGCTCATGTCCTGGCTGACGATGAATAGATGAAACAGCTTGTCGTGAGTGACATAAAAAATTTTCACTTGCTCGCGCGTCTTGGGATTGAACACCGAGAAACGCAAGCGGACCTTCTCGTTAGGCTTCGGCGCTCTTGGCGAGCATTCAAACCGCAGATTGAAGTCATCCGTTATAGCCGGGGTGACGGGCACTAGGGTCATCGCGCACTTGGGACATGTTCCCGGCGCGCTTGTTCGAATCTCGGGGTGCATGGTGCAGGTATATTCATCGAGTTGTTTGACGGCTTCAAGCGTGCGCGAGCCGGGCGCTGGAGTCTGACTTGCGTTGCCCTTCTGTTCGCCGCTCGCGGAAGGTTTCTGGGCGACGAGCTTCATTCCGCACTTGGGGCATTTGCCGGGCGTTGATGACTGAACCTCGGGATGCATCGTGCACGAATAGACGGTGGTTTCCTGATAGCCCGATGAGGTTCGATCAGAGATAAGCGGCGCAACGAGAAACGAAATGAATAGAATTGCCAGAACTCGCAAAGTTGAACTCCTATGAAAGAGTTCGTAGTACGGCCTTTAGGCGGAAGTTTGTACTGGGTCACAGTCCGGTCATTGTGTTACAAACTTCCGCCTAAAGGCCGTACTACGAACTCCCCCCTCAACGTATCCACATAGCTTTCAAGCTCGACGTTTCATTATAGGATGGCGGGACGATCAGGCGCGAGGAGCCTACAGGGTTATCGTGAAGGCGTTCGAGCCGACACCCTCCGATGTAGTCACTTGGATACTGTTTTCACCCGGCCTGAGACCGAGTTTCTTCACCTTGCCAGTGAGCCTTATAGAAGTGTCGGAGCTAAATGCGATGCGATTGCTTCTGTCTTCGCTGTTGATGATCACGCTCGGCGAATCCCCGAAACCTGTGCCGTCGATGGCTAGTTGCTTCTTTCCATCAAACCTCACCGAAGTGATCGACGGCCGCTCACTCGCGCCGCCCAACTCGTATGCGCCGCGGCCATAAGTCGCCACTTGGATGACACCGCTCGCGTTGGCCGAGAAGTCATGCACAACTACCGGCGGCATTCCGCGATTGAACGAGCGCCAGTCATTGCCTCGTGTCGTTGAACGAAAGACCCCGATGTCAGTGCCGAGGTAAATCGTGTTTGAGTCGGACGGGTCCACCAGCAAGGCGCTCGCCGGGACATCGGGCAGGCTTCCGCTAACGTCGGTCCACGTTTCGCCAGTATTCGTTGTTCTGAAGACGTGTCCCGTGGTGAATCCCGAAACGGTCAGGTAGGCAATCGACGGGTTCGAGGGATCAACCGCGATGCTTGTGATCGAGCGGTCCGGCAATCCTCCGGTAACGTCGGCCCAGTTTCGCCCGCCGTTCGTGCTTACCATCGCCCGGCCTTGAGCTGAGCCGGTATAAATCACATTGGTGTTCGAGCGCGCGACTGCGATGGCGGACAGCACATCCTGACCTGCATCGGTGCTTCCTTTGGTCAGATCCAGAAAGCCCGACGGCGCGATCCACGAGTTTCCAAGGTTCGTGCTGATGAACAGCCGCCACGTGCCAAAGTAAAGCGTGGCATCAACTCCGTTCCCCACGAAGGGCGGATAGAATGCTATGCGCGGACTTTGAAAGAACTCGCCGAACGTGGCATTAGAACCGACCTGGAGGTCGAAGGTCTGGCCGTCATTGACGACCCGGAATATGTCGCCGCGCACATAAGTCATGAAAACAACGCTCGGATCGAGCGGATTGATGACCGCGTGTCCCCCGTCTCCACTCAGGACCTCATACCACTTCGAGTCTGCCGACCGCTGCTGGGTCCCGTTGTCCTGCGTGCCGCCGTAGCTGATAGCCGGATTGGCCGGATGCAGCGAGATGCCTACGAACTGGGTGAGTGTTAGCGTATCGTTGAGCGAGCGAAACGTATTGCCATTGTCTGTGGTCTTCGAGACCCCGCCGTCATTGCCGACGTAGAACTCGTTCGGATTTGCGGGCGAGAAGGCCAGCGCGTGTTGATCGGTGTGAGTGGCCGAACCCCCCGGGGCATATTGGAAACCCGCGCCGCTGTCGTAAAAATTACGCGTCAGGTTCGTCCAGCTATCGCCTCCATCGGTGCTCCTGAACACGTCACGCGAGCCTACATAGACCGTGAGCGCATCGCGGGGGTCGGCTGCCAGATAGGTGTTATAGCCCAGGTTGGCGGTGTCGACTGCGGCCAGGTTGCGATCGGTCCACGTTGCGCCCGCGTCGGTGCTGACTCGCAAGCGGGCGTCAGGGCTCGACCCAACAAACCCGCCGAAGTATGCATAGATCACACGGGGATTCGCAGGGCTCACCGCGACTCTGAAATCGCGGCGCCTGTTTAGATCGTATTGCGCAGCGGTGAACACGTTAGCCCAGGTGCTCCCCGAGTCGGTCGAGCGGTACAACCCGAAATCCGGATCGGTATCTTTATCGATGCGGGAGAGCCCAGCGTAAAGAACCCGCGAGTCGCTCGGGTCGATCACCACGTCGCGAGGCGCGCCGGCAAGTGCGCGGTTCCACTTGATCCCGCCGTCGGTTGAAACGTATACGCCGCTCGAAGTGACTTTGCCGCCGGCTACTGTCGAGTACTGTGCTACGTACACTCGGTCAGGATTCGCCGGATCGATCTCGAGCTTCGAGATGGATCCAGGCGACGGCAGCGAGGCGTTGCTGACTCTTAGCCACGTTCCTCCTGCGTCGGTCGATTTCAGCACACCGCTTCCGAGGTAGCCGCCTTTTGTATCTCCCATTCCTGCGTACGCGATCGCCGGGCTGCTCTTCGAGAAAGCAAGCGAGCCCACCGCCAGATCAACCTGGTCATCCGAGACCGGCACAAAGCTGGCGCCGCCATCTGTCGAGCGCCAGATCCCGCCGGTCGAACTGCCTATCAGCACAAGGCTGGAGTTCGCCGGCGAAACGGCGACCGCGTTGACCCGCCCGCTGGTCAAACCCCAGAAAGGCAACCAGGCCGACACCGTGGCCGAGGGCCCGATCGAGCGCCAGGTCTGGGCTGCTTGCGGGACGACGACGCTGTCGAGTTGATACCTCGGCCGTGAGTTCCAGGCTCTCAGCCGCGCATCAGGCGGGATCGAGTTCGAGGGATAAGTGCGTTGAAAGGTGAACCAGTCGCTGCGGCCTTCCGTGTCTTCCCCAAGCTCTTCGTTGATGCCGGGTCTCGACTCGGTTTCCGCGATCGAAGGTAAAAGCGATGGAGTGAGATGCAAGCGGGGGATGTGCTGAAAGAGGCTCTGGAAGCCTGTTGCAAGGACTCGCGGCGTTCGTTCAACCGAGTGAGCGGTCTTAGCAAGGCCCGGCGAAGCTGAAAGCCGGAAGCCGCTCGACGCTACCAGAAGCGCGCAGGCTGCCAACAAGACTGCTTGCCGCGCCGCGCGGCGATTAGAAGACGGGGAACGCAGCCTGGTTGTTGGTCGCCTCAGCATCACACAGAATCGTGCTCAGTACCACGAGCGGTAGCGAGCAAGCTTAGTCGGAATTCGCAGCGAGTTTCGCCACAGTGCGAAAGCATAGTCTCGATGCGGGGCGACTTCAATCTAATTCGCGGCTTCGGCGGATTCGACCGCCGCTTTTGCAGCTGATTCACGCATCCACCGCTGCATCTTCTCCATATCCTTCGCGATTGTGCGCGAACCTGCGTACAGCACTGCCGCAAGGATCAGAGAGACGAGCGGCACGACGTAAAACGCGCTGTGCAGTCCCTCAGCCTTGGCTGCTTCGGTAATAACGGTCTCGCCGGCCGCCGCCATCGCTTCCCGCGCGTAATGATCGCTCAGCATGCCCAGGATGGATGTGCCGAAGCTTCCACCAAGCACATACATCGCAAAGAAGTACAACGCCATTGCCGTCGCGCGCAGACCCGGTTCGACCACATCCTGAATCGCAGCGTAGACCGTCGCATAGTAGACGTAGATCAGCATCCAGCCGAAACCCATCAAAAGCATGAAGCCAACCAGATCGCCCTTGGGCCGGTCCAGCGCAAGGTAAACCAACGGAGTCGAAACAAACAACGACGCCGTCGCCAAAAGCATCCGGCCATTCGCGCGCGTCTTGCGGAACTTATCAGCTAACATTCCACCGCCCAGCAGCCCGACAACTCCGACGGCGCCCAGCACGACTGCGGCGATAGTGTTGGCCTGCCGCAGGTCCATGCCGTGGTAGCGGCCAAGAAACGCGGGCAAGAAGGCGTTGACCGCATAAGCGTTGAAGTTGTGCAGCGCGCCGGAAAGAATGATCCACCAGATGGTCGGTATTCTCAGCACGCGCCAGTAGGGCGAGCCCTCCTGCTGCGCCCCTACGACATGATGCTCTTCGGCGCCGCCGCGATGTGGCTCGCGAATCTTTAACGCCAGCGCCGCAAGAATCAAACCCGGGATGCAGGCAATGAAGAACGTGACGCGCCAGCCGTACTGCTTTGCGATAATCCCGCTCGATAAATTGCTGGTGAAGATGCCTATCGGGAGACCCAGCATGAAGATCGATATCGCGCGAGCCCGCTTCTGCGGAGGAAAAAGATCTCCGATCAGCGAATTCGCGGCGGGCGCGCAACTGGCTTCGCCCACCCCGACCCCGAGCCTCACGGCGAACAGCGACCAGTAATTCCAGGCAAGGCCTGAGGCCGCGGTGAACAAGCTCCACACGCTGACGCCGATGGCGAGAATCCTCGTTCGCAACCAGCGATCCGAGAGCCGGCCAAGCGGCACACCCACCGCGGCATACAGCAGCACGAACGCCGTGTTCAGCCAGCCGAGTGCGCTGTCGCTCAGGTGCCATTCCATGCGAATAGGCTCGGTGACCGCCGCGAGAATCTGGCGGTCGAAGAAGTTCATCATATTGATCCCGAACAGGACCCACAGCACGTATGTCGACTTGCTTCGGTTTGCCATTGCACCTACCTTTCGGAGGAACCTGACTGGGATTCAGAATAGAAACCGCGGCCGCCGCGAAATCGGCGATGAGTTCTCATTTGCCTTGAAAGCTGGCCTTTCGTTTTTCAAGGAACGCCTGAACGCCTTCCTTGAAATCGTCCGATTGAAAACAGACACCTTGATTCACAGCTTCAAAGTCCAGCGCAGAGGCGAGGTCCGCGTTGAGCCCGTGATTCAACCCTTCCTTTATCTTTCGCAACGCGATGGGCGCCGCCGCCGCCAGGCGCACAGCCATCGCATTCACCGTGGTGTCGAGCTCTTCAAACGGCACGACCCGATTCACCAACCCGAGCGTCAGCGCATCCTGAGCGGTGATGATGTCGCCGGTGGCCATTAACTCGAACGCCTTCGCATAGCCGACTGCGCGAGGCAAGAAGAAAGTCGAGCCGCCATCGGGCATCAGTCCGATCTTCACGAACACCTGTCCGAATTTCGCCTGCTCGGACGCGATCAGAATGTCGCATGCGAGTGCGTAGTTGCAGCCGACACCCACCGCGTGCCCGTGAACACGAGCGATGACCGGCTTCGGAAGGCTGCGTATCGCAAGTATGGTTGGGTTGGTGTGCTCGCGAAGCGAGGCAGTGACGTCGATGCTTTTGATGTCATGCTCGGAGGTCGCTTGCAGATCGGCGCCCGCGCAGAACGAATCGCCGGCGCCGGTGATTATTACGACTTTGCTTTCGTCGTCGGCCGAGCGAGTGATGGCTTCGTGGAGCAACCCGACGGTTTCGGTATCGACTGAGTTGCGCCGCTCGGGCCGGTTGATGGTGATGCGTTTGACGCCGTCTTCGAGGGTGACCAGCAGTTTGTCGCTCGATGCCATGCTGTTCCTTTCGCGGATGGAGAATGAGATGAAAGCGCGCGTATTCTCTAACAAAGCCGGATGTTTTGCAAACTGTGGAGTTCGTTCTGAGTTCGTTCAAGTACGACGAAGATTCACAGGTCGGGAAGGTGGGCTTGCCCCCGCGAGTTTGGTTGCGCATTCACAAGTTTCACAGTCGGCTGCACATCGAGCATGTTGAAGGTCGGGAAGGAGGGCTTGCCCCCGCTGGGTTGTGCTCTTACTCCTTCTCTCGTTTCCTTCCCATTTCTGCCGACCACTCAGCCGCAGCTCTCGCGAGTTTCTGCACATCGTCCGGCCACCACCATTCCTTATCCACCTTCATCGGCTGAGCTTCATCAGAGTAGAATGAACGCAAGCTCGACCAACGATAGTCACCCGCTGACTTCACCAGCCCGGCCTTAAGCGGGTTGTTGTGAATGTAGTTTATCTTCTGCCAGATCAGCCAATCGCTCCAGAGTGGGAGTGCCTTGAAGCTCTCTTGCCAGACCTGATGAATTGACCCGTCACTGTCGGGTTTCTCTCTCAAGAACGAGAGGCCTTTGGCGGCATCAATGATGCGACGGGCAGCCAGGCTCTTGAGCATCCCTGCCAATTCGCGAATGCGGCCATCCTTTGGGTTGACGATCAAGTGAAAATGGTCGGGCATCAATACGTAGGCCACGAGTTTGAAAGGCCATTCTTCCCTGAGCCTGGATAGAACGTCCATGAAGGCGCTGCAGCACGCTATCTGCTCGAACACCGGAAGGCGGCGAGCAATGTTACCGGTCAAAAAGTGTAGCGCGCCAGGCAGATTGCGATTGGACCACTTGCGAGCCACGGCGGGAAAAATACCACGAATCTAGATCTCGGGATACAAGAATTCAGCGAAGCTCGCGGGGGCAAGCCCACCTTCCCGACCGTGAACCTTCCCAATGTTCGGGGCCCGCGCCAAGCCCACCTTCCTGACCTTGTCCCATGTGCTGCCGTCCGAGCACAACCCGAGCGGGGGCAAGCCCACCTTCCCGACCTGTGAACCTTGCCAATGGTCGGGCCTGGGGCAAGCCCACCGTCCCGAGAGTCAACCTTGTTCAAAGCCCACCTTCCCAGCTTTGGAAGTAACGGGTTGGGACGTGACCGCGTGGACAATGGTCACGGAGTTGACTTAACATCGCAATGCTCATCAGCGATCAGCCAACGCAGCGGATTGAATCCAGCACATAAAGGAGCATAACCATGAAAAGAGCGCTTCTAGTCGTCTTTGTTTTGTCGCTAGTCCTTCCCTTCGCCGCGCAGTCCAAGACGGCGCGCGCCGGCGATGAGGCCACCATTTACCGCGATGAATACGGAATCCCGCACGTGTTCGCGCCGACGTTGGAAGCCGCGTCGTACGCAGTCGGCTATGCGCAGGCCGAAGACCGGCTTGAAGAGTTGCTGAAGAATTACCGCCGCGCCAACGGCACAATGGCTGAGATCGCCGGGCCGGACTCTTATCGCTCGGACATGATCCAACGAATGTGGCGGCACGCTGACATCAGCCGCGAGAAGTACAGCGAGGTGAGCCCAAAGATGCGGGCCTGCATCGAAGCCTACATAGACGGCGTGAAGACTTTCATGCGTGAGCATCCCGAACAAACACCGAAGTGGGCGCAGGAGATTCACCCGTGGGACGTAATCGCGCTCGGCCGCTACATCATCTGGGGCTGGCCGATGGGCGAAGCGGGCGGCGACCTGCAGCGCGGAGGCATTCAGCCTGATCCGGCCGCTTATCGAGGCTCGAACGAAATGCTCATCGCTGCGAGCCGCACGGCGATGAACGCGCCTATAGCGGTGATCGATCCTCACTTGAGCTGGTACGGCGAGTTCCGGTTCTATCAGGTGAGAATCTACGCCGGCGACTACAACGCGTCGGGAGTATCGATACTAGGCTCGCCGTTCCCGGCCCTTGGGCACAGCCGCTACTGTTCGATCGCTATGACAACCGGCGGCCCTGACACGTCGGACATCTACGAGGAAGAGCTTAACCCGGCGAACCCCCGCCAGTATCGCTACGACGGCCAGTGGCGCGACATTCAAGTCCGCAAGGAAAAGATCGGAGTGAAAAAGGGCGACGCCATCGATTGGAGAGAAGTCGAAGTCGAATTCACTCATCACGGTCCGGTTGTCGCGCACAAAGGCGGCAAGGCTTATTCGATGGCTATCCCTTACGCTAATGAAGTGGGGCTAATGGACCAGAGCCACGAGATGATGATGGCGCGGAACCTGGACGAGATGAAGCGAGCGCTTGGGCATCTTCAGTTGATGTCCCAGAACATAATGGTCGGAACGGTTCAAGGAGACATATACTACTTGCGCAACGGGCGAGTGCCGATTCGCGCAAAGGGCGTCGAACCAAACAAGCCCCTTCCTGGTAACACATCGGCGACCGAGTGGCAGGGCATCCATCCGATGAGCGATCTGGTTCAGATCACCAATCCGCCCGGCGGCTACATGCACAACTGCAACGTGACGCCGTTCGGGATGATGAAGAGTAGCCCGCTCCTGCCAGAGAAGTACTTGCCTTACATCTACAACGCGAGCCGCACCGCGCCGCGTCATCAGCGGGCCGAGATGATGACCGATTTGCTGGACACGGCGAACAAAGTGACGATCGAGGACGCGATCAACATCGCGTTCAGCTCGCAGGTCTATCACGCGGAGCGGTGGCAGGCGCGATTGAAATCGGCTCTGGCGGACGCTGGTTCAGTGCCTGGCGCGTCGTCGGCTTCTTCCGACGGAGCCAACGGCAAGCCGGGACTCTCACCGGACACTATGGAAGTGTTCGACCTGATACAGAAGTGGAATCGAAGAAGCGACGCCGATTCGGAAGGCGCCCTCGCTTATTACGCGTTCAAAAAAGGACTTGGTCCCGAGGTTGGCAGGCAAGTCGAAGTGCCAGCCGACATCACCGATGATCAACTGATCGCGGCCGTCGGTAAGGCGAGCGAATGGCTCAAGTCAAACTTCGGCTCGACACGAGTGCCGTACGGCAAATACTTTCGCGTTGGGCGACAGGGTGGTGACCGGACCTTTCCAGTTAGCGGTGGCTCACTGAGCGGCGGGGCTAACAGCGTCGGGATGGCAACGCCGCGCGCTATCAGCTTCGGCCCGGTAGGAAAGGAGATGGTTGGCGCCGGCGGACAGACTTCCACACAGATAGTAGTGATGACCAACCCGCCGAAGTCATACGCGATCATCCCGCTCGGCGAGAGCGATCATAAGGAAAGCGGGCACTGGGACGATCAGGCGGAGAAGCTCTTCAGCAGGAGCAAAACCGCGCCGACGTACTTCATGGATAAGAACGAACTGATGAAGCACGTTACCGCAAAGAAGGTTTTGAAACGTTTCGCTGCGGCCCAGGCTGGGCGCTGAAAAGTGACGTCGTGACGCGGCGAGCGTCTCTTTAAAACGTCAAGAGTTCGTAGTTCGGCCTTCAGGCGGAAGTTCGTATGTTGCTATGTTGGTCTCCTTGCCGAAGCGCTACGAACTTCCGCCTGAAGGCCGAACTACGAACTCTTTTACAGGAGTAGGTCTATGAGCATCACCACGCTTCCGCTTTTGTTATTCATGCTTCTGGGGATTGCTCAAGATCCGGGAAGCAGCAACAAGGTCGATCTGGGGGAAGAGTTCAACATCAAGAATGGTCAAGAGGTAGTCGTCAGGGTAGAAAAGCTTCGGATAACGTTCAGATCTGTGTTGGGTGACTCACGTTGTCCTACCGGGGTTGTGTGTGGTTGGGCAGGAAACGGTGAAGTCGCGATTGAGGTCGGCCGGAAGAATAAGAAGCGAGTCGTGGCCATGCTGAATACCTTGTTGGAGCCGAAAGAAATCGTCTACAAGGGACTCAAGATCAAGCTGATCGCGCTGAGCCCGTACCCGAAGATCAATGAGCCGATTGATCCTATGGACTACGAGGCGACTATGGTCGTTACGAAGGATGAGTGATCTACGCGGGCCAGGCGGACTCGTCCACGTTAGTCGTGATAGCCAACCTGCGAACTTTCATGAGATGGTCCCGCTTGGCGAAGTAGAGGGCCGAGCGTTGAGCCACAGTACAGTCTTCAATGCTTTACTCGCGCGAGGGAGAGTGCTACAAACCTAAGTACGAGGAGAGAAGCCAAATGGTAACCATCACGTTCCCCGACCGCGAAACTGAGAAACGAGCGTTAGCCTTTCTGATTGGCCGCTTTTCTGGCCGCGTGCTTCGTTCAGGTGAACACCTGATTCCTGAAGCAGCATTGGAAGCTCTTGCTGACCAAAACATCCCGTTTACTGTAAAAGGCAAAACGACCTATGAGCAGCAGATGGCGGCGATTCGAGGTGTTACTTCCACTCCAGTTCAACGACGGTCGAGAAGTACCCTCTGACTGGGTGGCTGAAGCGGTGTTGGAAGTCGTAGATCACTTTGGCGCCGCCAGCTATGAAACTCAAAAGGTCGAAGGTCATTGGCGTCACGGCGGTATTCTCTATCGAGATGATTTGGCAAAGATCGTAGTCGACGTGCCGGATTCATCTAAGAATCGCCAATGGATGAAGAAGTTCAAGGCGCGCTGGAAGAAACGATTTGACCAGCTTGAGCTATGGATGGTGAGCTATCGGATTGAGGTTGAGTAGAAGTTCCACAGAACGTGAAAGATACAATTGAGGATGGTTGATCGGCGTGAAGGGCGCGCTTCATCCAGATGAAGATAGCATCCATAAGACTTCAGAACTTCAAGCGGTTCACTAACCTTGTAATCCGTGACATACCTGAAACCGCAAAGCTTGTCGTCGTGGTTGGCCCGAATGGCTGTGGAAAATCATCGCTCTTCGATGCATTTCTTCAGTGGTTCCGTGGAAAAAGCGGATTCGGAGTGGGTGGCGATGAGCCATACTACCGCAAAGATAGTGAGCAACCGTACCAATGGAACGATTGCGTAACTTTGGAGATCCATGGGGGTGCGGAGCCAAAGAGAGGATCTCTCTATGTTCGCACAGCTTATCGCAATGACCCCGACTTTGCTATTAACGCATTCAATCGACCTGACGACCCTCAGACCACGTTTCGCTTTGGCCGCTTTATCGACAATGACCAGACGGTTTCGCAAAACTATCAACGCCTCGTGTACGATACCATGGCGGCTGTCTACGACCCTGCAAACGACGCAAAGACTGTTCAGGCGATGCGAGAAGAACTTATTGGAAGGGTCCGTGCGTCCATGCAACGTGTATTCGAGGATCTACTGTTGAACAGCATTTCAGCCCCTCTAGACTCTGGAACGTTCTTTTTTGAGAAAGGCTCCACGAAGTCGTATCACTACAAGAATCTGTCTGGTGGTGAAAAGGCCGCCTTCGATCTCTTGCTCGACGTACATCTCAAAAGAGAATTCTTCAAAGATGCAGTTTACTGCATAGATGAAGTTGAAGCTCATCTACACACGCGAGTGCAGGGTATACTCGTGAAGGAACTTGTCGACATTCTCCCCGAAGCATCTCAATTATGGGTAACTACACACTCCTTGGGTGTGCTTCGGGCGGCTCAAGAAATGGCAGCCTCCGATCCGACATCCGTCTGTGTAATCGAGTTTGATGGTGTCGACCCCGATGTCCCGCGCGAGTTGGTCCCCAGCAGTCTCGGAAGACTGAGTTGGGAGAAACTACTCTCGATCACACTCGATGACTTGTCCCAGCGAATCGCGCCAACACTTGTTGTCGTCTGCGAGGGATCGTCGATCGGGACCCGCAGAAAGGATTTCGACGCCGAGATATATAATCGGATACTAGGAACCCAATACCCAGTCGTTTTTGTTTCCGGAGGCTCTTCGAATCAGGTCGAGGCCAGCGGAGTATCTGTGGGCAAGCTGTTACGCCAGATTCTCCCATCTACACAGATCTGGTCGCTTGCCGACCGTGATGACCAATCGGATGAGGAAATAGCCGAGCGAAAACTCCGGCAGTCAGTCACTCTGTCCCAGCGCAACTTAGAGTCCTTTCTTTTCGCAGACGACGTGATTGAGGCGCTGGTTGCGCGCGAGAGAAAAGATGCGCTGTTGCCGGATGCACTCCAAATCAAACAACACGCGCTAGCAAGTAGCATCGCCCGAGGGAATGCCCCTGACGATTTGAAATCTGCCGCTGGCGAAATCTACACAGCGCTAAAAGTGCTTCTTGGACTTGAGCGATGCGGAAACAACACCGACGCGTTCATGCGGGACACACTGGCTCCACTGATCGTGCCGTCGATGCCGTCATACCAAGCGCTCAAAGCAGACATCATCGATAATTTGCCCAGAGCAATGTGAACGAGTTCATTGGGCGCGGTCGAGTCTGGCCCAACGCTTCTGTGTATCGTCACGGCTCGCTGATGGGCGAAATCCACGGGACTGCGCGATCACCGTGTTATAATCCCCGCCACAAATCGATGGCCAGCTTCACTATCCTCGAACCAATTTCGACTGGCGATGTGATAGATCGCGCGGTGCGGCTCTATCGGCGCAACTTCGCTCCGCTGGTGGCGATTACGGCGGTGCCCACCCTGATCGGCTACGTCGTGTCGGTGATGTTCTGGTCCGGGTACACCAGCCTGCTCACGTCAACCACAACCTCGCGAGGCGTGCCGGCAAGCGCCGTGTGGATGCTCGCTGTTGGAGGGCTTGGCTACCCTGTCTGGGCGTACGCGATGCTGTTGACGGTGTCGGGGTTGTCGCGCGTAGTCGGCGATCACCTGATGCTGAGCGAGCCCATAACATTTCGCAGATGCTTCGCCGCGGTGAAGCGCAGGCTCGGCGCGATCACCTTGATGGGCCTGCTCTCGGTAGCGATGCTGGTCGCGGCTTATATCATCGTCAGCATAGCGGTTTTCGTTCTGGTCTTGCTCGTCGGGCTCATTGTCGGCGTGATCGCAGCCGCGAGACTGCCTCAGTGGGTTGCTACGGTAACGTTAGTTGTATCGGTGATCGCAGCGGTTGCGCTGGGTCTCCTTTTGATCTCTGTGGTCGCAGCGCGTGTGGTTTTTCTTCCGCAGATCGTGATGATCGAGGGCCAGTCGGCCGGAAACGCGTTGGGCCGCGCGATTCGCCTCGGCAAAGGGAACTGGTATCGCGTTGCCGCCATCGCCCTCTTCACTTACTTTGTATCAACGTCGTTGCTTGCGGCGCTCGCGCTACCCGTGCTAACCGCGTTGTATTTCTCCGGCGTGTTGACCCCGGAATTTTTTGTGGGTCCGACCTGGAGCATCCTATACACCTCGTTCGGACAGCTATCGAACTTGCTGAGCTTGCCGATCTGGATTGTCTCGTTTACGCTGCTGTACTTTGACAGCCGGGTTCGAAAGGAAGCGTACGACCTCGATCTGATTGCGCGCGAAATCAACCCCGGGTTCATTTGGCAGCCAACGATACAGCCTTCGGCGTTCGGGTACCAGATTCCGAGGCAGTTCTATTCAGGGCGGGAGTATGTTCAGACCAGTCCTCTCGGACTTGCGGGATATCGTCCTCCTCAGCAGCAAACCGAGGCCCCTTTGCCTGAAAGCGCGCCGCCCCGGACAGAGTCCGAAGAGTTGCGTGATAAGTTCCAGCGCGCTGCGGAGAATCTGAGCGCGAGCGACACGGCTGAGAGCGTACTCAGTTCGGAAGAGGTGGCCGGCGCTACTTGCAAGGCATGCGGCGCGTCGCTTCTGCCAAACGCGAGCTTTTGCATGAATTGTGGGAGCGTGACGCGTTAGGTGGTTCGCGCAGAAGTGCAAAGCCGCAAAGACGCAGAGAGTCTTTCAAGATGCAAAGACAATGTCGAGGCTAACTCTAACTCTAATTTTGACACTCCTCCTTGCTGCAGAAGGCTCCGCCGCGGCGACGCTGCTCAACTACGAGCACCGCGTTTTGCGCGCAGTCGAACAGATCGAACGAATCAAGACCGACAAGGAGTACAGCGAGGAGGGTGTCAGTGACATCAAGCGGCTGCTGCCCAGATCGGAACAAATCGAGTTCGAGGGCCGGGAGACGCCGGTCGACAATACCTGGCTGTACGTGCTGCTGGATTCCTACGCCGCCGAGAAGGACCCGCAGCAACGCACTGCCCGGCTCAACGAAGCGGTAGGCCGGCTGCGTGCTCTCGATGCTCACCTGCGTCGCGGGGAGGCCGCGGCGTCCAATCAAGACGGCGACCCGCGCGATAAGATTCGCGAGATCCTGAGCCGTCCTGCGTATCAGCCCGAGCAGGAGACACCGGTTGGAGCTTTCGTGAAGAAAGTGCTGCGAAGAGTCCGAGCCTTTGTCGGCGAAATCTATTCCGCGCTCACGCGATTGCTTGAGAGGCTGTTCGGCGCCAGCGCGAACGCCGGTTGGATTTCCAACCTGGTGCTCATTGTAGTTCTGGCGACGGCGGTGATCGTGGCGGCGCGATTCGCAAGAAGACTCCGGCGCCCTCAAACAAAACGCAAGAAGACCCGGTTGGTGCTTGGAGAAGAGATTGCCGCGGACGGCACGTCTCGCGAGCTCGCCGAAGCCGGACTCGCCGCCGCCCGGGCCGGAGACTTCCGCACGGCGGTTCGCAAGCTCTACGTTTCGTTGCTCTATGAGCTGAGTGAGCGCAACCTGATCGAGTTGGAAGACAGCGCGACCAATCACGAGTATCTGAGCAAGGCTTCTTGTCTCAGCGGGCTGGCGGGCCCGATGCGTTATTTGACCGATCGGTTCGACTACGTGTGGTATGGAATGTTCCCGTCATCGGAAGATGACTTCGCTGCTTACCTCGCGCGCTACGAGGAAGCGATGGAGCGAGCGCGAACGCTGAGCGAGCAGGCTGCAAGCGCTTCGTGAAGAGCCTTGTTGCGAGCGAAGCACGGGTGTTAGACTTGTTGCGTTTGGGGGTGCCAGGTTTCGACGGGGGTACTCCGAGGTGAAAGATGCATACCGCGGCCCATGCACCGCGTTATCAAGCTTGGAAAAACACAATCGCGAATAGCGAACTAGCACTGGCTGCCTAATCTCAGCCACGTTTCCCCCGGCATCGCCTGTGTGCCGGGAAGAAGCGTAACTTAAGCAGGCTGCCCCGAAGGACCCGTGCTCAGGGGGCCGGAGGGTAAGATCAATCTGGGCTAGCTTGCCGTGATGCTTCGTTGCTTCCGCGGTCACGGCTGGCGAATCAAGAGGAAGCAACTAAGTATGTAGGTTCTTTCGCTGAGGGCTTCCGGACGAGAGTTCGATTCTCTCCACCTCCATTGAAGATTGTGCGCGACACGGCTTAGACACTATTGGGCGGACGTCCCGCTGACGAAGGGCGAGGCGTCCGCTCGTCGTTTATGCAGAGATCACAAATGACTGACCGGCCTGACGAAGCGTCAAGACTTGCCCGCCTCTTGCGCGACATAGAGGAACTGGAAAAGACCCGAACCGCCCTGTTGCAGCGGGTCGAGAGCACACGATCTGCTCTCGTCGTGGCCGGCAATCGAACGGCGGCGATTCGTGCTTCAGTCGATTTGTTGTGCGATCACATCAGCGACGTTGTAACGGCGGCGTCGGAGATGTCGATGCTCGAGCATGAGATACAAGAGGCGGACCGAAGCCTCGAGGAAATCCGACGAGAGGCGTCGGGGCTTGCCTTTGAATCGGACAGCTTGCAGGAGACGCTCGATGAAGCGGACGACGAGCTTGAACGCCTGTCGTCGATTCTGGTGGAGCGACGGGGTAAGCACTCGAAGGGACATTGAGTATTGCCGATTGGCGATTGTCGATTTACGATTTGAGATTTCTCGTTCTCGCGTGTGAGCAAAAGATGGAAGGCTCTGACATCGGCAATCGGCAATCGCCAATCGGCAATCCTCTCAATCGGCAATCGGCAATCGGCAGTCGGCAATCAGACGCTCCCATTGGCATATTCGATTCCGGTCTTGGCGGGCTCACCGTATTTCGAGCAATTGAACGGCGGCTTCCAAACGAGAGCCTCATCTACCTTGGCGATACGGCGCGGATTCCTTACGGGGTTCGCTCGGCCGCTACCATTGAGCGGTACGCGCTTGAATGCGCTACTTTCGTTCAGTCCAAAGGCGTGAAGGCGATCGTGATCGCTTGCAACACCGCATCGGCGCTGGCAGCGAACTATCTGCGGACCAAGTGTTCAGTTCCCGTGATCGGAGTGATCCGTCCGGGCTCGCGCCGCGCAGTTGAACAAACTCGCAATGGACACATAGGCGTCATCGCAACCGAAGCGACGGTCGCGAGCGGAGCTTACGAACGTGCGATGCTCGCAATCCGAAGCGGGCTCGAGATCACTTCCCGGGCATGCCCGCTGTTCGTGCCGCTCGCAGAAGAAGGATGGTTGTATCATCCGGTCACCTTTCAGGTCGCCGAAGAGTATCTCGCGGAACTGCGATCGAGCCGTGTTGACACGCTCGTTTTGGGCTGCACGCATTACCCGATACTTCGCCCGGTGATCGAGCGAACGCTGGGCGATCAGATCAAGTATGTGGACTCGGGAGAAGCCGTGGCGGAAACGTTGGCTGCGATGCTTGAAGAGGATGGCCTTGCGCGCAAGAGCGGGCAGCCGCGATCTGAAGAGTTTTATGTTACCGATTCTGCTGTGAGGTTTCGCCGCGTTGCGGAATTATTCTTAGGCCGGCCGCTTGAATCGGTCGAGACTGTCGAACTGGGTATTGTCTGATGAGCTATAAGAGATTAGGTGGCCGCGTCCACGATCAAATGAGGGAAGTGAAAATCACACCGGGGTTCACCCGGTACGCGGAAGGCTCGGTGCTCATCGAGATGGGCGCCACGCGAGTGATTTGCACGGCCTCGATTGACGACCGCGTCCCTTTGTTCAAACGCGGGAGAGGCGAGGGCTGGGTCACCGCGGAGTATTCGATGTTGCCGCGCGCGACCGAGACCCGGACACAGCGCGAGGCGGGCCGCGCTCAGCTTTCGGGCCGCACGCAGGAGATACAGCGGCTGATTGGGCGCTCGCTTCGCGCGGTGGTTCAGACCAGTCGATTGGGCGAGCGAACCGTCTATCTCGACTGCGACGTGATACAAGCGGACGGGGGAACGCGAACGGCGTCGATCACCGGCGCGTTCGTAGCGCTGGTTCTGGCGCTCCGAAAGCTCTACAACGACGGCAAGCTGGCCGCGCCGCTGCCGGTTACCGACTACGTGGCGGCGGTTTCTGTCGGAGTGATCGGCGGAGAAGCGTTGCTGGACCTCGACTACAATGAGGACTCGCGTGCTGAGGTAGATATGAACATAGTCCGCACGGGCTCAGGGCAATACATCGAGATTCAAGGGACGGCGGAAACCCGGCCATTCACCCACGACCAGATGAATCAAATGACTGAGTTGGCGAGCCACGGTATCGAACGGCTCATTGAGGAGCAGAAAAGGGTGCTTGGAGATTTGCTGTAAGGTTCACGGCGAAGGGTTCAGGGTTCCGGGTTCGGAGTTCAACGTTCAGGGTTTGTGGTTTCTGGTTCGAGGTTCAGAGTTCAGGGTTCGGGGTTCAGAGTTCAAGCTTTAGCTTGCGCGCGCTTTTCCGAGTTCAATGGCAACCTGAAGGTTGAACTCTGAACTCTGAACTCTGAACCAGAAACCCCAAACCAGAAACCTTAAACCCTGTCGGGTTGTGGTAGACTTTCTTCGGACTCAGTTGCAAGCCAGCGTGATCAACAAAGCAGTTGGAGGCTTTATGAAGTACAAAGGTCTGTTGTTTACGACCGTAGTTCTGTTGACCGGAATCGCGGCAGCCGTTGCGGCGCAAAACGGGCAGGAGTTCACCGATCCGACCGGGCAGTACAAGCTCACGCTGATTGGCGACTGGCGAGCGGTTTCTTACAACGACGCGGTTGGCCGTCAAAAGACCGAATTCGTATATCGGGATCGCAGCGAAGGCTTGCTGAAGATAACCAGGGAGACGCTCCCCGGCGCCCTCAGTGATTTCGTCCGCCAGGAAGTAGAGAACCTCAAGATATACCGTTCGGGCTTCGAGGGTTCGGCGAGCGAACCGTTCGGCGGCGGCTCACTGAACGGCATCCGGTTGTCATTTTTCAGCACCGAGGGCAACCGCAAGATGGCCAACACTTTTTACTACCTTCAAGACAAGAACGCGGTGTGGGTGCTACGTTTCACCGGGAAGCGTGGCTCGCTCGACACGGTGCGCAATATCACCGATCAGATCGCTCGAAGCTTCCGAGCGACGTAGTCTTCTTGGCAGCGGCGGCGGTATCTTGCCCGTTGGCGCAACCCCCGTGACTTTTTACGTTAGCCTCTTCCCCCCAACAAATCTGTATGAGACAATGACCGTCATCATGCAGCCGCTGCCCCGTGACTTAAGCTGTGCCGCAGCGACCAAAGCGCTCAGGTTCGATGCAGTGTGAGCAGCAGATTCAGCATTGGCGAAGCAAAGAGCCTCGATAGCAGTGCCGCCGGTTTTGGGTGTCTGACTGAATCCGTTATTACGCCGGCCCCTGCTGAGATGGGAGAAGGAGAGGAAAGTGGGCTCACCTCGAATAGTCCTGACGGCGTCAAACAGTGAAGCAAGCGAGTGGCGTCACAGCATATGGCAGCAGATGCTGTCGGCCACCATACCTTCGAAGTTCAGTAAGGCTTTCTACAATCCCGAGTCTCTAATCAACGAGTGCTGGCCCGACGGCCGGGCCAAATATGTCCCCAACGGCTTGCGGATGGTCGAAACGCTTCTTCTCCGCCATTACACGGACGATGAGGTCGTCACCTGCTATGTCGAAAACCTCGACAGATTCGTCGGTCCGGAGACAAAGATTCTCGCCATCCACGCCCACAATCCGCTTGGCATCTCGTACGCAACCGACGTCTATTCCAAGCTTGGCGGCGAGAACCTGATACCCGTCAATGCGAGCGAGTTCCTGCGCATCGTTAAGCACCCGGTCATCCAGAAGTACAAGCCAAAAATCATCGTAGGCGGACCGGGCGCCTGGCAGCTCGAACGTGCCGGGCGCCTGGAGGAGTTTCACGTCGATTACCTCATCGACGGCGAGATTGAGCGGGTCTTCGGCGACCTGTTCAAGCGCATCCTGGAAGGCGATCCCAGCCTGCCGCGAATCATCCACGTTCCGCGAGAGACGCAGCCTACGGTCGAGGAGATACCCGTCGTCCGGCATCGCTCGACCTTTGGGGTCGTCGAGATCACCCGAGGGTGTGGCCGCGGCTGTCAGTTCTGCGGCCCCGCGACGAAAGTCGGCCGGTCGTTCCCGCTCGATCACATCCTCGCAAGCACGCGCATGAATGTCGAAGAGGGCGCGACCGAGGTAATGCTCGTATCGGAAGACATGTTCCTCTACGAACAATTCCACAATTTCGAGACGAACGTTCCCGCGCTTGAAAGGCTGTTCAAATCGGTGCTTGAAGTCCCCGGCCTCCAGACGATACAGCTCTCGCACCTGACGATGGCGCCGGTGGCCAAAGACCCTTCAATTATCGAGCGGCTCACGCCGCTCACGGTTCCTTACTCGCACCTAAAACACCCCGAGTCAACCGACACCAACAAATGCGTCGTCGATCCGATCATCGGGCTCGAGACCGGCAGCCCTCGCCTGTTTGACACTTTTATGAAGGGCAAGGCTTATCCCTATCGCGCCGCTCAGTGGCGCGACGTGATACTGAAGGGTATGGAGGTGTTGAACCGGCACAACTGGTTCCCGTTCTGCACGTTCATTATCGGCCTGCCGGGCGAGACGGATGAGGACACTCGTCAATCGCTCGATCTGTTGTTCGATCTTCGCGACGCGAAAGGCATGTTTGTGCCGACGTGGTTTGTGCCGCTTGAAGAGACGCGGATGCGCAAGAAGGAGAGCGCGAAGCTGATCGAGATGACGGATTTGCAATGGGAGTTTTTCTTCACCTGCTGGAAATACAATCTGAACTTCTGGTGCAGAAGCGCGCCCAAACGCCTCAAGTACACGATGGGAGTTCCGATCTACTATCGTTTGCTCGCGAAAAAGCTTTTTGGCGAAGGGATCAAGTACCCGCTCTATCGATTCGCTGGACTGCCCGACCTTTTGATGCGCAATCACCTGTATTTGAACTTCAGCGGCAAGCGCCGCGCCAAAACCGGCTTGAGACCGTTTAACGCCGAGATTCAACCGGGCTTTCGCACAGTGAAGGTTTGGATATCATCGACGCGAGCCAACTCACCCCGCTTCCGAGCATCGGCCACGCCGGCCCGGGGGATTAGTTAGACCTCTTTCGCTGTCCGGGTCCGCTCTGAATCCAAACACTGAGTAGAGAAACGTCGTTTGATCGGCCAGCCGCCGGGTAGACCCGGCGCTTACCCTACGAGTATTGGTATGCGTTCGTTTGGGGCCTGAGGGGTCAGACTTGAAATATTGACATTTAACTCCATCAGAGAGAGTGAGCGCAAATGTCACAAAGTCAAGCGTGACCCCTCCTTTTTCGCCTGCCGGGGAGTTGTTGCGTCGTTCTTATCTGGTCAGTGATTTCTATACCTTCACACCCTCAATAACCCCCAGCATCTTGGAAACAGGGTACC
>CAZJQQ010000029.1:0-90714 GCA_964548075.1 uncultured Clostridia bacterium | reverse complement strand
CGTTGTGCGATCGCGCGGCGATCCTCAGCCGGGGAAAGCTCGTCCGCTGCGGCACTGTGGACGAGCTTACGGGCATCGAGGACTCGGCCGTGGAGGTTGTCGCTCTGGGGATTGATTCATCTGCGCTTTTGAGATTCCCTCAAATTGTGTCCTCCTTCCGGTCGGCATCCACAACTCCCAACGGCGTACATTTGGTGCTCGGCGATGAGAGCGAGATCGACGATACGCTGGCTCTGATCCGCGAGTGCGGAGGCAAGCTGGTTTCCGTGAATCCGCGGCGCGCCTCGCTTGAAGATATTTTTGCCGACAGCGAACGGGTAACGTAGACTTTAGTCTGCGTCTTTGCATCTATCACTGGGCCGCTGGTTAAGACTTCTACACAGACTAAAGTCTATGCTACTTCGATCAACCGCCTCCGGAATGCCCTGCCATCTCCGGTCGATTCGTCTGGCATTCGCTTCGCTCTTGCTCGTGCAATTGGCGGTTGCCGGCATTCGTGCAAGCACGACTTCAGCAGCTCAAGCACCAGAGTTGAGCGCGCTGATCGATGGCCTTCAGCACAAGTACTCGCGCATGCAAGGGCTCGCGGCCGATTTCGTTCAGGTTTATGCGGGTGCCGACGGCCGCGTGATTCGCGAGGCGGGTCAACTCTTGTTGAAGCGTCCTCGCAAAGCTCGGTGGGAATACGCGTCACCGGAACGCAAGCTGTTCGTCTCCGATGGCAAGAACCTGTTCTTCTATGTCTACGGAGAAAAGAACGCTACGGCTTCATCGATCAAAGAAACCGCCGATCCTCAGATCCCTTTTCTCTTTCTGCTCGGCAGCGGAAACCTGCGGCGTGATTTCTCACGCATCGAGATCGCCACAGGCGAGCCGGCCATAGGCACCGGAAATCAGGTACTCCGCCTGTTCCCGAAGCGCGCTCCCGAAGAGTTCAAGCAACTGCTGGTGGAGGTCTCGACGGCTTCGTTCGAGGTGAGGCGAATGGTTATCTTTGAACGCAGCGGAGCGCGGATGGATTTTCTGCTATCGAACGTGCGCGAGAATCATATTGCGCCCGACAACCAGTTCCGGTTTGCGGCGCCACCAGGCGTCAGTGTGAAGCGCGCAGAGTAATGCCCTCACTTCAGCTTCAACCCATTCAGTTCGATCGTCATGTCCATAATCTCCGACGGATCGGGGACACGCTCCAACGAGACCTCGATTTTCATAGACTGGTCTGGGCCGAGTGTATCTCTGGTGTTCGGTACGGGCGCGATGATCTTCTCCCTTATTGCCTGGCCGCCAGTTCCGATCACTGTCGCCTTGAGTTGAAGCCCAACCAGTACTTTGTCGCCGGTGTTCTGCACGGTGCACAGAATTAGCACATACCTGCCGGTGATTCTCTCGCCGGTCTTCTTTTCGACATTGCTGATTAATACACTAGTAGCATAAGCATCGAACTCCGGCGAGCCGGCATACGCAAACTCGGTTTGCGATGGCCGCCGGGCGAATGAGGTGACCATGATAATCAGAGCGATCACAGCCAGGATCGCAAGGCCACTCAAGATCATGATTGTGCGCGACCGGTCCTTCTCCGACTTTAGTTCGGGTTGCTCAAACATACATTCCTCGAAGTAGCATTGACTTCAGCCAGTTCCTCACGCTCCTATCGTCATCCTTCCTATCAGCAGCGTCGGCGCGACGACGGTGCCTCTGAAATCAAGGTCGTTACCGATCATCTCTATTGATTTGAGCATTTCTTTCAAGTTTCCGGCGATCGTCACGCCCTGGACCGGAAATGTTAACTCGCCGTTTTCGATCCAGATTCCTCCGGCGGATCTCGAATAATCGCCGGTGACGATGTTCACGCCAAAACCGAGCAGTTCAGTAATCAGAAGCCCCTTTGAAACCGACTTGATTATTTCATCCGGTGAGTACGGTCCCGGCTCGACGTACAAGTTCCCAGGCTCGACGCCTGGTGCTCCCGACAGCCCTCGGCCGGCGTTGCCCGTTGATCTGAGCCCAAGCTTGCGCGCGGTGTAGCTGTTCAGCAGGTAGCTCTCAAGCACCCCGTCGCTGATGACAACTGTGCGCCGTGTCGGAAGGCCCTCGCCATCGAACGGCCGCGAGCCGAGGCCCCGCGGCATCACGCCATCATCAATGACGGTCAACCGTTCGTTCGCAATCTGTTCACCTAGTTGTCCTACCAGGAAACTCGCCTTCCTGAAGATTGATTCACCAGACGCCGCGTTGAAAATATCGCCGAGCAGATCGCGGGCCATGTTGGGCTCGAGCACAACCGGCACGGCTTGCGTTGGGACCGATCGGCTGCCGAGCTTACGCAACGTCCGCCTGGCAGCCCTGACGCCGATCTCTTCTGGGCTGTCCATCTCCGACAGCTTGCGGCGCATGTCGTACCAGTAGTCGCGCTGCATTTTACCGCCCTCAGCAGCAACCGGCACTGACGCCAGCGAGCACGAGGTCATCCGAAACTCGCCGGCAAATCCCAGCGAGTTCGCGAGAATCACCGAGCCGTATGCTGAGTCGAATCCGCCGCCATCGAAGTTTGATATTTGATTGCTGTACGCTTGTGCTGCACGCTCGGCTCTCAGCGCCATCTCGATCTGAGCTTCGGTTGAAAGTTCCACGATCGCCTCGTCCCACAGATCCAGATCCGGGACGGAGGTGGCAAGCTCCTGAGGGTCTGGCAGTCCGGCGGTGTCATCTGGCGACGTGAGCCGCGCCAACTCGACCGCTTCGTCCATCAATGACATCACGGCGTCGCGGCTGAAGTCCGAACCCGAGACAGAGGCTTGTCGTCCGTCTATCAGGACTCTCAATCCGAGCCCCTGATCGGTCGATTCCTGTAACGTCTCGACTTCGCCAAGCCTCACCCCAACAGACAATTCCGTCCGCTGCCTGATAATCACTTCAGCAGCGCTCGCTCCTCGCTTTACTGCACCCTCGGCGACGCCGGCGGCGAATTCTTTAGTGAGGTGAGATTTCATTCAGAGTGGGCGGTTCTTGTTGCGCTCCTGTACGGGCGCCTCTTTTCGCTTATGAGAGGCTTGCAAATGCCAAAGGAGCGCCCACAGCCGACGCTCATTCGGGCAGCTTAGTTCTGGGTGCCTCCAACTGTCATCTCGCTTATC
Source organism: uncultured Clostridia bacterium (assembly GCA_964548075.1). Classification (GTDB taxonomy): domain Bacteria; phylum Acidobacteriota; class Blastocatellia; order UBA7656; family UBA7656; genus Onstottus_A. Next base: position 87,580 of record CAZJQQ010000029.1, on the reverse strand, counting down.
TTGATAGTCGGAATGCCAACGCCGACGGGCACATTCTGTCCGGCCTTGCCGCACACGCCAACGCCAGGATCAAGCTCGAGGTCGTTGCCGACGGCGGTCACGTGTTTTAGTGCCTGCGGGCCGTTACCGCGAAGAGTTGCGCCTTTAACCGGCGCAGTCACTTTCCCATCTTCGATCAGATAAGCCTCGGAAGCGCTGAAGGCAAACTCGCCGCTGGTGATGTCAACCTGGCCGCCCCCGAACTGCACGGCATAGAGTCCCCGCTTCACCGAACGAATAATGTCCTCTTTAGTGTCCTGGCCCGCGAGCATGAACGTGTTGGTCATTCGCGGCATCGGCATGTGCTTGTAGCTTTGTCTTCGCCCGTTGCCCGTGCGCGCGGTCTTCGTCAAGCCGGCGTTCAGATAATCGCTCATGTAGGCTCGCAGGATTCCATCCTCTATCAGCACGGTACGGCTTGTCGGCTCACCCTCATCGTCGATGTTGAGCGATCCGCGGCGATCTGGAATCGTGCCGTCGTCGACCACCGTGCAAAGCTCTGAGGCGACGGCCTGACCGATGAGACCGCAAAAGGCCGAGGTTTGTTTCCGATTGAAGTCCGATTCGAGGCCGTGACCAACAGCTTCGTGAAGCAGGATGCCCGGCCAGCCGGGTCCCAACACTACCTCCATCGTTCCCGCAGGAGTTGCCACGGCGTCCAGTTGAATGATCGCCTGGCGCGCCGCTTCGCAAGCGAATTGCTCAGGCGCCATCGCACCTTCAAAGAAGTCTATGCCGATCCGGCCGCCGCCTCCGGAGCGGCCGACCTGCAGGTTGCCGTCGTCATCCGCTATGCACGAAATACCGAACCGAGCGAGCGGCTGCACATCCCCCACAAGCCGGCCATCGGACGACGCAATCATCACGTACTTAATCTCGTCATTGACCGACGACTGTACCTCTCTAATCCGGGGGTCGAAGCCGCGAGCCGCTCTGTCCCCCTGCTTGACCAGTTCGATTTTTCTCGCCAGTTCAATCGACGAAACAGGAGCCGCGACCGGATATAAGGTCAACCGCGTCGGAGTCGCGTTCACTCCGGTGAGCTGTTTACTCCCGCCGCTCCGGGCAATGTGGCTTGCGGTCTCGGCCGCATGACGGATCGCGTCGAACGCTATGTCGTCCGTGTACGCGTAGCCCGTCTTGTCACCCGTGATCACTCGCACGCCGACTCCCTGCGCGATCGACTTGGTGGCTTGCTTGACGATCTGCTCTTCGATATTGACGCTGTTGGCGACCCGGTATTCGAAATACAAATCTGCATAGTCGCCGCCTCGCGCCAGGGCCGCCGCAAGCAGCTTGTCAATATCGCCGGGGGCAAGGCCATATCGGTCGAGAAAAAACCTGATCGCATCTGTGCTCATGATGTCCTTCTCAAGGTGTGGGGCAAGCTGCCAGTTCTCAGCCGAGAATCGCAAGCTGGCGGCTCGCGCCACGAGTCTGCTGCAAGATGAGGCTTACTTGTCACCGAGGTGTAGCGAGGCAACACCGCCGAACAGATTGTAGACTCTGACATCGGAAAAACCAACCGTCTGCATCAGGGCAGCTAACTCCTTCTGATCGGGAAATGACTGCACCGAGTCGGGAAGATACTGATAAGCGAAGCTCGACCCCGATACCGCGTTGCCGATGCGCGGCAGAAGTCGCGTGAAGTAGAAGTGAAACAAGCCGCGGAAAATCGGAAGCTTCGGACGAGAGAACTCGAGCACCACGCAGCGCCCTCCCGGTTTGAGCAGGCGATAAATCTCACGCAGTCCGGCTGTCGTACCGTCCACGTTCCTCAGACCGAATGCAACGGTCACGACGTCAAACATCGAATCGGCAAAAGGTACGCTCAGCGCGTCACCTTCGATAAGCTCAATTGGAAGCTCCGTCCGGCGGACCTTTTTTATGCCCAGTTCCAGCATTGGATGGCAGAAGTCCACCCCGAATGTCGGAGCCAGCGCGCCGAGCTCCAACGACAGCTCGGCCGTTCCGCAGCAAAGATCGAGCGCCACGGCGCCGGGCCGCCGCAATCGATCGGCAACTTGCTTTATGACGAGTCTTCGCCAACGTCTGTCAATGTTCAGCGACAATGCATGGTTGAGGAGGTCGTATCGAGGCGCGATCTCCGCAAACATCAAGCGCACTCGCGTAGCCTTATTGCCTGGGCCGACATTACTTGCCTGACTTTCCATCAACTTTGAGGATGCTGTTGCACGAGAGGGTTTCTTACTTCAACACAACGACCGTGCCGATCTTCTTCATGGGGGTCTCGAATCGGCTAGCGGATCCGGCGATTACTATTGTAACCGATTTCGGCTTGAAGTAAGCCTGCGCCGCGCGCTGAATGTCCGCCGGCGTGATTGCATTCACTCGATCGGCGAACGTAATAACGTAATCCTTGCCCAGCCCGAACGTTTCAATATCCAGTATGACCTCTGCTGCCCCTGCTGTTGTTTTGAGCCGCTCAGCCATCGATGCGATCAGCCTTGCCTTTGAAGATTCAACTCGGTCGCTCGTCGGCGGGCTGGTCTGTATGCCCGTCATCGTGTCCAGAAGCACATTCAGGTCGCCAGCCAGATCACTCGGAGCCGCCTTTATTCTCACGATCAAAGGTCCCGCAAGCAGCCGCGTCTCGAGATCGGTCTCGATTGTAGTTCCCGCGTTAACCGCAGTGATCTTCGAAACCTGCTCACCGAGGACGTCAGCCATTATCACCCCTGCGAAGTAGTCCTCGGCCCGCCTCGAAAGTCCAATCTGCGCTATCGCCGCTCGTGCCGGGTGTTCGTCGCTGCGATCGAGTATGAAAACGCTCCGCCCAGCTTGTACCTCAAGTGATCTGAATGTGGGCGGGATCTTGTCGCCTTTCTTCCATGCGCCGAGCTTTGATCGGGCGAGGCGCGTAACCTGCTCGGCTGTTACATCGCCGCTTACTACCAACTCTGAGTTATTTGCGATATAGAACCGGTTGTGAAAGTAAATCAGATCCTGCCGCGTTATTTGCCCGATCGATTCCGGCGTTCCCCGCGCTGGGCGCCCAAACGGATGCGACCCGAAGACCGCCTCTTGAGCTTTGCGCCGCACGGCTACGGTATCGTCCTGTCCTTCCTGGTTCAGAGCAGCTATGCGCGCTGCCTTTTGCGGGTCCACCTCCTTCTGATCGAATGACGGGCTGATCAACAGCTTGCCGAGCAGATCGAAAATCGCCTCCAGTGAGTCAGCGGGACTGACCATAGTGATGTCGGTCGAGTCCCATCCGGTCGTGATCCTCACTGTCAGCCCCACCTGTTCGATCGTGTCGGCTACATTCTTTGCGTTCAGTCCCCCGCAGCCTTTCAGCAGCATTCCGGCCGTAAGATCCGCAAGCCCTCCCTTTCCCGCCAGATCAAACAACCCGCCGCTGTTTATGCGAAGGTGAGCCGCTACACTGCCGGTGTTCTGCTGCTCAAGCGTAATAAGATGAAGCCCGTTTAAGAGCGAATCTCGCTTAACGATCGGAAGCACAAACGGAGAGGATTGTGAGTGAGTGTTACCGCGTCCGAGAGCGGAACAAAGTTCGCCAAAACTGAACCCTGGCGACAACAGTAGTGCGCTCGCAAACGCTGCCCACTTCTTCACTTCCAAGGGTTCCTCCACTGTTCTCGAATTTGCATCGAGTGTAGCGATGAAGTCTAGAGGCCGTCAAATGATTGTGCTATACTGCGCGCGTTGCCCCTTCCAGCTAACCGGTTTCGGGGATTGCTCATCTGAACGAGCAGCCGTTGCTGCGCCGCTGTCGGTTGAAGCCCCGCCTCACAACTGGGGAGAGTTCACTTATAATGTATTGCCCTACTTGCTCGACACTCTCAAGCGACGGCGTGAAATTCTGCAAGTCGTGTGGCATGAACTTGAGCGCTGTCACCCAGGCGCTCAACGGTGGAGTCGTCGTCTCTGATCCGCTGCGCGATCGCGAATTCAAACGCACTCGCAAGCAAATAAGCGACGGCATACACGGGTCGGCCGTCGGCTTGGCGTTGCTGGTCGCGGCCGCGCTTCCCTACTTTCTAATACCCAAGACTCCATGGGTATACACCGCCTCGTTGTTGCTTGCGCTTGGCGGCATCGTCAAGCTCTTCCGAGGCGTTGGAAGCATCATCGATGCGAAGGTTGGTCCGAAGCTGGTCGACCCGGCTCTGCAGCCTCGCGCCACGGGCGGACTGAATAACGGCCAGTCTTTGCCGCCAGGCGTTCGGCCAAGCCAGCGCTTAAGCGCCGGGCAACCGGCTAACACGCGAGCCTTCGCGTTGGAAGGTGAGGCTAGTGGGTCAGCGCTGCCATCCGAACCCTCGGGTGAGAGTCTTGCACGGCCGATGACCGGACGAATAAACCGCGAGCATTCGAGTCAGCTGAGAGCGTTCGACAAAGATGACGACCTGATGTCGAAGCTCAGAAATTGACCTGCCGAACACCTCACTTAGACTTTATCTCCGTCCACAACCTGTCATAAACACTGACCACCGGACCGATCTCTCTGATGAACTCACAACGCTCGATCGCATCGCGCGGCGGATAAGCCGCTTCGTTTGTCAGAAGGTCGGGACGAATCAAGGCCCGCGCCGCAAGGTTCACCGAAGAGTAACCCGTGCCGTTCGCGATGTCCGCCGCCATCTTCGCTTCAAGCACAAAGTTGATGAACTCGTGAGCCAACTCCTTGTTGCGCGAGGTTCGGGGGATGCACATGTTGTCGACGAAGATCGTGCAGCCCTCCTTCGGGATGACATATGCGATCGTGGGATTTTCTGCTATCGCCTTCGCTATCTGCCCGCTGTAAGCCTGAGCAATCCAAGCGTCGCCCGACAGCAACATCTGATCGAAGCCGCCGCTGTCGTAAGCCTTCACCAGCGGCTTCTGCTCCATCAACAATTTCGCCGCAGCCTGAATCTCACTCGGGTCCGTTGTGTTCTCCGACTTCCCAAGAAACTTGAGCGCAGCGCCGAACGTTTCGCGAACGTCATCGAGCATCGCGATTCGGTCTTTGTAGCGGCTGTCCCACAACGCCTCCCAGCTATCGATCGTCCCCGCAACCTTGTCCTTCCGATAAGCAATGCCCGTAGTTCCCCACATGTACGGAATCGAATGCCGATTCGCCGGATCATACGGCAGCCCCACGAATTGCGGATCGAGATTCGAGATGTTCGTGAGCACGTCGCGGTTCAACTCATCCAGCAATCCCTGCTCGCGAAGCACCGTGACCATATAGTCGCTCGGCACGATTATGTCGTAGCTGGCCCCAGCGGATTGCAGCTTGGCCAGCAGCGCTTCGTTCGAGTCATACAGCTCAACGTTGAGCTTAGCGTCATAGCGGCGCTCGAACTCCGCGATGACGTTGTCGGGAAGGTAGTTTGACCATATGAAGACATTCAGTTCGCCGCCCTTCGCTTTGTGGCTGGGGGCCCCGATCGCGAAGGCGAAAAGCAACGCGAGCCCGCAAGCCGCCGCGCCCATCGTCCACCGCGAGTACTGCCCCGAAGAGAAGCGCTCGGACACAAAAACAAGAACCACCGTCACGGTCAGCAGCACCGTCGAAATCGCGTTGATCTCAGGCGTCACGCCGGTCTTAACCATCGAGTAGATCTTCAGCGGCAGCGTCGCGCTCCCCGGTCCAGCGACGAAGCTCGTGATCACATAGTCATCAAGCGAGAGCGTGAACACCAGCAGCGCGGCCGACGTGACAGCGGGAAGAATCAAAGGCAGCGTGACTCGGAAGAACGACTGCCAGCGGGTAGCGCCCAGGTCGAGCGCGGCTTCTTCGAGTGAAGGATCGAGGGTGACGAGCTTCGCTCTGACGATAAACACGACGTAAGAAATCGAGAAGGCGACGTGTGCGGCAATGATTGTACTCAGCCCGAACGCGATTCCCAGCATGCCGAACAGCCCGGCCGTCGCGAAGCCTATGACGATCTCAGGAATGATTACTGGAAGAAAGACCAGCCCTTCCGCGGCGCGCTTGAACCTGACCCGATACCGCGCCAGTGCAATTGCCGCCGCAGTCCCGATGATCGTAGCGAAGAGCGTCGCTATGAACCCAACGATCAGGCTGACGCGAAGCGAGGCGATCAGTTCCGTGTCTCGCCACGCGAGGGCATACCATCGCCAGGTAAAGCCTTGCCAGATGGTGCTGAAGCGGGAGCTATTGAACGACAAGATCACCAGCACGACGATCGGCGCGTAGAGAAATGCGTACACCACACCCGTGACCAGGCTCAGGGCTGAGGGAAAACGTCGCTGAGTTCTTGCTGACACTGCGGACCAATATGTTGGAAGGCGGTATTCGAGTCAAGGTATCGAAACGAAACTTCACTCAGCCGCACTCCCTTTCGTCAGCCTATCCGGCAACGGCGCCGCGCCAAAGCGTTGCTATTATTCATCGAACCCTCTAAGACAGCTTGAATAGGTGTACTAATGGCGGTAGCATTCACACCGCTCTTTGGTACGGCTACTTCATGTTGGGCTGACCAGTGTCCGAGTCGGAAGGCGGCACATGATCTAAGCAGTGGAGGTGCCTTATGAGTCTGATCCCGTTCGTAGATCCGGAGCACGCTTCGGAAGAGGTAAAACAGATTTGGCAAGAGGCGACCAGCGTGTTCGCGCCCATTCTTGGGCCAGGGGCCGAGGGCTACATCCCCGTTGCTGTGAAAACACTCGCGCATCGGCCATCCATTCTGAAGGGATTCTGGGCGTTTGACCAAGCCACCTTTGGCCCTGGAGTTCTCGATGACAGGTTGAAGGCTCTGGCGGGCCTCCGAACCAGCCTCGACAACAGCTCGAATTATTGCACGACCCATCTTTACCACTTCGGCCGCGCCACGGGACTGACGGACGACGCGATTCTCGCGGCAGCGGATTTCGAGAAGAGCCCGGTGTTCTCCGACAAGGAGAAACTCGCGATGCGTTTCGCCAGCGAACTGACCGCGAAGCCTGGAGCTGTGGACAAGCGGATACTGGAAGCGCTGAGGGCGACTTTCAGCCCTCCCGAAATCGTCGAGTTGACGATGGTGATTTGCATCATGAACGTGCTCAACCGCTTCCATCTCGCAATGGAAGACGAGATCGATTGCGCCCTGGCGCCGCTTGCGCTCTACACAAAACCGCTCAAGGGCGTACCCGGAAGGTAGAGTCCTTATGTGGCCGATACGTCGATTCGCGAGTTGACCATTGGTGTCAGGCGCGTTGGGGGACCGTGGGCTTGGGTCGTGCAGCCGGGCATGTAAAATAACGGCCACCTCTGGAGCCGCGTAGCCTCGGTATTGCGAGCAGCCCAACAAGCGGCTGGAGCGGACCGCTGAAAAGCGCGGCCGCTCAGCCGCAGGCCGTTAGACGCCCCAAGACGCGGCGTGCACTTCAGTTCAACCAGGGGAGGAAATCGAATGAAAGAAATTGCAACGAAGCTACTTGACCAAGGGCTTCCTAAGCTTCTCTTTGTCGTCGCTGCCTTCTCCTTGGTTCTGGGCTTTTTCGAGATCTCAGTCTCGCCCTTTTCGTACAACCAACGCCTCTACATCCCATTGGTTGTTGTAGCACTCGTCCTCTTGCTGATGGCCATAGGTCTCTGGTTAATCGACAGAAAGAAGCCTCCAGACGCGGAGTCCTCCATTAACGGACACGTCGTACTAATCAGGCTGCTAACTCAGTTTTCACACTCACACGATTTTCGCATGCCGCGCGAGTTCGCATCCGTCGTCGCCGACGGCGAAGATTCCTCGGCGCTCGCTGAGCGGGCAGCGCGGTACGGCGCCATGTACTTGCACACTCTGGGGCTGCTTGAGCCCAACAACAGTGGTACCGAGTATCGAAGCTCGGCAAGAGCCGACGCGCTGCTAAAGAATAATGACTTCCGATCGCGCAATGCTGGTGCCTTTGTTCACAGAGGCGTCTAACCCTTCTTTCAGCGGACGTCCCGCAAGCGGGCCGCCGCTGAACTCAAACGTTAGCGAGCGTGAGGAACGAAGAGGAGAATCACCAGCGACGAGAAAGGCTTCAAGCAAGTAGCTCGACATCGCGCATTCCCCTTCCGTCGTGCGGCTTGTATAATGCACCAGGAACAAGAGCCACTATGAGCCTGATGATCTCAACTGAGTCGCCGCCACTCGCCACGGATGCAGACGGGGTCATCCGTGTGGGCGGCACACGCGTTTCCCTCGATTCCGTACTCGTCGCGTTTCTGGATGGCTCGACTCCGGAAGAAATAGCGCAACAGTACCCGACTCTGAATCTTGCAGATGTGTATGCTGCTGTCGCCTACTATCTCAACCACCGGGATGAGGTAGACATCTATCTTAGTGACCGGCAAACCCAACGCAATCAGATTCGACAAGAGGTCGAGGCGCGGTTCGATCCCCGAGGTATCAGAGACAGATTGCTCGCGCGTCGCCGACCCAGCTGTAGGCCGTAACATCAGAACCCACGTCGCACGAGACCGTGTGAAAACTCTGAGGATGCCACGGGCTTGTCCCGTTGGAGGTTCACGATGGCTGCTACAACGATCGCATGCGACTCGCGAGATGCCACGGGCTTGCCCCGTGGAGATTCACGCTGGCTGCTAGTTTGGCGGCACGGCTATTCGGCGGTTAGCAGCCAGCGTGAACCTCCACGGGGCAAGCCCGTGGCATCTTTGGCCCCCACAACAAGGCCTCGTGTGGCAGCGACCGTGAACCTCCAACGGGACAAGCCCGTGGCATCCTCGGAGTTTTCACGCAGTCTCACACGAGGGTGGGTATGGCTGAATTGGATTCAGGAAAAACGACCGGCTGAGATCATCAGTGTCGCATTGATTCCCAAGCTCATCTCGCGGTTGTGAGGTGCAGACTACAAGTTAGTTGCGGGGCGGCAGATCGAACCGCATACCATCAGTTCCAAGCACGACCTTCCCCTTGAATATGTCGCCCACGCCTTGCGTGAGAGCTTGCTCGATCTGCGGACTGTTGGGCGGCGGAACCATGTGGGTGAAGACTAGCGTCTCCACTTTTGCCGAGGCCGCGATTGCCGCGGCTTCGAGCGGGCTGGTGTGATAGGTCATGATGTCCCGCGACATCTTGGCGCGCCGCCGATTGCCCGTTTGATCAAAATTGCTCGCCGCCATTTGCAGCAGGTTCTTTGCGATCACCTCGTGAATCAGCACATCCGCCCCCGCCGCGTGTCTCGCGAGATTGTCGCTCTTGGCCGTGTCGCCGGAAACGACTACGACGCGGCCGCGATACTCGAAGCGGTAACCGTAGGCAGGACTCGCCGCATCGTGTTCGACTTTGAAAGCCGTCACCTTTAAGCCGTTGCGTTCGAAAACGAGCGCGGCTGCGTCGTTGCTCTTCAGCCTGACCGTTTGTGCGATTGCTCCGGCGGCGGCGCGAGGCATCAACTCTTCGCCGTGATGCGCTACTCGGTAACCGGTATCGAGCGCATAAGCCTGCGCAAAGCCCGCAACGACCTGCTCGACCCCGGGCGGGCCATACACATTGAGCTTGTGGTTGCGGCCCGCCGCCCAGCTTTGCATCAACGCTTCGCCCAGGTCGCCGATGTGATCGGAGTGAAAGTGTGTGAGCAGGATGGCGCTCAGGTTTTGTGCAGGGAGGTTGTTCACTGCGACTTTGCGCCAGGAGCCGGCGCCTGTATCGACGAGCACAAACTCGCCGCCCGCGATGATTGCAGTGCAAGCCTGAGCGCGGTTGGCATCCGGCAACGGCGAGCCCGTGCCGCATAACACGACATGCAATTGGCCGTCGTTGAGCAGCGCCGCATCAGGTGTTGCGCTGCCGCCCGATTGCCGGGCCGGAGTTGCGACTGATGGCGAAAGGAGGATAAGCAACGACCCCAGCGTCAACATCCCGTGACATATCCAACGATTATTCATTTGATGGACTCTCTCTCCTAGCAGGTTGCGGAAAAAGCATTTTCACTAGCCCAGGCGTTTACGCCTGGGATGATCAGGGCTGAATCCTTGAGCCTCCTTCAGGAGGCTTCTGAAGTCGGCTTATGCCAATCCGCGCTTCCCTCAAGGCCGCGAGAAGCCCCATAAATGGGGCTAAACGGAAAGGGCCGCACTCTCATCCCAGGCGTAAACGCCTCTGGGCTAGTGAAAAAGAGATTCGCACTGGCCGATCTCTCGAAGGTTTCAATGTCGGTCGTAACACCATTCCGCTTTGGTCCTTCAGCAGCCTGCTAAGCTCGGCCAGCGACTTCGCTCGTCTGTGTGTTAACGCGCACGACTTCGCTCCTTGATAAAAGCCTCACACGTACGGCGAGACCGGTCTCCTAACGCACGACCAAGTTTAGGAGTGATGGTGCCGTGATACAAGTTGGTAGTGGGTCAGGTTGAGGTTCAGAGTACAAGCTTTAGCTTGCCTCCCAGGTTCACGCTGCTGAAAGAGCAAGCTGAAGCTTGTACTCTTAACCTGACGCTGAGCCTCTACCTACAAGTTGCGTTGTTTGACACCCTCGAAGCCGCCATCTAGAATTCATCCTGCAGGAAACAACCGAGGAGAACCAGGATTGACGATACCTGTTGGGTTCGCACTCTCTTTGATCCAGTCCACTCAAACTCAGACCAGCACATTCTTCGAGCTTCTATTGCGCGCCAGCCCTGTCGCAAAAGGAGTCCTGATTCTGTTGCTGGTGTTCTCTATCTACTCGTGGGCGATAATCATAACCAAATGGCTCTGGCTCAGGAACGCCGAGAAAGAAACGAGAGGCTTCCTATCACGGTTTCAGCGAGGCGGGAAACTCTCCGACCTCTATCAAGGCGCGGATCCGGCCGCCCGGAGCCCGCTGGTGCGAGTGTTCCTAGCCGGCTATGACGAGATCAATAATCAGATAAGCGAAGGCGAGGGCCGAGTTCGAAGCGTCGAGGCGCTCGGCCGCGTGCTGCAGTCGGCTACCATTGCCGAAGTCTCGCAGATGGAACGGCGGCTGACCTGGCTGGCTACAACCGCTAACGCTTCGCCGTTCATCGGTCTCTTTGGGACGGTCGTAGGAATCATCATTGCGTTTCACGGGTTGAGCACCGCTTCGGCTTCCTCGATTCAGGCCGTCGCGCCTGGAATCGCAGAGGCGCTGATTGCAACCGCCGCCGGCATAGCCGCTGCCGTGCCGGCTGCGATTTTCTATAATCATTTTCTGAACCGGATCAAAGCGCTCACAGGAACAATCGACCGGTTTTCTTTGGAACTGATCAACCTTGTGGAGCGGCATTACGTCAAAGCGATTAGATAGGGGTTAGGGGATGGGGCTAGGGGTTAGACTGAACCCCAACCTCCAATCAAGATGGCTTTTACAGATCAGCGTGGGCGAACTCAGACTTCCCTTTCAGAAATCAACGTCACGCCGTTGGTGGACGTGATGCTCGTGCTGCTGGTCATCTTCATGGTGACCGCGCCGATTCTTCAGACTGGAATCGAAGTCAATCTGCCCAAAACTCAAGAGACGCGCGTCGAGCAACCAAAGCCCAAAGCCGTCGTGGTCAGCATCGATAAGGACGGCAACCTCTACCTCAGCACGCAGGCGGAAGCGAAACAGGTGAACGTGAACGATCTGCCCGCGTTGCTTTCAGAGAAGCTGGGGCAATCGGGTGAGCGCAAGGTCTACGTGCGCGGAGACGGCGAGACGCCTTATCGCATAATCGCGTATGTGCTTGATATCGCCAAGCAAGCGGGGGCGGACGTGAGCCTGGTGACCGAGCCGACGGTTAAGAAGAAGTGAGGTTCATAGTTCGGCGGAGTTCAGAGTCCAAGCTTTAGCTTGCTTTCAAGGCTTTACCCGATCGAATCAAGCAAGCTAAAGCTTGGACTCTGAACCGCCGAACTACGAACACTAAGAAATGGCAGAGCTGGTAACATTTCGAACGGAGTTGGTCGAAGGCGAAAAGTCGCCGCGCCTCGGTGTAGCCCTGTCAGTTGCGCTGCACCTGATCGTCTTTGCGGCGCTGTTCATCGCTTTCAACCGGGTCGTTTCCTCTGAGATCGTCGCCGCAGGTCCGGGGGAAGGCGGCGAGGGCGGCGGCGGTTCGATTGAAGTCGGAGTCGCCGACAAATCCGCGATACTCGGATTCGCTAAGCCTCAGCCTGTTTCCCACCTTGGCGATACAGATGACGCCATCAACAATGTCCGAGTTGAAGCTGACCGCCCCGCGGACGCGGATTCCGAAGCGCTGCTGCCGCCAACCGAGAAGAACGTCCCGGATCCCAAAGCGCTCAAGACAGATCGGCCGGTCGTCAATCAGCAGGAGAGGATCTTCACCGGCAAAGATGAACGAGGACGCTCGGCGGATCAGACCGCTCAGGTGGGCCGCAGCTTTGGCAGCCCCACGCCCACTGCGATGACTGGGGGGGTTGGGATCGGCTCTGGAGGCGGGTTTGGAGGCGGCACCGGATTGCCCGGAGGCTCCGAGTATGGTCGCAGGATTCAAGCGATACTCGGCCGAAACTACTCGCCGCCGGCGATCGACTCAGGCGGCGCACAGTACGTCGTGATACTGATCCGGATAGCGCGCGACGGTCGGATTCTCTCGCTCTCAGGTGGTCGAGTGGCTGCGGCCTACATCAAGCAGCGCTCGCCGAATGCGCAGGTAAACTACGCGGCTGAGCGAGCGGTTATTGCTGCGGACCCGTTGCCGCCGTTCCCGTCCGGGTTCTTGACCGGCGCGCAGGAAGCGACTGCTGAAGTTTGGTTCCGCTATCCGAAATGAAGTAGCATAGACTTTAGCCTGGGAGCGCAGGCGTCCCCGCCTGCTTCCTCGCATTTGGTAATTCCCGGAGCAGGCGGGGACGCCTGCGCTCCCAGGCTAAAGTCTATGCTTCCTCGGTATGATTTATGAAGATAAGAGCGTCAATCCCTTTACTCGCGATTCTCGCATTGATACTGCCAGTCGTGTCCATAGTCGCTGCACGTCAGGAGACTCAACCCCCTCAAGAAGATCTGCGAAAACAAATCGGTACGATCATCGTCACGCCCGGGAACGGTCCCAATCTCGCTGTCGCGGATTTCATCGCGCGCTCGGCTGGACTCGAAGCAGCCACGAGCACTTTCAATCAAGTCTTGTGGGCCGATCTTGATTTCGCGGCGGTATCCGGATTGGTCGGCAAGAGCCTTTACCCAAAGACGCTCGTCCCCGATCCGGCTTCGCTGAAGTTCGACGACTGGAGCGCGGACCCGGTCAAGGCTGACTACGTTGCATTCGGCAATCTTCAGAACACCGGCGGCGCGATTTCCGCCGACACGTATTTGTACGACGTCAAGACTAAGCAACAGCTCATCGCATCGCGGCATACCGGCGATCCACGGCGAATCGCGCACGAGTTTGCAGACGAGGCGGTAAAGCTTCTCACCGGACGTGACGGCATCGCGACTTCGAAGATCGGTTACGTCTCGGGCGACTCGATCAGGGTGATGGATTACGACGGCTTCAACCAGCGCACGTTTGCAAGCGACGGCCCGATCGTTCGCTTCCCGCAATTCTCTCCCGATGGGCGCTATCTCGCATACGTGAGCTTCAAGACCGGCGTCCCGAATATCGTGGTTCGCTCGGCCGAAGGCGGTCTGATCGGCGGCACGAGTTTCAACTCGACTACTACCTCGCCAACAATTTCTCCGAGCGGGCAGCTTGCGTTCAGTTCGGCGATCGGCGGCGACGGCTCGATGGAAATATACGTTTCGAACCTCGACGGGTCGAGCGCGCGCAGGTTGACGCGAACCCCGAGAGGGATAAACATCTCGCCGCGGTGGAACGCTCAAACCGGGCGTGAGATTGCTTTCATCTCTGATCGCGCAGGGACGCCGCAAGTGTACGTGATGGATTCGAGCGGCGCGAATCAACGTCCTCTGATCGCGCGAGGCGGCCAGGCGGATTCGCCTTCGTGGTCGCCGGATGGCCGCTACGTCGCGTTCACCTATGGCGGCGCGGGCAGCTTCCAGGTTTTCGTCGCCGACGTGGCATCCGGCCAGCTAATTCAGCTAACATCACAGGGGCGAAACGAGAGCCCGACGTGGTCGCCCGATAGCCGGCATGTTTCGTTTCAATCAAACCGCTCGGGCCAATGGGAAGTTTGGCAAGCACATATCGACGGCAGCGGCCAACGCGCGCTCACACGCGGTGGCGGCCGTTCGCCGACGTGGGCAAAATGATTTCACTCAGCGCCCAGGTTCGAGGCCTCGCTGTGGAAACCAGGGGTTTCATCCTCGATCCTGATCGCGCGCAAAAGGAGCTTGTGATGGAGAGAAAGTTTTCGCGCATAGCTGCGATCATCTTTACTGCTTCTATTCTGATCGGCGTGGTGGGCTGTGCAAAGCCGAAGGTTCAACTCCAGGTTTCGCGCGACCGGCTTCAACAGGGCGAAGACGTCCGCGTGACCTGGACTTCGAAGGATGCAAAACAGGTCGCGCTCAACGGGAAGCCGGTCGACAACACGGGAGCACAGGTGTTCACGCCCGACAACACAACGACCTATACGGCTGTGGCGACGCGCGGAAAGAAAGAGGCCCGCGACAGCAAGGTTGTTGCGGTTACGCCGCGCCCGGCCCGGCCCAGCATTAGGATCTCGGCTGATCAGGAAGGGATTACGCGCGGGCAAAGCACTACGCTTCGATGGACTTCGAACAACGCGGATCGGGTCACCATCAGCGAGTTAGGCACCGTGGCGACCTCGGGATCGAGTGTTGTCAGCCCGTCGCAATCCACGACCTACAATGCAACGGCTACTGGCGCCGGGGGAACAGAGAACGCTTCAGCTCGCGTGACGGTAACGGCAGAGACTCCCCCGGGGGATAGGCCGAGAACCAGCACACCCGGGCCGAACCCGACAATCGCGGCGATATTCAACCAGATGGTGCGGACCGTTTACTTTGAGTTGGACAAAGCAGAGCTTACCCCGGAATCTCGGGACCAACTGCGTCGTGGAGCTGAATGGCTCACGCAGGGTCCGAATCGGTCAATCACATTTCGAATCGAAGGAAACTGCGATCCGCGCGGGACTGAAGAGTACAACATCGGACTTGGAGAGCGCCGCGCGCAAGCGGCGAAGGAGTTCCTTGTCTCATCGGGAGTTGAGGCATCGAGAGTGCAGACTGTGAGCTACGGCAAGGAGCGCGCGGCGGGGTCAAGCGAGGGCTCTCCGAGTCAGTCGCCTTCCTGGGGGCACGATCGCCGCGATGATTTCGTGTACGTGAGCGGCGGCACGCCTCGCAATCCGTAGGCAGTAACACCTGGGAGCGCAGGCATCCCTGCCTGCTTGACGTTGCGCAAGAAGAGGCAGGCAGGGATGCCTGCGCTCCCAGGAGCATCGAATCAACAGGAGAGTTTTATGTCGTTCAAGTTCATCACCACCGCTTTGTTTGCCCTGGCATTAATTTCGTCGCTAAGCGGAAGCGCGCTCGCGGCTCAGTCTCAGAAAGATCGTGACGCGCAACTGAAGCTCGCATTCGACGAGTTGAAGGCGGAAGTGATGGTGCTCGAACGCCAGGTCCGCACGATGCAAGAGACCCTGGACAAGAACAGCGGCCAATTGAATACGCTGGTCACCCAGATCGTCGATAACGTCAACGCCATCCGCCAGGCACAGAGCCGCATCGGAGAGAGCAGCAATAGCGCTATCCAATCGGTCAGCGGATTGAGCGAGCAGCTAAGCTCCACAAATCAGCGAATCGACCGTTTGTCCGAGCAATTGGCTCAGGTAAGAAAGCTTGTCGAGAACTTGCCGAAGCTGCCCACTTTCACCCAGATCACACCCGGTAATCCAGATCAGCTCTTCGCGGCGGCGTATGGCGACTACAGCCGCGGCAACTACGATCTCGCCATCAGCGAGTTCCGCCAGTACGTTGAGACCTACCCTTCGAGCGAGATGGCCGACAACGCGCAGTACTGGATCGGCGAGTGCTATTACGGGAAGAAGCTGCTCAATGAAGCTATCTCCGAATTCGATAAGGTGTCCCTGTTGTTCCCCAAGGGCGATAAGGTCCCGGGCGCTCGCTTCAAGAAAGGCGTGACGCTGATGGAACTGGGTCAACAGGAAGCCGGCCGGACTGAGTTGACCGCGCTGATCAAGCTCTTCCCCCGAAGCAATGAAGCGGTGCTCGCAAAGCAGCAGCTTGAGAAATGACATTATTATTGACTCTTCCGTCAAAATGACTTAGATTGCCGTACCTCAGTGAAGCTCTTCGCATCTGCCCCTGGAAATCCCCCAAAAGCCCCAAATCAGAGCAGGCGCTAGTATGTCTAGCCCTAACGGGTTATCAGACCGCATCCTAATCCTCGGAGACGAAACGAAGTCAGCGCAAGCAATCCAGCGATTGCTGGCCGCTGCGGGCTACGATGCGATCTCTCTTTCCTCGTTCGAATCGGCAGGCGATGAGCTCCGCTCCCGCGAAGTGTCGCTTATCATCATCGAGTCTTCCGCTTCACGCCTTACAGGCTCGTCCTTATTGCCTTCCAATGACGACTCGGGAGAGAGCCTGCGGCGGCTCCACTGGGCTCATCTTGCATTGACCTTCTGCGAGGAGGTTCGCGCCGGTGATGCTACCGCCGATGTGCCGATCCTGATGATCTCCAAGAGTCACCGCGCCCTGGACAAAGTGGCCTGCTTGAATCAGGGCGCGACCGACTACATCACCCGGCCTTATCAGAGAGCCGAGCTGCTCTCACGAGTACGAGCCCATCTGCGCTCCTCCCGCTACGAGCGCGAGAGGGCCGAGCGATTCGAACAACTCAACGTACTGCACACGGTATCGTCGGTGCTTGCCAGCTCGCTGGAGCCCGAGGTGCTATTGAAAGGGACGCTCGCTGCGTTGATCAAGTATGTCGGCGCGGACTCAGGCGTGGTCTTTCTGCGCGAAGCCGACGAACGGCCGATGACAATCGCCGCTGTAGAAGGACTGAATGTAACCGACGACGCGCGTGGGAGCTTGCTCGAAATGTACTCGCGAATCGTCCCGCTGATGACCGGAAAGCCGCTCGTGCTCGATCCGCTGCCCGATTCCGCGCGCAGAGTGCTGGCGGTTGACCTTCTGAGCGAAGTACACGGACTCGCTTGCACACAACTGGTGTTGAAAGGCAGAGTGCTGGGAGCTATATGCTTGTTCTCAAACGCGGGGACGCCGCTCCCCAAGCAGCAAACGGAGCTGCTATCGACTATTTGCAATCAACTGACAGTCGCGCTTGAGAACGCGCGCTTTTATCTGGAGACCAAAAAGAGCGCGGCGCAGCTTTCATTCGTTTACAACCTTGGCCACAACTTGATGACCTCGCTCGAAATGGACGAGCTGTTGAGCTATGCCGTGTTCACCGTGGGAAAGAGCCTGGAATGCGACGCTTGCGCGGTGATAGTGAGAAGCTCGACTGACTCGAACGACCTCGCGTCAGCGATATGTTCGCGCTCGCACGAAGATCAACCGGAGGGGGATGACTGGTTTCACAAGGAGCGCGTCGTCGGCTATCTCAGCTCAGCAGATTGGCGCGTTCAGCCGGCGATCCAGATCAGAACCGCCGAACGCTTCCTGCACGACCCGGGGATATTGCTCGAGACCGTAGTCCCGTTGATGTTCGATGACCGGATGCTCGGGATTCTCATATGCGGTAGTTTCGTTCCGCGTCCGATCAGCGCAGACGATCAGAAATTGCTCGGCGCAGTCGCGCAACAACTGAGTCTCGCGATCAGAAATACCGAGCTGTACCGGCGGACGAAGGACCATTCCATCAACCTTGCGGTCGAGGTTTCGCAGCGTACCCGCGAGGCCGAAGAACAAAAACGGTTCACTGAGAAGATCATCGATTCCCTTCCCGTCTCGCTCTACGTCGTCGATCGCGATATGCGAATCGTGGCGTGGAACCGCAATCGAGAGGTGGGCGGCCTGGGGATCAATCGCGAACAGGTGCTCGGGCGCAACGTGTTTCAAGTGTTGGTTCGCCAGCCGCGCCGCAAGCTGGAGGAAGAGTTCGTCGATGTGTTCCGGAGCGGCGAAATGGTCCACATGGAACAGGAGTCGTTGTTCGACGGCCAGAAAAAGACGTGGAAGATCAGCAAGATTCCAATGCGGGTTGATAACGCCGAGGTCACTCACGTCATCACGGTCGGCGAAGACATAACCGATCAGAAAAAAATGAACGAGGCAGTCATCCACGCTGAGAAGCTCGCCTCGATTGGCAGGCTTGCCGCCGGCGTGGTGCATGAGATTAACAATCCGCTGGCCACTATTGCCGCCTGTTCTGAAGCGCTGACCGCGCGGGTCGAGGACGTGAAGGACGTCGAGCTGCATGAGGACTTCGGCGAGTACTTGCAGATCATTCGCGATGAAGCGTTCAGGTGCAAGACGATAACAAACAGTCTGCTCGAATTCTCACACCAGCGTCAGGCAGAAAAGCTTGCGGGTGATATCAACCAGATCATCGAGCAGACTCTTCAGCTCATCAAGCATCATCCGAAACTCGGTAAGATGCGCGTCATCAAAGAACTCGATCCGTCGCTCGCGCCTGTTTACGTAAACGAAGGCCAGATGAAGCAAGTGTTCATCGCGCTGATGTCGAATTCGTTTGACGCGATGGAGGCCGAAGGCAGCCTTACGATTCGGACGCACTGGGGTGATTCAGAAACAGAGCACCACGTCTGCGTCGAGATCAGCGACACCGGCTGCGGAATCCCCGCCCAGCATCTCGCGAAAATTTTTGACCCCTTCTTTACAACCAAGCCTCTCGGGCGCGGGACCGGTCTCGGGCTATCGGTCTGCTACGGGATCGTATCCGAACACGGCGGAAGAATCGAGGTCGATTCAACCGAAGGCGTGGGAACGGCCTTCCGCCTACTGTTGCCGCCTCATCAAGAGCTGAGCGTGCGTGCGCGAGAGCAATCATTCGAAGGCATACTCGAAATGGAGGGAGTGCTGTGAGTTCAAATCCAAGCGTAAAACTGCTAATCGCCGAGGACGAGAAGAATCTCGGGCTGGTTCTTCAAAAGGAGCTGTCGAGGCTCAACCATCAGGTCACGCTGGTGCACGATGCGGAGGCTGCGATCAAGACGGCGCGTGAAGCCGAGTTCGACGTCGCGCTGCTCGACATAATGATGCCTGGCCGCAGCGGCCTCGAGGTCCTTCGCGAGCTTCGGCAACAGGAACAGCCGCCTGAAGTGTTGATGATGACCGGTCATGCGACAGTGGAGACAGCGCTGCAGGCGATGAAGCTCGGCGCGTACGACTACCTTACAAAACCATGCCACATTCGAGAGCTTGAAGCGATCATCAACAAGGCTTATGAGAAGCGCCAGCTCAGGCTCGAGAACCTGATTCTGCAGTCGCGTCTCACCTACAAAGAGAAGGCGCCGGACATCGTCGTGCGCAGTCAAAAGATGAACGACGTAATGGCGCTTGTGCGCAAGATTGCTCCTTCCAACGCAACTGTGCTGGTGACCGGTGACTCAGGCACGGGAAAGGAACTGGTGGCGAACACGGTTCACTGCTTCTCGCCACGGCACGGCGGACCGTTCATCGACATAAGCTGCGCTGCGATTCAAGAGACGCTGCTTGAATCCGAGCTCTTTGGGTATGAGCCGGGCGCATTCACCGGCGCTCGAAAACGCAAGCTCGGGCTGTTGGAGCTTGCCCACGGAGGCACCTTGTTTCTCGATGAGATCGGCGAGATGAGTCTGACGCTTCAGTCAAAACTGCTGCGCGTGCTCGAGACCCAGATGTTTTATCGGGTGGGTGGCATCAAGAAAGTAGAAGTCGATGTGCGATTCATCGCGGCCACCAACCGCGACCTGAATCAAGACGTAGTCGAAGGAAAGTTCAGAAGCGATCTTCTCTTCCGCATAAACAATTTCACGATCAAGCTTCCGGCGCTGTGTGAACGACCCGAAGACATCCCAGCGCTCGCCGAGCATTTTCTCGGCCGCGTTAGCGGCGGAGAACACGCGCGTATGAGCGACGACGCGATGCAGGTGCTGATGAACTACTCGTGGCCCGGGAACATCCGCGAGCTGAGAAACGTGATCGAACGCGCGGTGATACTCTCAACAGGTGCCGACATAGGAGCCGAGGATTTGCCGCTCGAGCTTCGCACACATCGGATGATCAACGTGGACCCCGACGATGACGATGAGTCCCGCGGCGGCAGTCTCGACGAGCTGCGTCGAAAGCAAATACTCACTGTGCTCGAACAAACGGGCTGGCATCAAGGGAGGGCTTCGGAGATTCTCGGCATCTCGCCGAGCACGCTATACCGGCAGCTCAAGTCTTATGGGCTCACCCGGTCCAGAAGGCTCCACGAGCAGATGTTTTGATTCAATCTCGGGCCTCTCACTCTAAGGACACCCGAGAGTATAGTCCGAGGCAGCTTGAATTGCGGCTGAATTCCAAGCGGCGCTTTGACCGCGGCTCCGTCAGACCCTGTAAAGCGCGGGCAGGATGGGGAAGATCAGAGACTTTCGGGTCACAGGGAGCCGCATTATTAAGCAACTCATTGATCTCCTCTTGATCCAACACCACCGCCCGTCATCGCCCGATCTTGAGCCTATCGAGCCCACCTTCAAAGTTGCGCAGATGCACACACCTTAGTAAGCTTAATTCACTAATCTTGTGGCAGTGAGGATAAAAAGGATGAACGAGACTGGTAACGAAAGTGGGTTCGTCGGACAGAAACACCAGGATCCTTGGAAGAAACGCCAAGGCGCGCGCGGCGCGTGGATCGCGGTTACTTTCATAGTTGCCGCGTTGGTGGTCACAGTTGCTATCATTCAAGGCGCGTATCACCGCGCGTCGAAGAACGTGCCTGAGCTTCCCGAGTCGCGCAAGGTCGCATCGACCAACGCGCCCTCGCCTGCGGAACTGTCGTTGTCGTTCCGCGAAGTGGCTAAGGCTGTGAAGCCTGCCGTCGTTTACGTAAACGTCGTCGAAAACGCCAGCACTGACTCAGGCCAGTCCGACTTCTTTGGCTTGCCCGGGCAAGGTATCCCGAGAAGGCGTGAGGGCGCGGGTTCCGGCTTCATCGTTACGGACGACGGCTACATACTCACCAACAATCACGTAGTCGGCAACGCCAACAAGATCGAGGTGACCCTATCCAATGGAAGAAAGCATAAGGCCGAAGTCGTAGGCACGGACCCCGAGACCGACATTGCGGTTATCAAGATTGATGCCGGCAATGTGCCGATCGCAGTGCTCGGCAACTCCGACAACCTTGAGCAAGGAGACTGGGTGCTGGCGATTGGAAGTCCGTTTGGACTTCAACAAAGCTTGACCGCCGGCATCGTCAGCGCAACGGGACGCGAACTGCGGGAGTCGCAATTCAATCACTACATTCAGACCGACGCATCGATCAATCCCGGCAACTCCGGCGGCCCGCTCGTTAATATGCAGGGCGAAGTGGTCGGCATAAACACGATGATTCTAACCGGAAGCCCGTTCAATCAAGGGAACATAGGCATAGGCTTCGCGATCTCCTCGAACACCGCACGCGACGTCTTCAAGCGGTTGGTGCGAGACGGAAGAGTCTCGCGGGGATATCTGGGCGTATCTGTGGATAACCTCGACGAAGCAAAAGCTCACGCGCTAAAACTTGAGCCGAACGCCGGAGTATTTGTTCGCGAAGTACCCGACCCGGACAGCCCGGCCGGCAAAGCAGGCATTCAGCCAAAGGATGTGATTACGGCTTTCAACGGTAAGGCTGTCAAAGCGGCCAGGGAGCTGACCGAGACCGTAGCGGCCACGCCCGTTGGACAAACCGCGCGGGTTGATTTCATACGTGACGGTCAGACTCGATCGGTGACAGTGGAACTCGTCGAACGGCCAAAAAACATCAACGCACGCGCGATACCGTCAGACAGGGGAGATGGCGACGGGGAGGGACCGATCCAGCAGGGACGCCTCGGCATACAGGGAAAAACCATTACGCCGGAAACAATCGATCAGATGGGACTCAAGCTTAAAGTCCCAACCGGCGTGTTTGTGGCTTCTGTGCGGCCCGGGAGCTCGGCGGCTGACGCGGGACTCATCCACGGTGACGTGATTCACGGCCTGGATGGAGCTGAGATCAAGAGCTTCGAGGAGTTGGCTCAGGCGGTGAAGACGCTGAAGCCCGGTGATTATCTGATCGAGGTTGAACGCAACCGCCGCACGGTCTTTCTTACGATCGCGATTGAATAGTTGGAGGGGCGGCCCTCCGCCGCCGCCCCTTTCCGCTCCACCGCGTTCGTCAGAGGGGCGGCCACGGAGGGCCGCCCCTACAAGCTCCGGGGCCTAAATCGCAAGCCCGCCATCGGCCTGGATCACCTGGCCCGTGATGTAACGAGCATCGTCAGACAGCAAAAACGCCGCAACTCGCGCGACCTCTTCCACCGTCCCGTAACGTCCCAACGGAATTTGGTCCAACACCTTCTGCTTGTACTCATCGGGCAACGTGGTGGTCATATCAGTCTCGATCAACCCTAGCGCAAGCGCATTGACGGTGATGCTTCGCCGTCCGACTTCCTTGGCGAGCGCTTTGGTGAAACCGATGAGTCCCGCCTTTGACGCCGAATAGTTGGTCTGTCCCGCCATTCCGACAACCCCGCTGATGGAAGTGATGTTCAGAATCGAGCCCCGCCTTTGACGAACCATCAGCGAGATCGCAGGCTTGGTTACGTTGAACACGCCTTTCAGGTTTGTGTCGATAACCGCATCCCAGTCTTCCTGAGTCATCATCATTATCAGCTTGTCGCGAGTGATCCCCGCGTTGTTGACAAGATAGTCGACGGACCCAAACTCGCTCTTCACAGTCTTCACCATTGCTTCTGCCGCGTCGAAGTCCGTTACATCGGCCTGGAAAGCCATCGCGCGCTTGCCGGCGCCCTGAATCTCGGCGACAAGCTGGTCCGCCATCTCTCGATTCCTTGTGTAGTTGAAGGCGACGCTGGCGCCTCGCGTTGCTAATTCCTTTACTATCGCTCGCCCAATGCCCCGTGATCCGCCCGTGACTATCGCTGCTCGGTTCTCGAATTCTGACATCCTCACCGCTCCTGATCATTGTTTACTTGCCGAGCACATGCGGCAAGCTTAACATCGCACTTAAGTCGAGAAAGGTACCTGCTCTCTCAGATCAGACCCAGATTCCTCATTCGTTCCGTGCGGAAGAATTCAACACGCTCGAGAAAGCGGTCCCATGGGAAGGCCACACCGGGATCTGTATGCGTGGATATCTTAAACACACTGGACACCTGCACGTGCCCCACCAAGCCCTTGCTCTCTTTGTCCCCGAGCTGGGCGTCAGTCAAGTGCCTTACCGGGATTTCATACTTCAAGCAGTATTGCGCAGCCGCGTTCGCAGCGTTCTCCAGGACCGCATTACTGTATTCATCCTGCCATTCCGCAGCGGTTTGCCTGGCCCTGCCTGCCAGCTCGAGGTTGATACCGTCACGATTCGCGCCCGGCGCGGCGAACGCTACGTCGTTGTCCTTCACGCTCTGCACGATTCTCTTGTTGTCTATACACAGATGTGCCGAAGCTTTATTGGTCGGCGGACGCGTTGCGAAGTCTCTGGCAATGTCGTCAGCAATGCCATCTCGTTCAGGGGTCTCCATCGTGTGGATGACTATGACCCGAACCGGCCTTCGCCCTTCACCAAAGGGCGTAAAGAAGCGAGCCTGAACGAACGGAAAGTTATCAGTCTCTGGTGCCATATTCGAAGCCTCCTTGTAAAGAAATAGCAACTAAGCGAGCTTGATCTCCTCGCGCCTCGTCACAAGCGACTCCACGCGCCGCTCGTTCACCTCGTATCCGATACCCGGACCGGCCGGGACAGCGATCGTTCCGCGAGGACTCACCGTGACCGGCGGCTCGATGATGTCTTCCTCCCAATAGCGCGCCGAAGCCGAGACATCACCGGGCAAGGTGAAGCCTTCGAGCGTCGACATAGCTATGTTGTGGGCGCGGCCAATGCCTGATTCAAGCATGCCTCCGCACCATACCGGCGTTTCCCGTTCGGCGCAGAACTCCTGAATCGATTTGGCTTCGGCGTGTCCCCCGACGCGTCCGAGCTTGATGTTTATTATCTTGCAAGAGCCCAGCTCGTCAGCGTGACGCGCGTCAGCCAGCGTCAGTATGGACTCATCCAGGCAGATGGCTGTGTTGATCTCGCGTTGCAGTTTTGCATGATCGACCAGATCGCCGGGCGCGAGAGGCTGCTCGATCATCATAAGATTGTAGTCATCCAACCGCTTCAACAGGTCTGTGTCCGCGAGCGAGTAGGCGGAGTTCGCATCAACCGTGAGTTGAATGTCGGGAAACCGCGAACGAACAGCTTCGACCAGAGAAAGATCCCGACCGGGTTTGATTTTGATTTTTATCCGCTGATAACCGGCTTCAACTTCCCGCGTGACTTTTTCAACCAGTGTCTCGGCACTCGCTTGCAAGCCAATCGAAACGCCGCAGGCGATCTCCTCGCGCGTCCCACCGATGTGCCGCCACAAGGGCTTCCCCGCGATCCTGGCTTCAAGATCCCAGATCGCGGTCTCAACGCCGCCTTTCGCCATTCGATTACCGCGGATTCGCGCAAGCGCGGCGTTCGCTTCATCGGCTCGTCCAATCCGCGCCTCGGTGAGAAGAGGCCCTATATAGTTTGTAACGATGATCCACGCAGTATCGATCGTCTCATGATTATAGAAGGGGTCTTCAGGCGCGGTGCATTCGCCATAACCAGAAGCGCCCGACTTGTCGAAGACGCGAACAATCATGATGCGCCGTCGCGTAGTCCGCCCGAAGCTGGTCTCGAACGGCCATTTCAAGGGCAGTTCGATTTCTCGGAGCTCGATTCGTTCAAGTTGTAGGTTCATTGTTCATTGTTCGTACGCTTCGAAATGAAACTGCTCTTCGTCGGCTCCAAGCAGATACCGGCTGGTACCATCAGCGCGCTCGAACCCGCGCGCGATCAGACCGCCGGCGAGCGCGCTTTGAAACCCCTCGCGCACGCGAGTTCGCCATTTCAGGTGTTCTTCGACAGAGCGAGAGCGCACTTTGTTGATGTCTTCTGGGATCAAGACGGATTCGGTCTGACCTCCAACATAAGGGCGGTTACCTGCGAGCACGGACTCGACCTGAGGCGACGACACCCACCATTCTGCGAATATGCGATCGGTCGGCACTTTGGAATCGAACACGGTTGATAAGCCTTCGCTGTAGTAATTGACCTCGTACCGCCGGACGATGGCGCCGAGCTTGTTGATGTTCAAATGCGCGTTGCGCGATTGAAGCGGATCGAAGGTCCAAATGATCAAGGGCACGCCCGCATTCATAGCGTGCTGACGCTGCGCGAGCTTCATTCTGAAGCCGATGTCCTTATGCCGCAAGTCTTCGAGGACCGCCGCCAGGTGCGAGTGATACACAACATGCCTGTCCATCAGCGCGATCATCGTGTGTACAAAGCCCACCAGGCGTCCTGACGGTTCAAACGCGCCAATAGTAGGCGCATTGCAGGCCTTCGAAATCATGTAAAGCCTAATCGGCATTATCCCGATGTCGTCGTCTTTCCACACCGCTCGCTCGAGCTCGATACATTGCTGAAAGTCCTCGATTGAGGAACACTCTCTGATCGCGACACCGGAGTCTGACATAGCGGAGCAGTATAATTAGGCCGACTGACACATTCAAGGCACCAAGCTGGCGGCCCTCGCTTGATCGGCGATATACTTTGCACAGCATGGCCGACACGAAGGACAGCGTGCTCGACAAGGCCGAGAGCGTCGCAAGACGAATCCTCGAGCGGCTTGGCTCCAAGGTCGACAGCAAGCTCGCTTCTGCAAACGAGCAGACGCTCAAGCCTCCGGTTATCGGCGATCTCGCCTCTCGAATTGAGCACGCCATCGAATCCAATCTCGCAAGGGACGAACACGGCATCCGAAGAGTCGCGCCCAACCGATTCAAGGTACTGTTCACCTACGAGGAAACTTCCGCGCTCAGCCCGCAGTATATTGAAGCGGTGGGTAAGGAACTGACAGCCACGGTCTTCGAATACATTAACAACCGTCGATACGCGACGCGCGGGCCCATTGCGCTCGAGGCGGGTCGGGATTTGTTTACCAAGGCGAACACGGTGAAAGCGAGCTTTGAGGGTGATACGGACCAGCCGGCGAGCGCTGACCAAGCTGGTACAAGCACTGACGCTTCTAAGAGCGTTTGTTTTTACAGCAGTGACGGGCGCAGCTTTCGAGTCGAGTTGAAACCCGAGGGCGCGCCGGCTTACATAGGCCGGGCGGCCGGAAACGCGGTGCGAATGGATGACCCGAGCGTCTCCAGGCTTCACTGTTCGCTCTCTCTGCGGAGTGGCGGCATCGTCGTGATCGCCGATGTGGGTAGCGCCAACGGAACTTATGTCAACGAGAACTTGCTCGGCCGGGATGAAGCGCGTTCGCTGAGCACTGGCGACGTCGTTGGAGTAGGTGATTTCAAGCTGACGGCGTCGGAGATCGCCTGAGGGGCATCGCAGCGCGCAGACTGAAGTCTACGCCGCTAGAATAGGATCCAGCTCTAATGTGGGCGCCCGTTATCCTCACTCTGGTATTCGTATTCTTCGGGATACTTCTGATGCTCGGGCTGTCGTGGGCGGCTTGGCGGCATCGAAACCTGCCTGCGTCAATCAACAGCGAATCTCAGAAGGATCTCCGAGACTTTGGCCCTGTTGAAACGAACCGCTGGCTTCGTGGATTGAGAGTTTCCTTTCTGATCTTGATTCTCACCGTGTTTGGTTTTCACTCCTATTGGGTCTTTTGGGCCGAATCGAGTAAGGACTCGCAGTTCAAGAAAGCAAGGCGGTTTGACGCTCGCAACCTCAGGTTGGCCGAGAGCGGTCTGAAGGGATGGGTGTTGGACCGCAGCGGCCAGCTCGAGAACGCACTCATCAGGTACAGGTCCGATGCCGGCGTCATCACTCGCGAGTATCCACTCGGCCCTGCGGCGGTTCACCTCTCAGGCTACTCGGACTTCATCTTCGGCGCGGGAGGCTTGGAAGCTGCATTTCGGGATTGGCTCACGGAACCGACAAGCACCTATAACCAGATAACATCGCCCAATCCAGTTGGGAAAGACTTGAGGGTCTCGATCGATTCAAGGCTTCAGCGAGAGGTCTTCAATCTTCTGCAATCCAGCGGCAAGCCTTCAGCGGCAGTCGTGTTGTTGCTGCCAAACAACGAAGTGCTGGCGATGGCTTCCTACCCGAGCTTTGACCCAGTGACGATCAGGGACGAAAACACCTGGCGGCGGATGAGCGAGCAAGCCGAAGACTACACCACGCAGCCCTTGAGCCCGCTGGTGAATCGCGCGTTGGGCACCCTGGTGACCGGCGGCGCCGCATTCTACTACCGGCCCGGGTCGACGTTTAAAACCTTCGTCGCGGCTGCCGCAATCGATCTCGGAGTCACCGGCGAAAGGTTCACATGTCGAGGCGAGGGATTCACACCCGAGGGCTCCGGCCGTTCCATCAGAGATTACGGCGGCGAGGTGCATGGCTCGATCGGCCTTCACGATGCATTTCGGCTCTCGTGCAATCAATACTTCGCGCAACTCGGATTGAAGATTGGCAAGGAGCGCCTGGCGAATTACGCGAACAGATTGCGGTTTGCGACTTCACCCGATGATAAGACCGCGCGCTCCCTCGATCTCTGGCAACTGACCCACGCTAAGAAGGACCAATTCGATTACATTTTTGCGCCGTTCGCCTCGAGAATGGACCTTTCAAACAAAGCGAGCAGATTTGACCTCGCGCTTCAGAGCATCGGGCAAGGCTACGACGACTTGACTGTGATGACGATGGCCTTGATCGCCGCATCGGCGGCAAGCTCGGATGGTTCACTCGTCGCGCCGACGTTTGAGCCGGACGCGCCCCGAAGGGTGATTGGCCCGTTCATCTCTGCTCAATCTGCAGCGCAGCTTCGAGCGATGATGCGTTCCGTTGTCGAAAATGGAACCGCGGCCGGCGCATTCACATCGCTCGGGGGACGAGTTTCGGCTGGGGGAAAAACAGGCACAGCGGATCGCGATGTCTATGCATACGATCGACAAGGGAACCCGGTAGTCGTTTCCACTGACGAAGACGGGCGCAAGCGCTACAAGATGACAGGGTCGACCGACTCCTGGTTTATAGGCTTCGCGCCGGCTGACAATCCGCAGATCGCGTTTGCTGTGATTGTCGAAAATGGAGGCCAGGGTGCTAAGGCCGCCGCGCCCATTGCAGCCAAACTTGTAGCGAAGGCTGCTTCGCTTGACTATCTCAAGAGTCCTGGCTCCGGAGCGCCAGGCGAACGATCGACTGACCGGCGCTGACCGGCCTGGTATAAGGAACGAATGGAAAGCACCAATGTACGGCTCGCCCGGACGAAGCCTTCACTCCACCTTTTGATGTTCATCCTTATCTTCGGCGTGGCGTTGGTGGGATACGTTGCCGTGATCTGGTCCGGCGAGATTCGCGGCTACGAGCCGAGCAAGATCGTGGCGGCGCGCGATCTTGCGCTGCTTGTACCGGTTGTGGCCGTGTTCTTTTGGATGACTCGGACGCAGCGGTTTCGTGGTGAGATGATCGTGCTAACGGCAGCAATCTTTCTGTTCACCGTCGGACAGGTGATCCAGTTCCGGCTCTTCTCCGACCCCGAATACGGGGCTCGTGGCGTGGCCCGAATGAAGGCACGCGAGGCAAAAGCCCAGACCGTCAGGCTGCTTAATATTGAGACCGGCTACGACGACGAAAAGAAATCCTTCATGTTCGGCTCGGCCGCGCCAGGTCCGAAGACCCCGGGATTTCAAAGCCTCCCGCCGTACGAATATTCATTGAGCGACATACTCACTTCAGTGAACACCTACATTCCAATCGTTGCGTTGCTTGCGATGGCAGGATGCTTTCGGCTCTTTAGAAGCGACAAGTTTTTGCTCTGGTTGCAAAGGCACGCCTTGATCTTCGGCCTTGCGACGCTCGTCCCGTTTGGTCTCGTTGTGTTGATCAGCGAAGAGGGTAAGTTCCTTGGACAAACGACGCCCTGGGAAGGCGTGAAGATACTGTTTCTG
The DNA here is from genome assembly GCA_964548075.1 of uncultured Clostridia bacterium. Lineage (GTDB taxonomy): Bacteria > Acidobacteriota > Blastocatellia > UBA7656 > UBA7656 > Onstottus_A. The sequence goes on along the minus strand of CAZJQQ010000029.1, from coordinate 58,537 downwards.
CTGAGTTTCGCCGGCCTGCTCGCGGACACCTATCGCCATCTGAGGCGAACGCGCTGGGGCCTGCCGCCTGCGCGCCACTTCCTTCCCTTCGTTGTCATTGCGGCAATGCCGGTGCTGCCATTCTTCGCCCTGTCCGACTTCGGCCAGATGCTCGTTTTCTTCGGCGTGTATGTGATTCTCTACGTCGTCGCGGTTCGCCGGGAGGCTCAGTTGGTTTACGCCATTGCACTGGTAGCTGTTCTGTTCGCAGTGTTCTTCGGCGCATCGAAAGCTACAACCGGTTTCGGCGTTCCCGGACGAGTTCATTTTCGGTTCTACCAGTGGATGAACACCTGGGAAGCTCCGCCGCCGGACACCTGGTGGTGGAAGGGTGACTTCGAGAGATATCTTAGAGTCAAAAACCTCACTCTTGACACCAGCGACCTTCAAGAAACGAAACAGCGAAACAACGAAGCTTGGGCCGACAAGGTGCTGCAACAATCACAGGGACTGTTTGGCATCAACGAAGGCGGCACGATTGGCCAGGGGTTGGGACTCGGGTTCCCTGAGACCGTCCCGATTTCAGATTCGGATTTCATATACGCTGCCCTCGCAGAGGAGACGGGGCTCGCAGGAGGATTGGCGATACTGATCGCGCTCAGTGCCTTCGTGTTTGCGGGCGCAGCTATCAGCATCGCTGCGTCAGATATGTTCACCAAGTTACTGGCGGCAGGGCTGACTGCGTTTATTGGCTTTCAAGCCCTCGTCAACATCGGTGGAGTGCTCCGCCTTCTACCGATGACCGGCATCACCCTTCCGTTTGTGAGCCACGGCGGCTGGTCGTTGATAACGTCCTTTGCCATGCTTGGGATTCTGCTGGCGTTCGCGCACCGAAACGCACTCGTCCGTCCTGTAGCCGCGAAGCAACCCGAGTTTGCTCCGGTGAGATGACCACTATTGTGCCAGCTTTGTACAGCCCAAGGCATGTGTGTCCCAACCGGTGGTGTGCTTCAATAGAGTGACTTTCCAGTTATATCACAGAGTTTTGATAGCATTCTGAGCAGTTAAGTAAGAAGTCGGTAGAGGAGTTCCCTAGCGGCACACTCGTTGCTCAATGCCGGGCATACTTATGGGCATCACCCACCAACGATGCTCGCAAGATACAACCTGAGGGGCCAAGAGGCATCGGATTCGTCCGATGCCTTTTTCTTGCGCCACAAAAGAAGCGGCGACTCCGCAGTAGCATAGACTTTAGTCTGTGTGGCTCGCCGCCATATTACTACTCATCTGAGCGACACAGACTAAAAAAGTCTATGCTACATTGCGAGCGGCTAGTAGGGCCTATGGTATTTGGAGGGATGAGAACCTTTAGTGCGAAGCTGAATGTTCGGGCTGTGAGACATCAATAGCAACCGCCGCATGTTGAGTGTATTGATGCCGGACGGCGAATACACGAGCCGATACCAGTTCTTTCTTAGATCCTCGGAAATCGTCTTTGCTGCGTCGGCCGCTTTCTCGAATGGATAGGCAGCTCCGCCTGTGCCAACGGTCAACTGCTCGATCGCTGCGGGAGGCTTTGGTTTGTCCCGCACCAGCGCGCCTCGCGTGCGGTCGGGAACCTGGATGGTGTAGAGCACAACGTTTCCGTCCTGGAGCGCGCGCAGTGCGTCGTCGAATTTAGTCTTGCTCTCAGCATCGTGGCCGTCGCTAATCAGTATGATTGCGCGCTTCTCAATGCCGGTACTTGCCTGGCTTGAAAGCGCGTCCGCTACTGCGACGAGTGCGTCGAAAAGGCTCGGAGAACCCTTGCGAATAATCTTCGCCGGCGTTGCCTGCAGCTTCGCAAGGTCCGGCGTCATGTCCTCAATGATCTCGGCGGTCTCGTTGTAACCAACCACCATCATCTGATCGTCCTGATAAAGCTCGTTGATGATGGCCTCCATCGCCTTCTGCAACGCGGTTGCTTCCGCCTTTAGGTTGGCGCTGCTATCCACAAGCAGGATGAGACGAGAACCGCTGTCCAAACGGCTGAAGCTCTCGATCTCTTGTGGCGTTCCGCCGTCGTAAAGGTCAAAGTCTTCCTTTGTGACCTGCGTGCCCTCCGGCGCGTAAGCAATGACGTTGAGGATCATTGTGCGCCGCCCCGCGCTGGTTCCCTTCCCTGATTGTGCGAGCGCAACTGCGGCAACGGAAACTAGTGTCAGAAACGCGAGCGCACCTATCAATGTCAAGAGCGGCCTCGACCGCATAAGCCACTGTCGAGGGGTATGATCGTCTTGGGTAGGTCTTATTGCCACGATTGAGTCGCACCTGGCGTTCAGTGTGATTATTCCAGAACAAAACGCGGCCCGCAACAAGCGCGACTAAAGCTAACCTCGCCGCACGACGCCGAAGCAACTCGTCAAGATGCGATGGCGGCAGAGATTGTTACCAGCTAATATCTCAAACCTACGCAAGTGCGGAATCACCAAAATAACCTGCACACGGCGAAGCTCAGGAATGAATGAGTATCAACGACGATACAAACACGGCCGGGGAGTTTCAACGCGAAGAGGAGCGCGTAGAGCAGCGCAGCGCCGTCTTCAAAAAAGAGCTCGGGCTGACCGACCTCGCACTCACGCAGATCTTGTTCATCGTCGGGCTGCCCTGGATCGGCGTCGCCGCAAAGCAAGGCCCCTCGCACGTAATCTTGTGGTTAGTGGCAATGCTCCTTTTCTATGTCCCGTCGGCTGTCGTGGTGATGTATCTCAACCGGATCATGCCGCTCGAAGGCGGGCTCTATCAATGGGCCAAGCTCGGCTTCAACGAGTTGATAGGTTTCCTCGTCGCGTGGAACCTGTGGCTGTTTGCTATTTTGAACACGTCGGAGATTGGGCTGCAGATAACGCAGTACATCAGCTACATCATAGGGCCGAGTGGCGAGTGGCTGACCGGCAGCAAGTGGTTTATCGGAGCGGTGAGTCTCATAACCGTCGGCATGCTGGTGCTGCTGACAACCGTTGGACTCGGCGTCGGAAAGTGGGTTCACAAAGGCGGAGGCGTGCTGATGCTCATTACGTTTGCCGCGGTTCTGATCCTTCCCTGGCTCAACAAAGCGAGCGGGTCTCTCGCCGAGTATCATCCCCTCAGGACTGAAATGCCTGTGCTTTCGATTATGAGCTTGAACCTTCTTGGCAAGATGGGATTCGGCGCGCTGGGCGGATTTGAGTACGTCGCCATACACGCAGGCGAATGCCGCGATCCCGTGCGCGCCATCAGCCGGTCCGTGCTGCTGGCCGCGCCTGTGATCGCCGTCATGTTCATACTAGGCACGAGCTCGATGCTTGCGTTGATTGGGCAGGATCGCATCGACCTGATCGCTCCCATACCACAGGTACTGAGCGAGGGCCTCAGGCCGCTTGGCTTTGTCGCGGCGATCGCTCCGTTAACTATTATGGCTCTGCTGTGTATTCGCATAGCGCAATCCAGTGTGATGTTTGCCGGTAACACTCGGCTTCCGATGGTAGCGGGCTGGGACCGATTGCTCCCGGATTGGTTCACGAGGTTGCACGCCAAACACAAGACGCCCGTCAATTCGATTCTGTTCGTAGGCGCGGCGACGCTCGCGCTGGGGCTTGTCGGCCTGATAGGCGTGGGAAAGCAAGAAGCGTTTCAGTTGTTGTGGAATGCGTCCGGAGTGTTCTACGCGCTGACGTATCTCGCGATGTTTGCAATACCGCTCATCGGGCTGAGAGGGACGACCTCGCGACCGCCAATCTGGTTGAAGGTATCTGCCTTCTCAGGCTTCGTGATGACGCTGCTGTACGTGGCGCTCTCGATCGTCCCGATAATTCAGGTGGAGAGCCGCTTGATGTTCGCTGTGAAGATCGGCGGACTGATCGTGATCACGAACATCCTCGGCGTAGCGATTTTCATCGTGGTCGGAAGAAGGCGCCGGGCCGCGCAAGCAGAACCAGCGACCGTTCCTGCGGACTGATTTGGCTCGATGGGTAGGCAGGCTTCGGCGCCGGTTCGACTCGATTGCTGAGCTAGGGGCGTGTAGCAGATATTTCGCCCAGCGAGGATGTGGTATCCGCGCAAATCCGTCGGATCAGTTGTCATCCGTGATGGTCTATGCGGCACTACCAAGGCGATTCTGCCGAACGCATAGACCACCGATGAAACGGATTCGACGGATTAGCACGGATTTCTTTACCGATTTGATCACCAGCGAAAATGCCCGGTGCACGTCATTAGAAGCCAAGGCGTCGGCGGTGTGTCCAGCGCACTCCAAAGTCGTCTTGCTGTCAATTCCCTTCTTCGTTAGAATCCCGCCAATCTCGTAGCTTTCAAACCGGTGGAGTCGAATACCTTAGGAGGTGAACAACGCCATGTACGCAAAACGACTATCCCAGATTCTCGTGCTCTTGCTCGCTGTCACGAACCTCGTCGCCGCGCAGCAGCCTGCAAAGCGCTCGCTCAAACTCGACGACCTCGTGCGTATGCGCGAAGTGCGCGATCCGCAGATCTCACCCGACGGGCTATGGATCGCCTATGTCGTATCGGCCATCGACGCGAAAGAAGACAAGAGCAACGCGCACATCTGGATGGCCAGCTACGATGGCAAGAACGACCGCCAGATCACCTTCAGCCAGGATAGCGAGAGCGGGCCAAGATGGAGCCCCGATGGCAAATACCTCGCGTTCACGTCGTCGCGGCCCGGTAAAACTAAAGGCAATCAGGTGTGGTTGCTCGACCGCAGCGGCGGTGAGGCCATGCAACTCACCGAGTTGAAGGGACGACTTCAGGGATACGAATGGTCGCCCGACTCGAAGCGATTGGCGCTCGTTGTCGGCGATCCCGACCCGGAGGCTGAGGCAAACACACCTCCACCAGCGGAAGCCGGCGCCGCCGCCGGAGCGGGCGCACCTGCGAGGCCGAAAGCGCCCAAGCCGATCGTGATCGATCGCTATAAGTTCAAGCAGGACGGCCAGGGGTATCTTCTGTCTGGCCGGCACAGCTACATCTATCTGTTCGACATCGAGACTAAGAAGCTGGACCGGCTGACCGCCAGCAAGTGGGACGAGTCGGGGCCCTCCTGGTCGCCCGATGGCAGCCGGATAGCTTTCACGAGCAACCACGCCGAAGACCCCGATCGCGAGCCGTCAGCACAAGTGTACGTCGCCGACGCGAAACCCGGCGCAACGGACAAGCAGATAACGCCGGCGAGTAGCCGAGGCGGGCGCTCGCGACTCGAGTGGAGCGCAGACGGCAAATGGATCGCGTTCCTGGAAGGCGAGGAGAAAAAATACGGCGCCTACGGCATGAGCCACTTGACGCTTGTGCCCTCCGACGGAAGCGGCGCTCCCACACGGGTGCAAGCAGTGGAAGCGCTCGACCGCGGCGTGTCCTCTCCGACCTTCAGCGCTGATGGCAAGTCGATTCGCTTTCTGATCACAGACGATCGATCGGTCTATCCCGCGAAGGTCAACCTCGCCGATGGCAAAGTGGAGCGGTTGATGTCGCCGCCCATTGTTCTGTCCAGTTGGGATTCGGCCGGGGGACGCGATATCGTGCTTTCGGGCGGCGACAGCAAGCACACCGAAGTCTACGCGGTAGAGGGCAGCGCGCTGCGTCAGATCACACATCACAACGACGCGCTGTTCGCCGAGTTGAATATCGGCGCAACCGAAGAGGTCAACTTTAAGAGCAAAGACGGCACCGACGTGCATGGGTTGCTCACTTATCCGGCCGGTTATGTCAAAGGTACCAAGGTTCCGATGTTGCTGCGCATTCACGGCGGTCCGAACGGACAGGACCAGCATACATTCAGTTTCGAGCGACAGTTCTTCGCAGCGAATGGATACGCCGTGTTGGCAGTGAACTATCGCGGAAGCTCGGGCCGAGGCATGAAATACTCTCGGTCCATCTTTGCGGACTGGGGTCATTACGAAGTCGAGGATTTGCAGGCGGGCGTTGATCACGTGATCAAGATGGGCGTTGCCGGTCCCGACCGATTGGGCGTTGGCGGCTGGAGCTATGGTGGAATTCTTACTGACTATATGATCGCGAGCGACACGCGCTTCAAGGCGGCGACCAGCGGAGCGGGCACCGCGTTCACGATTGCGTTCTACGGGACCGATCAATACATCATTCAGTACGACTACGAAATCGGGCCGCCGTGGGACCCGAAGGCGTGGGAGACTTACCAGAAGATCTCGTATCCGTTCCTGCACGCTGATCGCATCAAGACGCCGACGTTGTTTCTGGGCGGCGAGCGCGATTTCAACGTGCCGATACAGGGTGGGCAGCAGATGTACCAGGCGCTGAGGAGTCTCGGCATAGATACGCAGATGGTGATTTATCCGAACGAGAATCACGGCATCAGCCGGCCGAGCTACGTGAGAGATCGGTATGAGCGATACCTTGCGTGGTACGACAAGTATCTGAAGAAGTCTGCGGAGGCAGCGGGCAGTACCGGTTCAGTGCGTTAGCGCGCTTGGACAGGACTCGCCGGATACGCAATAGGGAACGCGATAATGCTCTAATCCCGAAAGTTGTGATCTGCAACTTTGTAGGTTACGCTAATCTCGTTGATACGCGGATTCAAGCACAAAGGATTGTCTAGGTTCTTTGAGGCGGGATCGAAAGCGGGCATCCAAGCGCGACATGCCGAACGTCTCCGCCTGATCTTAGGCCGCCTGAGCGCCGGCACCAGCCCCCGAGATATGGCGCTTCCAGGCCTGGATCTTCATCCGCTAAAGGGTGACCGCAAAGGGACGTGGGCGGTATCGGTGAGCGGCAATTGGCGCGTCACGTTTACATTCGTTGGTAAGGATGCGGATTCGGTTGATTACGAGGATTATCACTGAGAGGAGCAGCCATGCGCATGCACAATCCACCTCATCCAGGCGAGGTCATCAAAGTTCTTTGTCTTGAGCCGCTCGGTCTGACCGTTACGCGTGCGGCCGAGGCTCTGGGAGTAAGCCGCAAGACTCTTTCTGCCATTTTGAATGGCCGTGCGGGGATCACCCCCGAGATGGCGATCCGCCTTTCAATTGCCTTTGACACGTCGGCCGAGAGTTGGCTGAATCAACAAACACAGTACGACCTCTGGCACGCTGAGAGACGGCGAAAACAACTTCGGGTTGCTAAGCTCGCGTCGGTCTAGAGGGTGCCTAGCGTCCATCGGATCGACGCATACAAGAATCAACTAAGAAGAGGGAATGAGCACTTTGGTATCTGAAGTTCGCGCTGTCAAAGTTTGGTTTGATGACGATAATATTTGGCTCGGTCTTGAAGACGGACGTCAAGTGTCGGCGCCGCTAGCCTTTTATCCACGGCTTCTGAATGCGACGAAAGAACAGCGAGCGAACTACGAATTCATCGGTCCCGGCATCGGCATTCATTGGGAAGACCTGGACGAAGATCTGAGTATCGAAGGGATTGTTCTGGGCAGAAAAGATCGGACGTCCAAGCGGACGACTTAGGTGAGTTCTATCGTTAGTCAAATAGATGATATTTCCACTCGATCACATCCCGCGGGCATCCGTGCTGCCTGGTTTCGAATGCCGTTAGCGGATCGCTCACAAACCAACACGGCGAGCCAGCGATTAGGACTGATCGCACTCCCGCTTAGAACTAAGAACACCTCAATTCTTGATCCGACTGAGCCACCCGCGAATCTGTCTCGCCGTCTTTTCAGCACTCGGTGGATCGTAGTTCGCCATCACGATGATCGTGTAGCCTCTCTCTTCGTCCGCTTCTAACGCGGCGTTGATCCCCGGTGCGCCGCCGGCGATGCCCAGGCCTCCAAAGCGCGCGGGTGCCTGGCCGGGCGACTGTTGATTCCTGAAGTCGGGGACGCGCAGCTTCCCTTCTCGCAAAGCGGCTACGAATTTCAGCAAGTCAGGAGCCGTCGAATAACCCCCACCGGCCGGACTTCCCTTCGCCGGGCGGCTGTAAAGGTTGTTGCGCCGAACGCCCTTCGAGCTTCCTTCGCTTGTGTATCCGCTCGCAAGGTTAGCAGTCACCAAGTCTGCTTCGTACCAGTCGGTGTTCTGCATTCCCGCCGACTTGAAGATGTGCTCACGAACGTAGTCGTAATAATCCTGGCCGGAAACCTTCTCGACGATCGCGCCCAGAACAATGTAACCGCCATTGGAGTACTGCTGCCTTGCTCCCGGCTCGAACTGCAGCGGCTTGCTCGCAAAGAGAGGGAGAAACTCCTTCACCGTTCTGAGTTTGTTCTTCGGTGTTGCTTCGAACTCAGGTCCAAAGAAGTCACCGATACCCGACTTCATGTCGAGCAACTGACGAATCGTGACTTTCTCGGCGGCCTCGCGATTTGGATAATCAAGGAGATGTTTTCCAAGCTTGTCGTCAAATGAGAGTTTGCCCTGCTCCACGAGTTGACCGATTGCAATCTGAGAGAAGATCTTGTTAATGGATCCCAGATTGAACTTCGTATCCACGCGGTTGGGCACGTTGTATTCCTTGCTGGCAAGCCCGTACGCTTTTTGAAATACGACCCTGTCTTTCTTCGCGATGAGCACCGTGCCCGAGAATTCATCGGCCGCGGCCGCTTGGCTCAGGTGCTTGTCAAGCGCTTCGACGAGCTGGGCTTCAGTTATCGTCGCCGGCAGATTATCGACTTCGCCCGAAGCCGCAGGAAAATCCGAATCTTGCACGCGAAGTCCCATCAGTTTATGTGGAGTAGCCGTGTCAAACTGAAAGCCGAACTCGAACCAATCGCGTCGTTTCGTCTGTACAAGAACGACGACTTCGTCATCTCGTGCGGCCAGCACTCGACGTATTTCGATCGCTCCCATATTGCCGCGCATCTCGCGGTAGACTTCCAAGCGCGCTTCGATTGGCCGCTTCGCGAGCGAGCTTTCGCTGACGTTGTTCGCGAAGAAGTCTCGCATCGCCAGCTCGTCGCCGGAGTTGAACGCCTTCACATAGGCGCTAACGATTCGACCTGGCGGCGTGTCCGGGAGTTCAACGGGTTTGGGAGCCTGCGCTATTGCGGATATCGCGATTGAGAGAACAACACATAGGATTCGAGTCATTGTGGAGAGATCACGCCTTTCCATTGAGATTAACGCTTATGGACAACTCACGCCTCGATGTTGATTCATGTTATTGCCGAACGAAGTTCCAAAAAGATTGCAGCGCTCGTGCAAATGTCCTTTCACGCAAGCTCACCCGACTTGAGCCCAGACTTGAACGCGATCGCTAGAAGCAACAACACGGCGGCCGTTAGTATCAACGACAGAGCCGAACCGAACGGTTGATTGAGCTGCGCGAATTGATTCTGAATCAGGTTGCCGATCATCACCGACTTCGCGCCGCCGAGCAGATCGGGCGTTATGAACGCGCCGAGCGAGGGTATGAAAACCAGTACGATCCCAGCGGCCAACCCCGGACGCGACAGCGGCAGCGTCACCTTGACGAAGGTCCATAACCGATTCGCCCCCAGATCCTGAGCGGCTTCGAGCAACCGAACATCCAACCGGTCAAGCGCGACGTAGATCGGCAGTATCATGAAAGGCAGCTCGCCGTAGACCTGACCCACCAGAACAGCAAAGTCGGAATACAAGAGCTTGAGAGGCGCTCCGATCAACCCGGTGCTCATCAAGGCTGAGTTGATCACGCCCTCGCTTCTGAGCAGAAGGATCCACGCGTACGTGCGAATCAAGAAGCTGGTCCAAAACGGAATGACTGTGAGCACCAAAAGCGTGCGCTTCCATCGCTCAGGCGCGCGCAACGCCAAATAGTACGCGACGGGATAGCTCACCACGGCGCACAGCAGAGTTGTCGTCGACGCAATCCAGATGGTCCTCCAATAAGCTCGCAGGTATAGCGGGTCAAACGCACGGAGGAAATTCGCCGGTGTGAAATCGTAGATCGTCTTTCCATAAGGCCCGCGCGCCGCGAGGCTCACAACCATCACGATCACCAGCGGCGCTACTATCAACAGCAGCAGCCAGAGAATCGCTGGGGTAAGCAAGAGTCTTGGCGGATTCTTCATGCGAGTTGTCAGTCGCGGCGAAACGATAAGGAGTTCGTAGTTCGGCCTTCAGGCGGAAGTTCGTACCGCGTAACCAGAACACCTCAGATACTAACCGTACGCAGAACTTCGTACCGCGTCGCCAGAAAAACTGAAGGTACCAACTTCCGCCTGAAGGCCGAACTACGAACTCTGTTCATCGGAGATTGTCTACCGGTCAATGGACATGAAACAAGCGAATAACATCGTCGCCCCAGGCTGTTAGAAGACTGTCCGGTAAAGGCGGAGGTCCATGCTGGTCGAAGCGACTACTTGGAAAAGATCCTTGATACGTTCCTCGCCCACGTCCCGGAAGAGTCTCTCCACGGCCGATCTGTCCCTTCTCTCGTACACAAGGTATTCGACTCGATTCTCCTTGAGATAATCCAGGAATGACTTCGAGTCGCCCGGTGAACTGGACGAGCCAACGAAGCTATCTGCGGGCATTCCAGTCAAGGTTTTGACCGTATCGTCGTCGCAAAAGACTTTTGGATTCGAGCCGCCCTGGAGATTCTCTCTCAGATAGTTCGCGATGATCCGCTTCTGGGATACCTGGTTGACGTAGCCGGCTCCATCACGAAGCTGAATGGTGAACTGCCAGAGACATAAGACAATCAGCAACCCCCATAGACTGCGGCCCCAGGCCGGCTTCCACTCCCTGGCTTCCAAGAATATCCAGCCGAGGACCGGAAGCCCCAACGCAAAAAGAACGAGACAATACCGAGCGAATATTGCTGGTTGGTTTTTTGTGAAGTACGCAATTAAGAGAAAGGCTAGAGATGAAATGAAATACCCGAGGGTCGCCACAAGCGCTGATGAAGAACCCGAATGGCCGTGGTTGAGTCGACGTCTGAGACCTTTGATAAGCAGGCACCCAGCAATCAAGCACGCTAGCAACACAGCATGTCCGGTCGAGTATAGCAGCGTTTGCACGTTGGCAATAACGTGCGGCCCAGAGAAGGATGCAAGACCCGGGTCGGCTGAGAACAACTCTCGGATGTAGTCGCTGCGCACATTGAAATACTCGAGCGCATTGCCCGTTGCCGACCACGATATGTATATCCAAACCACAGGCGCAGACAACGCAACAAGGAAAGCTATTAGAGAAACCCTACGGTGCAGAAACCACTGAAGCGCCGGCAGCAACGCGATAAACAACCAGGACTCCGGACGCATGAGACCGCCAGCCGCCGCGAAACTTGCGGCAACCACCCAGCGATCCTTGATAACGAAGTACAAACTGCTCATCACCAGAAAAGCGTGCGGGACATCTGACATCGAAAAAGCGGAGTACATAATGTGAATCGGGTTAATTGCGATCAACGCAAATGCCAAAAGAGACACCACGCGGTTTCTGGTCAATTGCAAGCTAACCGCAAAAACCAGGAGACAGACGCCCGTTCCGCACACCGCAGAAACAAGCTTCGCGACGTACAGCGGATGACCAACGGCCACGCTAATCAAAGCGCAGATGAACTGGTAAAGCGGCAGCCAGAAACCGAATAACTCCGATACGGTGAAAGTTCCTCCAACCAGGCTGGCGCGCATCATGTCGATCGCTTGAGCATATGCGTACGGGTCACCTTCTTCGTTGGGAAGGAGGAAGGCAGCAAGGATTCGGGGGATACCGGCAGTAAGCAGTAGAACAACCCACAGTGCGTATTGTCGTGAGGGGCTCCGTCGTCCAGGTGAGATCAAGTCCTTACAGTTCATCCCTTCAGTATCACCGCGCTGTCAGGCTCCCAGGAAACGCGCACCGTCTGGCCGATTCGAGCTTGGGCGGATTGAAACGGTTCCCGGTTCTGCTCGAGCACCGTTAGGGCCTGTCCGTTTTCCACTGTAACCTTCCATTGTGTGCTTTCGCCGAGATAGACTGCCGCATCGATCTTGCCTGAAAGAACGCCGGGCACCGCCTCAGACGAAATGCTGATTTTCTCCGGCCTGATCAGCACACGCACCCGATCGCCTGGCTTAACGCTATCAGCTTGTGCGCCAACTCTGGCGTTGCCGATGGTGATTACAGCGAGGTCGCCCGTCACTTCTTCAACCGTGCCTTCGATTATGTTCGATACCCCGATGAATCCCGCCACGAATTCGGTTTCCGGGCGCTCGTATATCTCCTCGGCGCGGCCCACCTGTTCAATGCGGCCGGCGTTCATTACCACGATCCGGTCGCTCATGGTGAGTGCCTCTTCCTGATCGTGAGTCACGTAGATGAAGCTGATTCCCAATCGCCGCTGCAAGCCTTTGAGCTCGATCTGCATCTGCTTTCTGAGTTTCAAATCGAGTGCTGCAAGCGGTTCATCCAGCAACAGCACTCGTGGCTCTACGACCAGAGCGCGAGCGAGCGCGACTCTCTGTTGTTGTCCGCCCGACAGCTCGCTCGGTTGACGCTCATCAAGCCCGCCAAGCCGCACCATCTCGAGCGCCGCTGCAACGCGTCGCTTGAGCTCATTGCGCGCGACGCGTCTGCGCTCGAGCCCGAAGGCTACATTGTCAAACACGTTGAGGTGGGGAAAGAGTGCGTAATGCTGGAACACCGTGGTCACGTCACGCTGATGAGGCGGGAGTTGGGAAACTTCGCGGCCAGCAAGAACTACGCTCCCGGAGTCGGGCAGCTCGAATCCAGCGATCATTCTGAGCAGCGTCGTCTTGCCACACCCCGACGGGCCGAGCAGGGTCAGGAACTCGCCTCGCAGGACGAACAACGAAACTGAGGCGACGGCGGTCACATCGCCGAAGCGCTTGGTGACGTTTTGTAGTTCGACCTCACGAACGTCTTCCATGTCGTGCAAGCGGCTCCCCCCTGGGAGCGCAGGCATCCCTGCCTGCCTTCTCTCGCGCAGAACCCAAGCAGGCAGGGATGCCTGCGCTCCCAGGCGCGCGATTATAGCACAGGGGTATTTTGTTTCTGTTCATCCTAATCTGAGTTCGCGGCTGTGCTAGAATCGCGAACAGGAGGGACGTGATGAGCGACAAGATCAAGATCTATCAGAAGCCGACGTGCAGCAAGTGCCGAACGACGCTTGGAATCTTGAGAGAACGTGGCGCCGACTTCGAATCGATCAACTACTACGAGAAGCCGCTCGGTGTGGAAGAACTGCGCAAGCTGATTGACAAGCTTGGTATTGCCCCGCGCGATCTCCTGCGTAAGGGCGAGCAGGTCTATCGCGACCTCGGACTCGCCAGGCGCGAGCTCTCCGATGACGAACTCATTCGACTCATGGTTGAAAACCCGGACCTCATTCAACGTCCCATCGTCGTCAGGGGAAACAAAGCTGTACTGGGGCGTCCGCCTGAAAACGTCGACGAACTATTGTGAGTTCAGACCTGCTACGAGTGCGGAGCGGAGCGCATCGTCAAGATTGAACTGCGGCCGTGGCTTGTAGAGGACATCACGGCGCCGTTGCACGGCGACCATCTTGCTGCTTGAGGAGGCGGGCTGAACCTGCGTTTTGTTGAGAGTCGCCGGACAAATTCCGCTAACCGGCGGAGAGGCTCACTGCGCCGCCGGTCTTCGCGTACGCGGCATCGCACGCCGAGCAAGTCGCGCGCTCTTCTTTGGCAGGGTCGCGCGACAAATCCAGCTTCACGCCGCACTGACACATCCATCCAACAACCCGGCCGGGATTTCCAACCACCATCGCGTAATCCGGCACATCACGAGTCACAACCGCGGCCGCTCCTATGAACGCGTACCGGCCAACAGTATGGCCGCAGACCACCGTCGCATTCGCCCCGATTGATGCGCCTTGTTTGACAAGTGTCGCGCGATATTCGTCCTTGCGCGATACGTGACTGCGAGGATTCGTGACGTTGGTGAACACCATCGACGGCCCGCAAAAGACGTCGTCTTCAAGTTCGACTCCCGTGTACACCGAGACATTGTTCTGGATTTTGACATTGTCCCCGATCCGAACCTGCGGCGAGATGACGACGTTCTGGCCGATGTTACAACGGCGGCCAATCTTCGAGCCCGCCATCACGTGAGAGAAGTGCCATATCTTAGTTCCCTCGCCGATCTCGCACGGCTCATCGACATAGCTGGATTCGTGAACGAAGTAATTTCTTTCCATTGTAAGACTAAGACTAAACACAAAGGCACGAAGACACTAAGTCAGAACGAAAGGTCTGTGGCTTTGTGCCTTTGTGTTTGTTTCTCCCTGGTTCTCAAAGACTGACTGGCTTGCCTCCCTCTGCCAGCGAGCGTTCTGCGGCGTCAAGCACCCGCAAGACGCGCAGCCCGCTTTCGCCATCCGTCAGCGGCCTCCGACGCGTCCGAATGCACTCGAGGAACTGCAGGCATTGCCGTCGGAGCGGTTCCTCGCTTTCAAGCTGCTCCGCGATCCCGTCGTTCTTCCGAGTGACAGGTTCGCCGTTCACGATCTCGACGCCTTGATCATAAATCATTAACTTGGCGTCTTTGCGCACGTCGTCAAACACAGCCATCTGCTTCGATCCGACGACGACCAGCCGCTGCTCTTTATAAGGGTGCAGCCAGCTCACGAATATGTGCGCGCGAACGCCGGTTGGGAATTCGATATTCGTAACGGTCACGTCAGCGATACTCGGTTGAAGATAGGCCCCGCCGATTGCAGTGACGCGGCTCGGCCACGCACCCACAAGCCTGAGGATAATCGCGATGTCGTGCGGCGCGAAGCTCCAAAGAATGTTCTCTTCCCTTCGCACCTTTCCAAGGTTGAGTCGATTTGAATAGATGTACCGCAACTCTCCCAGTTCCCCGGATTCGGTCAGTTCGCGAAGCCGGAGCACAGCCGGGTGATACTCGAGCAGGTGGCCCACCATCAGAATCGCGCCACGCTCATCCGCCAGCTTCACCAGGCGTTCTCCCTCTGCAACGTCGAGCGTCAACGGCTTTTCAACGAGCACGTCCTTTCCGGATTCAATCGCGCGCGTCGCGAGGTTGCAGTGAGTTTCGGCGGGTGTTGCAATCACTACCGCCTTGATAGTCCGATCATCAAGGACCGCTCTGACATCTGTTTGTGTCCTGACTCCTGCATAGCGGCCCCGCACTTTCTCGAGCATTTCTTCGCTGGCGTCGCAAACCAGGCTCAGCGCTCCCAGTTCGTAGAAGTTCCGCACGTGGTTGATACCCCAGTAACCCGCGCCGATCACGGCAATATTGGGCGAGTCGGCTGGCGCTATCGGCTTGTCAGTCATTGTACGCAGAGCAATCCAAATCTGGCGTGATCACTGCTCAACCAAGCTTCGACCGCAGCGAGCACAAAACCGCGCGCTTGCGGGCAACTCAGCCTGGCAGTTGGGACAGATCGTGACCTGACCCGTCGGCCCCTGTTGAACGGCTCCGGTTGGTACTTGCGGCTGCGGCGCCGTCGCGGAAGGCGTTGCGGCGGGCGGCGGCTGGTACACGGCGGAAGGCGGCGCCGCCGAAGCTCCGTAACCGGGCCACTGCTGAGGGGGTCCGAGCTGATAACCGGAAGGAGGTGGAGCACCATATGCGTTCGGAGGCGCGGCCTTGGTTGCAAACGAGCGCGCGCCCGGCACTCCGAAACAATCCCGGTATGCGATCGCGCCGATCGTATACTGAAGCGGCCACGTCACAAGCATGCCCACGTAACAGATGTATGATCCCGCCTGCGCAATGATCGAGACCACCAGCGCAAACAGCACGAACATGAACAGATCGCCACGCGTCGCATCACGACTTGTCTGGATCGCTTCGCCCACACTCAATCGGCGTTCAACCACAAGCGGCAAAGTGAAGTATAGAGCGCCAGCTACAATAAACGCCGGAATGATACACAACAGGGCTCCAATTGTGACCAGTATGCCCACGACGAACGCAGCACCCAGCAACGCCGGAAAGCGATCGCCAGCCGCAAACAGATCGCGCGTGGAGATTGCCTCGCCTCGCAACTGCTTAAACGCGGTGTGATACATGCCCCCGACGAGATAGATCGAGAGAAAGACGAGCAACATCACTCCTACAAAGATCAGCGCAAGCATGATCACGCCCAGCCCTGCACTGCCGCTGCCCGTCGACGCTGCTGCCACCACGAACATGAGGATGTAAATCCCGACCACTGGCACCACGGTCACCAGCGACAGAATCAGTGAGTTCAGAACCCACACCTTCCATTGTTCGGCAAACATGTTCCAGCCTTCGCCTATCCAGTCGCCAAAGCGTACTTTCGGCAGCGGTCCAATCGTGTTGTCCATATTCTTGAGGCCTAGTGATTAGTGCGGTTCGGGTCGTCGATGCCGAACACGTCTCGATACGCGACGGCTGACGAGGAAATGATCCAAGGCAGAGTGACCAGCACGCCGATACCGCATGCTACCACGCCGCCGGACGTGATCGCGGCGAATACCAACCCCACGACCCACCACATGAACGCGTCGCGGGAGAACACAAGCCGCGCTACCTGGTTTATTGCGTTCGCGACGTCCAGTCCACGCTCGACGATCAGTGACATCGTGAACCCAAGCATCACGGACAGGAGCGGAGTCGCCGCCAGGCTCAGCAATGAAAAGAAAGAGTTGTTGTTGCCCAGACCTCCGAGCCCGATGTGGATCACGGCAAAAATCAAAGCGGTCAGAAACGCTTGAATGAACCCGCCTTGCCAGTTGAACAAATCGCCAATCACTGGCCGCTCGCCGCGCATCGTTTTGAAAGCCATCCGAAACAACCCCATCAAGACTGGCCCCGCGAGTATCCCAACCGTGACTACGCTCAACAGCCCGCCGAGCAGTGAGCCCAACGACATCACCGCCCAGTTCTCCTTGTAGACTTGCCATCCGCCCGACAGCCAATCACCCAGCGAAATGTGAGGCTGGCCCACCGGAACTGGCGGCTGATACTGAGTAGGATGAGGCGGCGAATAGTAAGGCGTCGGTGTCGGGGGAAGGTACGCGGCTCCAGTCGGTGGCGTGGTTGGCGAAGTGGAAGCTGACTGAACCGAGGTGGTTTCGCGCATCGGGTCGGTCATCGGCTGCGGCTCGAGTATCCATGTGGTCGCCTCTTCACCATCCAGGTGCTGGGGCATTCCACATTGGCGGCAGAACTTCTCGCCTTCGTCAATATTTCTTCCGCAGTTAGGACACCAACTCGCCATACTTCGCTCAAGCCTCCTAACGATGAATGCTATTCCATTGTTGCGCGATGGTTCAACCGAGGTAGTAGCATAGACTTCAGTCTGTGTCTGGTGATTGCTCTCGCAGCGGAGTTTAGGACACAGACTAAAGTCTATGCTACTTCGCCTATCACTTCACTATGGACGCCAACCGCGAGCCCTCAACGATTCGTCCAATGTCGTAGTGCGCCTCGCCTTGCGCATCGAGATGCTCGCGTACGAGTGCAGCTTGATCGGCGCTCGCAACCACGACCATACCGACTCCCATATTGAAAGTCCGGTACATCTCCTTCTCGGGGACGTTACCAATTCCAGCAAGCAGATTGAACACCGGCAGCACGGGCCACGAGCCTGCAGTGATCTCAGCCGCCGTTCCCTCAGGCAAGATGCGCGGGATGTTTTCAACCAGGCCCCCGCCGGTGATGTGAGCGAGTCCCTTAATCACGCCCGACTCCAACAAGCCTCCCAGCGCGCCGAGATAGCTGCGATGGGGCTTCAGCAACTCCTCAGAGGTTGTGCAACCAAGCTCATCGACTCGGGTATCGGCTTTGTGGCCCGCGACCTCAAAGAAAAGCCTGCGGGCCAGACTGTAGCCATTCGTGTGCAATCCCACCGACGGCAAACCTATCAATACATCCCCAGGCGTGATCCGCGAGCCGTCGATGATATTAGCTCGATCGACCACGCCGACGATGAAACCCGCGACGTCATAGTCCCCGTCTGCGTAGAAGCCTGGCATCTCAGCGGTCTCGCCCCCAATCAACGCACACCCGGCTTCTTTACAGCCGCGAGCGAGTCCTTCGATCACTGACGCGACGGTCTCAGGCACCAGCTTCCCGGCAGCGATGTAGTCGAGAAAGAACAGCGGCCGCGCACCCTGGACCAGAATATCGTTGACACAGTGGCAAACCAGATCGTAGCCGACCGTGTTGTGAATGCCGGTCATGAACGCAACGCGCAACTTGGTGCCGACGCCGTCGGCGGACGACACGAGCACCGGCTCTTTCATCTGCGCGAAGTCAGCGCGAAACATCCCGCCGAACGAGCCGATCTCGGTCATCACGTTTGGCGTGAACGTCCCTCGCGCCAAACGCTTGATTCGATCCTTGGCGTCGTTGGCGGCATCGATATCAACGCCCGCATCGCGGTAGCTGAACTGCTCGCCCATATGCTCTCTTCTTTGCGGCTTAGCGGACTCTGCGTCTTTGCGCTTAAGCTCCTTCACGCAAAGACGCTGAGCCGCAAAGATCAATCAGGTCCGCTTCAAGTCGCTTAACAAGTCTTCAACTCTGTTTCCTTCCGACTCGCGGCTCTCTTCATCCTGGGCAAAACTCATCTGCAAGTGATCCCCTTCGCTCACACCTTCAGGCAAGTAGTGCAGCGGGAAACTGAACCGCACGCGATCGTCTTCATAGAGCACCAGCACAGCCAGATCGCCTTCGATACGATCGATCACTACCTTTGTTGAGCTGCCGGATTTCATCGTGCTCTAGTGCCGTTGCGTCTGCCCCGCTGTGAGCCTTCGCGGCCGTCGTTGGCGACCGTACCCGCCACCTCATCGCCCGTCAAGTACAGCCGCTCACGAGCAATCTGCCTGTCCGAACTCATCTCGATGGTTGCGCCATCGCACACCGCGGTGATCGTCCCTTCCAGATCAGTGCGGTAGAGTTTGACCTGATCGCGAGCCTGTTCCAGCATTCGCATCACCCTCGGGTGCGGGTGATGATAGTCATTTCCCGCGGCGCAACTGATCGTGATAATCGAAGGCCGGACCGCATCGAGCACTTCGCGAGTCGTACCGTCCGAGCTGCCGTGATGCGCCGCTTTAAGAAGATCCGCGCGAAGTTTCTCTGGCTCCGCCTCCAGCATCTGCCCCCACGCCGATGGCTTTGTCGAACCCTCGTATGTTTCCGCGTCGCCGGTGAACAGAAACCGTTTGGCGCGGTAGCTCAGCCTGACAACCAGCGATGCGTTGTTGGGATTGTTGTCCGGAAGCTCGTTCGACGGATTCAGCACTTCGATCAACACGTCTCCAAACTTCAGCACGTCACCGCGTTTTGGAGTCGCGAACTTGATGCCGCGGTCTTTAATCTCCTGGAGCATGTCGCTATAGGTTTTGGTGGGGTGATTGAATCCCGAATCCCAGAACTCTTGTACCTTGAACGCGCGCATCACATCCCGCATCTCGCCCATATGGTCGGAGTGCGGATGTGTGGCGATGACCAAGTCGAGTTGCTTGACACCGTACTGCCGCAGCAGATCGACTGTCGGCGCGCCACGATCGCCCGAATCGATCAGAATCCGCTCGCCGGCCGGTAACTCGATCAACTCGGAGTCGCCTTGACCGATATCGAGAAAGCGAACGACCAGCTTCCCGGAAACTGGACCAGGCTCCGGGTGCGGAGGCCGCTGGCGGAAGACCAGAACTAACGCTGCAAACGCGACTGCGAGCAGCGCAAGAATGACGATCGGTCTGAGTGTTTTCTTCATCCGAGTGGCGGGTCAGGTTCGAGGCCAAACTGAATCGTGCAGAAGCGCGCCCTCTTCCCTTTCAGTCTTGGTTCGCGCGGCCGAGGTGACCGGTATCGGATAGTCGTTGGTGTAGCACGCCGTGCAGTGGCGGTTGCCCGGGGGATCGCCGCATGCGCGAAGCAGCCCTTGAAGGCTCAAGTATCCGAGGCTGTCGGCGTCGATATGCCGAGCGATGTCTTCGACGTTGAGGTTGGCGCCGATCAGCTCTTCACGAGTCGGCGTGTCAACGCCATAGAAGCACGGCGCGATCGTCGGCGGACAGCTTATGCGCACGTGAACCTCGCGCGCGCCGGCCTGCCTTACCATCTGCACGATCTTCTTTGATGTCGTTCCTCGCACGATCGAATCATCGATCAGAACGACGCTCAAGCCTTCGATCAGATCGCGAACCGGGTTGAGCTTCACCTTAACTCCGAAGTGGCGGATCGACTGTTTGGGCTCGATAAACGTGCGCCCGACGTAATGATTGCGCACCAGACCGAATCGAAACTTCAACCCGGACTCCGACGCATATCCGATGGCCGCAGCTACGCCCGAGTCTGGCACCGGTACAACGATGTCCGCATCCGCAGGATGCTCGCGCGCGAGTTGCTGCCCCATCTTGTGGCGGCTCTTGTTCACCGAGCGCCCGAACACGATCGAGTCGGGCCTTGAGAAGTAAACGTGCTCGAAGATGCAGTGGGCAGGCTTGACCTTTGGCAACGAGAACGATGAGTGAAGCCCGTCACGATCGATCACCAGAACCTCACCTGGCTGCACGTCCCGCAGGTAGGTGGCATCTATCAGGTCAAACGCGCAAGTCTCGGAAGCGACGACGTAAGCGTCGCCTAGTTGCCCAAGGCACAGCGGGCGAAACCCCCGCTGGTCGCGCACGGCGATCAAGTTATCTTTGGTGAGGAAGACCATCGAGTACGCGCCTTCGATCTCGGTGAAGGTGTCGACGATGGCGCCTATCAGGTCGATGGCCCGTGAGCGGGCGATCTTGTGGAGCACGACTTCGGTGTCCGAGGTTGAGGAGAATATCGCTCCGCTCAACTCGAGCTCTTCGCGGACCTGATTGGCATAAGGCAGATTGCCGTTATGACAAAGCGCGAGCTGTCCCCGATAGCCATCGACCAGGAACGGCTGCGCCTCACGGAGTGAAATGCTGCCGGCAGTCGAATAGCGCACGTGGCCTATCGAGGCGCGGCCCGGCAGGTGAGACAGTTCTTCCTGCCGGAATATTTCGCTGACGTAGCCCATGCCGCGATACGCATGCAAGCGCTCTCCGTCGGACGAAACCATCCCGGCCGATTCCTGCCCGCGATGCTGCAAGGCGTACAGCCCCAGATAGGTGAGCCGCGCCGCATCCTCATGGTTGAAGATACCAAATACGCCGCACTCGTCTTTGAACTTATCCAGCATATTGTGGTCGGTTGGCAAAGAAGGATTCTAGCCGCATTAGTTCCGAGTGGCAATCTTTATCCGATCCCTAACCAGAATCGGCTGGCAGTTACGGCTCGGCGAGTTGAACGATGTCCGCGCGCTGACGAGCTTGAGAGAGCCACCGTTCGACTTCGTCGTTGATCTTCCTTTGCTTGAGCGTCGCGCTTATTCCGTCCCGAACGGTTTTGCCGTCTTTTTGAACCTCATCGAGTGATGGCGGGACCAGGCCGCTCTTGCGAATCTCCGGCGCCAGGACCTCGTCGTAGTGGCGTTGAATGTCCTGCTGAGTGATCAGCACGAACGAGCGGAATCGGAATTCAACAAACCGGTCAATCAAGATCCTCTGCCGGATCAACTCGTCGATCTTCTGTGGTGTGAGACCCACTGAACCGGCCCGCTCGCGAAACTGCGCTTCGGACTTGAAACTCTTGATTAGCACCGTCCGTTTTTTGTCGATCTCGTCCTGCGTGATTTCAGTCGTAGGAACGCGCGTGGCCTCCTGGGCGATGAGCCGCTCATCAATCATCACCTCCAGCTTGCGGCTAAGAAGATCCGAGCCCACCGGTCCGACCGGGCTTGGCGCCTCCGGGTCCAACGCTATGCTCCACAACAAGTCAATGCGCGTGATTACGTCGTCGTTGACCAGCGTAAGTATTTGATCGACGGTTTGCTGAGCACACACGCGGGGCACGATCAACGCGATCAGACAAATCGCGACGGCTCCGACGACAGGCTTTGCGGGAAACTTAAACATACTCAAAATGTCTGTCCGATCGTGAAGTGCTTATGGGAACCTGATATACCGGCCGGCTTGTTCACCACCAGAAAGCCTATGTCGAACTTCACCGGTCCGGCCGGCGTCTTTAGCCTCAACCCAAAGCCGAGCGTCTCGGTGATCTTCCCGGGCTTTATGTCACGCACGCGCGCGAACACATTGCCGGTGTCGGAAAAAACCGCGGCGCCGATCGGCCCCCATACCGGAAATCTCAGCTCATTGTTAATCACCAACAGCGCGTTCCCACCCAGCGGACTCAGCACCAGAATCGGGTTTCCATTCGCGTCATTTACTACATTGCCATCTGCATCCCGCTTTTTCACCAATATCTGCGGACCCGCCTCTTCAAACCCGAAGCCGCGGAGGTCGCGCGCGCCGCCGCCGAAAAACCGCTCGGAAATCGGTAGATCAACGTTGCCGCCAAATGGCACCGCGAGCCCGAGTCGCCCCGAGAACGAAAACACGGTATCGCGGAAGCGGCGAATAGAGTAAAACCGAGTGTGGTCGAGGTATAACTTGACGAACTGCTCAGTGCCTCCCAGTGCGGTGGCTGCAACGTATAAGCTGCCCAAAGTCTGGGTTCCAGCCGTCGGATCGAACTTGTTGTCGCGCTTGTCGCGAATAAAGCTTGGACCGATTCGACCGAGCCTGATTGGTTGCGAGTTACGTTGAATCTCTTCGACGCTGAAGTCCGGCGGAAGATCGTATATGCTGATGCGCTCGAAGTAGTAGCTGAAATACACGATGAAATCGATCGAGTAGCGCTTCTCAATCTCGAAGTTCACCGTGTAACGATCAGTGCGGTAGTCCTTTTCACCAAGCCGCCGCGCGAACAGCGAAATCAGCATGGGAAGCTTCATGCCAAGCGGACGCGGATTCTGAAACGACAACTGGCCGAACAGTTCGTTCTGTGAAACGCGTACCTGGGTGCTTGCGTTGTAAAGCTTTCCGAACAGATTCGAGTACGTGAGCTGCGTCAATCCGCGAACGCCGCCCAGGAAGGCGAGTCCCGGAATCGTCTCTGCATTGGTGGTGTTTGTCTGGTAACCAAGCCCATAAATAACATCTCGGCGTTTCGACTCCAGGACGTTGACCGTGACATCGCGTTCTTCGACGCCGTTTATTGTTTCGCCGGCGGCGTCTGAGTTAATAGTCACCGAGTTGAAAGCGTTAGTCTCGTAGAGCTGTCGCTCTGTCTCCTGGAGTTGGTCCGCCTGAAGCCAATCGCCCGTCTTGAAAAGGTAAAAGTCCCGAGTTAGACGGCCGGTGTTGGTGACCGCGGTGCCGCGCGTTGTTACGCCGCGGACGCGAATTCGATTCCCTTCAAACACGTTGAAGATCAGCCGCACACGATCCTGGCCATCAATGCGGCCCAGGTCAACAGCATCATAAACAACTTCGGCCGTGGCGAATCCAGGGCCGGTGTAGGCCGCCAGCAGTTGATCGGAGTCATTTGTTACGACGCTTTCAACCAGCGGGTCGCCGGCCTTGATTGAAATCCGCTGGCTCAACTCGCCGGTGGTCATCAACTCGTTGCCGCGCATCCCTATCTCTTCAACGTAGGTGCGAGGCCCCTGGTCAACGTCGAACGTGATGATCAGCTTCTTGCCCTTCAGCGAGACACCGCGTCTCACACCGACGTGCGCTCGACGGTAACCTAGCGATCGCAACCGCTTTGAGATCAGGTTGGCATCCTGACGAAGCATATCGTCGCTGGTGACTCCCCGGGTCCCGACGAACGGGATTGGACTTGTCACCTTCGACTTCATCTGTTCCTGAAGCGTGCGGGACGGCATCGCATCCACTCCCCGGATGTCGATATCGCCAAGTTTGTAACGGGCCCCCGGATCGACCGTGTAAGTCAACTTGACGGACGGGCTCGAGAGGTCTGGCTCATCGGGCCGCGTCACGTCCGCGAAGAAGTAACCTTGCCGCTGCGCCCAATCCAGCAGGCTGCGCCGTCCTTCTTCAAGGGAGAAGTCATCAACGCCGCCCTGAGTGTAGAAGGGCAGCACTTTATTCCTCTGCTTCGGATCGATTGGGAGACCGGCGACCACTATTTCGACGCTCGGGCCTGATTCGACATTGATAGCGACTGCCACCTTGTTCGTGTTCGCGTCCGGCGTGGTGTTCACTGTCAGGCGCACGGCAAGGTAGTCCTGCTTGAGGTATGCCTCCTTGATGTGATCCATCGCCTCTTGCACGAGGGCCTGGTTGAAGGGCTGTCCCTGGGTTATCGTGGGCGTTACCTTCGACAGATCGATTTCAGTGCCTTTGACGTCGAGCTTATAGGTCGAAACTCGCGCTTGCTCGCCGGGCGTGATGCTATAAACGACTACCGCCCGAGTGCTTGTAGGATCCAGGCGGACGTCATAGTTGATCTTCGATTGATAGTAACCGCGTGCTGAATAGTAGGCAGTAAGGTCACCAAGCCCTCGAGTGACGGCGCCCACCGAGAGACGTTCTCCCGGATCGAGTTGGTTCAGCCTCGCTCGAAGGTCGGCGGCCGGAAAGATGGCCGCGCCTTCGAAGACGACGCTCTCTATCCGAGCCTGCGGCTTGACGATGAAACGCAACGAAACACCGTTTGCACCATCGTTCGTGGCTTCGACTCGCGCGCCTGAAATCAACCCTGAGCGATGCAGTCTCGACAGCGAATCGTGAATGCGAACCGGCGAGTAGTCCTGACCGGGGGCAACATCGAGCAGCAATCGCATCTCGGTGACGGTTGATTTGGGCGCGCCTTCAATGACTACGTCGACTTTCGTCACCCGCCGCCCGAGAAAGTCTCCGACGTCGCTGGCCAGCGCCGAGGCTACAAGGAGAAAGGCAAGGAGCAAAGCGCAAAGCGCAAAGGGCAAAGAGCGAAGCGACTCCCGTCGTGCGCCTGCTATGCGAATGACACTCTTTACGAACATTCGAATCCGGAATCCCTTTGCTCTTTGCTCTTTGGCCTTAGCGCTGCCCTGATTAGAACTTCTTCCTCAACCGAATATCGAAACCGAATTCGCCCCGTTCGTTGCGAATCCCGACCACGGAAAAGCGATTGCTCAATCGATACTCAACGAGCCCGACGCGGTCTATTCCCGAAACGCCCGACGTCAGGTTCTGCGAATAGGTTATCGTCAGGTCTTTTGTAATCCGCTGACCGACTGTGATTCTGGCCGTGGGGTCGCTGCCGCGACCGACCAACAATGGATCGATCGAAAAGCGGCTTAAGCCGAACAACCGCTGCGTACCGCGTTCGAGTTGCTCGGATAACGAGGCCGAGAGAATCGACTGAGCCAAACCCAACCCCGTTTGACCGAGCGACGCGGCGGTTGAGCGGTCGCCCGAGATGCTGCCCGTTAAGATCAGCGAGACGATGTCGGGCTCGGGTAGTTCCGGTTCGGATCTTACGCTCGTCTGAAGCCTGGCGATCGTACCGTTGAAGTTGATCGTGATGTGATAGCCTCGGATGTCCGCTTCAGTCTGAAAGTCCACGGTCGGATCGACGCCCCGCCGCCCGGGAATGGTCAGCAGACCTCGCGCCAAATCGTATCGTCCGTTCCTGAAGTTCAGCGTGCCCCGGGTTAACAGTATGCGTCCCGATGCCTGGGGCTCGTCGACCGACCCGCGCAGGTTTATGTAAGCGCTGCCGACCGCGTCCGCAAGATTATTCTTCACGATCAGCGTATTGTCGGCAGTGATGCGAAGGTCGATCATAGTTGGCAGGCCCGATGGACCGCCCGAGCCGCCGGGCCCTGCTTCCAGAAAATCGGGCTGGAACGGGCCGCCGGTAGTCAGCAGCTCTTCGATCGTTATGTCTCTTGTGTAAGAAGCGCGCTGGACCTGTGCGTTACCGCTCAGCACCTGCAGCTTGCGGTTGCCCTCGAGCGTGACCTGCGCGTCGACCACCGTCTGGGTGTCCTTCGGATACTCGGCGGCCATCTGATCCGCTTTTGCTTCCAGCCGCCACTGAACGGGCGCGAGCCCTGAGAGCGCAGCGCCGCCCTCTATCGAGATGGTTCCGCCCCCCGGCGTCGCCCCGGCGAAGTTTTCAATCACCGCCTGATTCTGGGTGAACCTGATCTGCCCATTGCCGCGCGACATCGAGATCGGGAAATCGAGTATTCGAACGCCGATATCGCGCAGCTTCGCAATACCTTGCAACTGCGGCGACTCAAGCTTGCCGACGATCGAAGCTTGCACTTGCGCGGTTCCCGTCGTGAAGATGGTTGGTGTGAATGATGACAACAGCTTCAGGTTGATCTCGCCGTTGACTGTGAGGCCCGACCTCGCCGCGTCGCGTGAGAGAATGCCCTCGAGTGTGACGCTTGTACCCTCGCCGATGAAACTCACCCGATTGAGCGTGACCTCACGAGGAGTGGCTGTCAGCACGATGTCGCCTTGATTGACTATCTTGTAGGTCTGCCGATCCGAGATCGCGCCGCCTAGTTCAAGTTTTGTGAACGTGGCCACCGCCTGAATGCGGTCCGTCTCCTGCAGCGGACCTGAGAGCTTGATGCTGCCGGTCGCCTTGCCCTTGATGTCCGACAACTCGGGCGCAATCAATCCGAGATAAGGACCGATGTCGGTATCGGTGAACTCTATGCCTGCGCTTACGGGATAGTGCTCGCGGTCACGCAGATCAACCGTCGCCTCAAGCGTGCGTTGCTGATCCAACAGTCTGCCGGAAGCTTCAACCTTCAAGATGCCGCTGTCGGTGAACGCAACGACCTTCGCGTCGCCGAAGTCGCGCCCTTCGATTGCCACATTGTGGCCTTGAATAGTGGCGTTGAAATTAACGGTGGACCAGTCTTCGGCCTTACCCCACCGCCCCTGCCCAACGATCGTCACGTCGGCTTTCCCGGTTAGCTTCGCCGTCTCGGCGGCATCGGATACTTGAGCGAGGTCGATGTTCTTGCCGTCCGCGTTGATGGTGTATTCATACGTATCCAGATTGTAGCTGCCACGCCCGGCGAGATCCCAGTCGTAGACCCGCATTCGCAAGTTCTGAATGCTGATCACGCTCTTGGCCAGCGTGATGTCTCCGGTGAATTCTGGTACGGGAACCTTCTTGTCCTGTTGTCCTTCTTCCTGAGCTGGGAAAGTGAACTCGCCGGCGGCCAGCGTCAGCTTTGCGGTTCCCTCGACTGTTCTCGGCCCCGGTAAACCTCTCAGATCGATGACGCCATTGATTACACCACGTCCCACGAAGTCCTTCAGCCCGGCCGAATAGGCTTGAACAATCGCCGCCAGATCGAAGTTTTGTAAACTCGCCTTGACCGCAACATCGTCGTTGATCGGAAGCGGCGCGTTCACACTGAAGTCCGCGCGCGACCCGTCGGGACGCACGAACGAAGCATTGTCGATTCGCACGAGCGTTGATGTGTAACCGATGTCGCCCGCAAATGCACCCGTTTCCTCATCGTGTTGTTTGATGCTTGCGAGTTTGACGTGCCCCGAAACCGCGGGCGCGGAGAGCTTGCCTTGCACCTGCCCCTTGAATTCGCCCTCACCCTCGAGCGTGACCTCGTAATCCGAATTCACCGCGTCCGGTATCAAACCGAAGCCATCGATCGCGCGTTGGACCTCGGCCATGTCTGCTGACTTGAAGTCGACGTTCAAAGATGCGGCGCTATCCCAACCTATCGTGCCGGAGACCATCAGATCGCTCTGCTTCGAACGGACGTACGCGCGCTCTATATTGAACCCGCGGCCCGTCGCAATTAGGCTAATCTCTCCGTTGGCGGGAGCGCCCTCACCTTCCTTTTCCGGTGGCGAGACCGCTGCATCGAACGTCGCATTTATTTTGCCGGTCGCGGCTTTGTAGTCGAGACGCGGGAAGGTGAGCTGTGCGATCCCGTTGGCAGTTCCTCGCACTTTCACATCTTTCGCCGAAGCGAGCGTAGCTGCTTGATCGAGGTCGATCGATTTGAATTCGACGTTGACCTGTGACGACCCGCCGGCGTAAGCCACTGTAGCCGAACCCGCAACGCTCCCGCCCAGAACCTCAGCCGTAAACTGAGAGAGGCTCGCTTTGTTTCGATCCACCGAGAGCGTGCCTTTGAGTCCCCTGACTGTGACTTCCCCGCTCTTGAGCGCGGCGACGTTCAGCGCGCCCGTCACGTCGAAGCTAAGCGCGTTACCTTTCACCCTCGCATCACCGAAGGTTATCGAACTGACGGTCAGGCCCGGCCCGGTGACTTCTGATGTCGTCAGACTTGCTTTACCCTGGTACTCGTCGTTGCCGCCGGTGACGTTCGCCTTAGCGTGAATGCTCGCAACGCGAAAGCCCGCGGCCGAAAGCGTCTTTGCTTCAATCGCGCCGGATGCATGATAGTCAGAGCCGGTCCCATTTAGTTGCCCAATGAAACCAACGTCGCCTGCCATTTTTGTCTCAGGCGAGAACACCTGCGCGATTTTGGCGAGTTGTGCGTCGGCCCGAACTTCTGTGAAGGCGTACTTGAGAGGCTTGAAGCTCTCGACCTTGCCGTTCAACCTGACTTTGCCGAGGTCGGAAGTTATTGTGAACTGAGGGTCACCATTGACGGTCAGTATCTCTGCATCTTTGTCGGTGACTCGGGCCAGGGCGTTCGCCCTGATGTTTTCGATCGCCCGGCCATCGACGGTAGCCTTTGCCTGTGTGAATGCAAGCTCAAGCCGGTGATCGAGCGCGTTGTCGGTAGCGTCAGGATTATTTGGTATGAGGTGAACGCCTAGATCAGTCACATCCACGATAGTATTGTTTTTGAGATCGACGAAGTTTATCTCGGCCTGCGTCACCTTGAAATCCGCGGTCGAAAAGATTACGTCATCTTCTTCGCTGGCCTCTTTCTTTTTCCTGGTAGGCGCATGCAGCGAGTCCAGGTTGAAGCCACCCTGTTTGTCGAACTCAATCCATGCGCTGGGATGGACGATTTCGACGTTTGTGATTTTGATTCGCTGGTTCAGGTACGAGAGCACCGAGAATTGGGCGGTGAGGCTGTCAATCGTGCCGAACCGGTTTTTCCCATTGGTCGCCGACAGCCTTATGTCTTTCAGTGTAACTTTGTATCCGCGAAGGTCCAGACTAGCACTGCCAATCTCCGCAGTGATTCCAACATCGGCGAGCGCCTCGACTACCTGGTCTCGAAGATAATTGTCCAGCCGCCCACTACGAATGTAGATGAAGAGGCCGATGACAAGGAGGAGGACCAGGGTTAGAAGGGAGACGGCGCCGATCAAAAGTTTTCTGCGCATAGTTCTTGATGAGTGAAACGTATCACTCCTAAACCTTCGTTAGCAGGTGCCCGAGTTTGTCTTTCCTCGCACGCAATACTTTTTCGTTCGACTCGTTAGGCTCGATCTCGATCGGAATGCGGTCGGTGATCTCGAGACCGAACCCTTCGATGGCTGCGCGTTTCACGGGATGGTTTGTTATCAACCGCATCCTGCGCACGCCCAGATCGTGAAGAATCTGCGCGCCGATGCCGTAGTCGCGAGGGTCCATCTTGTGGAGCCCAACCACTGCCGCGTCGGCTTCGACGGCATCCTTGTCTTGCTCATCCATGAGCCGATACGCCTTGAGTTGATTAACCAGCCCGACGCCCCGGCCTTCCTGTTTGAGATACAACAGCACGCCGCGGCCTTCGTTCGCGATGACCTCCAGAGAGCGATGAAGCTGCCAACCCGTGTCATCGCGCAATGAACCGAACACGTCGCCAAGCACACATTGCGAATGCACGCGCACGGGCATGCTCACGTCCGGATCAATCTCACCCATCACCAAGGCCAGGTGAGTGTCTTGATTGATGTCATTGGTAAATGCAATCGCCCGAAACTCGCCGTAGACGCTAGGCACTCGCGCTTCCCCTGCGCGGTGCACAAGCACTTCATTGGCCATTCGATAGCTGACCAGATCGGCGACCGAGATGATCTTGAGGCCGTGCTGAAGAGCGAACTCGCGAAGCTCGGGAAGGCGAGCCATCGTGCCGTCGTCGTTCATCACTTCGCATATCACGCCCGCTGGGGTCATCCCTGCGATGCGAGCCAGGTCAACCACCGCCTCCGTTTGACCGGGCCGTACGAGCACGCCGCCGTTACGCGCGCGAAGCGGAGAGATGTGCCCGGGCCGCG
This sequence comes from uncultured Clostridia bacterium, assembly GCA_964548075.1. GTDB lineage: Bacteria > Acidobacteriota > Blastocatellia > UBA7656 > UBA7656 > Onstottus_A. Next base: position 28,581 of record CAZJQQ010000029.1, on the reverse strand, counting down.
CGAGATCCGAAGGCCTGGTGCGCGGATCAACCGCCACCTGAATGGTCGTCGCTCTGTCGGCTGCAGATATACCAGTGGTCACGCCTCGCCTCGCTTCTATAGTGACGCAAAAGGCAGTGCTGCGGGTTGCCGTGTTGTCGGACTCGGAAACCTGCAGCGGGACCTGAAGCTCATCCAGCCGATCTTCTGTCAGCGACAGGCAGATGAGGCCGCGCCCGTAGCGGGCCATGAAATTGATGATATCGGGCGTGACCTTTTCAGCCGGGCAGGCTAGGTCGCCCTCGTTCTCGCGGTCTTCGTCATCGACGATGATGACCACCCGCCCCGCCCGGAATTCTTCGATGGCTTGTTCGATGGTTGCGAATGGCATAGTTGCTCCGTTGTGAACGTGAAGTAGCATCACTTCAGTATCCCTGTTCTATCAGGTACTCAACCGTCAGTTCGGTCTGCGCCGCTTCCGATGGTTCCTTCAGCATCAACCGCTCTACATACTTCGCAAGCACGTCGACTTCAAGGTTTATTCGGCCTCCGCTTTTCAAATCAGACAAGCTTGTCTCGCGCCACGTGTGCGGAATGATTGCCACTTCGAACCAATCGTCGCCAAGCCCCGCCACCGTCAGGCTGATCCCATCAACGGTTATCGATCCCTTCATTGCGATGTAGCGTCCAAGCTCGCGTTCAAACCTGAAACGCATTCGGTACGCATTGCCTTCAGGCGCGACCGACACAAGCTCGCCCGTGCCATCCACGTGGCCTTGAACCATGTGCCCGCCTAATCTCTCGCCGACTGCAAGCGCCCGCTCGAGGTTCACTCTGTCCGCGACGCGAAGCCCGCCTAACGTCGAGCGCTTGAGAGTCTCGAGGGAAGCGTCGGCGCTGAAGGAGTCCGCGCTCATCTCGATCACTGTCAGATCGACGCCGTTGATCGAAATCGAATCGCCAATGCGCGTGCCTTCCAGAACTTTCCTGGCTTCGATCACGAGGAAAGCGCCGTCGTCTCGTCGCCTGATCTGGCGCACTCGGCCGACTTCAATTATGAGTCCGGTGAAGATTCCCATCTGTAGATTGAGGATGCGAGGTGAGTGCTCGATCCGTCAACCCCGGGGCCGCGCAATATCCGGGTGAGGTACGGGAAAACTCCGCTATCAAGTCGTCTCGGTCTGCGAAAACTGATTCAAGGCGTCCATTGATGCGCGATCAAGTCTAGCTTCGCATTCTCGCGATTTCAAGCACGCGCTCGATCACTGCGTCCAGCGGCAACTCTGAGGTGTCGATGAACACTGCGTCGGGAGCCTTAACGAGCGGCGTAGCCGTGCGCTCGCGATCCCGCCGATCGCGCGTTTCAAGCTCCGCTCTGATCTCTTCGACAGTCACATCTCGGCCGCGCTCGCGCTCCTCTTCGCATCTTCTGCGCGCCCGCACGTCGAGCGAGGCGTCGAGGAACAGTTTTACCTGCGCGTCGGGAAAGACCTTTGTTCCGATGTCGCGGCCGTCCATCACAACGCCGCCAGCGTGAGCCATCTCGCGAAGTTTCTCGACCACTGCTTCACGCACTTCCGGAATCGTTGCGACGACGGAGGAAGCGTGACTCGCATCCGGGAGACGTATCTGCCCGCTTACGTCGCGGCCATCGAGCAAGACCCGCAGGTGGTCGGGGTCGCCTTCGAGTTTGATGCTGGACAGGCGCGCGACGCGCGCTACCGACGCTGGGTCTTCGAGAGGCGTGTTCGTATCAAGAGCCTTGCGGCCTACCGCTCGATAAACCGCGCCCGAGTCGATGTATAGATAGCCAAGGCGGCGCGCGATGGCTTTGCCAACTGTGCTCTTGCCCGACCCTGAAGGTCCGTCGATGGCGATGACGAGTTTGTTCATTTGTTCGGCCAGCAATAGACCGCGGATCATACGGATGGGACGGATGGGCACGGATCAGATCCGCGTTAATCCGCCGCATCTGTGTCATCCGTGGTCTATTCTCGCAGCGCCTCACGAATGGCTCCCAGAGCCGTTTCGCAGTCGCTGCCCGAAACGTCCTTGTGCGTAACCATCCGCATCTCGCGAGCGTTGATCCCGCTGGCAAGCACACCGCGTTCTTTCAGCTTCGCCGGGAATTCCGCCGTAGTCTTCCCGGTGCCGCCAATATCAAAAACGAGGATGTTCGTTTGCACTCTCTCAGGATCGATCTTGACGCCCTGAATCTCGGCAAGCCCTTTCGCAAGTACTTGCGCGTTCGCGTGGTCCTCTTCCAGGCGCGCAGTCATCTTATCAAGCGCGACCAGGCCTGCCGCCGCCAACACTCCAACCTGCCTCATGCCTCCTCCAAGCATTCGCCGAACGGGCACGGCGCGTTCGATGAATTCGCGTGAGCCTACAATCATCGAGCCAACCGGAGCCCCAAGCCCCTTCGACAAGCAGAACATTACCGAATCAAAGAGCGAGGCGATCTCGGCTACATCACGTTTGAGCACGATTGCCGCGTTGAAGATTCGCGCGCCGTCGAGATGGACCGGCAGGCCCTTCTCGTGAGCGCGATCGACAATCTCTTTCATTAGCTCGAATGACATCACGGTGCCGCCAGCCAGGTTCTGCGTGTTCTCGACCGCAACAAGTCCAGTCTGCGCGAAGTAGGAACTGCGAGGCCGGATCGCGGCTTCAATCGAATCCCAGTCCATCATTCCGTCCGGACAGCGAATGGGATGCGCGAGGGCGCCGCTGATGACAGCCATGCCTGCCATCTCCAAGTTGAACATGTGGCTTCGTGCTTCGATGATGACTTCCTGACCGGGTTGAGTGTGAAGCCTCACCGCAATCTGGTTACCCATGGTGCCCGAGGGCACGAACAACGCGGCGTCCTTTCCGAACATCTCGGCGGCTCGTTCCTGAAGCCGCAGCGCTGTCGGATCTTCGCCGTAGACATCATCGCCGACCTCAGCGCGAGCCATTTCCTCGCGCATCTCGTCTGTTGGCTTTGTGACGGTGTCGCTTCGCAGATCGATGTAGTTCACTGGCTCACTTCCATGTCCAAACTGAACTTCGGGCAGTCGAAGAGAATAAGTTATCGGGCATTCAATCCTCAAGATGCAAGCGGCGCGCTCCTTAAGTTTGCAATGGCCTTCCTCGTTGTAGATAATCAGCCCGGTCGCATACGCCGCATTTCAGCATACTCCAACTTTGAGAACCACCGACAATGATCAATCTATCTCCGCAGGTCTTCCAGGAAGCAAAAGCCAGAGTCGCCCCGCACGTCTATCACACGCCGCTTCTTACATCGCGGCTGTTGAGTGAAAAGAGCGGCTTCGACATCCGCCTCAAAGCCGAGGTTTTTCAGCGAACCGGCTCCTACAAGATTCGCGGGCCGCTTAACAAGTTCGCGCACCTTTCAGAGGAGCAACGCCGGCGCGGGGTGATCTGCTCATCGGCCGGCAATCACGCCCAGGGCGTCGCGCTGGCGGCGAAGCTGAACGGAATGAGCGCAGTCGTTGTTATGGCTGAGAACGCGACGCCCTCAAAGATCGAGGCGACTCGCGCTTACGGCGCCGAGGTCGTGCTGCACGGCACGATCTGGGACGAGGCCAACGAGAAGGCGAAGCAGCTTTGCGAGGAACGCGGCCTGACTTACATCCATCCTTTCGACGACCCGCACTTGATAGCCGGGCAAGGGACTCTCGGGTTGGAAATCTATGAAGACTTCCCCGAAGCTGAAGTAGTCGTTGTTCCCATCGGGGGAGGCGGGTTGATCTCAGGCGTAGCGATGGCGCTCAAAGGCTTAAACCCAAAGATAAGGATCATCGGCGTCGAATCATCGGGAGCGCCGGCGATGAAGCTCAGCGTTGAGAAAGGCCAGCTTGTAACGCTCGAAACGGTCGACTGTATCATCGACGGACTCAAAGTGAAGCGCGTCGGCGAACACACATTTGACGCGGTGCGCCAGTTTGTCGACGACGTTGTCGCGCTGCCCGACTCAGAGATATTCGAAGCGCTCATCTGGATCATGTCCCACTGCAAGCTGGTCGTAGAAGGCGCAGCCGCCGCATCGGTGGCCGCCGTTTTGAACGGCCTTGTCAAAGCGCCGAGCGGGTCCAAGGTCGTTTGCGTGCTGAGCGGCGGAAACGTGAATCTGCAACAACTGAAAGGATTGAAATGGAATTGACGACGTCTTCCCAAATCGACAGTTCCGGAGGAAACGACCTGAGCCAGTCAGTAACGACCGTGCTAAGATAGTCCCTGCCAGTTGGTCACTTTGAGAACGCCGGGAAGGAGTGAAGGATGACATTGATAATCAACATCCCGCCGGAATTGGAGAGTCGCCTCCAGCGCGAAGCATCTCTTAAGGGAGTTGCGTTGGACGAATACGCGCGTATGTTGCTCGAGAAAACGCTGGCGCCCATCAATAGCGGACCCCCGGAAATCCCCAAGGGCGATGCATGGTCCGTGCTTGAGTCGATGGAGGGCACCGTGGAAGGTCCACCCGATTGGTCAAGCGAGTTAGACCACTACCTTTACGGAACCCCGAAGCGCGACGAGTCCACGCGATGAACCCCGATCGACTGCTGCTAGATGCCACGTTTCTGGCAGGCTACCTTAATCCCCGAGACCAACACCACGCTGAGGCAGTGAAGAGGCTTCCTCAGGTGAAAGCGGCATCCGAAGTAGTAATCACCGAGGCGGTCTTAGTCGAGGTTGGGAATCTGTTGCACGCACCTCAACATCGATTTCGAGCTGCCGAGTTTATTGAGACCTGTTACGTCACTGATAACATCACAGTCGTACCGGGCGACACCGACCTGCTCAAACGCGCACTCGCGTTCTACGGCCAGCACACCGATAGAAGCGCGGGCCACTGCAAACGAGTGGCTCATTTCCCATCTCCCCGATCGCTTTGCTGCTGGAATCCCGGAGTACGATGACGGTCTTGTCGGTTGGCGCATCCCGGTGTGGCTCGCGTATCCTGGACTTGAGCCCATCGGTCCAATCGGAGAGCTGTTTGTCGATGAGAGCGGAACTGTGACGGCGCACACGCCGATTGATGAGATGAAGGAGCGCGCAACCGAACTCTTCCAACGGCACGGTGAGCAGATCGAAGCCCCTCTTCATTAGACAAGCGCCACGCATCGCATCTGTGTTCGTTGTTTGACTCTCTCCGCGTCTATCCCTTATAGTCGCACCCGCAATCAATCGAGTGCCGCGAGCCGCCTCTATGACCCAGCCCGCGAAGTTCGTCGTCCTCCATCCAAAGCCAATCATCGCTGCAACACTCGCGATCACCATCGCGTCTCTGGCGGTGATTCTCGTCCGGGGCGTCACCTTCAACGGTTCGCCCGAGACGCTCGCTCGCAAGGACGATACCTATCGTTTCTACAACGAGACGCGCAGCATCTTTGGCGACGACCGAGTTATCATAGTCGCGGTCACGACAAGCGATGTGTTCACGCCGAAGTTCCTCGACAGACTCAACCGTCTGACCAACCGCCTCGCCGCAATCGCCGGCGTCGATGAAGCGCTTAGCCTATCTAACATCAAATCCATTAAACGTGAGGACGGCGGCGTCAGCGTCGGACGCTTAATCGACGCTCGCAGCCTTAGTCAGGGGGCGGCCGAGTTCGCCAAGCTAAAGCAAGAAGTCACCAGCGATCCGCTGTACTTGCGCCACTACGTTTCGGCTGACGGCAAGACCGCTTCGGTAGATATCTTCCTCAAGCCGCTCGGTGAAGCGGAAGCCCGCGCCGTGGCCGAAGAGGTCGAACGGGTCGCGAAATCCGAAGCCAACGGCGATGAGGTGTTCCTGGCGGGCGTCCCCATCGTCGACGCGCGCGGCATACGAAGCATGTTTCGCGACACGATGGTGCTTTCACCGATTGCGGCTGCGCTCTGCTTCGGCGTTTTTCTTTTCGCGTTTCGCAGTTTCTGGGGAGCGGCTCTTCCGGTGTGCGCGTTGATCATTGGCCTCATCTGGACGATTGGATTGATGAGTCTGTTGGGCCGGCCAATCACCCTCGCGACGCTCACGCTGCCCACGACCTTGATGGCGATTGGCAGCTCATACATCTTTCACGTTCTGAATCAGTATCGCGTCTCGATGTCGACTCTCAGTGCGCACCACGATTGGCAGGACGAACAAACTGCGTGGCTCGAGGGTCTTACTTTCATAAGCCCGGCAGTGATTGTTTCGGCGACAGCCACGATGGCGGGGTTTGGCGCGTTGGCTTCGAGCGCAGTGCCTACCGCGCGCGATATGGGAATCTTCGAAGCGCTCGGAGTTTTGGCCTTGCTCGCTCTGACAGTAGGTTTTATTCCCGCGGCGCTCTCCCTGCTCCCGCGTCACGCATTGGGCGAAGCCGGCCCGCAGCAGCAAGACTACGCGACCTGGCTAAACAGCTTGCTGGTGAACATCACCGCGTTGGTCCTGTTTCGAAGACAGCGCGTCCTGGTGGTGACTCTCGCCGTCACACTTGTTCTTGGCGCCGGGGCGATGTGGCTACAAGTCAACACCAACTACCTACACATATTTCCGAGCCACAGCGAGACTGTCCAGGACGCCGAGAAGCTTCACCAACGGTTAGCGGGCGCGGCCACGGTTCAGTTGGTTGTCACTGGAGCGCCCGCGTCAATTACCGACCCTGCGTTCCTACGAGCGGCCTCGGCTCTCGAGCAGTTCGCGCTTACGCAGCCTGGAGTCGACGCGGGTATTTCGGCGGTCGATATCATCAGCCGCATCAATAGCGTATTGCCACGCAACCACCTCGAGCTCGTTGACGCTGCCGGGAAAATTCCCGGTGATCGCGGCAGGCTATCGTTAATATTCCGTGATTATCTTTCGCAAGATGAGTCGCTTTCTCGTCTCGTAAGCGCCGACGGTTCGCGGTTGGTGATCATACTCAGAGTGAATCTGTTCAGCTCCAACGAGCTCAGGGAGCTGACTCGACAAATTGACGAGTGGGCGGTAGTCAATCTTCCGACTGAAATCACGCAACGCGCAACCGGCTCGATCATTCTGCTCAACGACGCTTCGGACGCGGTAGCGGCCTCTCAGTCGTCGAGCCTGGCGATAGCGCTCGTAACCATTTACTTGATGATGGTTGTGTTGTTCCGCTCGTTCGCGACCGGTCTCCTTGCGTTGATTCCGAATCTGCTTCCGATCGTCTGCTACTTTGGGTTCCTGGGATGGAGCGGGACTGCGCTCGACATAACGACCAGCCTTGTCGCAAGCGCGGTACTTGGGCTGGCGGTCGATAATGCTGTCCACATGATTCGCCGCTATCGCCAATCCGTAGCTGAGCGCCAGCAGGGGATCGAACCTGGTGCTCTGCCCGCAACGCTCTCGGCAACCGATGAAGGATGGGCGATGTGGTTGACGATGTTGCGGACCGGCAAGCCGATGGTGCTCGCCAATTTGATGCTGATCGCGGCGTTTCTGGTTTTCGTGCTATCTTCGTTCGTGCCGGTGCGAATCGCCGGCATTCTGTGGGCACTGGGGATTGGAACGTGTCTGGCAGCCGACCTCGTCTTCCTGCCAGTTTTGATGAAGTCGAAACTGTTTGCGCGCGCAGCCCTCGGAGAGAAACGGTAGGCCAACGGCAATTTAGCAAGCAAACACTGGTTGAAAGTCTTTATCGAGAACGGAGACAAGCCGTCACCCATTGGAACGCCTGGTCTGAATACGCTATGAACAAGAACCCGCGCCGCAACATCAAGCCTCACTTTCACTGCGACAAACGCGCGGCGATTCTTTCTATCGGAATCGCAATGCTGTCGCTCTCGGTCGCATGTAGCAGGAAGCTGGAGGGAACCGTCACGCTCAATAACGGAAACAGTAGCCCATCGAGCGCGCCGACGCCGACGATCGATGCCACCCCAATAATCGAGCGCTATCGCAGTCTCGACTCCAGCCACGACAGCACGGTCAAGATGCGGGCGTCGATCGGCACTACGAACGAAGGGGCAGAAACGAATGCGCCTTGGCAGGTCCAGTTTACGATGTATCGCAAGCACCAGCCGGACGGACGCCTGCTGATTCTGGTCGAATTCACATCTCCCGCCGAAGAACGCGACCGCGACGGGCTGATAACAGTCTTCCCCGATGGTCAGATCGAAGGTGTTCGCTACGTTCAAAGCACGGATAGCTTCATCGTCACCCGTGATCTGATGAGCGAAGATGCGATGTTTGGATTGACGCTGCAGGAACTTGCCGACGGACAATCGGAAAAGTATGACTTCACGACTGCCCGGGAAGAAACGCTCGAGGGAACATCGTGCTATCGCGCGGAGGGAACGCTCAAACAAGGCGCCGAGTCGAAGTTTCCCCGCGTCGTGTTATTGATCTCAAACCAGACCTTCGCCGCCGTGCGGGCGGAGTTTTACGACAATCACAACGGGCTTGCTCGTTCCCTCATTGTAAGTAAGACGGAACAGGTCGCCAGACGTTGGACTCGAACCCGGTGGACGATCGACAATCGCGCCCGCGGAAAGAAGATTGATTTTGAGGTGGTGGATGTGAGTTACGATCAGAATCTGAAGGACGCGATCTTCACACGCGAGCACTTGAAGAAAATTGCGTCGAGGTAGACGGACAGCGGAGGGGCCGAGCAGCAGAGGTGCGGAGGGGCAGAGGCGCAGAGGAGCAGAGGAGCGGAGGGGCAGAGGTGCGAAGGAGAAGAGGGGCAGAGGGACAGAGGGGCGAAGGAGAAGAGGGGCAGAGGGGCAGAGGGGCGAAGGTGCAGAGGGGCAGAGGGGCAGAGGGGCGAAGGTGCAGAGGAGCGGTGTTCAGAGGGGCGGAGGTGCGGCTTCTCCTCTTCTCCTCCGCTCCTCTGCTCCTCCGCTCCTCTGCTCGTCTTCTCCTCCGCTCCTCCGCTCCTCCGCTCCTGTTCTCCTCTGCCAGTTCACCTAACCCAGTCCATTCACGACTATGCCTACCGATGATCTTCTCGCCGTAGTCGGCCGCGCTGACGACCTGTATCAGCAACGTGCCGAGCCCGGAGCAGTAAGGGAATCCGTGATGGTGCTTTCAGGCGCGCACGGCGGGACGGATCGCTACGAAGTGCAATGGCGGCTAGCGCGCGCGCTATTCTTCTTGGGGCAGCAAGCCGGCTCAAGAGATTCCGGCAGGCAGCTCTACGCCGCGGGGATTGGCGCGGGCGAGCGGGCCGTCGTCCTCAATGACGACCGAGTCGAGGGCCATTTCTGGGTGGGTGTGAATCTGGCGCTGTTCGCCGAGACCAACGCCGGAATCAGAGGACTGAGAGCGCTTCGTTGGGCGCGGCTCGAGCTTAAGCGCGCGATCGAGATCGACGAGCGTTATCACGGCGCTGGCCCGCTGCGCGTGCTGGGGCGGCTCTATCACAAAGCGCCGAGGATTCTGGGCGGTAACCGCAAGCGCAGTCGCGAGCTTCTCGACCGGGCGCTTGCGATTGCTCCGTCCAATACCGTGACGTTGACCTACGCGGCTGAGCTTGCGATTGAGAACGGCGAGCGTGACTGCGCCGCCGATTTTCTTCGACAGTTGATCGAATCTCCAATCGACGCCGAATGGGGATTCGAGATCAGCCGCGATCGCGACCTCGCGCGCTCGCTCCTGAAACAGATCGCCAAATCATGATCCTGGGTGCTCGCTGCTGGCGTGGAAAGAATGCCGGTCTTGTCGTACAATCAACCGACTCGACGCTTAAGGCGACGTAGCCACATCCAGGCGGAGGATACTCGATGAGTTTGAGACGCGTAGTTGTAACCGGAATGGGAGCGGTCAGCCCCAATGGCATCGGCCGCGACGCTTACTGGAAGAATACTTCAAGCGGCATCAGTGGGACCGGGCCGATCACTCTCTTCGATGCATCGAAGCTCTCCTGTAGAGTCGCCGCCGAAGTGAAAGACTTCGACTTTGATCGTTACATCTCAAAGAAAGACAAGGACCGCGTGCAGCGCGCAGTGCCCATGGCCTTTTTCGCCACTGATGAAGCCGCCGACGACGCCGGGATCAATCTCGAAGCGCTCACCCCTGCCGAACGCGAGAACATCGGCGTAATCATTGGCACCGGCGCCGGGGGAATCGAGTTCGCCGAGCGCCAGTACAAGCAGTACTACGACCGCGCGGATCACGATGCTGCCTATCGCCGAGTCAGCCCGTACTCAATCGTCGCGTCATTCGTGGGAATGCTGTCCAGCGAGGTAAGCATGGCTTACCAGCTTCACGGCATGAGTCACGTGCTCTCAACCGGCTGCACCAGCTCAACCGATGCAATGGGATATGCGTGGAATGCGATTCGGCTTGGCCAGATAGACACGGTGGTGTCGGGCGGCGTGGAGGCGTGCATTACGTTCGGATTGATGACCGCCTTCTGCCGAATGGGCACGGTCACCACGAAATGGAACCACGAACCGGCTCGCGCCTCGCGTCCATTCAACGCCGATCGCGACGGGTTCGTGCTAAGCGAAGGCGCGTGGATCCTGATACTCGAAGAACTCGAGCACGCGCTCAATCGAGGCGCGCGGATTTATGCTGAGCTGGCCGGCTACGCTTCGACTTGCGATGCCTATCATCGAGTGCAGATCTCGCCGACCGGTCACGACGCTGCCCGAGCTATGCGGATGGCGGTCGAGCGCGCCGGGCTTACGACCGATGAGATTGACTATCTCAATCTGCACGGGACGGCCACGAAGATCAACGACAAGACGGAATCCGCGGCGGTTCGAATGGCCTTTGGCGACCGCGCGCGAAGTATCCCGGCAAGCTCGACCAAGTCGATGATCGGCCACCCGCAAGGCGCATCCGGGGCGGCTGGTGTTGTGGCCACGCTGATGGCTATGAAGCACAATTACGCCCCTCCGACTATCAACGTCGAGATAGCCGATCCTGAGTGCGATCTGGATTATGTGCCGAACATCGGCCGAGCAACTCGCATCGATACGGCGCTGTGCAACTGCATCGCATTCGGGTCAAAGAACTCAGCGCTGGTTTTCAGAAAGTATGAGTCCACCCAAGCATAGCCCCGCGCCTGTAGGCGGCCCACCGTTCAACCGAAGTCGCCGCGAGGAGTCGTTATGTCGTCCGAGATGACTCTAGCCTCGTCCCGTCACATTGAGTGGTATAACCACGCAGTTGCGTGGTATAAACACGCAATATGAACACTCTGGTGGAGCTGCTTTCCTCACGCGTGAAAGCGGAAACATTTCGTCTTCTCTTCGGCACAACCGGCCGAGAGTTCCATGTTCGTGAGATCGAACGGCAGTCCGGCCTTGCGGATGCGACCGTGCGTCAGGAACTTAAACGGCTCGCCCGCCTCGGAGTCGTCGAGTCGCGCCGGGATGGCAACCGAACTTATTACCGCGCCAACACTCAGCATCCGCTCTACCCGGACATCCACAACCTGGTTATCAAGACGAGCGGTTTGGTTGACGTGCTGCGTGAGGCGCTAACCGATCGCGGGATTCGAGTTGCGTTTGTGTTCGGCTCAGTAGCAAGCCGAACAAGACACATCCGAGTTGGTGGATTTCGTTAAGAGACTTCGTGTGGAAGTGTGGCACTGGTTGAAGAAGAATTATCCTGAACTCTCGCGCGACAAACAACCCTGAGCCTACGAGCCCCGAGGAATCACCTGGTCAGAGCCCGCATTGCGCGGCTTGCAGCATCAATCGTTCTCTCAATCAGTCGGTCAGTGTGGGCGACACTCACGAATGCGCATTCGAATTGCGAAGGCGCGAGGTAGATTCCTTCTTCAAGCATCGCTCGGAAGAACATCCCATACCGATCCGTGTCGCACTTCTTCGCGCTGGGCCAGTCGGTCACCGGGCCTTCGGTGAAGAAACCTGTCAGCATCGAGCCCACACGATTCACAGTCGCAGAGATACCCGCCTCAAGAGCAGCGTCGCGCAACCCTTGCTCTAACCTTGCGCCGCGCCGTTCGAGTTCTTCGTAGGGGTTCGAATCTCTCAACAACTTCAACATTGCCAGGCCGGCGGTTACCGCGAGCGGGTTTCCCGAGAGAGTGCCCGCTTGATATACAGGACCGAGCGGCGCGATTCTATCCATCACGCCGGCTCTGCCGCCGAACGCTCCTACCGGGAGCCCGCCGCCGATGATCTTGCCCAGACAGGTCAGGTCAGGCTTCACACCGTACAACTGTTGCGCTCCACCGTAGGCGAGGCGGAACCCGGTGATCACTTCATCGAAGATCAACAGCGCGCCGTGACGTGAGGTGATTTCACGGACGGCTTCGAGGTAGCCGGGACTGGGAGGCACACAGCCCATGTTTCCAGCGACCGGTTCGATGATCACGCAAGCGATCTGGCTTCCCTGCTCTTCAAAGGTATGATTCAAAGCGTCTGCGTCGTTGTATGGAACCACGATCGTGCTGCGAGCGAAGCCGGCTGGCACTCCCGCGCTATCGGGAGGTCCAAAAGTCGCCAGCCCCGACCCTGCTTTCACCAGCAAGCTGTCGCTGTGGCCGTGATAACAGCCTTCGAATTTGACTATGCGATCGCGGCCCGTGAACCCGCGCGCCAGTCGGATCGCGCTCATCGCGGCTTCGGTGCCGGAGCTCGTTAGGCGCACTCGTTCGATTGAGGGAAAAGCCGAGATGATCTCTTCGGCGAGCTCGATCTCCAATTCAGTCGGCGCGCCGTAGCTAGTTCCTCGCGAGACCGCCTGGCGAATTGCATCGATGACAACCGGGTGAGCGTGACCGAGGATCATCGGTCCCCACGAGCCTACGTAATCAATGTAGCTGTTACCGTCGGCATCCGTGATCTGCGCGCCCGCGGCTTCGCGGATGAATAGGGGCCTGCTGCCGACTGCGCGAAACGCCCGGACGGGGCTATTCACGCCGCCGGGGATCACTTGCTGAGCGCGTTCAAAAAGGTGATCTGACTTTGTCGTGTTGAGCTTCGTCATATGTCCTCGTGCTAGGAGGTTGATCCGTCCAGCCGGTATACTCCGAGCCTGGGAGCGCAGGCATCCCTGCCTGCTTGGCGCGACGCGAGAACTAGCAGGCAGGGATGCCTGCGCTCCCAGGCTCGGAGTATAGCAACGTGCGAACAACCGAGTAAAAGAAGTAATGAAAGCGAAGCATCACTTCTGTCTAAGGGTCGGTCGCTGCAAAAGCGGAAACAACCGTGTGAGCCGGGGCGTTAGGTCGTGTAGCGAACGATTCACTGGGAACGATAAGGAGCAAGACAGCCGATGTACTGTCCTAATTGCTCGACCGAAGCATCAGCAGAGCAAAAGTTCTGCCGGTCATGCGGGATGGAACTGCAGGCGGTGGCAGAACTCATCAGTGATCAGTCTCCAATGGTGAAGCCGCAGAGCCGTCAAGAACCAACCTTCGCGGCGCGACAACGAGCGATGCTGATCTGGGGCTTCATCATCACGTTCTGCGGAGCGGCCGTGGGAGCCAGCCTGAAGATCTTAGCCAAGGAGAATATCCATCCGGCCGGTGAGTTCACTCCGTACGTGAACGTGATCGCGGTGTTGGCGGCTTTCTTCGGAATGGCCTTGATGTGCTATCCGTTTCTTCAGACGATGTCGGACAACGCAAGATCGCGAAGACCGCCGCTGCCCAAGCCGCAGCCAACCATCAAGCTGAGACCTGTCGTCCTGTCGGAAGAACAACCGAGTGTCACTGAGCAGACGACAGAGTTTCTGGAAGAAACCGAAGCGCGAATCAACGTGCGCGACACTGCGCCTCAGAACGAGTGAACAATATTTGTCACCGCTGCGGACATCGCCTATAATCGGCCTTCATCGTGGCCACTCGGATAGACAAACGCGACCTTCCCTGGGTTGCCCTCATAGCTGTTTCGTTTATCTTTGCCCTGGTCGTCTCGTGGGAACGGTGGGGCAACCCACTCGTAGACTGCGGCCGCGAGATGAATCAGCCACTGAGACTCGTTCGCGGTGAAATGCTGTATTCGGACGTGCGTCATATCTACGGCCCGCTTTCCCCTTACATCAACGCGCTGCTTTATAAGATCTTCGGTCCGTCGTTGGCAGTGCTATACGCAGACGGCGTTTTCACCTCGATGGTTATCCTCGCGGTTGTCTACTGGCTATCACGGCGACTGATGGGACGCGTCCCCGCAGCGGCGGCGACGCTGAGTGTGATGTGGCTCTGTGCATTCAAGCAAGCCGGCAACTACATACTGCCCTACTCCTACTCGGCTCTTCACGGATGCGCGTTCGGGTTGGTGTCCCTGGCCCTGCTCGTCCACTTTCTCGAACGGCGCGATCAGAGTGAGGCCACGCCTCAGGGATCTGTAAGCAGCGCAGTTCCTACGTTGCCCTCCGGCCTAGGCGCGGTGTGGCTGGTTCTGGCGGGAACGGCGGCCGGTCTTGCCATTCTGGCGAAGACAGAAATGGGGCTTGCAGCAGTGAGCGCCGGAGTTGTAGCAGTCGCGCTGGCGGGCCATCCAAACGTGCGCCGGGCTGTGACCTTTGGCGCGATATTTCTTACTCCTTGCGCGATCCTGGTAGTTGGGGTGTACGCGTACATTGCCTCTCGAGTTGGCTGGCACTCGCTGACCCAGGAGAGTCTTCTCTTTTTTCGCCATCTGCCACCGGAATTGGTTTATTTCAACAAACGAGTTTCCGGTTTCGATCAACCCCTGCAATCAATCGGGAGCATAATCGGCGCGGCGGTGCGGGTCAGCGCCCTCGCCGCCGTCGTGGGAACTGTGAGCATGCTGTTGACCTGGCGAAAAGGCGACCGGACTCCCGGTCACATTCCACTGGCTGACCTGAGTCGAGTAAGCGACGCCGGTCGAGCCACATACGCGATGATCTGGGTGCTGCTTGCGGCCTCGCTGTTCATCGTGGCCGTACCATTTGCAGGTGCGTTGAACTTTGAGAAAGGCCCATATCTGGCTATGCCGCTCCTGCTGGTTGGGTTGATCGGCCGAGAGTTTGCTCGATACCTAAAGCGTCCTTCAAACGGCACTGTGAACAGCCAGACAATAATCGTCCTGATAATCGCGGTGTACGCGCTTGCGAGCCTTGCGCGAGTGATTCTCAGAGTGCGCAGCGGCGGCGCTTATAGTTCGTACTTGTTGCCGGCTTCGGTCATCGTGTTTACCTACGCTTGGGTGCATCCGTTTGCGAACTTGTTTCGCCAGTCCGATACCAGGCGTGTCGCCCGCAATATCGCGATCGCGCTCATGCTGTTGGACGTGGCAATAACGGCCGCGTTGCTCTCATTTCGCTTTCGCGACCGGAACACGTACGCCCTTAATACGGACCGGGGGACGATCGTCGCCATCCCTGACTTAGGACAATCGATCGACGAAGCAATCGGCTTCATAAAGCGCGAGACCGCGCCTGGCGAGCCTGTGGCCGTAATGCCGGAAGGAACGTCGCTCAACTTCTTCACCGATAGGCCCAACCCGCTCAGGGAAGAAATCACAACCCCGGGTTATCTGGACCGCGAGGGAGAAGAGCGCGCGATCAGACAGCTTATCCAGTCGGACACTCGATTGGTGCTCGTAGCCAATCGGGCTACGTCCGAGTTCGGACCCGAGGCGTTCGGTCGAGACTATTGTCAGACTTTGATGCAGTGGATTGAACAGAACTTCGAAGCGTGTGCCATTTTCGGCCGCGATCACAATCCGGACCAACAGATCGGGGATAAGACGTTCTTCATTCGAGCCTACAAGAAACGAACCATATCGTAGTTGGTTGCGGATTCTCTTCGATCCTCAAGCCTTAAAAGAACTGGGAGGGACCACAGTCTTCTCAGCTTCCAGATGTAGGAATCTTGATGTGCTTCTCGTCGGCGGTGCGGCGTGCATCTTCGTATCCCGCATCCACGTGACGCGCTACGCCGATGCCCGGATCGTTCGTGAGCACTCGGTTCAATCGTCGAGCACCGTCTTCCGTTCCATCCGCGACGGTCACCTGCCCGGAATGAAGCGAATACCCTATGCCGACTCCGCCCCCGTTGTGAATTGAAACCCAGGACGCACCCGAAGCGGTGTTCAACAACGCATTTAGCAACGGCCAGTCGGCTATCGCGTCAGAGCCGTCACGCATGGCTTCGGTCTCGCGATAGGGGGACGCGACTGATCCCGTATCCAGATGATCACGGCCAATGACGATTGGCGCGTCGAGCTTGCCGCTGCGAACCATGTCGTTCATTGCCTCGCCGAACTCGGCGCGCTCGCCGTAACCCAGCCAGCAGATTCGCGCCGGCAGCCCTTGAAACTGAACTCGCTCGCGCGCGAGTTTCAGCCAACGCGAGAGCACTTGATCGTCGGGAAACAACTCCAGCGCGAGGTTGTCGGTCTTGCGAATGTCTTCCGGGTTTCCGGAAAGCGCGACCCAGCGGAAAGGACCGCGTCCCTGACAAAAGAGCGGCCGGATGTACTCAGGCACGAAGCCGGGGATCTCGAATGCGTCTTCAAGTCCTGTCCGCTTCGCTTGCGCGCGAATATTGTTGCCGTAATCAAACGTCACTGCGCCCTTGCGCTTCAGTTCAAGCATCGCGCGAACGTGTGTCGCCATAGCATCCATCGAGCGGCGTATGTACTCATCGGGGTCGTCACGCCTCAGCGCGGCCGCTTCTTCGAGGCTCATCCCGTTGGGCACGTACCCGTTCAGTGCGTCGTGCGCGCTTGTTTGATCGGTCAGCAGATCAGGCACGATGTTTCTTCGCCCAAGTTCGGGCAGCACGTCCGCGCAGTTGCCGACGAGACCGACGGAAACCGCTTCACCTTTCGAACGCGCTTCGTTAATGATGCGCAGCGCGTCGTCGAGGTCCGTCGCCATTCGATCGCAGTAGCCTGTGCTGATGCGCTTGGCGATGCGCTCAGGGTCAACGTCAACGCCGAGAAAGCACGCGCCGTTCATCGTCGCGGCCAGCGGCTGAGCTCCACCCATTCCGCCCATTCCACCTGACACAATCAGCTTGCCCTCGAGTGATCCGCCGAAGTGTTTGGCCGCCGCAGCCGCGAACGTTTCAAACGTTCCTTGAACGATTCCCTGGCTGCCGATGTAAATCCACGATCCGGCGGTCATCTGCCCGTACATCGTCAGCCCCATTCGTTCGAGCCGATGAAACTCATCCCAATTGGACCACTGCCCGACGAGGTTCGCGTTTGCGATCAACACACGGGGCGCGTACTCGTGAGTGCGGAAGATGCCAACCGGCTTGCCCGATTGAACCAGGAGGGTTTCATCGTTCTCAAGCTCACGCAGGGAACGCACAATCGCGTCAAAGGACCGCCAGTCGCGAGCGGCCTTGCCAGTGCCACCGTAGACGATCAGCTCATCCGGCTTCTCGGCAACCTCCGGGTCCAGGTTGTTCATCAGCATTCGGAGCGCGGCCTCCTGGTGCCAGCCTTTGCAACTAATCTCTCGGCCGCGCGGCGCTCTTACTTTTCTGCCTTGACCCACTAAGTTCATTACTCCACCGGCAGTCTTGAAATCTGAGAGCGATTAAGCATCTCTCTTAATAGAGCGAGAAGGTTTGCAGCAAGGGATTCTAGCACAGGCCTTTTTGCCTGAACGAACTCGGCCGCACCTCGGGTGGGAGATGCGCGATGCCCCGGCCGGGTTATTGCTTCGCTGCCTGCTTTAATAGTATCTTAGCCAGGCACGCGGAAGAATCCTGGAATCGCGCGCGAATCTTTTGGGAGCCCCATTCCCTTTCGCGCGTTTAGAAGACTGAGCAGAAGAGGTTTACCATGGTGACGTCGGGTGTACTGTTTCGGAATTCCAAGCTGTTCATGTACGTTCTCGCGGCGATCGCGATGTCGGGCTACGACGCGGTGGCGACTATGCAGCACATCGGCCGCGGAGTCGCTCTAGAAGGCAACCCTCTGATGGCGTCGCTGATTCACCAAAATGCCATCATCTTCTTCCTTGTAAAGATGGGAGTGACTGCTTTCGGGTTGCTGATCTGCTACCACTTCTCGCACCTGCGCACTGCGCGGCTGGGAATCAAGCTGGTGGTTGGGATTTACATGTGCCTCTGCGCGTACCATGGAATGATCGTGTTGCTGGGGTGAGTGAGGGCCGCGAGATACCCTCCGGCTGGCATCAGACTGCCTTAAAAGTCACGCCCTGATAGATATCGCGCAAAGAAAGCGTACAGCAAATCGAGTCAAGCCGTAGAACCGCGTTCAAGTCAGTCACATCCTCGGCGGTCCATTCGCCATCGGATTGTCGCACGTAGTGTCTGACGTGAGGGGTGTCCTGTGAGATCAGCAGATACTCCGTGAAGCTCTTAATCACTTGATAAGCCTTGAACTTCTCGCTGCGGTCGCGCCTAGCGGTTGTCGGTGATAGCACTTCGATGATTAACACCGGATTGGTGAGAGCATCAACGCCGCGAATTCTTTCATACTTCAGGTCACCGCACGCGGCCGAAGCGTCAGGATAGCGGTAGGGCTTAAGCGTCGGAGTTCTCACCGCAGTATCCGCAGTAAACGCAAAACACGGTCCCCCTTCCAGATTGCGTCTCAGCCTGTAGAGGACGTTGCTCGAAACCGTGCCGTGTTCTTTGCTCCCTCCGCTCATGCAGACGATCTCGCCGTCCCAGTACTCGTACCGAGCGTCGCCCGCGTGTTCGAGTGCGAAGTACTCCTCCAGCGAATAGTAGTGCTGGGAGACGTTCTTGCGGTTGGTAGCCATCAACTGTTCCATTCGTACTTGTTCGGGAACCGCCGAAAGTATATCACGGAGGGCTAACGAAGAGCTGTCACACTTCGCCAAGGCGGCGCACCACGGGGACCAGAGCTTCTATGTATCCCGACAGGGGCGTGTCTCGCTCGAGTGAGGGCACAAGCTCGCGCACCCGCGAATACGCTTCAGCTAATCGAGGGCCGGGCCTGAGAGGCTTAAGAAAGTCCAGCCCCTGCGCTGCGCACATCAATTCGATTGCAATGATCATCTCGACGTTCTTCACCACCTGAGCGAACTTCAACGCCGAAGTCATCCCCATGCTCACGTGATCTTCCTTGTTGCCTGAAGTCGGAAGGTTCGTCACCGAAGCCGGATGCGCCAGCACGCTGTTCTCCGCTATGAGCGACGCGGCCACGATCTGCGCAACCATCATCCCGGAGTTCATCCCAGGATCGGGCGTAAGAAAAGCCGGCAAACCAGACAGATCCGGATTGACCAGCCTTTCAACTCGCCGCTCGGATATCGTGCCAAGATCGGCGATCGCGATCGCTGCGTAGTCCAGCGTCAATGCGATCGGTTCACCGTGAAAATTGCCGCCCGATAGCACCTCACCGGCCTCGGCAAAGATCAGCGGATTGTCCGTTGCGCTGTTGATCTCGATCTCGAGTATCCGCCGCGCGTGAGCCAGCGAGTCGCGCACCGCGCCGTGCACCTGAGGCATGCACCTGATCGCGTAGGCGTCCTGCACGCGTGGATCAACCAGGTGGTCCCGGTGTGATTCTCGAATCTCGCTGCCATCGATCAACTCGCGCAATCGCCGCGCGCTCGTGATCTGCCCCGGGTGAGGCCGAATGGCATGGATCTTATGATCGAAGGCGACCGGTGTCCCGCGTAGCGCCTCCAGCGACATTGCGCCGGTCACGTCAGCCGCATCGGCGAGCCGCTCCGCATCGAGCAGCGCCAATCCCCCAACGGCGGTCATCGCTTGTGTGCCGTTCAGCAGCGCCAGTCCTTCTTTGGCTTCCAGGGCGAGCGGCTCGATACCGGCCGCCGTGAGCGCCTCGCCCCCATTCATTCGCTGACCACCCTGAACTGCCTCGCCTTCTCCGATTGTCACGAGTGCCAGATGAGCTAGCGGCGCTAGATCCCCTGAAGCTCCAACCGAGCCGCGTGACGGGATCACAGGATGCACCCGAGCGTTGAGCATTCGAAGAAGGGTCTCGATCACCTCAACCCGGCAGCCCGAATAGCCTTTCGCCAGCACATTCGCGCGTTGAAGCATCATTGCGCGAACGACTCGCTCGGGAAGAGGGTCGCCGACGCCACACGAATGCGAGCGAACCAAATTGACTTGAAGCTCGCGAAGCTTTTCGGGCGGGATGGTGACGTCGGCAAGCGCGCCAAAGCCGGTGTTTATTCCGTAAACAACTTCGCCGCGCGCGACGATGTCTTCAACGAAGCGGCGCGCTCTTTCAATGCGGCCTCGAGCGCTCCCAGCGAGTGACACTTCGGCGCCGTCCGCAACTCCGGCCGTCTGTTCGAGCGTTAGTGATGCGCCGTCAATCTCAACCACGTCGCCGGAAGCCTATTTGAGCAGATGTGAGAAGTCAAATCGCGGCTAACTCGAAGCGCGAGGGCGTTTTCTTCTGGGCAGTCTTGGGAAAAGCAGGAGCCATCTCAAATCCATTGCTGCGCGAATCTCTTCGTTGTCGTATAATCAAGTCGATTTCGCGAGCACGACCCGATGTCACAATCAAATTCGAATCTGAACACACCTGGCTCCCTTGTAGTGTAGGCATTGAAATGTGGCCGAGGCGGCGAAAAGAGAAGAATCTAATTGAGTCTATGATGGCTGCGACCAGTCAGTCTGTCGTGATGGCGATGGGCCACGGCGATCTTAATGAGTGTTGGCGGCTGGACCAACGTTGCTTTTCGGATGGAGAAGCCTACGACCGCGAGACCATACGCTACCTTCTTTCGCATGCGCAGTCCGTTTGCCACAAAGTCATCGCTCCCGCCGATCAAATGATCGCGTTTGTCGTAGGAATGATCGAGCCCGACGGCACTGGCCACGTTGTCGCGCTGGGGGTTGCCCCAGAACATCGCCGTTACGGGCACGGGCGGCGACTGATGTACGAGGTCGAGCAAGGTTTTCTTCGACGGGGGGTGACAACCGTCCGGCTTGAAGTGCGCACCGCGAACGTTGTGGCCCAACAGCTCTATCTGGAACTTGGGTACAAAATCGTGCGGCGTATGCCTCGCTACTACACGAGCGGCGACGACGGCTTCTTGATGGTTAAGAACCTCGCGTAGGAGAATTGCGAATGTCGAATGGCGAATTGCGAATTTACATTCGCAATTCGAAATTCGCAATTCGCAATCCCCTTCCCTTGTCACTGTTCGACCCAATCCTTTAATATCTCGCTCTCGATCACGGTCTGATCAAGAGGAAACTTGGGATGGAATTCAACCTGCGCACAACCGCATTCATATTGGCTTCAATCCTCGCGCTCGGCGCATCAAGCTGCAAGACCCCGCAGAGCAACGGCAATCGACAGGGCGTGACCGGAGCCACGCCAAAGCCGGCAAAATGGGTTGCGCAATACCGATCGCCGGCGTCGCTCAAGTATTCCGGAGTCGACCTCTCGGTGTTCTTTTACACTGGGATTTCAGTTGTGTCTCCGAGCGTTGTGTTTGTCTGCGGCGACACCCCGAACCCGAAGGGTGACGAGAGAGTCGGCGTGATTCTTCGAACCACCGACGGCGGACAGCACTGGACGGAGACTCCGATCGAACTGCCCGGCATCCTGATCCCAACTTTGAACTCGCTCCATTTCATAAGCCCCGACGTGGGATGGGCTGTGGGAGTCGATTCCGGGGAAGACGGGGTCGTCGTCAAAACAACGGACGGTGGCTCGTCATGGGCGGTGACCAGGTTAACCCAGAAGCAAACACCCATAGCTGTCTTCTTCACCGACCCGGACACGGGCTGGATAGGAGGCTCAACCCCGCTGCTTGGCGAAGAGGAGAGCATCGGCGGACCGAGCGCCATCTTGGCGACAACAGACGGCGGCCACACCTGGCATCCACAGTACAATGTTCCGCTCTCGATCCTCCGCATTATCTTTGTCGATAAGATGACCGGATGGGCGTCCGGCACCAAAGGAGTCATCTACAATACGACGGATGGCGGCCGCACGTGGGATAAGCAGCGCACTGAGATAGAGACGGGCGACGGCCCCGTCGACTTCGCCGGTGAAGGTGTAAAACAGTTCGCGATCCGCGGACTGCAGTTCATCGACAAGGACCACGGATTCGCGGCCGCTGGCGCCACCGAGCAACAAGGCGGCCGAATGCTTGTGACTTCCAACGGCGGCGCGACGTGGCACAGACAGTGGATGGTTCCCAATGCTGCTGTCCGCGATGTGTTTTTCTTGAGTCCGAATGAAGGCTGGGCGCTGACGGATCAGGGACCGTACGTCAATCACACGGTTGACGGAGGCCGATCGTGGTTCAGCGAGCCAAAGGTGTTCGAACAGGATGTCGCGCTCTCAAGAGTCGCAGGCGCCGATGCCGAGCACGTATGGGCGGTAGGCGGCGGGGCGATTTTCTTTCGAGTGAGCGATTAGTAGTCGCAAAACCATGGAAAAGCAAGCTTATTCAAAAGCTGAAGTGCTGGCAGCCGGAGATACATTTCCAGATCGCGGGCTCGAATGCCCGAAATGCAAAGTGATAATCCCGCAGTTTGCGGAGTTGTCTGCAGAAGATGAACAACGAATCCTCAAACTGATCCGTGACGGTAGCGACTTGAACGCAATGCATGAGCTTCGGACGGTTACCGGCTGTTCCCTCCGTTGGGCCAAGATATGGACAATCCACGAAGGAAAGCCGAGCCCGCCGGACCAAAATACCTCGTGTCCGTATTGCGGTGAACCACTGAGAGCCACCTCCGCCAAACAGTGTCGGTTCTGCCGCAGGGACTGGCACGATCCCGAGAAGTTGAACTGGCTCGACGGCCGCTGATCTCTCCCAGAGTTCTTCCGTTTCACTCGGTTTATTTCGCGCGCGCCACTCTGAACGCGATTGGAGATTACGATGCCGGTTGTGAATTGGTCGCTGAACCTCAAACGATTTGTCATCGCTCTCCTTGTCCTGGGTATTGCTCCTTTTTCCTCTGCACAAACGAATCGTCCCTCCAGGCAAGCCCGGCCAACAACAGCCGTGATCCCCACGCCCCGTGACGTGATCGGCTTCACGCCCGGCGACGACCGCAAGCTGGCTTCGTGGGCGAAGATCGTCGACTACTTCAAACAACTCGAACGCGCGAGCGATCGCGTCAAGGTACAGGAACTCGGCAAAACAACGCTCGGGCGACCGTTCGTCCTCGCCACGATCTCATCGCCAGCAAATCTCGCCCGCCTTGAACGTTTCAAAGAAATTCAACGCAAGCTTGCAGACCCACGCACTTTCAACAGCAACGACGCCGAAGCGGAAAAGCTCATCGCCGAAGGCCGCACGATTGTGCTGATCACCTGTGGCATTCACTCGACCGAAGTCGGCGGAAACCTGGTGTCGATGAACATCGCTTGCAAGCTCGCGTCGGATGATTCACCCGAGACGCGCGAGATACTCGACCGCTGCATCGTTTTGCTTGTGCCCTCGCTAAACCCGGACGGGGTAGACATCGTGAAGACCTGGTACGACAAAACGCTGGGCACACCTGCGGAAGGCACGAGTCCGCCCGAGCTTTATCATCACTACACCGGCCACGACAACAACCGCGACTGGTACGCGTTCACCCAAGTCGAAACGCAACTGACCGTCGATAAGGTCCACAACGTCTGGCATCCACAAATCGTCCACGACATTCATCAGCAAGGGGATACCGGGTCTCGGTTCTTCCTCCCGCCTTACGTTGAGCCGTGGGAGCCTAACGTGCCGCCGATCATTCAAGCGGGTGTGAACTTCATGGGTTCGTCGATGGCCTGGGAACTGATCGGTGAGGGCAAAGCGGGAGTTGTGATCAACGGCGTTTACGATGCGTGGACTCCGGCCCGGGCTTATCAGCATTATCACGGCGGGATTCGAATACTGAGCGAGACGGCTTCGGCGAGGATCGCGTCGCCTACGAACATTCCGTTCGAGAAGCTGACACCGCAGATCGGAGTCGACACGAAGACTCGCAGTTGGAACTTCCCGGTGGTGTGGCCAGGCGGCGAGTGGAAGCTGGCGAACATCGTGGACTACATGCAAGCAGGCGCGTTTGCCTTGATGCGCAACGCCGCGCGGTATCGCGAGCGCTGGGTGCGAGATTTTTATCTTGTAGGTAAAGACGCCGTGCGCGAGCGCAAGCCCGGCGAGCCGTTCGCTCTATTGATTTTGCCTTACTATTACCCAAACGGTCGCGGAAACCTCTGGCAGTATCATGGGCAGGAGAATATTAGATCCATATTGTCTCGCGGGCAGGTTGAGTTTGTCTTAGCGGGCTCAACATTCGACGCAGACGGTAAGAGTTATCCCAAAAACACAGTTGTCATTCCTATGGCGCAGCCTTACGGAGCGTTTGCAAAAACATTGCTTGAGCGACAACAGTACCCCGACCTGCGCGAATACCCCGGTGGCCCTCCGCGTCGTCCTTATGATGTAACGGCACATACCCTTCCTTTGCTGATGGGTCATGTTGCTGTTCAGATTAGCAGACCATTCCGCTTGCCCGATAAGGCATCGAATGAAGGGGGAGACGTCGGTCCCGGTAGCCCTCCTAAACTCACGGTTCGACTGGGACTGTACAAAAGCTATTCGGCATCGATGGATGAAGGCTGGACTCGCTGGATCTTCGATCAATATAAGGACCGTAGGGAATTCAAGACATCTTTTTCGTACACTTCACTTCTCGATTCAGAGATTCGCCACGGGAATCTAAGAGCGAAATATGAATGCATCGTCCTGCCGGCGCAAAGCTCGCAGCAAATTCTCAATGGTTTGTCGAAGGACCGCTACCCTCCGGAGATCAGCGGCGGGCTCGGTCAAGCGGGAATAGACGCGCTCAAGAAGTTCATCGAAGACGGCGGAACAGTGATCACGCTAAACGAGGCTTCGCAGTTCGCAATCGACAAGCTTGGCGTGCCGGTCAGGAACGTGCTCGAGGGCGTGCCCGCGAAGGACTTCTACTGTCCCGGCTCGATTCTCAAGATCAAGCTTGATACCACCAGTCCGATTACTCACGGGGCGCCGCTGCTCGAATCATCACCCGATGAAAGCATCGCCTGGGTCGAAGGCTCGATTGCGTTTGTGACAACGAGTCCCGACGCCCGAGTGATAGCTCGCTTCGCCGCTGCGAATGAGGTGCTGTTGTCAGGCTGGCTGCTCGGCGGAGAGAAACTCGCAAACCAGGGCGCAATCGTGGAAGTGAAACGGGGCAAGGGGCGCGTAGTAATGTTCGCATTTCGGCCGCAGTATCGCGGCCAGAGTATCGCCACGCTGCCTTTTCTGTTCAATGCGATTGCCGGCAGCGTCAGCCGATGATGCGGCGCGTTCCGAAGGTCGATTCCCGAAGAGCTGGCGCGCTTCGAGTCCTGGCAGTTAAATTGAAGTGGAGGAATTACGAAATGAAGCGATTCTATCTAGCTGCCTTCTCAGTGCTCTTTGTGCTTACCGTTGTTGTTATCTTAGCCGCAGCACAAAAGCGGTCCGCGCCACCAGTGGTGATCACCCCGCCGGTAGCGAGTACCAGGTCGCTCGGCCCTCCGAAGGCCGCGCTTGATGTGATCACTGCCGACGGCGTGATGAGTCATATCAAGGTTCTTTCCTCGGACCAGTACGAAGGCCGCGGCCCTGGAACTCCGAGCGAAGATCTCGCGATCAAATACATCGCGGATCAGTTCAAGACGGTCGGCCTTGTACCCGGCAACACCGACGGCACTTACTTTCAAAAGGTCCCGCTGGTGGGAATCACCACCCAACAAGACGCCGAGATGAACGTGAAAGCAGGCGGCAAGGATCTCAAGCTTAAGTTCGGTGTTGACTTCGTTGCTCGCACCGTGCGCGTCGTCGAGAAGACCGGCTTCGATGCCGATATGGTCTTCGTCGGCTATGGCGTAGTCGCGCCCGAATACGGATGGGACGACTACAAGGGCATGGACGTGCGCGGCAAGGTTCTAATCATGCTGGTCAGCGATCCGCCCGTGCCTGACACCAAGAACCCGGCGAAGCTCGACGACAAGATTTTCAAAGGCCGGGCTATGACGTATTACGGCCGATGGACATACAAGTACGAGATCGCAGCCCAGAAGGGCGCGGCCGGCGTCCTGGTGGTTCACGAGACGGGCCCCGCGGGCTATCCGTGGGCGGTGCCCAGGGGCAGCTTCACGATTGAGAACTTCGATCTGGTTTCGAAAGACAAGAACATGTCGCGCGCCAACGTCGAAGGCTGGATCACTGACACCAGGACGAAAGAGCTGTTCACCTCATTAGGGAAGGACTTCGACGCGCTGAAGAAGGCGGCGATCCGAAAGGACTTCAAACCCGTCTCTTTGAATGCGCACGCGAAGCTCGATCTGGATCAGAAGATTCGCTTCATCGATTCTCACAACGTAGTCGGCAAGCTCGAAGGGTCCGACGCCAAGATGAAAGACGAGTACGTTATCTACACCGCGCACTGGGATCACCTCGGCGTAGGCCTGCCCAACGAGAAAGGCGACAAGATCTACAACGGTGCTCTCGACAACGCGACGGGCTGCGCGGGCTTGATCGAAATAGCTCGCGCGCTCAAGGCACTGCCCAAGCCGCCGCGCCGTTCGATTCTGTTCTTGTCGGTCACCGCGGAAGAGAAAGGGTTGATTGGCTCTAAGTACTACGCTGAGAACCCGATCTACACGCTGGAGAAAACCGCCGCCAACATAAACATGGATGGGTTGAATCAGTGGGGACCAACTCGTGACTTCACAGTAGTCGGGCTTGGCAACTCGACGCTCGACGACGTGTTGCAGAAGGCCGCCGCTGAGAAGAAACGAGTGCTGCGGCCCGATCCCGAGCCTGAGAAGGGTTTCTACTATCGCTCCGATCACTTCAACTTTGCAAAGGTGGGAGTGCCCGCGCTTGATCCCAATGACGGGATAGATTTTATCGGCAAGCCGAAAGGTTGGGGTCAGAAGAAGCGCGATGAATACACTGAGCACGATTACCACAAGCCTTCCGACGAGATTAAGCCGGACTGGGACCTGTCGGGAGCGGCGGAGGACTTGCGCTTGTTGATGACCGTCGGCTACCGGGTGGCGAACGCAGACAGGTATCCGGAATGGAAACCAGGCACGGAGTTCAAGGCTAAGCGCGACGCGATGATGAAGAACGCCGGACGATAGGATTTGGCTTTAGGCGGTGGTGCCAGGCCCGAGCCCATTTTCCATTTTCCATTTTCCATTTTCTATTTGTTATTGAAGAGAATCGCTAAATGACAAATGGAAAATGGAAAATGGAAAATGGGCTCGGGCTTGCGCCCGGCGGAGGGCCGAACCACAAACAGAAACAAAGGAGACAGTGTGAAGAAAAGGAAACTTGGGACGCAGGGACTGGTAGTGTCGGAACAGGGTCTCGGTTGCATGGGTATGTCGGAATTCTACGGCGCCACCGATGAAGGTGAGTCCATCGCAACGCTGCACCGTGCGCTCGAACTCGGCATCGATTTCTTTGATACCTCGGACGCCTACGGCCCATACAAGAACGAGGAGTTGGTTGGTAAGGCTTTTCGAACGCTCCGCGACGAAGTTTTCATCGCAACCAAGTTCGCCATCCGGCGTGATCCGAGCAATCCGACGGTTCGAACGATCGACGGCCGGCCGGAATACGTGCGCGAAGCGTGCGACGGCTCGCTGAAAAGGTTGGGAATTGAGTGTATCGATCTCTACTATCAGCATCGCGTCGATACCAACGTTCCAATCGAAGACACCGTCGGGGCGATGAGCGAACTCGTGCACGCGGGCAAGGTGCGTTATCTCGGGTTGAGCGAGGCCGCGCCCCAGACGATTCGCCGAGCACACGCCGTTCATCCGATAAGCGCGCTTCAAACCGAGTACTCGCTTTGGAGCCGCGATCCGGAGGACGAGATCTTCGCCACCGTGCGGGAGCTTGGCATCGGCTTTGTCGCGTACAGTCCTCTCGGACGTGGGTTCTTGACTGGGCAGATCAAGAGCATCGACGATCTCGCGGCGGATGATTACCGCCGCTACTCACCGAGGTTTCAAGGTGAGAACTTTTCAAAGAATCTGGATTTGGTCGTGCACGTGACTGAGATTGCCCGCGAGAAGGGAATGACTCCTGGACAACTCGCGCTCGCGTGGGTGCTGGTTCAAGGCGAAGACATCGTTCCAATACCCGGCACGAAGCGGCGCAGCTACCTTGAAGAAAACGCCGCCGCCTCGGGGATCGAGTTGACGGCGGAGGATCGTGCACGCTTGGACGAGCTTGCGCCAAAGGGCGCCGCAGCCGGGATGCGGTATCCCGAGGCGATGATGCGTTACGTAGATATGTGATTCTTGCATCGAGTGACGAGAGCCCACGAGCAGGTTTACGGGCTAGCAGGTCAGCTGAAGTTCAAAAGAAAAGGCCGGGACTAAGCCCGGCCTTTTCCCTTTAGGTTTGTGTTGCGGCCTCGACTACCAGCGTGGTTCGCGGCGCTGACCGCGCCCTCCGCCGTAGCCACCGCCGCCTCCGCCGCCGAAACTGCGTTCGGGCCTCGGCCGGGCCTCATTCACGTTGATGGTTCGGCCGTTTAGCTCAACGCCGTTGAACTTTTCGATAGCCACGGCCGCAGCGTCCTTGTCCATCTCGATGAAGGCAAACCCGCGCGACCGGCCGGTGTCTCGGTCGGTCACGATGGTAGCCGACTCGACTTGACCCGCCTCTGAAAACAGATCGGTGAGCTGATCTTCTGTCGTCTGGTACGACAGATTTCCAACGAATATTCTCATTGTCTCTCCTGAGTTTCT
>CAZJQQ010000028.1:0-91285 GCA_964548075.1 uncultured Clostridia bacterium | reverse complement strand
CTGCCTTCTGCCTTCTGCCTTCTGCCTTCTGACCACTGACCACTGCTTCTTGAAAGACCCATCTCGTTCCAATAGAATCACTGATCAATCCCCTCGGTTCAGTGGACATGAAAAGGAGCAACGATGCGAATTAAGACTTGCCTGATAGCAGGAGCACTCGCGGTGTGCACTATCGCCGCCACACTCGCCGCCGGCCAATCTTCGCGCGGGCCAGCAAAGACAATCGCAAGCGGAAACGGAGCCGGTTCGTCTGATTGGCCCATGTATGGCCGCGATCTCGCAGGCTCGCATTACAACCCGAACGAGAAACAGCTCACGCCGGCGACGGTCGCCCGGCTCAAACCAAAATGGGTCTTCGAAACCGGCGGTGACGTCTCAGCTCAGCCTACGGTTGTAGGTGGCGTCGTCTACTTCGGGTCATGGGATGGAAAAGAGTACGCGGTCGACGCAAAGACCGGCGCCAAGATCTGGGAGTATGACTGCGGCAACCCTTCAAGAAGCGGCGCGGCTTACGGCGATGGCGTTCTCTTCTTCGGAGACCTTGGCGGTTCGCTACACGCCGTGGACGCCAAGACTGGCGCGCTCAAATGGAAAGTCAAAGTCGACTCTCACAAAGACACGGTTGCGACGGGATCGCCGATCTACCACAACGGGCGCGTCTACATCGGAGTGGCGTCGCACGAGGAAGGCGCGATCCTTAAGTACGGCCCAAAGTACGAGTGCTGCACGTTCCGCGGCGGAGTTGCGGCGTTCGATGCAAAGACCGGAGGGCAGGTCTGGCGCTGGTACACCATACCTGAACCGCCAACTGATCAGGGCAAAGACAAAAAGGGAGTGACGATCCTCGGTCCGGCCGGCGGCGCGGTGTGGTCGACGGTGACAATTCATCCTGATTCGAGTCGGCTATATGTCACCACTGGCAATCAATACACTCCGCCAGCCTCCAAGTTTCCAAACGCAATCGTTGCGCTCGAGCTGAAGACAGGAAAGCTCGTGTGGTCATATCAAGCGACCCCGGGCGACATATGGACGTTCGGCTGCGCCAATCTCCCAGACTGTAGCGACCTCGACGTGGACTTCGGCTCGACCCCGATGGTCTTCAAAGGGCCGGGCGGAAAGCCGGCAATCGGGGCGGGACAAAAGAGCGGATGGTTCTACGCGGTTGATCCCAAAGACGGCAAGCTTTTGTGGAAGACCGAAGTGGGTCCGGGCGGCAAGCTTGGCGGTATCGAGTTTGGCGATGCAACCGACGGCGAGCGCGTTTACGCGGCGGTCTCGAATTTTCCAAGGCAAGGCTCGGTATCGGCGCTCGACGGCGCTACTGGAAAGATTCTCTGGCAGACCAAATCTCCGGACGGCGGTTCGAACTTCGGTCCGATCACGGTGACTGGCACAGGTGATAACCGTCTGGTGTTCGCCGGGTCAAACCGCAACTTCATCCGCGCCTTCGACGCGAAGGATGGAAAGATACTTTGGGAGTTTGACACGGGCGGGGCTGTTGGCGGCGGGCCCACAGTGGTGGATGGCGTAGTTTACGTCGGCTCCGGCTATCAGTTCCTGCGCGTCGGCAAGCCGAACAAGAAGCTGTATGCGTTCTCGATTGATGGTAAGTGATCGTCGAAGGTGCTGAGGTTTCCGGACGTGGTCAAGGCCCGGGATTTCAGTGAACCAATCTCCCGTTTCTGGTTCACTGAGGAGTCGGGCACGATGACCACGCTGTCATCAAGGTATTGGATCAAGGATCGGGAGTCCCGCAAGGGGCATTGGCGAACATTCTTGCCCTTTTCTATCGCGTAGCCGACGCCAGGGATCGACAGTCGGGAGGCAGCGGTTTAGGCCTTTCAATCACCCAGCGCGCAGTGCAAATCCACGGCGGATCGGTATCAGCTTCAAACGCGCCCGGCGGAGGACTCCTGGTCGAAATACTGCTTCCAATCGCAGCCAGCGAGACTGCTCAAGCATCCTAGGACGATTCATCCGCGCTTGGACCGTATATCGAAGGCACCGTCGAACCCATCGGCCTCAGGTAAGTAGAAAGCTGTCCACGGTGATGCACTGCATCGAACAGGAATTCCCAGCCAAAGTGGTAGCCCGTCCCGCGCGAGATTTCATATTCGCCGTAGACGAATCTGAACTCTCTCTCCCACACCGAGTGACCGAGCGCGTGAAGCCGCTTAGTGAGGTCGTCGTGATTCTGATCGTAAGTCGCGAGAATCTCCTCGACCGTCGCGGGCGCCGGGAAGTCTTGCCATTCGATCGTTCCTTTTTCAAACCCTTCAACCAGCACCTTCTCCTCCATCACGATCAGCCACGCGATCTCGCGAGCCGTTCGTGATTTCGGTTCGGGTTTGTAATCGGACATGCCTTGCGGAATGCGCGAGATGACTTTTCGAGTCGCCGGCGCTTCCCTCTCCCAGAACTTCATGAACAACGCTTTCTCATCCACAGTTGTTTCCCCGCGGCTTACTTGATCTTCTTGCCCTTCATCTCCTGATCGTTCAAGTTGATCACGACTTCGATGACCTTGCCCTTCTCGTCGCGGATAAACTTTACCTTTGCGCCCACGTTGGTGACCGAGAAAGTTCCGTCCTCTTGAGGCAGCAACTCTTCCTTGTTGTCACCCTTGGGCTGCCCAAACAGCTTGTCACCCTCGTGAGTTATTACAAGGATGCCTATCGGCGCTTCGTACTCGCCAACGTAGTCGTCGAATGTTTTCGGATCAGCTTTTCCCGCTTGAGCGGCGGGCGTCGATGGTTTCTTCTCATCAGGCTTCGGAGGGTCGGCGGGCTTCTGGGCCTCGACCTGCCCCGGCTTGTAGCTCGCTAGCCACTCGACATCAACCGTATCCGCCGCGCGCCGCTCTTTCTCTCTTATGAGCCATTGTCCGCGCTCGTTCCACGGCGGCCCACCGTCCGGATCGACGTGACAGAACGTGCAATCCTTGGCGCCGAACTTCTTCGCCTTGACCAGCAGCGGTGGATAGCCGAACGTTTCACTGGCAAGGGCGGCCACGAAGCCCGCTATGAAAATCAGCGAGATTGCGATCTTGATTCTCTTCAACTTTTGTTCTCCTTGTTTCTTCACTGTTTCGCACAAAATAGGATAGTGCCCTAAGAGCCCTTCTATCGCAACTTCTTGATTGAATCCAGAATCAGGAATCAGAAGTCAGAAGTCAGAAGTCAGAGGTCAGAGGTCTGAAGGGCAACTCTCTGACTTCTGACCTCTGACCTCTGACTTCTGACCTCTGACCTCTGACCTCTGACCTCTGACTTCTGATATTCCTCATCGTGCGCAGGTGAGTGCGCGCCCGCCGTCGATGCTCACCGTCGCTCCTGTGATCCAACCCGCGTGATCCGATGCCAGGAAGTAAATCAGATCGGCGACCTCTTCAGCTTGACCGACGCGTCCGAGCGGATGCGTAGTCTTGCTGTGTTCCAGGAACGCGGCGTACGCGTCGTCATTCATGCCACCCGCTCGATGCAGCTCGGTCACGACGACTCCGGGGTTCACCTCGTTGACTCGAATCCCTTTCGCCGCAAGCTCGAGCGCGGCGCAGCGAGTCAACTGATCAACTGCGGATTTGCTCACGCAATAAGCCAGCACCCCTGGAAACGAGCGAGGACCAGTCACGCTCGACACGTTGACGATGTTACCCCGTGAGCGCTCGAGGTGAGGCACGGCGAGCTTCATGAGATGAAAGACCGAGCGCAGGTTGATGTTCATCATCTCGTCCCAAAGCTCCAACGTCGTGTCTTCGATGCGCCCGGCCTTAAGGATTCCCGCCGCGTTGACCAGCACATCGAGCCCGCCCATCACCTCGACCGCCCGTGTGATGCAGGCTTCGGTCTGCTTTTCATCTGACAAGTCAGCCGCGATGACGAAAGCATTCCCCCCCGTAGCGCGCGAGGCTACGTCATGAAGCGCGCCCTCACGTCTGCCAACCAATGCGACACTGGCGCTTTCGCTGAGGAAGCGTTCCGCGGTCGCGCGCCCGATCCCGCTCGACGCGCCGGTGACGATGACCTTCTTCGTTATGCTGTTTTCATTCATATCAAGTTCGCCTTAGTCGAGCGAGTTTACCCGATCCTCGCGAGGGATTGAAAGCGCTCAACCGGCAAGGGCGGCAACTCGCTGCGTTCCATGTTTCGAGGTGCTTGAGTTGCCAACGTACTCGATGAACATCAAACCAATCGCCGCCGCATTAGCACTGATCGCAACGAGCGCCGCGCCCAGCATGGCTCAGCAGATCGCGATCTCCCCGCTGGCTCCTCCGGCGTTCTCGGCCCCATCCCAGGCCAAACAGTTCAGACTCGGCCATCTCACATTTACAGGCAACACTCACACGAAAGAGTTTGTGATCCGGCGACTGATTCCGCTCACGGAGGGAGACATCTTCAATCAGTCGCTGTGGGAGTTTGGCCTCGAACAGATCAACCGCTCGGGGTTGTTCGAACCCCTTGAACAGAACGACGTCGTGATGAAGCCCGATCAGACAACCGGCCTCATAGAGGTCGAGTTGCACTTGAAGGAACGCGATCGTCAGCGCGTCGATATGAGCGGAGGCGGCGGCACGACCGGCGGAGCGTCGATCTCGCTCGATTACGCGAACACCAACCTGACCGGTCGAGGCGACAGGCTGGCCGGGCGCCTGCGAATTGGCACTCGCGAACGCAGCGGCGGCGCCAGCTACTCAACAATGTCCTATGGAAAGCTGCCGATCAGCTTCGATCTCTCTGGTTTCTTCGAGCGGTTGGAGTTCGTCAACGCAAGCACGCGGGAGCAGGGCCTTGAGCCGCTCTTCGTCCAACGGACGGCGGGCGTGAGCATCGGTGCGTTTCTTCCACTGAACAAGTCGCGCTACACGATTGCGGCGCCGACGCGCGTTGGCCTGGTCTACTCATTCACATCGACCAATCTCGCGGACGCGCTTTTGATAAGCACTGCGTCAGTGCGCTCGCTCGAGCAAAGCGGTTTGCGGACTGCATCGCTCGCGGCGCTGTTCCTGCACGACACTCTCGATCGTGAGCTCGATCCACAGCGAGGCCTACGGCTCGTTCTCGGTGCCGAGCTTGGCGCGCGGGCGCTTGGAGGGAGCCTCAATACTCTCAAGCAGTACTTCGACTACCGCAGATTCTTCCCGCTCCGCAGAAGCGGGAACGACGAGTCGCGCGAGCCAACGGCTATCGGCTTTCGCATACGCGCGTCACACATCCGAGCCTTCGGTGAGGCCTTTCACGAGCAGGCGCTCTCGACCGTGAGAGGCGTGCCCGTGTTCAGGCGCGCCTTTCTTGGCGGCGAAACTGAAGTGCGGGGCTACGATGTGAACTCGATCGCGCCGCTCGCTCGCGTCGACCGCTTCGTCATCAGCGAGCTCAACGCCGAGCCTTTTCTTTCAACCGAGGTGCGTCCGATCGGCGGAGACACCGAGCTGGTGTTCAACGCGGAGTATCGAGTGCCGATCATCTGGCGGCTTTCAAGCGCGGCGTTCTTCGACATCGGAACATCCTTCAACGCCCGGAGCCTGATCAAAGAGAGCTTCGAAACGATGACCACGGTTCAATCGACGGGCGCGCCGGTGACGGTGGTGACTGTGTTGAAGCCGCTCAAACCCGGCCAGGACTTCCTTCCGAGTTATCGTGCTTCGCTTGGCGGAGAGCTGCGCTTTCCGATTCCCGTTTTGAACATTCCCCTGAGACTGATCTTCGCGTGGAATCCGAACGCTCAGCAGCAAGTACCGGCCGGCGCGCTGCTCGCGCCCGAGAAGCGATTCGCTTTTAGAGTGGGGTTTTCGCGGACGTTGTGAAGCAGCAGCATAGCCTTCATCAGTCTGTACGAGTCGCTCCTATTGACGCACGCTGGCGCTGACTGAGGTCTAGCTACTTTACATCTGCCAGTTGTTTTGCCAAAACATGTGTTCCTTCACGCAGCTCATCTGTGCCGCGAGTTGCAACCTGCTCGCCCGCTTGCAGGTTGCCGAACACTTCGATCAGGTTTCCCATCGACGCGCCGCGCTTCACGTCGACCCACTCGGCGACTCCATCGTGAATTCGGATCACGAACGAGCGCTCAGTCGTAGTCGCCACGCTCGAGGGCGGTACGAACAACGACGGCTGCGATCTGCGGGCGGGCCAGATGACCTCCGCGTACATCCCAGGAGCGAGCCGGCCCTTCGCGTTTTCAACATCCAGCTCGACGGGCATTGTTCGCGTCTTCGCGTCCAATGCTTTCGCAATTCGCTGAACGACCCCAGTGAAGCTCTCGCCCGGAAACGCGGGAACGCTGAAACTGATTTTCTCATTCACGGCGATCGCGCCGACGTCGGCTTCGGGCACGGCGACAACAAGCCGTAGTCGAGACACCTGGCGGATTCGAAGCATCGGCGGAGCAGTAGGCGCGCCCGCCGGACCCACAAGGCTGCCCTTGTGAACATTGCGCTCAGTGATCACTCCATCGAATGGAGCGGCGATGCGAAGGTATGACTCAATGTCGCCAGCCGAGCGAGCAGCTTCGGTGACGGCCTTTACATTTTCTGAAAGCGAAGCTACCTGTGATTGCGCGGCCTTTTCGTTCTCTTCATACACCTTGACTCGAGCTCGATCGGCCTCGACCGTGCGCTCGGCGATCTCGACGTCGTTTCCGGCGACAACTCCGGGCGTAGCCGAAGCGGCTTTAAGTCGCTTGTAGGTCGATTCATCCGATGCGAGCTTGGCCTCCGCTTCAATGCGTTGTGCGCGGATGCCCTGGATTCGCGCCTCAGCCTCGGTCCGTTGCGACTCTGCGACGCGGGTCTTCGCTCCAGCCTCGCTGCGTTGGGCCGTGATCTCCGGCGCGCTCATACGCACGAGCAACTGCCCGGCTTTGACGACCGAGCCGCGATCGACGCCTATCCAATCGACGAAGCCGGGTAACTTCGGATAGAGCGCGACGTCTTGAAAGGCCTGGAGCTCGCCCGGAAGCCGAAGTTGCAGATTCAGGTCCTGCGACACGACGTTGGCGACGGTGACCGTCGGCGTTTGTGGTGCGCCCTCGGCTGCTGCCCGCGAATCGGTCGCCGCCTTCTGCGAGCCTCCGCGAAGCATCAGCCACGCGACTATTAGTACGACGGCAACTGCTGCGCTCAAAGCGATTATCAAGTTTCTGCGAGTCATGCTCTTCTTCTCCAGTACCTCAACTCAGCGGCTCAAAGACATCAGAACCCCGCTGGGATTGCGGGTTACTTTGCAAATCGCTACGCTTGTTCAACATCATCAGGATGAATCGACGCCGAAGCTATGCCGGCACGGCGTTGAACAATTGCAAATACCATCGGAAGCACCACAAGCACCGCAAGCGTCGATGCCGCCAGACCTCCAATCACCGCGCGTCCCAGCGGAGCCGTTTGATCTCCGCCTTCTCCTATCGCAAGCGCCATCGGAATCATGCCGGCGATCATCGCGATACTGGTCATCAGGATCGGGCGCAGCCGGCTTCGCGCTCCCTCAATCGCAGCCGAAACGGGCGACTGACCGTCGCGCCGGTTCTTCTCAGCGAACGTGACCAGGAGAATTGCATTTGCCACCGACACTCCGATCGCCATGATTGCGCCCATAAACGACTGCACGTTCAACGTAGTGCCTGTAATCCACAGCATCACGGCGACCCCGAGTATGACCGCAGGAGCGGTGGACAAGACTACGAACGCGAGCCGCAGCGATTGAAAGCTAGCAGCGAGCAATAGGAAGATCACTACGATTGCAAGCGCGAGCCCGATCTGAAGACCCGAAAGCGTTTGGTTCATCGGTGGCACTTGCCCGCGTATGTTGACCGCCACGGCGCGAGGCGGCTCGCCCGCTCGCCGAATCGCGGCGCCGACTTCGCTCGCAACGCTGCCGAGATCCTTGCCGGCGATATTGGCGGTGATCGTTATCATGCGCTGTTGATTGTAGCGGTCATATTCACCCGGCATCGTGCCATAGCTAACATCCGCGACGTCTCCAACCAACGGCCGAGACGCGCCGCTGGGCATCGCCGGGATGCTCTGGACGTCTTCGATCGAACTCATCTGCGATTGAGGAATCTCGACCTGAACTTGATAGGCGACGCCGCTGGATGGATCGCGCCAGTAGTTCGGCTGCACGAAGCGGCTAGAAGAAGTCGCGGCTACAAGCGAGCGGCCGACGTCTTGAACCGTGACGCCAAGTTGTCCGGCGCGCTCTCGATCGACTTTTATGTCTACGGTCGGGTAGTCAAGCGGCTGGCCAAACTGAAGATCGCGAAGCGGAGAAACCTTCTGCATCTCAGCCATCACCTTTTCAGCGAACGCGCGATTGGCCGCCAGGTTCGGCCCGTTCACATCTACTTGAATCGGCGTCGGGGCTCCGAAGTTCATGATCTGGCTGACAATGTCGCCGGCTTCGAAAGAGATGCTCGTGCCTGGAAGGATTTCGGGCAGCCGTTTACGCAGCCGCTCCTTGAACTCGCCGAGGTGAACGTGCGAGTTCGGCCTGAGCGCCACTAACAACACCGCTTCTTGCGGACCGCTCGTCCACAGGTAGATCGTGTTGATCGGATAACTCGCTGGCTGCGTGCCGATAAAACTCAGCGTGATTGCAACGTTGTCCGCGCCAGCTTCGGCTTTGATCGTATCAAGCGCCTTCAGCACGATTGTCTCCGTGCGTTCGACGCGAGTGCCGGTCGGCGCGCGAAGCCGAAGCTGAAACTGGCCAGTGTCTACGGTTGGGAAGATGTCAGTGCCAAGCGCGCGGCCCACTAGAAAGATCCCCAGAATAGTCACTGCCAAATAGCCGCCCACTAGTTGCCAGCGGAATCCCAACGCGCGCTCGATCAAACCGCGATATCGCGTTTGCACCGTGTCAAAGAACGATTCGCGCTCCGAGGCCGCCTGCTTCTCGCGAAGCAGCCACGTAGAGAGCACTGGCACAACCGTGGTTGCAAGCACGAACGAGGCGAGCATCGCGAAACCGACTGCGAGCGACAGCGGAATGAAGAGCGCTCGCGAGATCCCGACCATAAAGAAAGAAGGCACGAAGACCGCTAGGATGGCCAGCATCGCAAGCATCAAAGGCGTGACTGTCTCGCGGCCGGCTTCAAGCACCGCGCGCGCGGGCGGCTCACCTCGAGCAAGATGAGTATGAATGTTTTCAATCGCCACCGTCGCTTCGTCTACGAGAATTCCGATCGCAAGCGCAAGTCCGCCGAGTGTCATGATGTTGACCGTCTGGCCCGCCAGCCACAACCCCACCACCGCCGTCAGCATTGCGAACGGTATGGTCGTCACCACGATGATGGCGCTTCGCAGATCCCGCAGGAAGAGCAGGACCACCAGGCCCGTGAGAATGGCTCCCAGAGCCCCTTCCAGGACCAAACCCCAAATCGAGTTCTTTACGTATGTCGATTGATCGAACTCGAAGCTGACTTTGATGTCGTCAGGAACGAGCGCTTGCATTCGTGGCAATTCGACCTTGACTCGATTCACCACGTCAAGCGTCGAAGCGTCCGCTCGTTTCGTCACCGGGATGTAAACCGTGCGCCGGCCATTCACCAGAGCGTAACCGGTCAGCACGTCGCTGCTGTTTTCCACGGTTGCGATGTCGCGCAGATAAACAGTGGCGCCGGCTCCCATCCTGATTGGCAGCGTGGTCAGCTCCTGAATCTGAGGCACGACCGAGTTAATCGGCGCCAGGCGATTGATGTCGCCGATTCGCACGTTGCCGGCCGGAAGAATGATGTTTCCTGAAGCGATCGCTTTGACCACTTCGTCGGGCGACATCTGATACTGACGCAACTTGTCGGGATCGACGTGAACGACAACCGTCCGCTGATTGCCTCCGAACGGCGGTGGCGCGGACACGCCGGGCAACGTGGCGAACATTGGCCTCACTCGAAACAGCGCCAGGTCTTGAATCTCGCCTACGCTGCGCGTATCGCTCGAGAAGACCAATTGTCCGACCGGCACACTGCCTCCGTCGTAGCGCACGACAAAAGGAGCTACGGTGCCCGGCGGCATGAACGCGCGCGCCCGCTCGACGTACGAGATTGTCTGCGCGAGCGCCTGGCTCATATCCGTACCCGGATGAAAGTAGAGCTTCACCAGGCCAACGTTCTGAATCGACTTCGATTCGACGTGCTCGATGCCGGTGATGTACAGAAAGTGGTACTCGTAATAGGAGACCAGATAGCTCTCCATCTGCGCTGGATCCATGCCGCCGTAAGGCTGAGCTACGTAGATAACCGGCAGATTGAGATTGGGGAAGATATCCACCGGCATTCGTATCAACGCGAGCACCGAACACAGAGCGACGCCAATGACGGCCACGATGACGCTGATCGGACGGCGCATGGCGAGGTTGATCAGCCACATACTACTTTCTCCTTTGGACGGGCGTGTTCGTCACTTGCTGAAGAAACGGCTTGAGGTCGCCGCGCACTCTCGCAGCCGCAAGCAGCGCGCGCCATACGCTCAATTGAGCTACCGCGTCGTCGATCTCGGCTTGCGCGAGAAGGCGCTGAGCTTCGGCGACTTCGGTGACGTTCGCCAGTTGAGCTTCGTAGCGAGCGCGGGCGCGAGTCTCGGCCTCACGAGCGGCGTTGAGTTGAACGGGAGTGTTCTCGGCAATGCGCCGGGCGCCATCAATCAGCGCGTGAGCCCGGGCGTCCTGCGCCTTGAGCGCCTGCATCGTTTGATCTAATCGAGCTTTTTCGGCGAGCTCGTTGCTCGCTTCTGCACGGCGGCGCGCGCGAATCCCGACGATGTCGAAGACCGGAAAACTTATCGATATGCCCGATGCCCAATTTGGCGTGTCCGGCAAAAGCCCGCTCGAGTTATCCCGATCCCCGTTAAGCAAAGCGCCTGTCCCTCGAGCGGAGAAAGCTGTTTGAAAATTGAAGCGCGGGAAGAATGAGCGATCAAGCACTCGCTCTCTTGCGCGAACTGTTTCGACTGCCGCGGTCTGGGCGATGGCAAGCGGATGTGACTCGAGGGTGGCCGCCGGCACATCCATCGCGAGCGGGAGAGTTAGTAGTGGCCCGGGCTCGACTGTGACCGCCGTGCCCGCGAGCCCGAGCGTTTCTGCCAGCGTGGCGCGATTGATCTCGGCGGTCTGCTGCGCCTGAATGAGTTGAATCCTGGCTCCTGCCAATTCAGCGTCCGATCGCGATGCATCCGCTCCGGCCCTAAGCTGGTTGTCCACCAGGACGTGAACAGTCCGCGCGAAGACTTGCATCCGCTCGACGTTCGCTTCGGCGGCGCGAACCGTCTGCTCTGCCGCGAGCACCGCCAGGAATGCGTCTGCCGCTGCCGTCGCCACGTCGAGCCGAGTCACTTCAACGCCAGCGCCAGCTTGATGAGTCAATGCGCGCGCGAGATCGGTGTTGGCTTTTCGCAGTCCGAAATCGAAAGGCTCCCACGAGAACAGCACTCCTCCCGCGCTTCCCCACACGCTGTCGACCGACTTCGTGCCGAGCACCGGCCCCGAGATCCCCGGGATCACCGACTGCGGCAGCAGCAGACCGAAGATGTTGTTGCGCGACGCACGGTTCTCCTGCCACAGCAAGTCTGTTCTCGGTAGATACGCCGTTCGGGCAACATCGATGCCCGCCTCTGCGGCTTGCGC
Source organism: uncultured Clostridia bacterium (assembly GCA_964548075.1). Lineage (GTDB taxonomy): Bacteria > Acidobacteriota > Blastocatellia > UBA7656 > UBA7656 > Onstottus_A. The sequence goes on along the minus strand of CAZJQQ010000028.1, from coordinate 79,673 downwards.
CCGCGCCTGCGCCGCGCGAACCGCAGGATAGTTGCTCAGGGCTAAGTCAACAGCCTGGTTCAGCGTCACGGTCTGTAGTTGGGATTGTTGCGCGAAGAGAAGGGCCGGACGCGCAAGTTGAAGCAAGAGAATTGATGACATCAGGATGGAAGCCTTCCTCAAAGTTAACCTCCTTTCTTACCAACACACGCACTGGACCGAAGCCACACTAGCATAACCAACAAGACCAACCCGGCCAGTCGCCATCCTCCCAGATCAAAATCGAAATGTGTACTGCATCTTTCCCGCAAGCCTGGTGGCGGTCGTGCGGAAATGAAACCCGGCGCGCTCGTCCTGAAGCCAGCCTTGATTGAAAACAATAAACACCTCGTTGCCCGGCCTCAGTATCCAGCGCACTCGGCTCTGCCAGCCGAGGTTCTTTGATTCGTTGTCGAACTGTACGAGGTTGTAGAAAGTAAGGAACGGCGAGACAGAGTAGTCCGCGCGAAAGCTGAATATCCGCGCTACGAAGTTGCCTTCCTTAAGCCGCGCGAAGGTTTGGTCCATTCCGACGCTCATCAGCAGGTGTGGAACGACCTTGTACTGAAACGAGGTCTCGAATTGGTTCGCGTGACCCGACCAGTACGAGCCGAACCACCACTCGTTATCGAATTTCCAGCGGCGCTTCGAGGCGGTGTTTATCTCGAATCGCCATCGCGTGAAGCGATAGTCTCCCGGCGGCAACACGACCCCCTCGGCGATCTCGAACGGCTCGAACAGTCTTTCGAACTGCGGCGCGTAGTTGAATTCGATGTGCTCGCCTGAATTCAACGAGTAATTGATCGGCGCGGTGAACAGCCGCCAGCTTTCGGTTCGGCCTTTGTCCAGACGGGTGAAGCGCGTGAAGAAGAACTCATGAAACATCTGCCGCACGTTCAGAAAGTTTTTGGGGCGCGGATCGAACTCTGCTGAGAGCGCGAGCTTGTTGACGTTCGCCCGAGGAACGAATCCAAGAGCCGGAGCGAAGTTCTTACCGATGTGCCGCCAGTCGATAGCCAAACGCCAGAGATCATTCGGATACTGCGCGCTGAAACCATAGGACGTGTCTTTGCTCGTGACGCCTTCGTTCGAGCTCTGCAATCCGAATGCGTCAACGCCAAAGTTCTGGTCCCTGCCAAGAAACTTCGAGGTGAACAGGTGAAGGTCGGCGCCGTAGGTTCGGCTCGACAGATGTTCCGCCGGATTGCCGCTGGTGAAAATACCACCGATGTACGATTGCTTGAACAAATCTCGCTTCACGCGCCCGACAAAAAGATTCTTCGCCTCCACGTTGGCGCCGTCTTCGAAATCCGTCTCGCCCGTTCGCACTGCGAGAACCCCGAGGCTATAAGGACCGGCCTTGCCGGTGAGCTTCGTGCCCGCGCGCAGCGGAACCTCGTTTCCTTCCAACAGCCCAATTCGTCTGCTGAAGAAGGGAATGATTTCGGGGCTTGTGTTTGAAAACGCAAACACTCCGGCGTTCTCCAGAAAGAAAGACCGCTTCTCTGGAAAGAAGAGCGGGAAGCGAGTCAGGTTTATCTGGCGGTTATCGACTTCCGTCTCGGCGAAGTCGGTGTTGAACGTAGTCGTCCACTTCAGGCTTGGAGTGATGTTGTAGAAGATATCAACGCCCGCCTTCGCGCTGACGTCGTTTCCAGAGTCAACGCTGTGAAGCGCCTTGCTCGTGACGAATGGGCGAATATCGAGTCCGCGTCCCTGATCGATCTCGCTCAGGCCAGCGATCTCTCCCGCTTCTGAAACCTGAAAGAACTTCACATCGAGCCGGGGCGAAGCCCACCGATCCTCCTCGATCTTTCGCTTGATCGTGCGGGAGAAGTTGAATCCCCACACGCCATCGCCTTTTTTGAAGCCGACGCTCTTGAATGGAATCGCGAACTCAGCGCTCCAACCACGGTCAGACTTGTGAGTGCGAACCAACCAGATCGCGTTCCAGTCTCGATTGAGAGTGCCGTTTTCGATGAGCAGACCATCAACGAGCGCGCCGAGTGGATTGGTCGAGAAGTAGAAGGCGTTGTGACGGTCGTGAAAGGAGTCGATCAATATCTCGATGCGATCATCGGCCGAAAGGTCGGCATCACGCGCCATCTGCGTGCCGACGATCCGCGCCGGCTCCGAGTCGAAGCACATCACGCCGATATAGAGGTTCGCGCTGTCGTAGAGGATTTTGACTTCGCTTTCCTCGGTTGCTTTCTCGCCAGGCCGAGGATCTCTCTGGATTATCTCGCCAATTGGCGAAGCCTGCGCCCACTCCGGCTCGTCGAGGATTCCGTCAACGGAGATGTGAGAGCTGATGCGCTTTACGTCCGCGCGTTTTGTTTCGGCCGGAAGCGGGTTCTGCCCAAACGCGTTCGCAACACTGAACTGAATCAGCGCGCAAACCGCGGCGAGAATCGTGAGCGCTCTTCTCATAATCTGGCTAAGTTTCAAAGCTCGATATGCAACCGGATGCGATCGCGCTCCGATTCCTGTCTGTTCTAAGGGGTCAAGGCTTCAAACACGTCGATCTCGCTTCCTCCGTAGGTGACATAGATGCGATGGGTCACGGGGTCAATCGCGAGGGCGTGACCGCCGCGATGTGTAGCAACGTCCTCCAAAACCGTGTACTGATCGGGCGAGTCCTGGTGGATCACCGTCATCGTTCCTGAGCCTCCGTTTGCGGTGTAGATGCGGCGCAAGATGGGATCATACGCAGCGAAGTCCACCCCGGCGCCGATGGGAAGCGTCGCGATCACTTTGCCGTTCTCTGCGTCCAGCACGACGAGCTTCTCGTTGCTACAAGCCACAAACAATCGATGATGCTCGGAGTCAAGCGCCAGTCCGGTCGGTTCCTGTCCCGGCCCCGTCTTGTACCGCGCGACCACTGCGCTCTTTTTCGGATCGATCACGACAACTTCGCTTGTGTCCTCGAGATTCTGGTAGATGATTCCCGTCTTCGGATCGGCTTGAACGTACTCGGCAAGCCCGCCAAGTGGAATCGTTGTGCCCTTCTCCGTAAAGGCATCGATAAGAGTTATGCCCCGGCCTTCGTGATCCGAAACGCACACAAGCGTCGCCGCGGCGTTGTAGATGATCGCGTCGGGTCCGTGACCGCCGGGGATATTGCGGAGCAACTTGTTGGTCGAAAGGTCAATCACACCCACTGTGTCGTCCCCTCGATTGCTTGTAAAGCCCAGCTTACGTTCGGGGACCAGCGCAACGCTGCAGACCTTCGCCAGATTATCGATCGAACCTACCACGCTGTTGGTTTGAATATCGACGACGAAGAGCTTGTTCTCGGTGCGATAACCGGCGTACAGCCGGTGCGTCTCAGGAGAGATGACCATGTAGTCAGTGAACCCGCCGTTCCCCGGCATGTGAATCGTGCCGACCATGCGAACAGTCTTCGGGCGTGAAGCCTCAATGCCTGGGCCGCTATTCTTGTTTGGAGCCACATTGTGTGATGTTTGCGCGACGCAAGAAATGAGCGCTACTGTCGTCAGCAACGCAGTAACCGCAACTCGCCACTCAATCCGCATAGGTCCTTCCTCGATCCTCGCCTAACACCTTGGCTGTTCGCTCACCGTTCGTTGGCAGTAGGCATACAGAGCGTCGTAAACAACAGACTCTCTTTGCAGAATTTCATGATCGTCATTCAAGCCGAGATGCCTGAATCCTTCGGCGATGGCTCTCAACCCGGGCGCCTCGGGTCGGCCGTAGAGGTCCTGCTGAACATCAGCCCCGTGAACGATCTCCGCCAGCATCTGAATCGCCGCGCCTTTGATCTCGTATTTCGAAACGACGGCCTCGAAACTCGATTTGCCGTCGTGATGTCCGAGTTCCACTCCTGGCGCGTCGAACGGGATCGCGCCTTCACGCGCGGCTGTTTCCATGACCTTGTCCGCGGCCACGAACAAGAACTCAGCCACGGGATCCACAAACTTCTTTATCAGCCACGGACAAGCCACGCGGTCCACTTTGACGTGCTCTCGGGTAATCCACTTCATCGCCTCACCTCTCGCTCATGGGAGCCAGGATCCTTGCGGAGTTTCATTTCGCCTTCACGCGCAGATCGTCAAAGTAAGTCACCGAATCCGCCTTCGTCCACAGACCAACTTTTCCCGCTTCTTTGAAAGTGTCGTCGGTCGATTCGATCTTCTTCTCGCCATCGTAGTAACAAGTGATCTTGTTTCCGACGCACTCCACACGCAACTCGTGCCACTCACTGGGCGCGACTTTGAAGTTGGCGCCCGCAATCTGAACACGGCGCCCATCAAGCACGTGGTAGAGACGATAGTTGTCTTCAAGCGCGTTAGCGCGGACGACGTAGTAGTTGTTTGCGTCTTTGAGTCGGAACGCCAACCCGGCTGCTCGATCCACCTCCCCCGAGACTGCCTTGAACTTGACGCTCACTTCGAGGTTTTGAAACGAGCCTTCGTCGGCGATCGCTAGCGGAAACCGATAGTCAGTCTTGTCGGTCGAAAGCTGCGCGAGCACGTTGGACTGAGACGGCGCCGATGGATCCCCTTTCACCAGCCATTGTGCCTTAGCTCCCTGGCCGGTTAATGCGTCGTGAAACTTTGCCGGCGGCTTGCCTGCGGCATCACCGTCAAAGTTGTAGACCAACTCTTGGCCTTCCGGCTGAAGCGGCGCGGGAGTTTCGGGTGCGATCTTATTCTCTGCTCGAGGCGATTCGTTTCCGTCGCCGTCATTGTCGGCGCCACTCTTGCTACAGGCGACGAGAAGGAGCAGAAGCGCGAACACGCTGACGCTGACCTTGAGTCTATTCATCTTTCTCTCCTCCGGATTCTATCCGCTCAGTCATTGCGACCCTTTGACCTGGCCGTTTGCCAGCGGTAGTTCCACTGTAAAACGGCTGCCCTTGCCTTCGCTGCTCTGAACGCTCACGCGACCGTGGTGAGCGGCACAGATTGATTTCACTATTGACAGCCCGAGCCCCGCGCCGCCCATCTGTCGCGCGCGGGCTTTGTCCACGCGATAGAAGCGCTCAAAGACATGAGTTAGCGCTTCCGCAGGAATGCCAACGCCGGTGTCGGTCACTTCAAGCACAGCGCTGCCATTGATCACGCCGATGCTTATGTCCACGGCGCCGCCTTCACTGGTGTACTTGATCGCGTTGTCAACGAGGTTGACCACAACCTGCTTCACGCGGCCCTGGTCGCCCTCCACTTCAACGCGGCCCGCGGCGGCGCACTTCAAAGTGATTTGCTTATCCTCAGCAAGAAGTCGCATTTGATCGGCCGTGTCCGTAACGAGTTCGGTTAGGTCGAATCGCTCGCGTATCATCAAAGCCTCGCCTGCGTCGAGACGCGAGATTGCAAGCAAGCTCTCGACGATCTTCGAAAGACGCTCGGTTTCTTCAAGAGCGCTGCCGATCGTTTCGCGAACATCAAGCGGAAGATCAGGCTGCTGAACTATCGCTTCGAGTTCCCCGCGCAGGACGGTCAGCGGAGTTCGCAATTCGTGCGACGCATCCGCGCTGAATCGGTTGATGTGCCGGAATGAATGTTCGATTCGCGCGATCATTCGATTGAGCGCAATCGACAGCGCTTCCAACTCGTCGCCGGTCCTGGCCTCGGGTAAACGCTCGCTCAGATTGCGCGATGTTATCTGTTCCGCTGTGCGAGTGATCTCACCGACGGGCGCCAGTGCGCGTCTCATCAACACGTAGCCACCCGCGATGGCGACTGCAACTACAAGCGGCAATCCCAGGGCAAACGTCGAAAGCAAGCCGTGCAGCACGCTCTCACTCTGCTTCAGCGGTGCGCCCGCTTCAATCAGGAAGCGGCTTCCATCGCGCGAGGCGAAGGGGATCGCGCTTACGATCAACTCTGCACCGTCCGGCAGGCGCTCGACGCGCGAGTAAGCCTCAGTAGAGTCCCCGCGCGCTGCGGTCACGTTCCCCGGGTCGAAGCTGCCGTCCCTGGGCAAGCCGGACGTGTATAGCGTGCTTCCGTCGGCTCGGGTAACCCGGACGAACATACCGTTTATCTCTGGCGCCAAGTGTTCCTTGATCTCGTCGACAACGTACGCCTCGCCGCTGAGGCTGACGTTGACCAGTAACGTTTCGCCGATCTGTGTCGCTTCCTTTGTGAGTGAATCCGTCAGAGTCCGTTTGAGGTAATGAGCCAGCCCGAGGTAGACGGACGCTCCAAACAAGACCAGCAACCCTGCAAGCAGACCTGCGTACCAGACGGTTAAGCGAAAGCGAATAGAACGCGTGTTCATGCATCGGCCTCATCGCTGATCTTGTAGCCCACTCCGCGAACCGTACGAATCAGCTTCGTTTCGTGACCGTCATCAACCTTATTGCGAAGGTGCCTAACGTACACGTCGACGATGTTGGTTGCCCCGTCAAAACTCTGGTCCCAGACGTGGTCTATGATCATCGTTCGCGACAGCACTCGTCCGGCGTTCGCGATCAGGTATTCCAGCAACGCATATTCTTTCGCCGTAAGCTCGATGCGCCGGCTTGCGCGCCTGACCTGTTGAGAGAGACGGTCAACTTCCAGATCGGCGACGCGGAGAACGCTCGGGCGATCAACAGAACCCCTCCTCAGCAGCGCCTTGATCCGCGCCATGAACTCGGCAAAGGCGAACGGCTTGGTCAGGTAATCGTCAGCGCCTGCTTCGAGGTGTTCAACCTTGTCGGCAACGGCGTCTCTCGCGGTCAGCATCAGGATCGGAACGCGATGATCCGTGCGACGAATCCGCCGGAGCAAGTCGGTCCCATTCAATCCGGGTAGCATTAAGTCCAAAACGATAAGATCGTAGTCATAGGTCGTCGCCAGCTCCAGGCCGGAAAGCCCATCGGCCGCGGTGTCAACGGCGAAGCTTTCCGCGGTCAGGCCTCGAACGACAAAGCGCGACACTTTCTCTTCGTCCTCTACAAGCAGGATGCGCATCGAACGTCCTTTCTTCTGAAGCTAACACATACACATTAATTCAAGATGAAGCGCTGATGAAATTCTATTCAGAAAACAATCGTCGGGTTTGGGTTAAGGCCACAGTTGATCGCGCAGGCTTGAGTAGCTCTGAGGATCGCTATCGCCTGAACACAGGATCACTCGATTCGCTGAGGGTACCGTCAAATCTACGCATGCTGCGATTGGGGCCGCTATCCGAAAGCGAATCCAGCGCGTTCTGGAATAACCGCTTGCGGGCCAAGCCTTCGATATCTACCGGGAGCACAGTTAGAGTCCTAAACAGTATCGAACTGTGTCTTCGATTCTGATCAGAGTAGCGCCAGAAACTTCCCCGGCCTTACTGTTCGGAAATCTGTTTGGATCTAACGAGCGGACCTGGAAGCATAGGAACACCGTTTCCATCGCCAGACCGCTCTCTGCGGGTGATACGCGAACATTCGTTGGGTAATCACGAGCGACATTCTCGCCTTTTGTGCCCACGACAACCGTGACTACCAATGGAAGCTTGTTGATGGAATCTATTGAGAGAACTAACACAGGCCGGCTACCTGCTTGCTCTCTGCCTTGGACGGGGTTCAGATTGACGAAGTAAATATCACCACGTTGAACGGGCATCAGGTTGTCTCCAACCCATCGGCCTCAGCGTAAGAAAACTCCTGCTCAATTCTCTGGAGTTCGTTTTGAATTTGAGGATCAGCAGCCATGAGAGCAAGCTGTGCGTCCACATCGTTAGACTGCTTCAGTTCAGCTTGATGGACGTGATGCACAAGTCGCTCGATCAACCACAATTGCTCGGACGTCGATAATTGTTTGAAGCCATCTTCGATCTGCGTTAATACTGAGTTGCTCATGATTGTTGCCCCTGGCCTGAGCCGGTTCCGCATTCTATCACGTATTCCGATGGCTCGTAGAGTGATCCGTCAGCGCCGTGAATCCGGGCAGGACTTCCTTCCAGTTTATCGTGCGTCGCTTGGTGGAAATCGCAATTGGGTTCAAGGGATTCACTCATGACCACGAGACCCACTTTCACGACGCTGGGCCGTGCTTCACCCGCTGTATGGCATACAGCAAAGTAGTCGCGCGTTAGAACGAAAACACCAGATGCTCCTGGAAACGATACTGTCTGGGCGTGAACGCATTCAAGGGAACAAAGAAGTTCGGAAACTGTCCGCTGTTGCGAAGCTCTCGCTGAACAAACACCAGACTCTGCAGAGTCACCTTCTTCGCCAGTCCAAGCTCCCACCGGAAGTATTGCGTGCGCAGGTTTACGCCGGTGCCTGTTCCGAGATCATCGTCGGTCAGTTGCGAGATCATCGAGTTCGCTCCCTTGATCGAGTAGACGTACAGGAATGACATGTCACCGCGCTTTGTCGGCCTGCCTACTTGCAGCGCGGCCAGCATCGCGTCGCGCTCGTTGGCATCCGTACCGAAGTTGCGCGCGCCCTGTAGATTGAAGGTGATCGGATAGTCGTGCTCGCCTACACGGAATCCCGTGTGGGTGAGCCGGTACGTGAGCCTCGCGACATGAAAATCTTCAGCAGTGTAGATCGCGCCGCCTGACGTAGTGGTCGCGTTGCCTGTGCCGGTCATCGGTCCAGAGAGCACGAGCCCGAGCCCGGGCTGCACGATGAAAACAACCCCATTTGCCGTGGAAGCAAGTTGAATCTGGTTTGGTTCGCGAAAGACCTGGGCGTCTGCTCCGAGTTGCTGGCTCCAGCGCTCATTGAATTTCTGGTTCCACAGCAATCCCTGGTGAAACAGATTAGCTGAGCGGCCGATCGTACCAACCTCAGCCCCTGCCGTCGCAAGCGGACTGCCCGCTGTGATGACCGCGACGTTCGGATTCGAGAACCAGTACTGTCCGGCTCGCAGCTCAATACTTGTGTTCCCTTTTCCGAACGAGAACTTCTCATTGAATCCGTTGAAGCGAACGTCGTCGTCAAACAGGAAACGCGAGTTGTCGGCGAAGACTTCCTGAACGCGGCCGCCTTGAACCTGAACGCTCTTGTTCGGGTGATAATCTATCCACGCTTCGTTGATGAAGAAGGGTTGATGCGCAACCGTTGATGTGAAGTCCTGGTCCTGGGTGAGCGCGTTGTTGATCGGGCCGGTCGAGAGCTGTCCGTGGAAGCTCAGCACCGGATTGATGTCCGTGTCCATATTCAAACGCAGCCGGTAGCGCATGCGAGCGTTCTGGACGTGCGCGAGCGGCGGATCGGGAGCGACGGTAGCCTTTCGCAGAATCGCGTCGAATCGAAACCGGAAGTCGCCGCTCAATCGAATCGGCCCGAGCTTGAGGACTTGCTCCTCGACCTTTTGGACGCGAGCCTCGAGGGGCGGGGCCTGAGATGGAGCCGAATCAATACTGGTTGTTCTCGTATCGGTTGGCTGTGTTGCGGGAGCGGCCTCGCTGAGCTTCAGCAAAGCGGGGCTGAGCGTTGCAGTCTGCGGCTTGGCCTCTACGCTGTTGAGCCGCCTCTCCATTTCAGCCATCGCGCGCTGCTGACGTTCAACCAGCAGCACGAGCTGATCGACCTTTGATTTTAGTTGTTCGATGTCGTCCTTCGATTCGCGGGCATTGGGCGAGCTGGTTAGCCCGCTTGCCTTTGGTTCACTCGGGCGTTCCTCGCCAGGTGCGGTTTGCGCGTGCGCCGAGGGTTTCAGTAAAAACAACGCGGCCAGAGCCAGCAGTATGTAGAGCCTGCAATGCGGTCGATTAGAGTTCATCCATCAGCTCCTTTGTAGCCTGTTCGTAGTTCGGCCTTCAGGCGGAAGTTCGTAGCTTGCTCTTGATGATCGCCTCCCGGTATTGGAGGCCGGACCACAAACCTTTGAACTGCCTCAAGCTGCATAGTATCACGGTGAAGTTGCGAGTTTGTTAAGGACAGGTTAACGAAATGTGAATTCCACGGTCGTGCACGCCCGGCCGGGCGTCTGGATGCAATGTTCTTTTCACGCTAAGCCGCAAAGGCGCCGCAAGGGGATCTCGATTTGGAGATTCAGAAGCGCTCGCACTCATGCAAGCTGCGAAGTACTTGTGAGATAGCACCTGATTGGTCATCATAGGTCTTCGCTGACCAGAGACAGTCCTGGGAGCGCAGGCATCCCTGCCTGCTCCCGAGGTTTCCTGAGAAGCGCGAAGAAAAGAGCAGGCAGGGATGCCTGCGCTCCCAGGTAACTATGGCTAAACCGAAACTCAACGGCCCGCGCCCGGAATGGCTCAAGGTGAGGATTCGCGCGACTGAGGGGTTTGACCGCGTAAGTGATTTGATCAAGGACCTGAGCCTGCACACCGTTTGTCAGGAAGCTCGTTGCCCGAACATCTTCGAGTGCTGGAGCGAAGGCACCGCGACCTTCATGATCCTCGGCGACATATGCACTCGACATTGCGGTTTCTGCGCAGTGGGCAAAGGCAGACCGGGAACGCTCGACCCCGACGAACCGCGTCACGTTGGAGAAGCCGTCAGACAGCTTGGCGTGAAACACGCGGTAGTCACCAGCGTCAATCGAGACGAACTCCCTGATGGCGGCGCTCTGCATTTCGCGCAGACGATTGATTGGATTCGGCGCTTGAATCCGGGCACTCGCGTAGAGGTTCTCATACCGGATTTCTGCGGCAACGAAGATGCCCTGAACATCGTGCTTGCCGCTCGGCCCGACGTGTTGAATCACAACACCGAGACTGTCGCGCGTCTCTACAAACGAGTTCGTCCCGATGCGAAGTACGAGCAATCGCTCGAGCTGCTTCGACGAGCTAACGCGCGCAAGCAAGAGCATCCGCTGCTGACGAAGTCCGGGTTGATGGTGGGTTTAGGCGAGGACGCCGGTGAGTTGCTCGAGACGTTTCACGATATCGCAGAAACAGGTTGCGACATTCTGACTGTCGGACAATACCTCGCTCCTACGCCAAGGCACATACCGATTGAGAAGTATTACACGCCCGACGAATTCGGGTACTTGAAGTCGGAAGCGCTGGCGATGGGGTTTAGCTACGTTGAAGCTGGGCCGCTGGTGCGAAGCTCGTATCACGCCGGCCATCACACGCAAGGTGCCGAAGCCGCGCCAGACAACTACAGCAACGATCCGGTATTCGCCACAGAGTCTCGCCGATTCGAGATCACGCCCCTCGTTCAGCTCAAAGGCAGGGATCAAGCCGGCGATTAGCGGTTCCTTGATGTGTAGTAAACCGTAAGATGGGGGCCGGTTCGTTGCCCGGCCCTCGCAGGAGATTGGGATTGTTACTTGCCGCGTGCGGCCGCCTTCGAGGCCTTGAGCGGGTTCTTGCTGCTCTCTCCCAAACGTGATGATGCAAGCGTTTTTTCGTGGGATACACAGTCGTGCTCCTCAGCTCTAGCCTTCCAGTATTCGTTTGCATCTATTCCCTGAGAGAGAAACGCGACCACTGTAAACGCACTGGCGCACTTCGGACAGTTCAAACGGACCGCGCGTGCTGCTCCTCTTTTAGCCATTATTCCATTGCTCCTTTCAAACTGATTGCTCCATGACGCGAATCGCGCTTGGTACGCAAACCCAGAGCTTACCAGAATGATTGATTGGTTTTCAACGGTGCGCTGGGGGTGTGTGATTAAGAGCGGGACGACATAAAAGTGTCCAGCGCGAATACCACCCACTGGCTGTGGCTGTGTGAAAATCCGTTCGCGCGACCGATCTTATTAATACCCAACTTCAGTTGGGTGCCTGAGTGCGTGGCAAGATCGGAACCGTTTCAACGGTTTCGTGCATTCAGCGCTCCACAAGCTGTTGAAACAGTTCACGTCAACCACCGACCTCGAGCACCTCACTGAAGTGAGGTGTAGCGCCTCACTGAAGTGAGGTGTTAATAAGTTTACGGAAGCGTATCGAGCGCACAGCGCGGCTACTTCACCCGCTGCAGATGAAATACGGAGGTCGTTTCTTTGCCGTCTACCTTCCATGTCCATTCTTCGGTCACGTGATCCTTGTCCACAAACTTGATCACCAGCCGTTGCATATGACCGTCCGCGCTTCCCTTGAGGTTAGCGGCATCCACAAACTGAAAATCAATTGCGTTGCCTCGCGAACCCCAGGCGCGCATCCGGGGTTGATTGCCGGCAGCACAGTAGTGAGTCATCATTATTGAGTCGCCGTCCGGATGATACACAGTCACCATACTCTCACGGGCCATTGTTTCCATCAGCGCGCTTCCCTCTGAAATCAACTGGAATGTGATTCGAGTGGTGCCTTCAGGACTGGTTGAGTCCCACGCACCAACTAGCGCCTTCATCCTGTCGAAATCACTGCCGGCGCCGGCGCTCGCCGTCATCCCGCACAACAGAAGCAACGTGACAATAATCGTTCTTTTCATATGCTCACTCCTTTGAGTCAGTGCTCCCGCTTCAGCTCATCGCGAAGCCTGGAGCCTTGGTTGTTAACGATGTCATTGATCAACCAGGCGGCGCCGGTTTTGGCCACTTCAACTACGATGTCCCGTTTGTCGCGGCCCCTGCTGGTTCGCGCGCTCCAAAGCAGCGTTACAGTCACCTTCGCCAGATCGCCGTTGACCTCGGACTGTCCTGCACGAAACGAATCGGGATATTCCTGAGAGTCAGTCAACGGATCCCCTTCGAAATAGGGCGCCTCGTCCGGATGAGCTTTGCTATCCGCAGCCTGACGCTTCAGCTCTTTAAGCAACAGTCCATAAAACTCAGCCGTGAGAAATCGCTTTCGAAGCTGGACGTTGCGAACGGTGAAGTCCTTGTTATGCGCCAGGTGGAATGTGTAGAAGGAACGGACCGCCTTCGTGGCTGGGTCCTGCCGGGTGGCGGTCTGGGCCTTAGCTGGCGCCTGTGCGCCGAGCGATAGAATCACCGCAATGGAAATCAACTTGATGAGACTTGCGCGATAAGCCATGCTTCGCTCCCATTCTTCCATCAAACACTCGCGATGATTTCTTTAGCGCGAGCAAGGTTATAGTCCACTCACGCTATCGCCGCTGCTACTCTGTCGCGGATCGCCTGAACAATCGAATCGATCGGCACATCTTCGGACTGGCGTGTCGCGCGAGTGAACAACTCGACTCTGCCTTCCTTGATCTTCTTGCCGACCGTGATCCGATAAGGCACACCGATCAGATCAGCATCGTTGAACTTGACGCCTGCGCGCTCATCACGATCGTCTAACAGCGCTTCGATGCCGGCTTTGCCAAGATCATCGTAGATTCGTTCGGCTGCGGCCAGAAGCTCCTGGTCCTTGATATTGACAGGCGTCAGCACGACGTGGAACGGCGCGATCGAAACGGGCCAGCTTATGCCGGCCTGGTCGTTGTACAACTCGACGGCTGCGCTCATGACGCGCTCGACGCCAATCCCGTAGCTTCCCATCACGATCGGCACTTCCTGCCCATCAGCGGTGAGCACTCGCGCGCCCATGCTGTCGGAGTACTTCGTTCCAAGCTTGAATATGTGCCCCGCCTCAACCGCCTTAAACACGTCGAGCGGTCCGTCGCAGTTCGAACAAGTCTCGCCGGCGTTGACCGTGCGCAGGCTCGCCCACTTATCAACCTTGATGTCGCGCTCGATCGACACTCCGCGAAGATGGTGGTCGTTTTTGTTCGCTCCGGTTGTCATGTTTCGGCGGCCGCGCAGCGCATCATCAGCAATGATCTGCGAGATCTTCGGATGCGAGGCATGCGTGACGCCAACCGCGCCAAGCGATCCCGCTGAGGCGCCGAGCGCTTCGCCAATCTCCCCCGGATGCGCGGGCCTGATGTTGATCGCGCCGCTCGCGTCCACGAGCTTGGTCTCGTTCAGCTCGTGATCTCCGCGCATCAAGACAAGAGCGATTCGATCGTCGAGCGCGTAGACCAACGTCTTGATCTGGCGATCGGCGGCAGCTCCACCTGGAAACGTCGTCAGGTCGTCGATCGTGCGAACGCCTGGCGTCGGGAATTCTTCGGCAGCACTGGGGCCGCCATCGTCATCTGATGGTGCAATCTTTGAGGTTGCCTTCTCAACGTTGGCGGCGTAGCCGCACCTCTCGCAGACGACTATGTTGTCTTCGCCGGCGTTGGTTCGAACCATGAACTCGGTGGACTTGCTCCCACCCATCGCCCCCGAGCTTGCCTCGACTGCCGTGTATTTCAACCCGCATCGCGTGAAAATCCGGCAGTAGGCGTCGTACTGATCTTGAAAAGACTTGTCCAGTCCCTCGAAATCAACATCGAACGAGTAGGCGTCCTTCATCGTGAACTCCCGCACTCGCAAGAGTCCGGACTTGGGACGAGCTTCGTCGCGGAACTTGGTCTGGATTTGATACCAGACCTGCGGAAGCTGCCGATACGAGTTTATTGAGTTGCGAGCGATCGTGGTGAAAACCTCTTCGTGAGTCATGCCCAGGGCCATGTCCGCGCCCTTGCGGTCGCGCAGCCGAAACATGTTGTCGCCCATCACTTCCCAGCGGCCTGATTCCTTCCAGACTTCAGCGGGATGAATGGCCGGCAACATGAATTCCTGCCCGCCGATTCGATTCATCTCTTCCCGGATAATCTGCATGACTTTGAGGCGCACGCGTTGAGCCAACGGAAGCAGCGAGTACACACCTGCCGTGAGTTGCCTGATGTAACCCGCGCGAACCAGCAGTCGATGGCTGGTGACTTCGGCGTCAGCCGGGTCTTCGCGAAGAGTTGGAATGAACAGATTGGACCAGCGCATCTCTCTCTCCTTGCAGCATCAAACACAGACGCCGTTAGGCGAACCAACGGAACGAAACAAACTAGCAATTGGTTTGAGTGACAGTCAAGCAAAGGGCTGCGCCGCGCGCGCGTCAGCTCTTTCCGCGATGCGCTGGATCCCCAACGTCGAATGCGCCGCGCAGGCCTTCGTACCTACTAGTCTATTCGCACAACTTTTCGTCATAGATTCAAAGTCAGTTAGGAGCTATATTATTGGACCTTGAAGCGCCGGCGCCTACGACGCATGTGGCGCCGGTTCAATGAATTCGTTGCTACGGGGAAAGACGTTGATCAAAGACATCGTCGACGAGTACGCTCGCTATCGCAGAATCGGGGAGAAGGCGATTCAACAGGTTTCCGACGAGGCGTTGAATTCAGTGCTTGGCGCCGACAATAACTCAATAGCAGTTATCGTTCGCCACATCAGCGGTAATCTGGTGTCCAGATTTACGGACTTCCTGACCAGAGACGGGGAGAAGCCGTGGCGAGATAGAGATTCGGAGTTCCAAGACGCCCTCTACGACAGACGCGACGTTGAACGCATGTGGGCTGAGGGTTGGGACCTGTTGGAATCGGAGCTTTCAAAGTTGAGCGGCGAGCAGTTGCAACAGCACGTCTACATCAGAGGCCAGGCTTGGACGATCCACGGGGCGTTGTGTAGATCCCTTGCGCACGTGTCGTATCACGTCGGCCAGATCGTTTTGCTGGCTCGGATATTGAACGACGGGAACTGGCAGTGGCTAAGCATCCCAAAAGGCCGGTCGCGCGAGTACAATGTGAATCCCGCAAAGGAGAAGAAACCCGGGTGAAAACGCTATGAACATTCGAACGGTGTCTGCTTTCTCAATTCTCGTGTTCGCTTCATCGTTAGGAGTTGCCGCTATGAGTACACCGCAGGAACCTCAGCCGTTTCCCTCGCCTAAGAAGGAACCGCTGATCGTGTCACCGGGGAAGACTGACAACGATCCTCCGTCGGATGCGATCGTGCTGTTCGACGGCAAGGACCTGTCCAGATGGCGAAGCGTGAAAGCCGGCGGCGATGCGAAGTGGAAGATCAAAGACGGCTACGTTGAGGTAATTCCACGAACAGGCGACATCGCAACGAAGGAAGAGTTCGGCGACTGCCAGTTGCACATCGAATGGGCAACGCCTTCTGAGGTCAAAGGCGAAGGTCAGGAGCGCGGAAACAGCGGGGTGTTCCTGATGGAACGATATGAAGTGCAGGTGCTGGATTCGTACGATAACAAAACCTACTATCACGGCCAGGCTGGAGCGATTTACAAGCAGCACGCGCCGCTGGTGAACGCTTCGCGCAGGCCCGGCGAATGGCAGAGCTACGACATCATTTTCAAGGCCCCGAAGTTTGACGACCAAGGCAAGGTGATCGACCGCGCTCGAATCACGGTGCTGCACAACGGCGTGCTGATTCAGAACAACGTCGAGATTTATGGAAACACATTCCACGACCGCCCAGCTCTGTACATCGCGCACGGGCCGAAGGCGTCAGTGAAGCTGCAGGACCACGGTGACCCGCTCCGGTATCGAAATATCTGGATCAGACCGTTGTGATCGGGTGACGGCGGCTGCGCGAACGTTGCGGTGGGAGATCTCACCGCCACGTTTGATCGAGTCATTCAGCAAACAAGGAGATTGCAGATGAGAGCAAAGATCGGTCTGGCTGCCGCTTTCCTGCCCGGCGTATTGGTGTTGGGTCAAATGCTGGCATGGAATGGGACTTATTCCGGCGGCGCTCAAGGGTCCGTCGCCAAGAATCCGCAGAACGATATGACTCCGAGGGGCCTGTACATAAGTAAAAGCGCTGATGCGATGCTGGTGAAGGTTCTTGACGCCAAAACTGGCGCGGCCGTATCGCCGAGCAAGGAGTTCACCGCGGATGACGAACTCAGAGTTGTCATAGAGAGCAATTTCGATAGCTACGCGTATGTCGTCAATGTCGAGATGGTCAAGAACAACGAAACGCGTTACCTGCTCTACCCCAATCCTCGTACGGTGAATAACAGGATCAAGCCTGATGAGCCGCTCAAGCTGAATGTGTCATTTGACAACACGGCGGCTACCGAGGTTCTCCAGGTCATCGTGTCTCACGATCGGATCGACTATCTCAACGCCGCATTGAATGGGCGGTGTTCTGAGTCTGAGAATCGCTGCCCATTGAACGCTCAGGTTGCGGCGCGCGTGGCATCGATAGTAGGCGATAAGAAGTCCTCCAAACAGGCTGAAACGGCCGGCATCTTTGAACGGCAATCTGATCGGACGCAGTACCGCTCCGGGGTTAGGTCCCGCGATATCATATTGGCGCCGGGCAAAGATACGGAGGAGAAAGAGACCTACGTAGCGATTCCTATCAAGCAAGGCAGCGACGGACGCCTCAAGGCGAAACAGGCGGTGGTGTTCGAACTGCGGCTGAAACACATTTAGCCGCGGTCCAAATCTTGTCCTGACATTTCCCCAACAGCGCGGGTCCGACGAATGTTACAATGAGCGAATCATGCATTGCCCTAACTGCGGAATCCCCGTGCCGGCCGATCAAAAATTCTGCCGCGCGTGCGGGTTGAGCCTGCCGGAGTTCTCTCAGTTGCTTACCGAAAAGCTTCCAACTGCGCCGGAAGATCTCCAGGTTCAGAAGCGCAAGATTGAAAGATGGGGTCTAAGGCTTTGGACAGGTGCGGGTGCGATTTTCTATATCGCGCTGTACTGGACAATCATCAGCGAGATTATTATTGGGAAAGGGCACGTCCTGGGTGGGATATTGTTCCTGCTGGTCATAACCGCAATTTCGCTTGGAGGATTGCTCATTCTCTACTCGTCAGCGCTAGAGAAACGCTCTGCGTATCGCCTGTCAGATCAACCCAGGGAGAAGGGTGACACATCCCCGGAACTAATGGCGCGCCCACCGTCGGAACTGACGACGAGCGTTACAGAACACACAACCGAATTACTGGAGAACGATGACCTCAAGGACTCAGAGCGCGGAGAATTGAGAAGTTTGTAAATGAATCCTCGTCGATCTCTGTCGTCAGTCATTCGCCTCACACTTCTAACTACGCAGCGCCACAGTTGACTGTAATTCACCAAGGGTGTATTACTTTCTTCGATCCTGGGTAAAACTGGCCCTCCTAACGGAGGGTGGTTGAGGGAGAAGAAATGGCAGACGAAATGACAACCAAGCCCACGATCGAGACCGTCCTGGAGCGAATCATTGCTTTCGAAAACAGATTCGCAAGTCGCTTCGAACAGTTTGAAAAGCAGGTGGCGCAACGCTTTGACAGCGTAGACGGACGCTTTGACAGAGTAGACGAACGCTTTGACCGCATCGACAACGAAATCGATCGCGTCGCTAGCGTAGCTCACTCCACCAAGGCCGAGATGCTGACACTGCGCGCGGATTTCAGAGAGTTACGCGCGCACTTGAGGGAAGTCCTCCCAATCCCGCAGGTCTCATAGACAATCCGTCATGACCGCAGACAAAAGGCAGCGGACAGTTCGCAGCGGATGGCGGCAACTGCTTCTGGCGGTAGTGCTCGGGCTAATCCTAATCGCCGTGCCGCTGCCGGCCGCGCGTTCCAATCAACCTCAGCAGCAACCACCGGAGAGCCTATCCGCCGCAGAGTTCTCTCGCTTGATTCGCGACGTCTCCGAAGAGGGCGGTTATTTCTTTTCTGACAATCTCATTTCTAACGAGACTCCTTATCTCACCGTTGTCGACAAGCTTCGACAGCTCGCAGCAACCGGCGGCGCCTATATCGGCGTTGGGCCGGAGCAGAACTTCACTTACATCGCCAAGCTGCGCCCCCGGATCGCCTTCATCATAGATATTCGCCGCCAGGCGGTGATCCAGCACTTGATGTTCAAGGCAATTTTTCATCTTTCGCCAAATCGGCTTCAGTTCCTTTCGCGGTGGTTGAGCAAGCCGCTGATGAAGGATGCTCCTCCGCCCGATGATCCGATAAACACACTGCTGGCCTACTTCACAAAGACACGCGGAGACGAGCAGGCATACGCGGCGAACCTGGCCGCCATTCGCAAGGCGATACAGGAGGACTTTCAGTTCCCGCTATCGCCGCGTGATCAGGCGAGCCTCGAATACGTCTACAAGAGCTTTCGCGAAAGCGGGCTGGACGCAGCGTTTACGCTTAACGGCTGGTCGGATGGCGAGTTTCCGACGTTGAGCGAAGTGATTCTTCAGCCGGACCAGAACGGCAAGCTCGGGAACTTTCTTGCGAGCCGCGAGGACTACGACTTCGTTCGCGGCCTTCACTTGAAGAACCTGATCATTCCGGTCGTTGGTGACTTCGGTGGAAAGAAGGCGCTCACAGCCATCGGCGATTATCTACGCAAGAGCGGGCTCACGGTGACGGCGTTCTATACGTCGAATGTCGAGCAGTACTTATTCGACGACGGCGCGTTCGCAGCTTTCGCGAACAACGTGAGAAAGCTGCCAATTACCGAGAAGAGCTTGTTTATCCGGTGGGTCTACCAGCGGTACTACCATCCGGCGCGGATGGCTGGGCAGCGGTCTACGTCGCTTCTGCAGAGGATGGGTGTCTTTCTAACAGACTTCGACGCCAGTCGATATCAGAATTATCTCGACCTGATCTCGACCCACTACATCGCGCCTGATAACCCCAAGTAGTCAGCCGCGCAGCCTGTACGGGCGTCCCGCCGTGGGCGCCCCTCCTCGGCATCTAAGGACGTCTTAAAACCGAGGGGCGCCCACGGCGGGACGCCCGTACAGGCTGCGCGAGTGCTCTCGGTTGTCTACTTCTTTTCCCCTTCCTTCTTGCCGACACCCCAAAACTCCTTGACCGCGTCGGCCCCGGGAACGAGCTTCTCCCAGAGCTCCGGCGCCGTTGAACCCATTTGCAGGAACCCGCGGAAGCGCCGGTCAAATTCTTCCTTGGTCTTTAGGTAAGCTTCGAAGCTGCTCGACAAATAGTTCTTAAAGAAATCCTGGACCGCCGACTCTCGCGATCGAATCACTTGAAACAAGAACGAAACCGGAAGCACGCTCTGGTTCTTCTCCTCTTCGAGGATGACCTGCATAAGAACGGCCTTCGTCACATCAGCTTTGGTACGCGAATCGATGACCTGAACATCGTTCCCGTCGCGGATTAGCTTGATCAATTCCTGGTAGTTCAGGTAGCCGCTTGTCTCCGTGTTGTACAAACGCCGGTTGCCGTAACGCTTAATGAGAACGCGATCGCGTTTCTCGTCGCCTTCCGCTGCCTTCTTTGTTGTCTTTGACTTCTTTGCCATAGCAATGCCCGCACTGTAGCACAGTGCAGCATTGCTGTCCATGATTTTCCGATATCCCTCGTTTTATCAGTCTGATACGAGGCTGCGCAGATGCGAGAAGCGGAAAACCAATCAATATGTTCACTTCCGGGCTCAAATCGTAGGGCCATTACACAACAGCGATTCTGATTGTCCGGATAATCTCTATTATTTCTGCATTTAGATATGTTTTTTCGCACTTGCAAAATATTCTTCTTGACGCTCTGGGATTCTGTGGTATTCTCTGAGGGCAACTTAGAGGGAGAGGAATCTTTATCAACCCTCGAACAAGGAGTAGCATTGACCTTCAGGACGAGCGGCGTCCGGATCGCGAAATTACAACGTGAGATTCGCGCAGCGAGCCGCCTGGTAATAACTTACTTTTCAGAAAGGACTAAACATCATGACTACGAAAGCGAAATCGACACACAAGGGTAGCGCGGGCAGCCAGGCGGCTGCTACAGAAAAAGCGCCAGAGACCGGCGCGGCCGAGTGGGCCCAACAGGTCGTCGAGCACCTGGTCGACGCGCAGAAGAAGTGGATCGACCTCACAGCTCAGCAGAACGCCCTCGTACTCAAGGCGATTGAGGAAGGAATGGAGTTCTATCGACGCGCTCCGACACCCGCGCTGGCAGGCTGGGCGCGTCAGGGAGTCGAAGGCATCGTCGAGGCACAGAAGCGCTGGGCCGAGATCGCTTCTCAGCAGAGTGGCCAGCTTTACGACGCCATCAGAGAGGGCGTCAGTGTTACTCCGTCCGACCTCTCGCGCGCAGTCTCGGACTACGCGGGTCAGGGGTTAGAGGCTTTCGTGAAAGCACGGACGCAGTGGCTCGACTTCGCGGCTCAGCAGAACGCTCTGGTGATCAAGGCGGTGAAGGATGGCCTCAACCTCGATGACAATTCACCTGCGGCTGCGCTGGCGGACTTCGCGCAGCAAGCCGTGACAAACTACGTTGAAGTGCAGAACCGCTGGCTCGATCTCGCGACGCAGCTTCCGTTTATGGGAGTTCCCGGGAAAAAGAAGTAAGCAACCTCCGACTAACTAACCAGGAGATCTTGATGCCCAACGACTCGAAGCGAACCTATCCATGGACCACCACGCTCAAAGACAAACAGATCACGCTGCGATTGATGCAGCCCGGTGACCGCGAGGCACTGATGGGTTTCGCGAAGTCGCTACCCGAAGACGATTTGCTCTTCCTCGCGGTGGACATTACGAGGCCCGAGGCGCTCGATCAGTGGGTTCACAACATCCAGACCGGACTGATCAAGACTGTGCTTGCCGAAGCAAACGGTAAGCTGGTCGGTCACGGAACGCTGAGCCACAATGCGCTTCAGTGGACACGGCACCTGGGAGAAATCGTTCTGCTCCTTAGCCCCGACTACCGAAGCATTGGCCTGGGGAGTTTGCTGGCGAACGAACTGTTCTCGATCGCAAGAGATCTCGGGCTGCAAAAGATCGTCGCCCGCATGGCTTCAGAGCAGCAGGGCGCGTTTCGGGTCCTTGAGCGATTAGGCTTCAGGGCCGAGGCGCTGCTGGGCGATTACGTCATCGATCGGGAGGGACGCACGCACGATTTGATCGTGATGTCTTACGACGTTTCCGGCTTGACCGAATAGCCAGGAGTGCAAATGTTTCGAGCGGGACTTGAACGTCTCGAAGCCGACTTCTTTCGCGGGCTCAATCAATTCGTCGAACCACTCGTGAGAGCCGGTCTCGGCGGACCGTTGCTTTTCCCGGCAGGTGCGATCGTCATTGAAACGCAGGGTCGCAAGACCGGCCGCCGATCGAATTTACCTTTGATGGCTGCGGTGATTGGTGATCTCGTGGTAGTCAGCACAGTGAGGCGCAACTCGAACTGGTTGAAGAATCTTGCCGCGCATCCGGAGGTACGCTACTGGCTCGGAGGCCAGGAACGAGAGGCTACCGCCTTCGCGATCGGATCGGGCATCGAGACGCCCGAAATTATCGCCGAGATGCCGAGGCGCGTCAGTTGTTTGGCCGCCGCCCTCAAACAACATAGCGCGCTGTTCGGAACCGGCTTCGCGATCTTGATGCCGCGGTGATGGTAAAGGGGTCACAGGCCAGCGACCCGCTCGGAGAAGATATGTCACAACCTAGTCTCAATCACCGGCTCACCGCAATTGATGCGAGCTTCCTCTACTTTGAAAAGAAGGAAGCTGCGATGCATATCGGAAGCGTGAGCCTGTTTGAAGGCGAGATTCCCTTCGACAACTTCGTCGCAATGATCAACTCCAAGATGCATCTGTTGCCGCGATATCAGCAGGTCGTAACGCCTGATCCGTTCGGCATCGGGCATCCCACCTGGGAATTCGATCATAGCTTCGACATCAAGAAGCACATCTACAAGGTTCAGATCGACGCTCCAGGCGGCGAAGCCCAGTTGATCGAGCTGGCTGGGCGAATCTTGACTCCGATGATGGATCGCCGCAAACCGCTCTGGGACATTTATCTCGTTTACGGTCTCGAGGGAAAGCGCACCGCGATGATCGCCCGTGTGCACCACTGCATGGTCGATGGCGTCTCGGGCGTGGATCTGCTCAAGATCATTCTGGATATCTCACCCGAAGTACCGAAGATCCTGCCCGCTCAAGACCGCCCGCCTCAACCCCCGCGGCCGGACGCGACCCGGAGATTCTTTGATACGCTGCTCGGCAATATGCAGGAAGGCATGAACCGGTTGATGGAGTTCCAGACCGGTCTGATGAATCTGACGCAAGCTCTCACCAATGAACAAACTCGTCAGTCGATGCTCGAAACAAGCGGGACTATTCCGCGACTCGCTTCCCCGGTATCGCTGTTGCCGTTCAATCGACCGTGCTCTGGAGATCGAAAGCTCGTTTGGAGCACCTTTTCATTTGCTGAAGCACGCGCGATCAGAGCAGCGCTTGGCGGCACAGTCAACGACGTAGTGCTCACGACGTTGTCAGGCGCAGTGTCGCGCTACGTTGAGCTTCACGGTCAACAGACCGCTGGCCGGCAACTCCGAGTGATGGTGCCGGTGAGCTTGCGCCAGGAGGATCAACGCGGCGCGCTCGGCAATCTTGTTTCCATGCTGCCGGTCGAGATTCCTCTCGATATGCCGAATCCAGCCGAGCGATTCCAGTTCATCAATCGCAAGACCGCGGCGATGAAGAGCGGCCGCGTCGCCGAAGGCTTGAACCTCTTCTCCGCGTTGATGGGAATTCTACCCGCACCGGTCATTGCTTTCGCGGGAGCGCTGGCCACGACGCCGATCCCGGCATTCAACATGGTCTCGACAAACGTGCCCGGCCCGCAAGTTCCGCTCTACGCGATGGGCAAACGAATGATCGCGTATTACCCTTATGTTCCGGTCGGCTATGCGATCGGGTGCGGCTGCGCTATTATGAGCTACGATCAGAATCTGTACTTCGGGCTGACGTCGGATACGCAGGCGATGCCCGATGTTGAGAAGCTCAAGGAAGCGTTGGAGCAGTCGTTCATCGAGTTGCGCGCCGCCGCAGGAGTTGAAGAGATCAAGCCCAAAGTCATGAGAGCGCGGCGCGGCAAACGGCAGTAGACGGAAGTTGCGCAAGCTGCCAGCTTGCGAGGCACAACCATCCATCGATTCGAGAGGAGCGTGTTAGTGTCCGCATCAACCTCACCGGAAAACTTTCTCAAGGATCAGGAAATCTCTCAACGTCCCCTCTGGCGAGAAGCATTCGCCGGACTCGATTGGCTTGCGCTGCGGTCATCGCCGGTCTACTACGGTTTCGGCGTTCCCCGCGGCGACAGCTCAGCGGTCATCGTCATCCCCGGATTCATGGGGACCGACATGTACCTGCAAGAGATTTACTATTGGCTGCGGCGCATCGGCTATCGGCCTTATATGTCACGGATCGGCTGGAACGCCGAATGTGTCAACACCCTTGTCGATCGACTATCCGAAACAATCACCAAAGCTCAAGCCGAAACGGGAGGCAAGGTCCACTTGATCGGACATAGCCTTGGCGGAGTGATTGCGCGATCCGCGACTGCACAGCGGCCTGATCGCGTAGCTTCAGTGATCACGTTAGGCTCGCCCTTTCGCGGTATACGATCTCACCCGTTGGTGCTTGCGGCAGGTGAACGCGTTCGCGAGCGGATACGTCGTCAGAACGGCCATCTTCAGGCTGATTGCTACACGGGCTACTGCGGGTGCGCAGCGGTGACCGCCGTGCAACAAGGCTTTCCCGAAACTGTCCTACAGTCCGCCCTATACACCAAGAGCGACGGAGTTGTCGATTGGCGCGTTTGCGTGACAGACGATCCGGCGACGAACTTTGAAGTACCGGGCACTCACGTGGGACTGGTGTTCAACGCGAGCGTTTATGGTTTGATCGCCAGGCGTCTCCACGCGACCCACAGGAAGGGAATCGGTTTATAGGTCTGATTAGCAAGCAACCAAAGGTTGTGTCTAACCCACAGAAAGAATCAAGAAACAGCGCGCGGTCATCTTCTAATCAACAGAGCAATCCTCCTGTCAGGCATCACCGTTCGACCGAGACTATGTACTCCGTCAGCACCGAGCGGCGGCTTCTTGCTCGCTTCGCCGGCTCCAGGAGTTCTCGCACCGTGGTTATGATCTCGTCAGTGGTCTCAGGGGTGAACGAGGCCTTGCCGTCCTCGGGGCAGACCCACGCGTAAACGTTGGGCACGCGAACCGAGATACCTTCTTCCTGATATTCAAAAGTGGTTGGCCGCCACTCCTTCGACGTGTGATGCTCAGTGCATGTCGGACTGGTCTGGGATGTCATGGCTGCTTACCTATTGCTTCCGCCTCTTGAAGGGCGGGCTTTCCCACTGAAGCTCATCTGGCACGTATGCGGTTACCAACTCAGCGAAAACCGGGTCAGCGTATTCACAAACGACGTGCAAATAAATCGTCGCCTTTTCTGACAGGCTCGTTCTGCCACAGATCAACACTCGCTGCTGGTCCCCACCAGTCGTCCTCGTCTTCATTCAGCACGTATCTCCGGCAAGCTGTTTCGATCCAGCCACGGCTAGTCTATCACAACCAGCAGTCCGCCTTGCAGTGGTAGTAGTTCAAGCCGTCTGTGTCGTGTCAACCGGGCAACCCACTTGCATCCACAAGACTCTATTCGTACCATTGGAGCCCGGTAACAAGGAGTATAAGTACTACGCCGCCGGGATTGGATTGGTCCAGGATGGCGCGCTCAAACTGGTCAAGCATGGGCGCACTGAATAACTCGAATGTCTGCGGGAACGATCAAAGTCGCCATGTTGCAGATGACTGGTTGCGGTCACGACCGTGACGCGAACCTTTCCAAAGGAGACGCCTTTTGTCGACGTGCTCGCACAATGGTAGCCGATATCGCCTTGTTCCCGGAAATGTGGAGCGTCGCCATGACGTTCTACGATCCGAAGCGCGAGGGCGATCGCGAACGATGGCAAGCACTCGCAATCAGCCAAGACGATCCGTTCATTGTTCACTTTCGGAACCTTGCCAAAGAGCTGAACATGGCGATCGCTCTGACGTATCTTGAGAAGTGGAAAGGGGCTCCGCGCAATTCGGTATTGCTCATAGACCGGCACGGCGAAATCGTGCTCACGTACGCGAAGGTCCATACCTGCGAATTTGACGTGGAGGCTGCGGTCACGCCCGGTGATGGCTTTCCAGTGTGCGAACTGGATACTGAGCAGGGCGCCGTTAAGATCGGGTTTATGATCTGCTATGACCGAGAGTTCCCCGAAAGCGCGCGGATTCTGATGCTCGAAGGAGCAGAACTCATCCTGACACCAAACGCTTGCACGTTGGACGACCACCGTTTGAGTCAGTTCAAGACCCGCGCCTATGAGAACATGGTCGGCGTTGCGATGACCAACTATGCTGGTCCGCAGAACAACGGGCATTCCGCTGCTTTTGATGGGATGGCTTATGAGGCGGCGGTTTTCCCACTTGCAGACGGAGAAGCGCGCGACACGCTCATCATCGAAGCAGGTGAGCTTGAAGACGTTTATCTCGCAGCGTTCGATATGGACAGCATCCGGGCTTACCGTGAGCGAGAGACCTGGGGCAACGCTTATCGCCGACCGCGTCTTTATGGAAGGCTCACGAGTGAGGACCTAGATGCTCCATTTGTTCGCTCGGATGCAACACGGTGAGTTCGCATCAACCGACCGGAGAGGACCAATGTCAGACTTAGGTGGAAAAGTTGCGCTTGTGACTGGCGGAAGCCGAGGGGTCGGAATGGGCACGGCTCTTGGCCTTGCTGAAGCAGGAGCGACCGTCTACGTCACTGGCCGCACTGTCGAGGAAGCTCAGCTTAGTGACGGCTGCATACGAATTCGTTGTGACCACACGCCGCGCGCGTAATGGTTGAAGAGCGGCGTGGCTTGATCGTCAACATCTCTTTCTGGGCGGCGCAGAAATATGTCGCGAATGTCGGGTATGGCGTCGCGAAGACAGCGACCGACAAGATGACCGAGGACATGTCGCACGAGCTGCGTGAGCATGATGTGGCGGTCGTTTCGCTGTATCCTGGACTCGTGAGAACAGAGAAGGTGATGGAAGCGGCCGCGTATCTCGATCTGAGCAATTCCGAGTCGCCTCAATTCATCGGCCGTGCCGTCGCTGCGCTAGGTGCTGACCCTGAAATCATGAGCAAATCGGGTTGGCGCGAGGTATATACGAAGCATTCGAAGACATTCGTCAGGGTCGGGGAGTTACAATCAGACCGATCGTGGGCCGAACCTGTAATGGAGACGCTTGAAAGCGCGGCGCGAGAACGCGGCTGCCGGTACTCGCACCTCGACACATTCAGCTTTCAAGCCCGTCCGTTCTACGAAGGCCTGGGATATGAGGTCTTTGCTACGCTCGACGACTATCCCCCGGGACACCAGAGATTCTTTATGAAGAAAGCGCTGATCTAACTCGCGGCGAAAGACGTGTAGGAGCATACGATGCGGACCAGCGGGAGCACTGACATATGCTTCAAAGACGCCGTCGAGTTGGCCGGGTTGATTCGAAATCGCGAACTGTCTGCGACAGAAGTGATGACCGCCTTTCTGTCGCAGATCGAGCGGGTCAACCCTAAGGTAAACGCCATTTGTACTTTCGTCGGCGAAGAAGCAGCCCTTCGCGCGGCCAAGGAAGCGGACGAGCGAGTGGCGAGAGGTTGCACGCCAGGGCCGCTTCACGGACTGCCACACGCGGTGAAGGATCTGGTTCCCACCGCGGGCATTCGAACGACGTTTGGCTCTCGCATCTACAAAGACTTTGTCCCCGACAGTGATGCGCTGATCGTGGAGAGGCTCAAGGCGGCGGGCGCGATCATCATTGGCAAGACAAACACCCCCGAGTTCGGCGCGGGATCACACACATTCAACGAGGTCTTCGGCGCCACTCTCAATCCATACGACCTGACCAGGACTTGTGGTGGGAGCAGCGGCGGCGCGGCCGTTGCGCTCGCCTGCGGGATGGTTCCGCTGGCTGATGGCAGCGACATTGGAGGCTCGCTCAGGAATCCAGCCGGCTTCTGTAACGTCGTTGGATTTCGGACTGCGCCGGGCCGTGTTCCCGTCTATCCATCAACTCCCGGCTCGAGCGCGCTTTCAGTGGAAGGACCGATGGCTCGCACGGTTCAAGATGCCGCCTTTCTGCTTTCTGTAATCGCCGGCCCCGATCCCAGAGCGCCCGTCTCGATAGATGAGCCGGGCTTGGTTTTCTCGAAGCCGCTTGAGCGGGATTTCAGGGGGACACGAATTGCCTGGAGCCGCAACCTGGGGCGCTACCCGGTGCAGCCCGTTGTCAATCAAGTGTGCGACAAGGCTCGCTCGGCTTTCGCCTCGATTGGATGTCAGGTAGAAGACGGCGAGCCGGACCTCCGCGACGCCGATGAGATCTTTCAGGTTCTCCGGGCGTGGTCATACGCACAGACTCGAGGAGAAGATTACAAGCGGCATCGCGATCTGATCAAAGATACTGTGGTGTGGAATATCGAACAGGGATTGAAGCTGAGCAGCGCTGACGTGGAGCGCGCGGAGGCAAAACGCACACAGCTCGTCCAGCGCGTGATAGAGTTTATGCAGCGCTATGAGTTTCTCGTTCTGCCGGTGTCTCAGGTCCCGCCCTTTCCGGTTGAAGTGGACTGGGTCAGGGAGATCAATGGGATCGGAATGGAAACTTACATAGACTGGATGGCGACTTGTTATGCGATAACGGTGACCGAACTGCCCGCAATCTCAGTCCCCTGTGGCTTCACCAACGATGGGCTTCCTATCGGTTTGCAGATCGTCGGCCGTCATCAACGGGAGTTCGACGTCCTACAGTTGGCGTTCGCGTTTGAACAGGCGACTCAGTATGGAAAGACACGTCCATCGATAGCGGTCTAGCCCTTCTCCGCGTCCTCCGCGTCCTCTGCGGTTTTTCGCCTATCTTCCTACAACTCGGACTCTTAACCGCGGAGGACGCCGGGGACGCAGCGGGGGAACTCAGTTGCCTCCGACCAAATGCTGAGCGATACTTCAACCCACGCTGATGGCGGCAGCAGCTCGAACTTGCGAGGTACCTATGGCAGGGCTGACCTTCCCAAACGAAACGACCAACTACCGCGAGGCGCGAGACGAGCTCCTCAAGGCCGAGATCGCCCTGAGAGCAGAGGTCGAACGCGTCGCCGCAATGCGAAGAGGGCTACCCCTCGGCGCGCTAGCCAAGGAAGACTACTGATGTGGCCTCTGTGGAACGTGCTGGATACAACACCAGAGCCGACGCGATTGGTATCCGCCGCTAAACGTGTGATGGCTGGGAGCGCAGGCATCCCTATGAGTGACCGGTGAGGACACTTGAGCAAATCAAAACAGACACCAAACCGGCGATCCAAGGTTAAGCCCGTCACATGGGATACGGTGCGGCAGCTCGCACTCGCATTGCCCGGTGTTGAGGAAGCAACGTCGTACCGCACAACAGCGTTCAAGGTCAACGGAAAGTTGTTGGCTCGATTTCATCAGGACGGTGAGTCACTTGTAGTCAAGGTCCAGTACGCCGCGCGCGAAGTCCTGATGGGAGCCAATCCCAAGACCTTCTACATCACGGACCACTATCGTTGTTGGCCGTGGATGCTCGTGCGCATCGCGAGCGTTGATCCCGACGAACTACGCCAGCTTCTCGAAGAGGCGTGGCGCAATAGCGCACCCAAAAGGTTGGTGGCCGCCTGGGAAGCGCGCGCCGATACAACGAAGAGTTCGTAGTTCGGCCTTCAGGCGGAAGTTCGTAGTTCAGAGTTCAAGGTTCACCTTGCTTCCACGGCTTTCCCCGATCGAATCACGCAAGCTAAAGCTTGAACTCTGAACTACGAACTTCCGCCTGAAGGCCGAACTACGAATCCTCTCAAAGGAGCGAAATCGATGGGAACGAAAGATCCGCGTGTGGATGCCTACATTGCCAGGTCAGCAGACTTCGCAAAGCCGATTCTGGCTCACCTGCGCAAACTCATTCACGACAACTGCCCCTCCGTTGAAGAAACAATGAAGTGGAGCTTTCCGCACTTCACCTACAAAGGTCCGGGTGATCGGAGCCCGCGCATACTCTGCAGTATGGCCTCTTTCAAACAGCACTGCGCATTCGGGTTCTGGTACACAGACAACTTGACCGCCAACCAGCAGGCCGCTCCGGCGATGGGACAGTACGGCAGGATCACGAGTCTCGCAGACCTGCCGAAGGACAAGGAACTGGTCAAGCAGATCAAGGAGGCGATCAAAGTACACGATAGCGGCGTGAAGCCTCGCTCCGCCGCCAGGCCGGCAGAAAAGAAGGAGCTGGAGATTCCCGACCATCTGACCGCGGCTCTCAAGAAGAACAAGAAGGCGCTTGCGACGTTCGAGCAGTTCAACTACAGCAACAAGAGAGACTACGTTGAATGGATCGCCGAGGCTAAGACGGACGAGACTCGGAAGAAGCGGCTCGACACGGCGATCGAATGGATGTCTGAGGGCAAGGTGAGGAATTGGAAGTACATCAAGTGCTGAAGGGCGTGGGCAGCGTCGAACCGGGTGAAGTTAATCAGCGGGAACGACCGTAAAAGTGTCTTGCGCGAATACCACCCACTGCCGAGACTGTGCGAAGACTCCAGGAATCCCCCCAACGGCAGTTGGGGGATCGTTCAATTCCAGCCTACATAGGGCGCACCAGAGATTCCCCGGTTTTGCCCTCTCTCTCCCCTCGCGGCGCGAGGGGAGAGAGATAACCAAAACCGAGGGGGCTGGCCGCCGTCTTGTAGGCTGCACCTGAACCATCCACCCACTGCCGTGGGTGGTATTTGGGGAAGCAGCTCGCGACGTTGTTTAGCAGCCGTCCGAGTCTCAAGTCTCGCTCTTAATTACACCACGTCCAACGCAAGCAAAACGGCGCAGCTTGCATTCCGCGGGTCGCTTTGATAGCCTCCGAAGCTGGTCAGGTAGTTGGCCGGCATCACACGTGCGGCAGACCGAAAGCTGAACTGCACGTACCCAAACGACCTGCACTTATCGAGGTACCACGATGCTGGCTGGTGACATTCCCGAAGCTCTTACCTTTGACGACGTTTCTCTCGTTCCCGCGCGTAGCGGCGTCCTTCCGACTGAAGCCGACACAACCACTCGCTTCACGCGCAACATCCCGCTCAACATCCCGATCTCGTCCGCCGCGATGGATACGGTAACTGAATCGCATCTGGCGATCGCTATCGCGCAACAAGGCGGCATAGGGGTGGTTCACAAGAATCTCTCCATCGATGACCAACGCGACGAAGTCGACAAAGTAAAGCGCAGCGAGTCCGGGATGATAGTCGATCCCGTTACGATGACGCCCGATCATCCAATCTCGGACGCGGTTGAGGTGATGGAGCGCTATCGCATCTCCGGCGTTCCGATCGTGGAGGAGAACGGTCATCTGGTCGGCATCCTCACCAATCGCGATCTGCGGTTCGAGACGCGGCTCGACTTGCCAATCAGCGAGGCGATGACCAAAGACAACCTGATCACCGTTCCCGTCGGTACCACGCTCAACGAAGCCAAAGCGATCCTTCAACGGTACCGCGTCGAGAAGCTGCTGGTGGTCGATGACAACTACAGGCTCAAGGGCTTGATCACCGTAAAGGACATTCAGAAGGCGATCAGGTATCCGCTCGCGGCTAAGGACGACCTGGGTCGTTTGCGCGTTGCCGCCGGCGTCGGCGCAACAGGTGATTTCATGGAGCGCGCCGAAGAGCTGGTTCGCGCTCGCGTCGATGCCCTGGTGGTCGACACGGCTCACGGACACACCGAGAGCGTGATCGCCGCGGCGAAGAAAATCAAAAGCCGCTTCCCCGAAGTCGATCTCGTAGCCGGCAACATTGCTACCGCCGAAGCGACACGTGACTTGATCTCAGCCGGCGTCGATGCGGTAAAAGCCGGCATGGGTCCCGGCTCGATTTGCACGACTCGCGTGGTAAGCGGGGCCGGCGTGCCGCAGATCACCGCGATTTTGGAATGCGCGCGCGCGGCTCGCGGGACAGGAGTGCCGGTCATCGCCGACGGCGGCATCAAGTACTCGGGCGACATAAGCAAAGCGATCGCGGCAGGCGCGGACTCGGTGATGATCGGATCGTTGTTCGCGGGAACGGACGAGAGCCCGGGCGAGATAATCCTGTTTCAGGGCCGCTCGTTCAAGAGCTATCGCGGGATGGGCTCGCTCTCAGCGATGAAAGAGGGCAGCCGCGACCGCTACGGCCAGGCGAGCGAGTTCCAGATGTCCAAGCTCGTGCCCGAAGGCATCGAAGGAAGAGTCCCGCACAAAGGCCCGCTCGGATCGCTCGTCCACCAACTGGTCGGGGGACTGCGCGCAGGAATGGGCTACTGCGGATGCGGCACGATCGCCGAGCTTCATGAGAAAGCGCGATTCATACGAGTCACATCGGCGGGCTTGCGCGAGAGCCACGTGCACGATGTGATCATCACCAAAGAAGCGCCGAATTATCGGATCGAGTAGGGACGTGATGTCGCGAGAAGAGGAGAAGAGGAGTAGAGGAGCGGAGGAGTAGAGGAGCGGAGGAGCTGAGACGCAACCCTCTGCTCCTCTGCTCCTCCGCCCCGCTGCTCCTCTGCATTTATGACGCTCGACGTGAAGAAAATCTGGAACGCGTGCGGCGAGGCCTTCGACCGATTCACCACTGCTGCCGATTCCTTCGCAGACAACATCGAGCGTCCCGCCATCGAACGGCTGATCGGAGATGTCACCGGCGCGCGAGTACTGGACCTGGGCTGCGGTTCGGGGCCGTACTCGGTGTGGCTCGCAGAACGTGGCGCGCAGGTAGTCGGGCTCGACCTCTCGCAGACCATGATTGCGCTCGCTCAAGAGAGAGCGCGCGAACGAAACGTTCAAGCGGACTTTCGAGTAGCGGACATTCGCGATCCGCTCCCGTTCGGCGAGGCGGAGTTCGATCTGGTCTTCTCCGCGACCGCACTTCACTACGTTGAAGACCTCGACACGACGATGAAAGAAGCAGCGCGCGTGATGAAGGCCGAAGGGCGGCTGGTCGCAAGCGTGTTGCACCCGATGTCGACGGCTCTCTTTCCATTAGCCGGCGCCGAGGACGTGGAGGGCCCGGACCCGTGGGAGGGCTGGTACTTCGGCTCGCCGATCAGATGCATCGAGACTCCCTGGCTTGCGTTCGGCGACGTATCCAAAGAAGGCCGGCGCATCTTTTGTCACCATCACACAATCACGCACTACTTCGGCGCCGTATCATCGGCCGGTCTTGCTATCACTGAGATGTTAGAGCCTTCGCCGCCCGCGGAGTTCGCCGACAAGAATCTGGCTCGCTACGATCAGGCGATGCGCGTGCCTGTGTTCTTGATCTTCAAGGCCGAACCGATCAAGTAGAGAGTGGGCGCTGCAACCTTCTACAATCGTCAGAAGAATCCTGCACCGTTGCCAAGCTTGCCCCCGGTCGAACCACGCTCCTAGAATAGTTACGCGTTGCCGATAAGCGGCATCGCAGTTGCCCTGTGAGCAACGCCGGCGCGTGATGAGCCAAAAGCTAGCAACGATAATCTACAATCCTATGTCGGGGCGTCCTGGGCGCCGCGCTGAAGACGTCCGCCGAATGATCGAGATGCTCGCCGAACGCGGAGTCGACGCGCAGGCGCTCGCGACCGCTGGACCTAATGACGCCACAACCCTCGCCCGCGAAGCCGTAGCCGCCGGCGCGGACATCATCATCAGCTACGGCGGAGACGGAACGCTGAACGAAGTCATTCAGGGCATGGCGGCGAGTAAAACGGCGCTCGCTGTGTGGCCCGGCGGCACTTCAAACGTAGTCGCACACGATTTGGGAGTACCATTTCATATCGAGGAACTCGCAGACATGATCGCCGCCGGGAAAACTCGGCGCATCGCTCTCGGGCTGGCGAACAGCGGCGAGGGGGCGAGGCGGCGAGTGGGCGACGGGGCGACCCTCGCCCCCTCGCCCCCTCGCCCCCTCGCCCCCTCGCGTTACTTCCTCATGATGGCCGGCATCGGACTCGACGCGTCGATCGCGCGCGGCGTTAACAAGAAACTCAAACGGAGAATGGGCGAGTTCGCTTACTGGTTATCGGGGATCAAGCATTTGTTCGTGTGGCGTGCGGAACCGTTTGCGGTCGAGGTGGACGGTCGCGCTTACAAAGGAGCGTTTGCGCTGATCGGCAACGGTAAGGGGTACGGAGGAGGCATGATGATGACTCCTGGCGCCAGGCTTGAAGAGCCCTGGTTCGAAGTCTACATTCTTCCGCCACTGGCGAATAAGTTCGCATACTTGCGGGCGCTTGGCGCGTGCATGCGTGGCAAGCCGGAAGTCGCGGGAGTGTCGCTCGTCCGAGGCAAGCACATCAAAGCGAACTCGGCGCACGAGCCGTGGGTTGAAGCGGACGGCGAGATCATCGGTCCGCTGCCGATGACTTTTGACATCGTGCCCGATGCGCTTTCGGTTATCGTTCCGTAGTTGATGTACAACAAAACGTTGGCGCGTTGTGTCGCCGCTACTATAGGCGGGCCGCAACCCCCTTGGGGTTGGCATCAACGGCCGACTACGCGGTGACACGGCGAATTACCCAGGGTAGCCGAGTACGGCAACCCTGGGCTGAGAGTTGCAACCCCGTTGGGGTTTGCGTCCGCGAACTTACTGGGGTATTGGTAGTAAAGGAGCGCAAAATGAGTGCAGCACTGATTCATGTCCTGATCGCCGGATTCTTGATCTCAGATTTCATCGCCGCTCCGAGCGTAACCGCATCGACAGCGCTACAGGCTTCGCAGCAGGAGTCGCCAAGCGGCTCGCCCAAGACGGATCGCCTAACAGGCAACTCTGAGTTAGACCGGTTGAGGACCGAAGGCTTCACTGCGGTGTACAACATCGACTACAAAACCGCGCGGGAACGATTCCTGCAGATGACCCGGCTAGCGCCCGACCATCCGGCTGGCTACGTCTATCTTGCGAACAACCTTTGGCTCGAGACCCTGTATCAGGGGCGCAGGCTGACAACTTCCATTTACACGGGCGGATCGTTTTACTCTCAGGACAAAGATGAGGACAAGGTCGATCAGAAGCGAAATAGTGATTTCACCGATTTGATTCGGCAGGCCCTCGCGGCCACACGCGCGCGGCTGGTGAAAAACCCCAAGGACGTCGAAGCGCTCTACTACAACGCGTCGGCGTTGGGGATCAGAGCCGCCTACGGCACTTCGGTCAAACGCAGCTTCACTCGTGCGATCGGAGACGCGAACGAGTCGATCAAGATTCAACGACAGGTGATCAAGCTCGACCCCGAGTACATCGACGCTTACTTGAGCATCGGCCTGTACGAGTACGTGATAGACAGCCTGCCCGGAGGTTGGAAGTTCCTGGCTCGACTCG
Organism: uncultured Clostridia bacterium; assembly: GCA_964548075.1. Taxonomy (GTDB): domain Bacteria; phylum Acidobacteriota; class Blastocatellia; order UBA7656; family UBA7656; genus Onstottus_A. The sequence goes on along the minus strand of CAZJQQ010000028.1, from coordinate 44,819 downwards.
CCGGACTGAAGGGCTCAAAACAAAAAGGTATTGAGGATCTCGAGCTCGTGACCAGGCAGGGAAAGCTCAATGCGGACGACGCGCGAGTCGTGTTGCTTGGCATCTACAGCAAAGAGAATCAGCTCGACCGGGCGCTCGAAATAATCAGCTACATGGTTAAGCAGTATCCGCGGAACTACCTCTTCGGCGTCGAGCGCGCATCGATGCTCTACAGGACGGGCCACGCGGAAGAAGGGGCTCGCGCGTTTGCTGATCTGCTGAAAGACGAACGCGTCGCCGGACAAGCGATCGATCTTGTGAACTTTCAATGGGGCGAGTCTCTGACAGGCAAGCAGGATTACGCGAGCGCCATCGCGCGTTACAAAGAAGTTCAACGCTGGCCGAAATCAGAGGCATCTCTGATTTCGCTGGCGCACCTGCATGTAGGCGAGGCGCTGGACGCGCTTGGAAAACGCGACGAAGCGATGGCGGAGTATCAAGTTGTGCTGAAACGCGAGAACGTTTTTGATTCGCACAAGCTTGCGACGCAGTACGTGAAGAGGCCTTACGTGGCGGTGAAGAGTTAACGCTCTGGTCTCACTCGGCCTGGGTCACCAGGCGTTCGTCTTCGGTTTCGTCTTTCGCTGCCAACGCATCTCGGAGATCGTCACGCATTCCTTCGATCTCGTCGGTTGAAGCGCCGAAGCGAACTTCGATCGCGTCGGCGTCCAACGAGTCAAGCACGTAGCCCAGCGCTGCCTCGTAGAGTGCGATCTCATCTTCGGAGAGCCTCGCGTCAATCAACGTCACTTCGGCAATTCTTTCTTTGTTCACTACTTCCATATCATTTTAGCTCTTCAGGTAAGTCAGCGTAGGTGATTCTCTTCCACTTTCAACCCCGAAGGGGTTGCGACCTACGGCAGCCGTTACACAGCGCCGCCACGTTTCGTGCTCATCATCCTGTGCGCAAGAGACGCAACCCCGTTGGGGTTGGGACCCATCGCGATCCGCCGACCCAAGGTAGCCGAGTACAGCAACCTTGTGCTTTGAGACGCAATCCCGTTGGGTTTGATCATATATGTCCAAACTCCAGTCTCCCAACTGAAATGGCCGGCATTTCCTGACTCTCGACGCGGTACCGTGTGCACTCAAGACTGTGGCGCTGTACCAAGCGCATCTTTGATCAGTTTAGAACCGTCGTTGACTGACGAGCTGCCCACCGAGCACGAATGCGCTCACGTAGCTGACTGGTTGCGTTTTGTTGCTTCGGGTCTGACTCGATCTGTTGCTGCAAGGCGTAGGCCTCCGCTTCCTGCCGTCGAAGATACTCTTCGACCGACTCGCGGTTCACGAGGTAGTAAGCAATGACGGCATAGATGTCCGCGAGGTCCAGAGAAGGAAAGCTTTCAGCTATTCGTTCAGCGGTTGCGCCCTGCTCATAATGGTAGACGACCGAATCCAGGCTCACACGCGAGCGGCCCACGCGAAGCGTGCCGAACTTGGTTGTCGTCATCGGGACCGTCATGGTTGTTTCGACGTTGGACATTGCGGTTCCATTATAAGCCACGACAGGTCGGCGAGGAAGATGAAATCAAACTCGAATCAATAGCGAGGAGACGCTAGTCTTTCCCGGCGGCGAGTTCTGCTGAGCTCTGACGAAGCTGAACCGGCACGTTCGAATTGACTTAACTTGCGCAGGTGTACCGATGGCGGTATTATTCGTCCGCTTTTGTTTTAGGCGTTAGCATCATCCGACGGTAGAAGCCCAGCGATGACCCACTCCGGGAACGGGCGCGGGAGGTGTCGACACCCGCAGCGACTCGAAGGCCTCGGAAGTGGATTATCCGCGCGAGCCTCCCCAACCGCAAGAACGTGCGAACACGCTTGGCCTGTCCCTGTCGGGCACTTTGACGTGGCGCGGCGCTTGACTACGCCTGCCGACTTACAAACAATCGCCGCGAACGGCCGCGCCGCGTACCGCGGGGTAGCCAGCTCCCGGCCTCGGTCAAAAGGAGAGAGTATGAGCAAACTTGCAGAGCATATGAGAAAGCTTGTTATCGCTGTCGGGGTTGCTGCAATTGTCGCAGTCTCCGTCTACGCCGACCATTCGCCGATAGTAACCGCGCGAGCGAGGCAGCACCCGGTCAATCAGTCTGGCGTGGAGGGGAGAATCGCCTTCACGAGCGTTCCGGGTGGCCTACTGGTCACGGGCACGGCTACCGGGCTGGAAGGGCCGTCGATCGCCCGGTACGTTTCGCTGGTTTACGACCTCCCCTCGGTCCCCGGGGGGCCGACCGTATGCGAGCCGACCGCCCCGATCGACGGTATGTTCGTCGGCATCTGGGCGGTCGACGCGTTGGGCAACGGCAGCCTCATCCAGGTCGTCCCACCAGGGGCGATCGCACCCCTGAGCGTGATCGACACTATCTCGATTCGCGACGGCACGATCAACGAGGGGTTTGGCCCGGAAGCGGTCGTCGCCTGCGGAGAGATTGCCGTCCACGGAGGGCGATAGGTCCGATCGAGGAGGGCCAGCCGTTCGGCCCTCCTCGACATCGTTGCAGCGAGAACGAAGCCCGCACCAAGGTAACTTCTAACGATAGCCGTCATGCGACTGGGTGCGGACGCGGGTGAACCCAGGCACGCAGCGCCTCGGATGCGCCGAGCTAACCGCCATTCCCTACCGTTCGTCTAGTCGACCGCGCCCAATGCCAGAGCTTTACACTCCCGCGAGCGCGTCCCTATAATCCTCGCTCAACACCATGGCCTCCGAGCACGAACTCGTCATCATTCTCGATTTCGGCGGACAGTATACTCAACTGATCGCCCGCAGAGTTCGCGAGCTTGGCGTCTACTCCGAGATAGTTCCGTTCAATACCTCAGCCGAAGCAATCCGTCGCAAGAACCCGAAAGCGATAATCCTCTCAGGGGGTCCGTCGTCAGTCTACGAAGAAAACGCGCCGCATCCTGATCCCGCAGTGATTCAAATGGGAGTGCCCGTGCTCGGCATCTGTTACGGCGTGCAACTGATGGCTCATTTCCTTGGCGGTGAGGTCAAGCCTTCAAACAGGCGCGAGTATGGACAGGCCGAGATCGCCATTCAGGCTGAAAGTCAGTTGCTCGCGGGACTCGCTTCGCCGCTGAAAGTGTGGATGAGCCACGGCGATTATGTGAGCCGCCCGCCTGATGGTTTCACGATCACCGCTGCTACTGAAGCCGCGATCGGGGCGGTTGAAGACTCCGAGCGTAAGCTCTACGGAGTTCAGTTTCATCCCGAGGTCGCTCACACTCCGCAAGGCAAAGAGATACTCCGCAACTTTCTGGTCAACGTCTGCCGCTTGCGGTGCGATTGGACGATGTCGTCGTTTATCGAGACTACCGTCGAAGACATCAAGCGTCGCGTTGGAGAAGGCCGAGCCGTCTGCGGATTGTCGGGCGGAGTCGACTCATCGGTCGCGGCGGCGCTTGTCGCGCGAGCGATTGGCGATCGGCAAACGTGCATTTTCGTGGACACCGGGCTGCTTCGCAAGAACGAGTTTGAAGAGGTGTTGGAAGCTTATCGCGAGATGGACCTCAACGTGATCGGCGTCGCGGCGGGCGAGCGCTTCTTGACGAAGCTTGCAGGCGTGATCGACCCCGAGCGCAAACGCAAAATCATCGGCAACGAGTTCATCGAGATATTTCAAGAGGAAGCAAGAAAGCTCGGCCACGAAGACTTTCTCGTCCAGGGCACACTTTACCCGGACGTGATCGAATCGGTGTCAGTCAAAGGACCTTCGGCGGTGATCAAGTCTCATCACAACGTGGGCGGTTTGCCTGAGAAGATGAACCTGAAGCTGATCGAGCCTCTGCGCGAGCTGTTCAAGGACGAGGTGCGAAGAGTCGGCCGGGAGATGGGATTGCCCGAAGAGATCGTCAGCCGCCAGCCATTCCCAGGGCCTGGACTTGCGGTTCGCATACTCGGTGAAGTGACCGCCGATCGTGTGGCCTTATTGCAGGAAGCTGACGCGATTGTCATTGAAGAGATTCGCCGCGCGGACCACTACGACAAGGTCTGGCAATCGTTCGCGGTGTTGTTGCCGATATCGACCGTCGGAGTGATGGGAGATATGCGGACTTATGACAATGCGGTCGCGATTCGGGCGGTCGAGTCGCTTGATGGGATGACCGCCGATTGGGCGCGGCTACCTTATGAAGTGCTCCAGAGAATCTCGTCTCGAATAGTGAGCGAGGTCCGCGGGATCAATCGAGTGGTGTACGACATCAGCTCGAAACCACCTTCTACGATTGAATGGGAATAGAAATCAACCGCTGATTGACGCAGGATCACAGGTCAGGAAGGGTGGCTTGCCCCCGCTCTCTTGCAAGGCATAGTGAACAAGTCAGAGCGGGGGCAAGCCACCCTTCCTGACCTGTGATCCTGCGTCAATGAGCAACTACTCCCTGCCAAGCTTCCGCACCAAACAAACAGCTTTCACCTGGTGGCGGTCGAGCACGGTGAAGCGAGCCGCGAAATCCGGCGGTTCAACTCCGTCGCGAAGATCAATGACCGCCATCTCACCGCCCTGGATACGCTCCGAAGAGCCGAATACCCGATAGCGCGACGAGCGGGTGGCCATCATCTTGATGTCGATGTCTCGCGATGCTTCGGCTTCGCGTAAGCTGAATACCTTCATTCGAGTCCCCCGTCGAGCATTTCAACCAGCCTCGGAATGTCAGTCAAGTTATCGGTCACGAAGTCGGCGACCGTCGTCTCGCCTTCTTCCATCGGCGTGATTCCGACAAATCGAATCGCGTGATAGCCCGCTTGCCTGGCGCCGATGATGTCCGTCCGCTCGAGATCGCCAACATGCACCATCGCTCCATGCTCCGCCGAAAGCGACCGGGCCGTGCGCTCGAAGACTTCGAGGTGAGGCTTTGCGCGACCGGCTTCATCTGAGAAGACCAGCGAGTCGAACACGTCGAGCAAGTCGTTGTCCGCGAGCACCTGCTTCAGCACTCGACCAGGCGAGAACCCGACGTCTGAGATGATCCCCAGCCGATAGCGCTGTGCCAGGCTGGACAGCGCTTCGCGCGCGCCGGCGATAAGCACCGGCGGGTGCTCGAGGATTCCCTCTTCGAAGCGCGCGACAATCGTCGCAAGCGCCGGCTCAGACACCGCGACATCAAGGTGGTTCAGAATAGTGCTCACGCGTTCGGTAACGGGCAAAGTTCGATGCTCCTCTCGCCAGATTTGTTGATGGGCCTCTTCCTCGATCGAGAAGGCGCGCACCAGATCGGTATCGAGCCGAGAGCCGAGTTGAGGCAACATCTCAGCTAGCAGGCTTCGCTTACGATGTTGATACCGCCGAAACGCCCCCGGCTGTTCGGTAAACAACGTGTGCCAAAAATCAAATGAGATCGCCTTGATACGCAATTGCGAGATTTCCTTCCTTCTCGTCGGATTGTGTTAGGACTGCAAACGTATTCTAATGAGAGAACACCCAAACCAACAACATCGAGGGGAGTCGATGAGCCGCGATCAAGCCGCCACATTCCAGTCGGAACTCGCAACAGCGATCTTCAGCTTCGGGATCGAGGCGCTAAAGGAACGGGAAACGACTCAGTTGGTAAGGCATTATTCGATGCTCTGCCGGTGGAATCAGCGGCTGAACCTGACGCGAATCACTGAGCCACGGGAAGCAGCCAGGCTGCATTATGCGGAATCTCTCTTCGGAGCGCGCTTCATAGGCGGCGCGCGTACGCTGCTCGACATAGGCAGCGGCGCGGGATTCCCTGCTATCCCGCTCGCAGTCGCGAGACCCGATGTTCAGGTGACCGCTCTAGAAGCGAATCAAAAAAAGTCGCTCTTCCTGAAAGAAGCAAAAGACGAATTGGGGTTGGCTAATCTGAACGTCGTGACCGTCAGGCTGGAAGGATTCGATTGGGCTGGCTATGAGTTGCTTACGAGCCGCGCTCTCGACCGCGCCGAAACAATCTTGTCATCAATCGTCGAACGCTTGAGTGCGAAACAAAAGGTGATGCTCTACTGCGGATCAGATCTCGTTGCAAAGCTCGAAGGACGGGTTGAGTACAAGATCGAAACTCATCCGATCCCTGACACTGAAGCGCGCCTCATAGCAATCTTCTCCCCCGGAATAGACCACGGATCGAACGGATCAGACGGATCGGCACAGGTCAGATCAGTGTGAATCCGTCTGATCCGTCGATCCGTGGTCTATCATGCTCACTTCGACGCGGCGACGTCGATCACCGCCCAGTAGATGAACTCGACAAACTTCCCGAGTCCCTCAACTGAGATCCGCTCGTCGTTGCCGTGTACGGTCGCTCGCTCGCGGTCACCCGCCACGCTTCCCAGACCGTACGCCTGCACACCCTTCGCTCGCAGCTGCGCCGAGTCGGTCGCGCCGGTAAGCATCAGCGGCAATGTCACCGTGCCAGGAAACAACTTAGCCTGCGCGCCTTCGAGTGCGCGGAACATATCTGTTTCCAGCTTCGACGGCGGACTCGCGGGCCGTCCGCGAGCCGGCGGAGGAATCACCTCGACCGCCGGGTCATTGATCAGCTTGCGCAGCGCCACGGCGAGCGCGTCTATGTCTTCATCAGGCACTGCCCGCACGTCGAGCGTCGCTTCGGCGTCGCCGGGAATGACGTTGCTGCGAAAGCCGCCCTTTATGATCGTCGGAACGATCGAGGTGCGCAGCATCGAGTTGTAAGTCCCATTGCTGGTGCGAATCTTCTCTTGAACCATCTCGCTGTTAGCCGAGTCTTCAAGATGCGAGTAGAGATAAGCTTCGTCCGCCGGGCTGATCTTTGCGAGCCGCGAGAAGAACGCTCGCGTGGTTTCGTTCAAGCGCATCGGCGCCTGCCAATTGCCGACTTTCGCGACCGCGGCCGCGAGATGCGTAATCGCATTGTCCAGCCGCGGAATGGAGCCGTGCCCGCTTGTGCCTTTGGCTACCAGCTTGAATCCGCGCGGCACTTTTTCGGTAGTTGCTACGCCGACGTACTTCACTTTGCCGTTGGGTGCGTAGATCATCCCGCCCTCGTTGAGCGCATATTCGCATTCGATCTTGTCCCAATGCTGCTGGACCATGAAATCGATTCCAACGCTTGACGTGCCCTCCTCGCCCGCTTCGGCAAGGAAGATGACATCGCGATCGAGCGGGACTTTCAGACGGTGAAGCAGCAAAAACACTTCGAGGCACGCGCTCGCCATGCCTTTATCGTCCGACGAACCGCGCCCGTAGAGGTATCCGTCTTTGACAACGCCGCCGAAAGGATCGACCGTCCATTTCTCACGCTCGACGCCGACGACATCGATGTGACCCATCAGCAGAATGGGTCTCTTCTTGCCGTTGCCCTTTAGGCGGGCGACGATGTTGCCGCGTCCACGTTCCATCTCGAAGATCTCGGACGCGATGCCGTCGCGGTCGAGAATCGATTTCAGGTACTCGGCTCCTTTCGTTTCGTTGCCGGGCGGGTTGCTGGTATCGATGCGCACGAAGCCCGAGAGAATGTTGACGACCTCGTCGCGAGCCGCCGCGAAGTCGGGCGCTGCGGGTTTGTCGAAAGCACGGGTGCGCGGGCCTGCTGCTAACAGTGCGAGCACTGCGGCCAGAGCCAGGATGGTTCGGGGTAATCGTTGACGCATTCCATTTCCTCTACTTTCTTGAAAGCGAGCCGTAGCTTATCAACGGGTCACGCAGGGCCGCAAGCGATCCTGCCTTTTCGACAATCGGTCAAAAGAAATCAAAGCCGCGATGGGTTAGGTCAAACTGAGACCGTGGGTTCAAGCGCTGCGCGAGTCGTGTTTCAGGAAGTTGTTTAATGCAAGCGCGTTTGAGGTCGCGCGCTCGATGGCACGGGCCGTGCAACCTGGATGCGCCGGAAGCTTGAGACGCCTGTTGGTGTTCTCTTCGGGCCACCGTACGCGGCGCCGGATGAAACGCGCGCGCGAACTTGAAGCCATCTTCCATTCACCGCTCCGGGCCGCATAGCCGGAACGGCCGATGGCTTTGACGTTCTCACGCGCGGCTTTAAACCGAGTCAGAACCCTCTCTACGGCTTCTGGCGCTGACGTATGGTGGCTCGCTTTCTTTCTACGCTTTTATCCTCTCCAAGCCATCCAAGTAAGGCCGCAGCGCTTCCGGGATTACTACCGAGCCATCAGCCTGTTGATAGTTCTCGATCAACGCAAGCCACAACCGTCCAATAGCCAGCCCGGAGCCATTCAGCGTGTGCGCGAATTCCGGCTTCGACTTTTGTTCGCGGCGGAATCGAATGCCCGCACGCCGCGCCTGGAACGCTTCGCAGTTCGAACACGACGAGATCTCGCGATAGGTGTTCTGGCTCGGCAGCCACACTTCGATGTCATAGGTCTTGGCCGACGAGAATCCCAGGTCACTGGTTGCTAATGCGACCCTGCGATAAGGGAGCCCAAGTTCTTCAAGCACTGCTTCGGCGTCGTGCGTCAGCGACTCCAGCTCATCGTAAGAATCCTCGGGCCGGGTGATCTTCACTAACTCGACTTTGTCGAATTGGTGTTGGCGAATCAACCCTCGAGTGTCTTTCCCATGGCTTCCGGCTTCAGATCTAAAGCACGGCGTGTACGCGGCAATCTTTATCGGCAAGCGCGCGCCGTCGAGGATCTCGTCCGCATAGATGTTCGTCAGCGGCACCTCGGCGGTCGGGATCAAATAGAGCCCGCGCTCGTCGGTGAGCTTGAACAAATCGGCTTCGAACTTAGGGAGCTGACCCGTCCCGAACAGCGTGTTCGCGGTAACGATGAACGGCGGCAACACTTCTTCGTATCCGCGCCGCTTCGTCTGGATCTCAAGACAGAAGTTGATCAGCGCTCGTTCGAGTCGCGCCCCCAGGCCTCTGAGAATTGCAAAGCGAGCCCCCGAAATCTTGGCCGCGCGTTCAAGATCCAGTATACCGAGCGCTGTGCCCAGATCGACATGGTCTCGAGGCTCGAAGTCGAAAATCCGGGGCGTGCCCCATCGCGTGACTTCCTGATTAGCCGACTCGTCCAATCCGACCGGAACGCTGTCGTGAGGGAGGTTCGGAAGCCCAATCATCAGGTCGTTCAAATCATCCTTGATCGCGTTCAACCCAGCCTCGCGTTCCGCGATCTCATCACCTATCCTGCGCACTTCCTGGCGCCGCGATTCTGTGTCTTCCTTCTGGCCGGTCTTCATCAGCGTGCCGATTTCCTGGCTCTCGCGATTGCGCAGCGCCTTCAGGTCATCAACCTTGCGAATATTCGACCGCCTTTCGGTTTCGAGTTGGCTGAAGCGATCGAGCACCTCAGTGGGAAACCCACGGGTCTTTAGTTTCCTCATCACCAGGTCGTAGTTGTCGCGCACAAAATTAATGTCGAGCATCACGGTCACCTTTCACATATGCATGAGAAAACGAGAGCGTAAGCCGGGCTCAGCGGCGGTGTCAACTGAGCGCGCCGTCAACAACAGGATGAAGGTACGAGACTCGGATCGCTGTTGAACGTTCAGCTTCGCTTACGCAGGCGCCGCAGCATTCCGCTGCAACTGTAGCGTGATGAGAATACGGCAGGCGATGAGATGGAGGCGAAGAAGATGACGTAGAGGATGAACTTCAGCCAGCGCGTGCCACGCGGATCGACTCCCATCATCAGTATCGCGCCGATGATGGAGACCGCTAGGATGCCGCCGATGTTGATGAGCAGTCTTTTCGTGTTATCCATAGTGCACCGCCTGCAATCAAACTTGAAGGATTCTAGCACAGAGTTGGACGCTTTCAAGTTAGTTGATCGTGTAAAGCGAAGCTCCTCTGTTCAGCGATACTGGCGCGAGCTCAGTCTAAAATAAGCTCGCACAACAATCGGAACCAGAGCGGCAACATAACTGTGTCCCTGTGGTATAATCTCGCCATGAAATCGGCAGACAACGTTACTATCGAAGACGGCGGAAAAATCACCCTTCCCGCTGCGGTGCGATCCCGATACGGTCTGTCAGAACACACCCCGGTTCGAGTGATCGAAACCCGCACTGGCATCCTGCTTGTTCCGCTCACGCAGGAGCCGATGAGCGAGTCGTTAGCCGATGAGCTGCAAATGTGGCGGTCCATCGGTGCTGAAAGCCTTGAGATGTTCCCCTACGACGAGGATGCGCAACCGTGACCATCGGTGATCTGTATTGGGTCGAGCTTCCAGTGCGAGGAGGCCGCGCCCAGGCGGGACGCCGCCCTGCGATCATTCTTCAGACGGTTTCGACCTTACCAACCACTCTGCTCGTCCCTCTTACTACCCAGCTAGACGCTCTGCGCTTTCCCGGAACGATTCTGGTGGAACCCAACCCAGAGAACGGACTGCGCCGCCCTTCGGTTGCTCTTGTCTTTCAACTCACTGCGGTGGATATGCAGTTCGTCACAGACAGGCTGGGCAACCTGTCAGACCAGGTTCTGGAAGAAGTTTTCTCTGCACTTGACGCACTGACGGGCCGAACTTAAAAGTTGACTCGACTATGCAAGAGCCCGTAGAAGAATCACCCGTTGAAACCGCATTCGTAATGCGCGAGCGCGACGTCCCCACAACGGATGGTAAGCGGCGCATCGCGGCTCTTGTGTGCGAGCCGCTCGAGCAAGCCGGTTTCCTGAACGCCTTCAGCACGAGGATCGGCGGGGTGAGCCCGCTGCCATCGAACGCGCTGAACCTCGCCTACTTCAAAGGCGACGAAAAGGAAAATGTCACCGAGAATCGCAGCCGCTTCCTCAAAGCAATCAGAGCAGAACACGCTCGAATAATGACCGCGCGGCAAACGCATTCAATCGAACGTCATACGATCGAAACGGAGGAACAAGCGCGAGGACCTCAACCGGAGTGCGACGCTTTGATCACGCGGATGACCGATGTGTTGCTCGCGGTTCAGACCGCCGACTGCTTGCCTGTGCTGATCGGGGATCCAAAGACCGGCGCGATCGCGGCGATTCACGCGGGATGGCGCGGCACGGCGGGACGCATCACCGAACGCACGGTTGCGGACCTCATGCTGGTTCACGGCGTAAGCCCTCGCGACTGCATCGCTGCGTTGGGACCGGCCGCTTGCGCTGAGTGTTACGAGGTTGGAGAAGACGTCATCGGGCGATACAAGCAAGAGTTCGGCTACTGGCGAAATCTGCTTGTGAACTTCAAAGCGGACGGCAAGGCTCATCTGGACATTCGCGCAGCCAATGTTCAACAACTCAGCTTCTGCGGCTTCAGCGAAGAGCGCATACACGTCGCCGACTACTGCACGATGCACCAGAATGAACTTTTCTTCTCGTACCGAAGGGAAGGCAAGCGACAACCCTCGGGCGTGGGGCGGTCGTTGTCGGTTATCGGCAAGGTCAGCTCGTAGCAGAATGTTCGTAGCTCTCTTGGCGTCTTTGCGGATCTTAGCGTCTTTGCGCGAAACAGGACTTGAAGAGATTTCGCGCAAAGACGCTAAGATCCGCAAAGACGCCAAGAGGTCTACGAACATTCTTCTTAGGAGATTCTCTATGGACGAAACAATACTGATCGGGCGTGGGCGTCAATTCACGTCAATCCCGCGCAGTCAATGGGAAGAGCAGTTGAGCAAGGTTCCGCAGTCTATGAAGACAAGACTCGGTTTTATGACCCGCCAACATCACCTGGTGCGGTACTTCGTTGTGAGGACTCTCCCGCGATTCGGCAGACCGATTCCGCCTGAGCTAATCGCTGCGAAGCTGATGATCCCACTGCCTCGGATAAACGCCATTCTCACCGAGTTGGAAGAAAGGCTCTTCTTTCTGGTTCGAGACTCGCACGGACACGTCTCCTGGGCCTATCCCGTTACCGCTGACGAGACGCCGCATCGTCTATCTTTCAGTACTGGCGAGCGGATCTACGCGGCTTGAGCGGAGGACGCGATTGCGGCGCCCTTCGTGCAAGGGCATTTACGAAAAAAGCGGTTGTCGATCGAGATCGGAACAGAATGCGCGCACTGCAAACGACCGATGCGCCTTGTTGTGGGCAGCGACTTAAAGCATCAAATCTTCGGCGGAAGCACCGGACCTCTGCTGTTTGAACCTGAGATCGACTGGGCGACGTTCGCTGAGCCGAACATCACTCACGCCTACTGACGAAACTCATTGTTCTTCTGGTCAGAAGAGCATGCCGGAAAGTATCGTGAGAGCAAGGACCAGGTAGACGGAGTGTATCTAACGTTAGGCCAAAGCGCCTACTCCACGCGGATAGCCCAGGGAGCGCTGTTCGCTTTCTAGACTAGCTTGGCGCGAAGTACCCACGCCGATGTCGCACGGTCAGGTCGCTGTGGTTCTTCACCTTGACCTGAATCGTGCGGAACGAACCATCCTTCGCGCTGTTCGCGGGCGTGTACGCGAGTATGTACTGTGAACGCAAGTCTTCGTCTATCTGAACGTAAGCCTTGTCGAGGTCCTCTTCGTTCCTCGGGAAGAACGCTCGCCCGCCGGTTTCGGCTGCGATCTTTTTGAGTGTTCCCGAGTCAACACCCATCGGTCCGCCGATGCCGATCGAATAGACAATGATCTCGCTGCGCCAGGTTCGCTCGATCGCATCGCGCATCTTCACGCTGCTCGAGGTGTCCGCGCCATCCGTGACCAGTATGATCACGCGCCGCCCGGCCTCTCTTCTCAGCAGGTCCGATGACACGGAATAGATCGAATCGAACATAGCGGTCGAGCCAACGCCCGAGTTGTTGATTGGCGGTGTGCCGCCCGGGCGTCCCATAGTTGCCGATTGAGCCGGAAGCCGCACGTCGTCTAGCGCACGATGGAGTTTCTCAACGTCCGATGTCAGGTCCTGCACAAGCACTGACTCGTGCTCGAAAGTCACAACTGCGGCGAGGTCCTTCTTGGGCCGGAGCACGCGGCGAAAGAACCGCTGCCCTGCCGCTTTCTCTTCGGGAAGTGTCCATTGCTGACTGCCGGATATATCTATCAGCATCGCAATCGTGATCGGCAGATCAGTCTGGCGCTCGAAGGAGAAGACCTCTTGCCCCTTGCTGTCTTCAAGCACCTCAATGTCCTCTTTCGAAAGATCGTTTATGTAGCGATTCTTCTTGTCGGTGACATTGAAAGGGACTGTCACAAGCTGGGTGCCCAGCTTGACCACCTGGTCGTCCTGGTTGCCCTCTCCCCCGGCGGGCTTCTTGTCCTTGTTGGACTTTTCCTGTCCGGTCTTTGAAAGCGATTTAGGCTGCTGCGTCTGGGCGACGCTCAGCGACACCGAAAGAAGGACCAGTGCTGACACTATTGCTGCAACAAATCTGATTCTTACTGACTTCATTTCTTCACGTCTTCCGTAGCCGCGTAATAACCGCGGCGATGAATAATGCGCGCTTCGGGCCGCGCGTTGACTCGCACTTCGACGCGCCTGAAGCGCCCGTCGTGCATCGAGTTCGAAGGCGAATATGCGACCAGATATTGGCTGCGTAGTTCGACTTCTATCTGACGAAAGTCCTGGAGCAAATCCTCGGCGCCGCGGGGAAAGTAAGCCCTCCCGCCGGTTTCTTCGCCAAGACGCCTCAACACATCTTCCCGCACGCCTTCGAATCTGAACCGGTCGCCGATGCCTATCGAGTAAATAATGACTCCCGCACGCCACGCGCGATCGATCGCTTCGTCGAGCTTCCGGCTGCTCGCATTGTCGACTCCATCCGTAAGCAGGATGATGGCGCGCCTCGTGACTTGCTCATCGGCCGCGCCTTTTCGAATCTCATCGCGCGCCAGAACCTCGTCTGCGGTTATGTAGATCGCGTCGTAGAGCGCGGTGGCTTGATGCCGGGTGCTTGCCGAGCCAAGGCGCCGAGAGTATTGAATCTCATCAAACGCACGGTTCAGACTTTCGGTGCGTGATGAAAGTCCCTGGACCAGCTCGACGTCATCCTGGAACGTGAGTATTGCGGCGGAGTCTTTGCCGGGCCGTATGATCGAACGAAGGAATTCTCCGGCGGCGATCTTCTCTTGCGGGAACGTGTATTCCTGGCTGCCTGACAGATCCATCAGTATGGCAATGTTGATCGGCAGGGTGGTTTCGCGCTTGAAGGTGAATACCTGCTGAGGCCGGCCGTCCTCGAGGATTACGATCTCGTCCTGTCGAATGTCGCTGATGACCCGATTGTTGCGATCGACGGCTGTGAACAACACGTTGACGAGATCCGTTCCAAGCCGCACCGCTTCGTCGCCTGAGGCTACGTCATCGCCTTTGTTCTTGTCTTGTTCTTTCGCGCCTGGTTTGGCCGTCTGCCCGCTTTGTGAGTTTCGCGCGGGAGGTTGAGGTGCAGGCTTCGGTTTTTGTGCGAGGCTTGAGCAGGTAAGCACCGTAAGGAAGATCAGTAGGGCGACGACTTTCATTGATGACATATTTCCATCCTCAATCCTCAATACACGTACCCCTGTTTGTGATACAGCCGCCCGTCGGCGCCAACCAGTTTCACCCTGATCTCGCGCTTCTTGCTTGCTTTGGCCTGATTGGTCGGCGTGTAGAAGAGAACGTATTCTTGTCTCAAGTCTTGCGCGACCTGGGTAAACGAGCGGTGCAGCTCCAACTGCTGCGAGGGAAGGAACACCTGGCCTCCAGTATCCTCGCACAGCCTGCGGAGTTCCTTGTCGTCGGCGTTTTCAACCATCCCAGAGTCCACGCCTCTGAAGTTCTTCGTGCTGATTCCGAAGATGGTCACATCGTGACGTTGGGCCATCTCAATCGCGTCCCTCAACATGTGCTCGCTGGCGGTGTCCTCGCCGTCCGAGAGTATGACGATGATGCGACGCGCCTCGGACCCTTGCAGCGTCGCCATCTTCTCTTCGATAACCCGATAGACGCCGTCGTAGAGCTTGGTGTAGCCGCCCGCCTTGAGCTTCCTGAGCGCACGGATAAGCACCTCCTGGTTGTCGGTGAAGTCCTGGTGCAGCTCCACATCCGAATCGAACGACGCCAGCAGGATCTTATCCTTTTTGCGATAAGTGGTGACCGTTGCGACAAAGGCCTCCCCCGCGTCTTTCTCAAACGGCAGCTTGAGCTTTACGCTGTTGCTTGTATCGATCAGCAGCCCGATGTAAAGCGGCAACTCGCTCGGCGCGACGAACTTCTCGATTTTCTGACGCTTGCCGTCTTCATAGACCTCGAAGTTATTCAGAGTCAGACCGGGCAGGAACTTTTTGTCTTGCTTCGCCGAGATTGGGAGCCGGACTTCGAGTACGCCGATCTTTTGCGGCGGGTCATCGCGTTGCTGCGGCTTGGTTTCATTCGGCTTAGTCGCGGGCTTCTGCGCGAACGCAGCGGCTCCAACGAACAGGGAGAGGGCAACGATTGAAAACGCGAGCGATGAGGATCGAGTCATCTGCTACGGGGAACCTCCGACGGGTCTGATGCACGGGATCTGAGTTAGCGATGCTAGTCGAAGGAAAATTATAGAGGACAATGCTGTAGCCTCACAACGTCATTCCAACTGCGTCAGTAGAGCGGTTAGTTCTGAGGGCGGCGGCGAGTGGAACTGGAGCCGCTCGCCCGAGCGCGGATGATTCAAAACAAGCTCTGCCGAGTGCAGGAAGTGACGCCCCAGCGACTGCACGGCGCGCTTGATCGCGACGTTGCGAATCGAGTTCTCGCGCCCGCCCCCATAAGTCACGTCACCGACAACCGGGTGTCCAATGTGCGCCAGGTGAACGCGAATCTGATGCGTGCGGCCCGTCTTGATCTGGACCCTGAGTAGCGTGAAGTCCTGATAGCGTTCGGCGACTTCGAAGATCGTATGCGCAGTCCGGCCGGCGCCCCCTCGCAGCACGCTCATGCGCGTGCGGTTGTGCGGGCTGCGTCCGATGGGCGCCTCTATTTCGCCTCGGTCTTTGGACACCCGGCCATAAACAAGCGCGATGTACATCTTAAATACCTGCCGGTCGCGGAACTGATCGGACAATCGCTCGTGCGCCAAGTCTTTCTTCGCGACTACCAGCAACCCAGACGTTTCTTTGTCCAGGCGATGAACGATGCCGGGCCGAGTACGCCCCGCAGTGCCCGAAAGCGCGTTGAAGTGATAAACCAGCGCGTGAGCAAGCGTGCCCGACTCGATTCCCGCGCCGGGATGAACGACCATCCCGGCCGGCTTATTCACGACGATCAGATCGTCGTCCTCATAGACGATGTTCAGAGGAATCGCTTCTGGGACCAGCTCGACGGGCGGCGGCTCGGGCAGATCGATTTCGATCTGATCCCCATCGCGCAGTCGATAGCCGGGCTTCACCACGCCTTCGTTTACCAGAACGTCGCCGTCCTCGATCGCGCGTTGAACTCGTGTGCGGCTTATTTCTTTGAGGTGGGAAGCGAGAAATGAATCGAGGCGCAGACCTGCCCCTTCTACAGTGACCTTTAGCAGTTGAGACTCAACACTCACAATAAAGCGTGTAAGGGCGGCCCTCCGTGTGGCCGCCCCTCATTGCGGGAATCAGGTACCAAGCCAAAGGAGGGGCGGCCACGGAGAGCCGCCCCTACAAGGTCATTACGAAACCTGCGCGGCGACATCCTGGCCGTGAGCGGCTCCTTGACTAGACCGCCGGCGCCAATAGTAGACCGTCATAGCCAGACCAAGCGCGAACATGATCACGGAAATAAACTGAGAAGTTGAAAGTCCCAACACCTCGCCGCGAGGATCATCGCGCCAGAATTCGATGGTGAATCGCACGACCCCATAGATCATCAGGTACGAATAGATTATTTGCCCTTCGAATGCGCGGCGTTTTCGCAGCCACATCAAGAAGCCAAAAATCGCGAGGTTAGCCGCCGCTTCAATCAACTGAGTCGGCACGAGCGCTGAATCAATCGGCACCCCGGTCAACTCGCTCGCCTTTGCGGAGAAGTGGACGCCTATCCACGAAGTAGTCGGTTTGCCCCAGCAACACCCTGCGGAAAAGCAGCCGAGCCTGCCGATCGAATGCCCGAGCGCAACCCCGGGCGCAAATGCATCGGAGGTCTTACGCCACGGCAAATGCCATCGGCGCATAAGAATCACACTCACGACAAGCGCAATCAAGAAACCGCCGTAGTAGACCCCACCCGAACGCCAAAGATCGAACGAGAAGATTCTGCGCCACTCACCGCGATAGTCGCTCCATTCGGTGATCACCATCAGTACCTTCGACCCGATAAGCGAGGAAGCCAGGATGTAAAGCCCAAGGTCGTAGATCCGGTCCTTCGGCAAACCATCGCGTGCCGCGAGCTGCGCCGTCAGCCACAGCGCCGCTATAAAGGCGATCGCGAGCAGCACCCCGTAGGTCGCGATTGGAATTCCGAGCCCCGGTATCCTGAATAGTTCTGGAAACATATAAACATTGTCCGTAGTCCTTGGTCCGTAGTCCGTAGTCCGTAGCCGAATGACCGCGGCTACGGACTACGGACTACTGACTACGGACTATCAATGTTCGGAGCCTCGGCCGGGTCTACGACCGTTGGCCGATCCGCTTGGGGCGCCAGGAACAGCTCGATGGCCATCAACGCCGCGCCTATCGTTATTGCCGTGTCGGCGACGTTGAACACTGGCCACTGATAGTCCCTGTAATAAAGCAGAATAAAATCTATGACACGGCCCAATCGAACACGATCGATCAGGTTGCCGCTAATTCCCGCAGCAAGCAGCGCCAGCGACCACAACAGCAGAGTGTTTGAAGCCGGCGTGCGCCTCATGTAGTAGACAACGACCATTATCGCGGCTACAGAAATGGCTACCAGTAACCATTTCACGTTACCGTTGTTGAGCATCCCAAACGCAATCCCCGGATTCTCGGTGTAGCTGAACTTGAAAAAGCCGCGGATGATTTCGATCTCGTCGCCCTCGCGAAGCTTCATTGAGACCCAGTACTTTGTGAATTGATCAAACAACATCACCAGCGTGGCAATGAGCACGTACCAGAGTTTCATGGTGCTGGCTTTGGTGGCTATTGCTTCTGAGCTCATCAACTTTTTGCTCCTGCTTCCTTTCCTGCCGCCACTCAAGGATGAGTGTTCGGGTCGTCAACTGCAAGCCCTTCAGCGAGCGAGGCGCCGTTCAGGGCGCGATCAGCAGAGACTAACCGCCGCTCCTCGATTATGGTCTCGGAGAGCGGTTTGCCCTCTACCTCTATCAGCTTGCGGTTCGCGTAGAAGTTCGCATCCCGTATTCGAGGAGGAATTCGACTGATGACGCCTTTTCTCAAGAGATGCTGCTCGAATTCCTCTTCGGTCATCTGAGACGCGCTTTTCGCCAGCAACTCATCAACGGTATCGCGCAGACTTCGCTGCTCTTCCGGCGTCAGCGACTTCACTTCTTCAATTAAACGATCAATGTTTGCGGTTGTCATAGTCCCCATCCTTCTTCCAACTGAGGAATGCAACGATCGCACACTCTTGGCTCGCGCCGGTCATCGCCGACCGTCTCTCTCAAATGCCAGCATCGTTCGCACTTCTTCTCGCCGGCGTGCTCAACTATCACGACCGTTACTTCGTCAACAACCTCCTCACGCTCTACGCTAGATACGATTAGGATCTCCCCCAAGTCTTGCCAATACTTGGTGAGCAGTTCATGAACGCGCGGTGTCGCTCGTAAGATTCTTACTTTGGCCTCCAGCGACGAGCCAATCCCCTTTTTGGCACGCAATGTCTCAAGCTCTTGCTGCACCCGTGTGCGGATACTCAACAGATCAATCTCTTGCTGCACTGCGGTGCGGAGACCCAACAGAAGACCGCCCGAATCCCATTCGTCCAGCAACTCTTGATCCCCGTCGCGAGTAGCGCCGTCGGGAAACTCAGCGAGATGCACCGAAGCCTCGCGTTTTCCAGGAAGGCTCTCCCAAATCTCATCAGCCGTGAACGGAAGTATGGGTGCTAGCAATAGGGCTGATGCTTTCACGATCTGATAAAGCGCAGTCTGCGCGCTTCGCCGTCCGACCGACTTCGGCGCAAACAGATAAAGCCGGTCCTTCAGTATGTCGAAGTAGATGTTTGAAAGTCTCACCGTCGCATAGTTGTAAAGCGAGTGGTGCACAGTTGTGTAGTCGAAGCGCCTGTATGCTTCAACCACCTTGCGAATTAGCTCACGCATTTCCGCTAGCGCCCATCGATCGACTGCGAACATCTCGTTTTCGGGTACCTGATCGTTCTCCGGATCAAAGTCCGATATGTTTCCCAATGCGAACCGAGCCGTGTTGCGAAGCTTCCGATACGCGTCGGCCATTCGGTCCAAGATTTCAGGCGAGACTCGCACGTCCTCCTGATAGTCCGAAGACGCAACCCACAGCCGGAGTATCTCCGCGCCCCGCTTGCTGACGACTTCATCCGCCGGCATCACGTTACCCGTAGACTTGTGCATCGCCTTGCCTTCGCCGTCTACCGTCCATCCGTGAGTGATCACCGTCTTGTACGGCG
Organism: uncultured Clostridia bacterium; assembly: GCA_964548075.1. Taxonomy (GTDB): domain Bacteria; phylum Acidobacteriota; class Blastocatellia; order UBA7656; family UBA7656; genus Onstottus_A. The sequence goes on along the minus strand of CAZJQQ010000028.1, from coordinate 25,426 downwards.
CCTGATCGCGAGCCGCAAGCCCAACCATCAGCGACGAGTTGAACCAGCCGCGATGTTGATCGGGGCCCTCGATGTAAACGTCCGCCGGCCACGGCAGATGCCGCTCAGCAACGAGCACCGCGATGGATGACGAACCCGAGTCGAACCACACGTCCAGAATGTCGGTCTCTTTGGTGAACGCCGAGCCTCCGCATTTCGGACAGGCGAAGCCATCGGGTAACAAGTATTCCGCTTCGCGTGCGTACCACGCGTCGGCGGTCTCCTTTGCAAAGATCGATGAGACGTGATCGATGACCTTCTCATCAGCGATAGTCTCGCCGCAGCCTTCGCAGTAGAACGCCGGGATCGGCACCCCCCAAACACGCTGCCTCGACACGCACCAGTCGGGCCGCCCCTTTAGCATATTGCGCATTCGATCGCGGCCCCACCCGGGAACCCAGTTGACCCGCTCGACTTCGCTAAGCGCGCCCGCTCGCAAGCTGGGGCCATCGTCCGACGAACGATCCATAGAGATGAACCACTGCGGCGTTGCGCGAAAGATCACTGGGTTGTGACAGCGCCAGCAGTGCGGATACCGATGCGGGTATTGTTCGGTGAACACGAGCGCGCCGGTTGCTCGCAGGAAGTCCACGATTTGACTATTGGCTTCGAAGACCGATTGGCCGGCGAAGCCTTCAACCTCGCGAGTGAAGCGCCCGGCGTTATCGACGGGACAATACACTTCGGCGCCTTTCATCTGCCCGCCGAGCACACCTGCCTCGCGAAGCTGGTCGTACACAGGTGCAAGCTGCTCTCGGTATTGCTGGCCTATGACAAAGTCATCGTGGCCGTGACCCGGGGCTGTGTGAACACATCCGGTCCCGGCTTTGCCCGTGCCTTTCTTCTGTGCGAACGCCACATCGATTTCGGTTTCCGCGTCGGCTTCGCCTCCGAGCGTCACGTGTTCGCCGACCATCAACAGAGACGGCCGATCGATCCACGCATGACGCGCCTGCAGTCCATCCAGGGTCGAACCTGGGAAACTCGCGACGATGCTCGCCCGCGCGAGTCCGCATTTCTCGGCGACGGCCTCGACCAGATCTTTCGCAATGATGTAGACCTCATCGCCCGCATCGACTGCGGCGTAGTCGAAATTCGGGTTCACCGCGATGCCGAGGTTAGCCGGAAGCGTCCACGGCGTAGTGGTCCATATCAAAACGAAAACCGGCTTACCAATTGCGGATTGCGGATTGCGGATTGCGGATTGATCGGAGACCGCGCCGACTGTGGAATCGCTCGAATCCGCAATTCGCAATCCGCAATCCGCGATTCTCTTCTCCAGCTCACGCACCTGGTTCTCGGGCAGCGGAAACTTGACGTATATCGACGGGCTGGTGTGCTCTTTGTACTCGACTTCAGCTTCAGCCAGCGCGGTCTGATCGTGAATGCACCAGTAGACGGGCCGCGCGCCTTTGTAGACATAGCCGCGGCCCACGAAGCGGCCGAACAAACGTGCCGTCTCCGCTTCATAAGCGTTCGACATCGTGAGGTAGGGATCATCCCACTCGCCCAGCACTCCCAGGCGTTGAAAGTCTCGAGTCTGCCGCTTCAGAGCCTGAGCAGCGTGCTCGCGGCATGCCTTACGAATCGACACCGGACTCATCTGGGACTTCTTCGCGCCGAGCTTCTTGTCGACGAAGTTCTCAATCGGCAGGCCGTGGCAATCGTAGCCCGGCACGTAGGGCGCGTCGTAGCCCATCATCGAGTGCGACTTGACGATGAAGTCTTTGAGGATCTTGTTCATCGCCGTGCCGATGTGAATATCAGCGTTGGCGTAGGGTGGGCCATCGTGTAGCAGGAACATGGGACGGCCGGCGCGCGCCCGGCAAATCTGGTGATAAAGGTCCATCTGCTTCCAGCGTGCCAGCCGTTCAGGCTCGCGCTGAGTGAGATTTGCTTTTTGTGCGAAGCTGGTCTTCGGCAGGTTGACTGTTGCCTTCAGATCGAAAGGCGGTTCATTTTCCATTTATTATTTTCCATTTTCTATTTTCTGTTTTGGATTTGTGACTCCGTCGTTCGTCACTGATCCAAAATCACAAATCACAAATCGCAAATCACAAATTGCAAAGCACCTGGCTCCTAAAAAAGGAAACCAGGTGCTGTTGGCGATAAGTTGTCAGCTCCTGTGAAACCGGCCCCTGGAGCCCATTTCAAGGAGCACTCAAATGAATAGCTCTTCGTCCTGATACGCCTGGTCGATCGGCTTACGGTGACGGCCAAACAACGTCTCGAGGATCCGCCGCAACCCGATAAGCATCGCGGAAAGTTCGCGCATCGGTTGCAGCACAGTGGCTTGCACTTCTCTGGTCGTATCCTCAAAGCGATCCTGCGTCCGCACAAGCAAGCCATCCAGTTCGGTAACCTGCCGCTGCATCGTGGCGGTCGTGTAATCGAGCGTTTGGGAAATCTGCTCGGCCTGATGCTGAGCGAGCTTTGTGATCTCTTGCGAAGAGGCCGAGACAGCAGCAGCAACCGCGCGGGTTTCAACCGTCACCTTGTCAAACGCATCCCTGGCTTGAGTGCTGATCTTCTCGACGGAATCCTTGACCGTGCTGATAGTCCCCTGGACCTGGTCGATCAACGGCCCAGCTTTGGCGATCAGAGGCTCGGCTTTGGCCTGAACGGACGCCGCAATGCCCGTCAGCTTCTTGATCGCGCCATAGATAAACATGAACATCGCCGCTTGCACGATGAAGCTCAGAACGATGACTACTGCCGCCACCGTCATGACGATGTAAAAACTGTGCTGATCCACGAACTCTCCTTGCTGAACACAACGGGCTCAACCACCTGGGAGCGCAGGCATCCCTGCCTGCCTCTTTCCGCTAATTCCCTTTCTCGCGCAACGCCGGCAGGCAGGGATGCCTGCGCTCCCAGGAAGCCCCTGAAGGTTTGAGTGAGCAAGAGGCCAGCCGGCGTCCTTCAAAACTGCGAACGCCGGTAGCTCCTGCGAAAAGACGGCGAACATCTTTCGAACTAGAGTGAGCAGCTACGTCGAAGTCGGAAGAGCTCAACGGTGCGGTCGCGCGTTTGTGCTAACCAGCGCGATTCAACTAGGCTTCTTCGCCCTCACCAGCAACGCCTGCCTTGCGCTTCTCTTCGCGATAAGCCTGCTTGCCTGCCTCAATCGCCGCCGCGATCTGTTCTTTCTGGCGCCCGGCAACTTCCGAAACTGTCTCCGCGCCGGCTACTACTTTCTCTCGCGCGGTTCCGTATGCTTCCGAGACTCTGCCCGCGGCGGTCCCATAGGCCTCAGAGACTCGGCCGGCGGCTGTCCCATACGCTGCCGAAGCCTTGCTGGCGGCGGTCCCGTAGAGTTCGGTCGCTCGATCGCCAATCACGCGCGCTTGTTCGCCGGCGGCGTCCACGCCGCGCTTCGTGTAATCCGCGATGTCGCCGCGCAGTTCGCGCCCGCTCTTCGGAGCGAACAACAACGCCAACGTCGCTCCAATGCCCGCGCCAATCAGTAAGAACGTCAGTTTTTCCGCTGCACCCGATCCATCATTCTCTGCCATCGCTATCCTCCAACGAAAGTATTCCTTCTATTGTTGTAGTCCACACTAGATTAACGGATTCAATATATCACTTCGATTTGACGCTAACAAGACAGTGGCCCCTGGGAGCGCAGGCATCCCTGCCTGCTTGGCGTCGCGCGAGAAGAGGCAGGCAGGGATGCCTGCGCTCCCAGGGGGTTTGAGATCGAAAGCCTAGACCGCGAAGCTCAAATCGTAAATGGCAGAGGGCCGTTTTGTTCGTATCAGGGTTTCGCCAAGAACTGTTTGCTCGGTTGTGCAGTAGAGCCGATTCGGAGTGGCGTGGGCGACGTAAACGTGGTGTATGCCCGGCGGGAGAGAGCCTTTCACCAGGGCTACATGATTCCCGCGAGTGTGTCCCTGCACAAAGCCTTCTTCCGCAGCCGGACTGTCGACGAGGACTTCGGCTTCGCGCCCTATCCATTCGTTGTTTTGCTCGAGAGAGATTTCTTTTGACAGCTCGATCAGCCGCGAGAGCCTCTCGACCTTCACCCGGCGCTCCATGTCGTCGAAGTGGATCGCCGCCGGAGTGCCTTCTCGCTCCGAGTAAATGAACATGTAAGCCGTGTCGTAGCGAACTTCGCGATAGAGTGAGAGCGTCTCGTCGAAGTCTTCTTCGGTTTCGCCGGGGAAGCCTACGATGAAGTCCGTCGAGATCGTGGCGTCGGGCAGAAGCTCGCGCACTTTGCGCACCCGATCCAGGTAGAACTCTCGCGTGTACTCGCGCGCCATTCGCTTGAGCGCACGGTTCGAGCCGGATTGAACAGGCAAGTGTATAAACCGGCATACCGGCGGCGTGTCGGCGATCGCTTCGATTATCTCGTCGTCAAAGTTGATGGGATGCGACGTGATAAATCTAACGCGAGGGATGCCAACGCGGCCGACCATTCGGAGCAACTCGGCAAACGATGGATACCCGGGCAGCCTGGGGCGTCGCGAGCCGGTCCCATCGGCCAGGCCATACGAGTTGACGTTCTGACCCAGAAGGCTCACTTCGACAACCCCGGCTTCCTTCAGAGCGCGGGCCTCATTGATGATGTCTTCCGCGGGTCGCGATACTTCGGGACCTCGAGTCGCCGGTACGATGCAGTAGGTGCATCGATGATTGCAGCCCCGCATGATGGTGAGGTGCGCGCTAAGCTCGCCCTTTGGCGGAGGCGGCGAATAGAATTGCAGCTCGCGTTTGAACTCGAATGATTGAAACTTGCCGCGCTCGATCGCCGGAACGATCTCGGTTATGGCTCCCGGGCCGAGCATGATATCGACGCCGAACCTGCGGCCCATGCGCTGACCCTCGGGAAGCTGCGCCAGGCAACCCATGAGACCGATAGTCAGATTTTTGCGCTTGTTCTTTTCCTTGCGCAGCTCGCCAAGCAGTGTCTGAACCTTCTCGACTGGCTTGCCGCGCACGGCGCAAGTGTTTACGAGCACCAGATCGGCTTCGCGGAAGCTATCGACGAACGAATATCCGATGCCCGCAAGCTCAGACCGAATGGCGTGCGTGTCGTACTCGTTCATCTGACAGCCGAATGTGACAATGTGTGCTCGCATAAGCTAGTGCTAAGCCTCCCTCGACTTGTGATCCAAAGGGTGGATGTTGACACTGAATCTTAGCAGCCACAAGAATCGCCTGCCACCCGAGCTGCGGTGGTCAATTAATCGTCTTGAAGATCAGCGCGGCATTTATTCGAGGGGCCGGATTATTCCGGCGGAAAATTCGTGCGGCGGAGCAGCGCCTTCCAGCGTGGATCGGAATGCAGATTCTCAAAGGGCGGATCTACCTTGAGGGCAGCAAGCATTTGACGTTCCTCAACCGCTTTCTCCAGAATGCTGAATGCCTGATCCTTGTCGCCGAGCGTCGCGTAAACACCGGCAATAATATAAGCGTTCCCCTTCACCCCGCTGACCATCCGTCGCGCTTCGCGCTGTCGGCCCTGCAGCGCATAGACGCGCGCGATTCCGGCCTGGAAATCTCCGCCTTCAGGCATCACCTCTCTTATTCTCTCGAACGCAGCAATCGCTTCATCATACCTGCGCAGTTGCGCGTATACATCACCCAGACGGAAATTCGCGCGAATAGCCCGGGGCTCCAGTTCAACCGCGCGCCTTAGATGCGGTAAAGCTTCCTCGTATCTCCGCGCGCGATAAAGAAACCGGCCCAAAGATGACTCCGCGTACGACGACAGCGGATCCAGTTGCACGGCGATCTGGCCTTCCCTGACCGCTTCGTCATTTCGCCCCAGATGCATGAGTAAGATGCCATATTCGATATGCGCACGGCCGCCGGGGTCAAGCTCCAGCGCGCGCCTGAACTCAGCTTCCGCGCCCGGCCAATCCCAGTCATAGAACTCTTTGATGTTAGCCAGTGAGGTGTGCGCTTCAGCAAGTTGCTCATCCAGCTCAATCGCCTTCAAGGCTGCGGCGCGTGAGGGTGACTCGACTTCTTTGAAGTTCGCTCCAAAGATACCTAGTTCCAGCCACCCATCGGACAGCCCGGCATAAGCTGCGGCATAATCCGGGGCGATTTGTGTCGCGCGCTCGAAGTATTCGATGGCCTGTCTCCAGCCCTCTTCATTGCCCTTGTTGGAATGATATCGCCCGAGCAGATAGGCTTCGTGGGCCTGGGGATTGATGCTGCGAGCCGAAGCCAGCCGCACCCGTTCCTCCGGGGTGACCTGGATGCGAATTTCATCCGCCACCGCGCGCGCCACGTCGCTTTGCAACTTCAGCACATCGCTCTCATCTCGGTTGTACTCGCGCGACCACAAAGGCGAGTCGGTCGCCGCTGGAATTAACTTCACGGTGACCCGCACGCGCCCGCCTAACCTTTGCACCGAACCTTCGATCACTGCGTCCACCTTCAGCTCCTCGGCAATCTCGGGGAGCGATTTGGGGCTCCCCTTGTAACGCATCATCGAAGTCCGCGAAATCACCCGGCTGAGCGCGCGAATCTGCGTGAGGTTGTTGATGATCGCTTCGGTAATTCCGTCCGCAAAGTACTCCTGCGCGGGATCGCCCGACAGATTTTCGAGCGGCAGTACTGCCAGCGATTTGATGTCAGGCTGTGGCTCGGCGGATTCGCGCCGCCAGAGCAACCAGTAACCGAGTCCAACCAGCACTAGCACCGCAGCCAGCGTCAGCATCCGGGTATTTGATTTGGCGAGGGCTGCGCGAACGGCAAGGATTGGTGAATTCGCTCTCCGCTTTGCGCCTCCTTTTACCTCGCTGCCTGGCGCAAAAGGCTTTTCTATGGCAGCCGGTTCAACCCGAGCCAACACCGCTGGCGGGCTTGTCTCCTGCTTGCTCAATCAACACACGCGACCATGAGCGCTCCTCTACGATAAAATCAGCCTTCTCATCGCCTACCTTGCGCACACTCGCCACAAAGCGATATCCTCGCCACGGAATTGTCTCTATGTATTGATTCTCGTCTGGAGTCTCACCCAGCGCTTTCCTGAGCGTCGAGATATTTTTGGTCAGATTGGCTTCTTCAACCACGGTGTCGGGCCAAACCGTCTTCATCACGTCGTCTTTGCTGAGGATGTGGCCGCTGTTCTCGACCAGGACTAGAAGGGTGTCGAATACCTTAGGCGTAAGAGGCACGACCTCCCCTTCGCGCGACAGGAGACGCTCTACGGCGTCAATGCGGAAAGGGCCGAACTCGTAAAACTGCTTTGCTGCGCGAATCATACCGACCTTCCGACCTTTTTCAGAACTTTTTCACAGACTTTTTAGAACTTTCGAAGGACTTTTCCAACACCTTCAAAGTATTCTCCGCCGCGAGGTTGGGACGGAGCCGGTAACGTTGAGAGCGGCAGTCCCGATGCCGCGTTCATTCTATCCAAAGGGCGATGGCTGGGACAACCGAAGTTCGAGGCTATATGAACACAAGAAAGAGAATGGAAATAGCGGTCGAGACGCATCGCGTTCTCACAATAAAGAGCCGCGGCCGATGCACGCTTGCCTGGTGCCCGGAGTGCGGCAAGCAGGTCAGCATGATAACCCCTGACCAAGCGGCAGCTCTAACCAATCTGAGCGCGCGTGGCATCTATCGGCAGGTGGAGATCGGACTGATTCACTACTTGGAGACGCCCGGAGGTTTTCTGCTCATCTGCTCCAAATCGATTGCCCGGCTGGCGACAAAGCCGCGCTGATCCGTGTGCGAAGTGTCTATAAAGCGAGGTGAGAAGATGAAAAGGTTTATGGCTCTACCGACTCTGTTGTTCCGGCTGAGTAAGGTGCGCCCGGCGGCGCGATCCCGCAACCCCTTCTGGCGCTTCGCGCTCTTCGTTAGCGTGATCGGCGTCATGGTCTTCGTCTCAATCGGCACGGCCTCGGCGCACATTGACAGCCTCAAACCAAACCAGTGGACCGCGGGCGGCCCGGCATTCACTCTCAGAATACTGGGCAGAGATTTCGACGCTTCAGATAAGGGGCGAGTATTGTTCAATGGCACACGTGTAGCGGACGTAGTGCTTATCAACCCCCGGGAGCTCCAGGCAACGATCCCTGCCAGCCTGGTCTCCAGCCCGGGCACTGTAAGGGTTACACTCGAGGGCTTCCCCGGTTCCGTGGATTTTACCATCAACCTATCCCCAAACATACTTAACAATAGTCTGGCGCGCGGGTTTTTGGGCCAGCCTTACTCACAAAGGCTAGACGTGTCGGGAGGGACCGCACCCTTCACTTGGTCAGGGACTGATTTGCCGCCGGGCTTGAGCGTGAGCACCTTAGCCTTAGACCCGTTTTCCTTTGCTGGTGTCATTAGTGGCACACCGACAGTCCAGGGAACATTCAATAATGTGAGGGTGAAAGTGACGGATGCTGCTGGCGTGATTGCGGAAGGAACTTTCTCTTTGCGGGTCAACGCTGATCTGGATTGCCTCATCACCCTCATCACCATCTCGCCGACGAGCCGGAACTTGCCAGCCACAGGATCCGCCTCCGACCTGATGGGCACGGTCACGGTGACAACATCTTCTGGTTGCTACTGGGAAGCTGAGAGCGACGATAGCTGGATCACGATCATCCGCGCGAGCGGCACGGGCAACGGTACGGCGACGTACTCGGTAGCCGTCAATTCTGGAGCGCCCCGCATCGGGACATTCAGCATCGAGGGGCAGACTTTTACGGTCAATCAAGAGGGGCAATGTTCCGTTCTAATTTTGCCTGAAAGCAGGGTCTTTGATTCTGATTTTGTTGGAATCCCAAGCATCAACGTGTACGCGCCGCCCGATTGTGAATGGACAGTCAGAGTAACGGCTGGCCGCGGTTTTCTTACCGTTAGCCCGGCTCGTAGTCCTACTGGCAACGGGAGTGTCTCGTACCAAATTCCCAACCCCAATAGCGGCCCTGCCCGACTCGGCACAATATTCGTCGGGGGGCGAACACATACGGTCGTTCAGAATGCCTCCTCATGCATCGGTGAGTTAATATGCCGAGTCTTTCCCTCAGCCTGTGCCGGCGGTGCGTTGAGCTTGTCACGCCGCTTCCGTGATGAGGCGCTGGCTAAAACGCCGCGCGGCCAGCGGTATACAAAGCTTTATTACCAGTTCTCCTCGGAAGCCGTGCAGATCGTTATGCTCAACCCGATGCTCATCCTGCGCTCGCGCGACATCTTTGAGCGCTACAAGCCGGTCATCGAATCCATGGTCAAGGGCGAACCGGTGGCACTCACGCAAGGCGACATCGCCGAGATTGACGGCTTCCTGAATACCTTTGCAGCAAAGGGTAGCGCCGAATTGCGCGAGACTTTGAAAGGCTTGTGTGAAGACCTGCGCGACACACAGCTACATACGGAGTTCAACATCACCATCACCGAAGGGCCGAAGCGCCAATTGCCAGCACAGGGGACTCTTCAGAACATCAAGCAGACCGGCATGATGATAGCGCCGCTCGGACTGCTCCTGTTTTGCATTTACCGAGTGGGACCCCGCCGCAAGGACGCAAAGGGAGTGCTGAAGCGGCTGATCTCGGTGGCTGTTGTGTTGTGGCTGGTCGGTGGCCAGTGGTCGGTTGGGGGCGAAACCAAAAAGCTCGCTTTCTCTCGCCCTCTTTCCACTTCGATGAAAAGAGATAAACCAGTGCAGGGGAGCGATGATCATGGCGATTCGCCTTTGACTTTTGAAGCCAATCAAGGCCAAACCGACCCACAGGTGAAGTTTATAACTCGCACGAGCAGCTACAACCTCTTTCTTACTCAGACCGAAGCGGTGATGAAGGTCGGAAATCAGAAGTCAGAAGTTAGAAATCAGAATCAGGAAGCGACGGAACCGACCCCCGACGTTCTGCGGATGAAGCTGATCGGCGCAAATCCTGCCGCGCGAATCGAGGGGTTGGGTAAGACGCTCGCGGTTTCAAATTACTTTGGGGGCAAAGACTCCGCAAAGTGGCGAGCAAACGTTCCCACTTACTCAAGAGTCACGTACGGCCAAATCTATCACGGTGTGGATATCGTCTACTACGGCAACCGGCACGATCTGGAATATGATTTCAAAGTCGCTCCGGGTTGCGATCCTGCTCAGATAAGGCTTGGCTTTGAAGGGGCGGAGAGTATTGAAATTGACAGCAACGGCGATCTCGTGCTCGGTATGCCGGGTGGCGACGTCCGACAGCGCAAGCCGATCGCTTATCAAGAGGTCAACGGCAAGCGTCGAGCAGTTGACTGTCGTTACAGAATCCGTAACCAAGTGGTTGATCTTGATATTGGCGCTTATGATGTGAACAAGCTCCTGATCATTGATCCTTTGCTGGCCTACTCGACCTACTTCGGCGGCGGCGGCAACGAAGAAGGCAACAGCATTGCAGTAGATCGAGCGGGCAACGTCTACTTGACAGGATTCACCGATTCCATCAATTTCCCGCTGGCAAACGCCTCGCAGCCAAACCTCGGCGGCGGCCAGCAAGACGCTTTTGTTGTAAAGCTGGACCCTTCAGGCACACGTGTTGTGTACTCTACGTACATTGGCGGCAACGGCCAGGACAACGCGACCTCAATCGCAGTGGACGGGGCGGGCAACGCCTACATCACAGGCTTCACAGATTCGACTAATTTTCCAGTGAGGAACGCAATGCAACCGGCGAAGAGGGGCGATTTCAATTCATTCGTCGTGAAGCTAGACCCGGCTGGTTCTATGCTTAACTCCACATTATTCGGCGGCAGCGTCAACGATTACGCCAGCGGCATAGCAGTAGACTCTTCTGGCAACGTGTACATCGCGGGGATTGCCACATCTCCCGATCTGCCGACGGCCAATGCCATACAGCCGCAGCCGGGCGGGCTTGTTGATATTTTCGTGGCTAAGATTGACCCGTCAGGCAATCGGCTACTTTATTCCACATACCTAGGCGGAATCGGCATCGAGGGAGCAAGCAGCATCGCCGTGGACTCCACAGGCAACGTCTACCTTACGGGTCTGACCTCCTCGCCAAACTTTCGCACGGTGAATGCTCTGAAACCGACCCATGGTGGCGGCGTGTTCGATGCGTTCGTTGTGAAGCTAAATCCATCGGGCACCGGGATCATCTACTCCACATATCTCGGCGGCACAGGTGAAGACCGCGCCTTTCGAATAGCGGTAGACACGACCGGCAACGCCTACGTGACGGGTGACACTGATTCGACTAACTTCCCCGTGACGAATGCCGCGCAGCGGTCGAACGGCGGAAGCGCAGACGCGTTCGTGGCGAAGCTGAACGCTTCAGGCTCGCAGCTTCTTTATTCCACATACCTTGGTGGTAGCGGCATAGACGGAGGGACAGCTATCGCGGTGGACTCAGCGGGCAGCGCTCTCGTGATCGGCTTTACCGCTTCAACAGATTTCCCCACAGTCAATCCCCTCCAGCGGGCCTTTGGCGGCACCTACGACGGATTCGTCGTGAGGTTAAACGCGGAAGGTTCGGCACTGGACTATTCCACGTATCTCGGCGGCAGCGGCATTGACTCATGCTTTGGCATTGCCGTGGACGCTTCAGGGAATGCTTACCTGATGGGGGTGACGGATTCGCTTAATCTCCCGATGGCCGCGCCGTTTCAACCGGCCTACGGGGGCGGCGTGGCAGATGTTTTTGTTGCCAAGATCAAATCAGGTCCCACAATTAGCAGAGCCGAGATCCAGGGCAAGCACCTGCTGGTCTTCGGCAGCGGCTTCGATACCGGGGCAAAAATACTGCTGGATGGAGAGGTGCAGGCGAAGACCAGGAACGATGAGGTTAGTCCGACGGGTTCGCTTTTTGGTAAGAAAGTCGGCAAGAACATCGCATCTGGTCAGACGGTCACGCTGCAGGTCAGAAATTCGGACGGCGCGCTATCTAACGAACTCAGGTTTACGCGGCCATGAGGCGAGCCTCGCATAGCGCGGGGCATTCAGGAGGGCAAGATCGACTTCTCGGAAGCACTCGACGAACGAATAGCCGATACCCGCAAGCTCCGACTGGATGGCGTGCGTGTCGTATTCGTTCATCTGACAGCCGAATGTGACAATGTGTGCTCGCATCAGGAATCCATATCGTATTTAAGCTTTCGCTGCTCGAGCCGCGCCATTCCGAGAGCGCGCGGGCTTTTTTGCGGACTGCTTTCGCGCAGCTTGTTTGTGTCCACCCTTAGAACGTGTTCGATGCTCGGAGATCTTCTCCTGTAACCACAGGTTGATGAGTGCTTCCGTCGTAAAGCCTCCCTGCCGCGCAATCATTCTCACCTCGCGCATCACGTCATAGGCGATGCGGAATTCCTCGACGATCCACTTCAAATCGACGTCGAAGTGTGCCTCTTTCATATGCTCTTCATAGTCTGCGGTACTGTGTGTGTCCCAGAATGCCGCCGCCTCTTCCAGACTGCTAAAATGGTCAGGCAATGGATCTACTTTTTTCTTCCTACTTTTTCCCATATTGTCTGCGCTCTTTCGCATCCATATCGCGAGCGGAGATGACCAGTGCCTTCCCCGCACTCTTATCGACAAACAACACCGTCAAGTATCTTCCCGCGTCAGACTGGCCAAGCGCTCGATAGAGATTCTCCCCCTTCACATTACCTTTAGCAACGTACTTGTATCGCGGGCGATTGCTAAAGACCTCTTCTACTTCATCCTGTAAGACGCCGTGCTTTTGCTCCAGCTGCTCGATGAACTGTTTCTTCCATAAGCACTTGGTGATTCTCATGGTCAAGTTTCAACGCGGAATCAGCGCAGCATGTCTCGCTCGCTGGCCGCACCTAGCGCGTCGATCGTCGATAGATTTTCTAACGCCGCTCGCAAGCTCGCTCGCCAAGGGCAAAAGAGCAAAAGTGCAAAGGGCTAGGGAGTCCGCGCACCCACTACAACCCGAAACCCGAGGAAGTTGAGGCGGAGGTCCGGCGAATGCCTGTAGCGATCCGCCGAGCGGCAGTAGGGGGCATTGAAGTACCACGAGCCGCCGCGCAGCACCCGGTATCGGGTGTCCCTGCCGTTTCCCAAGCCCTTCCGTCGGACGGCGCACCATTGTAGTTTTCGTGCCAGTAGTCCAGGCACCACTCGTATACGTTGCCGTGCATATCAAACAGCCCAAACCCGTTCGCTACTCCCATGAATCCTACGGGCGTGGTTGTCTCTCGATACGTCCCTTTCGGGGCTTGCGCGTATGGATAGTTTCCATTGTAGTTGACCAGTTGAGGCGCGATGGTATCGCCAAATGCGAACGGCGTTGTCGTCCCCGCTCGGCATGCATACTCCCACTCGGCTTCCGTGGGTAATCGATACGTTCTGCCTGTGGCTCGTGACAGACGCGCGCAGAATTCGACCGAGTCGTCCCAGGACACTTGCTCAACCGGAAGGTTGTCGCTCTTAAACTTGGATGGATCAGAATTCAAATCGCGAGCTACTTTTGGCAAGCTCGCTACCGCCCGCCACTGCGATTGCGTCACCTCATACTTGCCCATGTAAAACGAGCCGACCGTCACCTGATGCGGCGGACCCTCATCATCCGAGCGGTTCAGTTCCCCACTCGAAGAACCCATCAGAAACGTGCCGCCCGATATCGGAACCAGCTCCAGCGATATCCCTGCGATGTCTTCACTACAATACTGAGCCTGTTGTTTGCGACGACTCGTCTCCGATCCGCTCGAATTCACCTTGATCACGTCAAACTCGAAGCTACGCAGCGGCAGCCCACCTGGCCCTGCCCCGGGGGTCGATGTCCCGCCTGACGAAACTGGCTTGGGCTCTGTTGCAGTTGGTTTCGATTCCGTCTTTGGCGGTACCGCACTTGATTTCGCCGCCGCTTCAAGCACCCTGATCTTGTTTCTCGCGAGCCCCGCAAACGTTCCGTTCGGATACTTCGTCAGATACTCCTTGAAATCGTCAACGTCCGAGCTGTTCTTAGTCGAATTCCAAAACTCCAACTCGATCACGGCCGGATCGAATGCTGAGACGGTGGGCGTAACGGGCGGCACTCGCACCGTTATCGAGATGACCAACTCATCTGCCTTGTAGCCTCCCACCGTCGCATAAGGCTTCTGCGATTTCTCCTGACCCATATCCAGCCTCACCCTCTTGGGCACCTGATCTTGCAGGTACCGCACCAACCCTCCAAGCGTCACCTCGCCCTTCTGGTTAGCCGCGCCGCCCTTCAACCCTTCAACAAGCGTCCACGTGAAGTAGCCCTGTTTCTTCTCCTTGTACTCATAAGCAACGTGCCCCACGTCGGTCGCGTACAACGTCGCGAATGCCGTGACCTCCTTGTTGCGCACGTCGAAGTTGAACCGCCGTGCGAAGCTGTCGGTCAGTCGGTTTTCTTCTTCTCCACGCCCAGACGGATCATTGCGGCACGCATCGAGGATGATCAGGACTTGCTTGACTCCGGTTTCGCGAATCCACTCGCGCACCGTGTCTACGGCAACGCCGGTCGATTCCAGCAACGCCATGCTTCCTCCGATACGAGCGTCGCTCGGACACAAGAAGCCGCGCCCGCCTCGTTCCACGCCGTGGCCTGCAAACGAGAAGACCAACAAACCGTCTTCGGGAACGATGCCACGCAGGTTCGACAGGTATTGCAGGATGCTGCCGCGATTGGGCTGCCGCTGCTGCGGCTGGTCCGAAGCCAGCAAGATTACTTGATCCCCAGAAAAGCCGGCGTATCGAACCAGAGCATCGGCGAGCGCCTTTGCATCGTTACCGGCGCCTGACAACCGGCTGATCTGTTCGTCTTGATACTCGTCGACACCGATCACTAGCGCGAAGCGTTTTGATTTGGCCGGGAGTTCCTTGACCTCCTGCATTCGGAGCGCACGATTGTCTTGTTTCCTCTGCGCTTGGACTGGCAGATAAGACGGAAAAGCAACGAGGGCGGCAATTGCCGAGAGAATCAAGAACACGTGTGAGGCAAAGGTGAGGATCATAAATCTCCTTGCGGTGGGGACGACATTACCGCGAACTGCTTCGTCCTTCAATCAAGAGAGAGAAACAACTCTGGCGGGACCCCGAAGAACTCGCCGAGGTTCCTCGCCTGAAGTTTGCTTGGCTCTCGCTTGCCGTTGACGACCTCAAAGAAACGAGGCTGCGTGAGCCAAGTAAGACTCACTTTCTTCATTTCGAATCGCTGATGAGCACAGCATCCCTCGTTAGGCTTCCGCGTGAGAGGGCCAGTTGTCTGCCGTCTCGTGAGTACGCGAACGCGTAAATGCTGTCCGGTTTGAATTCTACAATTGGAAAAGGAGCAGTCCCGTCAAGAGATTGACGCCAGATGCTAGCCACGCCAGCGAATGCACCCCGGCCCAAATACACCAGCGCCCGACCGTCTGGGGTCCAGTGCAGGTCGCTAGCCAAGAGGGGGATATCGAAAGTCTTAACGGGTATTCCTCCCTCAATCGAAATCAAGACCAGTTTGTAAGGCGACTTGGAGTTCGAAGCCACTTCAATATAAGCAACCTGTTTGCCGTCTGGCGAGACGCTAGGGTTTGTAGCCTGGGTAGCTACGGCGAGGCGAACTGGCGCTCCGCCCTCAATTGGCATCTTCCAGATCGTGGTGTTCGCATTCTCCTTAGCGCAGTAAATCACCCATTGACCGTCTGGAGTGACGTCCGGGTCGACATCATTGTCGCCACTCGTTAGTTGCTTCAGATTATTACCATCGCTCTGCATCCTCCAGATATTCCAATTGCCGGCGCGAAGCGATTGAAAAACGACGTAGCGTCCATCTGGCGAGACGACAGGATTCACATCCGCCTGCGGGTCATCCGTCAGTTGTTTCTGATTACTGCCATCGGCGTTCATGCTCCAAATGTCGGCATTGTCGCTGGCGTTGGAGCTATAAACAATCCGGCCATCGGGCATCCATGACATCCCGCGTGCGCCATTCTGTCGCTGATTTCTCATCGTGATTTGTCGCGCTTGAGAGGCGGCAACGGCATTCGAGGGCGCAATCCAGATATCAGAACCTCTTGTCACTTGCATTGAGACCACTACCGCACTGTCTGACGTCACCCCCAGACTCGCATCGCCGTAGCTGTTCAAGTCGTTGGTAATCCGGCGCACTTCACCGCTTGGATAAGAGAGTTGCCAGATTTGCCTGTCGGTGGTCATGAGGGGCGCGGCGAGAAAGACGATCCCGCTGCCGTCGGCGAACCACGCGACGCGATTCACACCCGACCATTGTTGCGCGGTGAGCGGCTTGATCGCGCCATTGTCAACTGACGCCACAGAGATAGTCATGCGCTGGCTGCCTGTCGTACTTCCGGTGGCGCAGGCGATTAACTTGCCGTCCGGCGACCACGACGGCCCATTAACCGAGAACCGATCGCTGCCCGACAGCGCCGCCAACTGACGCTCGTTTGTGCCATCGGAGTTGGCGATGAAAAGCGCCGTAGCATTCGAATCAAGAATTCTGACAAATACAAAACGCTTGCCATCGGGAGAGAAGCTGGTCGAGCTCCGGATATTCTCTAGAACCTTCTTCGCATTCCCTCCCAGGACCGGCACCATAAAAAGCGATCCATTGGGATTGTTCTTGTCCCACAATACGTAATAAACGAAGTTTCCATCGGGCGAGAAAGTCGTTGAACCCAACCCTAGCACTTCCGCCGGGGGGACGATCTGGACGGTGCTGCCGGTCGGCAGGTATTTGGTCCACAGCCCTTGCCGGTTACCCTCGGTCACGTCGTAGACAACGTACTTGCCATCGGGCGAGATCACCACGTCCGAGACATTGCCGAGCGTCGTCAGCTTCTTTATCGATATGTTCTGAAAATGGGTGAATACAGGTTTGGATCCAGAACCGAAGCGATATACCGCATAGAGGAGGCCAACACTGGAGAGCAAAAACAGAGTCAATGCGATAGACGCGCGTGTTTTCTGGCGCCTGATTTCACTGGTGAGGTACTCAGCACTTGACCGCGAATGCACGGTTGCTTCTTTTACCGTCGCGGCCTCACTGTCTGCTCTCGATGTCCCGATTGAGTCCTTTGAGGCGGTTGCCGCCGGACTATCGCCTGACGAAGGCGCGGCCGACGCTCTGATTCGCGGCGCAGCGGAGACTTCGATCTCGTGTTGCAAATCCAGATCACGGCGCAGATTCTTGAGATCAATCATCAAGTCTCGCGAAGTCTGGTACCGGTTATCGCGATCCTTAGCTAAAGCCTTGCGGACGATGCGTTGGAGTTCGGGGGGCGCACTGGGCGCGAATCTGCCGAGCGACGGCTGTTCCTGTTCGATGATAGAAACAATAACGTGGCTGGTAGTCTCGCCCTGGAACGGCGCGCGTCCCGCGATCATTTCATACATTACGACGCCCAGGCTCCAAATGTCTGTGCGCGCGTCTATATCCAACCCTCGCGCCTGCTCCGGCGACATGTATGGTGCGGTTCCCACGACTGTGCCCGTATCGGTCATCACCAGGGCGCGTGTATCTCCTTCAAGATCGATCGAAGCAGCGCGTTTATCTTCGGTGAGTTTGACTAGACCGAAATCCAGAACCTTCACGATGCCATCGCGCCGCAGCACTATGTTTTCGGGCTTGATGTCTCGATGCACGATGCCAGCGGCGTGCGCCGCTGTCAGCGCGGACGCTATTTGTTGCGCTACATCCAACACTTCATCGATTCCCATAGGTTCGCGCTTAAATCTTGCTCTTAGCGTCTCGCCATCAATGAACTCGGTTGCGATGTAATGCGTCGAGTCCGTTTGCCCGATTTCAAAGATCATCAGAATGTTCGGATGATTGAGCGCCGATGACGCCTTCGCTTCCTGCACGAAGCGTCGCACGCGGCCTGCATCTTGGGTGAACTGCGCGGGAAGCAGCTTGAGCGCGATTTTGCGGTCGAGGCGGGTATCTTGTGCGAGATACACTTCACCCATTCCGCCTTTGCCAAGCAAGGAGATAATCTCGTAGCGGTCTAAACGGTCGCCGGGAGTCAGGGCCAAGGCACGGCCTCCTAGTCAAGAGCAGGCGCATTCTAACATCGAACGGCGATGCTTCGACAACTATCATCTCAAAAGCTGGGGTCCGCGTTTCAACCTCCTGCGCCTGTCCACCAATGGCTGCTTATCGGCAAAATCTCACGAATTGATGATCAGCTTCAGTAGCTTCCGGTGTGTCGAGTCTTGTTGCTTCGGCAGGCAGCGAACTACAATGCGGGTCTCCAGCGTGCGAATTGTAGAGGGCATTAAGCCTGGGCAAAGCAGAGCGCGCTGACCAAAGGTGATGACTGAAGCGTACAAAGAGGATCTCGCCTACATTCACGATGCCGGGTTCGGCGATTATGCCAGCAACTCCGCGCCAGGACTGCTTGATATCCTGCGTCACGCCGGCATCACAACTGGACTCGTAGTCGATCTGGGCTGCGGGAGTGGACTGTGGGCGCGCGAACTCGCCGACGCGGGTTACGATGTTCTTGGAATAGACATCTCCGCCGCGATGATCGACATCGCCCGCAAGCGCGTGCCTGCAGCAGAATTCCAAGTCGGATCGTTACTGAAAGCAAAGCTCCCGAAGTGTGACGCGGTCACTTCGCTTGGTGAGTGTTTCAACTATCTGTTCGACAAGAACAACGGCATCAGCGAACTGCGCCGGCTTTTTCGTCGCATCTACGCCGCGCTGAAGCCGGGCGGGCTGTTGATATTCGATATCGCTGAACCGGGACGCGGGAAAGGCCCTCGCCAGAAACACCGGGAAGGACCAGATTGGGCGGTTCTAATCGAAGTCGATGAAGACACTCGCACGAATCGGCTTACGCGGCGAATAACATCGTTCCGAAAAGTCGGCGATCTCTACACACGCGATGAAGAAGTCCATCAACTGCAGCTCTACAGGCGGTCTGAAGTCGCGAAGGAGCTATGCGATGCGGGTTTTCGCGTGCGGACCCTGCGCGCCTACGGCGACCAACCAATGATCGACGGTTGCGTCGGGTTCGTAGCGCGTAAACCGCGATAGAGCATCGAAGGGCATGCCACTAGGCGGCGTTACGATTGATCGGGTGATCTCACCACAACGCCGCTGCCCGAGCCACGCTGCTCGCCATACCCGATCACCAACTCCCCTTCAACGATCACGTGCTCGATTCCAACCGGATACTGCTTCGAGTCTTCAAACGTTGCTCGGTCGATCACCTTCTGAGGATCAAAGACAACGAGGTTCGCCTGGTCACCCTGTTCAATGCGGCCATACCGCTCAAGCCTAAACGTCTGTGCAGCTAGCCCGCTCATCTTGCGCACCGCTTCTTCAAGCGTCAGCACATTCAGCTCGCGCACGTAGCGCCCAAGGATCCGCGGATAAGTTCCATACGCGCGCGGGTGAGGTTTGCCTCCCAGCAGCCCATCCGTGCAAACGTTCACGTAAGGCTCGCGCATGATCGTCTGAACGACTTCTTCGGATTGGCTGAATGAGATCATCCCAACACCCATGCGCTCTTCGGCAAGCAGATCAAGCGCGAACTCGACGGCCGCTTCTTCACTCACGCCGTTGCCCGCTTGCTTTGCGAGCGCCGCCGCCTCAGCGAGGTTCTTGCCGACCATTTCGGGACGCCGACCGGATGGAAGATCGGAGACGATGATTCCTTCCGGCCCGGACCACTTCCAAAAGTTGTCCCACTCCGAACGCGAGCGGTCGAGCATCGCGTCGCGCATGCGCTCGCGCTCGCCAGCGCTTGCCAAACGCTCGAGCGTCGCGTCAACTCCTCCGGCATGAGCCCAGGGCGGCAGTATCGCGCCCAGCATAGTCGAGCCTGCGATGTAAGGATACTGATCGGCCGTCAAGCGCATACCCTCAGCGCGAGCGATCCGAACCATCTCGAGCACCCCGTCGATCACCGGCCAGTTCTCGCGCCCGGCAACCTTGAAATGCGAGATGTGAACCCGCACACCTGAATGCTTGCCGATTTCGATCATCTCGGCGACCGCGTCTTCAAGGTAGTCGCTCTCGCTGCGCATGTGTGCGACGAAGACTCCGTCGAACTCGGCGACCGCTCTACAAAGCTCAATCAACTCAGCGGTGTCCGCGAAGCAACACGGCGGGTAGATCAACCCGGTCGACATGCCCAGCGCGCCTTCACGCATCGACTGACGAATCAATTCCTGCATTGCGGTGATCTCAGTGGCCGTCGCGCGGCGGTCTTCCATTCCCATCGCGTTCAAGCGCACCGCGCCGTGCGGAATCAAGTAGGTGCAATCGAGCGACGGCTTCGCGCGTTCGACCGCGGCGAGATACTCGCCGACCGACTCCCAATCCCATTCGCGCTCAAGCCTGCCAAGCAGACCCGCAAGCGTTCGTTCCATCTGCGGCCTGTCCGCTTTGCGAATCGGCGCAACTGAAATTCCGTCCTGCCCAAAGACCTCGAGCGTGATGCCTTGTCGAACTTTCATCGGCAGCTCGGGCTCGGTGAGCACGCGCAAGTCCGAATGGCTGTGGGTGTCAATAAAGCCCGGCGCGATAACCAATCCTTCGCAGTCGAGTTCGTCGGGCGCGCCTTCAAGAGAGCCCGGCGCATCGACGGCGAGAATCCAGTTGCGCCGGATCGCTACGTCGCCTTCGAATCCGGGGCGGCCGGTGCCGTCGATAATCGTGCCTTTTTTCAGAATAAGGTCTGGTGTCTTCATTCTTTCTCAGCCATATCGCCAATTGAGATTGTTCGTTGAAACCAATATTCGTTCATTGCGTTCAAGAACGGTTTGGTTATTGGAAATCCCGAGGCCGAACCAATCACAGAGTCTATCCCGCAATTCGGGCAGAGTGCTGTTTGTCCTCCATCGATGGGCTCGTCAATCCAGTCCACGATTCTGTCCGGAGGAAATGTCTCAGAACAATAGAAGCAGCCGCAAGAGTCGCTTTCTAGAATCTCGTCACGATGGCGAATGCAATTCTTGTGTGCCCGAATGTAGTCTGGTTCGTCCATCTATTTCCTGGCGTTGATCGCTAGGAGCTCAAGTGCATGTCCATCTGGATCGGCGAAGTAGAGCGACGTCGCCCCCATCCATTGATGAAAGACCGGGCCTTCGACTTCAACGCCTCGCTCGCGGAGCATCGCCGCGGCGCGCTCGATGTCGGCCTCATCGATTGTGAATGCGAAGTGCTGCAACGGCCATTCGCCTTTGTCTTCCTGGAGCACGATCATTCCGGCATCGCCGCCCGCCCGGAGGAACAGCCAGTTGCGCTTTTCATCTCGAATGCCGACTTCGAGGTCGAGGACCTCGCGATAGAACGGCTCCGCCTTCGCGAGATCCTTCACACGAATCGCGACTTCATACACCCCACGAATTGGTAACATGAAAACTCCCTCCTTGGGGATGCAATTGAGGGCGGGCTTTCACCGCCACAAGGCTAATTCCACCGACGCACAGAGTGTCCGAAGACTGCCCAGCGCCTTGGCGGGGCTTTGCGTCTCTGCGAAATAGTCATCTGCCGGACGCGTTTCGCGCCAAGACGCCAAGATCAGCGAAGCCGCAGACAGCATCCATCAACGCCGTTGGTGGGATTCTCACCCACACTTCGAATTACACCATCTTGAATCTCGAATTTCATCAACTTGCCGGCGGCACGTCTAATAGTATAATGCCCCAGTTAATTTGCAATGCGCCGCGCGCCGACTGGAGCCATCATGCCCGACTCATCAAACCGTGTCGCCCTCTATCTTCAAGACAAGCACCCGCTTCGAGAGGCCATCGACTACGTTCGTTACGCCGAATCGCGCGGCTTCGAAGCCGTGTGGCAAGCTGAATCGCGACTCGTGCGCGATGCTATCGTCCCGATGGCCGCCTACGCCGCGACGACCGAGCGCATCAAGATCGGCTCCGGGGTCATCAACAATTGGACCCGCAACGCGGCGTTGATAGCAGCGACGTTTTCGACGCTCGATGATCTGGCGCCGGGCCGCGCGATGTGCGGGCTCGGCGTGTGGTGGGAGCCGCTCGCGACAAAAGTCGGAGTCAATCGACGTAAGCCGCTCCAGGCGATGCGCGAGACGGTCGAGGTCGTGCGCAGGCTGCTCGCGATGGAGAAGGTCACCTTCAAAGGCGAGTTCGTTCAAGTCGAAGACATCGAGATCGACATCGTGCACGGCGACCGCTCGCCAAAGAATGTCCCGATCTACATCGGCGCGACGGGCATGAAGATGATGGAGTTATCGGGCGAGATCGCCGACGGAGTGCTGCTCAACTATCTCGTCTCGCCGGCCTACAACCGCGAAGCGATGGACCACCTGCGTATCGGAGCCCAGCGCGCGGGCCGCAATGTCGAACAGATCGACCGCCCTCAACTGGTCGTCTGTTCGCTGGACAAAGATCGCTCACGCGCCTTGGACAACGCACGCGAGCTTGTGACCCAGTACCTCGGCCAGCAACCGCACATAATGAAGGCGAGCGGCGTGAGTCAGGACTTGCTCGACGAGATCGGCCGAGTGTTGACATGGCCTGCCGAAGAGCATCAGATCCGCGAAGCAATGAAACTTGTTCCCGACGTCGTCGTTCAGCTCATCACTGCATCAGGCACGCCCGACGAGTGCCGAGCAAAGGTTCAGGAATACATCGACGCAGGCTGCACTTGTCCTGTACTTTATCCGCTCGGTGACGATGTACGCGCGATGATCGATGCTTTTAGCTGAGTTAAGTGATCGTTGAACGCGTTGGTACAGACACACAAACGGTCGAGCGCGAGGATTCGCTGAGAGATGGAAAATCACAAATGGAAAATAGAAAATGGAAATGGAAAATCCCTTCAGCCTTTTGGAGTGAGAACAGTAACTGCCACGAGGTATGTAACCCCGTTACGCGAGGGTGGATCGCTTCCAGCAATAGTCGAAGCCGATGACGATGGAATGTATGTGCTCAAGTTCCGTGGCGCGGGACAGGGGCCAAAGGCTCTAATCGCGGAGCTAGTCGCAGGGGAGATCGGTCGCGCATTAGGGCTGCCCGTGCCTGAGATTGTCTTCGTTGAACTCGACGCCGAACTCGCTCGCACCGAGCCGGACCCCGAGATCCAAGACCTGATCAGGGCCAGCGCCGGTCTAAACCTCGCCCTCGACTACCTGCCCGGTTCCGTAACGTATGATCCGGTTGCTGAGAAGCTCGACGCTGAGCTCGCCTCGATGGTCGTGTGGTTCGACGCTTACGTGACTAATGTTGACCGGACGCCGCGCAACGCGAACATGCTGATGTGGCACCGGCGGCTCTGGCTCATTGACCATGGCGCAGCCCTTTACTTCCATCACACCTGGACCAACTACCTGGAGCGCAGCCGCGACGCTTTCCCGATGATCAAAGATCACGTCTTGCTCCGGTCTACCTCTCTCCTCTCTCTTCGCGACGTAGATTCGAAGATGACCGAGCGGACCACACCAGACATCATTGGCGGTATAGTACAACTTATTCCTGACGCCTGGTTGGCCGCTGAGGCTTGGGTTAGTGACTCCCCGTTCGGCGGGCCCGTCGAATATCGGGATGCTTACATTGAGTATTTGTTGAGCCGGCTCGAGGCGCCGCATTTTTTCCTGGAGGAGGCGATCCGTGCGCGATCACTATCCGTATGATTACGCCGTATTCCGCGTAGTTCCGCGAGTCGAACGTGAAGAGTTTGTGAACGTCGGAGTAATCGTCTCGTGCCCCGCTAGAGATTTCCTCGAGGCCCGCGTTGAACTGGATGAGCAGCGGCTTTTGGCGCTTGATTCAGCACTTGATGTCGAATCAATTCGGGCTCACCTGGCAACCATCCCGGCTATTTGTGCCGGCGGAGAGCAGGCAGGGCCAATCGGGCAACTATCACAGCGGGAGCGCTTCCATTGGTTGGTCGCGCCGCGAAGCACGACAATCCAGACATCCCCTGTGCACACCGGTTGGTGCAAGGACCCAACCGAAGTGCTCGATCACTTGCTCAACACGATGGTACGACCGGCTCGCGCAGCGATGGACCCCGCATCGTGATTTATCCGTCCTGTCTCGTTACCTCGACAGCTCTGAGCGCCGCGACACGTTTGAATTTTGTTGTGTGCTGAATGGCCAGCGCGTCACACCGACTGACTTGTCGGCGTCTTGGACGCCAGACGAATGTCGCGCGAAGGTTCAGGAACATATCGACGGAGGCCGCACGTGTCCTGAGCCCTATGCGGTTGGAGATGACGGTCGCGCGATGATTGATGCACTCAGTGCAAGCCGAAATGGCTCGGGATGCACGATCGCCTAAGCAAACAGTCCTGGCGTGTAGATAATTGGCTGGCGTATTATTCCGAAACATCAGCATCGGGCCTCCGGCCATGGATCAAGATTATGCCCAAGCCAAATAGACTCACGAATAACTCCGACGAAACTGATATAGCAACTCTTCTATCGGGAGACACCGTCTTCTCGATCCCCTATTTTCAGCGCGCTTATAAATGGAAACCAGAGAGGCTCAAACAACTCGAGCGGGATATTCTCGGAATCGTCGATACCGGGGAACTGCACTTCTTAGGAGCAGTAATCCTCCACGGACGGCACCGAAACCCATCTGATCCGGGTCTATTTGAAGTGATTGATGGTCAGCAACGGATCACAACACTCTTTCTGTACATTGCGGCAACTGTGCGTACGCTTGCTGACCTCGGTAAGTACGCGGAAGCATCCAACCTCTTTCTAAAGTATCTTGTGATTAATCGGGACACAGACCTTATTTCCAATCTGAAACTCCATCCTGGAAAGGAGGATCGCGCGCAGCTAAACCACGTCCTTTCGCACCTCCTATCCAGCAAACCCCTAAAAGAGAAGTTGGGCTCTTTTAGTCCCAAGTTTCTGCCATCGTCAGGAAAAGACTCCGGTCCGTTGCGAAACAACTACAAAGCGGCTCTTCGTTTTCTGAAATCTGAGTATGATCAAGGTGGTTTTGATAGAGTGCGAAGCGTATACGGGACACTGCTCCAAAGCATGAGCGTAGTTCAGATCGACGTGTCCGATCCAACGAACGGGCCAAAGATTTTCGACAGCCTCAATTCTAGGCAAGAACCAATGACTATTGGCGATCTCGTTCGCAACGAAATATTTTCCCGGGTTGCAAATGAACAGCCGTCGAACATCGAGCAAATAGACGAGCACTACTGGCAGCCTTTTTACAAGAAGTTTCAGCAGGACGGGAAAAATCTATTCGACTTATATTTCTTCCCGTACGGCCTGATTCAGAACCCGAATCTGATGAAATCGGAGGTCTATAACGCGTTGCACGAGCAATGGAGAAGCATAACCGATCCCCAAACGATTATTGAGGATTTGGGACGCTATCAAGACGCCTTCATTGATATCGCATGCGGGACAAACCTGATGGTCCATAGTAAACCGGTGTCGAGGATGTTTCGAAACTTGTGGCGCTCAGGGGCCCCAACCGGGTGTGATTAAAAGTGGGACTTGGGCCATAATAACGGCAAGCCTTCCAGGAAG
>CAZJQQ010000027.1:40473-92583 GCA_964548075.1 uncultured Clostridia bacterium | reverse complement strand
GCCCCTCTGCCCCTCTGCCCCTCTGCCCCTCTACCCCTCAGCCCCTGCGCGCGGTTACGATTTCTTCCGCGGCTCGCGTGCCATGATAGAAAGCTTCTTCGAACAACGCCACTCCGCTCAGGTCCGTGTGCGCGAAGTGAATTCCACGATACGGCTTCGAAGCGGCTCGTCGAGCTTCGCTCCACACGAACCCCGGCCGAGGTCTTATCATCGCGTGTCCCCATCGCATAACGTCGATGCGCTCCGCCAGCGATCTTATCTCCGGATGAGCGCGAGACAAATCAGTCAACGCGATGTCAGCCCATTCATCTCGACCCGCGGCGAGCAGCCTTGATCTTGCTTCGCGAGGATCGGCATCGCAAAGCGGATAGTAATAAGTAAACACCGTAGGGCCTCGATCCAGCCCGCGCTGATGCGTCGCTACAACGTAGCCAAGCGCTGGGCTCTCGTAAAGCACATTGTCCCACGCCAGCGGAAAGCCTCGATCCTTCGGCCGGTCCTTCAAGAACAGATTCGCCACCATCCAGGCGCCGTATTGAAACTCGGCCACGTGGGGCGGCGGATTCTCTCGGTACGGTCGAATCACATAGCTGCTCAAGAAGTGCGGCGCTGCGAAGATCACTTGATCCGCGTGAAACCCGACAGCGTTCCGGCCGTCTGTATCGACGGCGATGACATCGACGCCTCGTCGCCCGTTCGGATCGGTCGGAATGATCTCTGCCGCCGCGAGCCCCAGCCTCACTCTCGATTTCACCTTGCCGTAAAGGTGAGACACGAGGCGGCCGTTTCCCTCCGGCCAGGTCATCAAAGGTCGAGCTTCGGCGCCCGCCTTGGTCACGCGCGAACAAAAGTAAAACAGTCCCGCCCACGCGCTCGTTTGATCGATCGTCAATCCATAATCATCACGACAACCATAGTCAATCAACCAACGAAGCCGCTCTGACCGCCACCCCCGGCGATCAAGCCATTCGGCCATCGTGATCTTGTCGAGCGCGGTAATTTCGGCGTCGTCGGTTCCGGTGGCGACTGGAATCGCAAACGCGCGCCGGCCTCGCGCGTCACGCCACTCGACCAATCGACCGACTTCGGCGTTGAAAGCTTCGAACTGCGCGAGATCTTCGGCGCTCGCGCCAGCGTGGAGGTAGAGGCCTTCATACCAGCGGCCGCGATAGAACACTCGCTCTTCGGGATCGCGGCAGAGGAACTGCTCGGCGGCGACCGGTTCGCCCTCGCTGTCGCGGCCTTCAAGCACGCCCATCTCATCAAGCAACGACACGAGCGCGCCGTTCTGTTTCATCGGGGCCGGCAGATAATGCGCACCCCAGGGATAGGCGATAAGCGGCGACGTTCCGCTGCGGGCGGTCCCGCCCGGCGCTCGTTCAAGCTCAATCAGAACGAAGTCTTCCAAGCCGGCTTTAAGCAATTGCCACGCGGCCGAGAGCCCCGCGATCCCGCCTCCAACGATGACGACGCTCGCTCGGTGCCACTGGTCCTGCGAAGGAGTAATGCTGAGCCCGTCGCGAATGCGATGACCGATGACATCCGACGCGCCGACGAGCTCACCCTCGGGCAACGGCGGCACTCTCTGCGAGTTGCAGGCTGCCAGCGCCGCCGGCACTCCAAGAAACGCCGCGAGCATTTCGCGTCTCGTGAAGCTGTGACCGATGACACGATTCGCTCTCACCCGTTCTGTCTCCTGTGCCTGATAAGGTTCCAAACTGCGGTAGACATGGTCAGTGGAGGATTACAGGTCGGGAAGGAGGGCTTGCCCCCGCGGTGCTGGACGAGTGATTCCCTTGAGAACAGCGGGGGCAAGCCCTCCTTCCCGACCTGTAATCCTCGACTGCGTCCGCACTTGTTAAGGCGCCCAACCCACGATCTTTGCGCCACACCGATCGCTTGTTGATTTGGACCGAACAGAGATCACCTTAGTGCGGGCCTACGAAGAATAGAAACGACCTCTTTTCCGCCAACCAGCGTATCGCCCACGGTCACACCGACGAAGATGAATCCTTCTGCTCCGGCTTCGTTCAGCTCCTTTTGCATCGTCGAGGTTTTCTTTGTCGCAAGAAGCTTGTATTCCCACTGCATCACCTTGGCTTCGGAGTCACGTTCAAGGATTACGACGACTTCCTTGCCGCCAAACGTCGACGAGTAAACTGACTGGCCCTTGAACTCGAACCCCGCGTTGCCCGCTTGTTGCAGCTCCTTCTGCATCGTAGAAGTCTTGCTGGTGGCCAGCAGCTTGTAGTCGTAGCGCTTCTTTGGAACGGCCGGATCTCTTGACATGATGACTACAACTTCCGAGCCACCGAAAGAAGTCTCGCCACCCATTGTGCCTTCAAAGTGGAATCCCACATCCGCGGCCTCGTTCATTTCCTTTTGCATCGTCGATGTCTTGTTGGTGGCGAGAAGGCGAAACTCGCGCTGGTCCGGCGGGCGGGACGATGGCTGTGCATCTTCCGCCGCAGTTGGACTCGCCGAGAAGAGCCCGGTCGCTGTGACAGCCCGGCTCGGTCGTTCACCGCCTTTGCCGCTCAATGCGTCCGACTGGCCAAATGCAACTCCGGTCAAACACATAACAACTACACAGATTCGGCTTAACATGATTTCCTCCTTGATTTGCTCAGACGCCAGGTCTCAACCCGGGGGCTTCGCGGTGACATTCGTAGTTCTGTTCCGAATCGAATTCGGAACAAGCCAGGACACCCTTGCTTCCCTGTTGTAGATACGAACGACAAGTTCGGCCTCCTTAACCGACTCTGAGAATATCGGTTGGCCCTTTTCAGTCGCGAGCCGGAACACCATCCAGAAAACATCGTAGTTGTAATCTCGCTCGACCACGCCAGCGAGCGCTCTTACTGCCCGCAGTTTTGGAGTATTGACTCCGCCCGCGGTTTGGATCTCGTCTGCTCTAAGATCTTTCGGCTGAAGAAACGCCTGCCATTCAAGTGGTATAACACCGGAACCTTCGTCAGGATCAATCTCCACCATGATTACGGTGTCGCCGGCATCTTCAGCTTCGGCAACCAAGGCCTTCGTACCCTGCTCGGAGAGCCTGCTTCGAATCTGTTCAAGCCGGGCAGTGGCTCTGATGACTTCAGGGGTCAGCCACGTCGCCCTCAACTTGTAGTTCGAGGCTCGCTCCGTATGGAGACCACGAAAGCTCCAGATGCTTCCGACCCGACCGCTCTTACGCATACTTCGGCCGATTGTCTGAGCTTGCTGCGGGCTCCAACTCAGGTAGTCGTCGCCCTGGGCGAAAGCCTCACCACCGGCAAGTGTAGCGAGCGCTCCAACCCAAGACAGCACAACATTACGTATGAGTGTTCTTGACATTCGCATGACTAGTCCCCGCGAGCGAACCGAGGCATTTTAGAACGTGTGATCAGATCTTATCACTCAAATCTCTTCCATTCAGACTCGTAATACCGAACGAGCGCTTGATTATCCAGCCGATTGATTTCAACCGGCACGGCTCTCAAATCGGAGGGCAAGACAAACAGCGCCGCCATCGATTGATCGTCGAGGAATCGCAAACCGACCGGCGCGCGCGCCGGCGGATCAAACGGCTCACGCCGGGCGAGCGCGAATCCCCACACGCCGAATGACGGCACCGCCGTTTGATAGGGCCTCACCGCAAACCCCGCCGCTTCTATCGTCTTAAGGATGCACCAGTAGGAACTTCGCGCGAACAGCGGCGACGTGCACTGGACCGATACCGCCGCATCGGGGGTGAGGCTCGCCTTGAGCAGTCGATAGAAGCGCGTCGTGTAGAGCTTGCCTAGCGCGAACGTGTTCGGGTCCGGAAAATCGATAATCGCAGCGTCGTAAGGACCCTGCGGTTCGTCGAGCCAGATCATCGCATCCTGGTTGATCACTTGAACGCGCGGATCAGAGAACGACTGCGTGTTCAATTCGGCGAGCGGCGAAAACACGTCGGACAGTTTCGTCATCGCGGGATCGAGATCGACGAGCGTCACTGAGTCGACCGACGGGTAACGCAAGATCTCTCTCAGCGCGAGTCCATCGCCGCCGCCGAGCACGAGCACCCTGCGCGGTGAACCCGCAAGCATCATCGCCGGATGAACCAGCGCCTCGTGATAGCGATACTCGTCGGCCGAGCTGAATTGCAAATGCCCGTTCAGGAAAAGCTGGAATCCCGCGCGGCCCCGCGTGACGACTATCCGCTGATACTGAGTATTGCGCGAATAGACAATCTCATCGGCAAACAACTCGTCTTCTGAAAGCGTCGTCAGCGCGTTAGCCTTGATTATTCCAATCCCGAGCAGCGCGATGACGATGACGGCTCGCCCTCGAAGCCCTGAAACCTCTCCCTTGATCAGCGGCCGCATGAACCACGTCGCCCACAAGCCCACCCCGGCATTCAGAAGCCCGAACACCAACGAGGTCCGCACCAACCCAAGCTTCGGCACCAGGAAGAGAGGAAACAAAAGCGAGGCGATCAACGCGCCCACGTAGTCAAACGTCAACACCCGTGAGACCAGCTCTTTGAAATCCAGCACGTCTTTTAGTATTCGCATCAACAGCGGCAGCTCGAGGCCGACCAGCACGCCTACCGCGAACACCACGCCGTACAGGACGACGTGAAAGTAGCTCAGCCGCCCGAAGCTCAAGAACAACAACGGCGCCGACGCTCCGCCCAGCAGCGCCACTCCCAACTCGACTTCGATGAACTTGCGCGCGAGCCCCGTCTCGATGAAACGCGAGAGCCACGCGCCGACGCCGAGAGCGAAAAGGTATATTCCGATGATGAGCGAGAATTGAGTGACCGAATCCCCGAGCACGTAGCTGGCCAGCGTCCCCGCGAGCAGCTCATACACCAGCCCGCAGGTGGCTATGATCAGCACGTTCAGGAACAGTACAGGCGTGCGGTTCATCAACTAACCGTGGATCGCGGCCGAGACGATCAACGCGATCCCAAGTATCACCGCGGCGATGACGATTCCAAGAGCGATGTTCTGATCGTCTTCCAGCTCCTTGCGAATCGAAAAAGGCGAGACCTTCACGATGATCCAAAACGCGAGCGCGAAAAGAACCAGTCCGATCAACGTGAACGCCAGCGTTTCGACGATCAAGTCGGCCATCTGGTTCATCGGCACCACCAAAGCGGCTGTGGGAGCCAGTTTGGCGTCGAGTAGCTTCAGCAGGTGTGCGGGCATTATTTTCCTCCTCGGTAGCCTGAGTGCCAGAAGTGGAATGAGCGATATCCGCCGGGCGACTGGCGGACGTCGGCGGGCACTCGCTGTCTTTCAGGGTCGCCGAATTCTCTTCCGGTGAACGCGACAAATCCATACGCCGCGATGATGATTGCCCCAATAGCGAGATACGCCTTTGTTAACATAGGTCCTCGTTTCTGGTTTCTGGTTTCTGCTTTCTAGTTTCTGGTTTGCGTCTGCAAACATGATCCCCAACCCGATCTCGCAGGTTGAGGCGTTCATCACAGCACCACAGATGTTACTTATACTTCGCGCCTCTTATCCCCGACCGGCGAAGATAGCTCATCAAACCCGCGATCAGCCTCTTCGTCGACACTGCTGTCTGCTTCAGCGAATGGAACCGCTCCTCGTTGATGTACTCCTGGTCAAGAGCGACGTAGAGTTGCGACTCGACTTCTCCCGCCGAGCCATTGGAGACAGCTAAAAACTGCACAAATTCCGCAGTGCCGCCCCGCTCGAAGCCCTCAGCGATGTTAGACATCACTGAAACCGCAGCCCGGCGTATCTGATCTCGCAGACCAAAATCGCGGGCGAAAGCTCCAACCTTCGAGCACTTGTAAACCTCGCGAGTTAGCTCTCGCGCCTTCTTCCAAGCCTCAATGTCCTCAAATCGTTTTAAAGTGGCCATTCTCTTTCCTCTACCCAGGACAGAAACTAGAAACCACAAACCAGAAACCAGAAACTCTGTCTTAACTCCCAAACGGACTATAATCACTGTCCGCCCATCGGCGACTCTCGAAGCTGAAATGATTGATTGCCACAAACAGCGGGATTGCTGAGATAAACAGCATGGCCAGAAATAAATGCAGAACTCGCGGCACACCCTGGTCGATGCGTACGCTTACCGCCGACGGCTGCTGCCACTTTTCCCATTGCGCCTCGAGCCGCAGCATGTACTGGCCTGCCGGCATTGCAGAAAGGTGAATGTCCGGAGACTGACTCCCTTCGGTCCAGGACTCGCCGCCGTCGACGCCGTGATAATACTCGACAGGCATCGAAAACGATTGAACCTCACCCGTTGCGTCGTCTATCAAATCTCCTTCGACGTACAGCCATGAGTTGTCGACGTTGGCCCGCGCAGTCACCCTGATGTTCTGCCGGCCTTTCAACTGAAACGGCTCGCTGAATATCACCTGCGTGCCCTCGGCGTTAGCTACCGGCTGCAGCGCAAACGTCTGGTCGAAGACCTTAGTGCGGGAGCCAGTCGCGATGAGAATCAGCCCCAGCACGAAGGTCGCCGCCAACATCAGGCCCCAGTACTTGTAAACTTTCTTGTGGAGAAACAGCTGATTAGGCGCGATCTTCGACGTGCGAGGCAGCCCGGTTACGCCGAACTTTTTCTCGACGTCCTCGCGTTTCACGAAGGTCCCGAGCGACCAGTTGATCTCGCCCGTCGGCGCCGAACTTACCTTTTTGCTCTTCTTCTTAGTCGTGGGCTCCGTAACCTCTTCTACTCCGAGCTGAACCAGCGAGCCTTCCATCGACAGCATTCGCGGCGGATGAACATAGTCGACAGCACGCGTCTGCTCGCCTACGGCAACCTTCCAATAGAACTCGCCGATCACGTACTCGACACGCGCGATCGCGTCTTGATAGATCTTGTAGCGCTCGCCCTGAAACTGAACCGTGTCGCCCTTGCCGCCATAAAGACCTCTCATATTGATGTCGAGCGCTCCGGCAGATTTAGGAATCACATCGCCGGGCGGGACCGCTTGCACGTAGCTCCAGTTGTCGTCGCTTCGCACCAGCCAGCGGAATCCGATCTGCGGGTTGTAGAGCAAAAATTCTTCCCAGTAATATCGCACGCCTTCGAATTCGACGCTTCGGACCATAAAGCCGATGACCATTTGCTTGACGCCTTCGAATTCGCCGACCGAACCGATGGGAATGATCGGCGGAGTCTTCGGCGGCTGAAGCGCCTGCATGAACTCGAGCCGCCCGTGACTCACATCCAGCAGCGCGCCGCAGTTCGGGCAGGTCACTCGAAGACTCTGATCGGGCGCACGCAGCTCGAGCGGCCCTCCGCATTGCGTGCAGTTGAGTTGGGCGCCAGCAACGCGACGAGCTTCTCGTTCAGGCGTGACGGCCGTAGCTAGTCCAATCTCGGCAAGCGTGACTTCGCGACCGACGAATACCATCGGCGGAGTCTCGCTGTAATCGAGCGTGGCGAAGATCCCGCTCGGCCCGGAGAGGTCGGCGTACTCGTATTCCTCGCCGGGCACCAGTTTGTAGGGTATCTCGCCTCGCGCGCCAAGCTGAGTGGCTACACCTGTCTCGGCAACGGTCAACGGCACTGAGGTCGGTAATGCAGCAACGGGTCCGCCCGGCTGAAGAGCCTCGAAAGGCGGAATCAAGCTCTGCTCAGGCAGTGAGAACTCAAAGGTGAGATAGAATCGGCCTTGCGCTTCGGCCAGCCAGCCCCAGCGGCCGTCCTGAAACGCGGCGTACCACTCGTCCCACATACCGCCGGCCTGGTGACCGAGTTGCGCGTGGCCGGTCAGCTCGAAAGGAACGCCTTGATAGGCGCCTCGCAACTCAAGGTCGAGAGGCGAGCCGGTCTCGACCAGATCGGCAACCTTGCCAAGGTCTTCGAGCTTGCGATCGCCGCGCGCGACTACCGAGTGGCAGAACTCGCACACGACGACGATCGACGAGCCCGTCTTGAAAGCTATTGCGGCGCCGCATGCTGGACACGAGACTTCAACACTCACAGGCTGGTCACCTCGCGCGTTGAAGTTGGTTCTGGAGACTTCGCTTCGAATGAAGCGCGGCCGCTTGCTTCAAGTGAATCGTGATCGGCAGCCGCTTTCGCGCCGCGAGCCGCCGTTCGCACAGTCACTCGATTGGCGTTAAGCAACGCGCGCAGACGCTCATCCCACGAGAAGGGCGGGCGCGGACGGCAGCAGTAGAGATTGAACGTCGCTAGTCCGGTCTCGGGAAACGTGTGGCAAGCAAGGTGAGATTCAGTGAGCAAGTACAACCCGGTCACGCCGCCCGGCTGCGGGAACTGATGCCACATCGGATCGCCGACGACGCGCAAGCCTAGACCCGCGACGACCTCTTCGCACAGGCTGCGACATGCATCGATATCGCGAAGTAGTTCGGCCGAACAACCCTCCGCGTCCACGAGCCACTCAGTGCCAACATTCATGATGATTGCTCTGGAAGTTCCCCTCGAGTTCGCCGCTGAACCGACGAAAGAAACGTTGCGATTCTGACGACGAACGGTGACAGGTTACAGGGAGAGATTGCTGCGTGCAAGGCTGTAGAGTGTTGACCCTACCCGCCAGTAACCGAGTGCGGATAAATATCCTATTCACCAGGCACACGAAATCGAGTGAGGGGCTTGACGGTTGTTTGAAACAGTGACATAACCTGATGCTCCGCCATCCGCATTTACCGCAGCGCGCCTGCCTGTCGGGCGACAAGACGTTGCTGGCAAGGCGAGAGCCACGATGAAAGCGTAAAAGCAAGGAATAGACGAAGGGAGAAATAATGGAAGTGAAAAGACACTCTAAGGGTCTGTTCGCAACATTCGAGGGCATGCCGGCGCACATCC
This sequence comes from uncultured Clostridia bacterium, assembly GCA_964548075.1. Classification (GTDB taxonomy): domain Bacteria; phylum Acidobacteriota; class Blastocatellia; order UBA7656; family UBA7656; genus Onstottus_A. The sequence goes on along the minus strand of CAZJQQ010000027.1, from coordinate 83,784 downwards.
TGATCATCCTGGGGCTGGCGCTCACTCTGCTCGCCCCGCTCATCCTGAATTTCAAGGGCGCCTCATTGGCCGGCTCGCAAGCGGAGTTCGACCAGCTCAAAACTCAAAAGGAGCTTGACCTCGAAGAGTTCAAGCGCGACCAGGCTGACAAGCGCAAGAAGTCTCCTGAATTCACCAGACACAAAGAGGCCACCGAACAACGAAAGCCGGCCTCGTTTGATCCTTCAATGACGCCCGAACAACGCGACGCCGTGCAGAAGCAAGAGCAAGAAAAGGATAAAGCGATTCAGGAGTTGAAGACGGCGCTGGATGAGAAAGACAAGGAGAGAGAGAAGGCGCTGGAGGTGAAGAAGGAAGAACTCGACCAGAAGTACGACACCATCGCCATCAGGCGGGAGATGGCTCAGGCGCAGACGGCGGTGGCCGGCACGCGCTCACATCTAGCGTTGGGCTGGCTAGGCTACCTGCTGCTGATCGTCGGCCTGCTTGTGCTGCTGTTGCAGAGCGAGGGCTTGCGGCAGAAGGTCATCCTGATTGTGCTGCTGATCGTGATGTTCATCGCGCTCTCCGGCGTGAGCCTTGACTTCATGGGGCAGGGGCGCAGGGGTTTGCCTTCGTATGCCAGCATGCGAATGCCTGAGCGCGATTCGGCATCGGCATCCCCTTCCAGAGAGACAATCAGCAGTAAGGTCTGGAAGGTAGGAGATGGATCCCGACTTCAATTCAAATCCGATGGCAAGCTCATCATTATGCCGCCAAAGGGGATTGTGGCCGAAAATCTGAATGGAACCTGGCGGCTTGATGCTGATGAAAAAAAGATCGTGATAACGCTTCGCGATAAATCGGAAACGATGGAAATAGTTGCCCTGAGCGAAAAGGAGTTGAAGCTAAAAAGCAATGGCCAGGAACTCTCCTTGACGGCTTCAGAGGATCCCCCGGATCAATAAATGCCCGGATGAATGTGGTAACTCGGTGGGCTGACGCCTCGGTTTGAAAAAGCAAGCACGCCGAAGAGGCGAGCGCTACGATGAAAGCGCAAAGACGCGGTAGGAACCAACGCTGGAAAACATATTCTAATGCAGGCCATTCTTTCGGGCCTAATTTCAGTCATGGAGGAACACAATGGAAGAAACGAACGTGGAAGTGAAAAGACCTAAGGGTCTGTTCGCAACACTCGAGGGCATGCCGGCGCACATCCTGATCATCCTGGGGCTGGCGCTCACCCTGCTCGCCCCGCTCGTCCTGAATTTCAAGGGCGCCTCATTGGCCGGCTCGCAAGCGGAGTTCGACCAGCTCAAAACTCAAAAGGAGCTTGACCTCGAAGAGTTCAAGCGCGACCAGGCTGACAAGCGCAAGAAGTCTCCTGAATTCACCAGACACAAAGAGGCCACCGAACAACGAAAGCCGGCCTCGTTTGATCCTTCAATGACGCCCGAACAACGCGACGCCGTGCAGAAGCAAGAGCAAGAAAAGGATAAAGCGATTCAGGAGTTGAAGACGGCGCTGGATGAGAAAGACAAGGAGAGAGAGAAGGCGCTGGAGGCGAAGAAGGAGGGACTCGACCAGAAGTACGACACCATCGCCATCAGGCGAGAGGTGACTGAGGCGCAGACGGCGATGGCCGGCACGCGCTCGCATCTCATATTGGGCTGGCTGGGCCGCCTGCTGCTGATCGTCGGCCTGCTTGTATTGATGTTGCAGAGCGACGGCTTGCGGCAGAAGGTCATCCTGATTGTGCTGCTGGTCGTGATGTTCAGCGCGCTCTCGGGCGTGAACCTTGACTTCCTGGCGCAGGGGCGCATGGGCGGGTCTTCGTATACAACCCCGCGAATAACTGCTCCGGAAGCTCCATCCTCCAAGCCGTAGGGCGGTCGGGGACTAGGATGGAGGGGTACGGTCAATCCAGGTGAAGTGCTGCTAAACGTCATTACGAAGACAAGCGGCGAGATGCTTACTCGACTGTTGTCGTAGATTGGGGCCGGGCCTGCAATTCTGCAATTTCGCCTCAGGATCATCATCGGTTCAGAATTGCAGTATTGGAAGTAGATTGGGGCCGGGCCTGCAATTCTGCAATTTCGTCCTAGGATCATCATCGGTTCAGAATTGCAATATTGCAGGCCCGGCCCATATCTAATTCACTATCCGTCTAAGAACCGCCTAACCTGCCATTGCTCTTTGCACGCGGGGCCGCGCCAAGCCATCCGAGCGCTAGCTATAAGAGTACTTGCTACGAAAGCCTCACTCGAACATAATCGGTTCGGAGGTTCCAATGAAACCTTTGAGGAAACAAGCAACGATCGAACGGCCTAAGAAGGAAAGGGTCACTCGCGAAGAAACCTTGAAGCGCGTCAAGGCATTCCCGAAGCGGAAGGAGAAACTCATTGCCGCTATCCGAGAAGGTTCGCATTGAGCTTTTCATTCCTGATCTCCCTGACCCGATCTACTTCAACCTGCTCGAGCGGTTGGGCGACGAGTTGAGCTACGCGTTTGGCGGCTGCACGGTGATCCCGGCCTCGGGTAAGTCTCGCTCAGAGTCAGGCCTTATTCTGCCGGATAAGATAAATATCCTATTCACCGACACCGCTTTTGACTGGGAAAAGGATCAAGAAATCATCGGGCGGTATGCGGTCGAGTTGCAAGATGCCGTTAGTCGCGCGCTTAAGAACGAAGAGGCAATCCTCGTGGCCGCCTATGAAGTTAGGCACTCCGATTGAAGTTAAGATCCAAACGGCCAGATGAACAGACCTATTTGCTGATTCGGTGCGACGGATACCCGATGTGAATATGCGCTCCCGTAGCCGAACCCGCCACCGCATATCTAAACGCAATGAATGGAATCCCCAGGTTGCGCAAGTACGCCATCAACGTCTGGCCTTCCGCGCTGTCGGGGCTCACGGCTACGTCTATCGAGTTGTGGTGATCGAAGCCCAGGTGGTCGTGGACCGCCGTTTGTCCGAATGCGCTGATGGGAAGCGCGTGATTGAATCTCAACGCGAAGAAGCTCTGCACCTTCGCGGCGTCGGTCAGCACCCAATGCGCGGGACCGTTGTAGCGAATAAGCGCGGCCGTAGTTTGATAGGTTCCTGGCCCAAGTTTGGCCAGTTGTTCTTCGGCTGTGGCTTCGGCAATCAAGTTGTCTGATTCGCCGATCTGTCGCTTCGTGTCAGCGATCTTGTCGTGCGCTGTGGCCAGAATTCGTTCGCTCTCTTCAAGCTCCTTCTTCGAGATGACGGCTTGAGCAAGCAGTTCCTTCCGTTTCTCCACGGTTTCCGAAGCCGCCTTCACATCGTTCTCTTGGAGGGTCAGCAGCTTCTCAAGGCTGGCCTTGTACTCGTTAGCTGCTGCGACGACGTCGGCTTTCGCCTTTGCCACTCGGTCGGCGAGCGTTGGTTCCGGTCTGCGGGGACCTCTTTTCGTGCCCTGCGCGAGCGAGTCACCAGATGCCGAGATCAAGAGGAGAACGCTGACGCAGAGAGACTCAACAATCCTCAAGCAGATACGCGGACGCGAAGCAACAACGCGAGAGTTATTCACACTCTGTTGTACGCTTCGGTGCGCATCTGGCGTTCCGCTATACATCAAATCTTCCTTCGATCGTAGCGCTCTGCAAGCCGCCAACGTTGAACCATCACTACCTGACCATCAGGCTTGAGCCGCACGCTGATCTCATCCCTTCTGTTTGACCTTCCGCCTTCGCCGCGCGCCAGGACATCTACCACCTCGCCGTAGCGAATCACGCTGGTGAAGGTCCGGAACCCCACGATGTCGCCGACTCGCACCGTCTTAATCATAACACTCCGAGGTAGATCCAGCGCAAAGGCGCAAAGAGCGCAAAGCCGCAAACCCTTGTCGTCTTCGCGTCTCTTTGCGCCTTTGCGCTTACCTTCACCCCTTCACTGCAACACACTCGACTTCGATTCCCATCCCGAGGAGCAACTGTGTACCGACGGTCGCCCGCGCAGGATAGTCTTCAACGAAGTAGCGCTTATACACCTCATTCATCTTCGCAAAGTTGGCGAGGTCCGCGAGATAGACATTCACCTTGACGACATCCGTGAGCGTTGCCCCGCCAGCTTCTACGATTGCTTTGATGTTTTCGAAGACCTGAACCGCTTGCTCGTCGAAAGTCGCGGCCATCTGTCCGGTCTTCGGATCGAAAGGCCCTTGGCCCGCCACGTAGATCGTATTGCCGGCGACAATCGCCTGACTATAAGGACCCACAGGCCTCGGCGCGCGATCGGTTGATACCTTCCTCTTCGACTTCTTGGCTTTAGCCTGAGCCGAGTTTCCAGCAAGCGCGTTGCCTGCTGTCCCTGCCGCTACAAGCGCACTGGCTCCGCTAGTCTTGATGAATTTTCTTCGCGTCATTTCTTAGCTCCTTGTACCTATTTCTGTTTCCTGAGTTTACATGCAGCTCGGTCAATGCATCCGAGGCGATGTAGAGCTTGATCTGATAAGCGCTGAACCCTGGGCGCCGACACACGAAACGTATAGTCTCCGTCTGTCGAGCAATAATTTGCGGCTCGTCTACCCTGCAAGGATACCTTAGAAATCTTCTCCGACAGCGTCAAGCTCTTCAACGCCAAGAATCTGACTGTACAAGACACTCTGAGGATTGTCGTTCTGAGGATGACCAAAATAGAGGATACCAATGTTCTTAGTAACCATCTTTCTTAGTCGCGAGCGTAGCAGAGTATCATCAGTTCTTTCTCCCAGGTTGACCGGGTCCATGCGCGCGCTGGAAACCACAGCAAATCGTCCATACTTGCGGAAGCTGAAAGCAAATTGCCATCTGACAGCTCGAATGTACATATCCGTTGATGTTAAGCCGATGACTATTGCTTTCGAGTTGGTCACAAGGTGTTGGTATTTTGGCTTTATTACTTCAATCAGCTCTTCGGCAATGGCTTGGCGCCTATTGTCGTCAACTACCCGATCTTCCAATTCAATAGCTGGGAGCAAAGAAACTCTCAAATGGAACTTTTGTTTGTAGTAGTCTGCAAGCTCGCTAACCAATGCGCTTGAAAAATGGCCAACCGGCACAAGATATATATCAGCCTGTTCAATCGGAGGCCTTGAACAAGAAGGCATCAGCAAAGCGAGCAGGAGGAGACCGAGCCTTGGCATTCTGCGAACGTTTCTCACTATCATCGTCTGAGGGATAAAGTTCAGGTCTCTGGGGGTATTCCAGGAGGCGGTCTATTGTAACCCAAGCACTAGAGACTGTCGAACGTTAGCAACCCGACGCTATTGTCTACTCGAGCGCGTGCGTCTTAGCGAATGGGGCCTCGGGTGATTTGATCTATCCAACCTGTATTTCGGTCGGGACCTCCGGATTCATCAACGACGCGCCGCCGTCCGCGTAGATCACCTGTCCCGTTATCCATTTAGCTTGATCCGAACAAAACAGCGCCACAACGTTGCCGACATCTTCCGGAGTTCCGAGGCGTCCCATTGGAGTCCAACCGCGTGCGTGCCAATTTCTGATGAGATCCTGCGCCTCCGTCGGCAGCGTGTTCAGTACGCTGTCTTCGGTCCAGCCGGGGCTGATTGCATTCACCGTGATGCCGCGCTTGGCCAGGGCTACCGCGAAATAACGAACGAGTGACTCGAGCGCAGCTTTCGCTGAGCCCATGCCGACCCACGGTTGCAATCCACCAGTGCGGCTCCCTTCGGCGTAGGTGATTGCGAAGACTCTTCCGCCGTCGGCCAACAGTGGGATCGCTTCCCGAACGCCGACGAGGAATGCCTTCGCCTGAGAATCAAACGCCGCATCCCACTGTTCCAGCGTGATGTCCAACGGGCCCTGGAAGAACGCCGGTATCTCGGGGCGTGCGTTGCTCACGAAGATATCAAGCTTGCCAAAGTTATCTTGAACCTTGCGGATCATACTGGTGATCTGTTCCGGGCGCATCACATCAGCTTGCACCAGCACACCATCGGATCCTCGTTTGCGGACTTCAGCAAGCGTGTCCTTTGCTGCAACCTCGTTTTGGTAATAGTGGACGGCTACTTTGACTCCGCTCTCCGCGAGCTTCAAAGCGATTCCTCTCCCAATGCCTCGGGAGCCGCCGGTGATCAGCGCGTGTTTCCCGTTTAGAGACATCTCAACCTCCTTGATACAAAACCAACGTAGTAGATCGGTCTACACCCGTCCCCAGAAGCGTTCAAACACCTACGGTAGCTTGCCCAAGAGCCACGACTTCAGAATTCCCGGGTTGGCATCGTCAGTGGCAAAATACTCCTCGATCAGTTTCGCATACACTTCCTCTCGCTCGGCCGTTTCTAGTTTCTTTCCGAAGGGCATTTGGCCTCCTTTGATGTAGGAGCTGACCACGGCCTCGTCCATGGGCCAGCTCAGAGCCCCAAGCTGCTCGTGCTGATGGCAGGTAGCACACGCCATCGCGCGTCCCACAACCGTTCTGTCAAGTCCTTCTCCAAAACGTCTATCACGATGCGCCTTACTCGCTGAACCGAGCCCGGGACCAAACTTTCTTTCGTCCAGGTACTTGTCAAAGCGGGGCGATCCGTAAGTCAGGAAGCGCTGGTTGACTGTCGAAACGACTTGCTGCTCGCTCGGACGCACGCTGCCCTCTTCGGGAAAGATGGGGAGAATGCCGCTCTTATGGCAGCGCGCGCAGTTGTCATCGCCGTATCCCAGTTCCCACCGCCCCTTGATGCTGATCGAACCGTCCCGCCGATAGGTCCTGAAATAGTCTTTGAAGTACGTATTGAATGTTCCATCAGCGCCGCCAATCGCGGACACCACCGAAACGTTGCGAACACGAGTACGCGCCTTCGGGTCAGTCACCCCGAATTGAACCCATTTCTCCGGAACGCCGCTCTCGGCATTCCCCGGAACGACGATCAAAAGCCTCACGAAACTGTCGTCGTTGTCAGGAGTCCCCAGATGCCGCGACGTGTAGCTGAAGAACAGGAGTTGGTCGGAAGGCGCTCGCGCCAGGTTGAGCTGCCGCAGAAAAGACTTTGCTCGATCCAGGGTCTCATATCGGCTTACGGAGCGGAGGAAGCTGCGGGCCATCAGGAACTCAGGGATTTGCACGTACTGGCGCGTCTCTTCGAAGTACTGCTTATCGGGCACGCTAAACCCAAGCTCATGCCCGGGCAGTTGGTCGAGGGAGGCGGCTTGGATGTACTCAACGAATCGCCGATAGCTACTGACAAAGGCTTCGTCGTCCGCAAGCTTGCGCTGCCGCATGGTACGCGCGATCGACTTGAGCACTCTCTGATAAGCCGGGAGCGCGTCGTCATTGTCGTAGGCCCTGCGTGCCGCTAGAACGAGCGCATCAACCCTGGCTCTGACCCAGACGGCCGGGTCGAACTTCAATCGCGCGGAGGGAGAAGCGGGAAGGGACATTCCAAGAACCACGAGACAAAGGAGGACCGACTTAAGACCGCAGCGCATGACTAGACTTCCTTTCCCGAAAACAAACAATCGACCCTGTGGAAGGCAGCGATCCACAATACCCTCACTCCTCCTCATCGTCCGGACCTGTTCATCGAATCAAGCGCGGGATCGTAGCGCTGACGGATCTCAGCTACACGCCCTGGTTCGAGGCGAACACTCAGGACCGGCTCGAATGCATAGCCACCGCCTTCCACCTGCCATCTTTGTTGACAAAGGTCAGCGTGTAAAATGCCGTAAACGGGCTCGCATCGGCGGAGCCGTCGCCCGGGATCGACGAGCGTTGACGCGGCGATGCTCCGCGCACAACTGCCGTATCGCCATACACGGACACGGTCACATTGTTGGTCTCCAATTTCGAGTACTTCAATCGACCTGATCCGAGCTGATCGAGCAATTGCACTCGAGTCACTTGCTGTCCGGCGTCGTGCGTCCAGATGAAGCTCTCATCCATCAGCGATTCCAGTTTCTTGGTGTCAGAAGCGAGCACGGCCTCATGAAAGGCGGCCTCGGTTGCAGCGACTTCTTTCCTGGCGTCTTCTTCTGTGCGAGGCATCCGCGTCGCCTGCCAGCTTACGACTTGCCACTTGCCGTTGCGCTTGAGAAACGTGCCGGTGTTCAAGTAGTTCGAGGTCTCGGTCTTCCCTCCGCTCCTGGTCACGCCAACCAATCGGAAGGCGACGATCGCCGTATTGCCGTACTGCTGAATGCGAATGTCTTCGGCCGAGTAGGCAGTCGCGGGTTCTCCGGGCTTGGGAGCGGGCGCCGAACGCTGGTCACGCATGATGTCAGCTTTTCCGATGCGCCGCCCGGATGAGCCGGTGTAGATCAGGTCGTCAGCCCAGAAACGGTCGTGCATCGCCGCGTCGTTACGAGAAGCCCCGTCCAGGAAGTCTCTGAGCAGCTTGGTCAGTGGGGCCGCATCCGGGGCCGTCTGCGCGTGCACTCCAAGCGCGAGCATCAGAGCCACAATCGCAGATGAGAGAATTCGCTTCATGCGTCGTTTCCTCCATGAAGCTATTCGCAATACGCCTCGGTCAGCTTGCGAAAATGGTAGCCCATCGCCGCCAGCCTCATCGAATCAGCAAACGCGCCGCGGTGATGGGCAAGCGTTTGAGTCATGAAGCGCCAGAACTCCATTCGCTCGCGGTCACGCACGCCGAGCCTGAGGGTGATGCGCGCCAGCGCCGACGCGTCACGAATAATGCTGTTGCGTCGCTGCGATTTGGGTCCCGGCTGTGACACTCGCTTCAAGCACTCGAGCGCGCGATCGTAGTATTCGCGAGTGTCGTAGATCGACCGCAGAATGGACTTGTAGCCTTCTACCAGCCTGGTCGAATCCATTCGCGGGATGAAGTTCAGATCCGAATGCGTGTTGTTCCCCGCGCTTTCGCCAAGCAGCCGCCCTTCCCCGCTCAGCCTCCTCCAGAGTTGCGTGTTGGGCAGCGCCGTCAACAGTCCGACCATCGCGAGAGGAATCGCGCTCTCGCGAATAAAGTGAGTCATCCGCTCGAAGATATCTTCCGGATCGTTGTCGAACCCGACGATGAACCCGGCCATCACTTCTATTCCGTAGCTCTGAATCTTCTTCACCGAGTCGAGCAGGTCGTGCCGCATGTTCTGTCCCTTCTGCGCTTCTTTCAGGCTTGCCTCGACCGGCGTCTCGATACCAAGAAATGCGCGGTTGAACCCGGATTGCCGCATCAAGTCGAGTAACTTGTCGTCTTCCGCGAGGTTGACGCTGGCTTCGGTGATGAAGGTGAATGGACGGCCGTTGCGCTCCTGCCACTCAGCCAGATGGGGAAGCATCTGCTTGACGTTCTTCTTGTTGCCGATGAAGTTATCATCGACGATAAACACCGTCCCGCGCCAGCCCGTTTGCTTCAGCACGTCAAGTTCCGCAAGCATCTGCTCGTTGCTCTTGGTGCGCGGCACTCGTCCGTAGATCTCGATGATGTCACAGAACTCGCAGTTGAACGGACATCCGCGAGAGTACTGCACCGACATCGCGCTGTAGCGCTTCATATCGACGAGCTTGAAATCGGGTATGGGCGTGAGCGCGAGCTTCGGTCTTTCGGGCGCGTGATAAACGGGCAATGCTTCGCCGCGCTCGAGGTCTCGAACGAGTTGGGGCAACGTCTCCTCCGCCTCGCCAAGCACGACGTGATCGGCGCCGGTTAGCTCCTCCAACGTGGTGGTGACATATGGTCCGCCTACAATCACGCGCTTGCCGGCGGCATTGCACAACGCGACCACTTGCTTGAGCGAATCCTTCTGCACAAGCATCGCGCTGGCGAAGACCACATCGGCCCACTGAATGTCTGAAGACTTCAGCGCACGCACGTTCATGTCCACGAGCCGGCGCTCCCACGACTCGGGAAGCATCGCTGAAACCGTGAGCAGCCCAAGTGGTGGGAAGGCAGATCGCTTGCCTTCGAATGACAATGCGTGGCGGAAACTCCAATAGGTGTCCGGAAATTCCGGATAGACGAGCAGAACCTTCATGATGAGGTCTCCTTCCTCTCTCCCAAGCGTTGCGAGGATATTAGTCTCCGAACGGCATCTTCATCAACTGGTTTGGGTTTTTTCTAGCTGCGTGGGTCCGCGCGTGATCCGAACGTTCCGGCGCGTGAATACGAGCAGGAACAACGGGAGAGCAGACAACTATGACTTGTACCGGGCGTTTCGCTAGCGATCAAATCGGCAAGACATCCGTGCAAATCCGTCGAATCAGTGCTGATTGACGACCATCTTCCTCACGCGGCCCAGGTCCTCTCGAGCTCAGCCGCGATGCGTTCGTACTTCTCGTGAAGCCCCGCGCCCAACTTCACATCCTCCATCTCAAATGCTTCCGAGAGCGATGCGAGCGCCTGGTCATCGAGCACTTCGTCTGCAATCACGAACAAAACATTCTCCTCTTTGTGAATGTGCATAGTGAGGAGTTCCATGTAGCGCCAGGCGCCAAGAACGAAGCGGCGCACCGCACGAGGATCGCCCCGCTTGCAGGCTTCGGCGGCATCGCTCAATTCGGCGATGAAGGCGCGGCCGGCCTCGTGTTCCTCGAACATCATTCCGATGACGCCGCCCTCGCGCGAGACTCCGTTCTCCACGAGCGCCGGGAAGAGATGCGCTTCCTCCTTTCGGTGGTGGAAGCCGTCGGCGTAGGTGCGAATGAAGTCGATCAACCTCGAAAGCGTCTCCGGTGGGACCTCGATTCCGCGCTGCAGCTTGACGCAAATTCCGTCCAGCGTTCGCAAGGCTCGCTCGATAACGCGGTGTTCACGCCTTAGAATCTCTATCGGTGTGCTCATATTCGATTGCTCCAGTCAAATACTCACTCTATCTTGAAGGGGCATCCGCTCAACTATCGCGCCGTTCTCACGCAGCTTTTTCAATCTCTGTTGTCCGAGAATCGCGGCGCCCAGCGCCGTCGCGAACTGAACCATGTCACCGCCTGGAACATTGACCTCAGATTTCAGGTGCTCGCGGACCAGGCGAGCCATCGTTTCAAACCGCAAGATGCCCCCGATCAGCGTGAACGCTGGCTCCAACTGCACGCGCTTCATCAACTGCACCGAGCGATCGACCAGCGACGAAATCGCGCCGTGCATGATGTCGGCCGGCGCCGCGCCAAGCGAAAGCTGATTGATCACTTCCGACTCGGCGAACACGGCGCACACCCCCGAGATCGGCACGGCCTCTTTTGAAGTCGCCACCAGCGGCCCTATCTCTTCGGTGGTGAATCCCATGTAACGCGCGGTCTTCTCGAGAAACGCTCCGGTCCCCGCCGCGCACTTGTCATTCAGGCGAAAGGATTTCACCCTGGCGACGGCGTCCAACCGGCTGGCCTTCATCGTCTGGCCGCCTACATCGAGAATCGTTCTAGTGTTTGGGAACAGGAAGTTGGCGCCCCGAGCGCTGGCCGTCAGATCGGTCACCGCTGTATCGCTGAACCCGACCCTGTGGCGGCCGAAGCCGGTTGCGATGATGTAGGACACGTCGTTCGCTTCGAAACCGGCTTCCTGCAGCGCTTGCTCAAATGTTCGTCTGGCGATCTCCACCAGCTTGAAACCGGTGTTGTTGATTGCTCTGCCGACGATCTGCAGCTCATCGTTTAAGATCAGCGCCTTGGTGTAAGTAGACCCGACATCGATGCCGGCGGTGAATGTCATACGAGCGCCTCCGACACTGCCGGGGCGCGGCTTGTCATGACATGATCCATTGCAAACAGCGCGGCGCCCAACGCTCCCATGAAGTGCGATTCTTCGCTCACGTTGACCTTCAACCCAAGACCGCGATTGAGCGCTTCGATCATCCCGATGTTCCGCGCTACTCCCCCCGTGAAAGTCACTTGCTCGTCGATGCCAACGCGGCGCAGCAACCCGATCGAGCGCGCGGCGATCGACTGATGGACGCCTGCCAGGATGTCTTCGATCTTTTTGCCTTTGCCCAGCCATGAGAGCACTTCGGACTCGGCGAAAACCGTGCACGTGGTACTGATGCGTACCGGGCGCTCGGCCTTCAACGCTACCCCGCCCAGTTCCGAGAGCGGAATATCCAACGCCGCAGAAGCGGCTCCCAGAAAGCGTCCTGTGCCAGCGGCGCATTTATCGTTCATGCAGAAGTCCACGATTTCGCCGGTAGGATTCACGCGGATCGCCTTGGTGTCTTGTCCGCCCATATCAACGACCGTTCGAGTCCGGGGGAACATCTGCACTGCGCCTCGGCCGTGGCAACTGATCTCCGTGATCTGCGCGTTGCCGAAGGTCACGCGATACCGGCCGTAGCCAGTGCCGATCACGTACTCGACTTCCGGTTCCTGAATGCTCCCGTCCTCGAGCGCCTCGGCAAACGCCTTCTCCGCGGCGGCCACAACGTTCGCGCCGGTATCGATCAGCGCGCGGCCAACGATCCGCCGCGATTCGTCGATGATGATTGCTTTGGTCTGAGTGGAGCCTACGTCCACGCCTGCTGCGTATGACATTTTTGGTCCTTAGTCATTTGTCATTTGCCATTTGTCATTGCTCATCGGTTACTGGTGTATGACCAATGACAAATGGCAAATGGCAAATGACAAATGACAAATGCCTATCTGCTTGCAGCCAGCCGGCGTGACGCCAATCCCTCAAAGAAAGCGTCCGCCCGATTCTTGAGCTGCGCTTCGGACACCACGCGTCGATCCATCATGTCCGACTCGATAAACAAACTCGCGATGTCACGCGAGGCCATCAGCGCGCGACGATTGTCTGCCAACCCTGTCGAAACTGTTCGGCAGCTTTTGATCGGGTGATACACAACACCGTCGATGTGAAACGGATCGATCATCTGAATAAGCGCCTGGTCCTGATAGAACATGCTGTCCATCGCATCGCGCACGTTGATAAGAACGCCTTCGGCAAGGCTCTCGAGCGGACGCTTGAGGTCGTATTCGAATCCGGTGTTGGCGCCTCCGGCCGCGAACCATAAGTATGTCGAGTTCACAAACGTGCCGCCCCATTCGGTGAACAATTCGTTGAAGCGCCGGAAGATCGGATAGCAGGGCACGCCTACAAATATCAGCCGGTACTTCTCATCGGTCAGGGTGCCGATCCCGTGAGCCGCCTTGTATTCCATCTCCTCTACCAGATCCTCGAAATAGCTCGCCCCTTCCTGGGCTCCGCGGAAGGCGTTCGAGACTCCGAGGTAGATCGTGCCGTCGGTGACCGCGTTGAAAAGCGAAGGGCGATTCTTGTTCAACTCCAGCACGCGTTTCCACCCTCGGCTCATTGTGTTCGCATGAGCCATCGCCTCGCGCAGCTTGTCGATGTCGAACTTCTTCCCGGTGACTTGCTCGCAAAGGCTGATCAGCTCCTTGATCTGGGCAGCGACGTAAGCCCGATCGTTTTCAAAGTCGCGATCGCCGGGCCAGGTTTGAGTTCCAGCCGCGCGCGTGCCGGGGATGTCCAGCGTGAACACAGGAACGTGATACATCCGTTCCCATATCTCGGCCCACTTGATGTAGGTGTTGCAAGCGTTGGTGAGCACGGCAATCGCGGGCTTCGGGATGCGACCCATCGGGTGCTCGCCTCCGCGAAGCTGCACGGCAACGTCGGCTTTCACATAGCCGCAGATGTCGGGCGAGTAGCCGTAGTCTTCGGCCTGGTTGAGGTACTCGTGGGCAACTCGGCGGACGGCTGTCTGGAGCGAGTTGATCTCGGGAAAGACGACCGGCAGATCGAAGACGCGAAGCAACTCGGTCATGCTTCCCATCACGAAGACGTAAGCAGCTTGTCCGCCGCGCTCGCCGACCGCAGACAGGCCTTCGAACCACCCCCGAAACAAGGCTGCGCCGTCGTTGTTCGCGCGCCCGACGATTTCGGATGTTGCCTGTAGATCAGTCATCAGCCCATTCCCTGCCAGTCACCACGTTCCGAGGAATCCCCCCAACGGCAGTTGGGGGATCGTTCAAGCCCAGCCTACATAGCGGCGCATCCGAGATTCCCGTTTTGCCCTCTCTCTCCCCTCGCGGCGCGAGGGGAGAGAGATAACCAAAACCGAGGGGGCGGGCCGCCTCTGTTGTAGGCCGTACCTGAACAATCCACCCACTGCCGTGGGTGGTATTTCCCACGCCCCGGTCTCCGCCTCAACTAAACAAAATATTCTCGACGAACGTTTCCAACTGAATCTCCATATGATCGAAGCTGGTCATGTTCTCTTCGAACTCGCCAACGAAATACGGAATGCCTGCTTCATCCAGCGCGCGGGTGTACGCGACCTGCTCTTCCAACCCCGGCTCGCACATCTTCGCCGCTGTGATGATCGCCGCGTCCGCTCTTGAAGACCTTATGCGCTCGAGCAGCATCTTCTCCTTCGGCTTGCGCAAGTCGTGCTGAACCGGGCTGTATGAAGACTTCTCCAGGTAAGCCTCCGCCAGATTCATCAACGGGTCGCCCTCCAGCGGCACGTCATCCAATATCCATCGCATCCCGATCAGCAAGTCATCATCCACCACGTAGCACGACTGAGCGATTGCCCGGATCAAATCGAGCGGCGGCTGTTCGCAGAAACCGCCTTCGAAAACCACGCGAATCTTGTCCTTCGGCCGCGCACTGCGCTCGCGAATCAGCGGCAGCACAAAGCGCAGCAACTCGTTTTGCTCGTCGCGCGGAATCACGCCGCCGATCGCGACCAGCACGTACGCTTCGTCAGCCGAGATCAGCCACGGCGTCTCCCGCTTGATCGCGTAGAGCTCACGCAGCAGCGCACGGTTCTGGTTGTAAATCGCAATCGAATTGCGCAGCGCGTCATCGGTGACCGGCGCGCCGCTGACAAAACCAGCGGCGAGAAGCAGCCGGAATTCAGACAGTCGCCGCTGATCACTGCTGACCGGCACTTCGCTGACGGCCTCGACCGCGCGCTTCAATCTGTCGTATTCGCCGCGGAGATAGGTGGCAGCGTAAGACGAGTTCGCGTTCTGCGGCAGATACAGAATCTGGCACGGGTAGCTGAAGTTCCTCCCCCAGACCGCCGCGAGGTTGCGCGCCGCGTCGCAAATCGGATGAGTCACGAACATCTCCAACTGCAATCGTCCGCTCAACGCAAGCTCGAGCGAGGTCTTCAGAATCGAGCAGAGGTAGGAACCGAAGCGTGAGTCGGCTCGCATCGCCTCGACCTGCGCGCCGCGAATCCTGACCGGCAGCAGCCCGGCCGCGTGTACGATCTCTTCGGGAAAGTAGACTTGAAAGTGGCCGATGACTTTGCCGCCCGCTTCGCGCCATCGCCGCACGGTCGGGAAGGTCGTGTCCTCGAGCATCTCGCGGCACTCGTACAGCACGTCTTCAAGTGGCTTGTCCCGCCATTCAGGAAACACTCTTTCGATCATCGCAACCCCGTCTGTACGTGTAGGGCGCCGCACCATTGGGCCGCACAAAACACCTGCCCGACACCGCGGGCACCTTCAGCCTCGGCCTGCAATGACGACCCAAGACCGGAGATGTCTTTCCTTCCCACACTCCCCCCGGAGGCCGGGGGAGAGCGCAAAGAAAGTCGCACGAAGAACCGACGGCCCGTGTGCCCAGGAGCTACCACTCAATGTAGATTCCCCGGCATTCACCGTTATTCCATTTTCCAATGCAGATCTTTCGTTGTGCGGCTTGATCACGAGGTACCGTGAGTCGTTTGCCATTAATTGAACCGGGGTCCACTTCAAACACTCCTGGGGCCACCTCTCTGCCGACGGTTTTCAGACTCACTGCCGGCGACCTGCCCGTTACTAGTCCGCCTTGTATGATGATTCCAGCCACTCGCTCCTTTGTCTGAGGACTAGCAGGGCTGGTAAGGACGAGCAGACCAGCGGCCACCATAAGCAACGATACTCTTAACTTCGTGAGCTTACTTTTCATACCTTCCTCCTTTGCTGAAATGGGAGCCGCGCATTTCATCTTTAGACCCTGCCAGCGCAACCCCTAAGATGGCGAGGCCCGTCGCCGCAAGCTAGCCAACCATGTTCAACCCGCCGTTCACGCTGAACACCTGTCCCGTGATGTAGCTCGCCGCGTCCGACGCCAGGAACAGAACCATCGGCGCAATCTCATCTGGCCGGCCGAGCCGCTTGAACGGAATAAAGTTCACGATCGAATCCAGGATCTTGTGAGTGAACTCGTCCTGCTTCATCTCTTCGATGAGCGGCGTATCGACCAACCCGGGACACACCGCGTTCACCCGAATCTTGTCGCGTGCGTGCTCGCGGGCCAGCGTCTTGGAAAAGGCTATGACAGCCGCTTTCGAGGCAGCGTAGATCGCTTCGCCAAACGAACCCACACGCGCCGTATCGGAACTCATGTTCACGATCGCTCCCTGCTTCCGCTCCGACATGTGAGGCAGTATCGCGTGGCAAGTGTGAACCACTCCCTTGAAGTTGATCGCGATGACTCGATCCCACATGTCCGGTGTTGTCTTCACGAACGGCAAAAGCCGATCCCAGCCGGCGCTGTTCACCAACACGTCGATCTTGCCAAACAGACGCAGCGTCTCATCGCGAAGCGCGTGCACGTCGTCGAGGCTGGTGACGTCAGCCCGAACCGCGACGACCCGCTGGCCCGTCGATTCGCTGATCTCCAGAGCCGTCGCCTTTGCTTCATCCAAACGAAGGTCACCGATCGCAACATCGGCGCCGGCTTCGGCGAATGCGGTCACGACTGCGCGGCCGATTCCCCGCGCCCCACCTGTGACGATTACTGATCTCTCTGTGAAATCCAGTGCCTTCATAGTTGCTTACTCCTTCACAGCTTGAACAACTCGATCGCGTTATCGCGGATGAGTTTTCGCTTGACGTCTTCTTTCAGTCCCAGTTCATCGAGTTGCACTAGGTTTTCTTTCCACGGCAGGCCGTTCGTTCCCCAGATGCACCGGTCGCGTCCCAGCCGGCTGCTGATGAATTGAATGATCTGCGGTGAAAGATACTTCGGCCCCCACGCGTCGACGCCAAACCAGATGTTCTCCCACTTGTAGCAGACCGAGATCAGCTCATCGACCCATGGCCATCCGGTGTGCGCTCCGATCATCTTCAACTCGGGGAAGTCGCAGGCGATCCGGTCGAGAAACATCGGGCGCGCTCCCTCGCTGGGCATGGCCTCGAGCACGTGGCCAACCTGCATCGAGACGGGCACATCAAGCTCCACACACTTCGCGTAAAGCGGGTACATTTTCGCGTCGCTGAGCGGAATGTCGAAGCCGTAGATGTGAACGTACACGCCCTTGAAGTTGTGCTTCGTCACCGCCAGCTCGATTTCGCGCAAGCTCTCGCGGATGCGGAACGGGTTGTATCCCGCAAGACCGACGAAGCGCTTAGGATACTTCTCGGTGTACTGCAAAACGTCTTCGAGCTTGGTGTCCATGTACATCCACTTGCGCCAGTAGGACCACATTTTGGTCTGGGTGATGAAGACCTTTTCGACGCCTGCCTCATCCATCTTGCCCAGCATCGTTTCGATCGACTCGAAACGCGGCAGTCCGCCGATCGCGCGTTCCATTCGGCAGATCAGCTCGCCCTCTTTGGCGCGGTCCCACTGCTCCATGAACTCGCAAGTCGCGACGTAATACATAAAATCTATGGCTTTGATTCTCTCCGGCATACCCTTCATTCTCCGTTGGTAAGCAAATTCGGGCGGGTTGTTGGTGCTCCGTGAGAGCCACCGCCGCCGGCCTCACGAGAGCAACTATATGGGTCTGTAGCCGAGGCTCGCCGTGACAGTCGTCACGCGCTCTCGTGACAGCGGTCACATCTAAATGGAGAACATTGCTCAGATCGCAGCCGGTAGGCGGGACCAATGTGAAAAGCGGCTAGGGCGCCTTCAAAGGAAGGTGATTCAGCGGGTGGCTGCTGGACTAGCCGCGGTGCCGCCGCTTACGACTAGAAGCGCGCACAGCGGGTCGGGGGTCAGCTCGGACCAGCGTACCGATTTCGGAGGATCGTTGGGGTTCTTCTGGTTCTCTTCAGAGTTGTCGAAGTAAGCAATCACTTCGACTCGCGTGCCCTTTGGCAAGGCTACCGGCTGCCGAAAGTAATAGGTTGGCTCCCAATCAAACTGATATCGGCGAGTCCATATCAACACCTCCTCGGAGCCGTCAGGCCGGTAGGCGGTCGCCTGAAGCGATACGACAAGCGGATGGACGCGAGGCCGAATCGCGATCGCTTCGGCATCGCTCAGCGTGGTGAAAGAGACCTTGAGTGGACTAGGCTCCGCGGCGACCGGGATGATCGCATCGGCGTTGGTGATTGCGATCTCCTGAAGCGGCCTGCGCGGCGGACTCTTTGCGAAGTAGAGACCGACCGTGCTCACGTCATTGCTCGCCTCACCCGCTCCGCGATAGTGAATCTTGACCGCAATGCGCGAGCCGGCTGGAAGCAACTGAGCGACACCATCGTCAAGCATAATACCCTTCTGACCCGGCTTCCACGTCGCCAGTACCGGGGCAGAACGCAAATCCACGGACGACAAAGATTCCTCGTTCCGGACCTGCATCATCGACGTGGCCGGCGCATCTGGTACGCTTTTCAAGGAATAGAACTTTGCGCAGTGAACGACCGCCCCATTCCCGGGTTGTAGATCAATCGCTGTCAGCCACCGATCCTCTTTCAGATTCGTCGCCAGCACCAGGGTGCGGTACTCATCGGCATCGGCCGCAACCTTCGATTCGCTTTCCGGTTTGAGCGTCAGATCGGGTTTGCCTAACTGCCAGTCATTTGAGAACAGCGGGGCTGCGGGTAAGTCTTTGTCGTCGCCCTTTGGCGCTCCGCCTTCGACCCAATTGACTATCATGTCAACGTCACGCTGGGTCAGCGAAGGCGCGTTTCGGAATTCGCCGTAGCCCTTCACCGCGTGCCATGGCGGCATGCGCTTCTCGAGCAGTTCTTCTTTGATCGCTTTCGCCCACGGGCGCGCTTCCTCGTAGGTTGCAAGCGACATCGCGATCCCGCCGGGGTGATGACAACCCAAACAACTGCGCTGCAGGACGCGGATGACTTCTTTGTTGAACCTGACTTTGGTTGTGATCGGCTCGTGGGCGGAAACGAAGGCAGAAGGCAGAAGGCAGAAGGCAGCAAAAAGCAGAAACGCAGAAACGCGGAGACGCAACGACGCAATGAGGAATGATCCGCCCAAACTCGTCGCCCCGTCGCCCTGTCGCCCCGTCGCCGTTTCGCGCCAGTTCTTCATATCAATCGGGCCGACCCAACCGGACGGGTTGAATCGGCCCCTCGATTCTAACGTAATGTTCTGAACAAGAGAATCAGACCGCCGTCATTTGTTCTGCCCGAGGGTATCGGGCTTGCCCTGCGGCGCGTCCACCGTGTAGCTCATCCAGCCGATCATCATCTCTTCCCATGTCTGATCTCCCCAACGCACTTCTTTCTTAGGATCGGGATTGAACTTGTTCTTCTCCGAGTTGTCGAAGTGAGCGAGGCAGTCAATCCGCGTGCCCTTTGGCGCGGCGAGTGGCTCTTTCAACACATAGTAAGTCTGCCACGCGAAGTCGTACTTTGGAACCGACAGCAACACCCTCGACGTTCCGTCGGGGAACACCGCGCGGAACTCAAAGTCCTTCCCTCGAAGATGCATATGCGGCATCAAAGAGTAGACGTGCGAGTCTTGCGTGAACGTGTAGGTCGATTCGACGCGATAGTTGGGATCGCCCGGCGGGATCGCGAACCTTGCGTTCATAATCGGCCGCGTCATGATCTCGGCCTTTGGCGGTTCCTTCGAGAAGACGAACCCAACGTAAGACTTGTCCTTCGTTTCCGACCCGGTTGGCGTGTAATGAACCTGGAAGATAAGATCCGAGCCGGCTGGTATCTTGCGCGCGAGTCCTTTGCTGATCACGGCAGGCTGCTCGCCAGGGGCGTAGCCGGCTATCAGGCGCTGAGGTTCCTTCGCGCTTTGCGAGAAAACGATTATGTGATGCACGACGCTTCGCTCGCCGGGACGAATCTCAGCGGCTTGAATGTACACATCCTGCTTGAAGTTGGTTGGTACCTTGAAGTACTTGTACTCGACCACCCCGCTTGCGGGCACAGTGAATTCCTGAGGCAAATAGAAGACGACGTCGGGCTTGTCGATATTCCAGCCGTCGGCGAACTGGCGCGTTGGCGGCAGGTCTTTGGGATTGCCTTCCTTCGCGCCTTGATCGACCCAGGCTACGATGGTGTCGATGTCCTTCTGTGAGAGCCGGCGGTCGTTCTCGAACGCGCCGTAGTGCGGGTCAGCGTGCCACGGCGGCATCACTCCGGTTGCGACCTTTTCCTTGATCGACTTTGCCCAGGGCCGCGCGTCCTTGTAGCTCAACAGCGACATCGGCGCGATCTCACCCGGCCGATGACACCCGACGCAGTTGTTATTGAAGATCGGCGCGACGTCCTTAGCGAACGTAACGTTGCCCTCCTTAACTTCCGGACCGCTGGCTATAGCCACAGCGCAGAAGGCTCCCAACAAAAGAGCAGTGATCGAGATGCCAAGTGTTCTTTTCATCCTTTTCCCTTCGCTTCAAGCAAAATTCAGCGCCCTGGAAAGCATCGGGCGACATTAGCGTTTAAGGTACTGCAGTGAACATCTGGATGCTACGAGTTGATGACAAGCGCAGCTATCTACCTACGCCGCTAGACGCGGTCTTGTTCACTCTCTTCGCGCGCAACTTCATACCATTGACCTCAAATAGAAGCTCGGTTACTTCGCCCCGCTCATTCTTCATAAAGGTCACCTGCGCGTCGATGACCGTGAAGAAGAACTTGGTGTCGGATTCAGGGAACGCTTCCACCGTACCCATTCCCGTCACCGAGAACATCAGCTTGTCGCCGCTCCTGCTGATCGTGAAGAGCTGCGGCCCGATCGCGTAGTCGCCCGCGTATGCGTCATATGTCTTAAGGTCAATCTTCGCAACTTTGCGAACTCGCGCCGCTGAGACGTAGTCGAAGTATCCGACCATCATCTCGTCATAGGTCGGGTCTCCAAATCGGACAGTCTTCGCAGGATCAGGATTGTATTTGTTCTTCGCCGAATTGTCGTAGTGAGCGGTGACCAGCATCTTCGTCCCTTTTGGAAGCACGAGCGGTTTCTCGAGCTTGTACAACGTCTGCCAGTTGAAGTCGTAATTGGGAACGAATAGCACCGTCTCGCGCTTGCCGTCCGGATAGATCGCTTCGTATTTCATGTCCTTGCCCCGCAGGTGCATGTGCGGAAGGAAGGTGAGAAGTTCAACATCGCGGCTGAAGCTGTAGCAAGCTTTGACTTCGTGGTTGTCGGCGCCGGCAGGAATCTTGAAGTAGTGATTGATAACGCCGAACGACGTGAGCACTTTCTCGGGCGGACCCTTGGCGAAGAACAGCCCCACGCTGCTGCGGTCTTTCTCAACCTTGCCGGTTGTCTTGGAATAGTGAACCTGAATGACGATGTTCGAGCCAGCGGGGATTAACTTGGCTGTGCCCGGAGGAAACACATCCATATCCTTGCCGGGAGTGTAGAAGCATAGCGGGAGCCCAAGACCTTCCTGGCCGCTGCCGCGGGCGAATCCACCATTGGGCGCGCTGCAGCCGTCATCGTAGGCCGGCGCGTCCAGCTTCGCGCGAACCAATGTTCCATCCTGATAGAACATGGATTGGGCGCTCGGACGACCCCCGGAGCTCTTCCATTGAGCCAGCATCTCCGGGGTCTGGATGAATGCGATGACGTGATGAACGACCTTCTTGTTGCCCGGATGAATCTCAGCGGCCTGAATCCACACATTCTCTTTGAAGCTGGTCGGCATCGTGAAGTTGATGTATTCGTCGGAGCCCGTAGCCTCGAGCGTGTAATCCTCTTGCATCGTGAGAACCACGTCGGGTTTGCCGATCTTCCAATCTGTGGGGAAGCTCGGTTGGGCTGGCAGGTCTTTCGGGCTACCTTCCTTCGCTCCCTGATCGACCCAGGCGACGATCGTATCGATGTCTTGCTGCGAAAGCTTGCGATCGTTCGAGAACTGGCCGTAGCGCGGATCGGCGTGCCAGGGAGGCATCTGGCGAGTTACTACCTTCTCTTTGATCGAGCGAGCCCACGGCCGCGCGTCCTTGTAGGTCAGTAGCGACATTGGCGCCATATCGTTCGGCCGATGGCAATCCGCGCAGTGCTTGTAGAAGATCGGCGCGACGTCTTTCGTGAAGGTCACGGCCTTCTTCGAATCGCTCGCGCTAATGGCGGGTGAAAAAACAAAACAGCACGCTGTTAAGAAGGTTCCGGCGAACAAGAGTGAAAGCGATTTCTTCATACTGAGGCTCCTCCTCCCCTTAATCTAACGAGTCCCGCCCGCTCGCGCTAGCCCCGGGACCCGAAACTGGTTAGCGTCTTGGCGACCCTTTGCGTTATACACAACGCGCCGGCCACGGGAAAGCTTCTTTGCGTGACCGGCGCATCTGAGGTTCAGGTGATGCTGGATCGAAACTATTTGCCGCCGGCCTTCGCCGCGTCAGGCTTCGCTGCTTTCATCGGATTATCGATCGTGATGTCCATCCAACCGATCATCATTTCATCGTAAGTCGGATCGCCCCATCGCACATCCATCTTCGGATCCGGGTTGTACTTGTTCTTCGTCGAGTTGTCGAAGTGAGCAGTCACGATCAACTTAGTGCCCTTGGGAATGTTCACTGGCCGCTTCAACCAGTAAACCGCCTGCCAATTGAAGCTGAACTTGGGCACCCACAACAGTGTCTCGTGTCTCCCATCAGGATAAATCGCCTCATACTTCATGTCCTTCCCGCGAAGGTGCATATGCGGCATGTAGTTGATCACCTGGATATCGCGCGGGACCGTCTGGCAAGCCATCACTTCGTGATTGTCGGCGCCCGCCGGAATCTTGAACATCACGTTAGCCGCCGCGCTGGTGATGACCATCTTGTCGGGAAGCTGCTTGGCAAAGATCAGCCCAATGCTGGTGCGATCCGTCACATCTTCTTTCAGCGAACCCCTGAAAGCCGAGTAGTGGATTTGGAACATCAGAGTGGAGCCCGCCGGGACTCGCTTAGCTGTCCCCGCAGGATATGCCGTGTTGCCCGTTCCAGGCGCGAAGCCCGCAAGCAAACTCCCCTCGTTCGCGCCTTCATCGTTGCCCCCGGCTGAACGCCCGGCGGCCGCCGCCTTCTGTTCGCAAGCGTTGTTCACCACCGGCGCATCCATTTTTACGCGTCTCAAGTTGCCGTCAAGATAGAACAATCCAGAACCGCCAGCGGCGCGCTTACCGAGCTTTTCACCCTTCGCTTTGGCGGCTTCCGTTCGCTTCGCCATCATCTGCGGAGTCTGAATAAAAGCGATCACGTGATGCACCACCCGCCTGTTGCCGGGATGAATCTCGGCCGCCTGAACCCAGACATCTTCCTTGAAGTTCGTCGGGATGAAATAGTTGATGTACTGGTCCGGATCGTCGGGTTTGACTACGTGCTCTTCGGCCATCGGAAGCACAACGTCAGGTTTGCCGATCTCCCAGCCGCCAGTGACGAACTCCGGCATCTTCGGAAGGTCCTTCGCATTGCCTTCCTTTGCGCCCTGGTCCACCCACGCGGCTATCGTGTCGACGTCTTTTTGAGCGAGCCGGTGATCGTTGGAGAACTCGCCGTAAGCCGGATCCGGGCTCCACGGTGGCATCTCGCGATTGACCACCTTCTCTTTGATCGAGCGAGCCCACGGCCGCACTGCCTTGTAGCTGAGCAGCGACATCGGCGCGATGTCGTTCGGCCTGTGGCACTCCGCGCAGTTGTTATACAAGATCGAAGCCACATCCTTGCTAAACGTGACTTCCTTCCTGGCCGAGCCACTCGCGTTGGTCGCCGGCGAACCAACAAAACACAGCGCTGCAAGGCAAGCGCCTGTCACTGATAGCAAAATCGCTTTCTTCATTAAATCCTCCGCTAAGAGATCCGGCTCCACCTGCCGTGTTCTGGATAAGAATCCGCGCCGCCGGCCTCTCGCGACCGGCGGCTCGATCGATACAAATAACTATCGTCGCGAAGCGGTCGCCGCAGCATCCGGCCTGTCGCACCGGCTACGGCCTGAACTCCATGCTCTCTATTTGCCTGCGCGATTCAGCGCCGTTTCGTCTCGCAAGCGCTGCTTGTCAACCGTGTAGCTGATCCAGCCGATCATCATGTCGTCATACGTGGGATCACCAAAACGCACCGCTTGTTTCGGGTCCGGGTTGTACTTGTTCGCGACCGAATTATCAAACAACGCAGTTACGACGATCTTTGTTCCCTTGGGAAGCGCAATCGGCTTCTTCAAGTAGTAGACCGTCTGCCACGAGAAGCTATAGTTCGGCACGTCGATCATCACCTCGGAACGGCCGTCAGGATAGAACGCTTCGAACTTCATCGCCTTCCCGCGAAGGTGCATGTGCGGCATCAAGGTGTCGAGGTGAATGTCTTCTTTCACCGTCCAGCAAGACGTGACCTTGTGATTGTCGGCGCCCGGCGGAATCTGGAAATACACGTTAGCGATTCCGTGCGTGTAAACGTGCTTCTCGGCAGGCTGCTTCGCCAGCACCAGCCCGATCGATGAGCGATCCTTCTCGACTTTCCCCGTCGCCTTGGAGTAGTGCATCTGCAAGAGGATCTTCGAGCCTGCGGGAATTCGCTTTACCGTACCCGGTTCCATCACTCCAGGAGGCATTCCCGGCGCAAAGCCAACAAGCAGATCAAACCCGCGTGACTCCTCTTTCGTGTCCAGCGACTCGCCGTTCCCGCCGTTGGGAAGTGAGCAACCGTCGTCGTGAACCGGCATCCCCGGCTTCATGCGCATCAGGAAGCCTTCCTTGCGGAACATGGATTTCTTTTCAGCGTCCTGCTGATACTTCTCGATCTGTTCTTTGGTGAACTGCGGCGGCTTACCGTCCTTCGACGGAGGCGAAACAAACGCGATGATGTGGTGCACGATCTGGCGGTTTCCTGGCCGCGCTTCGGCCGCCTGTACGTAGATGTCTTCCTTGAAGTTGGTCGGGATCTCGAAATACTGATACTCGTCCGGCCCCGACGCCTCGAGCGTGAACTCCTCAGCCATCTGCAGAACTATGTCGGGCTTACCGATGATCCAGCCTTCGACAAACTTCGGCGGCGAGGGCAAGTCCTTGGGGTCGCCTTGCTTCGCGCCTTGATCCACCCACGCTGAGATGGTGTCGATTTGGGCCTGGCTCAAGCGGCGATCGTTCGAGAACTCACCGTAGTGCGGGTCAGCATGCCATGGGGGCATCTGCTTGGTGACGACCTTCTCTTTGATCGACTTCGCCCAGGGCCGCGCGTCTTTGTAGGAGAGCAGCGACATCGGCGCAGCTTCGCCCGGACGGTGGCATTCCGCACAGTTCTTATAGAGGATCGGCGCGACGTCACGGGTGAAGGTGACTTCTTTCTTGTTACCTGAATTGGCGCTGCTGGAGTTGCCGAACGCGAGCGCGACTAAACAAACGGCGACGAGAAGGGGGAGGGTGAGCTTTTTGGTCACGAGCCTGTCTCCTTTAAGGTCTGCGATCCGCCTGCAGAATTTGGAATTCGAGCGTTCCTATAGTATTTAAAGCGGGTTTTGATGTCAAGGAATTTTATGAATGACTCTACAGGTTTTTGCCTGTAGACCTGAGGCCGGGTTCAGTTATGCGGCGAGTCGAAGGACTGAAATGAAACTTGCCGGCTTACTCAGTTCTTAGCTACAGTTCAATGAAAGCGCAAAGTGTAAGAGCGAAGGCTGAGGAGGAAAGCCATGCACGAGCAAGGACTCATCGAGAAGATTCGCAAGCTGCCGCCCGAAAAGCAGGCCGAGGTAGAAGACTTCGTTGACTTCCTCAACGTTCGAGATGAGGATCGCCGCTTGACCCAAGCGGCCGCGAGACTCTCAGAGGACGCTTTCCGGCAAGTTTGGGACAACGACGCGGACTCTGCTTATGACCAGCTATAAGTTTGGCGATGTTGTTCTGGTCCCGTTCCCTTTCACCGACCAAAGCGCAAGCAAGAAGCGGCCTGCGGTAGTTGTAAGCAGCGTCGCCTATCACACCAATCACATCAACCTGATTCTGATGGGGATAAGTTCCCAGGTCGGTGCCTCACTCCGAGTTGGAGAGGTCATAGTCACTGATTGGAAGAAGGCCGGACTAATCGGGCCTTCTGTAGTTAAGGCGGTGATGACAACCATTGAACGAACGCTGGTGATTCGCAAGCTGGGAGCGCTTTCGGGTGCTGATCGCGATTCAGTAGAGAAGGCGCTGCATCTGATTCTCGATCAATAAACTGCCAAAGCGGTGTCGGGACGATCACTTGTCAACGAGTAACGCCTGACTCAATCGCTTCAACCCTCTTAATCAGCGCCCGTGCTACAGGCTCCAGGGTTCAAGACGCGGCTGAATGTCTCTCAAGAGAAAAACGCCGCAATGTGTCAATTCACAAAGTGTCACAACCACGCTGATCGCAAGCGCTCCGTTGGCCTACAGTGAAGTAGCCATCCCGCTGGCGCCCCGAATCTCGAAAGGAGGGCAGCTCAATTGCGTGAGTTCCTTTCAGCATTGATTGCAGTGAGTCTATTGCTAGTGCCTCACATCGTTCTTTCGACGCCGAGCCAGGGGGTAACGACGAACTCATCGCAAAGCGAACTTGACCAACAGCCACTGGTCTGCGAGCGGGTCCGAATTATTCTCAGGAATGGAAAGAAGATCGATGCCGACTCCTATAGACATCAGGAAGACCATGTTGAGATCACTCGGAAGGACAAAAGCCAGACAATACTCGATAAAGACATCAAGCGGGTCGACGTTAGTCAAGGTTCGTGTCTTGATGTGGTGGTTACGCTAAAGTCGGGAAAGAAAACCGCGGGCTATTGGCGCGGCAAGACTTGCGACAGTCACCGTGACTGCAACATAGAGCTGACGCAGAATAAGAGGGTGCTCACTATACCCGCCTCAGACATCAAGAGTCTCGATATCAGTCGTCACCGAACTCTCCGAGAGAAACTCGAAGTAGTCGCTTTTATTCCGTTATACCCGTTGTACGCGCTTCTGGTCTTCATAACCTGCAGACACGGAACGTGTGACTAGCAGACGAGCCCTGGACCCTGGGGGCGCTCAGGTCTTCGCGTTTCTCTCCACTGCTTCCACCACATTCACGAGGGCCCTGCCGACCGGCTCCAGTATCTCCGGTCCGGTCGTCTCAGGACTGTCCGCCGGCGTGTGATGGAAGCGATGACCCGCTGCTATTCCAAACGTGTGATATCCAGCTTTGAGCATGAACTCGAACTCACCAACTGCGCGGTCTACGTTTGGCGTCAAGCCCGGCAAACCAGCAAAAGTCGTCGTCAGCATCGGAACAAGATCGCGGCTGGTCATCAAGAATCGCCTTGAATCCGGCTCCTGGAGCCGCTTTAGGCCGGTCGCCGTTTCTTCCCACGAGTACGTCGCAATCCCGGCCCCGAGATGTATCCAGCACAATACGCGCTCCGGCGTCGGAGCGAGTTCCTTTAGAAAAGCTGTCATCCCGAGTCCACCAAGCTCGTGACCCGACGTAGACACAAACAAGAAGCTCGCTCCGGACGGACGCCGGCCCGCCCATCGCGCCAGTCCCAGAAACAGCGCGATGCCCGGACCTCGCTCGCCCGCGCAGCGAAACCAGCCGCTCTGTGGAGTCGACACGACGATCAATTCTTTTCCGCGATCCACCCTCGCGATGACGTTCTTAGCCTTCGCCTCCGAGTCATCCTCGCCATCGAGCAGCAACGATACTCTTGTACTCGATCGCGCCGCCGCGGTGAGCGCAGGTTCCTCGCGTTGGCCGACCAACACGACAGGAATCGGCCAGGGTTCAGCGCCCGCCGGTGAGTTCAAAGCGATGATCTCTTTCGTCGCGCTCTCGGTCACCGCAACCACCGCTGAAGCTCCGGCCCTCGCGGCCGCAGAAATAATCTCAGAGTGGATCGATCCCTTGACCACTGCCGCGCCTGCCTCAGCCGGAAACTTGACGAGTGCGAGCCTACCCTTAAGAGAACCCTGCTCAGTGCTTTTTTCTAACGCTGCCAGCGTTCCGCTCATCGGAGCGGGACCCGTCGAGCGCGGGAACCACAACGGGAAAGCTCTGATGGTCTTCTCGCCAATCGCGAATCGAGTTTGGCGAACAAAGAACTGACGAAGCGAGAATGATTGAAACGTTGCCCTCAGTCCAGCCGCGCGAAGCTGTTCGAGCAGCCACTGCGAGGTTCGCAGATCGACTTCACTCGCAGTGCGATGCTCGCCGAGGTTGTAGTAGGCAATCACATCCTCGTACAGCTTGGCTCCTGAAAGCGGCCCGGAGTCCCCGATGAGCGGCGTCTTTGCCACGCGCCTGCTTCGCGACCGTCTCCGATGAGCAGCGCCGGCCACGCTTTCGCCAAGCAAAATGGCGCCGGCAAAACTGCCGGCGCCGCGCAACAATTCGCGTCGTGTTACTTTCATCGCCCTGCTCGGCCTCGACCAGCGTTTGTCACTACCGCTTGAGCTTGCTCGTATCAACTGTCACTGGCAGCGGATTCCCATCCATGCGCAGCTTGTACAACAGGTCACCCTCGACGGCCTTCTTTGCAGCTTTGATGTCGATGTTGAACACCCGAGCCGCGTTGTGACACATGATCTTGTCCTTCGCTTCCGGAGTGAGCTGAGGATATTTGTTCTTCTCGATCACCTCATCGGGAATCTTGTAGGCCTGAAATGCCTGGATCGCCCAATGTGGCGGGCCAAATATCGGAGTGTCCGTTCCCCAGAAAATGTGATCCTCGCCAAGCCCGTCCAGGAGCCGGCCCATCAATTGAGCGAACCGCGGCGGATCGGTCGTCATCACCGCCGCCAGCGCGCCAAGCTCGGCGTACACGTTCTTGACCTTCGCCTTCTTCGCCCCTTCGGCAAGTTCGGCTTCATATGGATAGGCGCTGTGGAACGCGATGAAGTTCAAGTCGGGAAAGTCAGCGGCCGCCCGAATCATATCGCCAGGATGGCAATACTCCTCGATAAACGCCCCCGGAATTCCTTTGTGGACACAGATGTTCTTCACACCGTGCTTACGCAGCACTTGATAGAGCGGATAAGTGTTCTTCTCGTCGTCCATGTGCCAGCCGCGCGCGTCCATCCCCGGCGGATACAACTTCAGTCCATCGATCTTCAGCGTCTCGCATTGATAGATGAGCGACTCGACCGCCGATTGTCCGTCCGGCGGATCGACGCAGCCAAGCACCTTGATTCGCGCAGGCGCCATCGAGCGGATCATCGCGGCTTCGCGAGGCGGGAACAGATCGATTCCGTCATAAGCGCCCTTCATCCCGAAGCTGTTCAGGAAAGCGATGTCCGTTTCGCTCTTCAGGAAAAGATCGTCGAAGAAAGTCACTCGACCCATGTCGGCGATCGGCACGGGATGCCCCGTGAACGTTGCGCGATAGCCGGCCATCCCTTTCAGAAACGCCTCGCCTCGCGCATTCATCTTGGCGACTCCGCCCGCACGCCACCAGACGTGAGTCTGGAGATCGATCAACAGCGGCGGATGAACCGATGTGTCGCGGTCGGCGATACGCTCGACGGCTGTTAGATCGAGAAAGCTCTCGTGCGCGAGCGTTCGCGCGCCCGCGCTTCGCTTTAGTAAGGTAAGTCCCGCCGCGCCGGCCGCAGCCAGCTTCAACATCTGCCGCCGTGACACGCCGCCTGGTTCCTTCGAGTTTGACATTCAGCCTCCATGGAAAAGTTTGATAGCAACTGCCGCCGGTGAACTTACCACAAGTCGACGCGCCTGGTCACGGAAGTAGCATAGACTTTAGTCTGTGTGGATTTGTCACCTAGGAATTGCCCGACACAGACTAAAGTCTATGCTACTTCCGGAGAGCACCCGTCACCTCGAGTAACCGCATATGAAAATCAACGGCCGCTTCCAACCCCGCCTGGCTGATCTTGTCGATCGTATCGTGATCGGTGTGATAGTAGGGCGGCGCCTGGATCAACGAGAATGACTTCTGCCGGTCGCACACGGCCAACAGGTCCCCGATGCAAGCATCAACCGCCTGTGGGCTCACGCTCATCACCCCACTGTCCTTCACCAACGCCGGGAGCGCCTCGCGCACTTCGGACCAGCCCTTGTTTCCAAGATACGCCTGTCTCAGATCGTTCAGCCGCGGCGGCCAGCCTGCCGCATTCGCTTCGCGACCGCCCTGCGCGTCGGTGTGCTCAATCAAAATCGCCTGAGTGAGACTCGCGAACCTGTTTGGATCGCGTTCAGCGAACGCTCGCATCCCCTCAGCGCCATCGTGATGCGCGGACAGTGCGACGAAGAAAAAGTCAGCGAGCCTCTTTTCAACCGGCAGGCGCGAGAGCCGATGAGCGAGACCTATGGTGGTCGCCAACCCGCTTGCGTTGTCGTTCGCGCCCGAGAAAAAGCTGTCCAGATGATTGAACAGCGCGACGCCGAGCTGGCCCTTGCCCGGAAGATATCCAACCACGTTGAGCCCTTCGCGATTGACGACGGGTTCGTACCCGATTGAGGCAGAGACGCTCCGTCTTTCAGACACAGCGCGTTCGAGCAGTTCCCCGTCCTGCGCATCAACACAAAAGCAAAGCGCCGGGCGGCGATTGTCCGGGTAAGCCTCATCGCGTATCGCGTAGGCCCTGTCAATGGGCGCGACCGCGCGCCACCGCCCCGGCTTCATCGGAAGTGAGAAGATGAACCCGGCGGCGCCGGCATCGGCGGCTCGCTTGTAAAGATTCCCATCTCTGATCGAGTTCCGCGCCGGCGAGCCTTGCATCGTCGCTCGAACGAACGCCCACTTGCCGCGCACCGCGCTCCAGTCAGAGTCACTTGAAATGGACACGAGCGGCGCTTGAACAGCACCATCGGGAAAACGCGCGTCAAAGGGCGCCGGCATCGCGCTCTCGAGAGAATTCGCGCCTTGAATGGCGAGGCTCCATACCTTGGGACGATGCGCGGAGAAGTTGAAGGGCTCTAGCTCGGTCTTGCGGATGTACGGTTTGATTTGTCTCTCGAACAGCCGGGCCGACGCTCGCTCCGCGGCCGAGCCTCCGAGTCGTCCCCAGAGCGCTGACCTACTACGATCAGCTTCAGCAAGCCGTACGTGAGCTGCGGCAAGAGCAAGCAAGTTCGGAGACATTGCCGCCAGCGTGGGCTTATGGGTGACGACGCAACCGATCAACCCCGCACTTGTCCTCGAGATGAATGATCGGCGTGATATCAATCCGGGACTCCGTCTGAGCGCCTTGGCGTCTCTGCGCGTCTTTGCGTCTTTGCGCTAACGCCCCTCACGCAAAGCCGCAACGTCGCAACGACAGCGATATCGTTACGGCTTCCTCTCCGCCGCTCTCTTCAGAGGTTCGAGTCGTTCGTGAAGCGCATCCGCTTCGGGATCCGCCGGCGGAGGATTCAACACGCGAGTCAGGAACTCCAGCGCTTCAGTCGTTCGAGGTCGAATCGTTCGCCCAACGTGATCGGCTCCGCGGACGAGATGATACTCGTGAGGAATCTTGAGGTCCCACATAATGCGGTGAATAAACTCGGTGCCTTCGTGGATGTTGAACGCGTCCATGTCACCCACATCGACGTAAATCCCCAACCGCGACGCGCGAATCTTTTCCGCGTTCGCAACGCAAATCGTCGCCGGATTGTTAGCCTCCCAGTAGCCTTCATCGAACGGCTTGCCAAAGATCGTCTGCATCAAGTCGTCGCCTCGATAGAATCGATTGCGCGGCTTCACCTCTTTCCACTTCAGGGCGGGATCGATGCCGGGTTCGAGCGCCGCGACGGCTTCAAACTTGTCCGGGTACTTGAAAGCGAGCCTCAGCCCGCCAAGTCCGCCCATCGAGATCCCGAACAGCAGCGTACCCTTCCGCTCGCGCGTGACCTTGTAGGTCTGTCTCAGGTGATCGAGGAACGGTCCGGCGATGAACGACTCCCACTTCTGCGAGCCGTCCTTGTAGTCCATGTAAAACGAACGGCCGGCGCTCGGCGTAACAACGACCATCTTCGGTAACGTTCCTGCCTTCCACATGTCGTCGATGGCCGCGCGCATCCGGGTGAGAAAGGTTCGATCACCGCCGCCGCCATGAAGAAAGAGCAGGAGAGGCAGCGGCTCCTTAGCGGAGTCGTAGCCATCCGGCAGCAGCACGTTGTATTCGACCGGACCAGGCACAAGCTTGGTTTCCAGCTTGGACTCAACAAGCTGGCTCGCTTGCGCACTTTGCCCAAACGCGCCCGCGGCTGCGAGTAGAAAGACGACATTCAATAGACTTCTCGGCATATCAAATTCCTCCGATGCTTCACTTGTCGGGCGACTTGATGATTTGACCGGATTTCATGATGAACGCTACGTTCATGAACCGCGTAAGATCCGAAAGCGCGTCTCCTTCGACTGCAATTATGTCGGCGAACTTTCCCGGCGCGATCGAGCCGACGCGATCATCCCATCCGATGTTGCGAGCCGCGTCGATTGTCGCCGATTGAATAGCGCCGACCGGCGTCATGCCGTACCTGACCATGTAGGGCAACTGTCGCGCGTTGTCGCCGTGCGGATACACCGCGGCGTCGGTCCCGTATGCGATTTTGACTCCGGCGGCCACCGCTTTTCTGAAGCCCGCTCGCTGGGCCTCGGTGGTTTCTTCATTCTTGCTGATGAATTCGTCGGGATAACCGAGTCGTTTGTAGTTTTGGGCGATGTAGTCGCCGTTGAAGATGTCCGCCACCAGAAAAGCCCCGCGCTCCTTCATCAATCGGATCCCCTCATCATCGATCAACGAGCCGTGCTCGATCGATTGAACGCCGGCGCGCACGGCGTTCTTGATCCCTTCGGCGCCGTGTGCGTGCGCGGTCACTCTAGCGCCGTACTTCGCGGCTTCTTCGACCGCCGCCCGAATCTCTTCTTCGGTGAACTCAGACACGCCGGGTTTAGTGCCGCGAGTGAGCACCGCTCCGGTTGCGATTATCTTGATGAAGTCGGCGCCGCGATGAAGTATCTCGCGCACACGCTGCCGGACCTCGCTTGCCGAGTTGGCGACACCCGCCCGAAGATCGAGAGGCAGTACGATATCAGGACTCAGACCGGTTATGTCTCCACCGCCCGAGCTGACCGTGATGTAAGCGCCGGCCACCGCCATCCTGGGCCCGAGCACGGTTCCGTCGTTGATCGCGTCACGCAGGGCGATATCGACGAACGCGCGATAGGTTCCGACGTCGCGCACGGTGGTGAAGCCCGCCAGCAAAGTCTTTTTCGCGTTTCTCGCGCCGTTGAAGGCCATTTGAGCGGGCGACTGTTCGAGCGGCGCGCCGGGCCCCGAAGATTGAGGGAGGTCGATCAGATGAGTGTGACAGTCGATCAAGCCCGGCAGCACCGTGTACCTGGAAAGATCGATTACACGAGCGCCCGCTGGAATCTCCGAGGCGCGAGGCGAAGCGATCTTCTCGATCTTATCGCCGCGCACATAGATCACCTTGTCGTGCAGGACGTCGCCCTTCTCGACGTCAACAAACCGGCCCGCGCGAATGACGGTCAATTCCTGTGCGCAGACCGGCGCTGATAGGAGGAGGAGTAGTAGAACCAGAGTCCAGTCAGATAGCGTCGCGCGCCGTTCGCGGTTAGGGCTGTAAGGCACAGATGAGCGGCGCATCTGCCTTGGTGAAGCTTTGTGACTCTGTGTATTCGTGGCGTCCTCCTTCGAAACGAACCGAACCGCACAACCATCAGCATCATGTCGTTGTGCTATTTTGCTCGGTCAGCAAGTCGATGTAGCAACTCGAATTGAAATCAGCCAAGAAACTAGCAGGATCATCGCACGAACTCCAACGCTTTATTCATTGAAGGCCGCGATAGCTTCAATCTCGATCTTGAATCCATAATGAAGCTCCTTCACGGGCACCACCGCGCGCGCGGGACGATGGTCTCCCATCATTCGCGCGTAGACAGCGTTGACCGCCGGCCACAGCTCGATGTCTGATATGTAAACAGTCACACTCAGGACTCGGCTCAGATCGCTCCCGGCGGCTTTCAGGATCTCGCCAATATTCTTCAGGCACTGTTCGGTTTGTTCTTCGATCGAACCGGTGAGCCTCGCTCCGGTGTGTGGATCGATCGCGAGCTGACCCGCTACGAACACGAGCCCGTTGTAGACGACGGCTTGAGAGTAATGCCCTCCGGCGGCAGGCGCATTCGGAGTTGAAATGGTTGTTATCTCCATCGGTTGTTCCCCCAGATTCTCCAGAATCCCCCCAACGGGAGTTGGGGGATCGTTCAATTCCAGCCTACATAAGGGCGCACCGGAGAGTCCCGTTTTGCACCTCTCTCCCCTCGCGGCGCGAGGGGAAAGAGATAACTAAGACCGAGCGAGCGGGCCGCCTCTGTTGTAGCCCGCACCTGAACGATCCACCCCACTTCCGTGGGTGGTATTCCGGGAGTTTTCGCACAGTCTCTTCCGTCGGTGGTATCTCCAAACTCTCAAACCTTCCGAGTCTTCCATTTCCCTCTTCGAAAGAACACCATCGCAACCACCGCAAGCAACGACTCGGATATTGTGATCGCGACGAACACGCCCTTCGCGCCAAACCCAAGTGGAATCGCCAGGCTGTATGCCAGAGGAATCTGAAACAGCCAGTAGCAACACAGGTTTATTACAGTCGGCGTGTTCGTATCTCCCGCTCCGTTGAACGATTGCACCATCACCATTCCGTATGCGTAGAAGATGTACCCGTAGCTTATGAACCTCAAGCACGACACTCCGTAAGGCACGACAGCCGGGTCGGTGGTGAATATACCGATCAGCGGCTCGGCTAATACGACGAACGTGATCGCCACCAGTCCCAAAAAGCACATGTTGGCAAAGCCGGTCACCCAAACCGAGCGCTCGGCACGATCCGGTTTTCCCGCCCCCAGGTTTTGGCCTACCAGCGTTGCCGCCGCGTTGCTCATCCCCCACGACGGCAAGATCGCGAAGATGATGATCCGTAGCGCAACCGTGTAGCCCGCCAACGCCGCGTCGCCGAACACAGCTACGATCCGCACAAGCCCGAGCCAGCTCGCGGTGGCTACAAGGAACTGGAACATCCCACCCAAGGAGATGCGCACCATTCGCGTCATCACCTCGACGTGGAGCCGAAAGCTGCGCCCGTCAACCTTGACCCGTCCTCGTCCGCTGAACAACACCCAAAGTTGAAATGCCACGCCGACGCCTCGCCCAATCGTGGTCGCGATGGCTGAGCCGGTTACGCCGAGCTTTGGAAACGGACCGAGGCCGAAGATCAAGCACGGATCCAGAACGATGTTGATCACGTTCGCGATCCACAGCACTCGCATCGCGATCGAAGCGTCGCCCGCTCCGCGAAACACGGCGTTGATCAGGAACAACAGCATGATCACGACATTGCCGCCGAGTATCACTCTGGCGTAGCCGGTACCGCTCGCGATCACGCCGTCCGACGCACCCATCAAACGGAACATTTGCGGCGCGAAAGCGATCGCGATGATCCCGACGGGTATTGAAGCTACCACGCCGAGAATGATCGATTGGACTGCGGCGATCGAAGCGCCGTGGTGGTCCTTCTCGCCGATTCGCCGAGCTACGGTCGCGGTAGTGGCCATGCTCAAGCCCATCGCGACCGCAAAGACCATAGTCAAAAGCGACTCGGTTATGCCCACCGTCGCCGTAGCTTCCTTGCCGAGGTGTGCGACCCAAAACACGTTGATGATGCCGAACAGCGATTCCATCATCATCTCGAGCACCATCGGCACCGCCAGAAGAAAGATAGCGGGCCCGATCGGGCCTTCGGTGAAATCTCGTTGCGAGCCAACGACCGCTTCGCGGAGAAAACCGGCGCCGCGCTTTAATCGTGAACCCGCTCGCGGCTGTTCCAGCGACGGTGCAACATCTACAAGTTCTTCTTTGCTTGCTTGCATGCTTTGCCTTCGATTGTTGGTTGAGAACAGTAATTGAGAACGATGGACGTACGCGCCAGGTTCAGCCGCGCTTAGGGCGGTTCACTGTTGCGTCGTTCCACTCGTCGCCATCGCGCGGACCGCGCCGCGAGGCTTCGAGAAGGACCAGGTTGGAATCAAAACATTTTCATGTTGGGCAAATAAATACCACCTGAAGAAGGGACTGGTCAATGCAGCAGGAGAGATTTTCTTGAACCCTGGTGCAATAAAAACTGGGACCGAGGATCCAATGCCGTTGGTGGATGCGCCCTGCGCCTTCGCGGGTCTTCGCGTCTTGGCGCGAAACGGGTCCTGACACGCGGCTATTTCACGCAGAGACGCAAAGTCCCGCAAAGACGCCAAGCAGTCTTCGGACACTCTGAGTGTTGGTGGAATTACGATGCCTTCAGACCGGCGGGTAAGACGTCTCGGTCACCGGTTCGACTTCCAAGATCGGCTGTGCGTGGACGCCGAACTCGCCTCGGTCAAGCCATCTCTGCAGCATCAACCACCCAATGCCGGGAACCGCGAAGGCTAAACCAAGGACTGTCGCCATTCGGCGCGCGCCCAGTCCCGGATAGTCGACGCCCCACCCCGTCACATAAGTCGAGACTGACATCGTGAGTGTCAACAGCGCCATCTCGAGCGCGAAGACTCGGCCCAGGAATCTGTCCGGCACCGTCATCTGCAAGAGAGTCGTCGAGAAAACCCATTGAATGCTCCCGCCCGAGTGCGCCCCTACCACGCATATCAGCGCGACCGCCAGCACCGGTGAATGCGCAAACAACAGGTAAAACGACGTTGACACAAAGAACGCTGCCGAAATCGCCTGACGCATCGTGCGAGGCGCCCCGCTGGTGATCACGCCGGCGATCATCGGCCCGATCAACGCGCCAAGCCCGCGCGCCGCGTACAACAACCCGATCGAAGCGGCGCCGTCGCGGCCGATCGGGAATATCTGCTTACCGTAGATCGTCAAAAGCAGCAACACTCCGCCACCCAGCCCCCAACCGCTCTTCACCAACAGCAGCGCCATCACGCGAGGGTTTGCTCTTAAGTACCGCCCGCCTTCGATGAGGTCGGTGACACCGGTCGCATCGGCTAAAGATAGACGCGCCGCTCGCCCCGGTCTCGGTGTTGAAGAACGAAGATGCACGCGAGCAATGTACGCCGCCGAGACGAAGAACGTCATCGAGTCGACGACGAACGCCGTGTTGCGCCCGAAGACATCGGTCACCACTCCGCCAAGCGCCGCTCCCAGTGCCAGCGTCACCGACCAGGAAGCGGCCGACAACGCATTCGCCGAGATCAGCTCTTCTCGCGAGACGATGTTGGGGATCGCCGCCGACTTGGCCGGATCGAAGAAAGTCGAGACGACTACTTCCAACGCAGCAATCGCGTAGACGATCCAAACCTGCTCGGGGCGTTGCACAAACAGAAAGCCAAGCACCAGAAAGCCGCGAACGATGTCGGCTACGATCATTATGATTTTGCGATTGAAGCGATCTGCGACCACGCCCGCCAGCGGACCGGCAAAAAATGAAGGCAGCAGCTTGATTATGAGAATGTAGCCGACCGCTTCTCCCGATCCGGTCAGCGAGAGTAGAAGGGTGAACAGCGCGACTGAGTTGAACCAGTCCCCGGTTTGCGAGACGAGTTGTCCAACGAACAGGTTGCGGAAGTCGTGATTGCTACGAAGGAGCTGGATGTAGCCCACGGCTCGCCCCGTCTCGTTCTCAGTCATCCGAGCATTGTAGTGACGAGGGGGTCCATTTTCCATTTGTCATTTTCCATTTGTCATTTTCCATTGAGCGATCCTCTTCAATAACAAATGACAAATGGAAAATGACAAATGGAAAATGGGTCGCTATTCACATCTCAGCGCGATCATTGGGTCCACCTTAGTCGCGCGGCGGGCTGGCACCAAACAGGCTCCCAGAGCCACTCCTACAAGCACCACGCTCGAGATGCCGAACGTCAGAGGATCGGTTGCGCTTACTCCATACAGCAATGAAGACATAAGCCGGGTAAGCGCGAACGCAGCGACAAGCCCAACGAGCACTCCGGTCAGCGCAAGAACCAGTCCTTGTCTCAAGATCATCCGCCGGACACCTCGCGCGTCCGCTCCCAACGCCATTCGGATTCCAATCTCGCGCGTCCTTTGCGCCACCGAATGTGCGATCACTCCGTAGATTCCAATTGCCGACAGCGCAAGCGCCAGCAAACCGAAGACGCCGATCAACCCGGCGGCGATGCGCTGCTGCCAAAGCGTGCTTTCGATCTGCGCGGACATGGTCTTCACCGCATACAGCGTCAGGTCCTTGTCGAGCGCGGCGACCTCGCCGCGAATCACCGAAATAAGCGTCGTCGGATCGCCGCTCGTGCGCGCCACAAGCGTTGCCCTTCCGTCGTAGGATTGCAGTTCGGGAAGGTAAACGAGCAGAGGCATGTCGGCGAGCAAAGAGCGATGCTTGGTGTCTCTTGCTACTCCGATGATCTGAACCAAAGGTCGTGGCTCGCGCCAGAAGGGCACCGAAAGCAGTTTGCTGACTGCGCTTTCACCGGGCCAAAGGCGCTTCGCAAGCTTCTCATTTAGAATGGCAACGGGTGGAGCCCCCACCCTGTCACGGTCAGTGAATTCACGCCCCTCGAGCAGAGGGATACCCAGGGTTCGAAAATAGTTTGGCGCGATTGTGTTTGCGTCGACTCTCAATCCCAGATCGTCGAGGCGCGTTCTCAATACGTCCGGCGGGGGCTCCTCGCCGGGAGGGAAAACCGAGAGTCTGTCGCTCCAGTCGTTGGGCGGAACCGTCTTCGCCAGGCTTGAGGAGATGACACCGGGAAGCGCGTCAACTCGTTGGATGAGGTCTTCGTAGAACGATCTGCCCTGCGATTCGCTGTAGCCTCGAATTGTCAGGTCCATCGACATCAACACCATGTTTTTGCTATCGAAGCCTCGGTCCATAGTCAGCGCTTTCTGCATAGTTCTTACCGCGAGACCCGCGCCTATCAACAGCACAAGCGAGACCGCGACCTGTGCGACGACCAGGCTGCCTTGCAGGCGTGACTTGCGTTGACCAGAGCTTGGCGCTCCGTCTTTGAGGGAGGTTACAAGATCGACTTTCGAGGCTTGCATCGCCGGCGCGAGTCCAAACACGACTGCGGTCAAAATCGAGAGCACTGCCGTGAAACCGAGAACTCGAGCATCCGGACTGATATCGACGCCGCGCAGCCCGTAAGCAGGTTGCTGAAAGGCCAGGATCAACTGAGCGGACCAGGGAGCTAACAGCAATCCCATTCCGCCCGCCATCAAAGAGAGCAACAGTCCTTCGGTCAACAACTGGCGGGCGAGCCGGCCGCGAGTGGCTCCCAGAGCCAGTTTCACGGCAATCTCTCTTCGACGCGTGGTTGCGCGCAGCAGAAGAAGATTCGCGACGTTGCTGCAAGCTATCAGCAGCAACAGCATCACCGCCGCAAGCAAGAGCGTCAGAAAGTTTCGGAGGCTGACGCGGTCGTCTGAATCCAGGCCGAGCCCTGCGAGCACTGAGACGCCTCGGCCTGCGTTGGTGTCGGGATAGCTCTGCTCGAGCGAGCGAGCGTCGTCAACTCGGCTTGAGCCTGGTCAACTGAAACTCCTGGCGTGATCCGTCCGAACACGCCGAGCCAACCGGCGGAGCGATCGTTGAACCAGTGCCGCCCCAGCGTCCTCGGCATCGCCTGGGCCTGCATCTTGATCGGAATCCAAACATCGTATGATCCTCCGGTTTCTGTGCCTCTGAAGTCCCGCGCCGCCACGCCTATGATCGTGAAGTCGTGCTCATTGAGCTTCATACTGCGTCCCACCACATCCGGATCAGCGGCGAACGATCGGAGCCACATGCCGTAGCTCAGCACGGCTACCGGGTGGGCGCCGGGTTGGTCATCATCATCGGGAGCAATCAAGCGGCCCGCCGCTGGCGTCACCCCGAGGACCGAGAAGTAGTTGCCGCTGACAAGGTCGCCTCGGAGCCGCTCGGCCACGCCATTGTTGAAACTGAGCGGCGTTCCACAATGAGCCGCCAAGCCAGCAAAAGACCTGCAATGGTCGCGGTAGTCAACGTAGTCCGGATACCCGCTGGACTGCGGCTTTCCGTTCCGCGTGCACTCGAGGGTGACGAGTTGATCGGGATCCTGGGCGCCGGGCAACGGACGGATGAGCGCTCCATTCACCAGGCTGAAGATCGCGGTGTTCGCTCCGATCCCCAACGCGAGCGCGAGCACCGCCATCACGGTGACGCCCGGGCTCTTGCCGAGGAGCCGCACTGCGTACCGCAAGTCCTGCCATACGCTGTCCATGAATTGTCCTCGCTTGCTCAACCCTTCTGCTGTTGCCTGAAGGTTAGACGGATCAAGACGTGCGCTTCTTCCAAAAGATCAAGCGTTGATATTGGCCTCGAGGATCTTCGGATAAATCTTCCAGTGCGCAAAAGGCTCTTGCTCCAGCTTGGCCTGAAGGCCGCGCAGTTCGCTCAGGAAAGTCCGAAAGGCAGCAGCTCCCTGCTCGTCAATCGCTAGACTCGAAAAGTCCTGCAAAAGTTGAGCGCGGCTCACGTTAAGATTGAAGTTGGCGTTGACCAGGCGCTGGTACACATCGAGCGGCTCGCGCTGACCGTTCTTGTAGACGCGCGCCGGCTGGACATGAGTCCACATCTGATAATTCCAGAGGCCAGTGCCTAAAATCTCATGCTCGACTGAGACAAGGTAGATGAACGCCGCAATCAACCGGGCGGCACTTTCAATCGTGATTGGGCTCCCGAGCAGCTTTTGGACGCCGCCGGGTATCATT
Organism: uncultured Clostridia bacterium; assembly: GCA_964548075.1. Classification (GTDB taxonomy): domain Bacteria; phylum Acidobacteriota; class Blastocatellia; order UBA7656; family UBA7656; genus Onstottus_A. Next base: position 43,094 of record CAZJQQ010000027.1, on the reverse strand, counting down.
CGCTGTAGTTCGCCGACCCAGGATTGGAAGCTCGCGTCGCTGCGTAGTTGTTGGTCAGAAGAATAGTACAGGCGCAGATACGCCAGGGCGTGCGCGTTCATCACGTCGAAGAGGGCCTGGCGGTTGGCCAGGGCTGGTGTTTCAAAACCGGCGTCCTTGATGCCGCGCCGTTGGGCGTCCAGCGCGGGATCCAGAGTGGTGATGTCATATTCGTTGTACGTTTCCTCGACCAGCTTGCACATTCCCTGGTGGGTGAAGCTGAAAATCGTCTCGAACTCACCGCCTTTGACCATCTGGCCTTTCGTTACGAGCTCGTTGCTGTACTGCGTTCCAAATACGTGCGGCCACAGCAGGCGTCTCACCGGATGATTTGCGGGCAGGCTATTACGCGTCGCCATTGCCAGTGGCGCGCCGCAAGCGAGATGGACCCAATTGAAGTGACGTACTAACGAAGCATAAGTCGTCGCCGCGCACAGCGCTATCTTCTCCGCCGTCTCCCAGGTGGCATCGCCGGGTTTGCAGGCGCCCAACTCGCACTCGATCTGCGCCGCCTGAAGCCGCCGCCCAGGCACGTCAACGCGGAATGTCACTCGAACGCCGAGCGAGCGCAGACCTTCGTGGTGCTCGTAGCGATCGAGTTTCCGAAAGTCCCATTGGTAACCGCCTTCGGGCGCCTTCTCAACGAAGCAGGCATAGGGACCTGCAACGGCCAAGTGCCCGAGATCGGCCCGGTTCTTATACTCATCGGGCAACACCGGCACAGGGAACAAGTCTCGATGTGCAGTGGAATAAGCCTCATCAAGTGCTTTTTGGGGATCGGCGTCAATCGGGGGCAGTCCGTCCTCCATTGGAGAAAGCACACTGTACATCGCCACCTGAAAGTCATAGAACGCGTGCTTAAGCGTGTCGGCCTCGTCTGCGGGCACGTGATCGGCGACCAGAATATTGGGAATGGGGATACCGGAGAATTGGCTCGCAAGGCTAACAGGCTTCAATTTGCGTTGATCGTCGCGCGGAATAGGGATCACCGCCGGTCTGTTGCGGCTAAACTTCGCCGTAGCGATCCTGTTCCAGAATCGTTTCCTGAGTGCCCACATAAGCGCATATCCTCCGTCAGTCTTATTGTGCCCAACGCTTGTGCTCTGTTTCACAGCGTTGCTTTCAGCCCTTCACCCTGGACCAGGCCGCTAAGGCATTCTTACATTGCGCAGCGTCTCGGGCAATCCCAGGGTAATGCCTCAAGTGGCTCCGCACTCCAAGATGTTATGTTATAAGTACCCCTGAGCAGCAAAGACTCAGCTAATAAGGTGGGGTTATGCACATCGAGTCTCTGAAAGTCTTCTGCGATCTCATCGACACGCGCAGCTTCTCAAAAGCGGCGACCAAGAACTTCGTCTCGCAATCGGCGGTCAGTCAGCAGATCCGTGCCTTAGAAGATAAGTTCAACCGGCGGTTGGTCGAGCGAAGCCGAGGCGGCACTATGGTTCCGACCGCGGCCGGAATGACCTTTTATCAGGGCTGTCGGGAAATCATAGATCGCTTCAACGCGCTCAATGAGGAAATGAAAGGCCTGGGCAACATCATCAGCGGCCAGGTTCGAGTTGCTACGATCTACTCGGTCGGCATTCACGAGTTGTCGCCAGTGCTTAAGCGCTTCATCAAGTCCTATCCACAAGTAAACGTCCACATCGAATACAGCCGGCCTAACAAGGTGTACGAGGATGTGATCAACCACGTGATCGACATGGGGATTGTGGCGTATCCAACCGCGCGGCCGCAGATCGAAATCATGCCGTTGGGAAGCGATCCGCTTGTTCTTGTGTGCAGTCCGGAGCACGAGCTTGCAGGCAAGAAACGAATCGACATCAGCGGTCTGGATGGACAGCGATTCATCGGGTTCGAGCGCGACATCCCAACGCGGAAGGCGGTTGACAAAATACTGCGTGACCGCGGCATCAGCGTGCAGTACGTTATGGAGCTCGATAACATCGAGACCGTCAAGCAATCGGTTGAAGCCGACCTCGGGCTGACTATCGTTCCTCGAGCGACCGTTCAGAACGAAGTACGAGCAGGGACGCTGCGCGCGGTGAATTTCACCGAAAGCTTCGCGCGTCCGATCGGTATCATCTACCGCAAAGGCAAAATCTTCAGCGGGGCCGCGCGAAAGTTCATCGAGATGCTGACTGAGGTACAGGCAGTCCCGCGCGACTCGCCCTCGAGAGTAACGAATTCACTCGTTTCGTCTCGATCAAGCGAGTGAATTCCGTGCTACGAGGTTGAATTGACTGATTGACTGATCGCTGCTTTGACAATCCGGCGATCGGGCGGCTATCATTCCACTTCGTCATTACGGGGCGTGGCTCAGCCTGGTAGAGCGCTCGGTTCGGGACCGAGAGGTCGTTGGTTCAAATCCAATCGCCCCGACCATTTCTGAAGTGAAGCCGCGAGAGCAGAATCTGCTCTCGCTTTTCTTTTTCTAAGAGGGGCTTGCCAGGATGACGCCAGTAGTTCGAAAGGACCCGAGCCGGAAACGTAGCCTTCGCTCCGAAGTCGTTGAAGAATTTCGGGCCTGATAACAGAAAGGGACGAGGAGGCCCCCGTCCCTTTACTCCCATCCTCAC
>CAZJQQ010000027.1:0-40463 GCA_964548075.1 uncultured Clostridia bacterium | reverse complement strand
AGAGGTCGTTGGTTCGAATCCAATCGCCGCGACCACTTTTCAAATGAATCGGCGAGAGCAAATCTGCTCTCGCCTTTCTTTTGTGAGGAGAAGCCTTGCCGGGATGACGCCACATCCCTTTGGAAGGCCCGCGACGCAACGCATTAGCGAACATCCGAACCTGGTGACAGAAAGGGACGAGAGAAATCCCTCGTCCCTTTTCCTTCAATACTCACCGATCTGAGGACTACTTCTTTTCGGTCTTCGAGGCCGAGAGCATCGCTTCGATGCGAGCCAGACGTTCGGCAAGTTCTGTGTTCTGTCGTTCGAGCTTCACCAGCGACGCTTCCTTCTCGGTGATCCTATCGCTCAGCGTCGAGATGTATATGTGGGCTTTTTCGAGTTCTTCGAGCATCCCACGCATTCGCGCGCCGATCTCGACAACCTCGTGACCCTTCTCGTCAACCGTCCTGGCGCCGACTGCCGGTAGATGCTTGTTGTTCCACATGAACGCGGAATGATCTTCGATCGATTCGAGAGTGTAAGTCGGTTCGAAGACATAGTCCGCGAAGAGCTGAATACCACGCTGGAAAATTGTGCCGTTCACATCCAGCTTTCCTGCCGGCGTAGCAGTGCCGATGCCGACGTTGCCATTGCCTAGAATGGTCATTCTGATGCCTACGGCGGAAGGCGCGCCGGCGGTCAGCCCGGAATTCGCGTAGAAGTGAACGGGGAAGTTGCCTTTCGTGCCAATCCCTAATGCGCCAGACCCAACAGCTTCAGGATTGAGCACCATGAAGGCAGTTGAAAGACCGTGCATAAGCTGCACACCATTAATGCTGGGATTGCCCCTAATAGTCAGACCATCAACGATCGTGTTACCGCCTGTTCCGGTGGGAGTCGCCGTGTCGACGTGGAGCTTGAACGCGGGCGCCTGCGTTCCGATGCCAACCTGGCCGCTAGCGTTAATGTCTATGCTGCTGGTCGGCGCGCCGGGTCTGATTCTGAAAGGAAGCCGGCTGCCACCGGTGACATCGCGCACAAAGAAATTCGCCTCGTTGCCCGCAATATCCCAGGTCTGTGCGGTGAAGCCGCTCGCAGCGGTTTGCTCCAGCCGGTGTGCCGGAGTGTCGCCTGTAGCGATGTGCAGATCCAACACCGGCGTCGCGGTGCGCAGCCCTACTTTCCCTGTGCTACTCACCTTAAGCGAGTTGGCCGGCGCACCCGCATCGACTTCAAACACAATGGTTCCGGTCTCAGAATTGCCGGCAGCACCCTGGTCTACGAACCCCAAGAAACTTGCGCCACCAGCCGCCGAGCTGTTCGCCCTTATCTGCCAGTTGTTGGTCGGGAAGCCGGCAGCACTCGTGTCGTCGAACTGGATCCGCGTGTTGTTCTCTTTCACCCTGATCGTGTCGAATCCGAACACCTCATTGTTGACGCAATCCAGCCCAATGCAGGCGCTGCCCTGGACGATTATATCGTCCGGGGTCACGACATCCTCGATTGTGACGACGCCTCCATTTTTCTTCTTGGATTGAAGCTCGACTCCCCCCGAGTTCTGCTTCTGCGCTTGCGGTTCTACACCATCTTCGGGAGATCCTGTAAGGACCGCGCCCTTCTCAATCAGGAAGGAGCCAGATTGAACCGTAAGCGTCTTCGGCAATTGGCCGTTCCGCTGCAACTCCTGCATGACCTCAGCCGTGTTGCCATTCTCCCTTGAAGCCGCCAGAGCCTTCCTGACTTCGCGGCTAAAGTTCGGGATTACGCGCAATTCATATGAGTAGGAACCGTCGGGCAGGCTGTACCCGTCCCGATCGGTGAGCTTAAACGAGGGGGCAGTACCCGCTTCAAATTCCTTCCGAAACACCTCGCCTCCTGGCGCGGAGACCGTCAGGATGAGGCGGCCGTATTCAACTTGAGGCTGCCATCTCACTTCCGTCCGGTCTGCGGAAATCGCAGCGACGGACTCAATTTTGTTCTCGGATTGAGCCAGGGCCGTACCACTCAGGCACATGGCAAGCACAACCAAATATGCGAAACCTCGAACCGTATTCTGAATTCTCATTGGGGGTCCTCCTTAGCGGTTACCACAAAGCCAATAACTGATCGAGAGCGCTCGACGGAATCGGCGCGACGCGCTCCACAATTTTGATCGCAACCGAAACAAGCCGGCTGCAAAGCGGCCAGATCATTTCAAAGCCGACATACATTGTCAAGGTAATCCCTCCCGCGCTCGCGAATGATAGTCAAGACACAATCTCTTCGCTTGCTCGAACTTCAGTTCGAACCTCGGGAGGGCGGGCGATTCGCTCCAGGCTAGTCGCGCTCACCATCGAATTCCGCTCCGGGTGACAACACTCCGCCGCGATGATATAACAGGGCTGATGAGGCGACTGATCAAAGACCGATCGCCTCTTCAACCTGCAAAGCTCACGCTCGGAACTGGCTCCGCGAGTTGGGAGGCGCAAACACAAGCGCCACCCATCATGGCGCCCGGCGGGTTTCATTTCACTCTTGAGACGAGCCCATGCTTTCGAAAACGAGCACCCGTTGTGCCAGGTGGGGTTTGGGCGCCAGCAATGATGGTAGCGCGGCGATTCGTAGTCATCGGTCGAGTTCAGGGCGTGGGCTTTCGCTATTTCGCGATACGAGCCGCGCACCAAACGGGAGTCTCCGGAACGGTTCGAAATCTTCCTGACGGAACGGTCGAGGCAATCGCGGAAGGCTCGCCCGCCGCGGTCGCCGAGTTCCGCGAGGCGCTCGAACGCGGTCCGTCCTACGGTCACGTCACTCGAGTTGACGAGACGGAGATGCAGCCCTCTGGACGTTACGCTGGATTCGAAGTTGTGTTTTGACAACCTGAAGTTCGTAGTTCGGCCTTTAGGCGGAAGTTTGTATCGCGAAGCTCTAACATCCCGTTTGTACGAACTTCCGCCTAAAGGCCGAACTACGAACTTTCCCTGATTGGAGAAACTTCGTGGACAACCTTAAAGAAATGATCCGAACCGTACCGGATTTTCCAAAGCCGGGAATCCAGTTCTACGACATAACCACTCTGCTCAAGAATCCCTACGGCTTGCGAACCACCATCGACCGGCTGGTCGAGCTTATACACGATCCGAACATCGACACCGTGATAGGCATGGAAGCGCGCGGGTTCATCTTCGCGCCGGCGCTCGCTTATCGTCTGAAGGCTGGCTTCGTGCCGGTGCGCAAGCCTCGCAAGTTGCCAGCCGCCATCGAGTCGATAACCTACGACCTCGAATACGGCACGGACACGCTCGAGATTCACAAGGACGCGGTCGGCGAAGGGCATCGCGTCATAATCGCTGACGACCTGCTGGCTACCGGCGGCACGGCGCGCGCGGTTGTGGACCTGGTCGAAAGACTCGGCGGAATAGTGGCGGGGCTCGCGTTCGTTGTCGAGCTGAGCTTCTTGAAAGGCCGCGACCGCTTTCCCGGCTACAAGATTTCCTCGCTGCTTAAGTATGACGACTAATACTCCGTCACACTCAGTTTGACGGATCACAGATCGAGCAGTTCAGGCCGCCAATCCCGTAGGGATTGCCTGTCTATTGAAGTAGGCGCAGAGCGGGTGTCTTAGCTCCGTAGGAGCGACCTGGAGGCCAGCAAGCGGCGTTTGCGCGGGAACGAGGTCACTACTGCGGGTTACGGAACTCACGCACGGCGCTTCTTGATTCTGGTATTAGTTGAGATCTCACGAATCCCCCAACCGGCAGGTTGGGGTGCTTTCACGTCGGCCTACTGGAAACGGCGCGGCGGCTCCCGAAATCCCCCAACCGGAAGGTTGGGGATCTTTAACTCCAGCCTCAGCACGCATCCGAGACGCGCCGCGCTTCCTGTAGGCTAGAGTGAAAAATCCCCAACCTCCCGGTTGGGGGATTTGTGGCACACAGGCCGCCTCTCTTGTAGGCTGGACGGAATGATCCCCAACCTTCCCGGTTGGGGTTTTTCAAAAAGTCTTAGAGAAGGAACGGAGGCGCATCACTGGATTCGACCAGCACCAGGAGCCCATCCAGGTGGCCGGCTTCTTTCGCGGCTTGATGAACTTCTTTGGCATTCGAGCCGTTGCTGATGAGTTGTCCATCCTTGATAGCGACCCATTGCCCGGCGTATTCATCCCGATGATCTGCCAACCACTGCCTGTCTTCCGTGAAATCGCGCAAGCTGCCGTTGCGAGCCAGAGCGCGGGCGGCCTCCTGCCGCTGCTCTTGTTCACTTGGAGAATTCAATATCTCCCGCAGTTTCGCCAAGGCTTCCGGCGGTAGCGATTGAATGCCGCGCAACACTTGTTCAAACGTGATGTCCGACATGGCTAAACCTCCGTGCTTCTAACTGAATGTGCGTATCATATCTCAGCCGGCGCCTGAACGAAAACGTCTCCCGCGGAACGGATCGCGGAGCGGCGTCGGTAATGTTTGTTATGGGCAACCCGGTTCGAGGCGGGCTCTACAGCGAGCAGTCATCGCTCACGCCCCCCAGAGGTGGACCTCGATGGCGATCTCCGAACGGTTGTTGATTTCCAAGCCGTCTGTGCGACCGTGATTGAGAAATGGCTCGGCGGCGATTCGAGACTGGCCCTTGGGAAGCAGTCTGAGAACGTTGGCTCTCTTGGATGAGATCGCCAGCGTAACACGGGTACATTTATTCAACGCCGAAAGAGTGGGAGGAGCCCGACCAGAATTCCTAGCGCGTACACCAACACAAGGTTAGGACGTTACCTCCCACTCCTAGAAATTGATGTCACTCCCCTCGAATGCTAGAATGATGGATTCCCGCACGAGCTTATTCGCTCACATGCGAGTCGCACGACAGACGAGAGCACTGAACATGCCCGAAGAAGTCATCAGCATTCGAGGCGCGCGAGTCCACAATCTCAAGAACATCAGCGTCGATATTCCGCTCGGCAAGCTCACTGTCATCACCGGCGTGAGCGGCTCCGGCAAATCGAGCCTGGCTTTCGACACCATCTACGCCGAAGGTCAGCGGCGCTATGTCGAAAGCCTTTCCGCTTACGCGCGCCAGTTTCTCGAGCGCATGGACAAACCCGACGTCGACGAGATCATAGGCATCTGCCCGGCGATTTCCATCCGTCAAAAAAACGCGACTCGAAACCCCCGCTCGACCGTCGCCACCCAAACAGAGATCTATGATTACCTGAGGCTGTTGTTCGCGCGAATCGGCGAGACCTTCTGCTCGAACTGCGGCGAAAAAGTAAAACGCGACACGCCCGAATCGGCCGCCGAGCAAGTCTTGAAGCTCCCGGAAGAAACCCGGTTCTACGTCTTGTTCCCGGCAGCGGCTGGCATGGATGAAGCGGCAGCCACCTCGAACGGCGGCGGCAAACAAAAGAAGGGAGGGTCTCGTAAGCCCACGGCGAGTGAACGCACGCGCATCGACGCGCACTTGATGAGCCTGATGCAACGCGGCTTCACGAGGCTCTACAAGGACGGGCGCACGATCGAGCTTGCGACGCCGGACAGTTTTACCGGCGCCAACTTCAAAGACACGTTCGTGTTAGTCGATCGATTGATCGCCAAGCCCGATACGAGAACGCGATTGGTTGATTCGCTCGAGGTCTGCTATCAGGAAGGTCACGGCCAGGCGATCATCGAAACGGCCGGCGAGCCTCGCCTGCGGTTGCAGTTTTCAGAAGGCTTCGAGTGCAAGCCCTGCGCTCTGCGGTACGCGACGCCCGAGCCGCAACTGTTCAGCTTCAACAATCCGTTTGGCGCGTGCCCGACGTGTCAGGGATTCGGAAACACCATTGGGCTCGACTTGAACCTCGTGATTCCCAATCGCGAGCTGAGTCTTGCCCAGGGCGCGATCGAGCCCTGGATGAAACCGCAATACGAGTGGGCGCAGAAGGAACTCCTGCGATTCTCGAAGCAGGCAGGCATCCCGACAACGGTTCCCTTCCGCCAGTTGTCTCGCGAACAGCAGAAGACAATCGTGCAGGGCCGCAACGGCTTCGACGGAGTGAAAGGCTTTTTCGACTGGCTCGAAACCAAAAAGTACAAGCTGCACGTGCGGGTGTTTCTCTCGAAGTATCGCGGCTACACGCTGTGCCCTGACTGCGGAGGCTCGCGGCTGAGACTCGAAGCGCGGCTGATTCGGGTCAGCGGCAAGACGCTGCCTGAAGTCTGCGCGATGAGCGCGGCCGAAGCCGCTGCGTTCTTCGATAAGCAGACTCTGAGCGCTTCTGAGATGGGAATAGCCGGACGCTTGCTACACGAGATTCGCAGCCGATTGAAATTCCTGATCGACGTCGGGTTGCAGTACCTGACGCTCGACCGGTTGGCGTCGACGCTCTCAGGAGGCGAGGCCCAGCGCATACAGCTCGCGACGAATCTCGGGGCTTCGCTTGTAGGCGCGTTGTACGTCTTGGATGAGCCGTCGATTGGTCTGCATCCGCGCGATAACGCCAAGCTCATTCGCATTCTCCAAAACCTGCGCGACATTGGTAACACCGTACTGGTAGTCGAGCACGAGCCCGAGATGATGCTCTCTTCCGATAAGCTCATCGACATCGGGCCGGGCGCGGGCGAGCTCGGCGGCGAAGTGGTCTTCCAGGGCACGACACAGGAGATGCTCAAGCGAGGTCAATCGCTCACGGCGAAGTATCTGCGCGGAGAGATCGAGATCAAGCCGCCAAAGAACCGCCGCTTGATCGGTCCTCGCTCGCTCGAGATCCGAGGCGCAAGCGAACACAACTTGAAAGGCATCGACGTCGACATTCCGCTCGCGATGATGGTGTGCATAACCGGCGTGTCGGGTTCGGGAAAGTCGACGCTCGTGCACGACATCATCTACGCCGGAATAAAGAAACAGCGCGGCGAGTGGACCGGTCCTGTCGGCTCATTCAGAAAGATTGACGGCGCGCAGTATCTGGATGACGTCGTGCTGGTCGATCAATCTCCGATAGGCCGCACGCCACGTTCGAATCCGGTCACTTACATAAAAGTTTACGATGCGATCCGCGACCTGTTCGCGTCGACTCGCGAAGCTCAGGCGCACGGCTTCGATTCGTCGCACTTCAGTTTCAACGTGCCGGGCGGCCGCTGCGAGCGCTGCGAGGGCAACGGCGTCGAGATAAAAGAAATGCAGTTCCTCGCCGACGTCGAGTTGATCTGCGAAGAGTGTAAAGGCATGCGCTTCAAGCCGGCGCTGCTGGACGTGAAATACAAAGGCCGTTCGATTCACGACGCGCTGAACATGACGGTTCGTGAAGCGCTGCTGTTCTTTGCGAACGTGAATCGAATCGCGTCGAAGCTGCGGGTGATGGACGACGTGGGACTCGGCTATCTGAGGCTCGGGCAGTCGGCGACGACGCTGTCGGGAGGCGAGGCGCAGCGGGTTAAGCTGGCGGCTTTCCTGTCCAGGCGATCGAGCGAGCGCACGCTGTACATCTTTGATGAGCCGACGACCGGATTGCATTTTGACGACATCAACAAGCTGCTTGCTGCGTTCAGGCAATTGATCGAGGCTGGCGGGTCGATCGTCATCATCGAGCACAACCTGGATGTTATAAAGAGCGGGGACTGGATCATCGATCTGGGCCCGGAAGGCGGCGACGAAGGCGGCAACGTCGTAGCCGTTGGTCCGCCTTCGGCGATCGTAGAGTGCGAGAACTCGCATACGGGCCGCTTCCTTGCGAACGTACTGAGCAAGTAAGTTGCAGCATCGCCTCGCTGTGCTACACTGCATCGAAATAATCCGTGAGGGACGCTCACCAATGAGAAGAACACTCATTGCTTGTCTGCTTGTTGGTTTTGCCGTGCTCGGTCAGCCAGGCACACGCGCGCAACAGGTCCCCTTCTTATCCGAACTGTTCTCGCGCTATGAGGAGTTCAATCGAGTTTACACCGAGAAGCGCCGCGCGGGCGCAAACCTCTCCGCAATTGAACTCTTGCGCAGGCGAGGCGAGCAAGCTTTCAAACGCGGCGACATTCCCGGCATCCTCGAAGTGATCGGCGAAGCACAAGCGCTCGCCGCCGGTAAGAAGTGGGATGAGCGGCAAAAATTCATCGCGTCGCTCATAGTTGAAACGGACCGCCTGGTCGTCGAGCCCAACCAGGTGCTTCAAGTGTCGCTCACTCGTATGTTCCCGGCTAGCATCGAGAAGGCTTTCGCATCTCCGCCAACCGTCACCTTCGCGGTAATATCCGGCGAGATCGTCTCCAATCCCGGCGACGCACCCTCGGTTCTTGCGCTGTGGCGAACCCGTCCGGGAGCTCTTCCAGCCGGTGTTCAAGAGCCGTTGGTCATTGCAGAGCGATTAGCCATCGCGGAAACCAGCAGCAACGCAACGCGCAAGCTCCTGGTGCCCGATGGTGCTTACCAGGTGGTTGCGCTAATCGAAGCCGGCGGCCGGGAGATTGCCGAGATCAGGCGGCAGATTTACGCGATCAGTGACTTCACCGACAGCATCACCCAGATGTCCAGAACTATCGCCGGCATCAAGAAGGCAACTGACCCGAAGGTGAAGGCCATCGCGCCGCTGGCCGCCACTCCAGAGTTTCAGCTTGAACGGCTCGCGCAGTTGACCAAGACCCGAGGCGAAGTCGATATCAACCCCAATCAGGAAATCGATCTCATCGAAGCGGAAGTATCCGCGCTTGCGAAAGGCCAGAATCCGTTTGCTCGCGAGCGCGGCGAAGTCGAACGCGCGTATCAAGCCTCGGACGGCAAGCTCTTTCCATATCGGTTGTACGTGCCACGGAGCTACGACGGCGCGAATGCAGTGCCGCTGGTTGTGATGCTGCACGGTGCGCTTGGCGACGAACGCTACTACTTCAGCGGGCTGTTTGATCCTGCCGTGATCAAAACCGAGGCTGATCGCCGTGGCTGCATTCTGGTTGGGGTGAATGGAAGAGGACGCTTTGGGTTGAGTCAGGAGGATGTGTTTGAAGTCATCAACGCCGTGACCCGCGATTACAAGATCGACGTTTCGCGGACTTATCTGACCGGACATTCGATGGGTGGTTTCGGCACGTGGGTCGTGGCTTCGAGCAAGCCGGAGTTGTTCGCGGCTATCGCAGCGGTTTCAGGCGGCCCACCCGCCCAGGGCGACGCGCTGACTGCTCTATTGGCGAAGATGAAGGGAACTCCGGCGATGTTAGTTCACGGCGCGCAGGACGGCATAGCTCCGGTTCAGCTTTCGCGCACCATGGCGGCAGCGGCTGAGAAGGCTGGTCTGAAGGTCAGCTACCTGGAGGTTCCAGATGGCGATCATCTGAGCGTGGTGGCTTCAACGTTTCCGGCTATCATGGAGTTCTTCGAGAAGCACGTGAGGCCGCCCGCCGCAAAATGATGCGTTGACCTTGCGCGGGGCATTCCGACCGTTGCGGTTCGACAAGGTGGGCAGACCGCGGCATTCAGCTCGGCACTGGCGCATTGCATTACGTCGTACTGTGCTAGTTTTCGCGTTGTCCACTTGTTGCTCATCCACATCTCACCACGCCATGAACCAGAAGACACCGAAATGAGTAAGTGATTGCTTTCAAACGCGGGTGAAAGATAGAATGACGGCGACAGGCGAACAGGCTCTAAAAGGCGCTCTGATGCTAGACCACCAGAACCCAATCGTGATGGAAGAAGTGACTGACCCGCAATCGGTCGCCGAGACCTGGGCACGGCGCGAACGCTTTGATCGCAACTCCGCCTGGCTGCAAACGCATGTCAAAGAGGTCTACACACGCTACCGCGGAAAATGCATCTGCATAGCTGCTGAAGAACTATTTGTCGCCGATACGCCTGAAGAGGTCCTTGCACTGGCGAGAGCCGCACATCCCGAAGACGACGGTAGCATCCTTATCCGCTACATACCTGGGGAGAAGATGGCCCGGATCTATGCGTATTGATGGCAAGTGGCTGCTATGCGACGACGACGTAGTGAGGCCAGTGATCTCCGGAGAGATATTGGCCGCCAACGGTTCCTGGGAATGGGTCGAGTTTCTGGTCGACACTGGCGCTGACCGCACGGTGTTCAGCGCGGCCACCCTTGCGAAGCTTAGCCTTCAGCCCCTGACAACTCGAGATGCTGTCAGCGGTCTGGGAGGCGTGGCTGAGTCAGTCGTTGTTGAGACTCAGATTCGGCTCACCCGCGAGACTGCAAGCCAAGTGGTGTTCCGCGGCCAGGATGCCGCAATGACACAGGTCGCTGCGCTCGACATCGACGTGCTGGGCCGCGACCTCACCGGATTGTTGATTGTAATCGTCGACCAGCCCGGTGACGTGGTTTGCATGCTCGGTCAGCGCCATCGCTACAGCATCGAGCACGATTGAAGGAAAGGACCCTGCCTAATGGCCGCCACTGAAAACCCAAAGGTAGTAGTCGTCACCGGTGGCGTGACGATGGACCGGAACCGAAGTGCAAATCAGCCGTGAGCTGTCATGGGAGCGCACTGGTGCGGGGCACATCCAAGATACTGGAGCAGACCGGCTGCGCCGCCGTCAAGGTCTGCACTGAAGACTAGCGGCGTCCGACAAGAGATCAGTTTGTCGATGACTCGCTGGCGTGGCAAATCCGCTCGAAAGCGACAAACTGAAGTCTGTCGGGCATATGGGAAGGGGAACGCTTGATACGCATCGGAGTTACCGGACATCGCATGCTGGCGGAGCCGGAGAAGATTGAGGCAGGCGTCGAAGAAGCGCTTCGCCGAATCGAGCGAGCGTTTCCCGGCGAGCCGGTGACGGTCATCTCGGCACTCGCAGAAGGCGCCGACCGCATTGTAGCTCGTCACGTTCTCGCGCGGCCGGGCGCCCGCCTGGTAGTTCCGCTACCGCTCGCAAAATCCGACTACCTCACCGACTTCCAATCCGAAGAATCGAGGGCCGAGTTTCTGAGGTTGCTGCAACGCGCCGATCAAGTGGAGGAGATGCCTTCAGCGGCCACACGAGAGCAAGCATACGAAGCGGCGGGCGAGTACGTATTGAACAATTCAGACGTACTGATCACGATCTGGGATGGCGAGAATGCTCAGGGCCGAGGCGGCACAGGCGAGATCGTCTCGCGGGCGAGGGTGCGAGGGCTCCCCATCGCCTGGGTACACGCAGGCAATCGCGAACCGGGAACGCACCGGCCGACCTCGCTGGGCGACGAGCAGGGCCGGGTCACTTTCGAGAACATCTGATCGATCACAAACACGCTCAAGCTTGAACTCCTAAACACCATCGGGTAAGGGTGCGCGTCAGGCTTTCGCGCATACCCAAGCGCGCCAGAAATTCTTGTGAAAACCCCAACCGGGAGGTTGGGGATGCTTCCGTCCAGCCTACAAGAGAGGCGGCCCGCCGATCGCAAATCCCCCAACCGGGAGGTTGGGGATCTTTAACGCTAGCCTACAGGAAACGTGGCGAGTCCCGGATGCGTGCTTAGGCTGGCGTGAATGATCCCCAACCTTCCGGTTGGGGGATTACGGGAAGCCGCTGCCCGGTTTCCAGTAGGCCGAAGTGAAAGCACCCCAACCTTCCGGTTGGGGGATTCTTGCGACTCTTCACACAATCTCTGTCGCGTGTGGATATGCGCGAAAACCTGACGCGCACCCGTCGGGTAAATACCTGTTGCATCCTTGTGCATCGTGGGATATGCTACAGCCTGCTTGTGACGTTAGGTTGCGGGCCCTTTCTAGTGTCCAAGCGGCAGGAAGATGCTGACCTTTGTCCCTTGCTCTCGAGAATTAATGTAGTCCGGGCTATGGCGCCGCCGCAAAGTCTGCGTAAGTAGTTTCGGGAGCTACCTTCGTGGGAGGTCTCTATGCCGGAGACAGGAATTTCAATCCTCATCGTCGAAGACGAGCCGCCCGTCCGCGCTCTTCTAACCGAGATACTCGGCGCGAGGTTCCAATGCCTGAGCGCCGAAAGCGCAGGTGAAGCGATCGGGCTGATGGAGTCGCGGTTCTTCCATTTGGCTCTGGTAGACATCGGGCTTCCGGGAATGTCCGGGCTCGGGCTGTGCCGGCTCATCGTCAACCGAAGCCCCGGCACGGTCGTAGTCGTCGTCTCTGGAAACACCGACGATCGATCAATCGCTGACGCGGTGAAGGCCGGCGCGGCAGACTACATCACAAAGCCATTCAACCTTGCTCACGCTGTGGCGACCGTCGAGCGAGCCTTGGGCCGTTACCTGCCTGGGGCGGTGGCCTAGAGCCAACGAAAACCCAACATCACAACCTATCAATTCCACCAACGAGCACGCTCGCCGATTGACCGCGCGAAGTCTGTGATTCACAATTCCGCCCGTGGGCAACTACCGCTATAAGGTCTATGTGGACGGTTCGTTCATCAATGGAGCGACCGGGTACGGCGCGGTCATCCTCAAGAACGGCAAAGTCGTGGATGAGTTGTCAGGCGCGGTCGATGCCTCCGAGGTCAACGGCACGCGGCAGGTGGCCGGTGAACTGGCCGCCGTGAAGGAGGCTTTGAATTGGTGCCGGGCGCATTCGGTCAAAGAGGTATCAATCTACTACGACTACCTCGGCATTGAGAAATGGGCGATGGGCCGATGGAAGACAAATCAGCCGCTGACGAGGGAGTACGCCCGATTCGTGCGTGAGTGCCCGATCAAGATTCATTGGCACAAGGTTGAGAGCCACACCGGGGATCGCTGGAACGATCGAGCGGACGCGTTAGCCAAGCAAGGGGCCGGGTCTATTCAGCCCTCCGTTGGCGAACCAGGAACGAGACCGGCACGAATAGGAACGGGAGATTTGATCAGTGACCTCATCGAGAAGACTGACAGGTGGATCGAGGTTTTGATGGTGAGAGGGATTGATGCTAGCTTCGATCGAGTCTATAACGAACAATTCGCCAGAGTTTACATCAGGCAGCAAGAGGAAACCGTTGGGACTTTCGATTTGTACAACACCAGGAAAAAGAGGTTCTCACCTTACTTGCACAACTTTCGCGACGAAGGTTTGAAGCTGAGAATTGAAACGCTGTGGACGGAGTTTCAAGCATCGCTAAGATGAACTCGCCGCAACTGAACACGCCTCGACCACACTGGCATGTAGTAATCGGCCTGGAATCGGACTGTAGTAATTGACACGGTTACTTTCTTTCGATAGGCTTGCCCTAGGTTAACGCAACCGAACTCCTGGGTAGAATCTCTCTGGACCTGCGTTTGCCATCCCTGTACCGAATCGCGTTCTGGGCGCTGCGTGAGCTTGTCAGACAGATTAGTCTCGCGCTCGATGTTCCATATCATTCCTGGGTTGGGTGTAGGACACGGATGGAGCCTCGCGACCGCAGAAAGCGTTCGTAGTTCGGCCTTCAGGCGGAAGTTGGTAGCCGCCCGTCCGAATGACAATCTACGAACTTCCGCCTGAAGGCCGGACTACGAACTTTCGTGGCAGGAGAAGAACTATGGTTTGGATCGAACTACGATTCCCGGTGATCGGGACCGCGTTGCCAGCCTATTGAGGGCGAGATCAAGTTTGACGAATACTAGTCGAGATGGGTGCTCGAGCGACGTCGGTTTCAACCGAACGAGCAGCGTGATGAGTTGCCTGAATGCCTGTTTGAGGATTACGGATGGTGGTGACGCCTTTGGATGGAGTGAGATAATCAAGCAATCGGCTCGCATGCGCGAGCGATTGCATCGGAGGAACCTCGCACATCCGTTCAACGCGAAAGCTGAACAAATGCGCGATAGTTGAGTGAGATTGCCTGAACGGAAAAGAATCGCCTGACGGCATCAACGGAATTAGTCAGAATTGTTGATAAACAAGCTACCCCCAGTTCTGTGGTCAACGCCCGGAGGCATCCGCGGACATTTTAATGGAAAAATTCCCTTGACACAAAACATTCCTAGGCTTAGGATGATGGCCGATGAGAACCGGGAGAAGCTTCTGCCACGACATTTTGAGCTGGTAACACTGTCAAGTGGTCGAAGAGGGCGAGATCATCTGGGGTTGTGGTAGGCCGATTTGTGTCGAGGACATCTCGGTTCATTTGCGACCAAATGCGTGTCCGAACTGCCACTCTCTCTTGAAGAATTACGACCTTGTTCTTGTGGATCTTTCTTCGGTTCCTAGATTTCTTGCTAACGCAGCTAGAGGAGGTTTTTTGGCATGCCTTTTGTTGAACTGAGATTTCCGGTCGTTGGGAATCTAGTCCCTTCGGATCACGGTTACCCGCTTTTCGGCTCCATTTCACGCCGCATCCCAGAAGCGCACAAAGCGGACTGGCTGGCGATCGAAACGATTCCAGGTACGGCCTGCGGCGACGGCCTCACGCAACTCGAACCACATGCCACCCTGAAGATTCGTCTGCCGCAAGACCGCGTGCATTTGATGTTGAAGCTGGCAGGAAAACAATTAGAACTGACTGGCCACACGATCCACCTCGGCGCGCCACAGATCTTTCTTCTCAAGCCATCGGCGCAGCTTTATGCCCGCATAGTGACTATCAAGGGTTTCACGGAACCTCAACCGTTTCTCGAGTCAGTTTGCCGCAAACTGAATGAGCTAGGTGTCAAAGGGGAACTAGCCATAGGCCCGCGTCGCGTGGTGCGCATCGGCAATCACACAATCGTCGGTTTCGCCCTGGCCATTCACGAACTGAGCGACGAAGGCTCAATCATCCTGCAAGAACAAGGCATCGGCGGGCGGCGGCGGATGGGATGTGGAATCTTCTTTCCAATCGCAATTGACCGAGTGATCGGTGAGCCGCCCAAAAGAATCATTGAGGTGAAGCAATGATTGGCAATCAACTGCAACAGATTGGGAAACTGCTGGCCAAAAGCCCGCGCGGCAATCGAGAGCTTTCGCTTGAACAACATTTGCGCGATACGGAAGACGCGGCTCTCCAAATCTTTCGGCTTGACCGGCGTTGGGGACAAAACTGGTGCCGCTTCTTCAAACTGAACGATGCCGAGGCGCAGGCAGGTTTTCTGCTGAACCTGCGTGTCGCCGCGCTCTTTCACGACATTGGCAAAGCCAATGAAGATTTTTATCGCGCCGTAAAGGAAAAAGGCTTTGTCACTCAAACGCTGCGGCACGAACACCTCAGCGCGTTGATTTTGTGTTTGCCGGAAGTGCGGCAATGGCTGGCGCAAAACGCTTTGCTAAACGTGGACGTGATGACAGCAGCGGTCTTATCACATCATCTCAAAGCTGCGTTGGATGGCGATTGGAAATGGTGTCAGCCGCGCACTTTGAAGAGTTCACTCAAGCTTTACCTACAGCACTCGGAGGTTGATGCGATTCTTCAACGCGTCAAGGAAGCTGCCCAACTTTCAGAAATTCCGGAACTCCCCAAAGTCTGTTGGGCGAATCAGGAGCCTTGGGTGGAAGCGTTTAGATTTGGAAAGGGGAGAGCCGTGCGTTTCAGGCTTGAAGCCAAGCGCGATCCGAAAACGCTGGCGTTGCTGCTTGCCGTCAAAGCAGGCGTGATCGTCGCCGACTCCGCGGCATCCGGCCTGTTTCGTGAAGATCATAAGCTTGAAGAATGGGTTGAAAAGATTGTTCACGACAAAGCAATCAGCGATGAAGAGGTAGCAGACAAGATTATCAATCCACGAGTAGAGCAGATTAGCAAGAATCGCGGCGCTCCTTTCAGCTTGCGCCCATTTCAGGAAAAGACCGCCGAACAAGGCTCACGGGTTCTGTTGCTGGCAGCCTGCGCAGCCGGAAAGACCATTGCAGCCTGGAAGTGGGCGGAAGCTCAGGCGCGCGAACACAACATCGGCAAAGTTTTATTTCTCTACCCAACCAGAGGCACGGCCACCGAAGGCTTTCGGGACTACGTCGGCTGGGCACCGGAAGCTGAAGGCGCGCTGGTTCACGGCACATCACGTTATGAACTGGAAGCGATGTTATCCAATCCCAGCGACGCCATCAAAGGCAAAGATCACAGCCTGAATGAAAATGAAGAGCGGCTCTACGCGCTCGGTTTGTGGGGACGCCGTTATTTCAGCGCGACGGTGGATCAGTTTCTCGGCTTTCTGGAACACAGCTACACTAGCCTGTGCTTGCTGCCGATGGTCGCCGACAGCGCGTTGATTATTGACGAAGTTCACAGCTTCGATCAGCGGATGTTCGATTGCTTGATTGCGTTCCTGCAAAACTTCGACGTGCCGGTGCTGTGTATGACAGCAACGCTGCCGCCTGTTCGCCGCAAACAATTGGAAGAGGCAGGACTCAAAGTTTATCCGGCGTCGGATGATGCAGAGCTTCAAAAGCTGGAGACCCATCCGCGCTATCGCCTGGAACCCGTTGCCGACGCCAATGAGGCAATGGCTCGCGCCATTGAAGCCTATCGCAACGGCCAGCGCGTCTTGTGGGTTGTCAACCGCGTCGCTGAATGCCAGCGATTGGCGAAGCTCTTGGAAACTTCGCTCGGCGTCAAGGTGCTCACCTATCACAGCCGCTTTCGCCTGATGGATCGCAAAGACGTTCACGATAAAACTGTTAAGGCTTTTCAGCAGAGCGAAGTGCCCGCGATTGCCGTGACCACACAAGTATGCGAGATGAGTTTGGACTTGGACGCGGACGTGTTGATTTCGGAAGTCGCGCCAGTCTCTTCGCTGGTACAACGTTTCGGACGAGCCAACAGACATCTCGCCAAAGGCTTGGAGTTCCGTGCTCGGCTGCTCACTTACCAGCCTGAAAAAGCATTGCCGTATGACAAGCAGGAGCTTGAAGCGGCCACGACTTTCCTCGCCGAATTCGTTTCAGGCAATGTCAGCCAGAGCCAATTTGCAGAGGCATTGGAACGACACGCGATTGGCGAACCGCTCTCCGACGGCAGCGCGCGTTTTCTGGAAAGTGGCTATTTCGCGGTACGCGGCGAATTCCGCGACATAGATGAATTCGCCCTGCCGTGCGTACTGACAACCGATCTGGACAAGGTGAAAGTCCTCGTGAAAGCGCACGAGCCTTACGACGGCTTCATTGTTAGCGTGCCGAAGAGCCACGTGCTCAAACTCGAAGAGGAAGAGCGTCCCAAGTGGCTGCCGAAGTACCTGAAGCTGGCGGATGGCAATTCATATAGCCACGAACGTGGCTTTTTGACGGAGTAACAACAATGGCAGGAAAGAAGACCAAACAAACAGAAGCCGCGCCGGAAGTGTTGGAACTCAACTACCAACTTGCCGAGCTTCCGTCATCACAACATCGCGCCGGATTGGCGGGATTGGTGCTGATGGTGGATTGGCTGAAGCACCAACCGAACAAACAGGGCATCTGCGAAATCAGAGGGCTGGATGCGCGCGGCGCAACCCTGAAGATCAATCAGCAAGGGCTGGAAGATTTATTCAATGAAGTCTACGCCGCTTCGTTGGAAGAGCTATCGCGCGATGCCCCGCTTAAGAACAAACAGAGAGAGATCGTTCCCTACCTGCGCGAAGAGAAACGAAACGTCCCTGATCCCAAAACAGGCAAGGCGAAGGAGAAGACCGTCTACATTTACGAAGACGTCATTCCGAGAGGAGCATTCCTGCAAGGGTACGATCCCAGCGCCAACGGTGATTGGATCAAACTCTGGCGCAATGTGATCTGGACAATCTTCAGAGGCGTGCCGGCCACTCGCAAACCATTTAAGGATCGTGCCGAGCGGAAACAGCCGGATGACTCCACAAAGGCTTGGCAAGAATTGACGCAGCCGCTTGATTACGCTGTAGACCTGCCCAGCACCTACTTCATCGGAGCGCAAGCCAACAATGCTGAAAACGTGCCGTTCAAAGACCGCGCGCGGTTTCAATTTCTGCTGCACTTCTGGCCTTACGCCGCGCAGATTTATGTTCCTGCTGTCATCACCAACGAGGGCAAAAGTGAAATCAGCAAGAGCTTTGCATTGGCAATTCCCGATGTTGCCGATCTCGAACTCTTCTGCGAGGAACTGCCCGTGGTGCTGCGCAACCGGGGGACAGGTCTGGCTGGCTATCGCCCGCGAGACTCCGTTGTTGACCTGGCAGTTGAAAGCGCACTCGACACGCTCAGGCGCTTGCAAAATCAGTTGACCGAACTTGAAGGCCAACGAAGTTCTAACGCTGCCGACATCGTGCTAGGTGTTGATGTCGTTCATCTCGAAAAGCAAGGCAACAACATACGGCTCTGGAGCAGCACGCGGCTCGATCCTGAAGCCGGGATGATTGATGAATATGCGCGATTTCGCGGCAGCCTTTGGAACCCGATCTTCCGGCGACAAAGGCTGCTCAATCTGGTCAATAACAAAACCAATTGGTACGAAGGCTTCGACGGCTTGATGTCCAAACTTCCATACAAACAAACCATTGGTGACAGCTACTTCCGCCGCGATGCGCGGGAGTCTTTTTCAAACGAGGTGAAAACAATGAATCAACAAACGAACGGCTCAGTTGAAGAGACTGATGCCAGCGATCTCAGTCTATCCGAAGACCTCAGCGAAGAGACGCTGATCTACCGGGTGGTCAGCAACTATCTGCGCTTCAAACTCGATTCGAAATACAAAGTGAGTTGGAAGAGCGTGCAAGGAAAACCGGAGGAAGAGGGCAAGTATCGAGAAATGAAAGCCAAGCTGGCCCGCGAAGCTTTTCTTGCCATTCGCAGCCGCACGGGACAGGATTTCATTGATTACTTCGTATCAACGCTCTGTTCCGTCTCCCAAAGCATGAAGGAGCAACGTTTCGTCGCGCTGACGAAGGCATTGGTTGAAAACGACGAAAAGATTCGGACGTTGACGATGCTGGCGCTGGCCGCGCAAACCCCGATTCCGCAAAAACCAACAACGCAAAAGTGATCAAAGTTTGAAATGGAGGAATGTATGAATCGCAATCTATTCGCAACTGTTTTGACCTATGCCGCGCCGAGTTCTAACTATCGCGGCGAGAGTGAAGAGAACCGCACCGTGCTGCAAAAGCTCACAAAAGGCGGTAAGGAGTACAGCATCATCAGTCCGGAATCCATGCGCAATGCGCTACGCGAGATGCTGGCGAAGGACGACCTGCCCTGCAATCGCTCCAGGCTCCACAACGAAGGTCAACTTGCCGTTGAGTTTCAGGAGTTTCCGAACGCGGAGAAGTTCGCGGATGATTTCCTGTTCGGTTTCATGGTGGCAGACCCGAAAGCGGTGAAGGAAAACATAGCCAAGCCTGCGAAGCGTGACAGCGTATTTCGGATGAACATGGCCGTCGCCCTCACGCCTTACCGCTTCAACGCGGTCTTCCATCAATCGCCGCTCAACGCAGGCAAGAGCCCTTGGAAGAATGCTTCCACTTCGGCGCTGATTCACCGGGAGGTAGCGCACACGGCATATCAGTATCCATTTGCCCTCTCGCAACCTGATTGCCAGTCGCAGCCGCAATGGACGAAGGCATTGCTTAAGGCCATCAGCCAGCTCAATGAAGTCGCGGGCGGACATGCACGCAGCTACTACGAAATGGCCCCGGCCAGTATCGTCGCTCGCCTGACCTCGAGTCTTGTTGCCGGTTACGGCACTTATGGATTTGACGAGAAGGGCGATTTCGTCGACCTTAAACGCATCAACAAAGACGATCTGCCGGGCAGTGAATTCTGGCTCGGTGGCGAGATTGTCAGGAAGCTGGCGGCGGACGAGAGCGCGCGGCTCGAAGGCGAAGGCGTGAAACTGTATGACAATCCGCAAAAGCTGTTGGCAGATTTGGCAGACGCATTCCTGCCATAGGAGGGGCGAAGCAATGGAGACCATGTGGCTGCATGTACGCGCGCCGTTTGCGGCGTTCCGCGGATTTCAGGCGGGCGTTTACCGAGCGACCAGCCCGGTGATGCCTCCTTCGACGGCTTACGGATTGATTCTGAATCTGGCGGGCATCGAAATGCGCGGGCCGATGAATTGCGTGACGACTGAAATCAGCGACGCCTTGCCAATGTTGCGAATTGCTGTAGGCGTCACCTCACGCCCTGAGCTCTTTTCGCTCTATCAACAACTACACAGCTATCCTGTCGGGGCTTCCGGCAAAGAACTGAGCTCAAGAACGCACGGCGCAAAGTTCTGGATCGTACCGGTCCGCCGCGAACTTTTGGTCGGCTACAACGGAATGATCGGCGTGCAGACCAAGAACGCCGATCTGCTTGAGCAGATTAGAAACGGCTTGCGCGGTAACCTCGATTCACCGCGTTACGGTCTGCCGTTCGCGGGCGACAACAATCTGCTGATTGATCAGATTGATGTCCAAGCCGAACCGCCGCCGACGCGGTGGTACGCAAGGATGCTGCCGGATCATCCGCCGCGCAAAGGCTCTTGCCGATTGACCGTTGGCATCAACCGCACCGACAACAGCAAGACATCCAGCTATCTTTACGCGCCGACCCCTGATGCTCGCAGCCAGCCACCTGATAGCGCGTGGACTTGGGTGCCTAGCGATCCAACATGAGAAAGGTCTTCCGGTGATTCTTACGGGAATCTTGAGCCGCTGACGATAAGGAATGATCGACTGATTCGGCATTTTGATATGAAGACCACTTAACCGGGAGGCCATATATGAATCTTCTTGGCGTCCATTCGCTTCACGCGCTCGCCTATTGCGAGCGCCTCTTCTATCTCTAAAATGTCGCGATCATCCTGCTCGCCGATGCAAGGGTCTATGCCGGGCGGACTGTTCACGTCGAGATCGCTCGCGAAGGTGTTACCAGATGATCTGTGGCGGGTACGCAGACAAAGTCGGGTCGCCGCTGATCAGAGGTAGGTTCTCCGTGATTGCCTGCGCGACCAGAAGGCGGTCAAATGGGTCTTTGTGATGGAAGGGCAACTGGCTCAGCGGATAGATGTGTTGCGGTTCGATGGGCAGGAGTCGAAGGCCATTGATCCGTTGCTGTGCTTCAATCAATTCGGCCAGCGGGAGCTTGAACTGGAGCTTTCCTAACTGGGTTTTCAGTTGCATTTCCCAGAAGGCTGACAATGCTCAGAAACACTTCGTTATTGCCGTCCCCACATAAGCTGATGGCAGTCGGGGAAAGACGCTCTTTCCGGATCGCCCACCAGATGAAGGCGTGCGTGTCGAGCAGCAGCTTCATACGCGCCCTGCCCAGAACTCGTCCGGCAACGGCGCATCAAAGTCTCCGCTGCTCCAGTCTTGCCCCTCATGCAGGCCGGCGATGCGCGGCTTGGCGGGTACCGGTACGAGACGGGCGACGGCTTTGCCGTCTTGTTCAAACACGATCTCTTCTCCAGCGGCGACTCGCGCAAGCAGATCTGCGAAGGGTGGCGTATCGTGGATGTCGATTGCAACTGCCCTTTCGCTCATGGTATCGCAGTGTATGCGACTTCAATGGGCGAATCAAGATGAGTGGATCGCACATACTACTGCGGCGCCACTGGCCAGGGTTATCATCGCTGACGTCTGAGCGCCTGAAGTTAAGGAATGATCGGTTGATTCGGCATTTTGACATTAGGCATATTAGGCATACTTAAATAGGAGGCCATATGAATCTACTTGGCGTCCATTCACTTCACGCGCTCGCTTATTGCGAGCGTCTGTTCTATCTCGAAAACGTCGAAATGATCCGGCTCGCGGATGCGCGGGTTTATGCAGGGCGGACTCTTCACGTCGAGATCGCTCGCGACGAAGAAGGCGAGTGGCATTCGCTCGATCTCCAGTCCGAGAGCCTCGGGCTTCGCGGGCGTATAGATTGCCTGCGCCGTCGAGACGGTTCCTACATCCCTTACGAGCATAAGCGTGGGCGCGCTGCCCGAACACGTGACGGCGACGGGTCTTCAGCAGGCACTCGCGGTTCGGCGTCTGCATCAAGCTCGAAGCCAGGCGCGGCGTGCCCCTGGCCAAGCGACAGGCTTCAAGTCGCTGCATACGCGATGCTCGTCGAAGAGCACACCGGTCAGCACATCCCCGAAGCGCGTGTCCGCTATCATCAGGATAACGTAACCGTTCGAGTGCCCATAGACGCGGCGGCCCGACAAGACGTGCTCAGCGCAATCGCACGCGCTGCCGAATTGAGTGCATGGGTCGAGCGCCCGCCCGTGACCACTAACGAGAACCTCTGCGTGAAATGCTCGCTTGCGCCTGCGTGTCTGCCTGAAGAAGGGCGCCGCGCAGCCGCGCTCACTGATGCGGCTTCAGAAGCGATCAAGGCAGACTCCGCGCTTGGTTCATCGTCCGAGACGGGCGACTATTCAGGCGGCGACGAGTTGCTTGAGTCACAGATCGAAGAGGACGACATCAGTCCGGCCGCGCCGCCCGACGCTGTTTCAGAGTTAAACGCATTAGTGCCGCTCAGCACCGATCGGCCTTCGCAGCAGCCGCTATTGAGGCTCTTTCCCGAAGACGACCGGCGGCAATCGCTTCACGTCGTCACGTCTGGCGCAAGAGTCGGCCGCTCAGGTGATCAACTCGAAATCACCGCGAAGGATCAGCCTAAACAGCGCTATCCGGTTCGAGAAGTCGGACAGGTCGTGCTGCACGGTTTTGCTCAGATAACGACGCAAGCCCTCAGGCTGTGTGCGGACAAGGACGTCTCGGTACACTGGGTGACTCAGGGCGGCAGCTACGTAGGCGCGTTTTCCTCCGGCTCGGGCGGCGTGCAAAAGCGCATCCGCCAATACGAAGCGTTGCGCGACACAGCGGTCTGTCTGCGGCTCACGCGGCGGCTGGCAGAAGCAAGGATTCTCTCGCAGCTTCGCTTTCTTTTGCGCGCGAGCCGCGACCGCGATCGGGTCAGCACGGGAGTCGGCGCTTCGATCGAAGGAATCCGAAGGCTGATGCCGGCGCTCAAGCGAGCCGCCGGCGCGGACGAGATTCGAGGAGTCGAGGGCCGCGCGGGGGCCCATTACTTCGCGGCGCTGCCAGGGCTTATCGACGACTCGATTGATGAGCGAATGAAACCCACCGGCCGTAGCCGCCGCCCGCCGCGCGACCGCTTCAATGCGCTGATCGGGTTTGGATACGGGCTGCTGTTAAAGGATGTGATGTCGGCCATACTCGTGGTCGGTCTGGATCCTTCATTCGGGTTCTATCACCGTCCTCGAAGTCAGGCGCATCCGTTGGCGTTGGATTTGATGGAGCTGTTTCGGGTTCCGCTTGTGGACTTGCCGGTCGTCGCGTCGATAAACCGCAGGCAGTGGTCGGCTGATGATGACTTCAGCATTGCGGGCGAGCAAGTATGGCTTTCCGATGACGGGAGAAAGAAGTTCATCGAGGTATATGAACGCCGCAAGACGGACGTGTGGAGACATCCGGCGCTGGGCTACTCGCTCAGCTATTCGAGGCTCGTGGAACTCGAGGCTCGATTGTTGGAGAAGGAATGGACTGGCGAGCCGGGGCTGTTCGCTCGAATGCGATTGAGGTGAAGAGTGGGGCAAACGGCGCTCTGGTACCTGATTTGTTATGACATACGAGACCCGAAGCGCTGGCGGCGGGCCTACAAGATTTTGCGCGGATATGGATCTACGCTTCAGTACTCGATCTTCAGATGCCAGCTCGGAACAACCGAGATTGAACGACTGCGATGGGAGTTGGAGAGCGTGCTTGAAGCGGAAGACGCCTTGATGTTCATTGGCTTATGTTCGGGATGCGTTGAACGGATAACCGCGCGCAATCGGGAAGGGGTGTGGGAGGAGAAGCCCACGTTTCGGATAGCGTGAAGCCGAATCACGCATGTGGCGATGTTCGGCGTTGCACCAGCTCAATTGTAGAGTAATCGGCTGAGTCGAAGCGATTTGCCTATCTCGGAGTGCTTGCGAGGAGCTTGCAAACTCACGGCACGCGATGAGAATCAACCTGTTGGAAGAAGATCATGATTTCATTTGGGCACTGGCTTGAGAGTGTAAGACTGGGTGACGCGAAGAACGTGATTGAGGGTCTCTCAAGTCGCGCGAAGTAACACGCTAGAATGTGCGCAGTGAAAGTACCTGTGATGCCGCGAGGCGTTGAGCACCTTGACCTGGTCAAACAAGTAGCCGGCTCACTCGGTGAAAGTACCTGTGATGCCGCGAGGCGTTGAGCACCGCCGATCAGTCGAGCGGCAAACACGGTGTCCTGTGAAAGTACCTGTGATGCCGCGAGGCGTTGAGCACGTGAGTTCCGGGGGTGAGCCGGCTGTGAAAGTGGGGGTGAAAGTACCTGTGATGCCGCGAGGCGTTGAGCACTTTACCGATCCGTATTCGCTCGCAAACTATGATCAGGTGAAAGTACCTGTGATGCCGCGAGGCGTTGAGCACTAACGATAGAGGAACGTGGTCAGGCCGAACGTCGCGTGAAAGTACCTGTGATGCCGCGAGGCGTTGAGCACTGCCCCGGCTACCGAACCGGCGCGTGGAAATCATTGTGAAAGTACCTGTGATGCCGCGAGGCGTTGAGCACTCTATCGACCGGATCAGCGACTCGCGCCCATGAACGTGAAAGTACCTGTGATGCCGCGAGGCGTTGAGCACGTCCTATCTAACGCCTCGACTACTGGCACGTCAGGGTGAAAGTACCTGTGATGCCGCGAGGCGTTGAGCACAGACTTTCTTCGGTGGCAAGGAAGGCAACAAGCACGTGAAAGTACCTGTGATGCCGCGAGGCGTTGAGCACCGGGCTCGCCAGTCGCCGCCTCCCAAAAACGAGCAAGTGAAAGTACCTGTGATGCCGCGAGGCGTTGAGCACCGCTGAATATCAAGAGTTCTCAACTGTTCGATCACTGGTGAAAGTACCTGTGATGCCGCGAGGCGTTGAGCACATCCCGAGATGATAGCCGCGATGACCTGTCCGCAGCGTGAAAGTACCTGTGATGCCGCGAGGCGTTGAGCACTATCGTTAGCGATAACGACGATTAGAGAGGAGAAAAGTGAAAGTACCTGTGATGCCGC
The DNA here is from genome assembly GCA_964548075.1 of uncultured Clostridia bacterium. Taxonomy (GTDB): domain Bacteria; phylum Acidobacteriota; class Blastocatellia; order UBA7656; family UBA7656; genus Onstottus_A. The sequence goes on along the minus strand of CAZJQQ010000027.1, from coordinate 15,704 downwards.
GAGGCGTTGAGCACCAGAGAATGATTTTGAATCTTGGTCAGATTAAAGCGGGTGAAAGTACCTGTGATGCCGCGAGGCGTTGAGCACTCCTGCTCCTTGCAGTTCTGTCGCGGCCCCGGATACCGTGAAAGTACCTGTGATGCCGCGAGGCGTTGAGCACTCGTCGCTTGCGATCGAATCGAGCTTGTCCTTGAGTGAAAGTACCTGTGATGCCGCGAGGCGTTGAGCACATCCCCAAGGTCGCGACAGTCAAGAACGGCGAGATGTGAAAGTACCTGTGATGCCGCGAGGCGTTGAGCACCCCAAAGCCAAGGCGCTCGACTTCGAGGATCGCAGCTTGTGAAAGTACCTGTGATGCCGCGAGGCGTTGAGCACCCGAACCCCGGGCCACTCGCGGGCATGCCGTTCGAGGTGAAAGTACCTGTGATGCCGCGAGGCGTTGAGCACGTGATCGGTCCAGCGTAGCCGGAAGCGGTAGAATGGTGAAAGTACCTGTGATGCCGCGAGGCGTTGAGCACATGAACCCCTTTCGAATAGTTCTCGCGATGGCAGGGGTGAAAGTACCTGTGATGCCGCGAGGCGTTGAGCACAGAGCGCCCCGCCCGAGAACAGAAAGTAAAACGCCGGTGAAAGTACCTGTGATGCCGCGAGGCGTTGAGCACAAATAGAAAAAGATTCTATAATGACAGAAGAAGCTGTGAAAGTACCTGTGATGCCGCGAGGCGTTGAGCACACAGAAGAAGCTAGACGAATGACATTAAAATTATGTGAAAGTACCTGTGATGCCGCGAGGCGTTGAGCACAGCCTATCCGCTGCTCATCGCGCGGCACTCCAGCAGTGAAAGTACCTGTGATGCCGCGAGGCGTTGAGCACGAAAAGTTTTTGCAAGAAATGAAAGATTGTGCTTGGTGAAAGTACCTGTGATGCCGCGAGGCGTTGAGCACATCTGGCCTTCACGCCAAACTATGCGGCCGTCCTGTGAAAGTACCTGTGATGCCGCGAGGCGTTGAGCACCTCTTCAAGGACTCGACGGCAACGATCACGACAGGGGTGAAAGTACCTGTGATGCCGCGAGGCGTTGAGCACTTGTAGCCGGGTGTCAAAAACTCACGTTGACAGATTGTGAAAGTACCTGTGATGCCGCGAGGCGTTGAGCACCGGCGCTTTTCTTCACCGCCACTCGGAAGCGGCACGTGAAAGTACCTGTGATGCCGCGAGGCGTTGAGCACATAGAAGAAATTAATAATGGTTCTGACCCGGAAGACGTGAAAGTACCTGTGATGCCGCGAGGCGTTGAGCACTGTCAATGGCATCGGGTATCCCGCCTTCGCGGGCCAGGTGAAAGTACCTGTGATGCCGCGAGGCGTTGAGCACCGATCCAATCCCAGCTTCTGCGCGCGCGCTCTAGCGTGAAAGTACCTGTGATGCCGCGAGGCGTTGAGCACATGCTCCTGCTGAGCCACGCTCTTCGCTTGCATTGTGAAAGTACCTGTGATGCCGCGAGGCGTTGAGCACGATTCGATCAGAGTCAAAGCGCTCAGCAAGTGGGTGGTGAAAGTACCTGTGATGCCGCGAGGCGTTGAGCACTCGTTCGCCGCGAACGGCTGGCCATTGCACCCCGGTGAAAGTACCTGTGATGCCGCGAGGCGTTGAGCACACCAAGCTCTTGGTTACGCCAGACTCAGTTGCGCTGCGTGAAAGTACCTGTGATGCCGCGAGGCGTTGAGCACTCCAAAACCGGCCGACCGCCCTCGTTTGTTTTCTCTGGTGAAAGTACCTGTGATGCCGCGAGGCGTTGAGCACATAACCAAAACCGAAGCGGCGTGGGCGGGTTATCGGCGTGAAAGTACCTGTGATGCCGCGAGGCGTTGAGCACGCAAATGATTTGACTCAGATTGCGGGCAAGATTGTGTGAAAGTACCTGTGATGCCGCGAGGCGTTGAGCACCGTGTTACCCGAGAAGTCGTACCAATAACCACGCAAGTGAAAGTACCTGTGATGCCGCGAGGCGTTGAGCACATCGGCAGCGCGCCGAGTGATTTCGAGCTTGAGCCGGTGAAAGTACCTGTGATGCCGCGAGGCGTTGAGCACTTCCTTCACCGCCCACGGCTTCGCACCGTTCGCGGGTGAAAGTACCTGTGATGCCGCGAGGCGTTGAGCACAGGCGCCGCCGGTGGATACCTCGAAGGTGCGTATCGTGAAAGTACCTGTGATGCCGCGAGGCGTTGAGCACGTCGAAGCGGGCAAACAGAAATAGGAGGACAAGGGTGAAAGTACCTGTGATGCCGCGAGGCGTTGAGCACGCCGAACCCGCCTGCATCGGCATCCAGTTCGCCCGCGTGAAAGTACCTGTGATGCCGCGAGGCGTTGAGCACAATTTTCATTCTTCCTCCAATATCTAGACAACCGGTGAAAGTACCTGTGATGCCGCGAGGCGTTGAGCACATCGTCGCTGTAGAGCTGCGAGCCGGGTTCGCAGTGGTGAAAGTACCTGTGATGCCGCGAGGCGTTGAGCACGTTCCAACTGAGTCCTTGAACAGCATCTTCCCCGGTGAAAGTACCTGTGATGCCGCGAGGCGTTGAGCACTATCGAGAGCTGAAGCGCGATCTGCCAGGGCTGAGCTGTGAAAGTACCTGTGATGCCGCGAGGCGTTGAGCACCCGTAATGAGCCGAGACCTGAGACTCGGGCACGGCGTGAAAGTACCTGTGATGCCGCGAGGCGTTGAGCACTGATCAATGCCGCCTAGAGAGCCCAACCCCAGCGGCGTGAAAGTACCTGTGATGCCGCGAGGCGTTGAGCACGAGAGGCAGGGGATAAGTCTCTCCGCTGATTTCGATTGTGAAAGTACCTGTGATGCCGCGAGGCGTTGAGCACCGCGCGATACTGAGATCTAGAGCCTCGGCGACTTGGTGAAAGTACCTGTGATGCCGCGAGGCGTTGAGCACCCCTTATCCAGTCTCGCCGGTGGCGGAGTGTCGAGCGTGAAAGTACCTGTGATGCCGCGAGGCGTTGAGCACCGCACGAGCTGGCCGCGTCACGAGCGCTCGGGGCGGGTGAAAGTACCTGTGATGCCGCGAGGCGTTGAGCACAAAATCCGCGTCGAATGATTGACCGCTGACCACCTGTGAAAGTACCTGTGATGCCGCGAGGCGTTGAGCACTGATGGCCAATCCGGTACTCAACGCAGATGCGACGACGGTGAAAGTACCTGTGATGCCGCGAGGCGTTGAGCACAGCGTGCAAGGAACAGAGATCAGCGTGCCGTTGGGCGTGAAAGTACCTGTGATGCCGCGAGGCGTTGAGCACACTGCCAAGCTGCGGACAGGTCATCGCGGCTATCATCTGTGAAAGTACCTGTGATGCCGCGAGGCGTTGAGCACGAGATCATTTGATCGAACAAACTCATAACCTTTCGTGAAAGTACCTGTGATGCCGCGAGGCGTTGAGCACACGGGACCATTCGATATAGCCGCGCAGACGGCTTCGTGAAAGTACCTGTGATGCCGCGAGGCGTTGAGCACTTTGGCGCGGGCCGCAAGCGGCCCACGCCAAAGTGCTCAACGCCCCCGGAGCTGTTCAGGGCCGCCTTCTCCGGATAATTACACGCTCGCGTTATTCTTCGCCGACAAAACTCTCCTAAGCAAAGCCAAACCTTCCAAGGGAGCCGGAAGGAAGAAACGCCTATCTTATCAACGCGGCGTACTTATCAAGCAGCGGTAGCACAGTATCTCGTTCGGCAGGCGGCAGCATGAAGATTGCTCGCTCGACTCCCGCCCCTTCGAGTACGTCGAGTGCGCCAGGCTCGGGATTGGCGCCGAAGATCGTTATCGAAATCGACTTCGGATCGCGCCCAGCACCCTCGGCCCTCTGGCGCAAGGCCGTTATCTTCTCCGCCACGTTCGCCATTCGATACCCGATCGGCATCCATCCGTCACAGAACTCGATCACCCGGTCAAAAGTAGTGGCCCCATCACCGCCCATCAGTATCGGCGGATGAGGCTTCTGCACAGGCTTCGGGTACGACCAGATCTTATCGAAGTTGACGAACTCACCGTGAAACTCCGCTTCGTCCCTCGTCCAGATCTCTTTCATCGCCAGCACGCGCCCGCGGAGCAGCCGCCAGCGCGACTTGTACTCGGTGCCGTGGTTCTTCATCTCTTCAGCGTTCCAGCCGCCACCGATGCCGAAGATGAAACGCCCGCCTGAGAGCATGTCAAGACTGGCGACCTGCTTCGCAGTCGTGATCGGATCGCGCTCGATGATCAAGCAGAGCCCGGTCGCGGCCCAATCGCGGTGGGCTTCGCGTGTCACTTCGGGCTGGGATTGTTTCTACCGCGCTGAATACCACCTACGGAGAGCCTGCGTGAAAAAACAAGGCCGCGCCTTCGTTCGGCTTGCCAATGCGCTCTGGGCTCTTTACCCTAAGGTTCTGAAGAAAGCGCCTGCTCGACGACAGGCTGCTCGCGGTACGGAGGTCGTTTATGTACGTTGACGAGAAGCTAATCCAATCAGTCATAGATCGCATCCTTGCCGTAACGCGGCCCGAACGCATCATCCTGTTCGGGTCAGCAGCTACAGGGCAAATGGGGCCTGACAGCGATCTGGATCTACTGGTGATCGAGCGAGGTTTCACTAACGCGCGCGAAGAGAGTACACGGTTGCGGGAAGCGCTTATAGGCGTTGACATTCCAGTCGACATATTCCCGATGGAGCTTGAACGGTTCGAAGAAACGAAGAACGTCATCGGGGGTCTGGCATTTCCGGCAAACAAGTACGGAGTAGTGATCTATGAAGCGTCCTGACGAGGTGAAACTGGAATTCACTCGGGAATGGGTCCGTAAGGCCGAGGCCGACTTCAAGACGTCCTCGCTGTTGTCAAAGGCCGGTGACGACTACTTGCTTCAAACGGCGTTTCACGCGCAGCAGTCAGCGGAAAAATACATCAAAGCCTTTCTTGTTTGGCAGCAGATCGAGTTTCCAAAGAGCCACGATATTGGAAAGCTAATGGCGCTCGCGGCACAGGTGGTTCCTGACCTGCCCGAAATTCTTGCGGAGGCAAAGACCTTAACGCCGTTTGGAGTCGACTATCGCTACCCTGGCGACTATCCAGAGGTGACGACGAGTGACGCTGAAGCCGCCCTCGTTCTCGCCACGAGCGTTCGAGACGAGATTCGAGAACGGCTGCCTAATCAGGCGCTTGATTGAGTATCCAAATAGTGTGGACTTTCCCTGATAGCCGCCCTATTCTATTCAAGCCTCAACGTACTTATAGCTACCATTCATCCGCAGTTATCCGAAGCGCGCGTTGATCAAAAACAAATCAACCAGACGCGCTAGATGAAAAGCGAAGCCTCTGTAGTCCGAAAACAACCAGGCCAGAACCGCGTCCTTCGAGACGAGCCTCGCAGTCTGGACCTTGAAGTGAAGGAGGTCTGCCGATGTCATCAGCCCAAGCCGCATCCCCAGAACAATTCCCCGCTCGAATGATCAACGAATTCTCATACTGTCCTCGCTTGTTCTATCTCGAATTCGTCCAACAGGAGTGGGACCACTCCGCCGACACGCTCGAAGGCAAGTTCGTTCATCGCCGCGTGGATGCTCAATCAGGCTCGGCGCCGGCCGCCGCTGAATTGGAAGACTCCGTTCGTATTCACGCGCGCTCGATTGAAGTCGGCTCGGAGAAGCTTGGCGCGATTGCCCGGATTGATTTACTTGAAGGCGAGAACGGATGGGTAACTCCTGTTGACTACAAGCGCGGCTCGGCGCCCGACACACCCGAGCGCGCGTGGGAGCCCGAGCGGGTGCAGCTCTGTCTTCAAGGCTTGCTGCTTCGCGACAACGGATACAACTGCGATGAAGGAGTCATCTACTACGCCAAGTCTCAGGAGCGCGTGCCGGTCCCTTTCACTGCTGAGCTGATATCACGCACGCTGGAGATGCTCAGCGAAGCTCGAAGCACGGCGGAGTCGGGGCAGATACCGCCGCCGCTCGTCGATTCGCCAAAGTGCCCGCGCTGCTCGCTCGTGGGGATTTGCCTCCCGGACGAAGTGAACTTACTCGGGCCGTCGCAGTTGTCGCTGCCGCTTCAAGAACCGGATTCTCGACCCGAGCAGCGTGTTCGCAATCTGGTGCCCGCGCGCGACGACAAGCTTGCGCTGTACGTGCAGGGTCAGGGCCACAGCGTAGGCTTGAAGGGTGACCTTTTGGAGATTCGCGACAGGAAAGAAGTGGTGGCCAAGGCGAGGCTGATGCAGGTCTCACAGCTCAGCCTCTTCGGCAACGTGCAGTTATCAGCGCAGGCGTTGCGCGAACTCGCTGCGCGTGATGTGACGATACTGCATCTCTCATATGGCGGATGGCTGTCGGCTGTGACGACTCCGCCGCCTCACAAGAACATCGAGCTACGGCGAAGACAGTTTCAGGCGGCGGGTGAGAAGAATCTCTGTCTGTACCTGGCACAAGCATTCGTGTCGGGTAAGATTCGCAACTCGCGCACCCTGCTTCGGCGCAACGGGCGTGAGCTTACCGACAACGTAATTCATCGCCTTGCTGAATGGCGACATAGAGCGGAGAAGGCCGGAAGCCTCGACCAGCTCCTCGGGCTGGAGGGCAGCGCGGCGCGTGACTACTTCGGAAACTTCACGCGGATGCTCAAGGTGAGCGACGACGCCGTTGCGACGTTCGACTTCACGTCGCGCAACCGGCGCCCGCCGCGCGATCCGGTGAATGCGTTGTTGTCGTTTATGTACTCGATGCTGACTAAAGACATGGTTGTGACGCTCATAGGAGCCGGCTTTGATCCTTACCTCGGTTTCTACCATCAGCCTCGATATGGGAGGCCGGCGTTAGCGCTGGATCTGATCGAAGAGTTTCGTCCTTTGATTGCCGACTCGGTTGTGATAGGGCTGATCAACAACGGCGAGATACGGCCTTCGGACTTCATCTCTCGCGCCGGGTCTGTGGCGCTTAAGCCGGACGGAAGGAAGCGAGTGCTGGAGGCGTACGAGCGAAGGCTTGATACCGAGGTGACGCATCCGGTGTTCGGCTATTCGGTGAGCTATCGGCGAGTATTTGAGGTCCAAGCCCGGCTGTTGGGACGTTTTCTGACGGGCGAGATCGCAGGCTACGCTCCGTTCTGCACAAGGTAGCGAAATGAAGACAAGGTATATCGTGAGTTACGATATCTGCGATCCGAAGCGGCTGCGTCTGGTTCACAAGACGATGCTCGGCTACGGAGAACCGCTTCAATACTCGGTCTTTTGCTGTGACCTGTCGGCGTCGGAGCGTATAATGCTGATCTCAGACCTGAGCCCGATCATGGACCACCGCGAGGATCAGGTAATGCTGATAGACATTGGTCCGGCGGATGGACGAGGAAAACAGAGTATCGAGACAATAGGCAAGCGGTTGAAGACGGAAGATCTCGAACGTCGGACGTTGATTGTGTAAATTGGCATGCGAGCGGTTCACCGATGCGCGCTTTGCCCGGAAGCGCTCGCTTCTAGAATGTAAAGGAGTTGCCTTGAAGGATGGCGAGACGAGTAGTAGGCTGGAGGCGATTGATTGGCAAGCTCTCGCATTCGAGCTTTTAAGCTCTTTGATAGGTGACGTTAGAGGGCGCGCCGTTTCCACGCGTGAAGACGCGTGGCCCCATTGAAGCAGTTCATCATTTATCAATTGCAAATGCAAGACAAGGAGTTTCCACGCGTGAAGACGCGTGGCCCCATTGAAGCCCCCACCATTATTAGTTAAATGATTAACGCCAAAACTGTTTCCACGCGTGAAGACGCGTGGCCCCATTGAAGCAGCAACCAGAATACTGCGGGGACCAGCATCGCTGTTGTTTCCACGCGTGAAGACGCGTGGCCCCATTGAAGCGGCATGGCCGGGCGGCTTATCTCTTGGGCTCCAAGGGTTTCCACGCGTGAAGACGCGTGGCCCCATTGAAGCGCCGCTTGATCTCTTCAGCGGCACGGCCGCGCTGGCGTTTCCACGCGTGAAGACGCGTTCGCCTCACGGAGCGCATCCTCAGCTGCGCGGCTTTCGGTTTCCACGCGTGAAGACGCGTGGCCCCATTGAAGCGGCATGGCCGGGCGGCTTATCTCTTGGGCTCCAAGGGTTTCCACGCGTGAAGACGCGTGGCCCCATTGAAGCGCCGCTTGATCTCTTCAGCGGCACGGCCGCGCTGGCGTTTCCACGCGTGAAGACGCGTGGCCCCATTGAAGCCAATTGCTGATCTTCAATAAAATAAGGAATGCCTATGTTTCCACGCGTGAAGACGCGTGGCCCCATTGAAGCGTCTGATGTGTTCGGCGGCGATGGCGCAGCAGGTCTGTTTCCACGCGTGAAGACGCGTGGCCCCATTGAAGCGCGCAAGCCGGCGCGCAGCTCGAAGACATCAAGGATGTTTCCACGCGTGAAGACGCGTGGCCCCATTGAAGCCGGCGCTTGCGGATCGTTTCCGGTGAGCACCTGGCGGTTTCCACGCGTGAAGACGCGTGGCCCCATTGAAGCGTAACACCTTCAAACGCGTCGCCTTTGATACCGAAGGTTTCCACGCGTGAAGACGCGTGGCCCCATTGAAGCGATGTCAACCGGCTCACCACTGATAATCGCATCCAGGTTTCCACGCGTGAAGACGCGTGGCCCCATTGAAGCCCGCCAGGGTAGCTCATTTAGGATCGATCTCCTCCATGTTTCCACGCGTGAAGACGCGTGGCCCCATTGAAGCAACAGTGAGACTGAAGAGGGGTCTCGGGCGCGTGAGTTGTTTCCACGCGTGAAGACGCGTGGCCCCATTGAAGCGACTTCTCGCCCCAAGTGCTAACCGGACGGCTAAAGAGTTTCCACGCGTGAAGACGCGTGGCCCCATTGAAGCGCCTTACGGCGCTTGCGGATCGTTTCCGGTGAGCACGTTTCCACGCGTGAAGACGCGTGGCCCCATTGAAGCACGTCGCCGAATACTATAAAGCTCGATCGAATCAGATGTTTCCACGCGTGAAGACGCGTGGCCCCATTGAAGCTCGTACTTCACCGGCCGGCCTTTGATGATAATCTTGTTTCCACGCGTGAAGACGCGTGGCCCCATTGAAGCCCGGCGGTTACTCGACGAGCGGCTGGCGCGGTAACGCGTTTCCACGCGTGAAGACGCGTGGCCCCATTGAAGCTATACGGTGCTCGATGTTCCCCCGCCAGGCAACGAGTTTCCACGCGTGAAGACGCGTGGCCCCATTGAAGCGCAGCGTGCGGCTCTATTGCCGATTCGCCGACGAAGGTTTCCACGCGTGAAGACGCGTGGCCCCATTGAAGCGTCTTCAAGGTCGGCCGGCCGGCCCGAGAGCCCGCGCGTTTCCACGCGTGAAGACGCGTGGCCCCATTGAAGCGGTTTGTGGTTTCTGGTTTGAACCAGAAACCGGCAACGTTTCCACGCGTGAAGACGCGTGGCCCCATTGAAGCCCGATCGTCACCTTGTCTCCGATCGTCACCTTGTTTCGTTTCCACGCGTGAAGACGCGTGGCCCCATTGAAGCCCCATTTTTCGCGCTCACAAAGTTGTCGCTTGTTGGTTTCCACGCGTGAAGACGCGTGGCCCCATTGAAGCCGGTGATTGCAACCGAAAAAGAGGTCTTTTCTCAGGTTTCCACGCGTGAAGACGCGTGGCCCCATTGAAGCACGCACAAGACAAGGTCACTCGGCTTCGAGAGGAGAGGTTTCCACGCGTGAAGACGCGTGGCCCCATTGAAGCCCTCCACCCGGCCAAGTCCTGGGCGATCACCCGCTCGTTTCCACGCGTGAAGACGCGTGGCCCCATTGAAGCAAACGCGAGTAGAGTATCCTAACACTCCACTCGCGGTTTCCACGCGTGAAGACGCGTGGCCCCATTGAAGCGCGATCGCGATAGTCGGCCGCGCTCTCGATCACCGTGTTTCCACGCGTGAAGACGCGTGGCCCCATTGAAGCATTACCCCACGCGGTCGTGGAGCCGGCTAACGATTGGGTTTCCACGCGTGAAGACGCGTGGCCCCATTGAAGCCGGTAATAACCCCCTTGCCGTCCGCCTCCAGCGATTTGTTTCCACGCGTGAAGACGCGTGGCCCCATTGAAGCGAATCACTGGCGCAGCGGCTGGAGCGCGTGCGGATGTTTCCACGCGTGAAGACGCGTGGCCCCATTGAAGCGCCTTCAGAGAGCTTGAATCAAAACTAAAAATAGAAGAGTTTCCACGCGTGAAGACGCGTGGCCCCATTGAAGCGCTTCCTCGCGCGTATCGGCGACTCCCTCGACGACCGTTTCCACGCGTGAAGACGCGTGGCCCCATTGAAGCCCGACCGCCCCGCCAAACACTCCCACAAGCGGGATCAAGTTTCCACGCGTGAAGACGCGTGGCCCCATTGAAGCGAAGATCGTCGCCCGCGGCTATAACGCTCGAGAGAAAGTTTCCACGCGTGAAGACGCGTGGCCCCATTGAAGCTCATTTTCAGGTCTCCTATGGGCGGCGTTGGATGCGTTTCCACGCGTGAAGACGCGTGGCCCCATTGAAGCCTCCAAAGGGCTGAGAATCGTGAAGCGTTCTCGAAAGTTTCCACGCGTGAAGACGCGTGGCCCCATTGAAGCTGTGGTCGGACGCGACCTCATCACCACTGACAGACACGTTTCCACGCGTGAAGACGCGTGGCCCCATTGAAGCGATCCGTCGTATCTCGTGCTCAAAGCCCAATTCAGAGAGTTTCCACGCGTGAAGACGCGTGGCCCCATTGAAGCCCGAGGTCGAGAACGTCTTCATGTTCAACGCCGGGAAGTTTCCACGCGTGAAGACGCGTGGCCCCATTGAAGCAAGTAAGGGGGCGAGATGAAAAAAGTATTGCCAATTTGTTTCCACGCGTGAAGACGCGTGGCCCCATTGAAGCCCCATCACCGGCTCGGTCTTCGTCGCAATCCGCGCCGTTTCCACGCGTGAAGACGCGTGGCCCCATTGAAGCCGTCCCCGAACTCCCAGAGGCAGGCTAAAGCCTGGACTGTTTCCACGCGTGAAGACGCGTGGCCCCATTGAAGCAGTACGAACTTCGCGAACGTCCGCGCGGCCGTGCGGCCGTTTCCACGCGTGAAGACGCGTGGCCCCATTGAAGCTGCCCAAAGGGCAGCATAAGCATCACAAGAATCGGAAGGTTTCCACGCGTGAAGACGCGTGGCCCCATTGAAGCGCATACCAGCGTTTCACTTGATGCCCCTGAACCTCGCGGGTTTCCACGCGTGAAGACGCGTGGCCCCATTGAAGCCACGCGGCCTCCTTCGCCTTGGGCATCGCAAGTGCTGTTTCCACGCGTGAAGACGCGTGGCCCCATTGAAGCAGCTTCGCCCGGTCACACGCAATCTTGATCGCGTCTGTTTCCACGCGTGAAGACGCGTGGCCCCATTGAAGCAGAGCGGTGCGACACGAGCGATCGCGGAGGCAGGCGGTTTCCACGCGTGAAGACGCGTGGCCCCATTGAAGCGCGCGATTCCAGAATCCGGCTCCTGATCGGATCAACGTTTCCACGCGTGAAGACGCGTGGCCCCATTGAAGCGAGTTTGTTTCCGCAAGCCTCGCGGAGCCTGTGAAGCGTTTCCACGCGTGAAGACGCGTGGCCCCATTGAAGCTCGTAAAAGACGTAGAGTACGGGTGCCGCTGGTAGTTTGTTTCCACGCGTGAAGACGCGTGGCCCCATTGAAGCTGCCTTCTGTCCCCTCGCTATCCCGATCCTTCTCTTCGTTTCCACGCGTGAAGACGCGTGGCCCCATTGAAGCGTCATTGACAGGGTCATAAAAGTCAAACGATTGAGTCGTTTCCACGCGTGAAGACGCGTGGCCCCATTGAAGCGCGTGCATTTGCTCCCCGTCTAACCACCCGACTTTTGTTTCCACGCGTGAAGACGCGTGGCCCCATTGAAGCGCCATAGTATCTCCTTGTGTTTCCGCTTTAGCGGCCGTTTCCACGCGTGAAGACGCGTGGCCCCATTGAAGCACTTCGATCATTGGCATCACGAAGGCTTGAGGCTTGTTTCCACGCGTGAAGACGCGTGGCCCCATTGAAGCCTTGCGAACCCGCTCGCCCTTGCGACCGCCAAGCCAGGTTTCCACGCGTGAAGACGCGTGGCCCCATTGAAGCGTCGTGATTCCCCTCGCGTCGATCGATCTCTTTCTTTGTTTCCACGCGTGAAGACGCGTGGCCCCATTGAAGCGTCGGCGTTGTTGACGGCTAATTCGCCAGTGTTGGGGTTTCCACGCGTGAAGACGCGTGGCCCCATTGAAGCCCCTTTACCGCTTTGGAGTCGGGACAGAACCTCGGTTTCCACGCGTGAAGACGCGTGGCCCCATTGAAGCGGTCTCTCGTCATGTTTCCCGTGGAACGTCCGGCGCTGGTTTCCACGCGTGAAGACGCGTGGCCCCATTGAAGCGAATGCCCCCGCCGCAAGCGGCGGGGGCATTCGCTTCAATGGGGCCACTTGCTGTTCAACCCCGGCTCCTCGGAGTCCTAGTCCGCTTGCCTGAATTCAAGCATCCTCCACCGGGAGCCGGAAGCAAGAAACGCCTATCTTATCAACGCGGCGTACTTATCGAGCAGCGGAAGCACAGTATCTCGTTCGGCAGGCGGCAGCATGAAGATTGCTCGCTCGACTCCCGCCCCTTCGAGTACGTCGAGTGCGCCAGGCTCGGGATTGGCGCCGAAGATCGTTATCGAAATCGACTTCGGATCGCGCCCAGCACCCTCGGCCCTCTGGCGCAAGGCCGTTATCTTCTCCGCCACGTTCGCCATTCGATACCCGATCGGCATCCATCCGTCACAGAACTCGATCACCCGGTCAAAAGTAGTGGCCCCATCACCGCCCATCAGTATCGGCGGATGAGGCTTCTGCACAGGCTTCGGGTACGACCAGATCTTATCGAAGTTGACGAACTCACCGTGAAACTCCGCTTCGTCCCTCGTCCAGATCTCTTTCATCGCCAGCACCCGTTCGCGGAGCAAACGCCACCGCGACTTGTACTCGGTGCCGTGGTTCTCCATCTCCTCGGCGTTCCAGCCGCCACCGATGCCAAAGATGAAACGCCCGCCTGAGAGCATGTCAAGACTGGCGATCTCTTTCGCCGTCGTGATCGGATCGCGCTCGATGATCAGGCAGATGCCGGTCGCGACGCGGAGCTTTGTCGTAACCATCGCCGCCGCAGTCAATGCCACAAACGGATCGTGCGAGTGCCAATACTCCTTGGGCAAGTCTCCGCCGGCAGGATAAGGGGTGCGGCGGTTTGCCGGGATGTGAGTGTGCTCCGGAAGCCACAACGATTCAAACCCGCGCCCTTCGAGCTCGCGAGCCAGATCATCCGGTCGAATCGCGTAGTCGGTTGCGAAGATTCCTGCTCCAAAAAGCATTGCAGCCCTCCTGATTTGAAGTGTGATAAGCGCTGTGCATGATACAGCGCCGCGCCAGTAGCTCGCCAGCGGGGGTGACGAAGGGTGTGCGTCAGATTTTCGCGCATACCCACCTCGTGAGAGGTGGGTTGCTGATGTTGCCCGACACAGTCCAATGCACACAATGCAGGCTACAACATCACCGACCCACTTCTCACGAAGTGGGTATGTGCAAAAACGCGTGACGTTTGACGCACACCTGATCTGTTGTAGGCTGCAGCATTCACCGACCCACCTCTCACGAGGTGGGTATGCGCGAAAACCTGACGCGCACCAAGTGACGCAGGTGCCCAGTTTGTACCAGCTCTTTCTTTCGCACCCGTGATTCTGAGATGGATGTCGTGCTGCGGTGAACTGAGTACTAACCCGAACAGGCGAGTCCCTGTGACAGCGGTCACCGCGAGTCGTGACCAGTGTCATAGTTTTCATTCGACCTGAGCCCGTAGACTACACAGTGACAAGAAGCCTCGCGAAGCAAGTTTCTCGCAGAGGTTGCGAGAAAGGCCGCCGAAGTAGCGCGGTGGCCGAGGAGGTGATGATGAAACGCTTATTGCTAATGATCTTGATCCTGGGCGCGACGACACTGATCGTCAGCGCGCTCGCTTCGTTTGCCACTGCCGCGCCGCCCGGGAAAGACATTGAGGTCGCCAATATCCCGGACAAGACAAAGCTCCTGAAGGCCACGCTCCAGGGCAAGTACATCTTCGTCCACGACGAAGCCAAGATGGCGAAAGGAGAGCCCTGCCTGTACGTCTACGAATACGCAGAGGACCAGGCAGGCCGGCCCGAGGTGAAACCTGAAAAACTCGTCGTGTCGTTTCACTGCCAGCCGATTCAGCGCGATAAGGTCACCCAGATTGTGCTGACCTATGGGATGTTGTCTCCTGATTTGTTTGAGCTGCGCGAGATCCAATTCCCGGGCAGCACTGAGGGGCATCGCGTTCCTTGAACGCATCGACGCTATGGCCTCCTGTGCCGCGCGTCAAGCGGGGAGCACGGCGCGGGGGGACAGAAAGGTGGAGGGCCGGGCTCTCAAGGCTCGACCCTCCGCTGAACTGCTGAAGTGCTTGAGTTATACGAATAGGTCCCGCTAAGTCATCTGAACCAGAAGATTGAAAATTGAAAAATGAAAATTGAAAAATGAAAATTGAAGACTGAAGCTAGGCACGGAAGGCTCGCGTCCACTAGTTTCGATTTGCATTTTGCAATTTTCAATTTTCAATTTTCAATCCTCTTTCCTCTCTTCATATCTCCAGGGAATAGTTGCTACCTCATTGCGTGGGGGCTTTCACGCAGGGACGTGGGGAAGTTTGCCCAAGATCCGACCCTCAGCTCACCCGATCCAACCTGAACACAGCGTTTCCGCTACGGCACTTCTGTTGCTGTGATCATCACATGTGATCGAATTGCCTCGCGGTTGGCACACCTTCTTGTGGGGCAGGTCGAGCCAAGGAGGGTGTTATGCACTCGCCGTATGGTCTGGAGGTCAGCGACAGTTGCCAGAATTGCAAGATCCGATCAGAGGGTTATTTTTGCGACTTCGACGCGGACCTGGTGAAATCATTCGAGTCGCTCAAGTACGCAACGGTTTTCCCAAAAGGAGCGGTGCTGTTTGTAGAGGGCCAATCTCCACGCGGCGTTTTCATGCTTTGCACGGGTCGCGTGAAGCTGACGACGTGCTCGAGCGATGGCAAAGCTATCATAACCAGAATCGCCGAAGGTGGAGAAGTACTTGGGCTTGGCGCGGCAGTCTCCGGTAAGCCCTACATGGTAACCGCTGAGACGCTGAATCCCTGCCAGGTGAATTTCATCAAGCGCGAAGATTTCCTGCGTTTCCTCAAAGAGAACGGCACTGCCTGCCTCCGCGTGGCCGAGCACTTGAGCAACAACTACCATAACGCTTTCGAGCAAGTCCGATCGCTCGGGCTATCGCATTCAGCGTCCGAGAAGCTCGCGAAGCTGATGCTTGAATGGTGCGCAAAGACCGGCAAAGAAATCGACAAAGGTATCAGCCTTAAGCTGACGCTAACACACGAGGAGATTGCCCAGATAATCGGTGCGTCGCGCGAAACGGTCACGCGGCTGCTAGGTGACTTCAAAAGCAAGCAGATAATATATGTTAAGGGCTCTACGCTTATCATCCGCGACAAAGCTGCTTTGGTGGCGATGGTCAGCTCTTGAGGTCAGAGGTCAGAAGTCAGAAGTCAGAAGGCAGAAGGCAGAAGGCAGAAGGCAGAAGGCAGAAGGCAGAAGGCAGAA